>NZ_JACBZD010000001.1:3762500-4962500 GCF_013407765.1 Allostreptomyces psammosilenae
TGACGCAGGAAGGTAGTCCAGCCCGGGCGGTGGTTGTCCCGGGGTAAGGGTGTAGGGCGCCAGGTAGGCAAATCCGCCTGGCATGTGCTTGAGACCTGATGCCGAGCCTTTGTGGCGAAGTGGATGATCCTATGCTGTCGAGAAAAGCCTCTAGCGAGTGTTGGAGCGGCCCGTACCCTAAACCGACTCAGGTGGTCAGGTAGAGAATACCGAGGCGTTCGGGTGAACCATGGTTAAGGAACTCGGCAAAATGCCCCCGTAACTTCGGGAGAAGGGGGGCCGCTGCTGGTGAAGGGACTTGCTCCTGGAGCTGGTGGTGGCCGCAGAGACCAGCGAGAAGCGACTGTTTACTAAAAACACAGGTCCGTGCGAAGCCGTAAGGCGATGTATACGGACTGACGCCTGCCCGGTGCTGGAACGTTAAGGGGACCGGTTAGTCGGCCTTCGGGTTGGCGAAGCTGAGAACTTAAGCGCCAGTAAACGGCGGTGGTAACTATAACCATCCTAAGGTAGCGAAATTCCTTGTCGGGTAAGTTCCGACCTGCACGAATGGCGTAACGACTTCTCGACTGTCTCAACCATGGGCCCGGTGAAATTGCATTACGAGTAAAGATGCTCGTTTCGCGCAGCAGGACGGAAAGACCCCGGGACCTTTACTATAGCTTGATATTGGTGTTCGGTTCGGCTTGTGTAGGATAGGTGGGAGCCGGTGAAGTCGCGTCGCTAGGCGTGGTGGAGGCGTTGTTGAAATACCACTCTGGTCGTGCTGGATGTCTAACCTGGGTCCGTGATCCGGATCAGGGACAGTGTCTGGTGGGTAGTTTAACTGGGGCGGTTGCCTCCTAAAGGGTAACGGAGGCGCCCAAAGGTTCCCTCAGCCTGGTTGGCAATCAGGTGTTGAGTGTAAGTGCACAAGGGAGCTTGACTGTGAGACTGACGGGTCGAGCAGGTGCGAAAGCAGGGACTAGTGATCCGGCGGTGGCTTGTGGAAGCGCCGTCGCTCAACGGATAAAAGGTACCCCGGGGATAACAGGCTGATCTTCCCCAAGAGTCCATATCGACGGGATGGTTTGGCACCTCGATGTCGGCTCGTCGCATCCTGGGGCTGGAGTTGGTCCCAAGGGTTGGGCTGTTCGCCCATTAAAGCGGTACGCGAGCTGGGTTTAGAACGTCGTGAGACAGTTCGGTCCCTATCCGCTGTGCGCGTAGGAGTCTTGAGAAGGGCTGTCCCTAGTACGAGAGGACCGGGACGGACGAACCTCTGGTGTGCCAGTTGTTCTGCCAAGGGCATGGCTGGTTGGCTACGTTCGGGAGGGATAACCGCTGAAAGCATCTAAGCGGGAAGCTTGCTTCGAGATGAGGACTCCCACCCACGTGATGGGTTAAGGCTCCCGGTAGACGACCGGGTTGATAGGCCGGGTGTGGAAGCACTGTGAGGTGTGGAGCTGACCGGTACTAATAGGCCGAGGGCTTGTCCATAGGTGCTACGCGTCCACTGTGTGGTTCTGGAACAATGACCAGGACCAGTGTTAATTGAAGATTGTTGCTGGTTGCCTTGTGTTCCCAAGGTTTCCGGTGGTCATAGCGTGAGGGAAACGCCCGGTTACATTCCGAACCCGGAAGCTAAGCCTTACAGCGCCGATGGTACTGCATGCGGGAGTGTGTGGGAGAGTAGGACGCCGCCGGAATATTTGTGAAGGGGTGTGGCCCCGGCCGAGTTCAATTCGGTCGGGGCCACACCCCTTTTTCGCGTTCCCGTGTTGACTGCTATGGGGCGCCGGCGGGTCCACCGTGGGATCTCCTGCTACCCCACGGGGTGGGTGCGCCGGGGGCGGGCTGGGGGAGCGAGGCCCCTTGGAGCGGTCGACCAGGCAGCCGCGCGGGCGGCCAGTGAGGAGGGCGGCCCGGCGTTCCTGGGCGGCCAGGCAAAGCGTTCCTCTCGTAGGCCGCGGGCGCCCCTCAAGCAGCCCTCTCGAAAGGCGGGGGGCGGGGGGGGAAGCCGTTCAGAGGCGGCCAGCAGCCTTCAGGGCGAGGTAGGTGTCGGCCAGGGCGGGCGGCAGTTCCTCGGGAGAGCGGTCGACCACGGTGACTCCGCAGCGGCCCAGCATCGCCTCCACGCGGCGGCGCTCGGCGCGGGTGCGTTCGGCAGCCGCCGCCTCGTAGATGTCGTGCAGGGTGCCGCGGGCCGCGGCCATCTCGTCCACCCTGGGGTCGCTGACGGCGGCCACGACGACCTCGTGCCGCGAGGTGAGGGCGGGCAGGACCGGAAGGAGGCCCTCCTCCACCGGCGCCGTCTCCAGCCCCGTGAGGAGGACGACGAGGGAACGGCGGCGGGCCCTGCGGCGGATGGCGGCGACCATGGACCGCGGGTCGGACTCGACGAGCTCCGGCTCCAGGCCGGCGAGCGCCTCCACCATGGCGGGGAGCGCGGTGGCGGCGTTGCCGCTCTGCACGGAGGCGCGGGTGCGCCGGTCGTGCGCGAGCAGGTCCACCCGGTCCCCGGCCCTGGTGGCGAGCGCGGCGAGCAGCAGGGCGGCGTCCATGGCGGCGTCGAGCCGGGGAGCGTCGCCCACCCGGCCGGCGCTGACGCGTCCGGTGTCGAGGACTATCAGCACGTGCCGGTCCCGCTCCGGCCGCCAGGTCCGCACCGCGACCGTGCGGCCGCGGGCCGTGGCCCGCCAGTCGATGGATCGCACGTCGTCGCCGGGGACGTACTCGCGCAGCGAGTCGAACTCGGTGCCCTGCCCGCGCAGCATGACGGACGCCCGCCCGTCCAGGTCGCGCAGCCGGGCCAGCCGGGACGGCAGGTGCTTGCGGCTGGTGAAGGGCGGGGTGACCCGCACGCTCCACGGCACCACGTGGGAGCCCTGACGCGCCGCGAGGCCCAGCGGGCCGACGGACCGGACGGTGACCCGGTGGGCGCGCCGGTCGCCCCGCCGGATGGGCTGGAGGCGGGTGGTGACGCGGCGTCGCTCCTGCCCGGGCACCTCGATGGTGTGCCGGGAGACGCTGGGCGGGGTGCCCTCCGGCCACGAGCTGGGCGGCCAGGCGTCGCGCAGCTCGCCGCGGAGGGTACGACCCGAGGGGTTGGAGATGAGCAGCGAGACGTCGGCCGTCTCGCCGAGCCGCACCTGGGTGGCGCCCGCGCGCTGCAGGCGCAGCCCGCGTACCGGCGCGGCGAGCAGCAGGTCGACCAGCACGCCCAGCACCACGACCCCGGCCATCACCAGCACCCCGGTCAGGCTGGGCAGCAGCAGGCCCACGACCAGGCTGCCGAGCAGCGCGAGGAGGACGGTACGTCCGGTCAGGGCCATGGTGCGATCCCGTCGACGGTGGGGCGGGCAGGAGATGAGGGGGAACGTGGGGAGCGCCGGCCGGCGCGGTCGGTCAGATCGGCGCGGGGACCTGGGCGAGCACGTGCTCGATGACGGCGTCGCCGGTCGCGCCCTCCATCTCCGCCTCGGGGCGCAGCTGGATGCGGTGCCGCAGCGTCGACATGGCCAGCGCCTTGACGTCGTCGGGGGTGACGTAGTCCCGGCCGGTGAGCCAGGCCCAGGCGCGGGAGGTGGCGAGAAGCGCGGTGGCGCCGCGCGGCGAGACGCCGAGGGCGACGGCCGGCGAGTTCCGGGTGGCCCGGCACAGGTCGACGATGTAGGCGAGCACCGCGGGGGCGACCTGCACGCGTTCGACGGCGCGGCGTGCGGCGGCGATGTCCGCGGGGCCGGCGACGGCGGTGACGCCGGCCGCGGCGAGGTTGCGCGGGTCGAAGCCGGTGGCGTGCCGGTGCAGCACGTTCACCTCGTCGTCGCGGGAGGGCAGCGGCAGGATCAGCTTGAGCAGGAAGCGGTCGAGCTGGGCCTCGGGCAGCGGGTAGGTGCCCTCGAACTCCACCGGGTTCTGGGTGGCGGCGACGATGAACGGGTCCGGCAGCGGGCGGGCGACGCCGTTCACCGAGACCTGGCGCTCCTCCATGGCCTCCAGCAGTGAGGCCTGGGTCTTCGGCGGCGTGCGGTTGATCTCGTCGGCGAGCAGCAGGTTCGTGAAGACGGGGCCCTCCTGGTAGGAGAACTCCGAGGAGCGGGCGTCGTAGACCAGGGAGCCGGTGACGTCGCCGGGCATGAGGTCGGGGGTGAACTGGATGCGCTTACTGTCGATGCTCAGGGCGGCGGCGAGGGAGCGCACCAGCAGTGTCTTGGCGACGCCGGGCACGCCCTCCAGCAGGACGTGGCCGCGGCAGAGCAGCGCGACGACGAGTCCGGTGACGGCGGGGTCCTGGCCGACGACGGCCTTGGCCACCTCGGCGCGGACCGCGCCGAGCGCCTGGCGGGCCCGCTCGGCGGCCTCGGCCTGCTCGTCCGCGTCGCGCTTGCCGAGTTCGACGCCGGCCGGTCCGGCCGGTCCCGTGCCGGCCGTGCCGGCGGCGGGGGAGGGCGCGGCGGAGAAGTCGGTGGTGGGCTGCTCGGTCGGCCGGGGCGGCTGCTGGCCGGCGGGGTTCTGGCCGGGGGCGTTCTGGCCGCCGGGCCAGTGGCCCGAGTGGCCGGAGTGGCCGGAGGGCTGGCCGCCGGTCGGCGCGGGGCCTTCGGGGTGGGCGGCGCGCAGCTGCATCGTGCCGTGCTCCGGCGGTGCGGGGGGTGCCGCGGGCATGGCCGGCACCGGCCGGGCGTCCTGTGGGCTGGGCGCGCTGCCGTGGCCGGGATCGCCGTTGTGGCCGGGGTGGCCGTGCTGGGCGGAGCCGGTGCCGTTCGGGTCGGTCACGAGCTGCGTACCTCTCTCACGAGTGCGTCGAGTTCATCTGCCAGGCGGACCAGCGCCTTGGGATCGGTGGGCGGGGGCCCGAAGAGCAGGTCGTGCACCTGCCCGGGGTGGCGCCCGGTGGTGCGTCCGCTGACCGCGGGGACGACGACGGTGGGGTCGTCCGCCTGTGTGCCGCCGATGCGCAGCATCGGGGCGAGCCGGTGCCGGGCCGAGCGCCGCAGCGCGTCGGCGGCGCGGTCGCCGGCGTGGGCCCGTTCGTAGAGGCGGGCGCGGCCCTCGGTGGCCTCGGCGGCGCGGACCACCGCCGGGAGTTGTTCGGTGACGACGGGACCGAGGCGGCGGGCCCGCCACAGGGCGAGCAGTAGCACGGCCACGCCGAGCTGGACCAGGCCCCAGCGCCAGCCGGCCGGCAGCAGGGAGAAGAAGCCCTCCTGGCCCTGGCCGCCGGTGTACTCGGTCAGTTCGCTGAGCTGCGGCATGTACCAGACGACCCGGTCGCCGCCGCCGAGCACGTTGAGGGCGAGGGCCGCGTTGCCGGCTTCGTCGAGGGCGTCGTTGGTGAGCGGGGCGGAGCTGCCGAGGACGACGAGGTCGCCCTCCGGGGCGTCGCCGGGGGCGCGCGGCGGGGTGGGGGCGGCGGCGAGCACGGTGCCGTCGCCGGCCGTCTCGGCGCTGGCCTGGGGCAGGCCCGGTGCGCTGTCGGCGTCGGTGGGCACGCGCAGCAGCCAGGAGGCGTCCGCCCCGCCCAGCGGGTAGCAGGCATCGGCGCCGTCGGCGGTGGTCGTGTAGCCGTAGCCGCCGGCGGAGAGCGCGCCGGCGGAGCGCGCCGCGGTCAGCTCGCACTCCGGCTGGAGGTCCTGGGTGTCGTGGTAGTCGAAGCCCGCGCTGATCTCGTCGGTGAAGACGGGCAGCGAGTAGTCGTCCGGCTCCAGCAGCACCAGCCGCCCGGTGGTGCCGGCGCCGGCCTGGCGCAGCAGCTCGGCCTGCTCGGGGAAGACCAGGAAGGGGTCGGCGACGACGAGCGTGCTGCCGGGCCGCAGCGCGTCGGCGGCGTCGATGGCCGACTCGGCCACCTCGACGGTGACTCCGCGGTCGCGCAGCAGTTCGGCCAGGGCCATGGTGCCCTCGGGCGCGGGGGAGCGGGGGTCCAGGGGGGCGCGGTCGCTGTCCTGGAGCAGGGCGCCGCCGACCGCGACCAGCACGATGCCGGCGACCAGCAGCAGCGGCACCCGGAAGCGCCGCCACAGGTCGGTGCCGGAGGGGTCGGTGGAGGTGCGGGCGCGGCGGCCGTCGCCGTTGCCGGAGGGCGCCGTGGTGGAGGGCGTCGGCGCGGGGGCGGTGGGCCCGGTCGCGCCGGTGACGGTGGGGGCGGGTGTGGTCACTGGGGCCCCCGGGTGGTGAGTGTGCCGGCGCCGCCGGGCGCTGCGGGCACTGCGGCGGAAGGGACGGCCCAGCCGGCCGGGGCGGTGCCGGCCGCGGCGGCCATCGGCCGGGCGGCGGCGATCTGGTCGTCGAGGGCGCGCATGGTGGCGTAGTTCTCCGCGGTGGCGGTGCGGCCGCCGTAGCGCACGCCGTCGAAGATCCGGGCGGCCTCGGCGAGCGCGTCGGCGGCCTGCGGGAGCTGGGCGGCGGCGTCCCGGGCGATCTCGGTGGCGGTGCGGCCGGGGCGGTCGTCCAGCAGCGCCCGTTCGTGCAGGGCGCGGGCGATGGCCCGCATGCGTTCGCCGACGGCCTCCGGCCAGGCGCCGGCGGCCGCGTGGCGCTCGGCGGCGGCGCGGTGCTCGGCCGCGCTGCGGGCCACCCCGCCGAGCAGCGGCTGGGCGCTGCGCGGCTGGGCGCGCATCCGGCCCAGGCGCAGGCGCAGCGCGACGATGGCGAGCAGGGCGATCACCAGGAGGGTGACGACGCCGACCCAGCCGCCGGGGGCGGCGGAGGCGGTGGCGTCGAGCAGTTCGGCGACCCGCTCCCAGAACCACTCCCAGGCCTGCTCGATCGGGCCGGGGCGGGCGTCCTGGTAGACGGCCCGGGACAGCTCGTCCCGGGCGGCCTCGCGGGCGGTCTCCCCGTCGATGTCCAGCGGGGGGGCGCTGGGGCCGGGCGATGCCGCGCCCGGTGCCAGCGTGACGAGTGAGGTCCACGTGGCCGGAGGCGCGAGCGGGGCCGTCGATACCAGCACCGGCGTCAGCCTGCCCAGGTGGGGCCGTGTCCGGGGCCGGGCGTGCCGGGGCCGGCCGGCGGCTGCGGGCCCTCGTGCAGCGGCACGCCGGCGGTGCGGGCCAGCTCCAGGTCGAGCGCCTCGCGCCGGATGCGCTGGTCGACGTAGAGCAGCACGGTGACGCCGGCGATGATCGGCATGGTGATGGCGGTGGCCAGTGCGGTCGCCGCCTGCTGCAGGGCCATGAAGGCGAAGGACGCCGGATCCAGCATGATCGTCCCCACCAGGCTGGGTATCACGGCGATGAGCTCGGCGACGATCCCGGCCAGCACGTAGCTGAGCAGGAAGATGCCGAACAGCCGCCACCAGGAGCGGCGGGTCAGCCGCCAGCTGCGGGACAGCGCCCGGCCCACGCCCTGCTTCTCCAGCATCAGCGCGGGGACCGCCAGCAGCAGTTTGACGTACAGCCAGACGCTGACGGCGACGGTACCGAGGCCGAACACCAGGGCGGTGATCACCGTGAGGGCCACCGGGGCGTCGGCGGCGGCCAGCGCCACCGGGATGCCGATGGTGGGCAGCATGCCGACCAGGAACGCGCCGTAGGTGATCAGTGAGGTCAGCAGGGTGAGGCCGAGCAGCCGGAACACCTGCGGGGCGGCGTCGCGCCAGGCCTCGCCGATGGTGGTGTCGCGGCCGAGCACCGCCCGGCTGATCACCACGGTGAGCAGGCCGCTGGCGATCGCGGTGGCGATCAGCGAGACCGCCACGGCCACCAGCGCGCCGGCGGTGGCACCGCCCAGCATGCCCATGACCTCGTCGAGGTCCTCCGTCTGCGTGGGGTCCTGCGTGCTCAGCGCCAGGAAGTCGCGCAGGCCGAACCACATGACTGCCAACTGCAGGCCGGCGGAGAGCACCGAGACCACGAAGGAGATGCCGAGGACGGTGCGCCAGTGCCGGCGCATCGCGGTGATGGTGCCGTCGAGGATCTCGCCGACGCCGAGCGGGCGCAGCGGGATGATGCCCGGCTTGGGGCTGGGCGGGGTGGGGGCCGCCCCCCAACCGCCGCCGGGCGCGCCGCCCTGCTGCCACGCGGCCGGGTTCCAGCCCGTGGTGTTCCAGCCGCCCGGGCCCGCGGCGGGGCCTCCCGGCGCGGGGTCTCCCGGTGCCGGGCCCCAGCCGCTCGGCGGGGGCTGCTGGCCGGACCACTGTCCGCTGGTGGCGGCACCGGGGCCGCCCGGGGGGGTGCCGGGCGCGTGACCGGGTCCCTCGGATGGTGCGCGGTCGGCGGGCGGGCCGGCGCCGGGCGCGCCGGGGTTCGTCGGCGGCCGCTCGCCGGGGCCGCCGCCTGGTGAGGCCCAGCCCGGGGTGTCGGTCATCGCTGCTCCTTGCCGGGGACGGCCTGCTGGCACGGCGTTCCGTCCCCCCATTGTCGCGCCCCGCCGCCGGAGGTGTCGGGGCGGCCCCGGCGGCTGCGCCGGGCCGCCCGGCCGTCGCGCGTCCCGCCCGTCCGCTCCGCGAACCGCTCGATCTCCGCGACCCCCAACTCCCTCTCCCCTGCCCATCCTCCCCGTCGCGCCGCCGTCCTCGCCCCGCGGGGCGGGAGCCGGACCGGGCACGGTCGGCGGCGGTGCGGGCGGCCGGGGAGCGGCGGGGGCCCGTGGGCGTCAGGCCCCGTGGCGGTTGCGCCGTCACCGGTGTCGTCGTGCGTGGTACGTCCTGCGGGCCCATCGTGCCATGCCCCGATCTCGCGTGTGGATAACGATAGGAGGGGAGAGTCCGCGAGGCGGCTCCCGGGATGGCGGCGCCTAATGAGACGATGAAGCTATGAAGGGACGCGTCCTTATCGTCGATGACGACACAGCGCTGGCGGAGATGCTGGGCATCGTGCTGCGCGGGGAGGGGTTCGAGCCGTCGTTCGTCGCGGACGGTGACAAGGCTCTGGCCGCCTTCCGGGAGAGCAAGCCGGATCTGGTGCTGCTCGACCTGATGCTGCCCGGACGGGACGGCATCGATGTGTGCCGGCAGATCCGGGCGGAGTCCGGCGTGCCGATCGTCATGCTCACCGCGAAGAGCGACACGGTCGACGTGGTGGTCGGACTGGAGTCCGGCGCGGACGACTACGTGGTCAAGCCGTTCAAGCCGAAGGAGCTGGTGGCCCGGGTGCGGGCGCGGCTGCGGCGGGCCGAGGAGCCGACGCCGGAGCAGCTCACCATCGGGGACCTGGTGATCGACGTCGCCGGGCACGCGGTCAAGCGCGACGGCCGGCAGATCCCGCTGACCCCGCTGGAGTTCGACCTGCTGGTGGCGCTGGCCCGCAAGCCGTGGCAGGTGTTCACCCGCGAGGTGCTGCTGGAGCAGGTGTGGGGGTACCGGCACGCGGCGGACACCCGTCTGGTGAACGTGCACGTGCAGCGGCTGCGGTCGAAGATCGAACGCGACCCGGAGCACCCGGAGATCGTGGTGACCGTCCGTGGAGTCGGTTACAAGGCCGGGGCCAGCTGATCAGGTGTCGCACGGTGTGATCGGGCGGTCGGGGGCGGGGCGTCCGGTGCGGACGGCCGGCCGGCCGGTGCGGGCCGGGGGCCTGGCCGGGCTGGTGCGTCGTGCCCGGCGCCCGTTCCGCTTCCTGGCGGCGATGTGGCGGCGTTCCATCCAGCTGCGGGTGGTCGCCACCACGATGCTGCTGTCGGTGGGCGTGGTCCTGGTGCTGGGCGTGGTGGTCATCGGGCAGGTGCGCAACGGCCTGCTCGACGCCAAGGAGAAGTCCGCGCGGATCCAGGCCGAGGGCGGCTTCCAGGCCGCCAAGGACCAGGCCGACGCGGCGCTGGGCCCGCAGCAGGAGGTCGGCGCGGCCCCGGCGCAGGACACCGGCACCTGGCTGACCCAGCTGGTGGACCAGCTCGCCAGCGGCGGGCAGGGCCTGTACGCGGTGGTCACGATGAGCCCGCCGCAGCACGAGGAACTGCCGCAGCCGGAGGACGCCGGCACGCGCGGGCCGCGCGCCTCCGGGCAGGTGCTGCCGCAGGAGAGCATCCCGGTCGACATCCGGGAGGCGCTCGACAGCGACGGCGACATCCACCAGCAGTACACGACCATCCACCGCGACCAGGGGGCGGAGCGGCTGGAGGAGCCGGGGCTGGTCGTCGGCAAGCGCATGGTCGACCCCAACGGCGACGAGTACCAGCTGTACTTCCTCTTCGGGTTCGCCGCGGAGGAGAACACGCTGTCGCTGGTGCGCACCACCGTGATGACGGCCGGCGTGTTCATCGTGGTGTTCCTGGGCGCGATCGCCTGGGTGGTGGTGCGGCAGGTCGTCACCCCGGTGCGGCTGGCCGCGCGGGTCGCCGAGCGTCTCGCCGACGGCAAGCTCGATGAGCGCATGCGGGTCTCCGGCGAGGACGACTTCGCCCGGCTCGGCTCGTCGTTCAACGAGATGGCGGGCAACCTGCAGCAGCACATCCGGCGGCTGGAGGAGCTGTCCCGGCTGCAGCGCCGGTTCGTCTCCGACGTCTCGCACGAGCTGCGCACCCCGCTCACCACGGTGCGGATGGCCGCCGACCTGCTCTACGAGAACCGCGACGAGTTCGACCCGGCGACGTCGCGGTCGGCGGAGCTGCTGCAGGAGCAGTTGGAGCGCTTCGAGTCGCTGCTGTCGGACCTGCTGGAGATCAGCCGGTTCGACGCGGGGGCCGCCGTGCTGGACGCGGAGCCCGTCGACCTGCGCGACGTGGTCAAGCGGGTGGTGGAGTCTGCCGAGCCGCTGGCGCTGCGCAAGGGCAGCGCGCTGGTGGTGCGGGGCGCGGAGCGCCCGGTGATGGCCGAGGCCGACCCGCGGCGGATCGAGCGCATCCTGCGCAACCTGGTGGTCAACGCCGTCGAGCACGGCGAGGGCCGGGACGTGGTGGTGCGGCTGGCCGCCTCGCGGGAGGCGGTGGCCGTGGCGGTGCGGGACTACGGCGTCGGGCTCAAGCCGGGTGAGGCGTCCCGGGTGTTCAACCGGTTCTGGCGGGCCGATCCGGCGCGGGCGCGGACGACCGGCGGCACCGGGCTGGGCCTGTCGATCTCGCTGGAGGACGCGCACCTGCACGGCGGCTGGCTGCAGGCGTGGGGGGAGCCGGGCGGCGGTTCGCAGTTCCGGCTGACGCTGCCGAGGACGCAGGGGCAGGAGATCGAGGTGTCGCCGGTTCCGCTGGAGCCGGAGGACTCGCTGGGCAACCGCGGGATGCGGGCGCCCGGCACGCCGTACCGGTGGACCGGGGTGGCCTCCGGGGCCACCGGGGCCTCCGGGGCCACCGGTATCTCCGGGAACGGTGGCACTTCCGGGAACGGTGGGGCTTCCGGGACGGGCGGGGGCTCCCCGTCCCCCGGCTCGGGTGGCCCGGCGGCTTCGGGCTCTGCGGGTTCCCCGGGATCCTGGGGACCGCCGGGGGCTTCCGGAGCGTCGGCCGTGACCCGACCGGGATCCTCCGGCGGCCCCGCGGCCACGCCGGACCAGGAGGAGAACACCGACGGCCCGGACACCGGCTCCGGACCCACCGCGGGCTCCACCGGCGCCGGTTGCCCCGGGGACTTCCCGGCGTCCGGGCCGACCGGGGACGACCCGGGCGCGGCCGGGGACGGCGGCGGCACGGTGGCCCGCTCCGTGCGCGCGACCTCCCCCACCGGCCTGGTCACCACCGGCATGGGCCAGGGCGCCCCCGGAGCCATCCGGGTCCACGTGCCGTCCGTCGGAACCGCCACCGCGGACACCCGGCCGGACGGCCCGACGCCCACCCGGGCGGACATCGACGAGACCGGTCGGACGTGGCTGGGCGGAACGGACGGAGGAGACCACAGTGCCCGGTGAGCGCGCGGGCGCGCCGCGACGGCGCCGGAGTGCCGCCCGCCCGGCACGGCACCGGACGCTCGCGGCCCTGCTCGGCCTGGTCCTGCTGCTGAGCGGCTGCGCCATGATGCCCGAACAGGGCGGCGTCTCCACGGTCGACGACGGGGACAGCACCGACCAGGAGGCCCAGGTGCGGGTCTTCGGGGTGCCGCCGGAGGAGGGCGAGAGCCCCCGGCAGCTCACCGTCGGCTTCCTGGAGGCCATCACCGCCGACGAGGTCGAGTACGAGACCGCCCGGCTCTACCTGAGCGCCCAGGCCCGGGACAACTGGGATCCCGAGGCGTCCGTGGTGGTGCTCTCGGAGAGCCCCAAGGTGGCCACCACGGAGCCGTCCGAGGACCGCTACGAGGTGACGCTGACCGGCACCCGGGTGGCGACCCTCGACCGCAAGCACGCCTACACGCCCTCCACCGAGCCGGAGGGCACCAACTGGGAGTCACGGTTGGTGTTCGTCAAGGACCCGCAGCAGGACGGGGAATGGCGGATCGACGAACTGCCGGACGCCCTGGTGCTGAACCAGACGGACTTCGCGCGCATCTACCGGTCGGTCAACCTGTACTTCTTCGCCGAGCCGGACGTGGGCGCGGAGCGGGTCAGCGGCGACCAGCACCTCCTGGTGCCGGACCCGGTCTTCCTGCGGCGCCGGATCGAGCCGGAGAGCAGCATGGTGAAGGCGCTGGTCGAGTCGGGGCCCACGGACTGGCTGGCCCCGGTCGCGGAGAGCGCGTTCCCGGAGGGCAGCACCGTCGTCGGCGACGTCGCGATGCCCGACGACGAACCCGGCGCGGTCACCGTGGTGGTCGGCGGCGGCGCGGCCGACGCCGACGCGGGGGCGTGCACCCGGATGGCCGCCCAGATCCTGTTCACCCTGAGCAAGCAGGCGGCGGGACACCGCATCGAGGAGGTGCGCCTGCAGACGCCCGACGGCGACCAGGGGGAGACCCGGCCGCTGTGCCGGCTGGACACCGGCGACGCCGCCGAGTACGACCCGGCACGGGCCGCGGGCACCGGCGAGGACGCCTACTACGTGGACGACGAGGGCCTGGTGCAGCGCCTCGGCGGCAACCAGCGCACCGCCGGCCCGCTGGACGGGGTGCTCGGCGACGGGGTGCTGTCGGTCGGGACCGTCGCGGTCAGCCGGGACACCCGGCGCACCGCCGTGGTCAGCCAGGACGGCCGGGAACTGTGGGTGGTGGACACCGACGGCGTGGTGCTGCCCAAGGAACCGGCGCTGCGTTCCTCCGCCCCCGCCGCCGACCAGGGGTTCGCGACGCCGAGCTGGGACGCCGACGGCAACCTGTGGGTCGTCGACCGGGACCCGGCCGATCCGCGGGTGATGGTGCTGCTGGACGGGCGCGTCCCGGTGCGGGTCGACGTGGCCGGGGTGGTGGCGCAGGGACCGGAGGGCGACGCACGGGTGCTGGACGCGCGGGTCGCCGCGGACGGCGTGCGGCTGGCGCTGCTGGTGCAGCGCGGCGACCGGACCAGCGTGGAGCTGGGGCGGGTGGAACGTTCGATGACCACCGAGGAGACGGTGGTGCGGGTGGCGCGGCTGCGGCCGGTGGCGCCGCACCTGACCGTGACGTCGTCGGTCTCCTGGGCGGGGGAGAGCCGGCTGCTGGTGATGGGCAAGGAGGAGGGCGGAGTCACCCAGCTGAGCTACGTCGACACCGACGGCTCATGGGACTTCGCGGTGCAGCTGCCCACCTTCGACGGCCTGGCCGGGGCCGCCGCCTCGCAGAACGAGAACCTGCCGCTGCTCGCCTACTCGGTGGCGACGGCCGAGGAACCCAGCCGGGTGTACCGGCTGAACGAGGGGGCGTGGCGGCAGGTGAACCCGCCCGGCTCGTCGCCGGTCTATCCGGGCTGAACCGCCCGGTCCCGCCCCCCCGACGGTGGCTGGCATGAACATGGACGGAGTTATCCACAGGCTGCGAAAGGGGCTGTCGCGCGACTGGTCCGCCCCGCCATCCTGAACTCACCGGGTGACGCTCGGTGAGTGAAGGAGGCAGGAGATGTCCTTGTACGCGGTGGTGGAACAGCTTCGTGGTCTGGCGCTCGCGCCCGTGTCCCCGTCGGCGGTGACCGCGTGGCGCGCGGGCGCGGCCGACGCAGGCCCGCCCGGTGTGGCCCTCGGCCCGCCGGCGCCGCTCGGGGGTGCGTCCGGCCGCCCGTCCGGCGGTTGGTCGAGCATCCGGGAGGCGGCGGGCGACCACTCCCTCCGGGCGGTGACCGGCGTGCGCGAGTGGATCGAGCGCCGAACCCGGCGGGTGGGGGGCTGCCTCGCCGGCCTCTGGCTCCCCGCCTCCTGTCACGGGTGCGGCGGGCGGGACGGCCCGGTCTGCGTGGAGTGCCAGGGCCTGCTGTGCCGGCCGCCCCTCCGCGTCGTCCTGGAGACCGCCGGTGCCGGGGGACACGACTCGCCGGAGCCCGCCCACGCCGCTCCGGCACCGCACCCGGCCGGGCCCCGGTGGCTCCCGGTGTACGGCGCGGGCGAGTACACCGGCCCGCTGCGCCAGATGCTGCTCGCCCACAAGGAGCGGGGCGCGCTGGGGCTGTGCGCGGTGCTGGGCGAGGCCGTGGCCGGCTGCGTGGTCGCGGCGGCCGAGGGCGGCACCTCGCCGGGCCTGCCGGGTTCGCGGGGCGCGCCGGCTTCACGTGGACCGGGGGTGTCTTCCGGCCGCGCCGGGCCGCACACCGAAGCGGACACGCTGCTGCTGGTGCCGGTTCCCTCCGCCCGAGCCGCCGTGCGCGCCCGCGGCCACGATCCGGTGCGCAGGATGACCGCGCGGGCGGCCGCCGTCGCCGCCCGGTTCCGGCGTGACTGCGGTCCACCGGCTTCACCGGGCGCGGTGAACGGCCCGGCGCGCGTCCGGGTGCGCGTCGCGCCCGTGCTGCGGCAGGTGCGGCCGATGGCGGACCAGTCCGGGCTGACCGCCGAGGAGCGCTGGGCCAATGCCCGGGGCGCGTTCGCGGTGGCGCCGCGTGCGCGTCGGCGGCTGGCCGGGGCGCCGGTCGTGCTGGTGGACGACGTGGCGACGACCGGCGCGAGTCTGATCGAGGCGGCGCGGGCGGTGGCGGCCGCGGGCGGTCTGCCGGTGGCCGGCGCGGTGCTCGCGATGTCGGGCCGGTTGGCCCGCGCCGGCGGTGCCGCTTCGCCGGACCGGTAGACCGGGCCGACAGACCGGGCCGACAGGCATGGAACGCGGCCGGGCACCCGAGGGCCCATGACCGAAACGGTCCGCAGTGGCAATCGGGTGATGTCGGGTCGATCGTTTCCGGTCAACCCGGTTCAGCGTCGCGAAGCTGGATAGGTACCCGATAACGGTGAGCGATGGGCGAACGGGAGGCGAACGATCCGGTTTCGGTGGGTTGTCAATGGCCGAAAAGACCGACATGCTCGCTTCCCACCCCTTAGCGAGGAATCGCACTTCAGGGTAGGTTTGAGGCGATTCCTGGAACTCTTCGGAGGGCATGAGGAGGTGAACGGCAGGGAGCGCCGATCGTTCCGGCTCGACAGCTGAGGGTCCTGCGGATCCACCGGGCGCGAGCAAACGGCAGACGGGCGCTTCCTCCCCGCAAGCAGGCCGGGCAACTGTTCGGGGCCACCGGCCCCCGGCAGGCAAGAGAACGGAGTTCTGCGTGGACATCGTCGTCAAGGGTCGTAAGACCGACGTGCCGGACCGATTCCGCAAGCACGTGGCGGAGAAGCTCGAACGGGTCCAGAAGCTCGACGGCAAGGTGATCAGCCTGGACGTCGAGGTGTCCAAGGAACGCAACCCACGCCAGGCCGAGCGCAGCGACCGGGTCGAGATCACGCTGCGCACCCGTGGCCCGGTGATCCGGGCCGAGGCAGCCGCCACCGACCCGTACGCGGCACTCGACATCGCCACCGGCAAGCTGGAAGCACGGCTGCGCAAGGTGGCGGACCGCAAGAAGGTCCATCGTGGTGGCAGCCGATCGCCGCAGAGCGTCGCGCAGGCCACGGCGCCGCTCGCGACCGAGCTGACCCGCACACCGGAGGAGCCCGAGGAGATCCCGACCACCCGGGTCGGGCGCCTGGAGATCCAGGGAGAGGGTCCCCTGGTGGTGCGGGAGAAGACCCACGCCGCCGCGCCGATGGCCCTCGACCAGGCCCTGTACGAGATGGAACTGGTGGGGCACGACTTCTACCTCTTCATCGACGCCGACACGCAGTTGCCGAGCGTCGTGTACCGCCGGCACGGCTACGACTACGGCGTCATCCATCTCAAGGCCGACGGCGGCGCGCACGGCGAGCCCATGGGCGCCGGCGGTGCCATCGGCAACGGCGACCAGGAGTAGCCGGTCGCACGGCGTCGCCCGCGGCGTCGATCGGCGCTCGTCGCTCCACGGCCGGGCGTCGGCGTTGTCCAGGGCCGCTCGGGGTCTCGTGGGCGAGCATGCCGCTCGCGGGACCCCGGTGTGACCCGGTCCCGGCCAGGCGCGATCCGTGCGACGCCCGGCACCGCTCTTCGTTCGCGGCGTGTCGCCATGGGATCATGACCGGACCGGCAGCCTGCGCTGTCGTTCGGTCGGACAGGTGCCCGAGGGGGAGACCGGATGGGTGACGGTTGGGCGGCAGCCTCCGTGGACGGTGGGAGCGAGGAGCACTCCGAGGCCGGGAACGCGGAGCCGATCAGGGTGCTGGTCGTCGACGATCACGCTCTGTTCCGGCGGGGTCTGGAGATCGTACTGGCGCAGGAGGAGGGCATCACCGTCGTCGGGGAGGCCGCGGACGGCGCCGAGGCGGTGGAGAAGGCCGCGGACCTGCTGCCGGACATCATCCTGATGGACGTCCGGATGCCCCGGCGCAGCGGGATCGAGGCGTGCACGGCCATCAAGGAGGTCGTCCCCAGCGCGAAGATCGTGATGCTGACCATAAGTGACGAGGAGGCCGATCTCTACGAGGCCATCAAGGCGGGGGCCACTGGCTACCTGCTGAAGGAGATCTCGACGGACGAGGTCGCCTCCGCGATCCGCGCGGTCGCTGACGGGCAGTCGCAGATCAGTCCTTCGATGGCGTCGAAGCTGCTCACCGAGTTCAAGTCGATGATCCAGCGCACGGACGACCGTCGCCTGGTCCCGGCGCCGAAGCTGACCGACCGCGAGATAGAGGTCCTGAAGCTGGTGGCGACCGGGATGAACAACCGGGAGATCGCCCGGGAGCTGTTCATCAGCGAGAACACGGTGAAGAACCACGTGCGCAACATCCTGGAGAAGTTGCAGCTGCACTCCCGGATGGAGGCCGTGGTGTACGCGATGCGGGAGAAAATCCTGGAGATCGGCTGATCACCCGTCGCCCCTGGGTCGCACGTCACGAGCGGTGTCGTGCGCGCCGTCCCGTCGGTCGGTATGGCGGTGCCCGAGGCGGGCCCCGTGACGAGACGGGTCTGGGGGCGGAGGACCGTGGGGTGTGGGCCGGCTGGGGGGAACTCGGGGCGCCCGGCGGGTGGGGCGCGAGCCGGTTCGTGTGGCCGGCCGGAGCGGTGAGAGCCGAGGGCTGCGCAAGTGAGGCCCGGTGGGGGCGTCACCGTGGTGGTCGAGGTGGGTGGCGGGGCGTGGGCGTGGGCGTGGGCCAAGTGTGTGTGGGGGAGGGCTGAATGGGGGCCGGGTGTGGCCCTGGGCATGTGGGGGTGTGGGGGCGAAGTGCGACAAGGGCCCAGGCGGCCGGGGCCCGGGCGGATGAGGGCGGGCCGCGCGTGGGGTGAGGGGCCGTGGGAGGGGTGCGGGCGGGGTAGGACGGGCCCCAGGTGGGGCTCGGGTGGATGAGGACGGGCCGCAGGTGGGTGAGGGCCGGAGCGCGGGGTACAGCGCGGGGTCTGGTTTGGGGATGCGTGTGTGCGGGCCGTGGGGCCGGGCTAGGGATGCGTGCGGGCCGGGGGGCCGTGGGGCCGGGCTGGGGATATGTGCGTGCGGGCGTGGGGATTCGGAGGGCTGGGCGCGGGGTAGGGCGCGGGGCCGGGTCATAGGGCGTTGGGTGGGAGTGGGTGGGAGGCCCGGGAGCGGGGAGGGCGGAGAGGGGCAAGGGGCTAGGGGCGAGGGAGGGAGGGAGGGGCAAGGGGCTAGGGGCGAGGGAGGGAGGGAGGGGGAGGGGAGGGGGCGGGTAGAGCGGAGGTAAAGCCGGGTTTGCCTGCTCTTTATAAAGTTGCATGCACCAACCAAGTTGCTTTATGGTTGCTGCATTCAACTAAAAGATCCCCAAGGAGGACCGAAGGAGTGGACCCGTGTCGAACCCCGCAGCAGTGACCGATCCCCGGGTGGAGGCCACGCCGCAGCCGCAGGCAGGCGCCATGACGCACCGGCAGATCCTGGAGGCGCTCTCCGGCCTGCTGCTCGGCATGTTCGTCGCGATCCTGTCGTCCACCGTCGTGTCGAACGCCCTGCCGACGATCCTCGCCGAGCTGCACGGCGGCCAGTCGGCCTACACCTGGGTGATCACCGCCACCCTGCTGGCCACCACCGCCACCACCCCCATCTGGGGCAAGCTCGCCGACCTCACCAGCAAGAAGCTGCTCGTGCAGATCGCCCTGGTGATCTTCGTGGTCGGCTCCGCCCTGGCCGGCCTCTCCCAGAGCACCGGCATGCTCATCGCCTGCCGCGTCGTCCAGGGCATCGGCGTCGGCGGTCTCACCGCGCTGGCCCAGGTCATCATGGCCGCGATGATCTCCCCGCGGGAGCGCGGCCGCTACAGCGGATACCTCGGTGCCGTCTTCGCCGTCGCCACCATCGGCGGCCCGCTCATCGGCGGCGTCATCGTGGACACCTCCTGGCTCGGCTGGCGCTGGTGCTTCTACGTCGGCGTGCCCTTCGCGGTGATCGCCCTGGTCGTGCTGCAGAAGACGCTCAAGCTCCCGGTGGAGCGCCGCAAGGTCTCGATCGACTACGCCGGCGCCACGCTGATCGTCGCCACCGTCTCCCTGCTGCTGATCTGGGTGTCCCTCGCCGGCGACCAGTACCCCTGGTGGGGCTGGGAGACCGCCGCCATGCTCGGCGGCACCGTGGTGCTCGCCCTCCTCGCCGTCCTGGTCGAGACCCGGGCCCCCGAACCGATCATCCCGATGTCGCTGTTCCGGCACCGCACCGTCACCCTGGCCACCGTCGCCAGCCTGATGGTCGGCATGGCCATGTTCGGCGCCACCACCTTCCTCAGCCAGTACTTCCAGCTCGCCAAGGGCTACAGCCCCACCGAGTCCGGGCTGATGACCATCCCGATGATCGCCGGGCTGTTCCTCTCCTCCACCATCGCCGGTCGGCTGATCACCCGGTACGGCCGCTGGAAGATCTACCTGATCCTCGGCGGCGCCCTGCTCACCGCCGGCATGCTGCTGATGGGCGGCGCCCGCGCCGACACCGAGTACTGGCAGCTCGCCCTCTTCATGCTGCTGATCGGCCTGGGCATCGGCATGAGCATGCAGAACCTGGTCCTGGCCGTGCAGAACACCATCCCGGCCCACGAACTCGGCGCCGGCAGCTCGGTCGTGGCCTTCTTCCGCACCATGGGCGGCGCCATCGGCGTCTCCGCCCTCGGCGCGGTCCTCGGCACCCGGGTCCAGGACTACGTCGTCGACGGCCTGGTCGAGGCCCGGATCGACCCCGCCGCGCTCCCCGCGGGAGCCGGCTCCCAGATCCCCGACCTCGACGCCCTGCCCGGCCCCCTGCGACAGGTCATCGAGGACGCCTACGGGCACGCCATCGGCGACATCTTCCTCTTCGCCGCCCCGGCCGCCTTCCTCTCCTTCCTGGTCGTGCTGTTCATCAGGGAGGTCGTGCTGCGCGGCAGCGTGGAGGACGGCGCCGACGCCCCGGCCGCCACCCCGGCCTCCGGACGGCACGCCGCCCGTGCGGCCGCTGACGCCCCGACCCCGGCGGGCGGCGGCGTGAACGGCGCCCACCGCCCCGGCCTCCCGCTCCGCCCGCTCACCGCCGAGCCGGGCGAAGGCGCCGACGACGAGGCGCCCGAGCCCCGACTGGTCACCGTCGGAGCGCCGGCGGCCTCCGACGCGGCGGGCGCCACCTCGGGCGACACGGGAACCGTCCCGGTCCCGGTCGCCAGCGCCATGGCGACGGGCCCGCGGGGCGGCGACGGCCTCCCGGGCAGCGGCGTCCACGGCACCGTGCACACCACCGACGGCACGCCCGTGCCCGGTGCCGCCCTCACCCTGATCGACGCCGGCGGACGCCAGCTCGCCCGGGGCAGCTCCGGCGCCAACGGCGACTACTCGATCACCGCCCCCGCCCCCGGCAGCTACGTCCTGATCACCGCCGCCGACGGCCACCAGCCGCAGGCCACCACCATCGTGGTCGCCGACCAGCCGCTGGAACACCAGGTGCGGCTCGTCAGCGCCGCGGAGCTGGCCGGCCGGGTCCGGCAGGCCGGCGACGGCACCCCGATCGCCGGGGCCGTGGCCGTCCTCACCGACCCGCAGGGCGAGGTGCTCGGCTCCCAGGCCACCGACGCCGACGGGGCCTTCACCTTCCGCGGCATCCCCGCCGGCGGCTTCACCCTGGCCGTGAGCGACGGCGTCCACCGCCCCACGGCCCTGCTGGTCGAGGTGGCGCCGGTCGGCCGGACCCGCGTCGACGTGGAACTCGCCCCCGGCGCCACGCTCTCCGGCACCGTGCTCGGCGGTGCCGCCGGCCGCCGGCTGGAGGATGCCCGGGTCACCCTGCTGGACGGCGCCGGCAACGTCGTCGCCGCGACCAACACCGGCCCCGACGGCGACTACGCCTTCAGCGACCTCGCCCCCGGCCAGTACACCGTGGTGGCCACCGGATACCCGCCGGCCGCGGCACAGCTCGCCGTGGACGGCGAGGGCGGGCGGCACGAGCTCGACGTGCGCCTCGCCCACCCGGAGGAGGACGGCGCCTGACCGGCACGCCCGACCCTCCCCCCGCCCGGCCGGGCGGCTCACCCGCCGCCCGGCCGGCCCCGACCACGCCCCCGGAAGGAGCCACAGACATGCCAGACGGCCTTGGCCGCCCGGCCGGCCCCGGCCCCGCCCTGGGTGCCGCCGGCCTGCGGGCCACGGTTCGCACCAAGGACGGATGGGCGGTGCCGCACGCCGCGGTCACCCTCACCGACCCCACCGGAACGCAGGTCGCCCGGCTCGACGCCGACGACGACGGCCGGGTGGCCGGCCCACCCCTGCCGCCCGGCGCCTACACGGCCATCGTCACCGCCGCCGGCTACCAGCCGCAGGCCCGCACCGTGCTGGTCGCCGCCTCCGGCGCCGCCGACCTCGGCACCCTGGTGCTCACCCGGACCGGCGGCACCGAACTGCCGCCGCCCGGGCCGTGGACCATCGACCCGGCGCACTCGGCCGTCCACGTCTCCGCCCGCCACCTCGGGCTGTCCACCATCCGGGGCCGGTTCGGGAGCTTCGCCGGACGCGTCGACATCGCCGAACCGCTGGAACGCTCCACCGTCCTGGCCGAGATCGACGCCGCCACCATCGACACCGGCAACTCCCTGCGCGACGACCACCTGCGCAGCCCGGACTTCCTGGACGTCGAGCGCCACCCGCGGATCACCTACCGGGGCACCGGCGTGACCGCGCGCGGTGCCGACGCCTGGACGGTCCACGGCGAGCTGACCCTGCACGCGGTGACCCGGCCGGTCGACCTGCGGCTGAGCTACCTCGGCACCGGGCCCGACCCGTGGGGCGGCACCCGGGCGGCGTTCTCGGCCACCACCGAGCTGCGCCGGGACGACTTCGCGATCAACTACAGCCAGCTCGTCCGGGCCGGCGTCGCGGCGGTGGGCATGTCGCTCCGGGTGGAACTGGAGATCCAGGCGGTGCGGGGCGAGGAGCTGCCGACCGGCTGAACCCCTGCTGACCCCCGGGCCGTCGGTCAGTCGGCGGCGACCGCGGCGGTCAGGGCCGGCGCCAGCGCCGGCGGGGAAACCCGGTCCGCCTCCACCCGGACGGACGTGCACCCCACCCACTCGGCCGCCTCGCGCAGCGCCCGGGCCATCGGCCGCACCGCCCCGGGGGCGGTCAGCGACACCTGCTTGGCGACCAGCGTCCGGCCCTCCCGGCCCGGGTCCACCCGGCCCAGCAGCCGGCCGCCGGAGAGCAGCGGCATCGCGAAGTAGCCGTGCACCCGCTTCGACGCCGGCACGTAGGCCTCCAGGCGGTGGGTGAAGCCGAAGATCCGCTCCGTGCGGGCGCGGTCCCACACCAGCGAGTCGAACGGCGACAGCAGGGTCGTGCGGTGCCGGCCGGACGGCTCGGTCTCCAGCGCCGCCGGGTCGGCCCAGGCGTTGGCCACCCGGGTGTCGGCGGCCGCCGCGGAGCGTCCCGATCCGCGTTGGCCCCAGCCGGCCACGTGCACGGGCACCAGGCCGGACGCCTCCAGCACGGCGTCCACCTGCTCCCCCTTGAGCCGGTGGTAGTCGGCCAGGTCCGCGCGGGTGGCCACGCCCAGGCTCTGCCCGGCGAGGCGGACCAGCCGGGTCAGGCACTCGGTGTCGTCGGGGTCCCGCTCCAGCAGTTCCTTCGGGATCACCCGCTCGGCGAGGTCGTAGACCCGCTTCCAGCCGCGGCGCTCCACGCAGGCCACCTGGCCGGTGTCCCACAGGTACTCGGCGGCGATCTTCACCTCCGACCAGTCCCACCACACCCCGCCGTTCTTCGCCCCGCCCAGCTCCGCGGCGGTCAGCGGCCCCTCCCCGCGCAGCCGGGCGAGCACCTCGGCGCAGCTGCGCCGGGGGTCGGCCATCCGGTGCCAGCGGTAGCCCTGCCGCTGGTAGTGGCGGCGGCGGAAGGCGAAGTAGGGCCACTGTTCGCGGGGCAGCACGCAGGCGGCGTGCGACCAGTACTCGAAGGCGTCCCGGCCGCTCCAGTAGGCGGTCTCCACCGGGGCGCGGCCGACCGCGCCGAGGCGCGCGTAGGGCACGAGTTCGTGGGAGCGGGCCAGGACGGAGATGGTGTCCAGCTGTATGGCGCCGAGCCGGCGCAGCACCCCGGGCACTCCCGCGCGGCGCGCGGGCGAGCCGAGCAGGCCCTGGGCGCGCAGGGCGATGCGCCGGGCCTGGTCGGCGTCGAGCACGATCTGGGGGCGGGGGTTGCGATCGGCCATGCGCGCACCCTACGGGCCGGCACTGACAACGCCGCCGCCCGCCCTCACCCTCACGGGTGACCCGGCGGGGGCGACTTCCGGCCAGGACGCGGTCGGGCCGGCGCCGTGCGGGCCACGGGTTCTGTACGCGGCGCCGTGCGCGCGCGAGAATGGCGAAGGCCTGTCGGGTTGATCGTCGAGGTTGACTTTTTTCCGGCGGGCCGCCGACCTCGCATACGATGGCCGGTGCGGTGGAGTGGGACCTGCCGCACTGCCGCGTCCCGCGCGACACACCGAAACGGCAAGGAGCACCCCTACGTGTCCGTCTTCGACAGGATCCTGCGCGCCGGTGAAGGGAAGATCCTTCGCAAGCTGGAAGGCCTCGCTGCCCAGGTCGACTCAATCGAAGCAGACTTCGTCAGCCTCACCGATGCCGAGTTGCGCGCTGAGACCGACAAGTTCAAGGAGCGGCTGGCGGACGGGGAGTCGCTCGACGACATCCTGCCTGAGGCGTTCGCCACGGTGCGCGAGGCCGCCAAGCGGGTGCTCGGGCAGCGGCACTACAAGGTGCAGCTGATGGGCGGCGCGGCGCTGCACATGGGGAACATCGCGGAGATGCGCACCGGTGAGGGCAAGACCCTCGTCGGCACGCTGCCGGCCTACCTCAACGCGCTGACCGGCAAGGGCGTCCACCTGATCACGGTGAACGACTACCTGGCCGAGCGCGACTCGGAGTGGATGGGCCGGGTGCACCGTTTCCTGGGCCTGTCGGTCGGTGTGATCCTGGCGAACATGACGCCGGCGCAGCGGCGGGAGCAGTACGCCTGCGACATCACCTACGGCACCAACAACGAGTTCGGCTTCGACTACCTGCGCGACAACATGGCGTGGTCGAAGGCGGAGCTGGTGCAGCGCGGGCACAACTTCGCGATCGTCGACGAGGTGGACTCGATCCTGATCGACGAGGCGCGCACCCCGCTGATCATCTCGGGTCCGGCGGACCAGGCGACGAAGTGGTACGCGGACTTCGCCAAGCTGGTGCGCCGGCTGGAGCGGGACCGCGACTACGAGGTCGACGAGAAGAAGCGCACGGTCGGCATCCTGGAGAGCGGTGTCGAGCGGGTCGAGGACTACCTGGGCATCGACAACCTGTACGAGTCGGTGAACACGCCCCTGGTGGGCTACCTGAACAACGCCATCAAGGCGAAGGAGCTGTTCAAGGTCGACAAGGACTACGTCGTCATGGACGGCGAGGTCATGATCGTCGACGAGCACACGGGCCGCATCCTCGCCGGTCGCCGTTACAACGAGGGCATGCACCAGGCGATCGAGGCGAAGGAAGGCGTCAAGATCAAGGACGAGAACCAGACCCTCGCCTCGATCACGCTGCAGAACTACTTCCGGCTGTACGACAAGCTCGGTGGCATGACGGGTACGGCCCAGACCGAGGCGGCCGAGTTCCACGGCACCTACAAGCTGGGTGTGGTGCCGATCCCGACGCACCGCGAGGTGCAGCGCCAGGACCGTTCGGACCTGATCTACAAGACCGAGAAGGCGAAGTTCGACGCGGTCGTCGAGGACATCGCCGAGCGGTACGAGAAGGGCCAGCCGGTGCTGGTCGGCACGACCAGCGTGGAGAAGTCCGAGTACCTGTCGACGCAGCTGCGCAAGCGGGGCATCCAGCACGAGGTGCTGAACGCCAAGCACCACGAGCGTGAGGCGCAGATCGTCGCCCAGGCGGGCCGCAAGGGCGCGGTGACCGTGGCCACCAACATGGCCGGTCGCGGTACCGACATCATGCTGGGCGGCAACCCGGACCACCTGGCGGCGGCCGAGCTGGCGCAGCGGGGCCTGTCGCCGACGGAGACGCCGGAGGAGTACGCGGCGGCGCTGCCGGAGGCGCTGGAGAAGGCCAAGGCGGCGGTGAAGTCGGAGCAGGAGGAGGTGCAGGCGCTCGGCGGCCTGTACGTGCTCGGCACCGAGCGGCACGAGTCGCGGCGGATCGACAACCAGCTGCGTGGTCGTGCCGGCCGTCAGGGCGACCCGGGCGAGTCGCGGTTCTACCTGTCCCTCGAGGACGACCTGATGCGCCTGTTCAAGGCGAACCTGGTCGAGCGGGTGCTGAACGCGGCGAACGTCCCGGAGGACGTGCCGATCGAGTCGAAGATGGTGACGCGGGCGATCCAGTCGGCGCAGACCCAGGTCGAGCAGCAGAACTTCGAGATCCGCAAGAACGTCCTGAAGTACGACGACGTGATCAACCGGCAGCGTGAGGTGATCTACGCCGAGCGGCGCCGGGTGCTGGAGGGGGAGGACCTGCGGGAGCAGGTCAGCCACTTCATGGACGACACCGTCGACGCGTACGTGCGCGGGGCGACCAGCGAGGGCTTCGCCGAGGAGTGGGACCTGGAGAAGCTGTGGTCCGCGCTGGGCCAGCTGTACCCGGTCGAGCTGACCATCGACGACCTGGAGGAGGAGGCGGGTGGCCGCGGCGGGATCACCGCGGAGATGCTCGCCGAGGAGATCAAGGTCGACATCCACGCCCGTTACGAGGAGCGCGAGGAGCAGCTGGGCGCGGACGTGATGCGCGAGCTGGAGCGTCGCGTGGTGCTGTCGGTGCTGGACCGCAAGTGGCGTGAGCACCTCTACGAGATGGACTACCTCAAGGAGGGCATCGGGCTGCGGGCGATGGCGCAGCGCGACCCGCTGGTGGAGTACCAGCGGGAGGGCTACGACATGTTCGCCGCCATGATGGAGGGCATCAAGGAGGAGTCCGTCGGCTACCTGTTCAACCTGGAGGTCCAGGTGGAGCGGAAGGTCGAGGAGGTGCCGGTGGCCGAGGGCGCGCCGCAGGACGCGGCGGTGGCCGGTCAGGCGGCGCAGGGCGGCGGGGCTCCCGCGTTGACGAAGGAGGCCGCTCCGGCCGCCGGGGCCCCGGAGATCCGGGCGAAGGGCCTGGGGGCGCCGCGCCGGCCGGACCGTCTGCACTTCCAGGCGCCGACGGTGGACGGCGCGGGGGGCATCGTGGAGGGCGAGCTGGTCGAGGACGCGAAGACGTCCGGTGACGGCGGCGAGCGCCAGATGACCCGTGCCGAGCGCCGTAAGGCGGCGAAGGGCGGCAACCGTCGGCGTCGCAAGTAGCGTCGGCTCGCCGGTGATCGGTTCGAGCGCCGCGGCCCCTGCCGGTTCTCCGGCAGGGGCCGCGGCGCTGTGGCGTGGGTCCGTGGGTGGTGTGGGCGAGAGGGGTCGGGCCGTACGGCGGGGGCTCAGTGGAGTTCGGCGAGTGCCGTGACGATGTCGGCGGGTTCGGCGCGCCGGGTGTAGTCGGTGTTGACGTGCGCCCAGCGGATCACGCCCTGGTGGTCCAGCAGGTAGGTGGCGGGGATGGGCAGGGTGCGGGCGTGGCCGCCGTTGACGCGTTCGAGTTCGATGCCGAAGCTCTGGTAGACGGCGGCCAGCTCGTCGGTGAGGTCGAAGGCCAGCCCGAACTCCCTGCTCACCTGGGAGCCGACGTCGCTGAGGACGTCGAAGGCGAGCTCGTGGCGTTCGATCAGGGTCAGCGACTGGTCGGGCAGCTGGGGGGAGATCGCGACCAGGCGGGCGCCGTGCCGGTGGAAGTCGTCGAGGCTCTGCTGGAGGGCCCGCAGTTCGAGGTTGCAGTAGGGGCACCAGGCGCCGCGGTAGAAGCTGATCACGACGGGGCCCTGGGCCAGCAGGTCGTCCAGGGCGACGGTGGTGCCGTGGGCGTCGGGGAGGGCGAAGCGGGGGGCCTGGTCGCCGACGGTGAGTGCGGCCTTGGCCAGTCCGGAGGCTTCGAGTTCGCGGGCGGCCCGTTCCATCACGGCCAGGGCCTCGGCGGGGATCTGTCGGGGCGCGAGTTCCAGGACGGCGCGGAGCTGCTCGTTGAGGCTCACTGGGAGGTCCTTCCTTCGAGGGTGGGGTTCCGCCGCGGTGGTGCGGCTTCGGGTGGGGGTGTCGCGTGGCGCGGGTCGGTGAAGGACTCCAGCAGGACGGTGGCGATCGCCCGGAGTTCGTCGGGGGCGGCTCCGGCGCGTGAGCGCAGGTTGAGCCCGTACGCCGTGACGGCGAGGGTGCGGGCGACGATCCCGGGGTCGAGGCCGGCGCGGAGCTGACCGAGTTCGGCGGCGCGCTCGAGGGCCGACCGCATGGCCGCCACGAGGCTCTCCTGGTTGTGGTCGAGCACCTGGCGCACGTCCGGGTCGGCGCTCTCCGGGCCGGCGTTGGCGTTGACGATCATGCAGCCGAAGCGTGCGTAGCGGCCTTCGCACCGCTGCTGGACGAGTTGGTCGTAGAACTCGGCGATCGCGGGGAGGCCGCGGTCGTCGGCGGCGAGCGCGGCGAAGGCGGGTGTGGCGTGTTCGTCCATGTACCGGCGGAGCGCGGCCATGTACAGCTCCTTCTTGCCGCCGAAGGTGGCGTAGAGGCTGGAGCGGTTGACGCCGGTGGCGGCCACCACGTCCTGGATGCCGGTGGCCTCGAGGCCCTGCCGCCAGAACAGTTCCATCGCCGTGCCGAGCGCCGCCGCCGGTTCGAAGTGCTTCACGTCGGCCACCGAACACCCCCATCTCGGAACGATCGTTCCAAGTTAGCGCTGGACTGACGGTACGACAACTCCTGGACGGGCGGCGGAACTTCGCGGCGACCGCGGTCCGGTCAGGACGACAGCTCGCCGGCGGCGGCGCAGCCGGCGCAGCAGCGCACCTTCCAGCGGTTGCCGAACATGTCGTGGACCGCGAACGGAACGGTGGCGGCGGCGACCGCCTCCCGGCAGTGCACGCACGCCCGGCCGGTGCGGACCTGGACCGTCAGCGCGCGCGGGATCGTCGGCGGAGGTGGGGGCGGAGGCACCGTCGCCTGCTCCCTCCTTCCACACGGGCGTGGCGTGGACGGGCGTGGCGTCGTTCGGTTCGGCACGGAGGACCTTCCCGGGTGGGGGGCGTCCGGCACCGGTGGGATCCGGGCGTTCCGGATCCCACCGGTGCCGGAGCGGGCGGGTGGGGTGCCGCGGCGGGTCACAGCAGTGCGAAGGCCGTGATCTTCCACGGGTACACGCGTCCCCGCCTCTCCAGGCGGAACGGCATGGCCCGGTGGCGGCCGGCGCGCAGGATCACCGTGGCGACCTCCAGCACCTCCTCGGCGGGCCGGTAGGCGTGGCAACTGCACAGCACCGCCGTGGGCAGCGGCACTCCGTCGGCCGCGCGCAGCGGTCGCTCCCGGGCCAGCCGACGGGCCGTCCGGCCGAGTTCCCCGTACACCTGCTCCGTGGTGCGGGGCAGCAGGCGCACCAGCGGCACCCGGCCGTGCAGCGACTCCAGCAGCAGGGTCGCGTGCCGCCGGCCCAGCGCCTCGTCGTCGGGCGCGCAGGGGCGCGATCCGCGCCGCCCGCCGGGCCCCGGTGGGGGGTGCCCGGGTGGTCTGCGGAGCCGTCCGGGCTGTGGCGCGCCGGGGCGTCGGGGCGGCCGTCGGGTCGGGGTTCCGGGCCTGGGCCGGGGGCGGTGGCCCGGGGGCACGGGCCCGCCCGGGGGGCGCCGTATCACGGGGTGCGGGGTGTGCTCGCCGGGGGTGGCCAGCGTGTCGGTGGTCATCCGTCGCTCCTCCTCGGTGCGTGGCGGGTGGACGGCGGGGCCCGGGGGTGTGCCGCGCGCCACGCCGCGTGGCTATGGAAGCGCGGTCGCTTCTCGCGGTGCCAGCCCCTTCCGGTCCGGTCGGCGGGCCCGGAATGATCATCCTTTGGGGTGAGGCGCGCCCCGGGATTCCGGCGTGGTCGTCGCTCCGCGCGCGGGGCGGCGGTGCGTCGGGGCGCCGGGGCGATTCACCCGCGCTGGTGAAAATCGGAGGCGGAGGCGCGGATGGCGGGAACCGCCCGGCACGGGAGCGGAGTCGGAGGCGGCATGGGCGCGGAAGCGATGGACGGAACCAGGGCCACGGAGGACGGCCTACCCGACGCGTTGATCGTCGACTGGGAGGGTGTGGTCACCGTGGGTGTCGACGCCGAGCTGGTCGACGTCGAGGGCTGGCCGGCCGGCGCCCTCGGCGCGGCCACGGGCGCCGGCGGCGTCCCGGGGCCGCCGCTGGACGCCTGGGAGTTCGTGGACGCCGTGCGGCGCCAGGCCGGCATGGCGCTCGGGGACACCGCCCGGATCGACCCGGTGTACGCGTACGAGGCGCTGGCCTCGGCCGATCCCTCCGGTGCCGCGGCGCTCGCCGTCCGGCTGCTGCGCCGGGCGTCCGTCGGCGGGACGGCCGCCCCGGAGGCGGCCGGCGGCGAGGCGGAGGCGGCCGTGCGCTGGCTGCGCGCGGCGCTTCCGGCGCTGCCGACCATGGCGGCCGTGCTGCGCCGGGTGCGTGCCGCCGGTCACCGCACCGCCCTGCTGACCAACGGGCACGGCGACGACTACCCGCGCGCGGGCTGGGCGGCCCTGTTCGACGCCGTGGTGACCTCCGGCCAGACGGGCCTGCACAAGCCGAGGCCGGAGGCGTACCGGCTGGTCGCCGAGCGCCTCGGCGTGCCGCCGGCGCGCTGCGCGTTCGTCGACGACTCGCCGGCGAACGTCTCCGGCGCGCGCCGCGCCGGGATGGTGGGGGTGCTCTACCGCTCGCTGCCGCAGACCGTCGGGGAGTTGGTGGCGCTCGGCCTGTACCCGGAACGCCCCGGGCTGACGGAGGGGCCGGAGGGGCCGGAGGAGCGGGTGTAGCCGGGCGGGGCGGGGGCATCCGAGGGAGGCGGCAGGGGCGGCCGGGGAAGTGACCGGCGCCACATCGCCGGCCGGTGCGGCCGGTGGGACAAGGATGTTTCCGGGGGGTATCACGGGAGTATGGACGAGCAGGGACAGTCGCAGCCGAAACGTCGCTGGTTCGCGGTACGCCCTCGTCAGACACCGGATCCGGCGCGGTCGATGGACGCGGTCGACGCCGTGGAACCGGTCGAGGCGGTGGAGGACGCCGAGCGCGGTGGGGCGGCGCTGCCTGCTGACGGGGCGGGGCGCGAGGAGGGGGCGGCCGAGTCCGCCGGTGCCGTTCCGGACAGCGTCGCCCTGACGGCGACGGCGACCGCCGAGGCGGCGCACGAGCGGGTGCCGCGGCGTGGGGCGGTGCGGGCGGTCACCCCGAGTGGTGCCACCGCCACCTCCCGGCTGCTGACCCCGCCGCCGGGCGGACGGGTGGGCGGTCCGGCGTCCGGGCCGCGCCGCGGGCTGGTCCTGGGCGGTGGCGGCATGCTGGGGGCGGCGTGGACGATCGCCGCGCTGTGCGCGCTGGAGGAGGCGACCGGCTGGAACCCGGGCACCGCGGAGCTCATCGTCGGCACCTCGGCGGGGGCGGTGGTGGGCACGCTGCTGGCCACCGGCGCCTCCCCGGCGCAGCTGCTGGACCACCAGCGCGGGGTGCCGGTGAGCACGGGGCCGCTGGACGGCATCCGGCTGGACTACGACACGGTCGCCGGTGGCGCCCTGCCGCCGCGTCCCCGGCCGGGCATCGGCTCACCGGCGATGCTGCGGGAGACCTTCCGGCATCCGCGGACGTACCCGTTCCCGGCGGTGGTGTCGGCGTTCCTGCCGCAGGGGCGGGGGTCGATCGGGCCGATCGGGCTGCTGATGGAGACCCTGCTGTCCGGGGAGTACTGGCCGCGGCACCCGGGGCTGCGGCTGGTGGCACTGGACTACGAGACGGGGCTGCGGGTGGCGTTCGGCGATCCGCAGGCGCCGCCGGCCAGCGCCGCGGAGGCGGTGATGGCGTCGTGCGCCATCCCGGGCTGGTTCGCGCCGGTGGAGATCGGGGAGAGCCGCTTCATGGACGGCGGCAGCTGGTCGTCGACCAACGCCGACCTGCTGGTGGGGCAGGGCCTGGACGAGGTGTTCGTGCTGGCGCCGGGCGCCTCGAAGCGGATGGACCGGCCGCGCACGGTGCTCGGTCACCTGGAGCGGCGGTTCCGTCGCACCGTCACCCGGCAGATGCTGCGGGAGGCGAAGGTGCTGCGCGCCACCGGCACCCGGGTGCGGATGCTCGGCCCGGGGCCGGAGGACCTGGAGGCGATGGGCGGCAACATGATGGACCACACGCGCCGGCTGACGGTCCTGGAGACGGCGCTGCGCACCAGCCGGGAGGCGCTGGCGCCGCTGCGGCTGGCGCCCGGGCCGGCCGGGCCGGCCGCGGCGGACGTCTCCAGCGCGGCCGGCGCGCGGTAGCACTCGGGCGGAAGGCCGCCGGGGCGCGGTCTAGGGTTGGGGGGAGGCCGAGGGGCCCGCGGCCGTCCCGGGCCGGGGTGGTCCTCCTCGCCGGTCCGTCGCCCCTCCCGTCCGCAGCCGGAGCGTTCGTCATGCGCGTGTACGTCCCCACCACCCTGGTCGGCCTCGCCGCCGCCTCCGCCGCCGGTGAGATCGGTCCGGCGCCGTTCGGTGGTTTCGCGGTGACCGATGAGCTGCGCGACTGGTACGGCGAGGGGGACGAGGAGGAGTACGAGTACGCCGCGCTGTCGCTGGCGGCCGAGGCGTCGCTGCACCTGCTGGCGGAGGATCCGGGCGCGGATCCGCGCCGGGTGGTGCTGGCGGTGGAGGTGGCCCAGTCGGCGGTGGCGCGCCCGGGTGAGCTGTCGCCGCGGGCGGCGGCCGGCACGGGCGCGGGCTCGGGGGCCGGGGAGGGCGAGGAGGAGCCGGGGCGGGTGCTGCTGCGCGGGCCGGTGCCGCTGCGCCGGCTGGCGGCGGTGCAGGTGGACGCGGCGGACGCGCGGCCGGTGGTGACGGCGGCGGTGCGCGCCGTGGGCGCCGGGGGCCGGGAGGGCGGGGAGGCGGCGGTGGCCGCGATGGACGCCGTCGCCGACCTGGAACTGCTGTGGTACGCGGTGCAGGAGATCCCGGAGCTGCTCGCCGGCTGAGCGCCGTGCCGGCCGACCGCCACGCCGGGCCGTGCGGGGCGGCGCGGGGCCACGCGGGGCGGACCGGGCGGGGCGCGGGGTCAGGGCTCCGCGGAGGGGCGCGGTGGGCGCGGTTACCGTTGACCGGGTGAGCGCACACATCGTCTGGGACTGGAACGGCACGCTGCTGCACGACGTGGAGGCCGTGCTGGACGCCACCAACGCCTCGTTCGCCGAGGTGGGCATGGCGCCGATCACCATGGAGCGGTACCGGGAGCTGTACTGCGTCCCGGTGCCGCACTTCTACCGCCGGTTGATCGGCCGGATGCCCACGCAGCGTGAGTGGGAGGTGCTGGACGCGGCGTTCCACCGGCACTACTGGGCGCGGGTGGAGGCCTGCGACCTGGCGGAGGGCGTCACCGAGCTGCTGACCGGGTGGAGCGCGGCCGGGCGTACCCAGTCGATCCTGTCGATGTCTCCGCACGCGCACCTGGTTCCGCTGGTGCGCCGCTACGGGGTGGAGTCGCACTTCGTGCGGATCCAGGGGAATCCGGGGGCGAACGGCGGGGGCAAGAGCGAGCACATGGTCCGGCACCTGCGGCAGCTGCGGGAGGAGGACGGGCTGGCGTTCCGCCCGGAGCAGGTGGTGGTGATCGGGGACGCCTCGGACGACGCGCGGGCGGCGCTGGCGGCGGGGGCCCGGGCGGTGCTGTACACGGGCGGGTCGCACAGCCGCTCCGCGCTGGAGGAGGTGGGGGTGCCGGTGGTGGACACTCTGGCGGAAGCGGTCTCGGTCGCGTTGGATCAGATCAGCAGCTGATCCTTACGTCGTACCGGAGTCGCCGTGGCCGTCGAGCCCCCCTCCCCGCCGGAGTCGCCCCGCCCGTGGTCGGAGCGGGCGGCGCCCTTAACGCCGGGCGGCGCCCGGACGGGTGACGCCCGCCCTCGGGACGCCGCCGGCCCTCGGGACGCCGCCGGTGCGCCGGGCACCGGCCCGGCGACCGCCCGCCTGGTCGGCGTGGACGTGGCCCGCGCCCTGGCGGTGCTCGGGATGTTCGCCGCCCACGTCGGGCCCGACCCGCACGCCGGCGGGCCGGCGGCGCCGCTGGCCCAGCTCACCCACGGCCGTTCCTCGGCGCTGTTCGCGCTGCTGGCCGGGGTGTCGATCGCCCTGCTGTCCGGTGGGGCGCGGCCGCACCGGGGGGCGCGGCTGGGCCGCTCGGCGATCCGGATCGCGGTGCGCGCCGTGCTGCTGCTGCCGCTGGGCATGTACCTCACCTCGTTGGGCACCGGGGTGCTGGTGATCCTGACCTGCTACGGCGCCTACTTCCTGCTGGCGCTGCCGCTGATCGGCCTGCGGGCGCGCGCGCTGGCGGTGTGCGCGGCCGTGGCGGCGGTGGCCGGGCCGCTGCTGTCGTTCGCGGTCCGCGACGCCACCACCCCGGAGGCCCACGCGTACGAGTCGGACGCGGTGATGCGGTTCGAGGACTGGTCCTCCCCGGCGGCTCTGGGCGACGCGGTGTGGGCGACGCTGGTCACCGGCAGCTATCCGGCGCTGACCTGGATGCCGTTCGTGCTGGCCGGCATGGCGGTGGGCCGGCTGGACCTGCGCTCCTTCGGGGTGCGGGCCGGCCTGCTGCTCGGCGGCGGGGTGTGCGCGCTGCTGGGCTACGGGACGTCGCGGGTGCTGCTGTACGGCTTCGGCTGGGCGGAGCGGCTGGACGAGCTGGCCGCCGGCCAGTACGTGGGCGGCGGGGCGCTCTCCCCGTTCGAGCGGGCGATGGACTACCGGGTGGGCACGGTGCCGGTGGACGACGCGGCGTGGCTGCTGGTCGCCTCGCCGCACTCCGGCACGGTCTTCGAGGTGGTGGGGGCCACCGGGACGGCGCTGGTGGTGCTGGCGCTGTGCCTGGTGGCGGCGGACCGGCTGCCGGGGGCGCTGGCGCCGCTGGCGGCGGTGGGGGCCCTGGCGCTGACCGCGTACACCGCGCACCTGCTGGCGATCCGGGTGCTGCTGGGCGGGCTGGGGACGTCCGCCGGACTCCTCGGCTGGCCGCTGTGGTGGATGTTCGCGCTGCTGACGGTGGCGGGCTGCTGGATGTGGCGGTCCACGGTGGGGCGGGGGCCGCTGGAGGCGCTGCTGCACCAGGTGTCGCTGGCGGTGGCGACGCTGCTGCTGCCACGCCCGGCCGGTGCGGCGCCGGAGGGCGGGGCGCGGCCCGGCGCGGCGCCGGGGGGCCGGCGTCCGGGTGATCCACCGATCGGGTGATTTCGCCGCTCCCGGTGGTGCGCCGGGGGTCCGCCGGTCGGGTGACGTGGTGTCAGGAGCGTATGGTTCGGCGGCGTGCCGGGGCCGTTGTCCGATCCGTACAGCCGGGAGGGGGTGACGTGTACGAGTGCGCTCCTGACGCGCCGCGATCCGGGGGGTACGCTCGACAGTTGGCTTTACCGGGCCGAAACAGGATTGTGCATCACCGCTTTTGGGTAAGAGGTTGGATTTGGCCGTGCCCGGTATTCGTTCGGTGGTGTGCAACCAGGAAGCGGAACGGTGACGTCCACATCAGGGGTGCCCGAGCCAAGGAGTGGCACCCGACCGGGTCACGCAACGGCGCGCGACAGGAGTCGGAACATGCAGAGCAAGCAGCTGGACGAGGCGAAGGGCGAACTGCTCGCCCGGGCGGCGGAGGTCGCCGGAACGAACCAGCCGCCGGGCCGCACCGCGCCGGGAGGGTTGTCCGCCGGCGCCGCGGAGGACCTGCTCCGCCGCTACTACCGGCACACCGCCCCGGAGGACCTGCTCGGCCGCGATCCCGTCGACCTCTTCGGCGCCGCCGCCTCCCACTGCGCCCTGGCCGCCGATCGCCCGCAGGGCACCGCGCGGGTGCGGGTGCACAACCCGTCGGTGGCCGAACACGGCTGGACCAGCTCGCACACCGTGGTGGAGATCGTCACCGACGACATGCCGTTCCTGGTGGACTCGGTCAGCAACGAGCTGAGCCGCCAGCAGCGCGGCATCCACCTGGCCATCCACCCGCAGATGGTGGTGCGGCGGGACGTCGCCGGCGCGCTGCGCGAACTGGTGGCGCTGCCCGACGGCCGCGCGGCCGCCACTGTCGGCGCCGGGCAGCTGCCCCAGGACGCCTGCCTGGAATCGTGGATGCACATCGAGATCGACCGGGAGACCGACCCGGAGCAGCTGGCAGCCATCGCCGGCGGCCTGCGGCGGGTGCTCTCCGACGTGCGCGAGGCGGTCGAGGACTGGACGAAGATGCGCCAGCGGGCGCTGGACATCGCCGAGTCGCTGGGCGAGGTGCCGCCCCCCGGGCTGCCGAAGGAGGAGGTCGAGGAGGCCCGGGAGCTGCTGCGCTGGCTGGCCGACGACCACTTCACCTTCCTCGGCTACCGCGAGTACGACCTGGTGCGGCTGCCCGACGAGGAGGCCGAGAAGGCCGAGGACGGCGACGACGAGCTGCTGCGCGCGGTGCCGGCCACCGGGCTCGGCATCCTGCGGGCCGACAAGCCGATGAACCTGCCGGTCTCCGCCGCGTTCAGCCGGATGTCCCGTCAGGCCCGGCTCAAGGCGCGGGAGAAACGGCTGCTGGTGCTGACCAAGGCCAACAGCCGGGCCACCGTGCACCGGCCCGCCTACCTGGACTACGTCGGCGTCAAGAAGTTCGACGAGCACGGCAACGTGGTCGGGGAGCGGCGCTTCCTGGGGCTGCTGTCCTCCACCGCCTACACCGAGTCGGTGCGGCGGGTGCCGGTGGTGCGCCGCCGGGTCGCCGAGGTGCTGGAGCGCGCCGGTTTCCCGCCGAACAGCCACGACGGGCGGGACCTGCTGCAGATCCTGGAGACCTACCCGCGCGACGAGCTGTTCCAGACGCACGTGGACGAACTGCTGGCCATCACGACGTCCGTGCTGTACCTGCAGGAGCGCCGCCGGCTGCGGCTGTTCCTGCGCAAGGACGACTACGGCCGGTTCTTCTCCGCCCTGGTGTACCTGCCGCGGGACCGCTACACCACGCAGGTGCGCGAGCGCATCACCGCCATCCTCAAGGAGGAGCTGGGCGGCGTCAGCGTCGACTACACCGCGCGCAACACCGAGTCGGTGCTCTCCAGGCTGCACTACATCGTGCGGACGGCGCCCGGTACCGAGCTCGGCGATCCGGACGTGGAGCGCATCGAGGCCCGGCTGTCGGAGGCGACCCGCTCCTGGAGCGACGGCTTCGTGGAGGCGCTGCACGCCGAGTTCGGCGAGGAGCGCGCGGCGCGGCTGGCCCGGGAGTGGTCCGCCGCGTTCCCGGAGGGCTACAAGGCGGACTTCCCGCCGCGGGCGGCCGTCGCCGACCTGCGGCACATCACCGCGCTGGGGCCGGCCGACTTCACCCTCAACCTCTACCAGCCGGTCGGGGCCCCGCCCGGGACGCGCCGGTTCAAGATCTACCGCACCGGCGGCCCGATCTCGCTGACCACCGTGCTGCCGGTGCTGCAGCGGCTCGGCGTGGAGGTGGTGGACGAGCACCCCTACGAGCTGCGCCGGCGCCACCCCTCCACGCCGCCCGCCGAGGCGGTGCTGCCGGCCGTCACCGGGGAGACCGGGGCCGGTGAGGCCGCCACCGCGGCGGAGGTCGCCTGGATCTACGACTTCGGCCTGCGCCTGACGCACACCGACGCCGACCTCACCCCGGACGCCCGCGAGCGCTTCCAGGAGGCGTTCGCCGCCGTGTGGCGCGGCGAGGCGGAGTCCGACGGCTTCAACGAGCTGGTGCTGCGCGCCGGGCTGACCTGGCGCCAGGCCATGGTGCTGCGCGCCTACGCCAAGTACCTGCGGCAGGCCGGCTCGACGTTCAGCCAGGACTACATCGAGGACGCGCTGGTGCACAACGTGCACGCGGCGCGGCTGCTGGTGAACCTCTTCGAGGCCCGGTTCTCGCCCAAGCACCAGAAGGCCGGCAGCGAGCTGACCGACGGCATCCTGGAGGAGCTGGACTGGGCGCTGGAGCAGGTGGCCAGCCTGGACGAGGACCGCATCCTGCGCTCCTTCCTCGCCATGATCAAGGCCACCCTGCGCACCAACTTCTTCACCACCGAGGAGGACGGCTCCCCGCGCGGCTACGTGTCGATGAAGTTCGACCCGCGGGCGCTGCCCGACCTGCCCGCGCCCCGCCCGGCCTTCGAGATCTGGGTGTACTCCCCGCGGGTGGAGGGGGTCCACCTGCGGTTCGGCAAGGTGGCCCGCGGCGGCCTGCGCTGGTCCGACCGCCGCGAGGACTTCCGCACCGAGATCCTCGGCCTGGTCAAGGCGCAGATGGTGAAGAACACGGTGATCGTGCCGGTGGGCGCCAAGGGCGGCTTCGTCGCCAAGCGGCTGCCCGACCCGGCCGTCGACCGGGACGCCTGGCTGGCCGAGGGCGTGGCCTGCTACACCACGTTCATCCGCGGCCTGCTGGACATCACCGACAACCTGGTCACCGGCGACGGCGGCGAGCAGACCGTGGTGCCACCGCGCGACGTCGTCCGGCACGACGGCGACGACACCTACCTGGTGGTGGCCGCCGACAAGGGCACCGCGACCTTCTCCGACATCGCCAACAAGGTCGCCGCCGACTACGGCTTCTGGCTCGGGGACGCCTTCGCCTCCGGCGGGTCGGCCGGCTACGACCACAAGGGCATGGGCATCACCGCCCGCGGCGCCTGGGAGTCGGTCCGCCGGCACTTCCGGGAGCTGGGCCACGACACCCAGACCCAGGACTTCACCGTCGTCGGCATCGGCGACATGTCCGGCGACGTCTTCGGCAACGGCATGCTGCTGTCCGAGCACATCCGCCTGGTGGCCGCCTTCGACCACCGGCACATCTTCCTCGACCCCGACCCGGAGCCGATCACCTCCTACGCCGAGCGGCGCCGGCTGTTCCAGCTGCCGCGCAGCTCCTGGGCCGACTACGACACCGCGCTGCTGTCCCCCGGCGGCGGCGTCCACCCGCGCTCGGCCAAGTCCATCGCGATCACGCCGCAGGTGCGGCGGGCGCTGGGCCTGGACGCCGCGGTCAGCCGGATGACCCCGGCGGAGCTGATGCGGGCCATCCTGCTGGCGCCGGTGGACCTGCTGTGGAACGGCGGCATCGGCACCTACGTGAAGGCGTCCACGGAGACCGACGCGGACGTCGGCGACCGGGCCAACGACGCCATCCGGGTGGACGGCCGCGACCTGCGGGCCAGGGTCGTCGGCGAGGGCGGCAACCTCGGCCTCACCCAGCTCGGGCGCGTCGAGTACGCGCAGTCCGGCTGCGGCGGCAGCGGCGGCCGGATCAACACCGACGCCATCGACAACTCCGCCGGCGTGGACACCTCCGACCACGAGGTGAACATCAAGATCCTGCTCAACCAGGTGGTGGCGGACGGCGACCTGACGGTCAAGCAGCGCAACGAGCTGCTCGCCGGGATGACCGACGAGGTGGCCCGGCTGGTGCTGGCCAACAACTACGCGCAGAACGCGGCGCTGGCGAGCTCGGTCAACCAGGCGCCCGCGCTGCTCCACGCCCACCAGCGCTACATCAAGCGCCTGGTGCGGGAGGGCCGGCTCGACCGCCAGTTGGAGTTCCTGCCGACCGACCGGCAGATCCGCGAGCGCCTGCAGGCCGGGGCCGGCCTGACCCAGCCGGAGCTGGCCGTGCTGCTCGCCTACACCAAGATCACCGCGGCCGAGGAGCTGCTGGAGACGTCCCTGCCGGACGACCCCTACCTGCGGGGCGCCCTGCACGACTACTTCCCGACGCCGCTGCGGGAGCGCTTCGCCGACCGCATCGACGCCCACCCGCTGCGCCGCGAGATCATCACCACGGTGCTGGTGAACGAGATGGTCAACACCGGCGGCATCACCTTCACCTTCCGGCTGCGCGAGGAGACCGGCGCCAGCTGGGAGGAGATCGCCCGCGCGCACACCGCCGCCCGGCGGATCTTCGACATCGACGGGCTGCGGGAGGAGGTGGAGCGGCTGGACAACGAGGTGCCGGCCGAGGTGCAGACCGGGATGCGGCTGCACGGGCGGCGGCTCGCCGAGCGCTCCACCCGCTGGCTGCTGAACAACCGCCGCCAGCCGCTGGACATCGCCGACTCCATCGCCTTCTTCGCCGCGCGCACCGCCGAGGTGCTCACCCACCTGCCGAAGCTGCTGCGCGGCGTGGACCTGGAGTGGTACCAGCGGGTGGCGGGGGAGCTGTCCGAGGCCGGCGTGCCGGACGCCCTGGCTGACCGGGTCGCCGGGCTGTCCTGCGCGTTCCCGGCGCTGGACATCGTGGACGTGGCGGACCGCACGGGCCGCGACGTCGTCGAGGTGGCCGAGGTGTACTACGACCTCGCCGACCGGCTGGACATCGCCCAGCTGCTCCAGCGGATCACCGGCCTGCCGCGCACCGACCGCTGGAAGTCGATGGCGCGGCTGGCGCTGCGCGAGGACCTGTACGCGGCGCACGCCGAGCTGACCCGCGAGGTGCTGGCCCAGGGCACCGGGCAGGCCTCGCCGGAGGAGCGTTTCCGCTCCTGGCAGCAGGACTCGCCGTTGGTGGCCCGGGCGCGCACCACGCTGGAGGAGATCGGCTCGGTGGAGAGCTACGACCTGGCGACGCTGTCCGTGGCGCTGCGGATGATCCGCACCCTGCTGCGCTCCGACTCGGTGCGCTGACCGCCGCGGCGGCGAGCCGGCCACGGCCCCGGGGAGGACGCCTCCCCGGGGCCGTGCGGTCGTGGCGCCGTCGGGCGCCACCCGTGGTGGTTCGTGCGGGCGGCGTGCGCCGCCGCGGGGCTAGAACAGGCCGGTGTAGCCGTTCCAGCCGGAGTTGCCGATGCGCACCCGGCCCTTGAAGCCGCCGGTGTGGTCGGCGGAGTAGAAGTACAGCTCGCCGGCGGAGTTGGAGCCGACCAGGTCGGCGTAGCCGTCTCCGTCGAGGTCGCCGGGGGAGGTGAGGTTGCGGAACATGTTCCAGCCGCTGCCGACGAGCTGCCGGGCGGCGAACGGCGCGGTGGAGTTGCCGGTGCCGCGGTACAGGAACAGCTCGCCGGCGGAGGTGCGGGCGAGGATGTCGGGGCGGCCGTCGCCGGTGACGTCGCCGGAGCCGACGATGCGGTCGAACATGTTCCAGCCGCCGCCGATCAGGATGCGGGAGGCGAAGGAGTTGCCGGTGCCCTGGCCGCGGTAGAGGTAGAGGTTGCCGGAGCGGTCGCGGGCGATCAGGTCGCCCTTGCCGTCGGCGTTGAGGTCGCCGGGGCCGATGATGAGGTTCATCGCGTTCCAGCCCGGGCCGACCAGGGAGCCGTCCCAGTAGGCGTACAGCTCGCCGGTGGGGTTGTAGCGGACCAGTTCGTCGCCGGGCATGAAGTCGGTGAGCGCGGAGGCGTAGACCAGGTAGCTGTCGGAGCCCCAGTCGGCGCCGAGGTCCTGCCGGGGCTGCAGCGTGCCGTCGCCGTTGGAGACGTACCACCACAGGGTGCCGGCGGAGGTGCGGCCGTGGAAGTCGTTCTTGCCGAAGTAGCCGTTGCCGCCGGCGCCGGCCAGCTGCGGGCCCTGCCAGCCCTCCTCCAGCAGCAACCGGCCGGCGAAGCCGCCCGCGCCGTTGCCGGAGTAGAAGTACATCGTGCCGTCGTACTGGCGGGCCAGCAGGTCGGCGACGCCGTCGCCGTCGAAGTCGTCGACGCCGAAGATCTGGTTGTACTGGGCCCAGCCGGCGCCGACGGTGGTGCGGGTGGCCAGCGGGTTGGCGGCGTCGCCGGTGCCGCGGTAGAGGAAGAGCTCGCCCTTGGTGTTGCGGGCGAGGACGTCGCCGAGTCCGTCGCCGGTGAGGTCTCCGGCGCCGACCAGCTGGTCGAACTGGTTGAAGGCGCTGCCGACCTTGACCCGGGCGGCGAACGGCGCGGCGTAGTCGCCGGTGGACCGGTACAGGTACAGGTCACCGTTCGGCAGGCGGCCGAGCAGGTCGGGGCGGCCGTCGCCGGTGAGGTCACCGGGGGAGAGCACCTTGTTGTAGATCTGCCAGCCGGTGCCGTACCAGGAGGCCAGCGGCTCCGGGTTGGTGACGTCCACGTCGCTGAAGAGCGTCAGGTGGCCGGAGGCGGTGAGGGTGAGCAGGTCGTTGGCCTCGCCGTCGAGGATGTTGCCGGGGAGGATGACGTCGGTGAACCCGGTCTCCCCGAGGTACCAGTCGCCGTACTCGCCGCTGCTGGTGCTGACCCACAGGCCGGTCACCCAGTTGTCGCGGGCCACGACGTCGCCGATGCCGTCGCCGTCGAAGTCGGTGCGGGAGCCGGTGGCGGCGGCGCGGGTGGTCGCCTCCGCCCGGTTCCGCTCCGGCCATTCGGTCAGGCGCGGCAGCGCGGGAGCGCTCTGCTCGGTCTCCTTGGCCTCGGCGGCGACCGTGGCGCCGGCGGGCTCCTCGGCCGCCTGGGCCAGTGGTGTGTAACCGCCGACGGCGATCACCGCGGCGGTGCAGATGGCGGTCAGCCGGGACCGGCGACGGGCGCGGTGCGCGGACGTGGACAGCGGTGTGGACAATGTGGCCCCCCTGGGCAGAATGGAAATGCCGCGCACGCGCTGATCGGAAACGGCCAGTGCCTCGCGTGCGGGCTGCTGAAGCTTAACTCCCGCCTACCTGCCGCGTGGAAGGGAGGGGGATGTTCGGTTGCCCGCTTGTTACAGAGGCGGTGGGGCGCGGCCGGAGCCTGGATTTCTGCCGGACGCGGGGATATCGAATTGTGTCGTGGGACACCCGTATTCGGGGCAACCTTCTGTCCCCGGCGGGCGTCGCGGGCCGCTCGCCGGCGCGGATCCGCACCCGGGCGGCGAACGGCGTGCCGGAGTTGCCGGCGCACCGGTACAGGAACAATGCGGCGGCCGGGATCGAAAAGGGGCGGTTGGGCTGCTCCCGTGCGACGGCAGCGGCTTAACCGCCCCTGATGACATGCGCCGGACGGTTTTCGCTTCCGGGGAAGCGGCGGGGGCGTCCTTGTCGGCTATTTCGCCGCCCTGCGACGGGTAGCGGCGGCCGATTCTCAGAAGAGCCGGACATAGGCGTTCCAACCGGAGTTGCCGATGCGGACGCGCGGCTTGAATCCACCGGTGTGGTCGGCGGAGTAGAAGTAGAGTTCGCCGGCGGGGGTGGAACCGACGAGGTCGGCGTAGCCGTCTCCGTCGAGGTCGCCGGGGGAGGCGATCTGCCGGAACATGTTCCAGCCGGTGCCGACGAGCTGCCGGGCGGCGAACGGGGTGGTGGCGTTGCCGGTGCCCCGGTACAGGAACAGTTCGCCGTTGGTGTTGCGGGCGAGGATGTCGGCGCGGCCGTCGCCGGTGACGTCGCCGGAGCCGGTGATGGCGGTGAACTGGTTCCAGCCGCCACCGACCAGGATCCGGGAGGCGACGCGGGTGCCGGTGCCGTCGCCGCGGAAGAGGTAGAGGTTGCCGGAGCCGTCCCGGGCGAGCAGGTCGCCCCTGCCGTCGCCGCTCAGGTCACCGGGGCCGAGGCTGAGGTTGTAGTTCCAGGAGCGGGAGAGGTCCGGCCAGTCGGCGTAGGGTTCCATGTTGATCAGCCAGCCGTTGACGTCCCGCAGCATCAGGTCGCCGCCCGGCTGGCCGGACAGCGGCGCGGCGTGGAAGTTGTACCAGTCGGTGCCGCCGAGGATCCGCAGCAGCTTCGGCTCCAGCGTGCCGCGGCCCGTGCCGAGGTACTGGTAGACGTCGCCGGAGGCGGTGCGGCCGTGCAGCACGCTCTTGCCGAAGGTTCCGTTGCCGCCGGCCCCGGCCGCCGCGGCGGTGTCCCCCACCCGCGGTTCGGACGTCTGGCGCGCGGCGAAGCCGCCGCGCCCGTTGCCGGGGTAGAAGTAGCTGTCCCCGTCGTACTGGCGGGCGTAGAGGTCGCTGACGCCGTCGCCGGTGTGGTCGTCGGCGGCGAACAGCTGGCTGTACTGCTGCCAGCCGGGCCCGATCAGGGAGCGGGTGGCCAGCGGCCGGGCGGCGTCGCCGGTGCCCCGGTACAGGTACAGCTCGCCCTTGGTGTTGCGGGCGAGGACGTCTCCGATGCCGTCGCCGGTGAGGTCCTCGGCGCCGAGCAGCTGGTCGAACTGGTTGAAGCCGTGGCCGACCTTGACCCGGGAGGCGAAGGGGGCGGTGGCGCTGCCGGTGGAGCGGTACAGGTAGAGGTCGCCGTTCGGGGTGCGGGCGAGCAGGTCCGGGCGGGCGTCGCCGGTGAGGTCGCCGGGGGCGAGGACCTTGTTGAACATCTGCCAGCCGGTGCCGCGCCAGGTCGTGTCGTAGGCGGACCGGTCGGCGCTGACGTCGGTGTAGAGCTTCAGGGAGCCGTGCGCTTCCAGCACCAGGACGTCGTTCTTCGCGGTGCCGGCGATGTTGCCCGGCAGGATGAGGTCCTTGACGCCGAGCGCGGTGTCCGAGCCGTCGAGCTGGAGGTTGACGTTGGTGTACAGCCCGTTGAGCACGACCCAGCCGGATGGGGTGACCGCGCCGACGTCGGCCAGGCCGTCGCCGTCGAAGTCGTTGCGTCCGGGGGCGGTCGCGGCGTGGGCCGGCGGGGCGCCGAGCGTGCCCAGAGCGCCGGCCGTGAGCAGGGCGGCCGCGCAGGCGGCGGCCAGACGGAGCCCCACGCGCCGGGCACGGCGTGTGGGCATGGATATGCCAAGAGACATGGGCCCCCCATGGGCGGAGAAAGACGGGTGCGCACGGGCGGGCTCGTCCGTCGGAAGGCGACCGGGCCTCGCGTCGCCTCTCGCGTGCGGTGCGCGCATCGTACACAGATGGGGGGCCTGTGACGGATGTGAAGGCGATCACTCCGGCCGGGCGCGGTGGACCGCGTCCGGCCGGAGCGGAGGCATGACGCTCCTCACTTCACCGCGCCGGCGGTGACGCCCTCGATGAAGGAACGCTGGAAGGCGAAGAAGATGACCAGCGGGATCACCATCGAGATGAAGGCGCCGGGGCCGAGGATGTCGAAGTTGGCGCCGAACTGGCGCACCTGCTGCTGCAGCGCCACCGTGATCGGCGCCGAGCCGCTGTCGGCGAAGATCAGTGCGATCAGCATGTCGTTCCAGACCCACAGGAACTGGAAGATGGACAGCGAGGCGATGGCCGGCCCGGCCAGCGGCAGGATCACCTGAACGAACAGCCGCAGCTCGCCGGCGCCGTCCAGCCGGCCGGCCTCCAGCAGCTCGCGCGGCACCTCGGCGAAGAAGTTGCGCAGCAGGAAGATGGCGAACGGCAGGCCGAAGGCGACGTGGAAGGCGATGACGCCGACCATGCTGCCGAAGATCCCGAGCGTGCCGAACAGCCGGGCCAGCGGGATCAGGGCGATCTGGATGGGGACCACCAGCAGGCCGATGACGACGAGGAACAGCCAGTCGCGGCCGGGGAAGTCCATCCAGGCGAAGGCGTACCCGGCGAAGGCGCTGATCGCCACGACCAGCACGGTGGCCGGCACGGTGATCAGCACGGTGTTCAGCAGCGAGCCGGTGATGGCGTCGTTGCTGAGCAGCGCGCGGTAGTTCTCCACGGTGAGTTCGGTGGGCCGCAGCAGCACGGTCCACCAGCCGGTCGTCTCGTTGTCGGCGGAGGTGCGCAGCGAGGAGATCAGCAGGCCGACCGTGGGCATCAGCCAGAAGACGGCCACGACCAGCAGGAACAGCCGGGCGATGCCGCCGCCGAGGCGGCCGACGAGCCGGCCGGCCAGGGCGCCGGCGGAGCCGGGGGAACGGGGGGCGCTCCTGCCCGGGGCGTCGGCGGCGGTGGCGGCGGCGCGGGGGGCGGGGGACGGGGCCGCCGCGGGGGTGCTGGAGGTGGTCATCGCCTGGTCTCCCTCCGGAAGCGGCGGATGTTGAACAGCATGGCGGGCAGCACGAGCAGCAGCAGCAGGACGCCGAGGGCGCTGCCGAGGCCCTGGTCGTTGCCGCCGCCGAAGGACGCCAGGTAGAGCTGGAGCGCGAGGACGTTGGCGTCCTGCTGGGTGGCGCCGGGGGCGATGATGTAGACGAGGTCGAAGACCTTCAGCACGTTGATCACCAGGGTGACCGTCACCACCACCAGCACCGGGGCGAGCAGCGGCACGGTGATCCGGCGGAACACCTGCCACTCGCCGGCGCCGTCGACCCGCGCGGCCTCCTGGAGCTCGCGGGGCACCGAGCTCAGGCCGGCGGCGATGAGCACCATGGCGAAGCCGGCCCACATCCAGATGTAGGAGGCGATGATCGCCGGGGTGACCAGGGTGGGGCCGAGCCAGTCGACGCCGCCGTACTGCTCGGTGAAGTTCTCGGGCGGCAGGGTGAGGGAGACGGCCCCGGCGGCGAGGCCGGCGTCCTCGGGGAAGCGGAACGTGCCGTCCGGTCCGGTGGTGGCCTCGGCGACCACCTGGCCGTCGCGGACGGCCTGGACGGTGACGCCGGGCAGGCCGCTCTCGCCCTCGTCGATCTCGCCGGGGCGGCCTCCGCCGCCGGGCGCGAAGTCCAGCCAGACGGTGCCGGCGAGCCCGGCGGTGTCCCCGGCGGGCAGCGCGGCGGGCGCGGCGTCGTCGGGCAGGGCGGTCGGGGGCAGGCCGACCAGCGGCAGCGCGGCCGGGCCGGCGTCCGGCTGGACGGGGCCGGCGGTGCTGACCGAGCCGTCCTCGGCGGCGGTGAGCGGGCCGTCGGGGCGGGGGCGGGCGCCGGGGTAGGCGGAGGCGGAGGAGAAGGTGTCGTGGACGGCGACCGCCACGGCGTTGGCGATGCCCTTGTCCGGGTCCTGGTCGTAGACCAGCCGGAAGATCACGCCGGCGGCCAGCATGGAGACCGCCATGGGCATGAAGACGACCAGCCGGAAGGCGGTGGCCCAGCGCATCCGGTCGGTGAGCACCGCGAAGATCAGGCCGAGCGCGGTGGCGACGGTGGGGGCGACGATCACCCAGATGGCGTTGTTGCGCAGCGCGGTGAGGGTGGCCGAGTCGGTGAACACCTCGCCGTAGTTGTCCAGCCCCACGAACTGCGAGCCGGAGGCGTCGAAGAGGGAGCGCACCACCGAGTACCCGATCGGGTAGACGACGAGCGCGCCGAGCAGGATCAGCGCGGGCAGCAGGAAGAGCGCCGCGACGCCGCGCGAGGAGGCGCCGGGGGAGCGGGTGGGGCGCCCGGGCGGCGGGTCCGCAGGGGGGCGGAGCGTGGTGGTGGGGACGGGCGCGCCGGCGCCGGCGGGCGTGGGCGGATCGCCGGGCCTGACGTCGTGCACGGCTCGCCGGCCGTCGTCCGCCGGGGATCGGTCGTTGGTTCCGGGGGTGTGCTCTGTGTCCATGGGGCCAGTCCTCGGCGAGAGGGGTGGGGCGGGCGGGACGCGGTGAAGACGGGGAGGCGTGGGCCACGGGCGCGGCGGGCGTGACGGTGGGACACGGGGATCTCGCTCCATGTGACCACGTCGGGGCGCGCCCGGCCTGTTCGGCGGGATCGTGCCCGGCCCGGTGCGCCGCGCGGACGGGCCTGGCGCGGACGGGCCCCCGCCCGGCCGGGTGCGCCGGGCGGGGGGCCCGCCGGGTGGGCCCGTGCGGGTGGGGGCGTCCAGCGGGACGCCCCCACCCGGCGTCAGCCTCCGTACGCCTCGGCGGCGTGCTCCTCCAGGGCCGCCTGGGCGCCCGCGACGTCGCTCGGGTTGGCGAGGAAGTCCTGGAGGTCCTTCCACTCGCCCTGTCCCTTGGTGCCGCCGAAGGCGGCGGGGGCCTGGTCGGACATGTCGAACCGGAAGTCGTCGCCGGCGTCGATGAGCGCCTGGGCGATGGTCCGGGTGGTCTCGTCCGCGTACGCCTCCATCTCCAGCGAGCGGTTCGGGGAGAGGAAGCCGCCGGCGCCGGCCCAGATGCGGGCGGCGTCGGGGGAGGCCAGGTAGGTGAGGAGCGCCTGCGCCGCCTCGCCCTCCGTCATGGCCACGGCCACGTCACCGGCGGTGACCACCGGCGGGGTGTCGCCGACCGCCGGGAACGGGAACACCTGGGCGTCCTCGCCGACCACGGCCTCGGTGTCCGAGGCGATCACGCCGGCCACGAAGTCGCCCTCGTAGACCATGCCGGCGCCCGGCGGGTCGGAGAAGGTCTGGGTGACGGAGGTGGGGAAGTCCGTCTGGAGGGCGCCCTGGGCGCCGCCGGCCAGCAGGGTGTCGTTGCCGAACAGCTCGCCGAGGGTCTCCAGCGCCTCGGTGACCGAGGGGTCGGTCCAGGGGATCTCGTGCGCGGCGAGCCGGTCGTACATCTCCGGTCCGGCCTGGCTCAGGTACACGTTCTCGAACAGGTCGGTGAGCACCCAGCCGTCGGCGCCGCCCACGGCCAGCGGGGGCGTGCCGGAGTCGGAGATGGTCTGGGCGGCGGTGAGGAACTCCTCCCAGGTGGTGGGCGGCGTGACGCCGGCCTGCTCGAAGACGGTGGGGCTGTACCACAGCGTCGACTTGTTGGCGGCCTTGAAGTACACGCCGTACTGCTCGCCCTCCCAGGCGCCGAGCTCCTTCCACCCGGTGCCGTAGTTGGCGTCCAGCGCCTCCTGGACGTCGGCGCTCACCGGCTGGAGCCAGCCCGACTCGGCGAACTGCTGCAGCACGCCGACCTGGGGCAGGAACGCCACGTCCGGCGGCTGCCCGCCCTCGACCCGGGTGCCGAGGAAGGTGGAGACGTTGTCCCCGGTGGGGACGTAGGAGGTCTGCGCGCCGGTGCGGGCGGAGAAGTCGTCCAGCACCTTCTGGAAGTTCGCCTGCTCCTCGCCCGACCAGATGGCGGCCACCTCGATGGTCTGGCCGGACAGGTCCGGCAGGCCGAGGTCGCTGGCCGGGGGCTGGGAGGTGTCGCCTCCCGCGCCGCCGCCGTCCGAGCCGCAGCCCGCCGCGACCACCATCACGGCCGAGGCGAGTAACGCCGCCCCCCACCGCCCGCGGCGCGTCGCCCCGTGCCCTCGTCGCTGCCCTACCCGGTCTGCACGCATGTGCGAGTCCTTTCGGCTGTTCGCGCCGCGGGACCGGCGGTGCCCTGACAACACCACCGGCCCTGCGCGCCCCCGTTGCCTTGCCGCCGATCACGTACGCCGGTGGCCCGGCCGCGTCGGGCGCGGTCGGTCGGCATGCCACCGGTGTGATGTGGGTCTCAGCGTCTTTTACTATGCCCACACAACAGGTGGCAGCAATAAGGCACCGGGATTAAGCGGCCGTTTCGTGATGAGCCCGTGATCACCGGCACAAACCTCCGCTGGAGGGATCGGCTCCGGATGTGTCGCGGCGGCGTCCCCCGGGTGGAGGAACGGTCGCCGCGGTGTGGCCGATCGGTGTGGCTGGTCGTGGGGTGCCGCCGCCCCGGCTACCGGGCACGGCGCGGGCGCCCCGTGCGGGGGCACCGCACGAGGTCGCCGTGCGGGGTCAGAGGAGCGGCGGGGCGGGGTCGGCGTCGAGCGTCTCGGCGGCCCGCTGCACGGCGCTGGCCAGCAACGCGAGGTCGGTCGGGCCGTTGCCCAGCTCCCGCACCGGGCGGCGGGCCGCCGGCTCGCCCAGGCGCCGCCAGGGCAGCGGCAGCACGGTGGGCCGCTCGGTGGCCGTGCGCGGGATCCGCCCGCCCACCCGGCCGGCCTGGAACGCCTCCACCCGGCCGTCGGCCCGGCGCAGATAGCCCCGCCCGGGGTGGGCGTCGGAGAGCGCCGCCGCGTCCGGCCGGTGGATCAGCGCCTCGGAGTCGGCGGGGTCCTCGGCACGCAGGGCGATCCGCAGCCCGGCCGCCCCGAGGAGCGCCCGGCCGGCGGCGTCGGCCGGGCGGGCGGTGGCCGCGACCAGGTGCACGCCCACCGCGCCGCCGTGCTCGGCCACCCGTCCCAGGGCGTGCAGCAGCGCGTCGGCGGCCTGCCGGGCGTCCGCGTCCGCCGGCGCCGTGGTGAGCGCGTCGACGTCGTCCACGACCACCACCAGTCGGGGCGGCGGCGCCTGCCCCGCCCCCTCCCGGCCGGCCGGCGTGGCGGGGGCCGTGCCGGCCGCGTCCGTCCCGGCGGCGGTGCCCGCACCGGCGGCGTCCGGCCCCGGGGTGGCCGCCGGCGGTGTGACGGCGTCGGGCCGCGGCCGGGGCGGCGGCACGACGGGCCCCGCGGGACGGGCGGCGCCGTGCGGGCCGGTCGGCCGGTCGGGGGTGGCCGCCCGCAGCGCGGCCTGCCGGCGCCGGCGCAGCTCGTCCAGGAGCGCCCGGGCGGCGGAGGCGACCCGCAGCGGGTCGGCCGCGTCCAGGTAGGTCGTCACGTGCGGCAGGTCGGTGCAGGCGGCGAGTCCCGAGGCCGGCTCCCGGCGCGGATCGGTGGCCGGTCGCGGCGCGGAGGAGCGGCGCTGCCCGGGCAGGCTCGCCCCCGCCGGGGCGTCGGCGTGGTGCGATCGGGGCGTCCCCGCCCGTACGTCGCCCCGGGCCGCCTGGGCCGGGATCGTCCCGGTCCGGCCGGCCCCCGCGGCGGCCCGGCGTATCCCGGAGGCGTCCAGCAGCACGAAGGACAGCCGGTCCGGCCGCTCACCGGCCGCCAGCGAGGCCACCACCGCCCGCAGCACCTCGGTCTTGCCCGATCGCGGCGCGCCACCCACCAGCAGGTGCGGCCCGTCCGCGACCAGGTCGACGGCGCAGGGCCCGTCCGCCGACCGCCCGAGCGTCGCCACCGCCCGGGGCGTCGGCGCGTCGGCGCCGCCCCCCGCCCCGGCCGGCGTGTCGTCCTCCGCCCCGCCCGGGGTGGCCGACCACCGGGCGGACAGCTTGGCGGGGGTGACCAGCTCCAGCCCGAGGACGTCGAGCAGGCGGACGGACTCCGGCAGCGCCTGGCCGGGGGAGGCGGCCGGCTCGCCGGGGCGCAGCGGCGCGAGCGCGCGGGCCAGCCGCTCCGCCCAGGCCGCGGAGACGGCGTCCACCGCGATGTGCTCGCCGCCCGGCCGAGCCGGTTCGGGCCCGTCCGCCAGGCCCCAGACGTCCTCGGCGTCCGCCGCGGCGAGCGCGGGGGAGGCGGCGCCGGCCGAGGCCCGCGGGCCTCCGGGACCTGCGACGGCGCCCGCGCCGCCCGTGCCGCCGGGGCAGCTCGCGCCGCCCGTGCCGCCGGAGGCCCCGGGAGCCGCCGGCCGCGCCGTCTCCGGGGCGGCGATCAGCTCCAGCTGGGTGCCCACCTCGCCGTGCACGGCGGCCACGGCACCGCACCGCGCGGCCAGCTCAGCGGCGGAGGGGGCGAGCAGCACGGGGTGGATGCCGGCGGCCGGCCCGTGCGCCACGAGCCGGCGGAGCGCGTCTGCCAGGCTCGGGCCGCCCGCCGGGGCGGCCCGCCAGGCCGTCCGGCCGCCCGTGTCGCGGTGGCCTCCGGCCGCCGCCTCCGCCCCGTCGGCCGGGGGCTCGTCGGCCAGCGGCACCGCGGCGAGCTCCCGCGCCGTGGCGTCGACCAGGACGACGGTGCGCCGGCGCCGCGCCGGGCGCCCCTCGGCCAGGCGCTGCAGCAGTTCCTCCAGCCGGGCGGCGGCCTGGCGGGCGTCGGTGGCCAGCAGCAGCCGGCAGTCCTGGCCGTCGGCCGGTCGCAGGTGCGGCAGCCAGCGGGTCCAGGCCCAGTCCGCGGCGTCGTCCGGCCGGGGACACACCACCACCAGCTGGAGGTCCTCCGGCGAGTACCAGGTGGCGCACTGGGCGAGGACCGAGCGCGCCAGCGCCACCAGCCGGGGGCGCTGGCCGTGGATGCCCAGCGAGCCCGCCCGGGCCAGCGGGACGGTCACCGGCCGGGGGGCCGTCCGCTCGGTGCCCCGACCGTCCCCGCCCCGCCCGGCCGCGGCGCCGTGCCCCGTACCGGCCGGCGCGCCGGCGATCGGCCCGCCACCGGGGCCGGCGGCGGGGGCGACCGGCGGGGCGCCGGCCGGGTCGGCAGTGCCCAGCCGGAGGCGGAGCGCGTCGTCCGGATCGGCCCCGCGCCGCCACAGCGTGGGGCCCGGGCCGAGCGCGGTCAGCAGCACCTCCGCGGCGTGCGGGGCGGCGGGGGAGTTCGCCACCTCCGGCGACCTGGCCGGGCCGCTCGGCGGCGCCGGCGGCGCGTCGGGACGCGGGGCGACGGGCGGCGGCGTGGGGCGTGCCCCCGGCGGGGCGGCGGCGGCCTCGCCGTACGGCCCGACCGGCGACGTCGCCCCGGGCGCCCCCTGCGGTCCCCGGGGCACGGGCCCCGGCCGACCGGCCGGCGGGAACGGGGCGGGGGCGGCCTCCGGGAACGGGCCGGCGGCGTCCGGGAACGGGCCCGGTCGGACCACCCGGGTGTCCGAGGCGGAGGCGTCGGCGCCGTCGGCGTCCCGTCCGGCGGGGCGTCGGACCAGGCCGCTGCGGGAGAGCAGGTCCCGGGCGATCCGCGCCGGCCCGCTCCGGGGACGCCGGCCGCGCCCCCGCGCCGGGTCCGGCTCACGGTCGGCCGCCGGGGACTGCTCGGGCGGCCGCGGCGCGTGCGGCCCCTGCGGCGAGCCGGAGGGCCGCGGTGGGTGGGACGGCTGGGCGGGGGCCCACGGCTCGTGGCCGTGACCGCCCCCCATCGGCCCGGCGTCGGCGTGCCGGCCCGCATCCGAGGGGGCCGTGCCCCACCGGCCCGTCTCCCCCCGGCCCGTCCCCTCCTGGTCCACCTCTCCCCGGTCCGCCTCCCATCGGGGCGGCACGCCGTGGCGGCCGGCGGCTGCGCCGGCGGCGCCGGCGGCGACCTGGCCGTCCGGGCCGCCGGGCCACCCGCCGGCCGGGTCCTCCGCGTCCTCCCCGCGGTCCGCGTCCTCCCCGCGGTCCGCGTCTTCCCCACGGCCGGCGTCGTGCTCGGCCGCCGCGGCGCCCCGCCGGAGGGAGAACCGCAGGTGGCCGGCGCCGTCGGGGTGCACCGGCGCCACCGGGTAGCGCCCCGGCGGGACCAGGGCGAGCAGCGACTCGCCGACCCGCAGCAGGGCCCGCCCCGGCAGCGGCACCGGCTCGGCGCCGACCGGCCGGCCGTTCACCGTCGTGCCGTTGGTGGAGCCGAGGTCGCGCACCACCGGGCCGCCGGGCCCCGCCGGCCCGGCCCCTCGGCCCGGTCCGGGGAGCCGGAGGGCCGCGTGCATCCGGGAGACGTCCGGATCGTCCAGCGGCACGTCGGCGTCGACCGACCGGCCGATGGTCACCTCCCCGGATCCGAGCAGGTGGATGCCGCCGGCGTCGGGGCCGGAGAGGACGTGCAACTCCGCCAGGTGACCACCGGGGCGGCCGAGCGCGGACGCCGCGTGGGGGCGGGGCCGCGGCTCCCGGGGGGCCGGCTCCCGGACGGCGGTGCCGGTGGCCGTGGCCGCGTGGGCGGCCGAACCGCCGGAGGCCTGCCCGGACCGAGCCGCCTCGGTGTACCGGCCGTCCGGGGAGTACTCGCCATCGGCGGCGTACTGGCCGTCCCCGGCGTACTGGCCGTCCCCGGCGTACCGGCCGTCCGGGGCGGCGTGGACGGTCGGCGCGGCGGAGGCGCGGTCGCGGGAGCGGGCGGCGTCGCCGGACGGCTCCAGCGTGAGCACGGCCCCGTCCAGCAGCGGGGGCAGACCGAGCGGGGCCTGAGGGGGCAGCGGCAGGTCGTCGTGGTGGAGCGTCGGCGGGGTGTGGGCGCCGCCGCGGCGTGCGGCGGGCACGCGGGCCGTGGCGCCGGCCGTCTCGGGCGATCCGCTGGCGGCCTCGGCGAGCGCGGTGGCCACCGCGCCGATCGTGGTGCCGGCCGGCGCGGTGACGAGCACGTCGGCCGCGCGTCCGGACCCGCCGACCACCGTCAACCGGATCTGCATTCCGTCAGCTCCCCTACCTGGCGGCGCCCGCCTCCGGCCCCGCCTGTGGTCCGGAGGTGCCCAGCGTGCGGTGCCGGGTCTCGTGGCTTTCCTGGCTCCCCTGGCTTCCCACGGGTAGGTGCAGCATCTTCGCACCTCCGCCCGGCTCCTGGTACGCCGTTAGGAAGCGCCTCGGCCATGTGCGGGTCGCGTCGCCGCGTCCCCGTGCCGGCCCCGGGGGCGCCCCCGGGGATCCGGTGGCCGGCGGGCGCCGGCCGCAGGGCGGGCGGGCCGGGCGGGAACCCCGGTGCGCCACGGCGCGTTCTGCGGGTCGGGGCGCCGACGGCCAGCGCCGACGGAGTCGTGGCCGTGCGGGTCACCCGCTCGGGCCCCGCGCCCCCTGCCGCGGGGCCCCGACCCGCGCACGCCCCGGGGAACGGCTCCGGAAGGTCTCCACGATGCCGTGACCGCGTGCCCACACCCGTCCGGACCTGCTCGAACCCGCTCGGAACCGCCCGGTTCGCGATCGGAACACCCCGAATCGGCGCCCCGTGGCCCCCGGGAACACCCCGGAAAGGTTCCGGGGAAGCATCCGGCTACGGCCTGATCCCTCGCCTCAGGTGGCGGTGCGGACCGTAGGGTGGGCGGAAGGCGTGCCGCCCGGGCGGAGAGGATTCCCCCGGAGGCGCGCCGGTGTGACGGCAATGACGGTTTCATGGCATCCGACGGCGTCCCGCCGGGCGATGGCATCCGCACGCGAGGAGCTTGTGAGTTGCGGCCGGTCGGCAGCAAGTATCTGCTTCAGGAGACGCTCGGGCGCGGCGCCACGGGAACGGTGTGGCGGGCGGAGGTCCGTGACGGCGGCGAGGCCGTCGCCATCAAGGTGCTGCGCGAGGAACTCGCCAACGACCCCGACGTGGTGATGCGCTTCCTGCGGGAGCGCTCGGTGCTGCTCCGGCTCACCCACCCCAACATCGTCCGGGTGCGCGACCTGGTGGTCGAGGGCGACTTGCTCGCCCTGGTCATGGACCTGGTGGAGGGCCCGGACCTGCACCGCTACCTGCGCGGCAGCGGCCCGATGAGCCCGGTCGGCGGCGCCCTGCTCACCGCCCAGATCGCCGACGCGCTGGCCGCCAGCCACGCCGACGGCGTGGTGCACCGCGACCTGAAACCGGCCAACGTGCTGCTGGCGGTCGGCGGCGGGCCGGACTCGGTGATGCGTCCGATGCTCACCGACTTCGGCATCGCCCGGCTGGCCGACTCACCGGGGATCACCCGGGCGCACGAGTTCGTGGGCACCCCCGCCTACGTGGCCCCCGAGACGGCGGAGGGGCGCGAGCAGACGTCCGCCGTGGACGTCTACGCCGCCGGCATCGTGCTGCACGAACTGCTCACCGGCCAGCCGCCGTTCACCGGCGACGGCCCGATGACCATCCTGCACCGCCACCTCACCGAGGAGCCGCGCCGCCCGGCCACCGTGCCCGACCCGCTGTGGACGGTCATCGAGCGCTGCCTGCGCAAGCGCCCGGAGGAGCGCCCGGACGCGGTCAGCCTGGCCCGCGCGCTGCGCGTCGTCGCGGACGGCCTGGCGGCGACCGCCAGCCCGGAGCAGATCGAGGCGGCGGCGGCCGTGGGCGCCCTGCTGGTGCCGGTGACCGCCCCGGTGGTGGTGCCCGGCACGGGCGTCGGCGGCGACCCCGGCGACCACGGGGTGCCCGGCTCGCAGGACCCGACCATGGTGGCCCCGACCACCCCGCCGGACGGCGCCACCCGGGTCTACTCGGGCTCCGCCGGCCTCGACGGGGACCCCTTCCGGGAGCGCGGCGGTCCCGTCGCCGCCGGCTCGGAGGACCGCACGCAGGTGATGCCCGCCGGCGCCCACCCCGCCGGTCCGGGCGGCCCCAGCGGCTCCCCGGCCGCCGACCAGAACGCGCCGCACCCGTGGCAGACCCAGCTGGACGCCGCCCGCCACCGGGCGGAGCAGACCGAGGTGTACCCGTGGGTCGAGGGCGAGACGCCCGACGCCGGACGCGGCCCGGGCCCCGGCGGCTACCCCGGCGCCCACCCCGGCGCCCACCCCGGCCCGGCCGGCCCGCCGCGCGGCGTCCCCGGCCCCCCACAGGGCGCCCAGCCGTCCGCCCCCTACGGCCCCGCGCCCGGCGCGCCCGACCACCCGGGCGGCGGCTACCCCGGCGGCTACCCGGACGGCGGCGGTTACCCCGGCGCCGGCCACCCGCAGGCCGCGCCGGGAGACCGAGCCGGCTACGGCTACCCCCCGCAGGCACCCGTGCCCGGCTCCGACCGCCGCCCCCGCCGCGCCCGGCAGGACTACCCGCCGGCCCCGCCGCCCGCCCCCGTCCCGGCCCCCGCCCCCGCACCCGTGCCGGCTCCGCAGCCGGAACGCCGCCCGGAGCCGCGCCCGCGCCGGGAACCGGCGGAGCCCGTCGAGCCGCGCCGGCAGCGTGCCCCCCGCCAGCGGATGCGACTCGGCTGCGCCGGCGGCTGCCTCCGCTCGCTGCTGGTGATGGCGGTGATCGTGGTGCTGGTGTGGTGGCTGACGCCCGTGCCGGAGTGGATCGCCACCGGCATCGACTGGTGGAACGACTTCACCTCCTGGGTGTCCGACGTCTGGCGGAACATCCAGGAGTTCCTGGGGCTGGTCGAGGAGGTCCAGGGCAACGTGGACGACCTCCAGCAGCAGGTCGACGACCTCCAGCAGAACCTGCCCACGGACCTGCCAGAGCTGCCGCAGGACCTCCCGCAGACCGGCTGAGCCGGGGCGGTACGCCCCCCGCGGCGCACGGCAGGGCGCGGCCGACCGACACCGGTCCGCGGCGCCCTGCCGTGCCGCGCGCCACGCCCGCTCCCCCGCGCCCTGCCCCCCCGCCCCGGCGGCCCGCTCACCCCCCGGTCATCCCCCCGGGTCACCCCGCGGCCGCGTCCAGCAGGATCCGGGCCAGTTCGCGCGGCCGGGAGAACATCGGCCAGTGCCCGGTGTCCATCTCCACCAGCCGCCAGCGCTCGCTGGTCAGCAGCCCGGCCACCACGTCGCTCGGCTCGGGGCCGTCCAGCAGGCACTTGACGTACGTCGCCGGAAGCGCGTCGAGCGGGCCGGCCAGCACGGCCGGCTCGGTCAGCGTGGCGCCCGGGTGCGGCGTCGCGCCGTCCACGATCCGCGCGACCTGCCCGTCGGTCAGCCCCTGGCCCGAGTACCCCGCCGCGGTCGGCGGCGCCCAGAAGCCCCCGTGCTCGGCGAACGAGGCCCGCAGCGCCGCCCTGCCCTCCTCCGACCAGCCGGAGGCGAACGACTCGCCGTCCACCGGAACATCGGAGTCGACGAACACCACCCTGGCCAGCCGATCGCCGATCCGCTCCGCGGCCTGCCCGACCGGGATGCCCGCGTAGCTGTGCCCGACCAGCACGACCTCGCGCAGATCCCTCCGCTCGACCTCCCCGACGACGTCCCGGACATGGGTCTGCTGCCCCGCCGGCACTCCCCGCCGCTCGGCCAGGCCGGACAGCGTCAGCGGATGGGCGCCGTGGCCGGCCGCCCGCAGCTCCGGCACCACCTCCCCCCACGCCCACGCCCCGAGCCACGCCCCCGCCACCAGCACGAATTCCGCCATACCCGCACCGTAACGCCCCCCTCCGACACCCACCCGGAGTCAGGACCTTCTGTACTGGCTGGCGCCCCGTCAGATAACGTCACTCGCTGTTCGGGATCGAACACGGACTGACGGGGGTGGCATGTCCAGAATCCAGGACGTCATGCGCGCAGGCACGCCGGCACCGGAGCCGCGGGCCGACGGCAGCACCGTAACCGTGCTGCGCAACGCCTACGGCGGGGGCGGCAGCGGCGCCACCGGTGACAGCTACGAGGTCGACCCGGCGGTACTCGGCATGTGTCGAACCGCCAGCGCGGCGATCGAGGGGGAGTTCCGCGGGATCGCCAACCAGGCGGAGGACGACACCGAAGCCGCTCGGACGGCGTTCCACGACTGGGCTCTCGGCCCGGCGCTCGGCACTGTCACCGAGAACTGGCAGCGGAAGGTGGGGCACCTGCAGGGTGTCATGGTCCACGTGTCCCAGGCCTTCGCGGCGTCGGAGAGTGCCTACTTCCAGGCCGAACAGGCGGCGGTGGACGGCATGACGGGGCAGGGGTGACCGCGATGAACCACCGGCAACTGCTGGAGGCGGACGTCGCCAAACTGGAGGCCGCGGCCGCGGCATGGGGCCGGGTCGCCGAAGGCGTGCGCTCCCTGGACGAGCGCATGGAGGCCGAGGTCATCGGACCGATGACGACCGGTGGTTGGACCGGTGAGGCGCAGGGCTACGCCCACGACCGGCTCCGGCAGCAGGACGAGCAGCTGACCGCGGCGTGCACCGAGGCAACCGCGATCGAGGACACCCTGCGGTGGGCGGCCGAGGAGATCGGCCGCCTGCGGACCGAGATGGAGGCCGTGGTGTCGGACGTCGCGGCGGCTGGGCTGACCCTGGAGAGCAACGGGGACATCACCTGGAACGTTCCGCCGGAGGCGTGGAGGCAGGACCCCGAACAGGCGGAGCGGACCAACCAGGAGTTCGCCGCGTCGGCGGGCGCCCTCCGGGCGGAGATGGACCGCATCCTCGGTGACGCCGCCGCCGTCGACGACGAGGCCGCGACCAAGCTGCGGGAACACAGCGCGGGTCAGGACGGCGTGAGCTTCAACGCCTCGGCGATCGGAGACCGTCAGGCGCTGGCCGAGCTACGGCGAGCCCTCGAGCTGACCGGCAGGGGCGCGGAACTCAGCCCGGAGGAGTTCGAGGAACTGAACTCGCTGCTGGAGGGAAACGCGGATGATCCCGCCTTCGCCACGGCCCTGATGAACCAATTGGGACCTCAGGGGCTGCTCAACTACTACAGCCTCATGGGCAGCGCCCAGTGGGGGCAGACCACCGACGATCCGGAGTACATCGAGTGGTACTCCAACATGCACGATCTCCAGCAGAACCTGGGCGCGCTGCTGGCCGCCGCCACGAACACCGAGGGCGTCCCGCATGTCGACGCGGCGTGGGTCACCGACCTCACCCTCCTCGGGGATGATCAGTTCGACGTCCTGGAACCCACCGGCACGGAGTGGCCCAACCGGCCGTACGGCTACCAGATCCTGTCCAACCTGATGCGGACCGGAGAGTACGACCCGGCCTTCCTGCTCCCGGTGGCGGAAGGAATGACGGCGTTCGAGGCCGGCGACCCCACGGCATGGCAGCCCGGGCGGGGCGACGGCGGTTTCAGCGGTGCCATCATTCTCAACTTCAGCGGTGACAGCGACGACTGGGGTTACGACCCGATGACCGGCCTGATGACGGCACTGTCCAACTCCCCCCAGGCCGCCACCGCGTTCTTCGCCGACGAGACCCCGATCGCGCTGCGGGACGGCGGGGAGGCCACCAACCTCGAGTACTTCCTGTCCCAACGGCAGTATCCGCAGGACGTGCGGTCGATGTGGGACGAGCAGGAGGGGGTCTCCGAGTTCCCGGCACGGGACGCCTTCGGTAACGCCCTCCAGGCGGCCACCACGGGCTACCCGCCAGGTGTCAGCCCGGAGAACGGGGGCTACCTGCGAACAGAACAGACGGCCGCGATCATGGATCGGGTGGTCGATCTGGTGGCGGACGATGCGACCCGTGTGCATCCGGAGACGAGCGACAGTTTCGCCGAGATGGGGCGGGCCTACATCGACCAGTTCAACAACGTGCTGGCGAGCGAATCCGGTGGGACGCCGCTCACGTCCGACGTGCCGATGGCGATGTCGCAGGGGCAGGCGAACGGATACCTCAACGCCGTCGCCAGCTACCCGGACGGCTTCGCCACCCTGCAACAGGCCCAGGACGTGTACGCCACCTGGGCGCTCGACCAGACGATGGCGAACCTGGGCACCTCCGAGTACGGCGACGAACCGGCCCTTCGTGTTGCCGACACGCACGGGCTCGTACAGGGAATTCTGGCTGATGGTCGTATCGAGCAGGAACGCGTTGACCTGAAACTCGCCGACCAGGAGTTCAACGAGGCAATCCAGCGGCGGCAGGATCTTGTCTCCGGTGGTGTGGAGCTGGTCATCGGCGCTGCGGAGACCGCCGTGCCCGTTGCGCGAAACCCACTGATCAGGGATGTTGTCGTCCCTGCCGTGACGGAGGGGATCAGCGGTGCCGTGGACTCCTTGATCTCGGACGGATTCAACAGTCAGATGCGAGATTCTTCTGCAGAAGCAGAGGCCTACCGGATGGAGTACTTCGAGTCCTCGGAAGTGTTCTCGACGAATGCCGTCGACGCGCTGCGGAGCATGCATCAAGAGAGTGGCGTCGAACAACCGGCGGACTTCTATGATCTACTCGCCCGTACGGCGAGTGGCGCGTACCGGGATGCTGCGGATGTCAGCGGCGGCTACGGTTTCACGCATCGCGGTCAGGATGAAATTGACGCGGGAGGGTGAACTGATGCGCATGGCACGGGCCCTGGCGCTTTTTATGGCACTGGCACCGGTGGTGGGTTGCCAATCCGGTGGGGTTTCCGATCAGTCCTCCCTTCCTCGTTGCTGGGGATTGCTTTCTGATGAGGACTTCGATGCGGTACTGCCGAACTCTGATTCACGCCAGCGCTCCTACAGTGAGAGTGGGACGTTGGAAGGTCTGGAGAGCGTCGGCAACGTCGCGGAGTGTGAGGCGAAGTACGGAACCCCCGGAGAGGATGGATACTTTGTCCGCGTGGCCCGTGACGACTATGTGAACCGGGCGGGCGAGCCGTTTCTCTCCGAGGTCGCAGGCCTCGGTCTCTACCGCCTGGACGTCGGTGGAATCGGAGGACTTGGTATCACTGGTTCCGGCGCGCTACGCGGAACGATCTTGTTTCCGTGTGAGACCGCGCGCTGGGAAGGCAAGGGGGCGGGGGCAGGGGTGAGCGTGTATTTCGACTCTGATGTCCCGGGAGAGAACGAGAGCGATCCCGCTTACCACGGTGATGCCGTATCGGTGGCTCACAAGCTTGCGCAAGGGCTGGCGGAGGCCCTGGAGTGCACGAACGACACGGGGCTGGACGTGTCGGAGGTCGAGATGACGTGGGTCGCCGGCGATGAACTCCTGCGGGAGTACCGTCCAGAGGCCGAAGCGCCGTCGCCGAGTGCCGAGGCGGTGCCGTCTCCCTGACGGAGGCGGAGGGCTGGTGCCCCGGCGGCTACGGGGGTGGCGCCTGCCAGTGTCGGGCTCCCGCTCCGCGGGAGCCCGGCCCTGGCGTTGGGGGCGTTGCGCAAGGGGGTTCGTTTCGCCTGTGGATAACGTTCGCCCCCCTTGTTCCATGGGATAGGTGATTGGGGGTGAGTTGCGCAAGAGGGGTTGTCCAAGCTGTGGATAACTTTCGCCCCCCTTGTTCCAAGGGATAGGCGAGCGGGGGTGAGTTGCGCAAGGGGGGTTTCCGGGCTGTGGATAACTTTGGACCCCCCTTGTTCTAGGGGTAAAGGGACGGGGGGCAGCTGCGCAAGGGGGTCTGGCCGCCTGGGGACAACCTGGGGCTTGTGGGGTGGCAGCTGATCGCTGCGATGACGACTGGGCTTTGTGGCGGCAGTAGGTCGTTGTGATGCCTTTGGCTCCTGTGACGGCGACTGCTCCCTGTGGTGAGTGTGGTCAGTGGAGCGTGGGCGGCCAGCCCGCCCAGCCCGCCCAGCCCGCCCCGCCCGGCCAGCCACCCAACTCGGCCAGCCCGGCGCCAGTCCGCCGTCCGGGTGGGTCGGGGTGCGGGGGAGAACCGGGGCTGGGTGGGGAGCGTCACCCCCGGTACCGTCAGGGCGTTGACCGGGTGGTTGGGGCATCTGCCGGACCACCCGCTGGTGACCACGGCGTGTCCGGCCCGCCGGGACCCGCCGGTTGACCGGCCCCGGCCCGGTATGGTCGTGGCGGATCGTCAACGCCTCCTCGAACGAACACGCGACACCGGACGGCACCTGGGGGTGCGCCCCGCGCCGACGCGGCGGCCCCCCACGAGGCGCCGCCAGGCGGGCCCAGCCCAGCCGTCCGCCGCCCTCCCGCCCCTCGCGGACGGGCCCTCGTCAGCGAGCTCACGGAGCAACGGAGCAGCAGCCTTGGCACGCAAGATCGGTAGCCGATACACCGCACAACGAGTGCTCGGCCGCGGCTCGGCCGGAACCGTGTGGCTGGGTGACGGGCCCGAGGGGCCCGTCGCCCTCAAGCTGCTGCGCGAGGACCTGGCCTCCGACCAGGAACTGGTCGGCCGCTTCGTCCAGGAGCGCACCGCGCTGGTCAGCCTCGACCACCCCTGCGTGGTCGGCGTGCGCGACCTGGTGGTCGACGGCAACGACCTCGCGCTCGTGATGGAACTCGTCGAGGGCCCCGACCTGCGCACCCACCTGGAGCAGGCCGGGCCGCTGGCCCCGCGCGCGGCCGTGTCGATCGCCGCGGACATCGCCGACGGCCTCGCCGCCGCGCACGCCGCCGGCATCGTGCACCGCGACGTCAAGCCCGAGAACGTCCTGCTGGACGCCTCCGCTCCACCCGGCCCCGGCGGCGCGCCGCGCGCCAAGCTGACCGACTTCGGCATCGCGCGCCTCGTCGACTCCCCGCGCCGCACCCGCGTCACCCGCATCATCGGCACCCCCGACTACCTCGCCCCGGAGATCATCGAGGGCCTCCAGCCGCGCGCCGCCGTCGACGTCTACGCGCTGGCCACCGTGCTGTTCGAGCTGCTCGGCGGCGCCACCCCGTTCGGCGGCGGCCATCCCGGCGCCGTGCTGCGCCGGCACGTCACCGAGCCCGTCCCGGTCGTCCCCGGCCTGCCCGGCGAGCTGGTGCGGCTGCTCACCACCTGCCTGGCCAAGGCGCCCGCCTCCCGACTGCGCGCCGACGAACTGCGCGACCGGCTCCGGGAGCTGGCCGCCACCCTCCCCGACCTGCCGCCGCTGGAGCCATACCAGCGTCCGTGGTCCGACGGCACGGAGGAGGACTACGACGGCGAGGACGACGTCCAGGACGACGCCGGGGACGGCGGGCGCCCGGGGCGCCGGGACGCCCGCGCGTCGGACCGCGACGGCGAGGTGATCGCAGCCGGAATAGGGGTGGGACGCGACCATCCGACCTCCCGGCGCGACACCCACCGCAGCCTGCGCCGCCCGGTCGGCCCGACCGACCTCGGGGCTGGCGCGGCCGGGGCCGCGGCGGGCCCAGGGGCCGGGGCCGGTGGTTCCGGGGCGTGGGACGGTCCCACCGCTTCGACGCCCTCCCGTGCGGCGGCGACCCGCCACGGCACCACCACCGGCGACGACGCCGGCGACACCGACGCCGCGCCCCGGACCGCCTCCGAGACCGGCTCCGAAACCGACTCCGAAGCCCACTCCGGCACCGCGTCCGGAACCCGCTCGGCGGCCCGCTCGGCCAGGTCGGCCGCCCGGGCCGAACGGCGCTCCGCCGTGCCCCTGGTCCCCGGCGCCAGCCCCGACTCCACCCACGACACCCACCTGCGGCTGCGCCGCCCCTCGGGCCCTCCGCCCGGCTACACCGACGGGCGCGTTCCCGGGCCCCGTGGCGTCCCCGCGCCGCGCGGCCGGGGTGGCGCCGGCTCCCCGCGGGTGCGCCGCCGCAGGCTCGTGCTGGCGGTGGTCCTGTTCGCCGTCGTGCTGGCCGCGGTCATCGGCGTCTCCCAATGGGCCGGCGACGACGCGGCCACCACCGGCGCGGGCGACCCGCAGCCCGTCCCCGGCAGCGCACAGGCGCCCGACGCCGGCAGCCCGCGGGCCACCCGCGAGGGCTCTGCGACGCCCAACGGCGGCGGTGGCGGTTCGGCGACGCCCGGCAGCCGGCCTTCGCCGACCGGTGGGAACGCCGGCTCGGCCGCGGGCACCACCGAGGGCGGGCGCGGCCCGGACTGGTCGGACTGGGCGCAGGTGCCCGAGGCTCCCGCGCGGCTGGTCGGCGGCCCGCGCGCGGTCGAGGCCGGCGGCGTGACCTACGTCTTCGCGCGGGACGACGCCGACAACGTCTGGTACGTCACCCGCGCCGGCGAGACCTTCGGCGAGTGGGTGCGGCTGACCGGGATAAGCGTCAGCGGCGACCCGGCGCCGGTGGCCATCGGCACCGGCCAGCTGGAGCTGTTCGCGCTGGGCACCGACCACATCCTGTACCGCCGCACGATGACCGGTGGGCTGTGGGGCCAGTGGTACCAGGTGGACACCGACACCACCTTCGACTCCTCGCCCGCCGCCGCGGCCACCGGCCCCGGCCGCATCCTGCTCGCCGCCCGCTCCGGCGACGAACTGCTGACCGCGGCCTACGTGGGCGACGCCCTGGGCGCCTGGTCGCCCGTTCCGGCCGCCGGGGCGATCAGCGGCGACCCGGCCCTCGCCGCGCGCGCCGCCGGCGCGGTCGACGCCATCGTGCCCTCCGCCGGGGGCGGGCTGCTGCGGGTGCCCTTCGCGGCCGGTGAGTGGGGCACGGCGGAGCCGGTCGGCGGCTCCTGGACGGCGGGCGCGGACTACGCGCCCGGCCTGCGGCCGGAGGCGCTGCCCTCGGCCGACGGCGGGCTGTACGTGTTCGCGCGGGAGGCCGACGGCGGCCTGCGGCAGGCGGTGCGGGATCCGGCGGGGGAGTGGCACACCGGCACGCTGGACGGGACGGCCACCGAGCAGGCCGTGGCGGCGGTCGCCCCGGAGGGCGTCCCGGCGCTGTTCGCCCTCACCGCGGACGGCGCGCTGGTGTACCGCACGGGGTGACGCGGACGGGGTGATGGCGGCGGGGCCGGCGAGGCCGGGCGTCCCCACGCGCTCCGGCCTGGGGGTTCTCGCGCCCTTCGGCCCTGGGCGCCGGCACGGTTTACCCTGTCCCCCGTGGCAGTAGAACCCTCTGAAGAGCTGAAGTCCCTCGAAACGACGATGCAGTCGATCGAGGCCGTCCTCGACCTGGACAGGTTGCGGGCCGACATCGCCGAATTGAACGAGCGAGCCGCCGCCCCCGACCTGTGGGACGATCCCGACCGCGCACAGCAGGTCACCTCCAAGCTGTCCAACCTCCAGAACGACCTCCGCCGGGTCGAGGCGCTGCGCGGGCGCATCGACGACCTCGCGGTGCTGTTCGAGCTGGCCGAGTCCGAGGACGACGCCGACACCCGCGCCGAGGCCGAGCAGGAGCTCGCGTCCGTCCGCCGCGCGGTGGAGGAGATGGAGGTCCGCACCCTCCTGTCCGGCGAGTACGACGCCCGCGAGGCCCTGGTGAACATCCGCGCGGAGGCCGGTGGTGTGGACGCCGCCGACTTCGCGGAGATGCTGCTCCGCATGTACCTGCGGTGGGCGGAGCGCCACGGGTACCCGTCGGAGGTCTACGAGACCTCCTACGCGGAGGAGGCCGGCATCAAGTCCGCGACCTTCACCGTGAAGGTGCCCTACGCCTACGGCACGCTCTCCGTCGAGCAGGGCACCCACCGGCTGGTGCGCATCTCGCCCTTCGACAACCAGGGGCGTCGGCAGACGTCCTTCGCCGGCGTCGAGGTGCTGCCGGTGGTCGAGCAGAGCGACCACGTCGACATCGACGAGTCCGAACTGCGCATCGACGTCTACCGGTCCTCGGGCCCGGGTGGTCAGGGCGTGAACACCACCGACTCGGCGGTCCGGATCACCCACCTGCCGACCGGCATCGTGGTGTCCTGCCAGAACGAGCGTTCGCAGATCCAGAACAAGGCCACCGCCATGGGCGTCCTCCAGGCCAAGCTGCTGGAGCGCAAGCGCCAGGAGGAGCAGGCCAGGATGGACGCCCTGAAGGGCGACGGCGGCAGCTCCTGGGGCAACCAGATGCGCTCCTACGTGCTGCACCCGTACCAGATGGTCAAGGACCTGCGCACCGACCACGAGGTGGGCAACCCGCAGGCCGTGCTGGACGGCGACATCGACGGTTTCATCGAGGCCGGCATCCGCTGGCGCAAGCAGCGCGAGCAGGTCTGATCCGAACCCCTCTGCCACCTCACCGCCCCCGTGGCCGGCGCGTCCGGCGACGGGGGCGGCGTGCGTCACGGGGCGGACCCTCCGTGCATGGATGCGGTTGATTCGTCACAGTCCTGTGCTAATCGCAGGGGCATACGGGGTTAATGGGACTAATCGTCTTTAGCTGGTCTTGACGCTCCGAGGGTGCCTGGGAAGGCTGATGCGCGAGATGTGACCGGTTCCGCGGCGCCGCTGCGGGCGCCGGGGCAGGGCTCCAGCCGTCGGACGCACGGCTCCAACACGTGTTCGCCCCACCCCTTCGGGCCGGTAGCCATCTCGTCGCAGGGCTGGTAAGGAGCAGTGGCGTCACCGGGCGCCCGCGCCTACCGGCCGCCTTCGAGCTGGGGGTACAGGACAGAGATGCACAAGCGCAAGACGCGACTGCGTGTCGCGCGGATCGCCGCCGGAGCCGTCTTCCTCGGTGGCGCCTCCCTGAGCATCGCCGGCGTGGCCAACGCGGTGGGTGCCGACACGGTCACCGACAACTCGGGTGGCACGGACATCAGCATCCAGGCGATCACCGGCGGCGGTGGCGATGCCGGCGGCGACGCTGGTGGGGACACCGGTGGCGACACTGGCGGTGACAACGGCGGTGACGCTGGCGGCGACACCGGTGGGGACACCGGTGGCGACAACGGCGGCGATGCCGGTGGCGACGCTGGCGGCGACAACGGTGGTGACGCCGGTGGTGACAACGGTGGTGACGCCGGTGGTGACAACGGCGGTGACGCCGGTGGTGACAACGGCGGTGACGCTGGCGGTGACAACGGCGGTGACGCCGGTGGTGACAACGGCGGCGATGCCGGTGGTGACAACGGCGGCGATGCCGGTGGTGACAACGGCGGTGACGCTGGCGGTGACAACGGTGGTGACGCCGGTGGTGACAACGGTGGTGACGCCGGTGGTGACAACGGCGGTGACGCCGGTGGTGACAACGGCGGTGGCGAGACCTCGGAGGGCTCGACCTCCGAGGGGGGCTCCAGCGAGGGCGGTTCCTCCCAGGGCGGCTCGTCCGCGGGGACGAGCGGCGGCGAGGTGTCGACCGGCGGCTCCACCACGGGCGGCGGCTCCACCGGCGGCTCCACGGGTGGCTCCTCCACCGGCGGTTCCGACGACTCCGACGACGCGAGCACCTGTGTCCTGAACGGGGACTCCGTCGAGTGCTCCGGCACCGGTGGTTCCACCGGCGGCGGCAACCAGCCCGGCACCGACCTGGTGCAGGAGGCGGAGGCCAACGTCGAGCTGGCGCAGACCGGCGCCGGGGAGACCATCGGCTTCATGCTGGTCGGTGCGGCGACCATGATCGCCGGTGGCGTCGCCTTCCGCGTCCTGCCGCGTCGCCTCGCGGGCCCGGCTACCGCCTGACGCGACATCCGGTACGCCCGTCCACCGAAGGCCCGAGCAACCAGCTCGGGCCTTCGCTCGTCTAAGTCCAGGACATGACAAGATGTCAGAATGGCTTCCGGCGGGATATCGGTGGTTTTTGCGGACTTGACCTGAGGCGCGATCAATTGAAGGCTGTCATGTGGTCATGACGGGGGAGTGTCGAACTCCCGCGAGCTCCGGGCCTCACGGGATGCGGAAGTGGGACGGCCGGATGTGCCTGGCGTCTCCCCGGTTCCGTGCGGGTGGGCAGGCCTTTTTCTCTTCAGGAAGGCCCGGAACGCCGTGCCGAACGTGGCTGTGCGCGGGGCTTGTGGCGACGTCCCGCCCGGTCGAGAGACGCCTCTCAGTCGCCAGAGCGCTATTCGAACCTATTTTCATGGGGGTACCTGAATGAAGAACCCAGAGACCCGGCGCAGGGTCGCCCGGGTCGTGGCTGCCGCCGCGTTCGCGGCCGGCGCCTCGCTGACCGCGACCGGTGGTGTCGCCTACGCCGTGGGCGAGGCCTCCGCGCCGGCTCCGGCGGCCGAGGAGCAGACCGCCGAGACCGGCGTGGAGCTCGCGGCCACCCTGCCCCTGGTGGGGGGCGAGGTCCGGGCGATCACCGGCGGCACCAGCGAGGGTGGCGGTGACCCGGCGGGTGGCACGGACCCGGCCGGTGGCGGTGGTGACCCGGCGGGTGGCGCCGACCCGGCCGGTGGCGGTGGTGACCCGGCGGGCGGTGCCGACCCGGCCGGTGGCGGTGGTGACCCCGCCGGTGGCACGGACCCCGCTGGCGGTGGCGGTGACCCGGCGGGCGGTGCCGACCCGGCCGGTGGTGGCGGTGACCCGGCTGGTGGTGGTACCCCCGGTGGCGGTGGTGACCCGGCTGGTGGTGGTACCCCCGGTGGCGGTGGTGACCCGGCTGGTGGTGGCACGCCCGGTGGCGGTGGTGACCCGGCTGGTGGTGGCACGCCCGGTGGCGGTGGTGACCCGGCTGGTGGTGGCACGCCCGGTGGCGGTGGTGACCCGGCTGGTGGTGGCACGCCCGGTGGCGGTGGTGACCCGGCTGGTGGTGGTACCCCCGGTGGCGGTGGTGACCCGGCTGGTGGTGGCACGCCCGGTGGCGGTGGTGACCCCGCTGGTGGTGGCACGCCCGGTGGCGGCGGTGACCCGGCCGGTGGTGGTACCCCCGGTGGCGGCGGCACCCCGGGTGGTGGCACCGGCACCCCTGGTGGCGGCGGTGACCAGAACGGCGGCGGCGACCAGAACGGTGGCGGCGGCGACCAGAACGGTGGCAACACCGGGACCTGCGTCCTCGACGGCGGCGACGTCGAGTGCTCGGACGGCGACGGCGGCCTGAACACCGACGGCAACACCGACGACGTCGTGGACGTCACCGAGGTCGACGGCGCCAACGAGCCCGAGACCCAGGGTGAGGCCGGCGGCAGCGCCCAGGCGAACGGCGAGCTGGCCAACACCGGTAGCGAGGACGTGGCCTTCCTCGTCGTCGGCTCGGCCACCATGCTGGCCGGCGGCGTGGCGCTGAAGGTGATCCCGCGCCGTCGGGTCGGCGGCGGCGTCGCCGCGGCCTGATCCCGTTCCACGCGCCGTGACGGCAGCCGCGCGACGGCCGTGACGGCACCCCGCGACAGCCGTGACAACGGCGAGGGGCCCGGGAGAGTGATCTCCCGGGCCCCTCGCCCGTTCGTCTTCTCGCGTCAGGCCACGGCCTGCCGCACCACCAGCGTCACGGCGAGCAGCGCCACGAGCAGCGCGATCAGGGCCGCCGGGCTGACGCCGCCGAGCATGCCCTGCTGCTCCAGGTACTGCCGGCTGTTCCGGCACACGCCGCAGCGGCCCTCGCTCACCGGGCCGGCGCAGTTGGCGCACACCAGTCGGTCGGACGTCATACGCTCTCCTTCTCGACGTGCTGTGCCCAACGAGTGCGGCGGTCCCGTTGTTCCCGGTACCAGCCGGTTCGTCTCCGGTACTGGCCGCGTCGGCCGGATCAGGCTGACGGACGCCACGTCGGCGTCCCTGCCTCCACTGTGCCAGGTTTCCGCGCCCCGGTCGCGCGAGCCGGCGGATTCGACCGCTCACTCCAGCGGCGATGGCCCCGGAAACGCACATCCCGCCCGTTCGTTGCGGTAAATCGCCCGTTCCGTAATCTACTCGTGATTCATGGTTGATGGGCTGCATCCTCGACGAGGGTGTGCGCCGCCGCACCCCGGCGCCGTATGCTCCCAGGCGTCCCGGGCGCATCCGCTGCCCGGCTCGGGCGGCCCGCCCCCTCCTCGGAGCGGGTTGTGCACCATCCGGACCGCCGTGACCTTCCCCCTAGACTGGCCTCCCGTGATGCAGCCGTGATCCGATTCGACAACGTCTCCAAGACCTACGCCCGGCAGAAGCGCCCGGCCCTGCAGAACGTCTCGCTTGAGATCGAGAAGGGCGAGTTCGTCTTCCTGGTCGGTACCTCCGGCTCCGGCAAGTCCACCTTCCTGCGGCTGATGCTGAAGGAGGAGCGGCCCACCACCGGGTCCGTGCACGTCCTCGGCAAGGACCTCGGCCGGCTGTCCAACTGGCGGGTGCCGCACTTCCGCCGGCAGTTGGGCACGGTCTTCCAGGACTTCCGCCTGCTGCCCAACAAGACGGTGGCGCAGAACGTCGCCTTCGCCCTGGAGGTGATCGGCAAGCCGCGCGCCGCCATCCGCAAGACCGTCCCCGAGGTGCTCGACCTGGTCGGCCTCGGCGGCAAGGAGGAGCGGATGCCCGGCGAGCTCTCCGGTGGTGAGCAGCAGCGCGTGGCGATCGCCCGGGCGTTCGTCAACCGCCCGCTGCTGCTGATCGCCGACGAGCCCACGGGTAACCTCGACCCGCAGACCTCGGTCGGCATCATGAAGCTCCTGGACCGCATCAACCGCACCGGCACCACGGTGATCATGGCGACGCACGACCAGGCGATCGTCGACCAGATGCGCAAGCGGGTCATCGAGCTGCACCACGGCCAGCTGGTCCGCGACCAGTCCCGTGGCGTGTACGGCTACCAGCACTGAGCCTCGGCGCCGCTCCCCCTTCCCCACCGGCGTCCCGGTCCTCGTCTCCGCGGCGCCCCGACCAGCTAGGACATCATGCGGGCCCAGTTCGTCCTGTCGGAGATCCTCGTCGGCCTCCGGCGCAACCTGACGATGACCTTCGCGGTGATCGTCAGTGTGGCGCTCTCCCTCGCCCTCGCCGGCGCCGGACTGCTCGTGCGCGAGCAGGTCTCGCAGATGCAGTCCTACTGGTACGACCGCGTCCAGGTCTCCCTCTTCCTGTGCAACGAGAACGACCAGAACACCTCGCCGGAGGTGTGCGGCGGCGGCGCCGTCACCGACGAGCAGCGCGAGTCCATCCGGGCGGACCTGGAGAAGCTGCCGGTGGTCGAGGAGGTGCTCTACGAGAGCCAGGAGGAGGCGTACGAGCGGTACAAGGAGCAGTTCCCGGACTCCCCGCTGGTGGCCAACGTCTCCCCGGAGACCATGCAGGAGTCCTTCCGGGTGGCGCTGAAGGACCCGACCCAGTACGAGGTCATCACCAGCGCCTTCCAGGGGCGTCCCGGCGTGCAGGACATCATGGACCAGCGCGACACGCTGGAGCCGCTGTTCAACATCCTGACCCAGCTGACCTGGGCCGCGCTGATCGTCATGCTGTTCATGCTGGTCGTGGCGGTGCTGCTGATCGTCAACACGGTCCGGGTGTCGGCGTTCAGCCGGCGCCGGGAGACCGGGATCATGCGGCTGGTCGGCGCCTCGAACTTCTACATCCAGATCCCGTTCATCATGGAGGCGGCGTTCGCCGGTCTCATCGGCGGCCTGCTGGCCTGCGGCTTCATCGTGGCCGCGCAGCAGTTCATGGTGGAGGGCCGGCTGCGCGAGTCGGTGCCGCTGGTGGACTTCATCGGTTGGAGCGAGATCGTCCGGGTGCTGCCGCTGCTGGTGGTGTTCGGCGTGCTGATGTCCGCGGTGGCGGCCTTCCTCACCCTGCGCAGGTACCTGCGGGTCTGAGCGGGCCCGACCGGCCCGACCGGGGTCTCAGGGGCGGGCGGTCCGTTCGAACGGGGCCCGCCCCTCGCCCGTCCGGCCACGCCCCGCCGGTGGCCGGCGGCGCCACACCGGGCCCCGGGTGCCCTAGCATGCGGCACATGTCCGGTTGTCTTCGACGCTGCCGCCAGGGGGCGACCCTCGCCGCCGCGTTCGGCGCCGCGGTCGCCATGGGCGCGGCCACCGGCGCCTGGGGGCAGGGCTCGGCCGAGGTGGCCGGCGCCCAGTCGCGCCCGGCCGTGGTGGACCGCTCCGAGTCGCAGGTGGCCCGTGGGGACGAGCGCCCCGCGCTGCTCGCGGGCGCCTCGCCGCGCGCCGCGGACGGCGTGGACGGCGCCGACGGCGCGGTGGAGCCGTGGGGCGCCACGGTCACCGGGACCGGGGAGGCGTCCGGCCTGCGCGGCCTGGAGGGGCTGGAGCTGACCGCCGAGGAGGCGCGGGCGCTGATCGCGGCCAGCGGTGACGAGTGGGCGGCCTACTACGACCCGGAGCGCTTCGAGAGCTTCGAGTCCTCGCTGGAGGGCCACTACACCGGTGTCGGGCTGTGGGTCCGGCCGGACGACGGTGGCCGCACGGTGCGGATCGACGGGGTGCGCCCCGGCGGCCCGGCGGCGCGCGCCGGGGTGGTCGAGGGGGACCGGCTGCTGGCGGTGGACGGCGTGCCGGTGAGCGGTCTGGCCTCCACCGAGGTGGTGGCGCTGCTGCGCGGCGGGTCCGCCGACTCCGGGGCGGGCAGCGCGGTGGCGCTGCGGCTGGCGGGGGCGGACGGTGCCGAGCGCGAGGTGAGGCTCGTCCGTGAGCTGCTGTCCAACGGGGACGTCGCGGTGGACCGGCTGAGCGGCGGTGTGACCAGGATCGCCGTGGAGACCTTCTCCTCCGGGGTGGCGGCCCAGGTGCGCGAGGCGATGCAGCAGGCCGGGCGGGACGCGGAGGAGGCGGCGGACGCGGCCGTCGGCCACGGCGGCGTCGTGCTGGACCTGCGCGGCAACTCCGGCGGGCTGGTGAGCGAGGCGGTGGCCACCGCCTCGGTGTTCCTGGACGGCGGCGTGGTGGCGCTCTACGACGGTCCGAACGGGCTGGAGGAGCTGCGCGCGGAGCCGGGCGGGGACGCCCGCACCCCGCTGGTGGTGCTGGTGGACGGCGCCACCCGCAGCGCCGGCGAGCTGGTGGCGGCGGCGCTCCAGGACCGCGGCCGGGCGGTGGTGGTCGGCTCGACGACGTTCGGCAAGGGCACCGTGCAGGAGCCCAGCACGCTGGCGGACGGCTCGGTGGTGGAGCGGACCGTCGGCGAGTACTTCGGCCCCCAGGGGCGGCGGGTGGACGGCGTCGGGGTGCGGCCGGACCTCCCGGTGGAGCCGGGGGAGCCGGCGGAGGTCGCCGAGCGGCAGGCGCTCACGGTGCTGGCCGGCCTGGCGCCGGCCGGCTGACCGCCCCGGCCGGCTGACCACCCCGACCGGGAACGGGACGCGAGCGGCGTGCCGGGCTTGACCCGGTTAAGGCGATGGCCCCGAGCGGGCCGGATGCGGGACAATGATCCGCATCATGGCCAAGATGAACGCGAACCAGAAGGCGAAGCTGAGGGCCAAGGAGGCCGGGCGCACGCTCGTCGCGCAGAACAAGAAGGCGCGGCACGACTATCTCATCAAGGACACCTGGGAGTGCGGCCTGGTGCTGATGGGCACCGAGGTGAAGTCGCTGCGGGCGGGTCGGGCTTCGCTGGTCGACGGCTACGCGGAAGTCAAGGACGGCGAGGTGTGGCTGCGCGGGGTGCACATCCCGGAGTACTCGCACGGCACCTGGACGAACCACGCGGCGCGCCGCCCCCGCAAGCTGCTCATGCACCGGATGGAGATCCACCGGCTGATCGGCAAGCTGAAGGAGTCCGGCCTGACGCTGGTGCCGCTGTCGCTGTACTTCGTGAATGGGCGGGCGAAGGTGGAACTTGCCCTCGCCCAGGGAAAGAAGACCCACGACAAGCGGCAGGCACTGGCCGAGGCGCAGTCCAAGCGGGAGGCGCAGCGGATGATGGCCTGGCGCAACCGCCGGGTGTAGCCTCGGTGGGGCCGGGAGGTGCGGACCGTGTGAGCGGCCTCACCGCCGGGCGGCCCGGCGGAATCCGACCGTGGGCGGGAATGAACTGGACCGTCCCCGCGTTGGAACCGTACGATGGCAACCAGCACGAACCGGTGCGATGGCCTCAGGCTCCGGAGCCCTTTGCAAGAGGGGCACACGGGTGAGCCGTTCGGGTCGGTTCGGTAGTGAAAATTCCACAGGGGGTGATCGGTTTCGACTGGGGATGTCGAGACAGGGGAAGCGAGCCGAGGAACGCGGCAATGATCTCGTTAACCATCTGCCGCAAAAAAACAATCGCCAACTCTAAGCGCGATTCCTTCGCCCTCGCCGCCTGAGCGAGCCTCGAAGGTGTCAGACCGGGTGCGTTCCCGACCCGGATCCTGGCATAATCCAGGGAACTTCACCGTATGGCCCGGTCACGGGGTCATGCGGGACATCAAACAGTGACTGAGCCCGTCGGCAACTTGTCCGCGTGATTGCCGGGGCTGAGAAAAGCACAGCGGACTGCGCTCGGAGAAGCCCTGTTGAGGCACCACAGGACGCGGGTTCGATTCCCGCCACCTCCACACCCCTGATGGGACGAAGGCCCGTCGCGCGAACCACCTGGTTCGGGCGGCGGGCCTTCGACGTTCCCCGGCCGCGTTCCGAGGCGGCCTTCCCGGGCCGCGTTCCCCGGCCGCGTTCCCGGCTGCCCGTCGCCCGGCGTTCACGCACCGGACAGGTGTTCGGCTGCTGGCGATCACCTTGGCGCACCACGCTCACGGGTCGTCACTGTCGTGCGACGACCTGGGAGGGTCCATGTCCGCAACTCGGGGGAACGCGTGGGCGTCCGGTCCGAACCGCCGCCGGGTGATCGGGTTCGGCGGGGCGGGCGCGGCGGCCGTCCTGCTGGGCACCGGCGCGCTCCACGACGACCGGGCGCTGGCCGCGCCGATGCGCCTGGACAACCCGTTCACCCTCGGTGTCGCCTCCGGCGACCCGCTGCCGGACGGCGTGGTGCTGTGGACCCGGCTCGCCCCCGACCCCTACCGCGCGGACGGCACCGGCGGCATGCCGGACCGCCCCGTCCGGGTGGAGTGGGAGGTCGCCGCCGACGAGCGGTTCCACCGGGTGGTGCGGCGCGGCGCGGTGACCGCGACCCCGGAGCTCGGGCACTCCGTGCACGTGGAGGTCTCCGGACTGCGCCCGGCCACCGAGTACCACTACCGCTTCCGCGCCCGCGGCGAGATCAGCCCGGTCGGCCGCACCCGGACGGCCCCGGCGGTCTGGGCCGACCCGCGCTCGCTCACCTTCGCGTTCGCCTCCTGCCAGGCCTGGGAGGACGGCCACTACACGGCGTACGCGCACATGGCCCGGGAGGACCTCGACTTCGTCGTCCACCTCGGCGACTACATCTACGAGTACGCCTGCACCGGAGCCAAGCGCGGCACCCCGGTCGGGGAGCAGTTCGGCACCGAGACGATGACCCTGGACCGCTACCGCCTGCAGTACGCGCTCTACAAGTCGGACGAGAACCTCCAGGCCGCGCACGCCGCCTTCCCGTGGATCCACACCATGGACGACCACGAGGTGGAGAACAACTGGGCCGCCGGGCTCTCCCAGGCCGACAGCGAGCCCGACCAGGACCCGGCGGTCTTCCTCCAGCGCCGGGCCGCCGCCTTCCAGGCCATGTACGAGAACCTGCCGCTGCGCCGGGCGCAGATGCCGGACGGGCCGGACATGCGGCTGCACCGGCGGCTGTCCTACGGCGGGCTGGCCGACATCACCATGATCGACACCCGCCAGTACCGGGACGACCAGCCGTGCGGCGACGGCTCCGACGTCGGCTGCGTGGACCGGCTGGACCCGGACCGCACCCTGCTCGGCGCGGAGCAGCGCGAGTGGCTGCTGCAGGGCTTCTCCCGGTCCCGGGCGCGCTGGCAGGTCCTCGGCAACCAGGCGCCGATGGGCGAGACCGACCAGGACGCCGGCCCGGACAAGCGGCTGTTCATGGATCCGTGGGACGGCTACGTCGCCGAGCGCGACCGGGTGCTGGCCGGGGCCGTGGACCGGGGGGTGCGCAACCTGGTGGTGATCACCGGTGATCGGCACCAGAACTACGCCTGGGACCTCAAGCGGGACTTCGAGGACCCGGACTCCCCGACGGTGGCGAGCGAGTTCGTCGGCACGTCGATCTCCAGCGGCGGGGACGGCGCCGACATGACGGCTGAGGGCGAGCGCTTCCTGGCGGCCAACCCGCACATGAAGTTCTTCAACGCGCAGCGCGGCTATGTGCGCTGCACGGTGACGGAGCGGGAGTGGCGCAGCGACTACCGGGTGGTGCCGTACGTGCTGACCCCGGGCGCGCCGATCTCGACCCGGGCGAGCTACGTGGTGCAGGACGGCGTGCCGGGGGTCCAGGAGGGCTGACCCGGTGGTGTCCGGACGGCGCCCGGGGGCGGCGCCGTCCGGGGGCCGCTCGGACGGGGCCGTCCGCCCGGGCGGGGGGGCGCGGGGCTGGGGCGGCGGGGCGTGGGCGTGGGGCCATCAGGGGGAGGCTCCGCCACGCGTCGCCGCCCCCAGGCGTCGCCGCCGCACGGCACCGCCCCCACGCGTCGCCGCCCGCACCCAGGATCAGGCCCGTTCGCTGTCCAGCATGTCCATCTGGTCGGCGGCGTAGCGTTCGCCGGCCGCCGCACCGGCCGGGACGGCGCGTTCGATGTCCGCCAGCTCCTCCGGGGTGAGGGTGAGGTCGGCAGCGGCGAGGGACTCGGCGAGCCGGTCCCGGCGGCGGGCGCCGACCAGCGGCACGACGTCCTCGCCGCGGTGGAGCACCCAGGCGGCGGCGACCTGGGCGACGGTGGCGCCCCTGGCCTCGGCGACCGCGCGGAGCGCCTGGACCAGGGCGAGGTTGCGCTGGAGGTTCTCGCCGGCGAAGCGGGGGCTGTGGCCGCGGAAGTCGTCGGCGCCCAGGGCCCGGTCGGCCGTCCAGTGGCCGCTGAGCAGGCCGCGGGAGAGCACCCCGTAGGCGGTGACGGCGATGCCGAGCTCGCGGGCGGTCGGCAGGATTTCGGCCTCGATGCCGCGGGAGAGCAGAGAGTACTCGATCTGGAGGTCGGTGATCGGGTGCACGGCCGCGGCCCGGCGCAGCGTCTCGGCGCCCACCTCGGACAGCCCGATGTGGCGGACGTACCCTGCCTGGACCATCTCGGCGATGGCCCCGACGGTCTCCTCGATGGGCACGGCCGGGTCCAGCCGCGCCGGGCGGTAGACGTCGACGTGGTCGGTGCCGAGCCGGCGCAGGCTGTAGGCGAGGAAGTTCTTCACGGCGGCGGGACGGCCGTCGGGGCCCATCCAGCCGCCCGCCGGGTCCCGCATGGCGCCGAACTTGACGCTGATCACCGCCTGCTCGCGCCGCCGGCCGCGCAGGGCGTCGCGGAGCAGCAGTTCGTTGTGGCCCATGCCGTAGAAGTCGCCGGTGTCCAGCAGGGTGATGCCGGCGTCGAGGGCGGCGTGGATCGTGGCGATCGACTCGCCCTCGTCGGCCGGGCCGTAGAGGTCGGACATGCCCATCAGGCCGAGGCCGATGGCCGAGACCCGGGGGCCGCTGGAGCCGAGGCGGCGGGTGGGCATGCCGGGGGTGGGGGTGGCGTTCATGGCGTTCTCCAGGGGTGGGTGCCGTGACGCCTCCACCATAACATCGCCGATACAGTTATTGATATAGCGATGCTCTCCCCGTCGATCCCGCCGGGTCAGCCGGGCAGTCCGATGAGCCGTCCCAGGCAGGTGGCGGTGTGCTCGAACAGCGCCTCGCGTTCCGTCACCACGTTGTTGAACTGCCCGAACAGCTCGAAGCTGACGGCGCCGAACAGGCCGGTCCAGGCCGCCAGCGCCCGGGCGACCACGTCGTCCGGCACGTCCGGCATGACGGCCGCGCGGATCCGGGCGGCGTCCGCGCCGAACTCGGCCGGGGAGGGCGGCAGGTGCTCCGGGCGGCGCACCGCGCCCGCCCGGCAGGCGTCGGCGAGGATGCGCCCGAAGGTGGCGGCGCTGCGCGACGCGGGATCGTTGGTGTCCTGCGGCGCCCGGTATCCCGGCACCGGGGAGCCGTAGAGCAGCGCGTACTGGTGGGGGTGGGCCAGCGCCCACTGCCGCACCGCCCGGCACAGCGCCAGCCACCGCCCGAAGTGGTCGGCGCGGGCGACGGCGGCGTCCGCCCGCTCCGCGGCCTCGCCGATGGCGTCGTAGCCCTCGATGATCAGGGCGGTGAGCAGTTCGTCGCGGCTCGGGAAGTAGCGGTAGATCGCGGAGGAGACCATTCCCATCTCCCGGCTGATGGCCCGGAGGGAGAGCCCCGTCGCCCCCTCGGTGGCCAGTTGCTCCCGGGCGATCCGGAGGATCTCGCTGATCAGTTCGGCCCGCACGCGTTCCCGTGCGGTGCGGCCGGCGTTGGCGCTCATGGGGCCACTCTACCGAAGCGCCGCTCCCGTGCGAGAGCACCGCTCTTGACATGGTGCGGCGTTGCAGAGAGCATTGCTCTCGAAAGAGAGCGGCGGACACGCCAACCGGCGCCCGGCCCTCCCCGCGACCGCGCCACCTGAGGAGAACGCGAGATGACCGAGTTCCTGGACGTCCCCGGCGGACGGATCGCCTACGACGTGACCGGCGACGGCCCGCTGGTGGTCTGCCTGCCCGGCATGGGCGACGTGCGCGGCGCCTACCGCTTCCTCGCCCCCCGACTGGTCGCGGCGGGCTACCGGGTGGCCACTGCCGACCTGCGCGGACACGGCGAGTCCAGCGCCCACTGGGACTCCTACGGCCACTCCGACCTCGGCGCGGACCTGCTGGCCCTGATCCGGCACCTCGGCGGGCCGGCCGTGGTCGTCGCGCACTCCTTCTCGCCCGGCGCGGCCGTCTTCGCCGCCGCCGAGGCCCCCGAGGAGGTCCTCAGCACCGTGCTGATCGGCCCCTTCGCCACCCAGCCCGAACTGAACCCGCTGCTGGAGCTGGCCGTGCGCCTGGTGGTGCGCAGCGCCACCCTCTGGGGCGCCTTCTACACCTCCCTCTACCCGGGAACGCGGCCCGACGACTTCGCCGCCTACCGGGCCGCCCTGAAGGCCACCCTGCGCGAGAGCGGCCGGATGGCCGCCGTCGCCGCCATGTCCCAGCCCGCCGCCCGCGACGCCGACGGGCACCGCGCCCGCGCCACCCAGCCGTCACTGATCGTGATGGGCACCCGGGACGGCGACTTCCCGGACCCCCGCGCCGCCGCCGACGCGATGGCGGCGGCGCTGGCCGGCCCCGCCGAGGTCGCCATGATCGAGGGCGCCGGCCACTACCCGCACGCCCAGTTCCCCGCCGAGACCGCCGCCGTGGTCCTGCCGTTCCTCCGCGCCACCCACGCACCGGCGGGGCGCCCGGCCGACGCCCCGGCACCGTCACAGGCGCCCGCTACGGTGACGGCGTGACGACGTGACGGCGTGACGGCGTGACGACGCCGGCGACCCGGCGGGCGCGCCGTGCCCTGTCGCCCCACGGTGGCGCTTGGTAACGTTCCGCCGCACTGATCGCCGGCCGTACCGCCCGGTCGGCCCAACCACCGGCACCGGAGGCCGTCCGTGACTCAGCCGACCCTGACCACCCGGGCCCTGAACCGTGCGCTGCTCGCCCGGCAGAGCCTGCTAGAACGGGCCGCCGGGACCTCCGCCGTGGAACTGGTCGGGTCCATCGGAGCGCTGCAGGCGCAGTACTGGCCGGCACCGCCCGTCGCGCTGTGGAGCCGGCTGGCCGACTTCGACGCCGCCGAACTGTACGCGGCGCTCGCCGAGCGGCGGCTGGTCACCGGCACCCTGCTCCGGGCCACCCTGCACCTGGTCACCGCCCGCGACCACCCGGCCTACGCGGTGGCCACCGACGCCTCCGGGGCCACGGCCTGGCGGCGCACCGGCGACCGGGCACCGCTGCCGGAGCTGGAGCGGCTGCGCGCGCAACTGCCCGCCTTCGCCGCCGCCGGCGTCGGCCCCCGCACCGCCGAGGAGATCACCGCCTTCGTCGAGGCCCACGTGGCGCGCCTGCCGGCCGAGGCGGCGCCCGAGGAGGAGGTGGCCTGGCAGCGCGAGCACGGCTGGCGCCCCTTCCGCGGCACGGTGACCCTGGTGCGCGCCCCCGAGGACGGAGAATGGGGGCCGGGCAAGCCCGAGGCGTACCTGCCGGGCCCCGGCCTCACCGACCCGCCGGACCCCGAGGAGGCGCTGCGCGAGGTGATCCGCCGCCACCTGCGCGCCTTCGGCCCCGCCGCGCCGGACGACGTGGCGCAGTGGATCGGCTGGCGGACCACCCCGGTGAAGGCCGCGCTCGCCGACCTCGCCGACGAACTCGTGTGCTTCCGGGAGGAGGGCGGCGGCAGCCGCCCGCTCTACGACCTCCCCGACGCCCCCCGCCCGCCCGAGGACACCCCCGCCCCGGTGCGGCTGCTGCCCTGGTTCGACAGCCTGCTGCTCGCCTACGCCCCCGCCCGCCGCGGCCGCGTGCTGCCCGAGGCGCACCGCGCCGCCGTCTACGCCAAGGCCAACCTCCAGGTGCGACCGACCTTCCTGGTGGACGGCATGGTCGCCGGCACGTGGTCGCTGGAGCGCCGCGGCCGGCGCGCCGCACTCACCCTCCGCCCCCTGGAACCCCTCACCCCCGCCACCCGCCGAGCCCTGCTCGACGAGGCCGAACGCCTGGTCCACTTCTGCCGCCCCGACGCCACCGCCCACGACGTCACCCTCGACGAGTAGCCCGATCGCGCTCGCGCGGGCGTCCGTGTCGGGCCGGGGTCGTCTTCTGGGGCGCCTCGGGGAACCCTATGAGCAGAACTGACATCCTGTCAGATGGAGCACCCTCCGGAAGTTCGCCGGATGTGGACTCCCGGGAACCGATCGGACCGCCCGAAGTGTCCTCGCGGCCACGGCGCGTATGTCGGCGGCAGGGCCGACACCCCCGTGACCGGCGCGGCCGCGGCGGCACGGGACGCGTCCGGCTTCGTCGAGTAGGAGGTGGGACGGTGAACCAACGCGCGAGCGGTTGTGTGTTCGGACTGGCGTACGGAGACGCGCTCGGCGGGCCCGTCGAGTTCGCCCAGTTCGGGCGGATAGTCGAGCGGTACGGCGTGGGAGGGCCGAGGGAACTGGAAGGGGACCCGGCACGGGTCACCGACGACACCCAGATGGCGCTCGCCGTGGCGGACGCGCTGCTGGCCGCCGGCGGGCAGCCGGACGGCTGGCGGCCGGCGCCGGTGGTGGAGGCGCTGCGGAACACCTTCGCCGCCTGGTGGGCCAGCCCGGAGAACACCCGGGCCCCCGGCATGACCTGCCTGCACGCCTGCGAAGGGCTGGCCGGCGGGAAGACCTGGCGGGAGGCCACCGGGCGCGGCTCCAAGGGCTGCGGCGCCAACATGCGGGTGGCCCCCGTCGGCCTGGTCCCCGGGCTGGACGACGACCTGCGCGCCGCGCTCGCCCAGATGCAGGCCGCGATGACCCACGGCCACCCGACCGCGCTGGCCGCCAGCGAACTCACCGCGTTCGCGGTGCACTGGCTGCGCGGCGGCATGCCCCCGACCGCGCTGATGGGAGCGCTCCAAGAGCGTTGCCGGGAGCAGCGCGAGGTGTGGCGGGAGGAGTGGTTGGCGGACCTGTGGATGGGGCCGGGAGTGCGGACGGCCGAGGAGTACATCGCCCGGGGGTGGGACGAGTGCGCCGACGCCCTGGAGACGGTGGCGGACGCCCTGCGCCGGGGGCCGGACCGGGAGGCGGATCCGTGCCTGGCCACGGGCGACGGATGGGTCGCCGAGGAGGCGCTGGCGACGGGGTTGTACTGCTTCCTGATGTTTCCGGAGGAGCCGGTCTCCGCGGTGGCCCGGGCGGCGGGATCCTCCGGGGATTCCGACTCCATCGCCTGTCTGACCGGGGCGTTCGCCGGCGCCGCGTACGGGATGGAGGCGTGGCCGGCGGAGTGGGCGGAGCGCATCGAGTACGCGGAGGAGCTGAGGAGGATCGGGCGCGCCTGGGACTGAGCTTGCGTTGACTGAGGTGTGAGCGGCCGGTGGCCCGTCGCGGAAGCGGCGGGCCACCGGTGCGTCAGGCAGCTTTGGCGTGGGCGGAGCGGCGGCGCGGCGGGGTGTCGCGCCACAGGATGCGGGCCGTGATGTCGGGGTGGGTGAAGAAGCGGATCGCGGACTCGGGGGAGCGCAGGCGGTAGTGCTGGGCGCTGTCGCAGCTGATGACGTAGGCCCGGTCGCCGAACGCCATGCCCCACGCCGCGACCCGGGCGTCTTCCTCTTCGCGGAACACCTGCACCACGGCGAACATACGCGGGCTGGACTCGTTGACCAGGTCGATCACCTCCTGCTCGAAGGGGATCAGGAAGGGGTCGGGCATGAGTGGTGGGTGGGTCTCCTCCGGGGCAGCCGCCATGATGCCTCCTACGCAGAGTGGTGGTCTGGGTGTCACCTGTCACTGCTACAGTAGCCGCAGGTTTACTCTTCTGTTCGCAAGTTGCGTTTTTTCCCTCGTTCGGGTTGGGAGGCCGGGCATGGCGGAGGATCTGGGGAGCCGTGTGTCCGTGGTGCGACAGTGGCAGTTGGCGGCAACGCTGAAGCGACTGCGGGAGGAAGCCGGGCTGACGCAGGACCAGGCCGTGGAGCGTCTCGCCGGCGGAGCGGGGCGGTGGTCGTCGACCAAGCTGTCGCGCGCCGAGAACCGACTGGTACTGCTGAAGCCACGAGACGTCGAGCATCTGTTGGACGTGTACGGGGTGGTCGATCCCGCGACCCGTGAGGCTGTCGTCCAACTGGCTGTGGATGCCAGGCAAAAAGGTTGGTGGACGAAGTTCGGTGATGATTTTCCGGAGGATTCTCGCCCTTTCATCAGTATGGAAGGCGGTCTTGTCGCCATGCGGGATTATCAGAACATGCTCGTCAATGGGCTCCTCCAGACCGCCGATTACGCGCGCGCTGTGATGAACACTGTCCATCCGGGCGAGTGGCTCCCCGTTGAAGTGGAGCGTCGAGTGGCGGCGCGGATGGTTCGCCAACACATGTTTGCTCGCGACTGTCCGCCCAACCTTCACTTCATCATTGACGAGAACGTGCTGGACAGGTGTGTCGGAGACCGGAGTGTCATGCGCGGGCAACTTCGCAAGTTGCTGGACGTCTCCGAAAGTCCCAATGTGACGATCCAGGTGCTGCCGCGCAGCGTAGGTGGTGGGCCTGGCTTGGAAGGGCCATTCTCGATCCTGACCTTGCCTGACCCGGTGCCAGACGTTGGTTACGTCGAGGGGCATGCCGGTAGTCTGTATATCGAGGATCGGGAGCACGTGCGCGCCCTCACGCTTCGGTTCGGCATACTGACGGAACTGGCGCTCTCTCGCGCGGACTCCCGAAACGCGCTTGCCGAAGCGATGAAAGGACACGAGAAGTGAGTGTGCGGAACGCCGCCGGTGTTGAGTGGCGGAAGAGCAGCTATTCCGGTGGAGGGATCAACGGCGGCGGTGACTGCGTCGAGGTGGCCAACTTTCCCGACGGGCGTATCGGTGTTCGGGACAGCAAGGACCCGGCTGGTGGCGCCCTTCTCTTCTCGCCCTCCGAGATGTCCTCCTGGCTGGCCGGCGTCAAGGCGGGGCGCTTCGATCGCTGAGCACGCCGCCACACAGCAACACGACGGCCCGCTGCCCAGGGGCATCCCCGGGCAGCGGGCCGTTCCTTTTCCCCTGGCCTCAGCCGAAGGCCCTCCGCACCCGCAGCGCCCGCCGCAGGTCGTCCAACTGGTCGACCAGCTTCCTGCGCAGCGCCGGGATGGGGTCGTCCTCGGCCAGGCAGCGCTCGCCCTCGCGCAGGATCGCCTCGTCCACCACGTGCGTCGGGAAGCCGTGCCGGCCCAGCGCCTCCGCCACCGGCGCCCCGCGCCGCGCCGACACCCGGGCCGCCGCCGGGAAGAACAGCGGCACGAACTCCTTGAGCAACTCCACCTGCTCCGGCTGCCAGAAGCCCTGGGCCGTCGCCGTCAGCAGATAGTTCGACAGCTCCCCATCCTCACCACCCCCCTCGAACATCGCCGCCCAGGCCGCCCGCTTCGCCTCCAGTTCCGGCAGCGCCGCACGGCAGCGCGCCGCGCCCTCCCGGCCGGTGGCGCTCGGGTCGCGCTCCAGCTCCGCCGCGATCTCCCGCTCACCCACCGCGCCCAGCACGGCGAGCCGCAGCAGCGCACGCCAGCGCAGCTCCGGATCCAGCGCCGGCCCCTCCGGCAACCGGCCCTCGGCGAGCCACCCGCGGACCTCGGCAACCTCCTCCGCCGTGGAGACGCTGTCGAGCAGGCCGCGCACGGCCGCCAGCCGCAGCCCCGCCGCCGAACCCCCACCACCCTCCGTACGGGACAGCACCTCGCGGCAGACCCCGGCCAGCCGCCGCAGCGCGTCCCCTCGCGCCGCCGGATCCAGGTAGCGGTCGGTGACGTCGCCACGGGCGAAGGCCAGCACGCCGCCGACCACCGCCGTGTCCCGCTCGCCGTCCAGGTGCGTCTCGGCCAGCTCCAGGTAGTCCGCCGCCGGCAGCTCCCCGTCGCGCACCATGTCCCGCACCGTGTTCCACAGCACCGCCCGGCCGAGCGGATCCGGGACGTCGCCCAGCTTGAACAGGACGGCGGCCAGGCAGTCCTCGTCGTAGCGGACCTTGGCGTAGCTCAGGTCACCGTCGTTGAGCAGCAGCAGAGCGGGCGCGTGGGTGTCGAGACCGGGAGGCAGCAGCACCTCCACCCGCTCGGCGTGCGCCTCGATGTCCACCTCGACGCGGGCCAGCGGCACCAGCCCGTCCGGCCCTTCCCCGGCCCGGTCGTAGACCCCGACGGCCACCCGGTGCGGGCGCGTCCCGGTGTGCTCCACGAAGATCCGCCGGCCTCCCGCCCCCGCCTCAGCCCTGGATGCGCCCCCGGTTCCGGGCCCGCTCCCGCCTCCGGCCCCGGCCCCGGACGCCACCGGCTCGGTGACCAGCCGCAGCGCGTCCACGCCGGAGGTGCGCAGCCAGCGCTCCGCCCAGCCGTGCACGTCCCGCTCCGGGCCCGACGCCCGGTCGAGGGAGTCCAGCAGGTCGGCGAGGGTGGCGTTGCCGAAGCGGTGCCGGGCGAAGTGGTCGTTGATGCCCGCCAGGAACGCCTTCTCGCCGAGCCAGGCCACCAGCTGGCGCAGCGCGGCGGCGCCCTTGTCGTAGGAGATGCCGTCGAAGATGAGCAGCGCGGTGTCGGTGTCCGGCACGTCCCCCGGCTCCGGCGCCACCGGGTGGGTGCTGGGCCGCTGGTCGGCGTCGTAGCCGCGCGGCGTGAAGGCGAACTCCGTCCAGCTCCCGGTGAACCGGGTCACCTCGGAGAGCACCTGGTATCCCATGTACTCGGCGAACGACTCGTTCAGCCACATGTCGTCCCACCAGCGCATGGTGACCAGGTTGCCGAACCACATGTGCGCCATCTCGTGGGCGATCACCATGCCGCGGGTCTGCCGCTCGGTCTCGGTGACCGCCGAGCGGAAGACGAAGTCCTCGCGGAAGGTGACGCAGCCCGGGTTCTCCATCGCGCCGAAGTTCAGCTCGGGGACGAACGCCTGGTCGTAGGAGTCGAACGGGTACGGCTCGTCGAAGATCTGGTGGTAGCGGTCGAAGCAGGCACGGGTGATGTCGAGGATCTCCTCGGCGTCCTTGTCCAGGTGCTCGGCGAGGGAACGGCGGCAGTGCAGCGCGAACGGGATGCCCCGGTGCTCCGTCCGCACCGAGTGGTACGGCCCGGCCGCGACCGCGAAGAGGTAGCTGGAGATGGGCGGGGTGGGCGCGAACTCCCAGCGGCCCGGACCGCCCCCCGGCCCCTGCGCGCGCCCGCCGACCGCGTTGCCGATGACCGTCCAGCCCTCCGGGGCCGTCGCGGCGAGCCGGAACGGCGCCTTCAGGTCCGGCTGGTCGAACGCGGCGAACACCTGCTGGGCGTGGGCGAGTCCGCACTGGCTGGCGAGGTAGACCTCGCCGTCCACCGGGTCGGTGAAGCGGTGCAGGCCGTCGCCGGTGCGCGAGTAGCGCATGTCGGCCTCGACCCGCAGCTCGTTGACCGCCCGCAGGTCGGTGAGCGGTAGCCGGTTGTCCACCAGGCTGGCGGGATCCAGCACCCGTCCGTTCAGGACGGCGCCGCGCAGGACGGCCGGCTGGAGTTCGATGAAGGTGGCGGCGCCCGGTTGTCCGACGGTGAACCGGACGACGGTCGTCGAGCCGAAGACCTCCGGGCCCCTGGTCAGGTCGAGGTCGATGGCGTAGTCGAGGACGGCGACGAGGCGGGCGCGTTCCTCCGCCTCGGCACGGGTGAGTGCTGGCATGCCCGTCATGCTGCCGCACCCGGCGGCCGGGCGGGCGGGTTGGGGGGAAGCGGAACCACGCCGGGCCGCTCCCATCCGCCTTCCGCCCCACCTTCGCGCCGCAGCCCGCCCCCTCCACGCGCCGCCGTTCCGGCGAATCTCGGGATCACTGGTGAAACACGACAGTCGATGTCGGGTATCCACGCAACGATCTACGGCATGACGACGACACCACCCACCTCACTCCCCCTCCACGGCAAGGTCGCCCTGGTGACCGGCGCCACCCGTGGGGCCGGGCGCGGCACCGCCGTGGAACTCGGCGCGGCCGGCGCCACCGTCTACGTCACCGGCCGCACCACCCGGGAACGCCGCTCCGAGTACGGCCGCCCGGAGACCATCGAGGAGACCGCCGAACTGGTCACCGCGGCCGGCGGCCGGGGGATCGCCGTCCCCACCGACCACCTGGACCCCGCGCAGGTCCGCGCGCTCGTGGAGCGCATCGACGCCGAACACGGCCGGCTGGACGTGCTGGTCAACGACATCTTCGGCGGCGACCCGCTCGCCGAGTGGGACGTGCCGGTCTGGGAGCACGACCTGGACAAGGGGCTGCGGATGCTCCGGCTCGGCGTGGAGACGCACGCCATCACCAGCCACCACGCCCTGCCGCTGCTGGTCCGCAACCCCGGCGGTCTCGTCGTGGAGATGACCGACGGCACGGCGGAGTACAACGCCACCCACTACCGGGTCAGCTTCTACTACGACCTGGTGAAGGCGGCCGTGCTGCGCATGGCCTTCTCGCTCGGGCACGAACTGAAGCCGCGTGGCGCCACCGCCGTGGCGCTGACCCCCGGCTGGCTGCGCTCCGAGATGATGCTGGACATCTACGGCGTCACCGAGGAGAACTGGCGGGACGCCACGGCCAAGGAGCCGCACTTCTGCATCTCGGAGAGCCCCGCGTACGTCGGCCGTGCCGTCGCCGCGCTGGCCGCCGACCCGGAGGTGGCCCGCTGGAACGGGCAGTCGCTCTCCAGCGGCCAACTCGCCCAGGTCTACGGTTTCACCGACACCGACGGCAGCCGGCCGGACGCCTGGCGGTACGTCGTGGAGGTGCAGGACGCGGGCAGGCCGGCGGACGCCACCGGCTACCGCTGAGCGCCCAGGGATCCGTCGGTCGCCGATCGCCGGTCGCCGATCGCCAGTCGCCCGGCGCGTCAGCCGTACAGGCGGCGCAGCCGGGCGGCCGCTTCGGCCATCCGCGCGCGCAGACCCGGTGGGGCGAGCACCTCCACCTCGGGGCCGAGCCGGAGCATCTCGTGGTAGGCGACCTCCATGGACTCGGTGGGCAGTTCGATCGTGATCCAGCCCTGGTCGTCCGGCGGGCCGGCCGCGTCGGCCGCCGTCACCGCCTCGGTGGCGGCGGCCGGCTCCAGCACCGCCGGCAGCGCGCGCAGCCCTTCCGGGCTCAGCCGGACGGTGATCCGTTCCCGCAGCAGCGAGCGGGCGAACTCCACCGAGCGGGCCGCCCAGAACTCCGCCAGGTCGAACCCCTCCTCGCGGGTGAATCGTTCCGGCAGCAGCTCCGCGTCGACCAGGCGGTCCACCCGGTACACCCGCCACTTCGGCGTGGTGGGGTGAGCCCCCTGCTGCCTGCCGATCGCGCCGACGCGGTGTTCGGGCACGTCGCCTTCGGCGGCGGGCTTCCGTGTCGGCGGGGCCGGTACGCGTCCCGCCAGAACCGGGACGCGTACCGCCAGGTACCACACGCCTGCTTTCAACACCAGGCCGTACGGCTCGACCGTCCGCTCCAGCTGGCCGCCGCGGCCCTGGTGGCGGACGCGCAGCAGCCGGTCCTCCCAGACGGCCCGGGAAACCGGCCCGAGCAGCGGCGGGGGCTCGGCCTTGGCGAACCACCGGGGCGCGTCGAGATGGAACCGGCGGGAGGCCGAGACCGGCGCGTCCCGCAGCCCCGGCGCCAGCGCGGCCGACACCTTCAGCCGGGCGGCCAGCGCAGGCTCGGCGAGGCCCATCTCGCGGAGCGGGCCGGGGATGCCGGAGAGGAAGAGCGCTTCGGCCTCGGCGCGGTCCAGGCCGGTGAGCTGGGTGCGGTACCCGTCCACCAGCCGGTAGCCGCCGTCCCGGCCGCGCTCCGCGTAGACCGGCACGCCCGCCTCCGCGAGGGCGGCGATGTCCCGCTGCACCGTCCGCTCGGAGACCTCCAACTCCTCGGCGAGCTCTCGGCCCGTCATCGTGCGCCGGGACTGGAGGAGGAGCAGCAGGGAGATCACCCGCGAGGCGCGCATACCCGGATTGTCCCCCGGAGGGGTGGGGGTGGGGCGTTGGGGTGTGGTGGCGTGGGGGCAAGGGGGTTTCTTCGGCCTGTGGATATCCGCGCGCCCCCCTGGTCTCCAAGGGGTAGCGGGGGGTGGGGGGTGGGCAAGGGGGAATCCTTGGCCTGTGGATAACTGCGGACCCCCCTGGTCTACAGGGGTAGGGGAGGAGGGCCGGCTGTCGCAAGGGGGATTGGCCCGGCTGTGGAGAACTCCCGGTTGATGGCGCGTCCGTGCGGGGCAGCTACTTCGGTCCCGTCGGCTCTCCGGTCCCGTCGGTTGGGTGCCGCCTCTTTGGGCCGTGCTCTTCGGGCCCGTTCTTCGGGTCGCGCCGGCTCTTCGGGTCGCGCCGGCTCTTCCGCCGCGCACCGCCTCCTCCGGCCCCGGCTCTCCTGGCGTCTACTCCGGCCGGGTCGCCCGTTCCAGCTCCAGGAGGATGTGCCGGTATCCGCGTCCGGTCGCCTGCTCCATGCCGATCTCGCAGGTCCGGTTGGCCGACAGGTGCGCGTCGAAGTCCCGGCCGCGCACCTCGGCGGCCTCGGCGGCCGTGGCGCTCGCGGTCAGCTCCTCGTGCAGCATCCCGCGGTCCCCGGCGAAGCCGCAGCAGCCGGCGTCCAACGGCACCACGACCTCCTCCGCCAGCGCCTGCGCCACCCCGCGCAACTGTTCGACGTCGTCCAGGTGCCGCATCGAGCAGGTGGGATGGAGCACGGCCGTCGCCGCCGGCCGGGGCACCGTCAGGCGCGGCAGCAGCTCGCGCTCCGCCCACACCACGGAGTCCCACACGGTCAGCGCCCGGTGCCGCTCGACGTTCTCCGGTGCCAGGTGGGGCACGACCTCGCGCGCGATGCCGAGTGCGCAGGAGCTGGCGTCCACCACCAGCGGCAGCCGCCCGCCGTCGGTCCACCGCCACGCCGCCTCGACGATCCGGTCGGCCATCACCGCGTTGCCGGCCCGGTAGCCCTTGGAGTGCCAGATGGTGGCGCAGCAGGTCCCGGCCGCGTCGTCGGGGATCCACACCGGCCGGCCGGCCCGTTCGGCGAGGGACACGACGGCCTCCGGCAGGCTGGGGCCGGACCAGTCGTTCGGGTCGCCGAAGATCCGGTTGACGCAGGACGGGTAGTACACGGCGGTGGCCCGTTCGCGGTCGGTGGCCGGGACGCGGCGGCCGGCCGGGCCGGGCAGCGCGGGCAGCCACTGGGGCGTCAGTTCCGTCGGGAGCACCCGGCGGGCGAGGCCGGTGACTGCCGCCAGCGGGGCGTCCCCGGTGACCCGACGGACCAGGTCGGCGGCGGCGAGGGCGGCGTGGGCCCCGGATTCGGCGAGGGCGAAACGGCGGGCGACCCGTTCGGCGGCCCGCTCCTCGGCCGGGGAGTGCCGGGCGTGCCGGAAGTCCTTCATCATCGCGCCGGTGTCGATGCCGACGGGGCAGGCGAGCTCGCAGGTGGAGTCACCGGCGCAGGTGTCGACGGCCTGGTAGCCGTAGGCGTCGGACAGCGCCCGCGCGAGGGGGGAGCCGTCCGGCTGGCGCATCATCTCCCGGCGCAGCACGATGCGCTGGCGCGGTGTGGTGGTGAGGTCGCGGCTGGGGCAGACGGGTTCGCAGAAGCCGCACTCGATGCACGGGTCGGCAACCGCCTCCACCGTCGGGATGGTCTTCAGGCCCTTCAAGTGCGCATCGGGGTCGCGGTCGAGCAGGACGCCCGGGGCCAGCACGCCGTGCGGGTCGAACAGCTCCTTGATCCGCCACATCAGCGCCGTGGCCCTCGGGCCCCACTCCAGTTCCAGGAAGGGCGCCATGTTGCGGCCGGTGCCGTGTTCGGCCTTGAGCGAGCCGTCGAAGCGTTCGACGACCATGCGGCACAGCGCGTCCATGAAGTCGGCGTACCGGCGCACGTCGGCGGGGTCGGCGGCGTCGAAGGTGATCATGAAGTGCAGGTTGCCGTCGGCGGCGTGGCCGGCGACGGCGACGGTGAAGCCGTGTCGGCGCTGGAGCTCCAGGACGGCCTCGCAGGCTTCGGCGAGCCGGTGCGGCGGCACGCAGAAGTCCTCGGTGAGCAGTGTGGTGCCGGAGGGGCGGCTGCCGCCCACCGAGGCGACGAAACCCTTGCGGACCTTCCAGTAGAAGGCGGCGCGGGCGGCGTCCCGGCTGAACTCGGCCGGTGGGGCGCCGGGCGGGGAGATGGTCTCCAGTCCGCGCAGCACCTCGGTGGCGAGCCGTTCGCTCCGCGCCAGCGTCTCCTGGTCGCCGGCGCGGAACTCCACCAGCAGGGCGGCGGATTCCGGCGGCAGCCGGGCCCATTCCGGTGGGACGCCCCTGACGTTCACCGAGGAGGCGAGGGTGGCGGCGTCCATCAGCTCCACGGCGAAGGCCCCGGCGTCGGCGAAGCGCGGCACGGCGGCCCCGGCGGCGGCGAGCGAGGGGAAGAAGAGCAGGGCGGTGGAGTGCAGCCGCTGGAACGGCAGGGTGTCGAAGACGATCTCGGCGAGGAAGCCGAGGGTGCCCTCCGAGCCGACCATCAGCCCGCGCAGGATGCCGGCGGGGGTGTCGGCGTCCAGGAAGGCGTCCAGGCGGTAGCCGTTGGTGTTCTTGATGGCGTACTTGGCGCGGATGCGGCGGACCAGTTCCTCGTCCGCCTCGATCTCCCGTTTGATCGCCAGCAGGCCCTCGGTCAGGGCGGGCTCGGTGCGGGCCAGGTGCTCGTCGGCGTCCGGGGCGCCGGTGTCGACGACGGTGCCGGAGGGCAGCACGACGGTGAGGGAGCGCACCGTGCGGTAGGAGTTGCGGCGGGTGCCGGCGTTCATGCCGCTGGAGTTGTTGGCGACGACGCCGCCGATGGTGCAGGCGGCGGAGCTGGCCGGGTCGGGGCCGAGGACGTGACCGTGCGCGGCCAGCGCGGCGTTGGCCCGGGCGACGACCGTGCCGGGGCGGACGCGGGCACGCCTGCCGCCGTCCAGCACCTCGACGCCGGCCCAGTGCCGGCGGACGTCCACCAGGATGTCGTCGCCCTGGGCCTGCCCGTTGAGGCTGGTGCCGGCGGCACGGAAGACGACGCGGCGGCCGTGCGCACGGGCGTAGGCCAGGATCGCGGAGACGTCCTCGACGGTGGTCGGGGTCAGCACCACCTGCGGGAGCAGCCGGTACGGGGAGGCGTCGGAGGCGTAGCGCACCAGGTCGGAGGCGGTGTGCAGGACCTTGTCCGGGCCGAGCAGGGCGACCAGGTCGCGGCGCAGCGCCTGGGGGGTGCCGGTGGCCAGCGCGTCGGGCGCGGCGTCCGGCGCGGGGTTCTTCGCCGTGTTCGGTGCCGCGTCGGGTGAGGGTTCCGAGGGGTCCCGCAGCGTCATCGTCGACTCTCCCTCCGCCGGCCCGCCGAGGCCGCGCGTCGCTTCCGAACATAACGGACGGGACGGCGCGGGAGGAGGAGAAGGCGGCGATCGTGCTGCGGAGCGGGGCGGCCGGTGCTGGTGCTGGGGCTGGCGGTGCTGGTGCTGGTGCTGGCGTTGCTGGTGCTGGGGCGTGGCCCGTGGCTCAGGGGGTGGTGAAGCGGTAGCCGGCGGCGAGCGACTCGGGCAGGTAGGCCCGGAGCGCGTCCACGCTCTGCGAGCGGTCACCGCCGCCGTCGTGGCACAGGATGATCGCGCCGGGTTCGGTGCCGCGCAGCATGGTGTCGGTGATCTCCGCGCTGCCGGGGCGCTGCCAGTCCAGGGTGTCCACGGACCAGCCCAGGGGTTTCATGCCCAGTTCGGCGCAGACGCCGAGGGAGACCTCGTCCCAGGAGCCGTAGGGCGCGCGGCACCACTGCGGCACGCCCCAGCCGGTGATCCGGTCGATCACCTCGTTGGTGCGCTCGAGTTCCTCCCGGATCTCCCGTTCGCTGAGCCGGGGCAGTTCCTGGTGTGACCAGGTGTGGTTGGCCAGGTCGTGGCCGTCGGCGGCGATCGCCTGGAGCAGGCCGGGGTTGCAGGCGGCGTTGGTGCCGACGACGCAGAAGGTGGCGCGCACGCCGTACCGGCGCAGGGTCTGCAGGACGGCGGGGGTGTAGCGCGCGTCCGGCCCGTCGTCGAAGGTCAGGGCGGCGACACGGGTCTGGCCGGTGATCGCCACGGCGGGCATGGTGAAGATCGGTTCGTGCGGCGGGATCGGGGTGGACGAGCCGCGCGGGGAGCGGTTCACGATGGTCGCGCGCCCGACGAGTGCGACGGCCTCCGCCTCGTCCAGGTCCGCCTGGCAGGCGGTGGTCAGGGTGGGGGGCAGGGGTTCGGGCTCGGGCCGGATCGGTCCGGGCAGCATGATCTCGCTCAGCGGAACGCCCCAGGGCCGCAGCACCTCGTGCGCCGCGAGGATGCCCAGACAGCCGAGCCCGCCGAGCACCAGCCTGCGGCGGCCGACGTGATCATGGTTTCGCATGATTGTGTGATTTCACGAGGAATCCGACCGACACGCACCCGAACCCCGATCCGCCCGTTCGGCTGAGGGACAACGTGCGGAGGACCGCGGACACGCCTGACAGCGGCCGATGTCACGCAACGGATCAGGCCGATTACCAGTTGTGGGCCGACTGGGTTGATCATGTGGCGAGGATCTGAGTGCGTGGCGAGGTGATAGTGGTTGTGCCCGAGGACGACAGGGGCGAGGCGGTATGGCGGGCGTATCTGGATGAATCCGAGCCCGACCGCCGAGTGTCTCCGGGCGTCTACCTGATGGCGGCGGCGGTCCCCGACCCGGAGGCGGTCGAGCCGGTCCGCGAGACCCTTCGGCTGCTTCGCAGACCGGAGCAGCGGAAGCTGCACTGGCACGCCGAGTCGGCGAAGCGCCGCCGGGAGATCGTCGAGGCGATCGTCGCGCTCCCCGCCCTGCACGTGGTCGTCGTGCTGAACGGCCAGCCCGGGGAGTCCTCGGAGCGGCGGCGGCGCAAGTGCCTGCGCAGGATGGCCTGGGAACTTGACCAGCGTGACGTGGTCGAGCTCGTCGCAGAGGCACGAGAGCGCAAGCAGAACGGCCGCGACCTGGAGGTGTTCCAGGCGCTGCGAGCGGAGCGGAGCATCCGCGCCGGGTTACGGCTCTTCCACGAGCCCGGGCCGTCCGAGCCCCTGCTGTGGATCGCGGACGCGATCGCCGGCGCCTACACGGCCTGGTGCGCCGGTGACCCGGTGTACTACGAGACGGTGGCGCCTGTGGTGGATCTGGTCGAGTGCGACGCCTGAGCCCGAACACAGCGCGAGCCTGGGACCCCGTCGTCCGGCGGGAACTTCCCAGGCTCACTTCCGTCCGCTCCGCAGAGCGGTGGCTTGATCACAGTATGGGTCGCGGTAGGGCGTGAGGCAAGACGACGGAGATTTCCCCGGGAAAGCGTCAGCCCATCGGCCGGCCTACGCCTCCCCCTCCTCGCCCTCCCCCTCCTCCCGGAGCAGGGCCGGAACACCGGTGGCGTCCGGGGAGTCCTCGGGGACGGAGAGAACGACGAGCTGCTGGGTGGCGCGGGTCAGGGCGACGTAGAGGACGCGCAGGCCGGCCGCCGACTCGGCCGCGATCACGGCCGGGGCGAGCACGGCCGTCGCGTCGTACTCCAGGCCCTTGGCCTCCAGGCTGCCCAGGGCCACCACCCGGTCGCCCAGGTCGGCCAGCCAGGCCGCCGCCCGCTCCCGCCAGGCCATCGGCACCACGACGCCGACCGTGCCCTCCACCTCGGCCAGCAGCCGGCGGGCCTGCTCGCGCACCGCCTCGGCCAGCGGCTCGCCGCCGTCGTCGCCGGCCCACGCCGGCACGGCGGCGAAGCGCGGGCGCACCCCGGTGGAGCGCACGGCGCGGGGGGCCGGGGTGCCGGGGGCGGCGCGACGCAGCACCGTCTCGGCGAGTTCGGCGATCTCGGCCGGGTTGCGGTAGTTGGTGGTCAGGGTGAACGTCTGGCGGGAGCGGGAGCCGAGGGCGGTGTCCATCGCCCGCCGGGCCTCGGCCGGGTCCTCCCAGGAGGACTGGGCCGGGTCGCCGACGACCGTCCAGGTCGCCGCGGCGCCGCGCCGGCCGAGCATGCGCCACTGCATGGGCGTGATGTCCTGCGCCTCGTCGACGATCAGGTGGGCGTACTCGGTGCGCTCCTCCTCCGGCTCCGGGCGGCGCCGGCGGGGCGCCGTGCGGTCGGCGTAGGTGGTGACCTCGTCCAGGCCCTGGTACTGGTCCAGCGGGTCGATCTCGCGCGGCCGGGACTCCGCCGGCACCTCGCCGAGGAGCGCCCGCAGCTCGTCCATCAGGGCGATGTCGTGCGTGGTGAGGGCGCCGGTGCCGTCCGCGGCGAGCCGCCCGGCGAGGGAGTCGGCGACCAGGTCGGACTGCTCCGGCGTCAGGATCCGGCGGGACCAGCGGCCCAGCCGGCGCCGGTCGGCCATCGCGGCCAGCACGCGGCGCGGGGTGAGCGCCGGCCACCACGCCTCCAGGAAGGAGACGAAGGCTCCCTCGGTGCGCAGGTCCTCGTCGAAGGCCGCGCGCAACTCCTCGACCTGGCCGGAGCCGGCGGCGGCGCGCAGCGCGGCGAGGTCGCGGGCGGAGGGGGCGGCCTGCTGCCACAGCGCGTCCAGCAGGGCGCGGCGGGCGCGCGGGCGCAGCATGTTGACCGGGGTGCTGGTGCCGTCCAGCACCCTGCGGCGGATGGCGGTCAGCTGCCGGGCGTCCAGGCGTAGCCGCTGGCCGAAGGCGGTGAGGCTGAGCGTGTCGGGGACGCGGCCGCCGGGCGGCGGCAGTTCGAGGGTGCCGCGGGCGGCCCGCCGCAGCACGTTGACCATGGCGGTGGAGCCCTTGATCCGGGCCACCGCCGGGGTGTCGTAGGCGGTGGCCTCGGCTCCCGGCACGAGCTGTCCGAGGGCGCGGACGGCGACCTGCCCCTCCTCGCCGAGGCTGGGCAGCACGCCCTCGGTGTAGGCGACCAGCAGCGGGGTGGGGCTGACCACCAGGATGCCGCCGGCGTAGCGGCGGCGGTCCTGGTAGAGCAGGTAGGCGGCGCGGTGCAGGGCGACGGCGGTCTTGCCGGTGCCCGGCCCTCCGGTGACGAGGGTGACGCCGCGCGCCGAGGCCCGGATCACCACGTCCTGCTCGGCCTGGATGGAGGCGACGATGTCCCGCATCGCGTGGCCGCGGGCCCGGCCGAGCGCGGCCATCAGGGCGCCGTCGCCGACGACCGGCAGGCCACCGGGGATCCGACCGGCCAGTTCCGGGCGGAGCAGGTCGTCCTCCACGCCGATGACCCGGCGGCCGCGGCTGCGGATCACCCGCCGGCGGACGACCCGGCCCGGCTCCAGCGGGGTGGCGCGGTAGAAGGGGGCCGCGGCGGGGGCCCGCCAGTCCACGACGAGGGAGGTGAAGTCGGTGTCCAGCACGCCGAGCCGGCCGATGCGCAGGGTCTCGGCGATGGCCGGGGTGTCCGGGGCGTCCTCGGCGACCAGGTCGATCCGGCCGAACAGGAAGTCCTCGAACTCGCTGTTGAGCCGGTGCAGGTGGAGGCCGGCCTGGAAGACCTGCGCGTCCCGTTCGGCGAGCGCGCCGGGCGTGCCGACCTGGGCGCCCCGGCCGACGTCGGCGAGCAGCCGCTCGGCCTCCACCAGCTTGACCTCCAGCCGGCGGTAGACGTGGTCCAGGTAGCGCTGCTCGGTCTCCGTCTCGCGTTCCCGGACGGACCGCTGCTCGGTTCGCCGCTCGGGGGAACCGCCCACGCCGCTCGCCCCGTCCGAGTCCACGGACCCGCCCTGCGCCGTCGCCACCTGATCGCTCCTTGCCTGCTCCTCCGCCGGACGCGCCCGTGTCGGTCGTCGCCGGTGGAATGGTCCGGATGCCCGGATGTTCCTGCCGTCCCTGTCCGGAACCGGCCTGGCGTGCATCGGATTCCCGGGGGCCGGCGTTACGGGAGTTGCGGTGTGACGTGGTAACTTCATTGCATACAACCTGTATGCAACGGAGGGTGGCAGGTGGTTTCGGGGCGGGACAAGGCGTACGCCTTCCTGAAGGAGACGGTGCTGCCCGATCCGGCGGCGCAGGGCCACTTCCTCAGCGAGCAGGAGGTGGCGGACCGGGTCGGGGTGTCCCGTACGCCCGTGCGGGAGGCGTTCCTGCTGCTCGCCGCCGAGGACCTGATCCAGCTGGTGCCCAAGCGCGGCGCCTACATCGCCCCGCTCTCCGGCCGCGAGATCAGCGAGCTGATGGAGCTGCGCGGGGTCGTGGAGAGCTACGCCGCCGAGCGGCTGATCCGGCTGGGCCGCGTCCCGCACGCCGAACTGGAGGAACTGCTGGAGCGGCAGCGCACGCTGGTGGACGCCGACCAGGCGAAGGAGTTCATCACCTGCGACCACCGCTTCCACGCGGTGATGGTCGCCTCGGTCGGCAACGAACTGCTCACCAAGCACTACGAGGGCCTGCGCAGCCGCCAGATCCGCGCCGGCATCGTCGCGCTGCACCGCTCGGCCGGGCGCCACGACGACGTGCTGCGGGAACACCGGGCGATCATGGACGCGCTGGCGGCGGGCGACGTCGACGCCGCCCGCACCGCCATCGCCGACCACCTCGACGCGACCCTGCGCGTGCTGCTCGGAAACTGACGCCCCGAGGGCCGGCGGCGGGCCGGCGCCGCGGAGGCGGCGGCCCGCCGGAAGCCCGGAGGCGTCAGAGCCTGCGGTTGGCCAGGACGGGGATGGCCCGCCGGGTCGCCGCCACCTCGGCCAGGTCGACGTCGGCCACCAGCAGCCCCGGCTCCGCCCCCAGCGCGCCCCGCACGCTCCCGTCGGGACCGACCACCGCGCTGTGCCCGATGCCGGTCGGCGCGTCCGGCGCCGCCGCCACCCCCGCCGCCGCGGGATCGCCCTGGCCCACCGCGAGCAGCCAGGACGTGGAGTCCAGCGCGCGGGCCCGGACCAGCAGCTCCCACTGCTCCCGCTTGCCCGGCCCCGCCCCCCAGGACGCCGCCAGCACGCTCACCTGCGCCCCGGCGTCGGCGTGCGCCCGGAACAGCTCCGGGAAACGGACGTCGTAGCAGGTGGCCAGCCCCACCCGGACGCCGTCGACGTCCACCGTCACCACCCGCGAGCCGGGGGCCACCGAGTCGGACTCGGTGTAGCCGAAGGCGTCGTAGAGGTGGATCTTGTCGTAGGCGGCCTCCACACCGGGACCGGTGGCCAGCAGGGTGTTCGCCACCCGGCCGTCCCCGGCCGGCGTGAACATCCCGGCGACCACCACCACGCCGGCCGCCCGGGCGATCTCCCGCACCCCGCTGGCCCACGCCCCGTCCAACGGCTCCGCCACCGTGGCGAGCGGGCTGCCGAAGCTGGCCATCGTCGCCTCCGGGAAGACCACCAGGCGCGCGCCGCGCCCGGCGGCCCGCTCCACCTGCTCCCCGACCAGGGCGAGGTTGGCCCGGGGATCGGGCGTGGTGACGATCTGGCTGAGTGCGACACGCATGGTCGTGCTCTCCCGTTCGGACGGCTCGGAGGTTCGGAAGCTCCGGGGTTCGGAAGCTCGGGGGTTCGGAGGGTGCTCTGGGCGGGTGAGGGGCGGGGCGGGGGCGGGGCGTGGTCGGGTGGAGCGGTCAGGGGGCGGTGCGCGTCCCGTCCGGGCGCGCGCCGTCCTCGACGACCAGCGCGTCCTCATCATGGGCCGCGTCCCGGCCGACCAGCAGGCCGGTGACGGTGAGCACCGCGGTCACCGCGATGTACCCGGCGAGCGCGTACCAGCCGCCGAACCGGGCCAGCAGGGCGGTGAACAGCAGCGGCGCGAGCGCCCCACCCACCACGCCGGCCAGGGTGTAGGCGAGGGAGGAGCCGGTGTAGCGCAGTCGCGGGGTGAACTGCTCGGCCACGAACGCCGCCTGCGGCCCGTACATCACGGAGTGGATCACCAGACCGACCACCACGCCCAGCACCAGCGGGAGCTGGCCGCCGCCGTCGATCATCGGGAAGAAGACGAAGGGCCACACGCCGGCGCAGACCGCCCCGCCCAGGTAGAGGGCGCGCCGGTTGACCCGGTCGGACAGGGCCCCGGCCAGCGGGATCAGGAAGACCTGGAGCGAGGAGCCCACGAGCACCGCGACCAGCGCCTGCCCGCGCTCCATGCCCAGCTCCTGCGTCGCGTAGGTCAGCACGAAGACGGTGAACATGGCGTAGAGCACGTCCGGGGCGATCCGGCTGAGGATCGCGGCGGTCAGCGCGCGCCGCTGCGTCGCGAAGACCTCGCGGATCGGCCGCTCCGGCCGCACGTCCTCCGCCTCCATCGCCTTGAACACCGGAGTCTCCTCCAGCTCGGCCCGGATCCACAGGCCGAAGATCACCAGGACGGCGGAGAGCAGGAAGGCCACCCGCCAGCCCCAGGAGAGGAACTGCTCCTCGCTGAGGACCGCGCCCAGCAGCGCCAGCACGCCGTTGGCCATCAGGTTGCCCAGCGGCGGCCCGACCTGGGCGGCGGACGCCCACAGGCCACGGCTGCGCGAGTCGGCGAACTCGCTGGACAGCAACACCGCGCCGCCCCACTCGCCGCCCACGCCGACGCCCTGCGCGAACCGCAGCAGCACCAGCAGCGCCGGGGCCGCCACGCCGATCGTGGAGTAGGTGGGGAGCAGGCCGATCAGCAGGGTCGCGACGCCGATCAGCAGCAGGGTGGCCGCCAGCACCCGCTTGCGGCCGATCACGTCGCCGAGCCGGCCGAAGACGAAGCCGCCGAGCGGCCGGGCGAGGTAGCCGACGGCGTAGGTGGAGAAGGCCAGCAGGGTGCCGGTCAGCGGATCCCCGGAGGGGAAGAAGAGGTCACCGAAGACCAGCGCGGACGCGGCCGAGTAGATCGCGAAGTCGTACCACTCCAGGGACGTTCCGGCGAGGCTTGCGACGAACGCGCGGTGCAGCGGCCTGCGCCCGGCGGGGGCGTCTGGATGGTCGGTCGTGGCTGCCATGGCTACCTCGCAGGTGCGGATCGATGTCGTGCTCGGTAGCGCATACTTCCGGTATACAGTTCGTATGCGCAATCCGTTGTCGCGGGTTTTTACCCAGCCGCAACACCTGCCGCGCCCAATCGCCCCTCCCCGACACCCCAGGAGGACGCATGACCGCGCTCACCTTCGAACTCCCCGACGGCGACACCGTGCGGGTCGACGTCCGCCAGGCCCTCAACGCCGGTTACGCCGGCCGCAGCCAGGAGGAGGTCCAGGCCCACATCGCGGAACTCGCCCTGCTGGGCGTGCCCGGGCCCACCACCACCCCCACGCTCTACCCGGTCTCGCCCTACCTGGCCCGGCAGACGGACCGGGTGGACGTCCAGCACGACCGCACCTCGGGGGAGGCGGAGTGGGCGCTGGTCGTGGCGGGGCCCGGTGAGCGGGACGTGCTGCTGACGGCCGCCTGCGACCACACCGACCGCGCCCTCGAGGTGCACGGGGTCGCCTGGAGCAAGAACGCCGGCCCCGACGTGCTGGCCCGCCGCGCCTGGCGGCTCGTCGACGTCGCCGCCCGCCTGGACGCCATCACGCTGCGCGCCTGGGTGACCGCCGGTGGCGAGGAGCGGCTGATCCAGGACGGCACGCTGGCCGATCTACTGCCGCCGGCGTACTGGCTCGACGTGCTCCGCGAGCGCGGACTGCTGCAGGTGGGGACCGTGCTGATCTCCGGGACGATCCCGATGGACGGCGGGGTCGACCAGTTCGCCGAGCGCTGGCGGGTGGAGATGGCCGATCCCGGCACCGGCGACCGCATCGAGCTGGCCTACGACGTCGTCCCGCTCCCCGAGGCCATCTGCTGACAGGCGCTGGAACGCGAACAGCCCTCCACCAGGGAGGGCTGTGCGTGAAAGTTGGTGGTGACGCCGACCCGCCAATGCTCGCCTCTCGGCAAGTGGTCGCTCGTAGCGACTAATGGTTGGGCCCGGGGGCTTGGATCGGGCCGGCGCCACATCCAGGCTAACGCATGACGCCCGGATATCCTTCCGAATCCCTCGGGGACTTTCCGGGCGCCGCGTCCTCACGCCGTCGGGAGCACCTGCACCTGCTCGGCCTGCGGACCCTTGCGGCCCTCGGAGACCTCGAACTCGACCCGCTGGGTGTCCTCCAGGCTGCGGTAGCCGCTGCCGACGATCGAGCTGTAGTGCACGAAGACGTCCGGGCCGCCGTCGTCCTGGGAGATGAAGCCGTAGCCTTTCTCCGAGTTGAACCACTTGACCGTGCCTTGAGCCATTCCTTACTCCCTGGTCGCGCTGGGGCCGGGCACACGGCGGTGCGTCCGCGACCCATCGCGCAGAGTCTAGGAACAACCTCATGTCGACTTCCTACATTGACGCGGTGGTGTCGCGCCCCGCGCCCGCGGCGGCATAGTGGTGCAAAGTGGGTCGAACGACCTGCCTGGGGAGCACTCGGTGTGAAAGGTCTCACAGATTCCGCGCTGACGCCGCCCTGGCCACGGTGGGACGATGCCTGGGCAGGCGGCCGCGGTGTCTGCCCGCAGGGCCTCCCGCGCCTGCCCCACCGGGCACGGGAGCGAGGCGGCGCTGGGCCACCTGAAAACCCTCCCGGTCATGAGTTTCGCGCGACGACGCGCAGGATGAGGTAGACAGCCATGTCCTCGGCTCCCAGTGTCTCCTACTCGATCACCGTGCGCCTGGAGGCTCCCGCGCACGGCAGCGCGGTCAGTCAGCTGACCACCCTGGTCGAGTCCTCCGGAGGCTCGGTCACGGGCCTCGACGTCACCGCCTCGGGCCACGAGCGCCTGCGCATCGACGTGACCATCGCCGCCGCCTCCACCGCGCACTCCGAGGAGATCGTGGAGAAACTGCGCACGGTGGACGGCGTGGTGATCGGCAAGGTCTCCGACCGGACGTTCCTGATGCACCTCGGCGGCAAGATCGAGATGGCCGCCAAGCACCCGATCCGCAACCGCGACGACCTGTCGATGGTCTACACCCCGGGCGTGGCCCGCGTGTGCATGGCGATCGCGCAGAACCCGGACGACGCCCGCCGGCTCACCATCAAGCGCAACTCGGTGGCCGTGGTCACCGACGGCTCGGCCGTGCTGGGGCTGGGCAACATCGGTCCGAAGGCGGCCCTGCCGGTGATGGAGGGCAAGGCGGCCCTGTTCAAGCGGTTCGCCGGCATCGACGCCTGGCCGATCTGCCTGGACACCCAGGACACCGACGGCATTGTGGAGGCGGTCAAGGCGATCGCCCCCGGCTTCGCCGGCATCAACCTGGAGGACATCTCCGCCCCCCGCTGCTTCGAGATCGAGGAGCGGCTGCGCGAGGCGCTGGACATCCCGGTCTTCCACGACGACCAGCACGGCACCGCCATCGTGGTGCTGGCGGCGCTGACCAACGCCCTGCGGGTGGTCGGCAAGGAGATCGGGGACGTCCGCGTGGTGATGTCCGGTGCCGGCGCGGCCGGCACCGCGATCCTGAAGCTGCTGCTGGCGGCCGGGGTCAGGCACGCCGTCGTGGCGGACGTGCACGGCGTGGTGCACCGGGAGCGCGAGGACCTCAAGGAGCACAACTCCACGCTGCGCTGGATCGCCGAGAACACCAACCCGGACGGCGTCACCGGCACCCTGAAGGACGCCGTGCACGGCGCGGACGTCTTCATCGGCGTCTCCGCCCCGAACGTCATCGGCGCCGAGGAGGCGGCCGGCATGGCGGACGACGCGATCATCTTCGCGCTGGCCAACCCGGACCCGGAGATCGACCCGGTGACGGCCCGGCAGCACGCCGCGGTGGTGGCCACCGGACGCAGCGACTTCCCGAACCAGATCAACAACGTGCTGGTCTTCCCGGGCATCTTCCGCGGCCTGCTGGACGCGCAGAGCACCACGGTGAACACCGAGATGATGCTCGCGGCGGCCCGCGCGCTGGCCTCCGTGGTGCACGACGACCAGCTCAACGCCAACTACATCATCCCCAGCGTCTTCCACCCGGAGGTGGCCCAGGTGGTGGCCGCCGCGGTGCGCGAGGCTGCCCAGGCGAGCGGCGCCGCCACCACGGCCAAGTCGGTGGGCATGTCCACGGTCACCGGGGACGGCGGCGGCACCCCGCACGCCTGATCGGTCAACCCGGGTCCGTCACCGGTGGTCACCCGTGCCGGCCGTTCCGCCGGGGGAGTGCGGTCTCCCGGCCGGAACGGCCGTTTCGGCGGGTGTGACAATCAGCCCATGGAAAATGTCCGGTTTCTGGCGATCTGTCACGGTGTCCGAGGTGGGGAGTAGGGTCATGGCGAGGTCCACGGGGTTCCCGACTTCGGGATTCCCGGGCCCCGCGGGCAACTCGCCGTGCGCCGGATTCGCGTGTTGGCCCGTTCAACGTGCAGGATTCGTACCCGGGTAAGAGGTTTTGCACCGGTCCAGGCCCATTCGTCTGGACCGGCCGCAGGGACCGACGGGTCTCGCGCCGGCCGCCCGCACGCTCGCCGTCCAGCGGGCGCAGGCGCGGCGACGGCCCCCGCGGGGCGGCGAGTACCGCCCCGCGTCGTGGCCTCGAACTCGACCAGTTGGTGACGAAACACAGGAGTACACATGAACCGCAGTGAGCTGGTGGCCGCGCTGTCCGAGCGCGCCGAGGTGACCCGCAAGGACGCCGACTCCGTCCTCACGGCCCTCGCCGAGGTCGTCGGCGAGGTCGTCGCCAAGGGCGACGAGAAGGTCACCGTTCCCGGCTTCCTGACCTTCGAGCGCACCCACCGTGCCGCTCGTGTCGCGCGCAACCCGCAGACCGGCGACCCGATCGAGATCCCGGCCGGTTACAGCGTGAAGGTCTCCGCCGGCTCCAAGCTGAAGGCCGCCGCGGCCGGTAAGTGAGCCTCCCCATGGCCCCGGCCACGTCTCACGCCGGGCCCCGGTGCAGATGACGCGAGGGGCGGCCCCCACACCCGGTGGGGGCCGCCCCTCGCGTTCGTGGCCCGCGCGGCCCGCGTGGCCTGCGCCCGCTTCCGCGGGCTTCCGCGGTTTCCGGGACCGTCGCGCGGACCCGGCCGGGAGTCCTAGCCGCCCATCTCCACGTGCGCGCCGAGGTCGGCGAGCTTCTGCATGAAGTTCTCGTAGCCGCGGTTGATCAGGTCGATGCCGTGCACCGCCGAGGTGCCCTGGGCGGCCAGCGCGGCGATCAGGTAGGAGAAGCCGCCGCGCAGGTCCGGGATGACCAGTTCGGCGCCCTGTAGCTTGGACGGACCGGAGATCACCGCCGAGTGCAGGAAGTTGCGCTGCCCGAAGCGGCACGGGGTACCGCCCAGGCACTCCCGGTAGAGCTGGATGGTGGCGCCCATCTGGTTGAGCGCGCTGGTGAAGCCCAGCCGGCTCTCGTAGACCGTCTCGTGCACGATCGACAGGCCGCTGGCCTGCGTCAGCGCCACCACCAGTGGCTGCTGCCAGTCGGTCTGGAAGCCCGGCGCGACGTCGGTCTCCAGGGCGATCGCCTGCAGCGCGCCGCCGGGGTGCCAGAAGCGGATGCCGTCGTCGTCGATCTCGAAGGCGCCGCCGACCTTCCGGAAGACGTTCAGGAAGGTCATCATCGGCTGCTGCTGGGCGCCGCGCACGTAGATGTTGCCGCCGGTGGCCAGCGCCGCGCAGGCCCAGGACGCGGCCTCCAGGCGGTCCGGGATGGCCCGGTGGTTGTAGCCCTCCAGGCGGTCCACACCGGTGATCCGGATGACCCGGTCGGTGTCCATCGTGATGATGGCACCCATCTTCTGCAGCACGCAGATCAGGTCGGTGATCTCCGGCTCCACCGCCGCGTTGCGCAGCTCGGTGGTGCCCTCCGCCATCACGGCGGTCAGCAGCACCTGCTCGGTGGTGCCCACGCTCGGGTACGGCAGCTCGATCTTGGCGCCGCGCAGCCGCTGCGGGGCCTCCAGGTACAGGCCCTCGGGGCGCTTGTCCACGGTGGCGCCGAAGTGGCGCAGCACCTCCAGGTGGAAGTCGATCGGCCGGTCGCCGATGTGGCAGCCGCCGAGGCCCGGGATGAAGGCCCGGCCGAGCCGGTGCAGCAGGGGCCCGCAGAACAGGATCGGGATGCGGCTGGAGCCGGCGTGGGCGTCGATGTCCGCGACGGTGGCGCTCTCCACGTGGGTGGGATCCAGAAGCAGCTCGCCGCTGACGTCGCCGCCGCGTACCGTGACACCGTGCAGTTCGAGGAGCCCGCGCACGACCTTCACGTCCCGGATGTCGGGGACGTTGCGCAGTCTGCTGGGCGTGCTGCCGAGCAGTGCGGCAACCATGGCCTTGGGCACGAGGTTCTTCGCGCCGCGTACGTGGATCTCGCCTTCGAGCGGTGTGCCACCGTGAACGAGCAGGACGTCGTCGGTCATCGATCTCGCGATTCCTGGGGGGTGTGTCGGAGCTGCGAAGGCAAGATGCTTGCCCAAGCAAACGGTACGCCCTTGCGCAGCCAGCCCGGTGTCGGTGCCGGCGCCAATGTGATGGTAATGGCGCGAGCGGGGTCCCTTCGCCCAGGTGGACGACGGGTACCGCCCGGGTGGTTTCTTTCGGAACCGGATCGGCGTGTCGCCGCGTCCTCGCCATGTCCTGCGCTTACTGCGGAGCGTTACGTATGAGATTTCTGTGCACCACTGGGGTCATTGAGGCTTTAACGGTCCGGTCTGATGTGGGCGACGTCTCCATCTGGCGCCCGAATGCGGGATCATGGGCGCATGACCGAGGGTGACTCGCTCACCGGCCGCCTGCTCGTGGCGACGCCGGCGCTCGCCGACCCGAACTTCAACCGCGCGGTCGTCCTGCTGCTCGATCACGACGACGAGGGCTCGCTGGGCGTCGTGCTCAACAAGCCCACTCCCGTGGACGTCGCCGACGTCCTCCAGCCGTGGGCCGAACTGGCCGGGCGTCCGTCGGTGATCTTCCAGGGCGGCCCCGTCGCCCTGGACTCCGCGCTGGGCCTGGCCGCCGTGCCGGGACAGGGTGAGGAGCCGCTGGGCTGGCGGCGCGTGCACGGCGCGGTCGGCCTGGTGGATCTGGACGCGCCCCCCGAGCTGCTCGCCGCCGAACTGGCCTCGCTGCGCATCTTCGCCGGCTACGCCGGCTGGGCGCCCGGGCAGTTGGAGGACGAGCTCGCCGAGGGCGCCTGGTACGTGGTGGAGTCCGAACCGGGAGACGTCTTCTCGCTCGACCCGCGCCAGCTGTGGCGCAGCGTGCTGCGCCGGCAGCGGAGCGAGTTGGCGCTGATGGCGACCTATCCGGACGACCCCTCGCTGAACTGAGCCGGCCCGGCTGGCCGGGAGCCCGGGCCGGCCGCCCCGTCCGGCGGCCCCGTCCGGCGGCCCGGGCGAGCGGTCCGGGGCTCCACGTGGCGGGCGATCGGAGGGCCGAGTCCCTTAGATCTCGCGCCCCGTCTCCGTAGACTTGACCCTTATGAGCAGCACTCTCGAACCAGAGCGCGGTGCCGGCACCGGAACGCTGGTGGAGCCCACCCCGCAGATCTCCCACGGGGACGGCGACCACGAGCGCTTCGCGCACTACGTCCAGAAGGACAAGATCATGGAGAGCGCGATGTCCGGGACCCCGGTCGTCGCGCTCTGCGGGAAGGTCTGGGTGCCCGGCCGCGACCCGAAGAAGTACCCGGTCTGCCCGATGTGCAAGGAGATCTACGAGTCGATGGGCGCCTTCGGTGGCGACCGCGACAAGAGTGGCAAGGGCGGAGACAAGAGCCGCTGAGAATCCGCCGCGGGCCCGCACGGCCCGTGGGCGCGCCGAGCCGTCGAGAAGGCCGTCGGATCACCGATCCGGCGGCCTTCTGGCGTTGGCCCTCGGGCGTGGCCTTCTGGGTCGGCCTTCCGGGGTTTCCGGCCCGTCCTCGGAAGTGGGGGAGGGGCGGAGCCGGGAATTCCGGATGCCCCGGGGCGCTGGCGCCCCAGGGCGCGTCCCACCGGGCGGCCCTTCGCCGGTCCGGACCAATTTCCCGCTTTTGGTCTAGACCCCTTGTCCGTGCCGTGCCCGCCCCCTAGATTCCGCTGGGGCGACGCCCGCCGCCATCGGGGGCGCACCACGACACCGGCACGCCGACGGGCAGGGCGGTCTGCCCCGGCCGACGACTGAGGGAAGGGGCGGCAGCCCATGGATCTGGTACCCGCGCCCCGCCGCGCCACCCCGGGCGCCGGCGCCTTCACCCTCACCCGGGACACCACGCTCACCACGGTCGTGGAGCCGGTCGCCGGCGAGGCCCGGCCCACGGACCCGCGCGCCGGCGCGGCGGGGGCCGCCGTGCCCGGGGGCGCCGCGGCGGGGGGCGCCGCGGCGGGGGCCGTCGCGCCGTGGGCCGTCGAACCGGGGGCGGCGCTCCCACCGGGCACGGGTGACCGGGGCGATCCCGGCACGGCCGAACGCTGGCTGCGCTCCGCCCTCGGCGGCGCCACCGGCTATCCGCTGCCCCCGGCGCCGCCGTACCCCAGCCCGCCAGGCGCCACGCCGCCCGGCATCCGGCTGCTGCTCACCCCCTCGCTCGCCGGCCGGCTGGGGCCCGAGGGCTACCGGCTCCGGGCCAGCCCCGAAGCCCTCACCCTCACCGCGGCCACCCCCACCGGCCTGTTCTGGGCCGCCCAGACGCTGCGCCAGCTGCTCGGAGCGGACGCCCACCGCCGCGCGCCGGTCGGCCGCGGCCCGTGGACGGTGCCCGCCGTCGACATCGAGGACGCCCCCCGGCTGCGCTGGCGCGGCTGCCTGCTGGACGTCGCCCGGCACTTCATGCCCACCGGTGCCGTGTTGCGCATGATCGACCTGCTCGCCGCGCACAAGCTCAACGTGCTGCACCTGCACCTGACCGACGACCAGGGCTGGCGGGTGGAGATCCGGCGCCATCCCCGCCTCACCGAGGTCGGCTCCTGGCGGCACCGGACGATGCGCGGCTACCGAGGCTCGGGCGGCTACGAGGAGCGCCCGCACGGCGGCTACTACACCCAGGACGACCTGCGGGAGATCGTCGCCTACGCCGCCGAGCGGCACATCACCGTCGTCCCCGAGATCGACGTCCCCGGCCACTCCCAGGCGGCCATCGCCGCGTACCCCGAACTGGGCAACACGGACGTGGTCGACACCGCGGCGCTGCGCACCGGCACGGACTGGGGCATCGTCCCCAACGTGCTCGGCGTCTCCGACGGCGTGCTGCGCTTCTACGAGGACGTCCTGGAGGAGGTCCTGGAGATCTTCCCCTCCCGCTACGTCCACCTCGGCGGCGACGAGTGCGTCAAGGACCAGTGGCGGGCCTCCGCCGCGGCCCAGGCCCGCATCGCCGCCCTCGGGCTCGACGGGAGGGACGGCCGGGAGCCGGAGGAGGCGCTGCAGAGCTGGTTCGTCCGGCACTTCGCCGACTGGCTCGCCGCGCGCGGGCGGCGGATGGTCGGCTGGGACGAGATCCTGGACGGCGGGCCGCTCGCCGAGGGCGCGGTGGTCTCCTCCTGGCGCGGCTACGCGGGCGGGATCGCCGCCGCCGTCGCCGGCCACGACGTGGTGATCTGTCCCGAGCAGCAGGTCTACCTGGACCACCGGCAGGCGCCGGGGGAGGAGGAGCCGATCCCGGTGGGGTACGTCCGCACCCTGGAGGACGTCTACCGCTTCGAGCCGGTGCCGCCGGCACTCGCCCGCGACCCGGCGCTGGCCGCGCGGGTGATGGGCGCCCAGGCCAACATCTGGACGGAGTTCCTGGACTCCCCGAGGGCGGTGGACTACGCCGCCTTCCCGCGGCTGGCCGCCTTCGCCGAGGTGGTGTGGAGCCCGCTGCGCGAGCCGGCCGACCGGGACGTCGCGGAGTTCCGCCGCCGGATGGAGACCCACTACCGGCGGCTGGACGCCCTGGGCGTCGAGTACCGGCACCCGGACGGGCCGCGCCCCTGGCAGCGCCGCCCCGGCATCGCCGGCCGCCCGATCGACGGCCCGCCCCCGGAGCGGTGAGGGGGTGGGGTGTGGGCGCGGATCCGGGTGCGGGCGCAGGTCCGCCGCGGGTGCCGTTGCCGCTGGCGATCGGTCCGCGGACGTGCGGACGAGCGTGGTGGGCGTGGTGGGCGTGACCAGTGTGGTGGGCGTGACGAGAGAGCCGACCGCCACGCACCACCACGCATCACACCCCCACGCGCGGCGGGCTGCAACTGTGGTCGCCGAGGCCACCGTGGTCCCTCGCGCCACATGGCCAACGCCCCGTAGGGGGCCCGAAGGGGGACCCCCTTGTTTCCACGATGGCATGGGGCCCGGGCGCGCCGCAGCCCCCTGCTTCCAGCCTGTGGACAACTCCCGATAGGGCCATGACAAAGGGTTGGCGTTGTGGTGGGGGAGGGAACCGGGCAGCAGGGCCGGCGGAGGCTGGGGGCGCGGTGAGGGGTGGGCCCAGCGTCACCGCGGCGTGGAGCAGGGGGCACCATAGGGGGATACGCATGTGGAGCGGGCTGTTCCCTGCCACGGCCCACTCGGAGCGCGTCCACCCCACTCATCGCCCACCTCACGGCTCTTCGCGGCATCCCGGGCACTTCGCTCACAGATGCGGCGTTTGTCCCCTTGGGTGACGGAAGAGGGGACGGCGGATGTGTGCTTAAGTTGCCGGAATCCGCGGGAGAGGCCGTAGCGTACGGGCGGGAGGCGACGGTCAGAGGGCACGGTGGTGCGCAGGTGAAGGAAACGATCATGATGCCGGAGACGGTCGAGGAGGCCGTCAACGCACTCGTCGCCATGCCGGAGGCCGTCCCGGTGGCCGGGGGAACCGACCTCATGGTCGCCGTCAACTCCGGGACCTTGCGGCCCGCCGCCCTGATCGGCCTCGGCCGGATCGCCGGGCTGCGCGGCTGGGAGTACCGGGACGGGCACGCCGTGCTCGGCGCCGGCCTGACCCTGGCGCGCGCCGGCCGCCCCGACTTCGCGGCGCTCATCCCCGCCCTCGCCGAAGCCGCCAGATCGGCCGGCCCCTCACAGACCCGCAACGTCGCCACCATCGGCGGAAACCTCGTCACCGCCGCCCGCCACGGCGACACCCTCCCGGTGCTCGCCGCCCTGGACGCGGTGGTCCTGTGCACCGGCCCCGACGGCACCCGGGAGGTGCCGGTCGGACACCTGCTCACCGGGATGGACCCGCTGCGCCCGGCCGAACTCGTCGTCGCCGTCAAGATCCCGCTGCTGCACGCGCCGCAGGTGTTCCTCAAGGTCAGCGGTCGCGGCGGGCCGTCCCGGGCCGAGGTCTCCGTCGCCATCGCCCTGGACCCCGCGCGCCGGGCCGTGCGCTGCGCGGTCGGAGCCGTGGCGCCGATCCCGTTGCGTCCGCTGGACGCCGAGGGGTGGGTGTCCGGTTGCATCGAGTGGGACGGGACGCGCACCATCGGGCCCGACGCCTGCCAGGCGTTCGGCGAGTACGTGGCCGCCGCGTGCGTTCCGGAGACGGAGCAGCCACCGGGCCAGGTGGCCGAGCCGAAGTCAACCGTCGACCATCGCAGGCGGACCGTCGCCGCGTTGGCCCGCCGAGCACTGGGGAGGGTGTTGTCGTGACCGAAGGGCCGACCGAGATCCCCGCGGGGTCGGTGCACCCCGCCTCGCAGTTCCCGCTGGTCCCGACCCAGGTGCCACCGGCTCAGGCCACCCAGCTGCCGCATGTGCACGTCACCCACATAGAGGTTCCGCTGACGTCCGGGGAGGACGCCGAGGGAGCCGAGGACGCGGAGGACGCCCCCGGCGGCGCGCCGGCCGAGGGTGCCGCGGCGGGCGGACCGGCGGCCGGGGTGCCCACCGCCCGTCAGCACACCGAGCACTGGCCGCAGGGGGGCGCCGGCATCCCCGGCCCCCGCCCGACCGACGCCTATCCGCGGGGCGGGTACGCCGAGGGCCAGTACCCGGAAGGCCAGTACGCGGAAGGGCAGTACGCGGAAGGGCAGTACCCGGAAGGCCGGTACCCCGAGCAGTACGCGGACGGCGGGTACCCGGCCGAGGGGTATCCGGCGCCGGGGTACGCCGAGCAGCCCGGTCACGACGGCGGCTACGGCTACCCCGGCCCCGAGGGCTACCCCTCCGCCGGGTACCCCGCCGAGGGGTACGGCGCCGAGATGTACACCGGATACGCGGAGCGGCCGTACGCCGAGCAGCCGTACGGGGACGGCGCGTACCCGGCCGGTGGCGCCGCCCCGTCGGGCTACGGCGAGCAGCCCGGCTACGGCGGCGGCTACGACGCCCCGGAGCGGCCCGCCACGGACGCCCGCCCCGACGGCGGCTACCCCACCGAGGCGCACCGGGCCGAGCCGCATCCGGCTGGGCCGCATCCAGCCGAGCCGCGCCCCGACGAGCGGCATCCGGTCGACCCGCACTACGGCGACGAGGCGTCGCTGGGTCAGCACCTGGCCGGCGTGCACCCGGGCGGCTACGACTACGGCGATCCGGCCCCCGCCACCGAGCCCGCGCGCGCCCTGGACGCCCCCTACTCCCGCGGCGGACACTCCGAGGATCCGTGGCAGGGCGTGGTGGACGAGCCGCAGTTCGATCCGGCGTTCTCCCCCTACGCCCAGGAGACCCGCACCGCCGACGTGCACTCCTTCGGGCGAACCACACCGCAGGAGCGTGCCGGGCGGGAGCCGGCCGCGCGCCCCACGCCGCCGAGCGATGCCGGTCACGTCCCGGGGGCCGGCCAGGTTCCCGGCGCCGGCCAGGTCCCGGGTACCGGCCGGATGCCCGACCGCGACCGTGTTCAGGGGCAGCCCCTCGGGGCGGTGCCGCCCGCCGCCGGCGGTTTCGGCAACGCGTGGCAGGAGGTCCCGGAGGAGACCCAGTACGTCTCCATCGACGACCTGATCGACGCCGAGACCACCCGGTTCGGCGTGCTGCGGGCACCGTTCGCCCAGCCTCCCGCCGCGGGTGACGCCTCCGCGGAGCGCGCCGCCGCCCTCGACCCCACCGGGCGTCCGGAACTCGTCAGCGGGCCGGGCCTGCCGCGCGGCACCGTCGGCTCGTCGGCCGCACAGCCGGCCGCGCCCTCGGGGGGCGCCGCCGCCCCCGGCGCCCAGCGGGCCGCGGCCGTCTCGGCGGCGACGCACCAGCCGTCGGCCGGGAACACCCACCCCACCCCCGGCGCCGCCACCGGCCCGGTCGCCTCCGAGCGCCACGTCGACGACCACTCCGGCGGCCGTCCCGGGGAACCCGGCGAGGGCCACCCCGAGGGTCCCGCCGCCGACGCCGTGTCCGGCGGTGCCGCCGACGACGGCGGTGGCGGCGGCCATGACAACGGCGGCCCCCACATCGGCGGCGCCGACCAAGGCGGTTCCGGCGGCGGTGCGCCCGCGGAGGGCGTCCCCGCCGGCGGCACCGCTCCGGCCGCGATCCCACCCGCTGGGACCACACCCGCTGTGGCCACACCGGGCGGGACCGCCCCGGCGGGCGGTGCCCCGGCCTCCGCCCCCGGCGAGCCGGCGGAGCAAGTGGCCCAGCAGACCACCGAGCACAACGCCGCCGAGCAGGCCGCTCGGCCGGCGGCTGCCGGGAGCACGGCCACCCCCACCGCCGACGGCCCCGGCACCCCGGGGAGCCCCGACGCCCCCGGAGCCGCCGTCCCCGCCCCCGGCACGCCCGGCGGCGCGGCGCGGCCCGCCGCCGACTCCGACGACGGGGAGCCCGCCACGCCCGGCCGCCACATCCCGGACACCCCCACAGCCACCTACCGGCTGCACGTCAACGGCACCGAACGGCTGATCGAGGACGCCTGGATCGGTGAGAGCCTGCTCTACGTGCTGCGCGAGCGGATCGGCCTGGCCGGTGCCAAGGACGGCTGCCGCGAGGGCGAGTGCGGCGCCTGCTCGGTGCACCTGGACGGCCAGCTGGTCGCCGCCTGCCTGGTGCCGGCGGCCACCTCGGCGGGCAGCGACATCCGCACCGTCGAAGGGCTCGCCGAGGAGGGCACCCCCTCCGACGTGCAGCGGGCGCTCGCCGAATGCGGCGCCGTGCAGTGCGGCTACTGCGTGCCCGGCATCGCCATGGCCCTCCACGACCTGCTGGAACGCAATCCCGACCCCGACGAGGCGGAGACCCGCGAGGCGCTCGGTGGCAACCTGTGCCGGTGCACCGGCTACCGCGGGGCCCTGCTCGCCGCCCGACGCGTCGCCAAGGTCCGGTCGGCCCAAGCGGTCGAACGCCTCCGGGAACGCGAGGCCCGACGGGAGCGGGCCGCCGCCGGGGCGCCGGCGGAGGCCCCCGCACCCGCCCAGCTCGCCGACGAAGCCCGCCCGGAGAACCCCGCATGACCCAGCCGACCCCCGATCCCGGAGCCGAACCGCCCGCCGCCGCACACCCCGGGCCGACCCACACCGCGGGCGCCCAGCCGGGAGCCGCCGGAGCCGCGCCGGGAGCCGTCCCGCCCGCCGACGCGCCTGGCGCGGCGGGGCCCGGCGCCGCCGACGCCGCGCGCCCGACCGGTGCGGTGGAGCCGGTCCACCCCGCCCACCCCGTGCTCGGTCAGCCGGGGTGGCGCGAGGACGCCGCGCAGCGCGCCCAGGGCGGCTTCGCCTTCCCCTCCGACCTGTGGGCGGAGGGCCTGCTGTGGGCGGCGGTGCTGCGCTCACCGCACCCGCACGCCCGCATCGTCTCCATCGACCCCTCGCCCGCGCTGCGCATCCCCGGGGTGCACGCCGTGATCACCGCGGACGACGTGCCCGGTGACCCGGCCTACGGCCGGCGGATCGCCGACCGCCCGGTGTTCGCCCGGGACGTCGTCCGGCACCACGGCGAGCCGGTGGCCGCCGTGGCCGCCGACCACCCCGACACCGCACGACTGGCCGCCGCCGCCATCGCCGTCGAGTACGAGCCCCTGGAGGCGGTGACCGACCCGCAGCAGGCCTTCAGCGCGTCCGTGCAGGCCGCGGAGGCGGCCGACGGCGCGGGGCCCGCCCCGTCCGGGCACATCGTCCGCCACATCCCGCTGGTCTTCGGCGACGCCGAGGCGGTCGGCGAGGTCATGGTGGAGGGCCTGTACCGGGTGCTGGCGCAGGACCCGGCGCCGATCGGCACCGAGGCCGGGCTCGCCGTCCCCCGCCCGGACGGCGGCGTCGAACTGCACGTGGGCTCCACCGACCCGCACGCCGACCGGGACGCCACCGCGCACTGCCTCGGCCTGCCCGCCGAGCGGGTCCGCATCGTGGTCCCCGGCGTGCCCGGGGCCACCAGCGACCGGGAGGACGTGGGGCTGCAGGTGGTGCTGGGGCTGCTGTGCCTGCGCACCGGCCGCCCGGTGAAGGTGGTGCTCAACCGCACCGAGTCGTTCGCCGCGCACCCGCACGGCCACGCCGGCCTCCTCCGCTACCGCCACCACGCCACCCGGGACGGCCGGCTGGTGAAGGTGGAGGCGCAGATCCTGCTGGACGCCGGCGCCTACGGCGACGAGTCCGCGACCACGCTGGGCACCGCCGTGGCGCTGTCCGCCGGCCCGTACGTGGTGCCGCACGTCTTCGTCGAGGGCTGGGCGGTGCGCACCAACAACCCGCCCGCCGGCCGGCTGCACGGCGAGGGCGCCGGGCAGGTGTGCTTCGCCCACGAGTCGCAGATGGACCGGCTGGCGGCGGCGCTCGGCATGGAGCCGCTGCAACTGCGCCAGCGCAACCTGATGGACAGCGGTGACCTGCTGCCCACCGGGCAGGTGGTGCCGGGCGTGGCTCCGGTGGAAGCGCTGCTGAAGGCGGTCGCCTCCGAGCCGCTGCCCCAGCCGGTGCCGTCCTGGGCACGCTCCTCCTCCGCCCCGGCCACGGGTCCCGGCCCCGCAGCGGGCGGTGCCGCCGCGGTGGTGCCCCCGCCCGGGGCTCCCGCCGAGGTGCCCGCCGCCCCGGACGCCCCGGTGGCCCCCGCAGGCCAGGCCGGCTCGCCCGACCAGCCCGCCCCGAGCGCCCCACCGGCCCCCGGCGCCCCGGATGCCGCGGCTGCCCCTGCTGCTCCGGGTGTCGCGGCCGAGGTCACCGGCGGCGACGGCGGGTCCGGCGACGGCACGCCCGGCGTCGCCGCTGCCGGCGGTGACACCGCCGGCGCGGACGCCCAGGCCGCGATCGACCTCGCGCTGCTGCCCGGCGGCCGGCTCGGCGGCGCCGACCCGGCGACCGTGCGGCGCGGCGTCGGCTACGCCGTCGGCATGGTGCCGGTGCTCGGCACCGAGGGCGCCGACGAGGTCGCCACCGCCACCGTCCGGCTGGACGACGGCGTGGCCACCGTGATCTGCGCCGCCGTGGACCCCGGCAGCGGCTTCGGCACGCTGGCGCAGCAGATCGTCCGGGACGTCCTCGGCGTCACCGAGGTGCGGCTGGCGCCGGTCGACACCGACCAGCCGCCGGCCGGCCGCTCCGCGGCGAGCCGTCAGACCTGGGTCTCCGGCGGCGCCGTGGAGCGCGCGGCCCGCATGGTGCGCACCCAGCTGCTGCAGCCGGTGGCGGCGGAGTTCGGCATGTCCGCCGAACTGCTCGCCATCCAGGACGGCACCATCCGCTCCTACGACGGCCTGCACAGCCGGCCGGTCGCCGAGGTCGCCGCGGGCAAGGAGCTGTGGGCCACCGCCCAGTGCCGCCCCAACCCCACCGCCGCGCTCGGCCCGGACGGCCGCGGCAGCGCCTTCGTCGGCCTGGCCTTCGCCGCCCAGCGGGCCGTGGTCGACGTCGACCTGGAACTGGGCACGGTGCGTGTCGTCGAGGTGACCGCCGCCCAGGACGTGGGCCGGGCACTGAACCCGGCCCAGGTCGGCGCCCGGATCGAAGCCGGCGTCGCGCGCGGCGTCGGACACGCGCTCACCGAGGGGCTGCGCTGGTCGCAGGGCGTCCCGGAGAACCCGAGCTTCGCCGGGTACCTGCTGCCCACCGCAGTCGACGTGCCGCCGGTCCGGATCGCGGCGCTGCTGGAGGAGCGCGATCCGGTCGCCCCGCTGGGCGCCAAGCCGGTCGGCGCGGCACCGTCCGTCGTGGCCGCCGCCGCCGTGGCCTCCGCCGTACGCGCGGCCACCGGCCGGCCGGTCAACCGGCTGCCGATCCGGCCGCAGGACGCGGCGCTGCGCCCGGTGTGACGCGGGCGGCGGCCGACGGGGTGCCGTACCCGTCGGCCGCCGCCCACCTCCCGGCACCGTCGCGCCCCTCCCCCCACCCGCGCGAGCGCTGTGATCCGCGCCACATGTGAGGCTTGACGCTCGGTGGGCCGACCGGGCCGGACGTCGCCGGAGGGGCGGCCGGCGAGGGGTACGCTTTCCCGGTTGCCCTTGCCCGGACACGGCCGCGACGCGACCGCCCCGCGGTCGCCCGACGCCGTGCCGGTCCCGGCGCCGCGACCGTGGCGGCTGCCGGGGCCGGATCGACCATCCCGGAGAACGTGAGCACCTCAGCCGCATCCCACCTGCCCCCCGCCTTCCCCGGGAGGGCTCCCTGGGGCACCGCGCAGAAGCTCCGCGCCTGGCAGCAGGCCGCCCTGGACGAGTACCTGCGGCGCCAGCCGCGCGACTTCCTGGCGGTGGCCACCCCCGGCGCGGGGAAGACGACGTTCGCGCTGCGCATCGCCGCCGAACTGCTGAACCGCCACATCGTGCAGCAACTCACCATCGTCGCCCCCACCGAGCACCTGAAGAAGCAGTGGGCGGAGGCCGCCGGCCGGGTCGGCATCCGGATCGACCCGGACTACTCCAGCTCCTCCGGCCCGCTCGGCCGGGAGTACGACGGCCTCGCCGTCACCTACGCCGGCGTGGGCGTCCACCCCATGCTGCACCGCAACCGCTGCGAGAGCCGCAAGACCCTCGTCATCCTCGACGAGATCCACCACGCCGGGGACTCGCTCTCCTGGGGCGAGGCCGTCTCCGAGGCCTTCGAGCCGGCCACCCGCCGCCTCGCCCTCACCGGAACGCCGTTCCGCTCCGACACCAACCCCATCCCGTTCGTCTCCTACGCCGAGGGAGCCGACGGCGTGCGGCGCAGCGCCGCCGACTACACCTACGGCTACGGCCACGCGCTCGCCGACGGCGTCGTCCGCCCGGTGATCTTCCTGTCCTACTCGGGCAACATGCGCTGGCGGACCAAGGCGGGCGACGAGATCGAGGCGCGGCTCGGCGAGCCGATGACCAAGGACGCCATCAGCCAGGCCTGGCGCACCGCGCTCGACCCGCACGGCAACTGGATGCCGAACGTGCTGCGCGCCGCCGACCAGCGCCTGAGCGAGGTCCGCAAGTCCATCCCGGACGCCGGCGGCCTGGTCATCGCCACCGACCACGAGGCCGCCCGCGCCTACGCCCGGATGCTGCGGGAGATCACCGGGCACGGCGCCACCCTGGTGCTCTCCGACGACTCCGGCGCCTCCAAGCGCATCGAGGACTTCAGCGCCTCCACCGACCGGTGGATGGTGGCGGTGCGGATGGTGTCCGAGGGCGTGGACGTGCCCCGGCTGGCCGTCGGCGTCTACGCCACCTCCATCTCCACGCCGCTGTTCTTCGCCCAGGCGGTGGGCCGGTTCGTGCGCGCCCGGCGGCGCGGCGAGGTGGCCTCCGTGTTCCTGCCGTCCGTGCCGACCCTGCTGAGCTTCGCCAACGAGATGGAGGCGCAGCGCGACCACGTCCTGGACCGGCAGAAGGCCAAGCAGGGCGAGGAGGGGCTGTACGACCAGGAGGAGGCGCTGCTCGCCGAGGCGAACCGGGAGAACGACGGGCCGGGCGAGCAGGAGGGGCTGCCGTTCGAGGCGCTGGAGTCGGAGGCGACCTTCGACCGGGTGCTGTTCGACGGCAACGAGTTCGGCATGCAGGCGCAGCCGGGCAGCCCGGAGGAGGCCGACTACCTGGGCATCCCGGGGCTGCTGGAGCCGGATCAGGTGCAATTGCTGCTGCAGCGGCGGCAGTCCCGCCAGCTGGCCAAGGACCGCAAGGAGGCGGCGCGGCGCGGCGAGGTGCCGGGGCTGCCGGCGCAGGACCGGCCGGTGATCACCCACCGTCAGCTGCTCGACCTGCGTCGCCAGCTGAACACGCTGGTGGGCGCCTACCACCACGCCTCCGGCAAGCCGCACGGCTCCATCCACACCGAGCTGCGGCGGGTCTGCGGCGGGCCGCCGGCCGCGCAGGCGACGGCGTCCGAGCTGAAGGACCGCATCGCGAAGATCCAGGAGTGGGCGACCCGCATGCGCTGAGCCGGGCGCCTGCGCGGGCCCCGGGCCGAGCCGGGCCGGGGCCCGCGGCGTCCCCCGGGGCGCGACGCGCGGCCCGCGCACCGGCCGCCGGGGCGGACGTTTCCCGAAATCGACGCCCCGACGGGGTGGCAGGTTTGCGCCTGGAACGACGAGTTCCTGACACCGGGCTGATATCCGTCCCGTTACGTCCGTATTTCGTTGTCTAGTGGGTGAACATCGCGTTCGAATACTGGACGCTCGCTTCCGCATTGCGTGCACCGGAGTTACGTTTCTGGCCTCACGCCAACACGCGTGGTAGGGAGGGGAGCACCCGTGGTCGCCGAGGTTTCCCAGACACTGGATCGAGGCTTGCGGCTGTTGAAGCTGCTCGCCGACTCCTCACAGGGCCTGACCGTCACCGAGATGGCGGGACGGCTGGAAGTCAACCGCACCGTCGTCTACCGGCTGCTCACCACCCTGGAACAGCACGCCCTGGTCCGCCGGGACATCCAGGGCCGGGCGCGCATCGCCCCCGGGGTGCTGCACCTGGCCTACCAGGTGCACCCGCTGCTGCGGGACGTCGCCGGCCCGGCGCTGCGCCGGCTCGCCGACGACCTCGGCAGCACCGCGCACCTCACGCTCGCCGAGGGCTCCGACGCCATCGTGGTGGCCGTCGCCGAGCCCACCTGGACCGACTACCACGTCGCCTACCGCGTCGGCATGCGCCACCCGCTGGAGCGGGGCGCGGCCGGCCGGGCCATCCTCGCCCAGCGCGCCGGCGAACTGCCGCGCACCGGCCCGCGCTACGTCCGGGTCTCCGACGACTGCCGCGGCGGAACGCCGGGTGTCGCCTCCCCGCTGCGCGGTTTCCCCGGCATGGAGGGTTCCGTCGGCGTGCTGCTGCTGGAGGACGTCGCCGACGAGGGCGTCGGCGACCGCGTCGTCCAGGCCGCCGACGAGATCGCCGAACTCATGCGCTGAGGGCGGCGGGGACCGCCGGGCCACGTGTTCCGGGTGGGACGGGCCTCCGGCGGCCCCCGCCGACTGTTTTAATGCCGGGGTGTCCTGGTTCTCGCCTCGGGCCGGCCTGTTGGCCCTGAGCACCGTGCTGGTCGCCGCGCTCCTCGCCGTGGCCGCGACGGTGCCGCTGCCCTACGTCCTCACCCTGCCGGGTGCCACCGCCGACACCCTCGGGGAGCACGACGGCACGCCGCTGGTCAGCGTCAGCGGCGTGCCCACCCGGGAGACCGACGGTGAGTTGAGGCTGACCACCATCGTCGGCACCCTGCCGGACAGCACCATGCGGATGACCGACATCGTCGACGCCTGGTTCGACGGCTCCGAGGCCGTGATGCCGCGCACCGCCCTCTACGGCACCAGCGAGGACGTGCAGGAGATCGAGCAGCACAACCAGGAGGCCATGACGGAGTCCCAGTCCGCCGCGGTCACCGCCGCGCTGAACTGGCTCGGGCTGTCCGCGGACGAGGTGAGCGTGGAGCTGAGCCTGGAGGACGTCGGCGGCCCCAGCGCCGGCCTGATGTTCACCCTGGGGATCATCGACACCATCGGGCAGGAGGGCCTGCCGGAGCTGGCCGGCGGCCGGGTCATCGCCGGCACCGGGACGATAGCGCCGGACGGCACGGTCGGCCCGGTGAGCGGAGTCCCCCTGAAGGTGCTGGCGGCCGACCGGGACGGCGCCGAGGTCTTCCTGCTGCCCCCCGCCGAGTGCGGCGACGCCGAGGCCACCGCGCCCGACGGGCTCCGGCTGGTGCCGGTGTCCAGCCTGGACGAGGCCATCGACTCCCTCATCGCCCTCTCCTCCGGCACCGGCTCCGTCCCGTCCTGTTGATTCCTCCGGTACGGGGCGGACGCCGGGCCGTCGCTGGTCGCGCGCTGGGGCCGGCTGGCACGGCTGGGCACGGCTCGGAACGGCTGGGCACTGTGGCAGGGGTGGGCACTGTGGCAGGGGTGGTCACCGACAGGAACATGCCAGCCCCCGAGACGGAAGCCGACCTTTGGTCTGGGGGGACCCCCTGCTTTCAGGATCCCACGGCGCGATAACGCAGCGCAGCCCCCTTCTTGCAGCCTGTGGATAACTTCGATGCCGGGGGGCCGGGGCGCGCATTCGGTGCGGCCCCGGCCGATCCGGTCGCCTGATCAGGTCTCACCGCCTGACGGGTCTTACGGCCCGACCAGGCCACCCTCCGGTCAGGGTCTCACCACCTGACGGTCTCACCGCCTGATCAGGACTCTCCGGCGACGAAGGTCCGGGCCATCTTGTCGTGCCAGCACTGCCGCCACGGGCGGTCGAAGACGCACCACAGGGAGTCCACGATCCCGATCACCAGCACGCCGAGCAGTTGCCCCGTCAGCCAACGGCGCACCACCTGCCCGAACGAGGGGGTGTCGTGCGCCTCGATGTCCACCACCCGGACCTTCGCCAGCCGCTTGCCGAGCGTGCGTCCCCAGCGGGCGGTCGGCAGCGCCTCGTAGAGGAAGCCGAGGACCAGCAGCGTGGCCAGCCAGATCCCCAGGTAACCGGAGGTGGTGCCGTCGATCAGCCACACGCGGACGTTCTCGCCGCTCTGCAGGGCGGCGTCGATCTTGCCGTCGATGTGGGCGATCGAGGCCAGCAGCAGCGGCACGCCCACCGCGGCGGACAGGCCGACCACCACGACGTTGTCCAGCAGCCGGGCCACCAGCCGCCGACCCAGGGTCGCCGGCCGGGCCTGCTGCTGTTCGAACGGGCTGCTGCGCGGCGGCGGGATCCACCCGGGCAGGTCCTGGTCGGCCGCGGCAGCGGCCGCCGCCGGCGGGAAGGGCGCGGGCGGCGGTACGGGCTGGCCGGGGAAACCCGGCTGCCCGCCCGGGCCCGGCTGCCCGGGCGCAGCCGGCATGGGCTGACCGGGCGCCCCGACGGCAGGCCCGCCGCTCGGGAAGGGGGCGGGAGCCGGCGGCCGCGCGCCCGGATGGAGCGGCGCGGGCGCTCCCGCGACACCGGGCGCTCCCGTGACGCCCGGCGGTAGCGGCGCGCCGTGCGTGGGTGCGGCGACCGGGGAGGCGGGTGCGGGCGCCGGCGCGGGGCCGGGTACCGCCGCGCGTGCCGCCGCCTCGATCGGGGGGACGGCCGCCGGCGGGGTGGCGGGCGCGCTGCGCGGGAAGGGCTGCGCGGCCGGAGCGCCCGTACCGCGCGGATCCGATGACGCACCGCGCGGATCCGACGACGCGCCACGTGGGTCCGACACGGCACGCGGATCCGGGACGCCGCGCGGGTCGGGCGCCGTCGTGGCGTCACCCGGACGGGCTCCCGCCGCGGGGCGACGGGCGGCGGCGCCCCACTCGACCGCCTGCGGAGTGCCGCCGGTGGTGTGCGGGTCGGTGGGCTGGGTGTAGCGGAGTCCGTCCCAGGGGCCCGGCTCCGTCCTCCCCGCGGGCTGACCGCCCTGGGCCGGCTGGCCTCCTTGTCCCGGGTTGCCTCCCTGCCCCGGCTGGCCGGCCTGTCCGCCCTGACCGGTGCCGCGGGCCGTGTCGCCCGCCGGATCGGCCACGCGTGCGGAAGGCTCGGCCTGACGCGCGGCCGCCTCCCCGGCGCCGGCCGTCCCGCCCGTGGGCGTTTGGCCGGCATCCTCCGCCGCCGGCTCCGGGTCCGCCCGCCGCGAGGCGCCGGCGTCCGAGGACGGCTCCCCGGCGGCGGCAGCCGCACCACCCCCGGCAGCCGCACCACCACCTCCGGCGGTGGCGCTGGACGGCGGGAACTGGGCCAGCGAGGGCAGGGACGGAGGCCGCACGAAGTCCGGCGGATCGAGGATCTCCCCCGGTGCGGGCGCGGGACGGCTGGTGCCGGAGACCCAGGACACCCCGTCCCAGTACCGCACGAACCCCGGCACGGAGGGGTCGGCGTAGTAGCCGGGGCCGGGGGTACCGCCCGAGCCGTCGGATGAACCGGTGGAGGGAAGGGCCGTCATGTCCGCTCTGCCAATGTCCGCTGTCTGCTGATGGTGCGTGGTGAAGGGCAGGAATGCCGCGATGCGCAACCAAGTATCGGGCTTGGGCCGCTCGCAGGGGAGACCTCCCACGCGTTGTCATGCTGCCGTAACCAAGCGTAGTGCCCTCGGCGGCTCCCGCGCTGCACCCGAACGGGGCACTTCATCCGGAGCGGGATGCCCGAAATGACGGTCAATGTAGCAGAACGTATGGGTTCATTCCGTCGTCCGGAATGGAATTCGGGGAGTTCCCGGATCGGCGGTGGCCGAAAACGGAGGGTTCACCAAGTAGTTACCGACCCTCCCGTTCGGGGGGATTCGTCACGCGTCATACTGTGTGACATGACGCACGGTGGATATCCCGACCCGCAGGGAGGCAACCCCTACGCGGGAGGGCCTTACGGGCAGTCAGGCGGATATGGCCAGCAACCGCCCTACGGCCAGCAGCCGGCCGGCGGGTACGGCCAGCCGGGCTACGGCTACCCGCAGCAGGGGGGTGGCCAGGGCTACGGATACCCCGCACCGGGTGCCCCGCAGGGCTACGGATACCCGGCCCAGGGCGGGTACGGAATGCCGGGCGGTGCCCCGATGGGCGGAATGCCGCCGCTGGCGACGAGCGGTCAGCGGTTCCTCGCCCGGTTGCTGGACTGGCTGGTCGTCGGCCTGCCGACGGTCATCGTCGTGGTGGTCATCATCGGCGTGAGCGCCGTGGGAGCGGACACCTCCGACCCTGACACCGCCACGGCCCTCGCGATGGGCGGCCTCTTCGGGTACACCCTGCTGCCCTACCTGGTCTTCTTCCTCTACGAGGGCATCATGGTCTCCCGTAGCGGCCAGACCCTGGGCAAGAGGTGGATGGGCATCCGGGTGGCCCGACTGCAGGACGGCGGGGTCCCCGGTGGCGCCGGCTGGGGCCGCACGGCGATGTACCTGCTGCCGGGCATGGTGCCGTACCTCGGCTTCGTCTACGGGCTGCTCAACCCGCTGTGGCACCTGTGGGACCAGCCCTACCGGCAGTGCCTGCACGACAAGGCCGTCCGGACCGTGGTGGTCTCGACCCGCTGACGGCCGGCGCTTCCCGGCGACGCGGTCGCCAGGGCCGCCAGGAGGACCTCCTCCTGGCGGCCCTTTCCGTTCTGCCCGGCCGGGCGCGCTGTTCCGCGATCCGAGTGAGAAAGCGGGCGACCGGGGCGTTTCTCTTCGTGCCGGGCCGGTCCAGTGCCGAGCATCGCGCTATGGCGAACGACGACGCGGGACACCAGCCGCCCCCACCCGACGGGCCGGGCGGCAAGGACATCGGAGGCGAACCCCCGACCGGCCCCACCCCCCAGGGCGGCCCGGGGGCGGCGGGTGCCCCGGGCACTCCCGGCGCCGTGCCCGGCGGGCACGGGGTTCCCGGCACCCCCGGGGCCCAGCCACCGCCCGGGGCCCAGCCACCGCCGGGCGACTACGGAGTGCCCAGCGCGTACCCCACCGGCCCGTTCCCCGCCGGGCCCGAGGTCGCCACGCCGCCGCTGGCTCCCAGCTGGCGCCGCCTGGTGGCCCGGATCATCGACGGGCTCATCATCGGCCTCGTCGCCTCGATCATCACCTGGATCTTCCTCGATCCCGAGACCACGATCGGGCAGCAGCTCGCCGGGCTGATCAGCGTCCTGGGCTACTTCGTCTACGAGGCGCTGATGCTCAGCGCCCGCGGGCAGACCCTCGGGAAGATGGCCGTGCGCATCCGGGTCGCCATGCTGGCGACCGGCGAGACGCCGCGCGGCGGCCCGGCCTGGATCCGCGCCGCCGTCTACAGCCTGCCCACCGTGGTGGTGTGCCTGGGCACGCTCTTCTGGCTGCTCAACGTGCTCTGGCACCTGTGGGACAAGCCGTACCGCCAGTGCATCCACGACAAGGCCGCCCGGACGGTCGTCGTCGAGGCGCGCTGACGCATTACCAGATTCCGGCCCGCGGCGACAGCCGGAGGTAGCGCGATCGGGTGCAATCGGGACCGGCGACGAGTCGCGGCCCACGCCCCCTCCCGGCTGCCCCAATGATGATCGAATGATCAGCGACCGATCGTTCCGCCGTCGCCGACGGGGCGGCCCGGCCCGTGCTGCGGCGGCCACCACCACCGCCCTGGTCGCGGCCGCCCTCCTGCTCGCCGCCCTCCCCTCCGCCCTGGCCGGCGACGCCGGTCCCGGCTCCGGTGCCGGGTCGGGTGCCGTTTCAGGTGCCGGGCCGGGCTCGGGGCCCGGTGCCGCCGGGCCCACGGGTGCCGCCGACCGCAAGGTCAGCGCCGTCGACCAGGTCGACCACAGCGTCCCCGAGCCCGACGGCGCCCACCCGCACCGCCGCCACGACCTGCCGGGCCCGCTCAGCGCCCAGCAGGCCGCCTACCGCAAGGAGGCGCTGCGCCGACTGCTCGCCGGCGAGGCAACCCTGGAGCGGCACGGCACCTCGCGTTCCGTCTCGCTCGGTGACGGCAAGTTCGTCGAGATGGCGCACGAGCGCACCGACCGGATCTTCGCCGTGCTGGTCGAGTTCGGCGACCGGGTGGACGACGAGACCATGTGGGACCCGGACGGCACCGGCCCGGAGGAACCCGTCCCCCGGTACGGCGGGGAACCCGGCCCGCGGCACAACGAGATCCCGGAGCCGGACCGCTCCGTGGACAACACCACCGTCTGGCAGGCCGACTACGACCGCCGGCACTACGAGGACCTCTACTTCTCCCGGGCCCCGGGCGCGCAGTCCGTCGCCAACTACTACGACCGCCAGTCCTCCGGCCGCTACACCGTCTCCGGCCACGTCACCGACTGGGTGCGGGTGGAGTGGAACGGCTCCCGGTACGGCACCAACCGCTGCGACGAGGCCGACTGCACCGAACCGTGGGACCTGGTGCGCGACGCCGTCAACCAGTGGGCCGCCGACCGCCTCGCCGCCGGCACCACACCCGAGGAACTCCGCGCCGAGCTCGCCGGCTTCGACGTCTGGGACCGCTACGACCACGACCAGGACGGCGACTTCGGCGAGAGCGACGGCTACATCGACCACCTCCAGATCGTCCACGCCGGCGTCGGGGAGGAGACCGGCGGCGGCGCCCAGGGCGAGGACGCCCTGTGGTCCCACCGTTGGTACGCCTTCGGCACGGACTCCGGCCGCACCGGGCCGCCCGGCAACCTCCTCGGCGGCACCGAGATCGGCGACACCGGCATCTGGGTCGGCGACTACACGCTGCAGCCGGAGAACGGCGGCCTCGGCGTGTTCGCCCACGAGTTCGGGCACGACCTCGGCCTCCCCGACCTGTACGACACCTCGCACGAGGGGGAGAACTCCACCGGCTTCTGGTCGCTGATGTCCGCCGGCTCCTACCTCGGCGACGGCACCGACGACATCGGCACCGCCCCCGGGGACCTCGGCGCCTGGGAGAAGTTCCAGCTCGGTTGGCTCGACTACGCCACCGCGCGCGCCGCCACCGAATCCACCCACACCCTCGGCCCCGCCGCCGGACCGACCCCCTGGCACAACGACCACCCGCGCGCGCTGCTGGTCACGCTGCCCACCAGATCCCTCACCACCCACATCGCCGACCCGCCGGAGGGCGAACGCATGTGGTGGAGCGGCAAGGGCGACGACCTGTCGAACACCCTCACCTGGGAGGTGGACCTCACCGGGATCGCCCCGGAGGACGAGCCCGCGCTCACCATGGCCGGCTGGTGGGACATCGAAGCGGGCTACGACTACCTCTACCCGGAGGCCTCCACCGACGGCGGGCGCACCTGGGAACCCCTCGACGGCACCGTCGACGGCGAACCGATCGGACGCGACGCCGGCGACCACCCCGCCCTCGACGGCGAGTCCGACGGCTGGCGCGACCTCGTCCTCCCGCTGGACGACCAGGCCGGCCGGCCCACCCTGTTGCGGCTGCGCTACCAGACCGACAGCGGCCTGAGCCTGATGGGATTCGCCGCGGACGACGTCACCCTCGGCACCGCCGACGGGCGCGTGCTGCTGCACGACGGCGCGGAGGACGAACGCGCCGCGCAGGCGGACGGCTTCCGCAGCGTGCCCGGGGCCTTCACCGAGGAGTACGAGCGGTACTACATCGTGGAGAACCGGCAACTCGTCGGCTACGACCAGACCCTCGACGTGGGCCCCTACCACTTCGGATTCCGTCCGGACATCCAGAACCTCGCCGAGCACTTCCCCTACCAACCGGGCGTGCTGGTGTGGCTGTGGGACACCTCGCAGGACGACAACAACACCGGGGTGCACCCGGGCGAGGGTCTGGTCCTGCCGGTGGACGCCCATCCGGAACCGGAGTACTGGGTGCGCGAGGAGGGCGGGGAGCCCGTCGTCGAGGAGGACGCCCTCGTCCGCAACCGCGTGCAGACCCGCGACGCCACCTTCGGCAGCCGGCCGACGGCCGAGTTCACGCTGCACGACGGGGGAGTGGCGACGTTCTTCGGCGCCCGCGAGGGCGTCACGGTCTTCGACGACCACTCCGGCCGGTACTGGTACGAGGAGAACCCGGCCGGCAGCGTCCGGGTCCCGGACACCGGCACGCGCATCGTGGTCGAAACCGAACACCCGGGCGGTGCGTACGTGGTGGTGCGCGTGGAGCCGTCGACGGACGGGTGACCGCCTGCTGAAGCGGGGGCGCGCCGGCTACGGTGCGCCCCCGTCCGCATACTCGTCCAGCTTCCCGTTCTGACGGACCGTATGGGATGCTGAGGCCCACATGTGACCATCGTCTACCGGCAAGCGTCACCAGCGGCGGGGGTGCCTGGATGAGCGGATTCTCCGTAGATGTCGAGCGTCTGACCGAGTTCGCGCAGAAGGCGTCGGAGCTCCTCGCCGACCTGGAGGACGGGGCCTCCAGCGAGGCGATCTACTCGCTCAGCGGTGTCAACTGCCTGGCCTTCGGCAACTTCGAGGAGGCCCAGGACATCGAGGCGCAATACGAGTCCCTCCGCAGCAACCTGCGGGAGATGCTGGCTTCCGTGCACACCCGCATCGAGCGACTGGGCGGCAATGTCGGCGACGCGGCCAACCTGTACACGCAGACCGAGGACCAGAACACCGCCACCCAGAACCAGACCTGGATCTGAGCGGCACGGCTGAACCGGGGGAGGGAAACCCGACATGGCGACGGACTTCAGCTCGATGAGCCTGGAGCAGATGCGCGCGCTGATCGATCCGGCCTCGTCGAGCACGGTCGCGCAGGCGTCCGACGTGTGGGCCAACGTCGCGTCCAAGCTACGGGAGCTGGAAGCGGTCCTCGGCGTCAACGGCGAGACTGTCATGGCCGACTGGGAGGGGGACGCCGCCGAGGGCTTCGGCGGCGACCTGTCGGACCTGCGCCAGTACCTGCGTGACCAGGCCGAGTACGCCGAGCGGATCCGGGACGCGCTGCTGACGATCTCCAGCGAGATCGACACGGCGAAGAACAGCATGCCGGAGGACTCCGGCTGGTTCTCCGACCTCAAGGACATGGCCACGGACCTCGCGGGAGGCGGCGCGCTGGCGTTCGTCCCGGGGCTGGGCCAGCACCTGGTGGACTCCCTCACTCCGGCGGACGACGACGGCACCGTGCGCCAGGAGATGACCGGGCGAGTGGACGCCTTCCTGCGGGAGGACGAGGAGCGCCGCAACCAGGCGGTGGCCGTCCTCCAGCGGTACACGGCGGGTCTGGCGACGGCACGGAGCAAGATGGTGTGGACCCGGGTCGATGATGGCGAGGAGGGTGTCATTTCACCGTCTGATGCCAGCGCCGGTGCTTCTGCAGGAGCCGCCGGTTTGGTGGGCGGTGTCGGGGCGGGCTTCGCCACGGCGAACTCCCAGCCGTCCAGTTACGGCCGTGGTGTCACGTCCCGAACGGGCCCTCGCGGTACTTCCTACGTGCAGGGCGACGCCACGTCCCCCTCCGGTGTGCAGCGGGTCCGCGGAGTGGACGGACCGGCGCCCGAGAACGGCCTGTCGACGAACCGCCCCGGAGGCGGCTCCTCACTGCCGGCATCCGAGCTGAACCGTGCGGACGCGCCGACGCTGAACCGCAGTCCCTCCAACACGAACCCGGGGCCCGCACCCGCCGGTGGCGGGGGCGGCAACACGAACTTCCGCGGCCCGGTCGGCCTCGGCGACCTCGCCAGCAACCAGGGCCGCAATCCCGGTGGAAGTCTCCGCCCCAGGGGCACCCGGATGCCGGGGCAGCGTGAGGGACGGCCACTCGTTTCCGCTTCCGATGCGCAGCGGGACACCGGCGCTGGCAACGGAAGGACCGGTGGGGCCAGGCCGGGTGGGGGAATCGGTGCCGGGGCGGCTGGTGGGCGCGGGTCCACCTCTGCGACGAACCGTCGGAGCGGGGTCATCGGAGTCGACGGGGACGGCCCGGCCGGGCGCTCTGGAACGTTCACTCAAGGCGGCAGCGGGATCGGCCGTGGCAGCCGGCTGGGGGGCGCGGACCCCCGGAACGCCTACCGGCTCCCCAACCAGCAGCGCGCGGAGGAAGAGGAGCGCGAGCGCCGGGAGCGGGCCGACTACCTGGTCGAGGACGAGGAGACCTGGCGCGCGTCACGCTCCATCACGCCACGGGTGATCGACGAGTGACCCTCGGATGGCTGCCCTGTTAGCTTGCGGGGCAGCCATCTGACTGTGGTGGAGCACGTGGCGAGGACGGAGGACCTCAGAGGTGATCACGTGGGGCAGGCGCCTGACGCTCGGCGCGGCGGCAACCGTTCTGTTCGTCGGGTCGGTGGCGGCTCCCGCGAGCGCCGACGAGGTCCGCGACCAGCAGTGGGCATTGCAGAACTACCAGGCCGAGGAGGTGGTCTGGGAGCAGTCCACGGGTGAGGGAGTCCTTGTCGCGGTGATCGACAGCGGTGTCGACACGTCGCACCCGGATCTGGCGGGACGCGTGCTGCCGGGCTTCGACCTGTTCGAGTCTTCGGACGGCGACGTGGACGTGGACGGCCACGGCACAGGCATGGCCTCACTGATCGCTGGCACGGGGCATGGCGAGGGCGGCCGGGACGGCGTCAGAGGGTTGGCGCCAGATGCCCAGATTCTCCCTATTCGGGTGATTGATCGCCAGTACACCGCGGAGGGCGTGAGCGTCGCCGAGGCAATCAACCTGGCTGTCGATCAGGACGCGGACGTCATCAACCTTTCACTGGACGGCATCCAGTACGACGACATCGAGGCGGCGATTCAGCGAGCGATCGCGGAAGACGTGGTCGTGGTCGTGGGCGCGGGCAACACAGGGGATCGGATCCTGGATCGCTCGCTCGCGGCGACGCCTGGCGTTCTCACCGTTGGCGCCGTCGATTCACAGGGGCGTATCTGGGACAGGTCCAACTACGGCCCCTACGTCAGCCTGTCGGCGCCTGGCGTCGACATCGTCAGTGCTGGTCTGGACGGCGGCTACCGCACCGGCACCGGCACCAGCGACGCCACCGCCTACGTCTCCGCCGCCGCAGCGCTCGTGATCTCCAAGTTCCCGGAGCTGTCGGCCGGGCAGGTGATCAACCGGCTGCTGGAGTCGGCGATGCCGCCGCCGGACGGGACGCCCGTGCCGAGCGAGTACTACGGCCGGGGCATCCTCAACCCGAACCAGGCGCTGACCGCCGACATCCCCCCGGGCCCGGAGGAGAACCCGCTGGTCGAGGCGATGGGGGGTGACCCCGCGGCCGTCGGGCCGGGGGCGGAGAGTGCCGGGACCGCCGCGGAGGAGGAGTCGGGTACACCGCTCGGCGTGTGGATCGGCGTCGGGGTCGGCGTGCTCGCCGTCGTGGTGGTGGTCGTCGGGATCGTGGTGGCCCGGGGCCGGGGTTCGCGGGGTGGGCCGCCCGGTGGTGGCGCCGGTGGCGGGCGTGGTGGGGCGCCGGTTCCCGGTCCCGCCGCTCCGCCGATCGGGTCCCCGCAGCCGAACGGTTGGCACCACCCGCCGCAGCAGCCGTACCCGGGTGGCCAGCAGTATCCGCCGCCGCGGTCGTACCAGCCCGCGCCGCCGTCCTCGGCCGGACCGTACGGGCAGAACGGGTATCCGCCGGGTGGTCAGCGGCAGGGGCCGTTCGTGCAGCCGCCCCCGCCGGCGCCGCCGCAGCAGTGACGTAGCGGCAGTGCCGTAGGCGACTCGGAGAATCGCGCGGCTCAGAAGATCATGCCGGGCCCCGGGGCGGGGGGAATCCCCCTCCCGGGGCCCTCGTCCTTCGCCGGCTTCGCCGGCTTCGCCGGCTTCGCCGGCTTCGCCGGCTTCGCCGGCTCCCGGCCCGTCGGTGCCGGCGGCGGGGTAGGGGTGGGGCCGTCGGACGGGGTGCCGGCCTCCTCGCGCGCCTTGCGGCTGCGCACGGCCAGGCGGCGGTGCATCTCGCGCAGCCCGGGGTGCCGGGGCTCCTCCTGGGCCGGGCAGACGGCGTCGTGCGGGATGCGGCACCAGTCGTGCACCGGTTCCGCGCCCTCGTAGACGACGCCCCGGCTGAGGTGCCGGTGCAGGTACGGGGGGACGGCGCGGGCCGGGAACTCGCCGGGCTGGAGGGCCACGCGGTCGCCGCCCAGGGCGGTGCGGTACTCCACGGGCAGCCCGCAGTCACCGCAGGAGCCGATCCGTGCCGTGCCGGAGTCGTGCCTGCCCTCCATCGCCGTCCTTCCTTCCGCTCCCGATCGCCGGGCCTTCCGCGTCCGTGCTGTCCGCGCCGCCCGCGCCGGGGGCGCTCGCCCGTGCGGCGTGCCACCCGGACCGCGTACCGCCCGCCGGGCGTGCCCTCGGACAGGCGGCCAGTGTGTCATCCGGACGCGCCGACTCCGTTCTGGGCACTCGGGGCGCCGTGCTCCCCCGTGCGTTCCCCCTGTGCGCCCGGGTGCGCCGGCGCACGCGTGGCGCGGGAGCGAGGGCCGTGTGCATCGCTGAGGTAAAACCCTCCCCGTCTGCGCCCGCACCCAGAACAATGTTGCTTATGTCCACAACTCACGGTGGCGTCTACGGTAGGGGCGGGGAGACGATGCGGAAGTCGAGCAACGGCGTCCTCGGCACGGACCCGGGCGTCAGCCAGCGCATCGTCCGCTGGCGCGGCCAGCACGGTGTGGCGCGCAGCGTCCCGGTCTTCGGCCCCGGCAGACCGGCGGACGACGTGCTGGTCGGCATGCTGCAGGCGTGCCCGGAGCTGCGGCTGGCCGCCGCCGAGGCCGGTGTGGAGCTGGACGACTCGGTGGAGTCGCTGGAGGAGCTCGACCGGCTGGTGGACCTCTGGCTGGACACCCGCCCGGCCACCGCCTACGAGCTCGCCAGTGAGGTGGGCTACCACCTGGGCACGGTGATGGTGCGCACCATCCCGGACTCGGACTGGATGGTGTGGTCCAACGGGCACCCGGCCGTGCGGGTCGGCGAGGAGCTGGAACTGGACCTGGTCCGGCTGGGCAACGAGCGGGTGGCGCGGACGGGGCCGTCGCTGATGCAGATGTACCGCAACTCGCACCCGGACCTGGCGCCGCTCCAGGTGGACGACGGCCCGGGCGCCGAGCCGGATCCGTACGAGCGCTACGACGATCCCGAGCCGGACCCGGACGACCCCTTCGCCCCCTACGTCGCCCGGATGCGCGAACGCCACTGAGCGCCGCGCCGCGCCGCCCCGGTCGTCCGGGCGGCCGGGACGGTGCAGAATCTCCCCGTCGTTCCGGACGCCCGGGGGCGCCGGTCCAGGTGAGGAGAGCTGTGGTGGGTGTGAGTCGGTGGGCGGGCCAGGACGCGGACGCGGCTCCGGACGCCGTTCCGGGCACCGGCGTGGCTCCGGAGGCGGCCCCCGCCCCGGCCCCGGGCGCGGAGGCGGGCCGGCGGCCGTACGTCCTGCTCTCCTGCGCGGCGTCGGTCGACGGGTACATCGACGACTCGACCGCGACCCGGCTGCTGCTCTCCAACGACGCCGACTTCGACCGGGTGGACGCCGTCCGGGCGGAGTGCGACGCGATCCTGGTGGGCGCCCGGACGATCCGGCGGGACGACCCGCGGCTGCTGGTGCGCTCCGACCGGCGGCGGGCGGAGCGGGTGGCGCGCGGCCTGCCGGCGAGTCCGGCCAAGGTCACGCTGACCCTGCGGGGCGAGCTCGACCCGCGGGCCCGGTTCTTCGCCGAGGACGCCCCGGAGGGGCCGACCGAGAAGGTGGTCTACGCGGCGACGTCCGGGGCTGAGGTGGCGCGGCGGCGGCTGGGTCCCGGCCGGCACACCACCGTGGTGGACGCCGGGGAACCGCTGTCGCTGCGCGCCGTGCTGGCGGATCTGGCCGCGCGCGGGGTGCGGCGTCTGATGGTGGAGGGCGGCAGCGGCATCCACACCCGCTTCCTGGCGGAAGGGCTGGCCGACGAGGTGCGGCTGGCCGTCGCGCCGTTCTTCGTCGGTGATCCGGGCGCGCCCCGGTTCGTCGGCCCGGGGCCGTTCCCGCACGACTCCACCCACCGGATGCTGCTGGCCGGGGTGGAGCACCTCGGCGACGTGGTGGTGCCCCGCTACCTGCTGGGCGCCGGCTCGCCCGCCGAGGTGGACGCGCGCTGGCTGCGCGAGGCGGTCGAGCTGGCGCGTCGCTGCCCGCCGTCCTCGACGGCGTTCTCGGTCGGGGCGGTGGTGGTCGCGGTGGACGGCACGGTGCTGGCCACCGGCTACTCCCGGGAGGGCGGGGACGACCGGGTGCACGCCGAGGAGGCGGCGCTGGCCAAGGTGGCGCCGGGTGATCCCCGGCTGGCCGGCGCGACGCTGTACAGCTCGTTGGAGCCGTGCAGCGTGCGCAAGTCCCGCCCGCGCAGTTGCAGCCGGCTGATCCTGGACGCCGGCATCCGCCGCGTCGTCTACGCCTGGCGGGAGCCGGTGCTGTTCGTCGACGGCGCGGGCGACGAGGAGCTCACCGCGGCGGGGGTGCGGGTGCGGCGGATCGAGGAGCTGTCGGCGCTGGCGATGGAGCCCAACGCCCACCTGGTCGGCGGCCCGTCGCGGTGAGCGCCGGCGTCCGCCGGCCGCGGCGTCAGCCCTCGGCCCCGGACAGCAGGTCGTCCAGCTCCGCCTGCTCCTCGGGGCTCCACCACTGGGCGAAGGCGTCCTCCCACTCCATGGTCTGGTCCGCCGGCGGGGGCGTCAGCTCCTCCACCTCCCCGAAGTCGCTGAAGCGGGTCTCCTGGGTGACGCTCTCCCCCTGGAACTGCGAGGTGCCCACGGTCCGCAGCGGCCACGGTTCGCCCTCGGCGGCCACCCACACCGTGCCCGTGCCGTCGTCGTCCAGCGGGTAGTTCTCCAGCACCAGCGCGGGCACCCCGTCCACCTCCTCCGGCTCACCGAGGGTGACCGCGGAGAAGTCCGCCGCCGGGTCGAAGGGCGACTCCCCCCGCCCGTCCAGGGAGGCGCCGAGTATCGCCTCGGCGGTGGAGGCGTCGGAGTGCAGCCAGACGTCCGGGTCCTCGAGTTCGAAGGGGAGGATGTCGCCGGAGTAGCGTCCCCACACGTCCTGGCCGATGGACAGACTCTCCATGCTGCCGTCGACGCTGTGCTCGATGAGCTCGTGCGCGCCGTTGGGCGCCACCACGAGCTCGGCGCGGACCGTGCCGGTGGAGTCCTCCCCGGACGCGGTGGCGCGGAAGGGCGTGTCCTCCATGAGGTCGGCCACCGCCTGCGCCAGTTCGGGACCGCTGCGGTCGCCCGCGGCCCCGGCGCTCGTGGACGGACTGGCGGCGGGGTCCGCGGAGTCGTCGGAGCCACCGCAGCCGCTCAGGACGGCGCAGAGGGCGGCGGTGGCGGCGATCGCCGCGGCGCGGGACGGTGTCACGTCGGTTCCCATCGAACGGTGGTCGGACATCGGCGGCAACAGCGGCCAACGCCTTCATAGCAGCCCGGCCCCCGCCGCGACAGGCCGATGTCACGGAGCGTGAGTGGTTCGTCCGGCTCGTCCGGGAACGTCCCCACCGCCCCGTACCATCGCCTGCGTGCCAACAGCAGCGCCAGGACCACAGACGGGGCCGGGACCCGGGCGGCGGGAGCCCGTCCTCCGCCCGGTGCTGAGCGATCCCGAGCGGCTGAAGGAACTCCTCGGCATCCCCTTCACCGCCGAGCAGATGGCGGCGATCGTCGCCCCGCTGGAGCCCGGGGTGATCGTCGCGGGCGCCGGATCCGGCAAGACGACGGTGATGTCCGCCCGGGTCGTCTGGCTGGTCGGCACCGGGCAGGTGCGGCCCGAGCAGGTGCTGGGCCTCACCTTCACCAACAAGGCCGCCGGGGAGCTGGCCGAACGGGTCCGCTCCGCGCTGCGCCGCGCGGGCATCGGAGCCGGCACGGCCGCCGGCCCCGGGGGCGGTGCCGGCGCGGCGGACGACGAGCCGCTCGGCGAGCCGGAGATCTCCACCTACCACGCCTTCGCCGGGCGCCTGCTCAAGGAGCACGGGCTGCGCATCGGCGTCGAGCCCAGCGCCCGGCTGCTCGCCGACGCCACCCGCTTCCAGCTGGCCGCCCGCGTGCTGCGCGCCGCCCCCGGCCCGTACCCGGCGCTGACCTGGACCTTCGCCGATACCACGGCCCGGCTGCTGAAGCTCGACGGCGAGCTCGCCGAGCACCTCGTCACGCCCGAGCAGCTCCGCGCCCACGACCGCGCGCTGCTCGACGCCGTCGGCTCCATCGACCCCGACAAGCGCGGCAACGCCTGGGTCCGCCCCGTGCAGCAGGCCGCCGCCGCCCGGCTGGAACTCGCCGGGCTCGTCGACGGCTACCGCCAGGCCAAGGCCGCCCGCGACCTGCTCGACTTCGGCGACCAGATCGCCCTCGCCGCCCGGCTCGCGCAGACCCGCCCCGAGGTCGGCCGGCTGCTGCGCGAGCAGTTCCGGGTGGTGCTGCTCGACGAGTACCAGGACACCTCCGTCGCCCAGCGGCTGCTGCTCGGCGGGCTCTTCGGCGCCCCGCGCGGCGTGGGCCACCCGGTCACCGCCGTCGGCGACCCCTGCCAGGCCATCTACGGCTGGCGCGGCGCCTCCGTCGCCAACCTCGACGACTTCCCGCACCACTTCCCCAGGAGCGACGGCACGCCCGCGGCCCGCTACTCGCTCAGCGAGAACCGCCGCAGTGGCGGCCGCATCCTCGACTTCGCCAACGACCTGGCCGCCCCGCTGCGCGAACTCCACCAGGGCGTCGCCCCGCTGCGCCCCGCCCCCGGCGCGGAGCGGGACGGCCGGATCCGCTGCGCGCTGCTGCGCACCCACGACGAGGAGATCACCTGGCTGGCCGACACCATCGCGCACCTGGTCCGCACCGACGTCAGCCCCGGCCGGATCGCCGTGCTGTGCCGGGCCGGCACCAGCTTCGCCGACATCCACGCCGCCCTGGTGGCCCGGGACGTGCCGGTGGAGGTGGTCGGGCTCTCCGGGCTGCTCAACCTGCCGGAGATCGCCGACCTCGTGGCCGTCTGCGAGGTGCTCCAGGATCCGACGGCCAACGCCGCCCTGGTGCGGCTGCTGATCGGCCCGCGCTGGCGGATCGGCGCCCGCGACCTGGCGCTGCTCGGCCGGCGGGCCCGTGACCTGGTGGGTGGCGGGCGGCGGGGAGGCTCCGGCGCGGCGGAGGCGGCCGGCCCCGACGGCGCCGGCCTGGACGCCGCGCTGGCCGAGGCGGTCTCCGGCGTGGACCCGACCGAGGTGGTCTCGCTGGCCGACGCCCTGGAGGATCCCGGCGACGAGCTGCGCTACTCCCCGCAGGCCCGGGTGCGGTTCGCCCGGCTGGCCAGCGAGATCCGCGAGCTGCGGCGCAGCCTGGAGCTGCCGCTGATGGACGTGCTGCACCGGGTGATGTCGGTGACCGGCCTGGACGTGGAGTTGTCCGCCTCCCCGCACGCGCTGGCGGCGCGGCGGCGGGAGACGCTGCACGCCTTCCTGGACGTCGCGGCCTCCTTCGCTGACCTGGACGGGGATCCGTCGCTGGCGGCGTTCCTGGCCTTCCTGCGTTCGGCCGCCGCCTACGACCGTGGCCTGGACTCCACCCTGCCGGCCGCCGACGACTCGGTGAAGGTGCTCACCGCGCACAAGTCCAAGGGCCTGGAGTGGGACGTGGTGGCGGTGCCCGGGCTGGTCAAGGGGGCCTTCCCGACCGATCAGGGCCGGGAGAAGTGGACCCGGCGCGGCGAGGTGCTGCCGCACCCGCTGCGCGGCGACGCCGCGACGCTGCCCGAGGTGGCGGAGTGGTCGGCGGGCGGGCTGAAGGCGTTCGACGCGGAGATGAAGGAGCACGACGCCGTCGAGGAGCTGCGCCTCGGCTACGTGGCGTTCACCCGCCCGCGCGAGCTGCTGCTGGCCTCCGGGCACTGGTGGGGGCCGACCCAGAAGAGGCCGCGCGGGCCGTCGGAGTTCCTGGACCGGCTGCGTGAGCACTGCGAGCGCGGGCACGGCGAGATCGAGGTGTGGGAGCCGGCGCCGGAGGAGGGCGAGGAGAATCCGACGCCGGCCGGCGCGGCGCTGGACCGGGAGTGGCCGCTGCCGCTGGATCCGGCGGCGCTGGCGGCCCGTCGGGAGGCCGCGGAGCGGGTGCTGGCCCGGCTGGACGCCTGGGAGCGCCACCCGGAGCGGGTGCTGCCGGCGCAGCGCACCCCGGGGGAGCGGGCGGAGCCGGAACCGGAACCGGAGCTGGAGCCGGGGCCGGTGGTGGACGACGACGATCCGCCGCTGCCGCCGGAGCCGGACGAGGAGTTCGGGGAGTTCGGCGAGTACGACGCGTACGGCTACGAGGACGACGGGGGCTTCGACCCGTACCCCGAGCCCGAGCCGCCCGGGGAGTACCCGGAGGACGAGGGGGCCGTGACGGATCCGCCGGGCGCGGACGGCCCGGCGGACGGCCCGGCGGGCGCGGCCGGTGCGGCGGCGGTGGACGGCGCCGACCTCGGCCTGGAGGAGACCGCCCTGGTGGCCTCCTGGGACCGGGACCTGGAGGCGCTGGCCGGCGAGCTGCTGCGGCTGCGCCAGCCGGTCCGCGAGGTGCCGCTGCCGCCCTCGCTGTCGGCCACCGCCCTGATGCGGCTGGCCCAGGACCCGGACGGCTTCGCCCGGGACCTGGTGCGGCCCATGCCGCGGCCGCCGATGCCGGCCGCGCGGCGCGGCACCCGTTTCCACGCCTGGGTGGAGTCGCTGTTCGACGTGGTGCCGCTGGTCGAGCCGGAGGAGATCCCCGGCGCGGAGGACGAGGAGATCGACGACGAGCTCGACCTGGAGGCGCTCAAGCGCGCCTTCCGCCGCACCCCGTACGCCTCCCGCCGCCCGCACCGGGTGGAGGCGCCGTTCCAGCTGGTGCTGGGGGACCGGGTGGTGCGGGGCCGGATCGACGCCGTCTACCGCGAGGAGCAGCCGGACGGCACCGTGCGGTACGAGGTGGTGGACTGGAAGACCAGCCGGCGGCAGACGGCGGATCCGCTCCAGCTCGCCGTGTACCGGCTGGCCTGGGCGGAGCGCACCGGCGTGCCGGTGGAGCGGGTGACGGCGGCGTTCCTCTACGTGCGCACCGGCGAGGTCGTCCAGCCGGCGGACCTGCCCGGCCGGGCCGAGCTGGAACGGCTGGTCAGCGGCGGCCGGCCGGACCCGTCCGACGACCCGCCCGACGAGGGCGCCGAGCCGGCCGGGCGGGCCGGGGCCGACGAGCCGGCCGAGGGGCCGCCGGGACCGTGAGACCGGTCACGCCGGCCGGCGGATCCGGCCGGCGGACTCCCGGCACGCCTGTTCGACGGTCGTAGAGTGCAGTGCATGAGTCAGCGCGGACCGGATCAGGGAATGGTGGGCATGAGCGAGGCGGTCGCGGCCACGGGCGGCGTCGCGCGGGCGGCGGACGCCCCGGCGCGGGAGGTGCCCGCGCCCCCCGACCCGGTACTGCGCGACTGGATCAACGGGTACTGGTCGGACTTCCTCGACGACCTGACCGACTGGCTGCGCATCCCGTCGGTCTCCGCCGACCCGGCCCGCGCCGCGGACGTGCGCCGCTCCGCCGAGTGGCTCGCCGACCACCTGCGCGGGATCGGCTTCCCCACCGCCGAGGTGTGGGACTGCCCCGGCGGCCCGGAGGCGGGCCTGCCCGCGGTCTTCGCCGAGTGGCCCAGCGCGGACCCCGGCGCGCCCACCGTGCTGGTCTACGGGCACCACGACGTGCAGCCGGCCGACGCCGCCACCGACCCCTGGGACACCGACCCGTTCGAGCCGGTGCGCCGCCACGGCCGCCTGTACGCCCGGGGCGCGGCCGACGACAAGGGGCAGGTGTTCCTGCACTCCCTCGGGGTGCGCGTCCACCTGGCGGCCACCGGCCGGACCGCGCCGGCCGTCAACCTCAAGCTGCTGATCGAGGGCGAGGAGGAGTCCGGCTCCCCGCACTTCGCCGACCTGGTCCGGGAGCACGCCGAACGGCTGGCCTGCGACGTGGTGATCGTCTCGGACACCGGCATGTGGTCCGAGGACACCCCGACGGTCTGCACCGGCATGCGCGGCCTGGCCGGCTTCCAGGTGGACCTGTACGGCCCGGGCCAGGACATCCACTCCGGCTCGTTCGGCGGCGCCGTCCCCAACCCGGCCACCGAGGCGGCCCGGCTGGTCGCCGCCCTGCACGACGAGGACCGCCGGGTCACCCTGCCCGGCTTCTACGACGGCGTGGTGCCGCTGGACGAGACCGAGCGCGAGCTCTTCGCCCGGCTGCCCTTCGACGAGGAGCGCTGGCTGGCCACCGCGCACTCCACCGCCGCGCTCGGCGAGAGCGGCCACACCACCCTGGAGCGGATCTGGGCCCGGCCGACGGCCGAGGTGAACGGCATCTGGGCCGGCTACACCGGCGAGGGCAGCAAGACCATCGTGCCGGCCTCGGCACACGTCAAGCTCTCCTTCCGGCTGGTGGCCGGTCAGCGGCCGGAGCTGCTGGAGGAGTCGCTGCGGGACTGGGTGAACGGGCGTCTGCCCGCCGGCATCCGGGCCGAGGTGGTCGCCCACGGCTACACCCGCCCCTGCCTGACCCCGCTGGACCACCCGGCGCTCGCCTCGCTGCGCCGGGCCATGGGCCGGGCCTTCGGGCGGGAGATCCTGCTGACCCGCGAGGGCGGGTCGGGGCCGGCGGCCGACCTGCGGGACGTGCTGGGGGCCCCGGTGCTGTTCATGGGCATCTCGGTGCCCTCGGACGGCTGGCACTCGGTCAACGAGAAGGTGGAGCTGGACCTGCTGCGCAGGGGCGTGGAGGCCTCCGCCTACCTGTGGGCGGACCTCGCTGAGCACTGGACATCCCGGGAAGGGCGGTAGCGGCACGGTGGACGACCGACGGAGCGGGCAGGCGCACGGGAACGGGGAGCGGACAGTGGGTACGCCGGTGAACGGCCGCGCCGACCGGGCGGAGGGCTCCGCGGGCGGCGCCGGGGGCGGGACGCTGGCGCAGCCGCCGACGCTCTCCCGCAGCGCGCTGGACCGCGCGGCGGAGCGGCGGCTGGACGAGGCGTGGCTGTCCGCCGCGTGGAGCCACCCGACGACCCGGGTGCTGGTGATCGCGCACGGCCGGGCGCTGGTGCTGGACGAGGACCCGCCGGAACCGGCCGCCGGGGAGGAGGGGGCCGAGGAGGCGGAGCGGCGCGCGCCGCGCACCCGCCTGGTGCTGGTGTCGGCGTTCGACGCCCCGGTGGAGGGCGAGCGCTACTTCCTGGGCGTGGACCCGGACGGCGCCGCCTACTTCGCGCTCGCGGTGGAGAAGCTGCCCGGGCAGTGGGACGCCGAGGCCCGCGGCGCCGGTCTGCGGGAGGTCGGGGCGCTGCTGGACGACCGCGACACCGGTCTGCTGGTGCACGCGGTGGCGCTGGAGACCTGGCACCGCCGGCACGGCTTCTGCCCGGCCTGCGGCAAGGCCACGGTGGCCGTGGCCGCCGGGCACGTGCGGCGCTGCACCGGCTGCGGCACCGAGCACTACCCGCGCACCGACCCGGCCGTGATCATGCTGGTGCGCGACGGCGAGGACCGTTGCCTGCTGGGCCGCCAGCAGCACTGGCCGCCGGGCCGCTGGTCGATCCTGGCCGGGTTCGTGGAGCCCGGTGAGTCGGCCGAGCAGGCCGTGGTGCGCGAGGTGCGCGAGGAGGTCGGGGTGGCGGTGACGGGCGTCTCCTACGTGGCGAGCCAGCCGTGGCCGTTCCCCGCCAGCCTGATGCTGGGTTACCTGGCCACGGCGGACGACCCGCGGATCGACCTGGGCGGCGACGACGAGATCGAGGAGGCGCGCTGGTTCACCCGGGAGGAGCTGCGGGCGGCGGTCGCCTCGGGCGAGCTGCTGCTGCCCGCCTCGGTCTCCATCGCGCGCTCGCTGATCGACCTGTGGTACGGCGAGGGGCTGCCGCCCTCCTCCTGGTGAGCCGGGGCGCCGGTGAGGTGGGTCGTCCACCGGGCAGCGGCGCGGCGCGGCGGGTGGGGCGTTCGGTCGAACGCCCCACCCGCCGCGCCGTCAACCCCCGTCGGAACCGGCGCCGTCAGGCGGCGATCTTCTGCTTGACCTGGGCCAGCGACGGGTTGGTCAGCGTGCTGCCGTCCGGGAAGAGCACGGTCGGCACGGTCTGGTTGCCGCCGTTGGCCTTCTCGACGAAGGCCGCGGCCTCCGGGTCGAGCTCGATGTTGACCTCGGTGTAGCCGATCCCCTCGCGGTCCAGCTGGCTCTTCAGGCGGCGGCAGTAGCCGCACCAGGTCGTGCTGTACATCGTGATGGTGTCGGCGGACATCGAAGCTCCTTCGGTGGTCTCCCGCGGGGTGACCCGCGGCCGGGGTGTCGCACCCTGCCCAACGTCCGCGCGGCGCGGCGCATTCCGGCCCGCACGTGTTTCGCGGGCCACGCGTTCCGCTCACGGCCCGTCCGCCCTCCGCCGGCGCCCCCCCCCGGGCCCGGCGGCCGTGGACGGCGCCGGACGCCCCGGGCCGAGCTGAGAGGATGGACGGGTGACCGAGACGACCGCCGACTCCTCCGCCTTCGGCGCCGACGCGGTGCTCGAGGGGCTGGATCCCGAACAGCGCGCCGTCGCCACGGCGCTGCGCGGCCCGGTCTGCGTGCTGGCCGGCGCCGGCACCGGCAAGACCCGCGCGATCACCCACCGCATCGCCTACGGCGTGCTCTCCGGGGTCATGGCGCCGCAGCAGGTGCTGGCCGTGACCTTCACCGCGCGCGCGGCGGGGGAGATGCGCGGACGGCTGCGGGCGCTCGGCGCCGGCGCCGTGCAGGCCCGCACCTTCCACTCGGCGGCGCTGCGCCAGCTGCAGTTCTTCTGGCCCAAGGCGATCGGCGGCGCGGTGCCGCGGCTGCTGGAGCGGAAGGTGCAGCTGGTGGCGGAGGCCGCGGCCCGCGGCGGGATCCGGCTGGACCGCGCCGACCTGCGGGACGTCACCGGCGAGATCGAGTGGGCCAAGGTCACCCAGACGGTGCCGGACGACTACGCCGCGGCCGTGGCCGCGGCCGGCCGGACCCCGCCGCGCGACGCGGCCGAGATCGCCGGCGTCTACGCCGCCTACGAGCGGCTGAAGGGCGAGCGCGGCACCATCGACTTCGAGGACGTGCTGCTGCTCACCGTCGGGGTGCTGGAGTCCCGGCCGGACATCGCCGAGCAGGTGCGCGCCCAGTACCGGCACTTCGTGGTCGACGAGTACCAGGACGTCTCCCCGCTGCAGCAGCGGCTGCTGGACCTGTGGGACGGCGGCCGGGGCAACCTGTGCGTGGTCGGCGACGCCAGCCAGACCATCTACTCCTTCACCGGCGCCACCCCCGCGTTCCTGCTCGGCTTCCGCGCCCGGCACCCGGACGCCACCGAGGTCCGGCTGGTGCGCGACTACCGTTCGACGCCGCAGGTGGTGGGGTTGGCCAACGGGCTGCTGCGGCACGCCCGGGGGCCGGCGGCGCGGGCCCGCCTGGAGCTGGTCGCGCAGCGCCCGCCCGGCCCGGAGCCGGTGTTCCAGGAGTACCCGGACGAGCCGGCGGAGGCCGAGGGCACGGCGCGGCGCATCCGCGCGCTGCTGGACGGCGGGGCCCGGCCGAGCGAGATCGCCGTGCTGTTCCGCACCAACGGGCAGTCCGAGCTGTACGAGCAGGCGCTCGCCGACGCGGGGGTGCCGTACCAGCTGCGCGGCGCCGAGCGGTTCTTCGAGCGGCCCGAGGTGCGCGAGGCCGGCCTGCTGCTGCGCGGGGCGGCCCGGGGCGGGGCGGACGCCGAGGTGGACGGGGCGCTGGCCGGTGCCGGCGGCGCGGAGCTGCCGGGGCACGTGCGGGCGGTGCTCGCCACCCGCGGCTGGACGCCGACCCCGCCGGCCGGGGTCGGCGCGGCGCGGGAGCGCTGGGAGTCGCTGGCCGCGCTGGTGCGGCTGGCCGAGGAGTTCGCGGCGGCCCGGCCGGGTGCCGGGCTGCCGGAGTTCGTGGCGGAGCTCGACGCCCGGGCGGCGGTGCAGCACGTGCCGACGATGGAGGGCGTGACCCTGGCCTCGCTGCACGCCGCCAAGGGCCTGGAGTGGGACGCCGTGTTCCTGGTGGGGCTCACCGAGGGGATGGTGCCGATCACCCACGCCCGGACCGAGGAGCAGGTGGAGGAGGAGCGCCGGCTGCTGTACGTGGGCGTCACCCGGGCCCGGGAGCGGCTGACGCTGTCCTGGGCGCTGTCCCGCTCGCCGGGGGGCCGGGCCACCCGGCAGCCGTCCCGCTTCCTGGACGGGCTGCGGCCGGGCGGCGGTGGCGCCGTGCTGGGCGGCCCGGTCGGGCTGGGCGCCCGGGCGTCGGTGACCCGGGGGGTGGCCGGGCGGGCGGGGCGCGAGGAGGTGGGCCGCCGGCCGCGTCCGCGGGCACCGATCCGCTGCCGGCTGTGCGGGCGGGTGCTGGCGGAGGCGGCCGAGCGCAAGCTGCTGCGCTGCGCCGACTGCCCGTCGGACGTGGACGAGGAGCTCTACCGGCGGCTGCGCGACTGGCGCGAGGAGCGGGCGAGTGAGGCGAGCCTGCCGGCGTACGTGGTGTTCACCGACGCCACGCTGACCGCGATCGCGGAGGAGCGGCCGGGCGACGTCCGGGCGCTGAGCAGGATCCCGGGGGTGAACGCGGCGAAGATCGCCCGGTACGGGGAGGACGTGCTGCGGCTGTGCGCCGGGGGGTCCGACGGGGCCGCCGGTCAGGCGGGTGCGGGCGGGGCGTCGGTGGCTGCGTTGGGACAGGATCGAGGAATCGCCGGAAAATGATTTGCGCGGCTCGATCAGGCGGCAATAGCCTGCCAGCACAGTCACGGAGACGGGACTGGCGCCCGACAACGGCGCTGGTCACGCTGCCCTGACACCGAGCACAGCCGTATCAGCATCAGGAACCACCCCCGGTTGCCGCCGTTGGGTGCCGAGAACAGTAGGGAGGCGAGTCCAGTGGCAACGACGATCAAAATGACCGGCTTCGCCGCCGTTGCCGCCTGCCGCGGCACTGTCTCGGCCTCTGGCCTCGAATCCCGCGCCGGTCTCGTGCCGGCGCAGGTCCTCCTGGCCTATCGCGATGGCGGCTTCCCAGGCACCGGTCTGCCCACCGGCACCCCCGTCCGCGGTGGCGCCGCCCTCGGCGGCTCCCTGCTGGGCGACGGCACTGGTCTGGGCCGTGGCACCGGCTTCGGCACCACCGGTGGCTTCGACGCCACCCGTGGCTTCGACGCCCGCTTCGGCACCGGCGCCGGCTTCGGCGGCGCCCTCGGCTTCGGCCGTGGCGCGGGCTTCGCCGCCGGCAGTGGATCCGTCGTGGTCGAGGGCGCCGCCAAGGCCGCCGTCGCCCGTCCGCGGGCCATTGCCCCGGCAGCCGTCTGGGCCGAGCCGACCCGGGCCGAGGTGACCACCGTCGCCCCGGCCACCCAGCACCGCAATGACGTGACGCAGCAGGACATGCGATCCCTCCGCGGGGACCATCCCTGGAGACATCGAGACTGATCCAGCATCAGATCGGCGCCTCCAGGGCCGCGGAACCCGCATCGGGATCCGCGGCCCTTGTTGTTTCACCGGTACCGAACAACGCAACGGGCGGGTGAACCCCGCCCGAGACGAGGAAGACACGTGACGCTCCTGCCGCCCGCTCCCGCGGAAGCACACTGCAACCCCCCGTCCGTTCCTCCCAGCTCCAGCGCAGCGCCGATCACGCCGAACGACCCGGCGGAGGTATCCCTGATGCAGCTCACCGCTGCCGTCACGCAGCTCGACGACGTCGAGGGCGATGGCGCAGCCATCCCGTGCCGTTCCTACGACCCCGAGGTGTTCTTCGCCGAGTCGCCCGCCGACGTGGAGTACGCCAAGTCCCTGTGCCAGGGCTGTCCGGTGCGTCAGGCCTGCCTGGCCGGTGCCCTGGAGCGGCGGGAGCCGTGGGGCGTGTGGGGTGGCGAACTGTTCGTGCAGGGCGTCGTCGTGGCCCGCAAGCGGCCCCGTGGCCGCCCGCGCAAGAACCCGGTCGCGGCGTGACCTCCGCGGTCGCGGCGTTCCGCGCCCGTGTCGCGCGGGCCGACGCCGCCTACCGGCGCACCCGCCCCCGTACCCGCCGAACCGCCGTGACGACCGGCCGGTTCCCCGCCGATGACAAGCAGGCCCTGATGACCCGAGAAACCACGCTGTACGCGCCCGCCGAACGTCTCACCATCGATCTGAACGGACACCACGACATGCAACTGCTCAACGAAGCCCTGGCCCGAGCGCAGATGGAGGACAGGCTGCGCGAGGCGGAGGAGCAACGCCGGGCCCGGCGCCTGGTCCGGGCGCGGCGGCTGGCCCGCAAGGCCGAGGCCGCCTCGCTCCGGGCCCGCCGGGCAATGGCGCTCAGCATCCTGCGCTGAGCCGGCCGGCCGCCGGGCCGGGCCGTGGGGGGAGCCACGGCCCGGCGGCCACGCACGACACACGGATTGTGCCCTGGGCGCGCTGCGCCCGGGGCACCGGTCGTTTCCGTTCCGGGCCGGCGGCCACCGTGGGACGACGGGGACCCACGACGATCATCAGGATGATCGAATTCCAAACGGAATGATCATTCCCTGACCCGATCGGTCGGGTTGATATCGCCAAGTGTCCCTCGGTCGGGCCGATCACCAGGCAATTCCCGTCAGGGTGAGGATTTCGCGGAGCGCAGCCGGTACGGTCTTAACCGTGGTAGCAGCCGAGCAGCCCGAAAGCGCGAAGGAGCGCCCGCGCCGGTCGGAGCGCACCGTGCCCGCCGAGTCGGCCCTCAAGGCGACCACCGCCCGGCCCGACGTCGAGGTGCGGCGGAGCGCCCGCCGGCGGCGCACCGTGTCCGCGTACCGGGAGGGCGACCGCACCATCGTGCTGATCCCGGCCCGGATGTCGGCGGCCGAGGAGAAGCGCTGGGTGGCCCGGATGCTGGAGCGCCTCGCCGCCCAGGAGGCCAAGCGGGTGCTCGGCGACGACGCCCTGGAGCGCCGCGCCCGCGAGCTGTCCGAGCAGTACCTGAACGGGACCGCGGTCCCGGCCTCGGTCCGCTGGGTGACCAACCAGAACAGCCGCTGGGGCTCCTGCACGCCCGCCGAGGGCTCCATCCGGCTCTCCCACCGGCTCAAGGGCATGCCCGCCTGGGTCGTCGACTACGTGCTGCTGCACGAACTGGCCCACCTGCTGGTGCCCGGACACGGCCCGCGCTTCTGGCGGCTGCTCGACGCCTACCCGCGCACCGAGCGGGCCCGCGGCTTCCTGGAGGGCGTGGTCGCCGCCGCCCGGCTTCCGCACTCTCCGTCACCAGGGCAGGACTCCGCGGCCGACGGCGAGGATCCCGCGGACGGACTGAGCGAGGACCTCCCCGACGACCTCTCGGAGGAGTTCGGGCAGGTCGCGGAGGGCGAGCCGGGGGAGTGCGACTAACCCGCGCCGCCCCCGCGGCCGTTTTCGGACGGTCGCCCCCGCTCTCGCCGCTCCAGGGGTGCGGTACCGTGCGTGGAACCGTGGCCGCCCGACCGTGCGTCGCTCCCAGCGCGCCGGCCGGGCTTTTCGGTGTCGCGGCGTTCCGACCGTTAAGGGGAGGGTAGGGCTCCGCATGGCGAGGCAATTCCAGCGCGGCCACAAGGCGAAGATCAGTGATCTGACGGCGGGTGTCGACCTGTACGTGGGCGTGCAGATCGGCGGCCCGGGGCTGTCGTTCGACATCAGCTGCTTCGGCCTGGACGCGGACGAGAAGCTGTCAGACGACCGCTACTTCGTCTTCTTCAACCAGACCGCGTCCCCCGAGGGCTCCATCCAGCTCCTCGGGGAGCAGGCCGGCGACACCCAGTCGTTCCGGGTGACGCTCGACCGGATCCCGCCCGCCATCCACAAGCTGGCCTTCACCGCCACGATCGACGGCGACGGCACCATGTCGCAGGTCGGGCCGGGCTACATCCGGCTGGTCGCCGGCGGCGAGGAGGTCGCCCGCTACTCCTTCTCCGGCGCGGAGTTCAGCACCGAGCGGGCCGTGATGCTCGCCGACGTCTACCGCAAGGACGTCTGGCGGTTCGCCGCGGTCGGCCAGGGCTTCGACGGCGGCCTGCGGGCCCTGCTGGAGAACTTCGGCGGCGAGGTGCTGGAGGAGGAACCCGCCCCGGCCCCCGCCCCCCAGGCCCCCACCCCGTCCTTCGCCCCGCCGGCCGCGGCCGCCGCGCCGCCGGCGTTCGGCGCCCCGGCCGCCCCCACCCCGCCCCCCGCGCCGACCCCGCCGGCCTTCGCGGCGCCCGCCGCCGCGGCCCCGCCGGTGCCGCCGCCCGCGCCCGCCCCCGCGCCGGTGCCGCAGCAGCCCGCGCAGCCGCAGGGCGACTTCCACCTCCCCCCGCCGCAGCCCCCGGCGCAGCCGCAGCAGTTCGTCCCACAGGGCTTCGGCGCCCCCGCGCCGCCCGCCCCGCCGGCCCCGCAGCCGCCCGCCGGCTACCCGCCGGCGCCGGCCCCCGGCGCGCCCGGGCCGGGCTTCGGCGCCCCGCCGCAGCCCTTCGGCGACCCCTACGGCCAGCAGCCGCCGCAGGCCCCGGCCGCCCCCGGCGGCTACGGCTACCCCGGCCCCGGCCAGCCGGCGCCCGCCCCCGGCTACCCCGGCGCCCCCGCGCCCGGTATGCCGGCGCCGGGCATGGCCGCGCCCGGCGCCGCCCCGTACGGCGCGCCGCAGCAGGCCGCCGCCGGCGCCCCGACGCCCCCCGGCGCCGAGGCCGGCCTCGCCAAGTACCGCGAGGTCGCCGCGACCGGCCGGTGGACCCAGCAGAACGCCAAGCTGATCAAGGTCACCCTGGCCGGCACCGCGGTCATCGCCCAGCAGGGCAGCATGGTCGCCTACCAGGGCAAGGTGGAGTTCGCCCACAAGGGCTCCGGCGGCTGGCGCAACCGGCTCGCCACCAGCGCCAGCGGCCAGGACATGGACCTGATGCGCTGCTCCGGCGAGGGCGAGGTCTTCCTCGCCGAGGACGCCGCAGACCTGCACATCGTGGACCTCCAGGGCCAGTCGCTGTGCGTCAACGCCGCCGCCGTGCTCGCCTTCGACGAGGCGCTCCAGTACGAGGTGCGCCGGATCGACGGCCACGGCATCCCCGGTGGCAGCCTGTTCACCCTGCAGTTCTCCGGCCAGGGCGCGGTCATCCTGCGCACCAAGGGCACGCCGGTGGTGCTGCCGGTCACCCCCACCACCTTCGCCGACAGCAACGCCATCGTGGCCTGGACGGCCGGCGCCCAGGTGGTGGTCAGCACGTCGGTCCGGCTGCGCCGCGACGCCTACCCGGGCCACAGCGGGGAGGCCGTCAACCTCCAGTTCCGGGGAGCCCCGGGCAACTTCATCGTCGTCCAGCCGTACGAGGTGTGACCCTGATGGACCAGCAGCTTCTGGCCGGGTACGCGGCCACCGCGCCCGTGGCCCGGATGAGCAACCACGGCACCCACATGTGCAAGGTCGCCATGCAGACCGGCAACGACCTGTACGCGCGCGCCGGCTCGATGGTCGCCTACGAGGGCTACATCCAGTTCCAGGCGAACCCGCCGTCCCTCGGCCGCGGCCTCGGCGAGTGGGCCACCGGCGAGGGCGTGCCGCTGATGCGCGCCAGCGGCGACGGCGTGCTCTACCTGGCCGACTACGGGGCCGACGTCGTCGTGCTGCAACTGGCCGGCGACCGCCTCTCGGTCAACGGCGCCAACGTGCTCGCCTACGACGCCAACCTCACCTCCGACATCGAGCGGGTGCGCGGCGTGGCCCGGCTGAGCGGCAGCGGCCTGTTCAACCTGATGCTCGGCGGCAACGGCTGGGTGGCGCTGACCACGCGCGGCACGCCCGTCGTGCTGGACACCGGCGAGCAGGAGACCTACGTCGACCCGGACGCGCTGATCGCCTGGACCACCGGGCTGCGGATCAAGGGCAAGCGCAGCTTCAAGGCCGGCTCGCTGATCGGGCGCGGCAGCGGCGAGGCGTACCAGGTCGGCTTCAGCGGCCGAGGGTTCGTCGTCGTCCAGCCCAGCGAGGACAGCACCGACCGCCTGCGCGTGCGCGGCTGAGGCAAGGGGGAACGAAACCGTGCAGAGCTCACTGTTCGGCTACACCGAGGTGCAGTCGCCAGACCGCTACGCCCTGCAGAACGACCACATGCTGCGGGTGCGGCTGGACCAGTCCAACCCCGAGGTCCTCGCCCGCAAGGGCGCGATGGTCGCCTACCAGGGCCTGATCGACTTCGACGGCGAGTACGAGAGCCGCGGGCGGCGCCGCGAGCGGCAGATGACCGGCGAAGGGCTGCCGCTGATGCGGTGCTCCGGCGAGGGCACCATCTACTTCGCCAACCTGGCGCAGCACGTGCACGTGCTGGACTGCGGGGGCCACGACGGCATCACCGTGGACGGCGCCTACGTCCTGGCGCTCGACGCCAACCTGCACCGCGAGGTGGTCGCGGTGGAGTCCATGCAGCAGATCGCCGGTGCCGGCGGCTACAACCTGCGGATCGCCGGCAACGGCAAGGTGGCGCTGATGACCTCCGGCAAGCCGCTGGTGCTGGAGGTGACGCCGGACAAGTTCGTCAACGCCGACGCGGACGCGGTGATCGCCTGGACGGCCTCGCTGCGGGTCTCCATGCAGGCCCAGACCACGTCGTCGTCGGTCTTCAGCCGGCGGGGCAACACCGGCGAGGGCTGGGAGATGAACTTCATGGGCCGCGGCTACGTGGTGGTCCAGCCGGCCGAGCTGCTGCCGCCGCAGACCCTGTTCGCCGCCGGCGGCGGGCTGCGGGGCCAGTACGGCATGGGACAGCAGGGCGTGCAGGCGCAGAACCCCGGCAACAGCTGGGGCGGCAACCGCTGACGGACGCCGGAGCCCCGGGGCGCCCGCTCGGGGAGCTCCGCGGCGGCGACGGGCCCCCGCCCACCGGTACGCGTACCGGTGGGCGGGGCCCGTCGCCGTTTCGGGCCGGCCGGCTCAGAGCGTGGCGAGGGCCTGGGAGACCAGGGCGCGCACGGAGTGGTCGGCGCCGTCCGGGAGCCGGTCGGCCGGGAACCAGCGCAGGTCCAGGGACTCCTCGCTGATCCGGGCCACGGCGTCCGGCGGCGCGACGGCCAGGTACTGCACGTCCAGGTGCTCGCTGACGTCGCCGGGACCGCCGTCCGCGGCGGGCAGCCGCACGCCGTCGCGGCACGGCACGAGGTGGCGGTCCAGCCGCAGCGGCGCCGCGGACAGGGTCAGCCCGGGGACGCCGCTCTCCTCGGTGGCCTCGCGCAGCGCGGCCGCCGCCAGCGAGGCGTCGTGGGCCTCGCAGTGGCCGCCCATCTGGAGCCAGCTGCCCACCCGAGGGTGCAGGGTGAGCAGCACCCGGGAGGAGGACGGGTCGACGACCAGCGCGCTGGCGGTCAGGTGCCGCCCGCCCGCCGAGCCGCGGCTGAGGCCGTCGGGGTTGGCGGCGAGGTAGTCGACGAACGCGGCGCGCAGCGCCTCCTGGCGCTCGTCCGGCGCCGACCAGCCGGACAGCACGCGCAGGGCGTCGTCCCGCAGGGCGCCGCCGGCGGTGGCGCCGCCGGCCGCGCCGGTGGACAGGGCGGTCACGCGGCACCGTCTCCGGTGCCGTCGCCCCTGCCGTCCCCCCGGCCCTTGCCGTCGTCGTCCCCGCCGTCGTCGTCCCCGCCGCGGCCCTCCTCCTCGCCCCGGTCGCCCTCCCCGGGGGCCGCGCCGGTGTCGCCCTCCCCGGCCTCGCGGTCGGCCCGGCCCTTGGCGCGCTCCTCGCCGAGCATCCGGTCCAGCGACTCGTCCAGGGAGGAGCCGAGCTCGGAGAAGTCCATCTCCTCGCGGTGCACGAAGCCGTCCGGGTCGTCGAGGTCGTCGGCGGTCGGCAGCATGTCCGGGTGCGCCCACAGGGCGTCCCGCCCGTCCAGCCCGCGCGCGTCGGTCAGCGACGCCCACAGCCGGGAGGCGTCGCGCAGCCGGCGCGGACGCATCTGCAGACCGACCAGCGTGGTGAAGATCTGCTCGGCCGGCCCGCCGGTCGCCCGGCGCCGGCGCAGCGTCTCGCGCAGCGCGGCGGCGGCCGGCAGCCGGGGCGCGGCGGCGGCGTGCACCACCGCGTCGACCCAGCCCTCCACCAGCGCCAGCGCCGTCTCCAGCCGGGCGAGCGCGGCCTTCTGCTCCGGCGTCTCCTGCGGCTCGAACAGGCCGCCCTGCAGCGCCTCCTGCAGTGCCTCCGGGTTGGTCGGGTCGATGCCGGAGACCATCTCCTCCAACCGGGAGGTGTCCACGGTGATGCCCCGGGCGTAGCTCTCCACGGCCCCCAGCAGGTGCTGGCGCAGCCACGGCACGTGCCCGAACAGCCGGTGGTGCGCGCTCTCCCGCAGCGCGAGGTACAGCCGCACCTCCTCCAGCGGGATGCCCAGGCCCTCGCCGAACGCGGCGACGTTGGCCGGCAGCAGGGCCGCCTTGCCGACCGGGCCGAGCGGCAGGCCGATGTCGGTGGAGCCGACGACCTCGCCGGCCAGCGTGCCGATGGCCTGCCCGATCTGGGTGCCGAACATGGCCCCGCCCATGCTCCGCATGATGCCGAGCAGCGGGCCGGCCATGGCGCGCATCTCCTCCGGGACGACGCCGCCCATGGCGCCGGCGACCCGTTCGGCGACCGGGTTCACCAGGCTGCGCCAGACCGGCAGCGTGGCCTCGACCCACTCGGCGCGGCTCCACGCCTCCGCGGATCCGGTGCCGGCGGGGAAGGAGGTGACCTCGTCCAGCCAGAGCTCGGCGAGCCGGACGGCCTCGCTCACGGCCGTGCGCTCGGAGTCGGTGACGGACGGGTCGGCGGAGGGGGCGGCCTGGCCGAAGAGGGCGGCGGTGCCGCCGGCGGCGGCCGTGCGGCGGGCGATGTCGTGGGCGAGGTTCCAGTTCACCGGGCCGGCGTCGGTGGAGAGCATCTGGCCGAGCTGCTGGAACGCCGCGCCGAGGTCGGCGGCGCCGAGGTTGCCGAACATGGCGGCGAAGGGGTTGTCCCCCCCGCCCTGGCCGCCCGCACCCTGGCCGCCGCCGGGCATGCCGGGCAGGCTGAAGCCGAAGCCGAACGGGTTCTGGCCGCCGCCCGCGCCCTGGCCGCCGCCGAACAGCATGCCGAGGGGGGTGCCGGCGAACGGGTTCTGGGCGCCTCCGCCCGCGCCGCCGTTCCCCTCCTCGCGGCCCTTGTCCGCGCCGCCCTTGTTGTCGCGGCCCTTGTCGTCACGGCCGTCGTCCCCGCGGCCGTCGTCCTTGCCGCGGTCGCCCCCGTTTCCGCCGCGGTCACCGGGACCGGTGCCGCGCCCCCGGTCGCCGCCGCCACCTCCGCCCCTGCCGCCGGACGCTCCGCCGGCGCCCGTGGCGTCCCGGTCGTCGTCGTCCGGGTCCTTGGGGGAAGGACCGAATCCGAATGGGAAGTCACTCACGGTTGCTGGGCTCCTTGGCTTAAGGCAGCCGCCGGGACGCGACCGCGCGGACGTGCCGAAACGCCGTACGACGACTCTAGGCGCACTCCGGACCACCGTGCTGGTGGGCCGAGGCCGCCCGACTCGCCCGGCGCGCACCACCGGACAGGCTCCCGGACCCGCCCGGCCCACGGCCCGGCTCGCCCCGGTCCTACGCCGCTCCGACCGGCCGGGCCCGGCCGGAGGCGCTGCGTCCTCCGGAGAACCCCGCCGGCCGTCTGAGGCAGGATGGTCGGTACGTACGACACCTTCACCTCAAATTAACCATGGGAGACCACCGGTGAGTTCCCCGCCCAGACACGTTCGCTCTCGGCTGACCGGGCGACGCGGACGCGGTGGACGCCCGACGGTCGCCGTCACCGGCGCGGCCTCCGGGGTGGGGCGGGCGCTGGCCCTGCGGCTGGTCCAGTCGCCGGAGATCGGGAAGGTGCTGGCCGTCGACGAGCGGCGCGGGGACGTGCCCGGGGCGGTGTGGCGGGTGATGGACGTGCGGGACCCGTCGATCGCCGACCGGCTGGCCGGGGCGGACGTCGTCGTCCACCTCGCGCTGGACCTCGGCATGGAGAGCGATCCCCGTACCCGCAGCGCCTACAACGTGCGCGGCGCGCAGACCGTGCTGACCGCGGCGGCGGCGGCCGGGGTGCGGCGGGTGGTGCTGTGCACCTCGGCCATGGTGTACGGGGCGCATCCGGACAACCCCGTGCCGTTGTCGGAGGACGCCCCGCTGGCGGCGGTCCCGGACGAGTCGATCGTCGGCGACCTGCTGGAGATGGAGCGGCTGGCGCGGCGGGCGCCCAAGGCCCACCCGGGGCTGTCGGTGACGGTGGTGCGGCCGGCCGGGCTGGTCGGCGAGGGCATCGACACGGTGCTGACCCGCCACTTCGAGGCGCCGCGGCTGCTGGTGGTCAAGGGCAGCCGGCCGTGCTGGCAGTTCTGCCACGTGGAGGACCTCGCCTCGGCGCTGGAGTACGCGGCGCTGGGCCTGGTCGAGGGGGAGATCGCGGTCGGCTCGGACGGCTGGCTGGAGCAGGCGGACGTGGAGGAGATCTCCGGGATGCGGCGGATGGAGCTGCCGGCGTCCTTCGCCCTCGGCGCGGCGGAGCGGCTGCACCGCCTGGGCATCACCCCGGCTCCGGTGACCGACCTCGCGTACACCATGCACCCGTGGGTGATCTCCGCCACCCGGCTGCACGAGGCCGGCTGGCGCCCGGCGTACACCAACGAGGAGGCGCTGGTGGAACTGCTGGCGCACACCGAGGGCAACCACGCGGTGGTCTCCCGGCGGCTGGGTCGCAAGGACGCGGCCGCGTCGCTGGGCGCGGCGGGCGCGACGGTGGCGCTGGTCGGCACCGCCGCCCTGGTGCGGCGGGCCCGCCGCCGGCGGCGCGGCTAGGGCGGGCCGTCGAGGGGAGCGGGTGGCCCGCCCGGTGGGCGGCGCCCGGGCGCGGGAGGGCAGGATGAGGCCATGGACCCAAAGGACGCGAGGGGCGCGATGGAACCGACGGACCCGCTGAGACTGATCGCCATCCGGGACACCGGGCTGTCGGTGGACGAGGTCCTCTCCGCGGTCGGCGACGCGGGGGCCGGCGGGACCGCGCTGTTCGTCGGCACGGTGCGCGACCTGGACGAGGGGCGGGACGTCGTCTCGCTGGAGTACTCGGCGCACCCGACGGCCGAGCGGGAGCTGCGCGCGGTGGCGGCGAAGGTGGCCGCGGACTTCCCGGTGCGGGCGCTGGCCGTGGTGCACCGCACCGGCCTGCTCCCGGTCGGCGGCCTGGCGGTGGTGGCGGCGGTGTCCTGCGCCCACCGCGGGGAGGCGTTCGAGGCCTGCCGCCGGCTGGTGGACGACCTCAAGCACCAGGTGCCGATCTGGAAGCGGCAGGTATTCACCGACGGGGAGTCCGAATGGGTCGGTTGCTGATCGGCCCGTGGGGCGGTGCGCGACCGGACCTGTGGTAGTTCTGATCGGGCATTGATCGGCGGGTGGGTGCGCGGTCCCTCGAAAGGGCGACGTGACCACGCCCGCTGACGGGCGTTGTCATACCGAACGGCTAATCTTCAGATACGTACGAAGAGTTCGGGAGTTCGTCATGGCATCGATCGCATGGTTGGCAATCCCGGTCGCCGCAGCACTCTTCGCCGCCGTCTGGGCGGCCTGGTCCAATCGCACCCGTCACCTGGGGGACGGCCAGTCCCTCGCCGGGTACCAGCGTTTCGTCCACGCGATGGAGCACACCAGCGCCGTTCCCACCGGTGCCGAGCCGCGGCGGCGTCGCCTCGGCCGAGGCCGTTCCACCTCCCCGCGCCCGCAGGGGGCCGGGGAGGGCCGGCGCAGGCAGCGCGAGGGCGCCGGCGCCAGCAGCTAGGGCGCGTGGTCCGGGAGCTCCGGTGGGCCGGCCGGCACGCCGGCGGCGCCGCACCACCCCAGGCGAGGGGGTCGCCCCGAACGGGCGGCCCCCTCGGTCGTTCCCGCGCGACGCCCGGGCGGCCGATCCGGCACCCCTTATGCGGCGCAGACCCCCCGATGGGCCAGGATGTTCGAGACCGGCCGATCGGACGATTGAGAAGTGGGTGGCATGCCCCGGCGAACCGCGACGATCCTGACGTCGATCAGCGCCCTGGTGGTGATCCTCGCCGCCCTGGTGCTGCTCCCCGTGCCCTACGCGGAGATGGATCCCGGTCCCACCTTCAACACGCTCGGCGAGGACGCGGACGGCGAGGAGGTCATCACCATCGCCGGCCACGACAGCTACGAGGCGTCCGGCCACCTGAACATGACCACCGTGCGGGTCACCGGCAAGGACTACCGGATGAACCTGCTGGAGGCGGTGGTCGGCTGGCTGCGCGACGACAGCCTGATCGTGCGCAAGGACACCCTCTACCCGGACGACCGCAGCGCCGAGGAGGTCCGGCAGGAGAACGCCGAGGAGTTCTCCTCCTCGCAGGAGGCGGCCAAGGCCGCCGCGCTGCGGCAGCTCGGCATCGACATCGGCACCCAGGTCATCGTCTCCGCCGTGGTGGACGGCGCCCCGGCGCAGGACCTGCTGCACGCCGGGGACGTGATCGTGGCGGTGGACGGCACCGAGGTCGACTCGCCGGAGCAGGTCGCCGAGCTGATCACCGCGCACCGGCCCGGCGAGGACGTGGTCTTCACCATCGTGCCCAAGCCGGCCGACTCCGAGCAGCCCGCCCACGAGGACGACCCCTCGGCCCGGCGCGAGGTCACCGTCACCACCAGCGAGGCCGAGGACGGCCGGGCCGTCGTCGGGATCTACCCGGGGACGGCCCACACCTTCCCGTTCGACATCGACATCCGGCTGGACGACGTCGGCGGCCCCAGCGCCGGGCTGATGTTCACCCTCGCCATCATGGACAAGCTGGAGCCGGGCGACCTGACCGGCGGGGAGTTCGTCGCCGGCACCGGCACCATCGACGACCAGGGCAGGGTCGGCCCGATCGGCGGGGTGCAGATGAAGGTGATCGCGGCCCGGGAGGCCGGCGCCGAGTACTTCCTCACCCCGTCGGACAACTGCGCGGCGGCGGCCACCGACCCGCCGGACGGCCTGACCCTGGTGCGGGTCGACGACCTCGACGGGGCCGAGGCCGCCCTGGAGGACATCCGCCAGGGCACCACCGACGAACTCCCGCTGTGCGGGTCGTGACGGCCCGGGCCGCGCCAACGGGGGGCGTGCCGGCCGCGCGGGCCGCGACGCCCCCGCGGCGCCCGGCCGGCCCGACGGCCGCGACCGTCGGGCGGGGCGGACCGGGCGGACCGGGCGGGGCGGGCGGCGGATCAGGAGAACGTCGCCAGCAGGGCCTCCGCCATGCCGGGCACCAGGCCGGCGCCGGTCAGCACCTCCTGCTCGCTGTCCCGCTCGCGCAGCCGCACCGCGGACTCCCGCCGGCCGTCGCGCAGCACGGCCACGGTCAGCCGCACCTCCTGGCGCTCCGGGTGGGCGGCCACCCAGTCGGCCAGCTCCTTCTCCCCGATGTCCCGCGGCACGGCGGCCTCCGCGCTGGGCGGCAGCATCAGCCGCTCGGCGACCAGCGCGCAGCCGGCCACCGCGTCCGGCCACGCGATGGTCCCCAGGAACTCGTCCAGCGGCGCGTCGGCGGGCAGCTCCTCCTGCTCGATCGGGGTCAGCTCGCCCGGCTGCGGGTCGGTCAGGCCCAGCTGCTCGGCCAACGTCGGCTCGGTGGCCGCCAGGGCGGCGGTGTCGACCAGGGCGAACAGTCGGATCGGCTGGTCCCAGCCGAGGGTCCCGGCGTAGGAGTCGATCTCCAGGACGGCGCGGGTGAGCGGGTTGGCGGCGGGCGGAACGGCCGGGTCGTTCCCGGTCGGAGTGGCAGGCATGGGGTAGATATTGCCCCCTCGCGCACCACCGGCGGCAAATCGGCCGCCGTCCGGGTCAGCCAGGCGTGCCGCGGCGGCGGTCCCGGAACCCGTTCCGGGCGCCCCCGGCCTCGCCGCGGTCGCGGCCCGGCACCGGTTCGGTGGCGGAGTGCTGCGAATCCGCTGGCCGGATCGGGAACTCAGGTAAACAGTGGGTAAGTTTCACAGACATATGGATGCCGGCGGTCCGGCGACGCGCGCCTGCCCGGCGGCAGTACCGACAACCGTTAACCGAGGTGTGCACTCGTGGTCTTTCAGATGCCCGACAGGGGCGGGGAGCCGCCGGGGCCGCGCGTCCGCCAGGGCCCGCCGTCGAGACTGACGCGGAACCTGCTGCTGACCGTCGGCATCCTGGCGGTCCTTTTCATCCTCTTCACCGTCTTCGCGGGGTTCTGGACCGACTGGCTGTGGTTCCGCGCCCTCGACTACGGCAACGTCTACACCACCCAGCTGACCACCCGCCTCGGGCTCTTCGCCGTCTTCGGCGTGCTGATGGCCGTCGCCGTGGCGCTGAACATCTACCTCGCCCACCGGATGCGCCCCGAGTTCCGCGGCATGTCCATGGAGCAGCAGAGCCTGGACCGCTACCGGGTCGCCATCGAGCCCTACCGGCGCTGGCTGGTGATCGCGCTGTCCGCGCTGGTCGGCCTGATCGCCGGCACCTCGGCGGCGGGGCAGTGGCGCACCTGGCTGCAGTGGGTCAACGGCACGGAGTTCGGCACCACCGACCCGCAGTTCAACCTGGACGTCGCCTTCTACGCCTTCGACCTGCCCTGGTACCGCTTCGTGCTGGGCTTCGGCTTCGCGGCGGTGGTGCTGTCGCTGGTCGCCGCGGCGATCACCCACTACCTCTACGGCGGACTGCGCATCCAGTCGCCCGGGGCGCGGGCGACGTCGGCCGCGCAGGTCCACCTGTCGGTGCTGCTCGGCCTGTTCGTGCTGCTCAAGGCGGTCGCCTACTGGCTGGACCGGTACGGGCTGGCGGTGAAGTCCTCGGACTTCCGCGCCACCGAGGGCTGGGCGGGTCTGCGCTACGTGGACGCCAACGCCTACCTGCCGGCCAAGACGATCCTCTTCTTCGTCGCGCTGATCTGCACGGTGCTGTTCGCGGTCAACATCTTCCGGCGCACCTGGGCGCTGCCGCTGGTCGGCCTGGGCCTGATGGCGCTGTCCGCGGTGCTGATCGGCGGGCTGTACCCGGCGATCGTGCAGCGCTTCCAGGTCGAGCCGGACGAGCAGGCGCGTGAGGCGCCGTACATCGCGGAGAACCTGGAGGCGACCCGTCAGGCGTACGGCATCGACGGCGTCCAGGTGACCGACTACGACGCCACCACGGAGGCGTCGCCGGGCCAGCTGCGCAACGACGCGGACACCACCGCCTCGATCCGCCTGCTGGACCCGAACATCGTCTCCCCGACGTTCCAGCAGGTCCAGCAGGTCCGCGGCTACTACGGCTTCAGCGACACCCTCGACGTCGACCGCTACACGATCGACGGGGAGCGCACGGACACCGTCGTGGGCCTGCGCGAGCTGGACCTGAGCGGCATCCCGGAGGGGCAGCGCAACTGGGTCAACGACCACTTCCGCTACACCCACGGCTTCGGCGTGGTGGCGGCGACCGGCACCACGGTCACCGAGGGCGGCGCCCCGTCGTTCACCTCCGAGGACATCCCGCCGGTCAGCCAGCTCGGCGAGTACCAGCCGCGGATCTACTACGGCGAGCAGACCACGCAGTACTCCATCGTCGGCGGGACCTACGAGGAGATCGACTACCCGGACGACCAGGCCGAGGGCGGGCAGCAGACCTTCCGCTACGACGGCGCGGGCGGGGTGGCGATCGACAACCTGCTGAACAAGGCGGCGTACGCGCTGAAGTTCTCCGAGCCGCGGCTGCTGTACTCCGGGGCGATCGACGGCGGCTCGAAGATCCTCTACGACCGCACGCCCAAGGAGCGGGTCGAGGCCGTCGCGCCGTTCCTGACCATCGACGGCGACCCGTACCCGGCCGTGGTGGACGGCAAGGTGGTGTGGATCGTGGACGCCTACACCACGACCAACCAGTACCCGTACTCCACCCGGACGGTGCTGACCGAGGCCGCCTCGGACTCGCTGACCGACGCGCAGCGGGCCGTGCTCACCCAGCTCAACCAGGTCAACTACATCCGCAACTCGGTGAAGGCCACCGTCGACGCCTACGACGGCACGGTGACCCTGTACCAGTGGGACGAGAACGACCCGGTGCTGCAGACCTGGATGAAGGCGTTCCCGGACACCATCGAGCCGCGCTCGGAGATCAGCGACGAGCTGATGTCGCACCTGCGCTACCCGCAGGACCTGTTCAAGGTGCAGCGCGACCTGCTCACCCGCTACCACGTCACCGACCCGGGCACCTTCTACAACGGTTCGGACCAGTGGCGGGTGCCGAACGACCCGACCACCGACACCGGTGAGGCCCAGCCGCCGTACTACCTGACGCTGTCGATGCCCGGTCAGGAGGAGGAGGCGTTCTCGCTGACGTCGTCCTTCGTGCCGGCCCGGCGCGACAACATGGCGGCGTTCATGGCGGTCAACGCCGATCCGGGCCCGGACTACGGCACCATCCGGATCCTGCAACTGCCGTCGAACACCACGGTGCTCGGCCCACAGCAGGTGCAGTCGAAGTTCAACGGTGAGCCGAGCGTCGGTACGACCATCAACATCCTCCAGCAGGGGGACTCCGAGGTGGTCTACGGCAACCTGCTGACCCTGCCGGTGGGCGGCGGCCTGCTCTACGTGGAGCCGGTCTACGTCAAGGGCGCGGGCACCAACTACCCGCTGCTGCGGAAGGTGATGGTGGTCTTCGGCGACCGCCTGGCCTTCGAGGACACCCTGCAGCAGGCGCTGGACTCCGTCTTCGGCGAGTCCGGGGTGGACACCGACGAGCCGACGCCACCGGACGAGGGCGAGGGCGGCGAGGAGCCGGGCGGCACCCCGCCCGAGCCGGAGGACCCGGACGTGGCGGCGGCGCTGGAGGACGCCCAGCAGGCGTTCGAGGACGGCCAGGAGGCGCTGCGCAACAACGACTTCGCCGCCTACGGCGAGGCGCAGCAGCGGCTCCAGGAGGCCCTGGCGCGGGCCCTGGAGGCCGAGGGCGCGCTGAACGGCGACGGGGCGTCGCCCAGCCCGGACGCCTCCCCGAGCCCGGAGGGGTCGCCGAGCCCCGAGGGGTCGCCCACGCCGGAGGGGTCGCCCACGCCGACCGGGTAGCGCCGTCGGTCCGGAGCGGCCCGCCCCCGACGCCCTCCCGTCGGGGGCGGGCCGCCGGCCGCCACCCGCTACGGAGCGTTTTGCCTCCGGCCCGCGGCTGTGTGTACAGTGAAGGCACACCGACGCGGGGTGGAGCAGCTCGGTAGCTCGCTGGGCTCATAACCCAGAGGTCGCAGGTTCAAATCCTGTCCCCGCTACTGAACGACGAGGGCCCGCAGCCACGAAGGCTGCGGGCCCTCGTCGTCGTTCCGCGCACCGGGCGCGGCGCGGTGGTCGCGGTGGGCGGCCGCGGCCCGAAGTGATCTTCGCAATTCCTTCACATCGAGGGCCCTTCACGGCGCCGCCCGCAACCGCTTCCAGGCCGATGTGACGCGCGTCCCGCGGCACGGACGGCCCCGGGTTCCCGGCGCGGAAGATCGTCGACCAGTTATCTCCCCCAGGACATTCGGCGTTCATGTTGGCGTGGACGGCCGTCCGCCTTAGGCCCCCACAGTGTGTGACGCGGCGAACATACTCGCGAAGCGCGATGTCGGGCACGGCCAAGCTTTGGGGGGCCAGGGTATGGCGAGGGGGCGCTTCCTGATCATCTGTCGGCAGGGGCCGACGGGGACGGAAGAACACGGTACCGGTGAGCCGGGAGGCGCCGCGGCCGAACAGCAGGAGGACGAGGGGGATCCGGTCGGATCACCGGCCGCGGCCGGCGCCGACTGCGGCGCCGGAGACCGCTGCTGGTACAGCTGGCGGCTGGTCTCCCCGAACAACCGCGAGCTGGGGCGGAGCCTGGACGAGTACCCGGACTACGCCGCCTGCACCGCCGCCGTCGCCCAGTTACAGGCCGGCGCACCGCGGCTGAGGCCGGCCAGCTGGCTGCACACCGGCAGCGGGCTGTGGGCCTGGGAGGTGCTCCTGGACGGCCGCCCGGTGGCCGTCTGCGGACGCGGCTACCTCCGGGAACGCGACTGCGCCTACAACCTCACCAACTTCCTGAACGCCCTGGACGGCGCCGACGTCACCCCCGGCTGCCGCCGGGTGCGGCGCGACCCGCCGGGCCGGCCCATCCCCCGCGAAGCCGAACCGCCCACCCCCCAGCCGGCCGCGCCCACCACCGGCCGCCGGGGGAGCACCGCGCCGCCGGCCGGCCGCCCCGGCCCACGCGGCCCCCTGGGAGGCGACCGCCCCCGACGCGGCCCCTTCGGACCACCGCAACCTCCATCGGCAGGCACCTCATGAGTGAGCACAGCAGACACCCGGGCCGGCGCCCCGCGCCCCGGCCCGAACGGGGCGGGAGGCGGCCGTGAGCAGCATCGCCGCACCCCCGCCCGGCGCGGCCGCGGCCCCGCCACCCTCGCCGGCCCCGGCGCCCCGGCCGGAGAAGGGCGTCCGCCCGCGCAGCGCCCGCGACCTCGCCGACCGCTTCTTCCGCGGCGGCGCCCGGGGCGCGGGCGTGACCGTTCTGGCGATCATGGTCGCGGTCGGCCTCTTCCTCAGCCTCCAGGCCACGGACGCCGTCCGCGAGGCCGGCTGGTCCTTCTTCACCACCGAGGAGTGGGCGCCCGGCGCCGGCGGCTTCGGCATCGCCGCCGTGCTCTTCGGCACCGTGATGATCGCCCTGGTGGCCATCACCATCGCGGTGCCGCTGGCGCTCGGCACGGCCCTGTACATCTCCGAGTACGCCCCGCGCGGCCTGAAGCAGACCCTGGTCAACGCCGTCGACCTGATGGCCGCCGTGCCCTCGGTCGTCTACGGCCTGTGGGGGCTGTTCCTGCTTCAGCCCTACCTGATGGTCGAGGGGGAACAGGGCAACGGCATCCCCCGCTGGCTGTCCACCTGGTTCGGCTGGATCCCGATCTTCCGGGTGGACGGCGTGAACCGGGACGACCCGCTGTCCACCGCCAGCGTCTACACCTCCTCCACCCTGATCGCGGGCATCGTCGTGGCGATGATGGTCACCCCGATCGCCTGCTCGGTGATGCGCGAGGTGTTCGACCAGGCGCCGATCGGCGAACGGGAGGGCGCCTACGCGCTCGGCGCCACCCGCTGGGGCATGATCCGCGCCGTCGTGCTGCCGTTCGGCCGCGGCGGCATCATCGGCGGCACCATGCTCGGCCTCGGCCGGGCCCTGGGCGAGACCATCGGCGTCTACATGATCATCTCGCCGATCTTCGAGGTCCAGTGGCAGATCCTGGAGAACGGGGCCATCTCCATCTCCTCGCTCATCGCCCTGCGGTACGGCGACGCGAGCCCGTTCGGCATGTCGGCCCTGATGGCCGCCGGCATGACGCTCTTCCTGGTGACCCTCGTGGTGAACTTCACCGCCTCCACCATCGTGGCGCGCAGCCGCTCCGGCGCCGAGAGCGAGGTCTGACGATGACCACCGAGCAGATCTCCGACCGCCGGGCCGCCGCCGTCCACCCCACGGCCCCCGCCCAGCCGGCACCGGCCACGGCCCGGGCCACGGCTGCGACCACCCGCCGCACGGTCCTCCCGGCGGTGGACCGCCCGCACGACGCGCCCGCCGCGCCGCCGACCCGCCGCGCCACCGGCGGCCTGGACCGCGACGACCTGATCCTGCGCCTCGGCTCCGCGGCCGCCTCCCTCTCGCTCACCGCGCTGCTCTTCGGCCGGATCCTGCCCTTCGACGGCTGGCAGGGCTTCCTCGTCGTCGCCGGACTGCTCTTCCTCGGCATCTACGCCGTGCTGGTGATGCAGGAGGAGGACGGTCCGGCCGTCCGCGACCGGGTGATGGCCGCCGTCATCCAGGCGATCGCCGCCGTGCTGTTGATCTGCCTCGGCATGGTGATCGTCTTCACCGTGGCACGGGGCTGGGAGGCGCTCTCCCACCTGAACTTCTTCACCCAGGACATGGGCCCGGCCGGACCGCTGGACCCGCTCTCCGTGGGCGGCATCCAGCACGCCATCGTCGGCACGCTGATCCAGATCTCCATCGCCCTGGCCATCACCATCCCGCTCGGCATCACCTGCGCCGTCTTCCTCGGCGAGGTCGGGGGACGGTTCGCCCGCTTCGTCCGCACCATCGCGGAGGCCATGACCGCGCTGCCCTCCATCGTGGCCGGCCTGTTCGTCTACGCCCTCTTCATCACCACCCTCGGCCTGGAACGCTCCGGCCTGGCCGCCTCCATGGCGATCACGGTGATGATGCTCCCGATCGTCATCCGGGCCGCGGACGTCGTCCTGCGGCTCGTCCCGGGCAACCTGCGCGAGGCCTCGCTGGCCCTCGGCGCCTCCCAGTGGCGGACCGTCTGGCACGTCGTGCTGCCCACCGCCCGCTCCGGCCTGACCACCTCGGTGATCCTCGGCACGGCCCGCGGCGTGGGCGAGACCTCCCCGGTGCTGCTCACCGCCGGCTCCAGCCTCGTGCTCAACCTCGACCCGGCCCGCAACCCGATGATCTCCCTGCCGCTGGCCGCCTACGAGTTCACCCGCTCCCCCGAGCCGACGATGATCGCCCGCGGCTTCGGGACGGCGGCCACCCTCATGGTGCTGGTGCTGGTGCTCTTCGTGTTCGCCCGCATCCTCGGCGGCCGGGGCGCCGGTCAGCTGAGCCGGCGGCAGCAGCGCCGCGCGGCCCGCGCCTCGCAACGCGACGTCGAACGCTTCCGGCTGCGCGGCCAGGCACCCGCCTCGCCGTCACGCCCCGCGGCCGCTCCGGCCGATCGCTGAACCACCCGTCAGACATGGAGAAAGCCCTGATGTCCCCCAACCGTCCGGGCGGTCGCCGGAGCCGGTGGACCGCCCTGCTCGCCCTGCTCACCAGCTGGTGCGTGCTCGCGCCGGCCGGCACGGCCGCGGCGGCCACCCAGGACTACACCCGGATCAGCGGCTCCGGGTCCACCTGGAGCCAGAACGCGCTCGACCAGTGGCGCCGCAACGTCCAGCAGTACGGCATGACCGTCGACTACGCCGGTGTCGGCTCCAGCCAGGGCCGTCAGCAGTTCCTCAACGGCTCGGTGGACTTCGCGGTCTCCGAGATCCCCTTCGTCACCCAGCCCGAGTTCCCGGGCGAGGCGGTCGAGCGCCCGGAGCGCGGAACCTACGCCTACATGCCGATCGTGGCCGGCGGCACCGCCTTCATGTACAACCTCAAGATCGGCGGGCAGCAGGTGACCAACCTGCGGCTGTCCGGCGAGGTCCTGGCCAAGATCTTCACGGGCGCCATCACCACCTGGGCCGACCCGGCGATCCAGGAGGACAACCCCGGGCTGCGGATGCCCAACCGCCGGATCGTCCCGGTGTACCGCTCGGAGGGCTCCGGCACCACCGCCCAGTTCACCAAGTGGATGGCCTCGGAACACCCGGACGTCTGGGGCGACTTCTGCGAGCGGCTGGGCCGCGACAACTGCGGTTTCACCTCCTACTACCCGCAGGTCCCCGGCGGCGTGGGCCAGAACGGCTCCACCGGCGTGGCGGGCTACGTCCGCCAGGCGCACAGCGAGGGAGCCATCACCTACGTCGAGTACTCCTACGCCGTCAACGCCGGCTTCCCGGTGGCGAAGGTGCTCAACCGGGCCGGCTACTACGTCGAGCCCACCGCCCAGTCGGTCGCCGTCGGCCTGCTCCAGGCGGAGGTCGAGGAGAACCCGAACTCCCCGGACTACCTGACGCAGCAGCTGGAGGGCGTCTACCGGGACGACGACCCGCGCACCTACCCGCTGTCCTCCTACAGCTACATGATCCTGCCCACCACGGTCCGGGGCATCTTCACCGAGGAGAAGGGCTACACCCTCAGCTCCTTCGCCAACTGGTTCCTGTGCCAGGGGCAGCAGCAGGCCGAGGAACTCGGCTACTCGCCGCTGCCGATCAACCTGGTGGAGGCCGCCATGGAGCAGGTGCGGCGGATCCCCGGCGCGGTGCAGGAGGACATCAACATCCGCAACTGCAACAACCCGACCTTCTCCCCCGACGGCACCAACACGCTGGCGCGCAACGCGCCGCAGCCGGCGGCCTGCGACCGGCAGGGCCCGCAGCAGTGCACCGACGGCACCGGCGGCAACCGCACCCCGACCCGGCCGAGCGGCAACGCCTCCGGCAGCGGCGGCGGCGGCGGTTCGAACGGCTCGGGCAGCGGCGGCGGCGCCGGTGACACCGGTTCCGGCACCACGGGCGGCTCGGGCGCGGCCACCGGCGGCAACGGGGGCTCCGGCACGACCGGCGGCTCCGCCGACTCGGGCGGTTCGGCGGACGGCGGCTCCTCGGAGGGCGGCGACGGCGGAGGCAGCGCCACCACCGGCGGCCCGACCGACCAGGCCAGCGGCCCCGTCTACGACCCGGACACCGGCTCCTACGTCGACGACTCCGCCGGCGTCACCGGCGGCGCCGGCACCGGACAGATCGTGCTGGCCACCCCCACCTCCCTGGAGACGGCCGGCGGCTGGAGCACCCGGCACACCCTCATGGTCCTCGCCGCGGCCCTCATGCTCGCGGTCATCGTCGCCCCGCCGGCGGTGTCCCGCTGGCTGGCGCGCAGGGGAGGCCGGGCATGACGACCACCACGCACCCGCGGACCCGGACCACCGGACGGCGCCGCACGCCCCGGGCGGCCGGCCGGGCGCTCAGCGCCGTCGGCGCCGTCCTGCTGCTGCTCTCCGGAGCCGGCCTGGCCGTGACGACGCCGCCCGCCCTGGCCGACGAGGCCGCACCGGGCGGGCCCACCGAGTCGGCCATGACGCTGAACGGCCCCGCCGGCACCGAGTTCGAGGACCTGTCGGTCACCGTCAGCAAGACCGAGGACCTCATCAACGAGGCCATCACCGTCAGCTGGACCGGCGGCGCCGAGACCCGCGGCCCCGGCATCAAGCCGATGGGCGTCAACTACCTCCAGATCATGCAGTGCTGGGGGGACAGCCCGCAGGGGCCGGAGCGCGACCAGTGCCAGTGGGGCAGCTCCGAGGACCTCACCGGCGGCGACAAGGCGTGGCTGCGGGACATCACCCGCCACCGGAACTCCCCCGGGGTGGCCTCCGACCCGCTGGAGGAGTACTACACCGAGGGACCACTGGCCGGGCAGCTGCGGGCCGGTGTGGGCGGCATCAGCTACGGCTCCGCCGAGGCGGACGCGGACCCGGGCACCGTGCCCAACGTCACCCCGCAGGTGCGCTTCCGCCCCGCCTCCGGCGCCGAGCCCTCGCTGAGCAGCTACACCAACCCCTACTACAACCGGAACACCACCAACGAGATCGCCTTCGGCCGGACCGCGGCCGACGGCACCGGCCTGGAGCACTTCGAGGTCCAGACCGACCGTGAGGCCACCGGACTCGGCTGCGGCGAGGAGATCAGCGCGCCCGGCGGCGGCACCACGCCCCGGAACTGCTGGCTGGTGGTCGTGCCGCGCGGCGAGCACGAGGTCGACGGCACGTACATGGCCGGAGATGAGCCCTCCAGCATCCTGCACAGCTCTCCGCTGTCGCTGTCGAACTGGCAGCACCGCCTGGTCTTCCCGCTGTCCTTCCGATCGGTCGAGTCGGCCTGCGAACTCGGCGCCGACGAGCGGCGGATGACCGGCAGCGAGCTGGTCGCCGAGGCGACCGTCTCCTGGCAGGCGCACATGTGCCGCACCACCGACACCGTGTACGGCTACACCAGCAACGCCGACGGGGTCGCCCGCTCCACCCTGGCCAGCACCTCGGACAGCGCGCCCGGCATGGCGTTCGCCACCGAACCCCTGGACCCGGCCATGCTCCCCGAGGGCCAGCGGGTCTCCTACGCGCCGGTCGCCCTGTCCGGCGCCACCGTCGCCTTCAACATCGTGGTGAACCCCGCGCTGGGCGCCTCCGAGGAGATCACCGCGCGCCGCGGCCAGTACATGGAGCGGATGCGGCTCACCCCACGGCTCGTGGCCAAGCTGCTCACCCAGTTCTACCGCAGCTCCTCGCCCGGGGGCAGCGACTACCTGCGCGGCAACCCGGAACACCTCTTCGCCGACCCGGAGTTCCAGGCGATCAACCCGCACTTCGCCGGGCTCACCGGTCACGACGGGGCCGCCGACATGGTCGTCTCCATCGCCCGCACCGACGCGGTGACCGCCCTGTGGCGCTGGATCGACGCCGACCCGGACGCCCGCGCCTGGCTGGACGGCGAGCCCGACCCCGCAGGCTACGTCGTCAACCCGACCTACCTGGAGATGGCGCTGCCGCAGGACGGCATCCCCAAGAACGACCCCGGCTGCCAGCCGAGGACGGACCTCATCCCCATCCCGCTCTGCCTGAGCAACTGGTCCGCCTACGTGGACGACTTCCGCGAGGCCGCCTACTACGCCCGCCGCGGCGACAACAACCGGAACGCCTCCTGGGAGCCCCAGCCGCCCCAGCGGTGGAAGGCCATGGGCCCGCAGGCCCGCGACAAGCACCTGGTCATCACCTTCACCGACACCGCCTCCGCGCACCGCTACGGCCTGCAGACGGCGGAGCTGCTCAACGCCGCCGGCGAGTACGTGGCGCCCACCGAGGAGTCCCTGCGCGCCGGGGTGGCCGCGATGGTCGACTCGCCCGTGCCCGGGGTCAGGCAGGTGGATCCGGAGGCGGAGGCGGAGGGCGCCTACCCGCTCACCATGCTCACCTACGCGGGCGTCAACCGCACCCGTCTCGACGACCGGACCCGTGGCGAGTACGCGGACTTCCTGGAGTACGCGGTGGGGGACGGGCAGGTGCCCGGCGTGCGGGAGGGGCAGCTGCCGCCCGGCTACGTGCCGCTGCCCGAGGCGGAGGTCGAACAGGCCATGGCCACCGTGGAGTGCCTGCGCGACGAGGACGCCTGCCCGGATCCGGTCGAGCCCGGCGGCGACCCCACTCCGGGCGACGGCTCGCCGCCCCCCGGGACCGGCGGCTCCTCCCCGGCCGGCGGCGGCGACGGCGGAGCCGCACCCCAGTCGGTCGGCGGCGCCGGCGCCGGTACCACCGGCGGCACCGGCGGGGGATCGACCGGCGCGGGCGGCGGTGACGGCGCGGCGGCCGGTGGCGGCTCCCCGTCGCCCTCCACCGCGCCGGCCGCCACCGGCCCGGACGGCGGCGAGGGCGGGACGACGGCCGCCACCACCGTGGCGCAGACCCCGGCGAACCCCCTCGGCCGACTGCGGCTGGCGCTGTGGATCTGCGCGGTCACCGGCGCGCTCGCCGTCGTGGCCGGCCCCATACTCACCCGGCTCGCCCGGGAGACGGCGAGCGGAACGCTCGCGGCGGCCGAACGTCCAGGCCCCCGATCCGCCGCCGCACCGAGTTGACGCACAGCGCGGAATAAGAAAGAGAAAAAGAGACCGGCAGCTGACATCTGGCGTTCATGTTGGCGTGGATCCGGGTTGACGGAGTCCGCACAGAGTGAAGATGTGCGGATCGGAAAGGTCGGTTCGCGCGAAAATGACGCGGATATCGCGTCATTGCCGAGCACATTCGTCGAGCACTTTCATCTCCACCCGGAGGATCGAAAATGCGTAACAAGCTCGTCGCCACCCTCGCGGCCGGTGCCGCCGCCCTGACCCTGGCCGTCGGCACGGCCGGCACCGCCACCGCCGACCCGACCGGCTACCGTCCGGTGGCCGGCGTGGGTTCGGACACCACCCAGGACGTCCTGAACGCCCTCGGCACCGTCGTGGGTGGCGGCACCGTGATCGGCTCCTACAACGCGACCGGCTCCGCCACGATCGACACCAAGTCCGCCGCGGCCTGCCAGGACCTGCCCCGCCCGAACGGCTCCAGCGCCGGCATCGACGCGCTGATCGCCGACACCGCCGGGTGCCTCGACTTCGCCCGCTCCTCCCGCGGCGTGGCGACCGCCGGCACCAACCTGACCTTCATCCCCTTCGCCACCGACCGCGTCACCTACATCAAGGGCAGCGGCGTCTCCTCCAGCCTGACCACGGCGCAGCTGACCTCCATCTACGACAACGCCTGCACCAGCGGCTACACCGTCTACCTGCCGCAGGCGGGTTCCGGTACCCGTTCCTTCTGGCTCTCCTCCCTCGGCCTGACCGAGGCGCAGGTGGAGACCACCTCCGAGGGCACCGGCTGCGTCGTCGACACCGTCCAGGAGCACGACGGCACCGTCGTGACCCAGGCCAACGGCATCGCGCCGTTCTCCCGGGCGCAGTGGACCGCGCAGAGCAACAGCTCCCAGACCGGTGTCGCCGACCGTCGCGGCACGGGCACCTCGCTCGGCAGCATCACCTTCTCCCGCCCCGTCTACAACGTCGTCAAGACCAACCGCCTGGGTGAGACCACGATCCGCAACACCTTCGTGGGCTCCTCCTCGGCGGTCTGCACGGCGATCGCCTCCGACCCGTACGTCGCCCTGTTCGGCTTCACCGCCCGGGCCGACTGCGGCAGCGTCGCGACCACCGGCAACCGCTGAGTCGCCAGCGTCCGATGAGCACGGGGCGGCCCGGAACACCAGGGCCGCCCCGTGCCCCTGGCGTTTTCCGCCGCACTCCGGACGGAAATTCGCCGATCGCCCGCGACCACGCGGAACGGCGGCCGCCGTGTGGAAGGTCGGTTATATCCGCTCCTACGAAACGAGAGTGACCACCGCACTATGAGAACAGATTCCATTCGCGCTTTCCGGCGCCTGACGGCGTTGTCGCTGGCGCTGCTCCTCGGCTCCGCCGGGATGGTCGCGCTCGGGTCGCGGGCGGCCGCCGAGACCCCGGACGCCGTCACCTTCACGGTCACCGAGGGAGACTTCGATACCAACATCGAGACCCGGATCCAGGGAAGCTGCCCGGAGGGCAGCACCCAGCTCGCCGTGGAACTCGACATCCCCGACGCCATCCCCCTGGCCCGGCAGCTCTTCACGGTCGCCCTGGGTGGCATGGACCTGGCCAACCTGGACTTCGCCGCGCCGGACCCGAACACCCCGGTCAACCTGGCGGCCGGCGCGGACTGGCGGGGCGAACTGGACGGCACCTTCGACGTCCTGGTCCGCTGCACGCAGCTGGTGTTCTCGCCGGACGGCCCGCCTCGCCTGGAGGTCACCAAGGACTGGGAGGTGACCAACCGGATGCGGATCGACACGACCGTGCACCAGGACCAGAGCATCACCGGCGTCTTCGAGATCCTCACCGAGCGGGAGGTCACCGCCACCACCGTCACGGCGCAGGCCGAGCCGACCACCGTCCTCGCCGGGGACCCCTTCACGGTCACCGCCACCGTCGAGCCGGCGGAGGTGCCCGGAACCTTCTTCCTGGACGGCGCCACGGAGGGCGTGGCCGCCGTGGACGGCGCCGCCACCTTCGACATGCGGGCCCAGGTCATGGCACCGGGCGAGGACTCCATGGAGCAGACGGTCGAGATCGACTTCGTGCCGGACGACCTCGCCGCCTACGGGCCCTCCTCCGGCACGGTCACGGTGACGGTCACGCGCCGCCCGCAGACCTACACCGTGGTCGACGCCGACGGCACGGACCTCGGCACCGAACCCCGGCTCGAGCAGGGCCAGCGGGTCACCGTCACCGCGAACGGCTTCGTGGCCGAGTCCGAGGTGGACGTGCGGATCGACGCCGTCACCGAGCGCATCGGCACCGCGACCGCCGACGCGGACGGCGCCGCGGCGTTCGAGTACACCGTCCCGACCGACCTGTCGCTCCAGCGGCACGAACTGACCTTCGCCACCGACGTGCACTCCGTCACCGTGCCCTTCGTCGTGGTGGCCCCCGGCAGCGGCAACGACGACCAGGGCAACGACAACCAGGGTGGCGACAACGAGGGCAGCGAGAACGAGGGCGGCGACAACCAGGGCAACGACGACGAGGGCAACGAGAACGAGGGCGGCGACAGCAGCGGCACCGACAGCAGCGGCACCGACGGCAGCGCCAGCGGCAGCACCGGGACGGCCGGCAGCACCGGCAACACCGTTCAGCCGCAGACCACCGGCGGCACCGGGAGCTCCACCTCCGGCTCCGCGACCGGCGGCAGCGGCGGCGGCGCACTCGCCAACACCGGCACCTCGATGACCCCGGTGGGCATCGGCGCGCTGCTGCTCGTGGCCTTCGGCGCGGCGTTCGTCTTCCACTCCCGCCGCATGGGGACGTGGCCGTCGGCCCTCGGCGCCGGCCGTGACTGACCCCGCGCCGCGTCGCCCCTGACGACGCACGCGCGCCACCGCCCCTCCGGCCCGTGCCGCCCGGTGTCCCCGGGCGGCACGGGCGGCGGCGTTCCGTCCCGACTCCCGAACCCGCTCAAGACCCGACCCCCGGGGGACAGCTCCATGACTCTCACCACCCCGCCGCCGGCGGCGGCCAGACCCCCGGCCGCCGCACCCGTCCCCGCGCCGCCCAGGGCACCGGCGCCCGCCCCGCCCACCGCGCCGAAGGGGCCCGCGCACGGCACGCAGCCACCGCCAGCCGTCCGCGGCCACCTGGCCCTCTACCTCCCGGGCACGGCGCTCACCATTCTCGGGGCGCTGCTGATCGGCTTCGTGGCCCACCTCACCGTGGTCTCCGGCCTCCAGCACAACCGGGACCAGCAGCTCGCCTGGGCCGACTTCCGATTCGAGCTGGCCGCCGGCATCGCCCCGGTCTCCCAGCAGGACTTCGACGGAAAGCTGGTGCCGGTCGGCACGGCGGTCGCGGTCATCGAGATCCCGCAGATCGGCGTGCGCGAGGTCGTCTTCGAGGGCACCGACGGCGCCACCCTGCGCTCCGGCCCCGGCCACCGGCGGGACACCACGTTCCCCGGCCAGCCCGGGATGTCCACCCTGATGGGGCGCCACGACGCCTACGGCGGCCCGTTCAACCGCATCGAGGAGCTGCGGGCCGGCGACGCCTTCACCGTCACCACCGGCCAGGGCGAGCACACCTACGAGGTGATCGGGGTGCGCCGCGCCGGGGACCCGGTGCCCGCCCCGCCGGAGCAGGGCGCCGGCCGGCTCACCCTCATCACCGCCGAGGTGGACACCCCCTTCGTGCCCGAGGACGCGCTGTACGTGGACGCCGACCTCACCAGCGCGGTCATGGAGACGTCGGGCCAGCTGATCCAGCCGGGCTCGGCCCCCGAGGAAGAGGACGCGCTCGCCACCGACACCGGCGGGATGTGGGCGCTGGTGCTGTGGCTCCAGGCGCTCGTGCTGGCGGCCGTGGCGGTGGTCTGGCTGCACCGGCGCCGTGGCGCCACCCAGGCGTGGCTCATCGGCGTGCCCGTGCTCCTCGCGCTCGGCCTGACCGTCGCCGACTCCGCCGCCCTGCTGCTGCCCAACCTGCTCTGACCCGCCCCCGCCGGCCGCCACCCGGCCGGCGGTCGGGCGCCGCTCGACGACGAGGAAGACGCCACATGACCAGTCCCGCTCAGCACAGCCCCGCCGCCTCCGTGCCGGTCTCGCCCGCGGCCGAGACCGCCGTCCTCCCGGCGGTGGCCCCGGCCGCCCCGGCGAAGCAGGACGCCCCCGCGCCGGCCGTCGGGATCCCGCGGCCGGCCGACGCCCAGGCGTCCCAGGCCGCCACGCTGGACGCCCGGGAGATCTCCGCCTGGTTCGGTGACCGCAAGGTGCTGGACCGGGTCTCGCTCACCATGCCCGCGGGCCGGGTGACCGCGCTGATCGGCCCGTCCGGGTGCGGCAAGTCCACGTTCCTGCGGATCCTCAACCGGATGCACGAGATGATCCCGTCGGCCACGCTGGCCGGCGAGGTGCTGATCGACGGCGAGGACATCTACGACCCGTCGCGCCGGATCACCCAGGCCCGCCGGCAGATCGGCATGGTCTTCCAGAAGCCGAACCCGTTCCCGGCGATGTCGATCTACGACAACGTGCTCGCCGGGCTGAAGATGACCGGCGTGCGCGCCGACCGGGACACCAAGGACGCCCTGGTGGAGGAGTGCCTGGCCAAGGCGGGGCTGTGGAAGGAGGTGGCCGGGCGGCTCCGGCAGCCCGGCGGGGCGCTCTCCGGCGGCCAGCAGCAGCGGCTGTGCATCGCCCGCTCGCTGGCGGTGCGGCCGCGGGTGCTGCTGATGGACGAGCCCTGCTCGGCGCTGGACCCGACCTCCACCCGGCGCATCGAGCAGACCATCGCGGAGCTGTCCAGCGAGGTCACCATCGTGATCGTGACGCACAACATGCAGCAGGCCAACCGGGTCTCCGACCAGTGCGCGTTCTTCCTGGCGGAGCAGGGCACCCCGGGCGTGATCGTGGAGCACGGGCCCACGGACGCGATGTTCAACGACCCCGCGGACCCGCGCACCGCGGACTACGTGAACGGACGCTTCGGGTGATTCCCGACGTCGCCCACGCCCCGTGTCCCCGCGCCGGCACGTCGCCGCGCGGGGGTACGGCGGCGGGGTGCTAGACTGGAATTACGACGCGGGGTGGAGCAGCTCGGTAGCTCGCTGGGCTCATAACCCAGAGGTCGCAGGTTCAAATCCTGTCCCCGCTACGAGAGACGTTGGGCCGGTAACCCTGATCACGGTTACCGGCCCAACGTCGTTCCGGCCTCCTGCCGTTCTGGTCTTCCGCCCGTCTCCCTTGCCCCGTTCTGCCCTTTCCCTTCTGCCTTCCCCTGCTGTTCCCTCCCTCCCTCCTTCCTGTCCCCGCCCTGCTTGCCTGTCCCCCCGCTCTCCCGCCCCGCCGGCCGTCCCGCGCCGGCCGAGGCCGGAGTTATCCACAGGCCGCACATGGGGGGCTGCGCTCGGTTGCCACCCCGTGGGATCCTGAGAAAGGGGGTCCCCCCAGACCAATGGCCGGTTCCTCGGCTTGACGGTGGCATGTTCCTGGCGGAGCGCCGCGGCCGTGGCGTGGCCCCGACGGCCGACCTCCGGCGCGGCGCCGCAGCCGGGGGGTGGCGCGGCGGGGATACCGATTTGCGGTCGCTCGGGTGGCATGGGGTAGAGTCGGTATCACCGACGCGGGGTGGAGCAGCTCGGTAGCTCGCTGGGCTCATAACCCAGAGGTCGCAGGTTCAAATCCTGTCCCCGCTACCACGTCAGTAGGGCCCGGTCCTGGTATCCAGGACCGGGCCCTACTGCATTCGGGCCCGTGCTCCCCGCCGGGGGAGTGAAATCCGCACCGATAAGCGTATGAATGCCTCCAGATCGGTCTACACGTCGGAGTGGGGCGACCTCGGACGGTGATGAGGTCGCCTGGCCGGACCCGTCCTCGCCACCGGGGGCAACCGACTGGAGGAAGACACATGGTTACCAACCGACGCCGCACAGACGGGCGTGGCCGCACCCTCGCCGCCGCCACGGCGGCGGTCCTGCTGGGTGTGGGCGTCGCGGCGACGCCCGTGGTGGCCGCGTCCGACGACGAGGAACGTCCCGCGGCCTCGCGGCCGACTCGGGACACCAACGCGGTGATCTCCGAGAACGGCGAGACGGAGGTCATCACCGACCCGAACGATCCGCGCGTCACGGAGCTGATGGGGCGGCTGGAGCAGCAGCTGAGCGGGCTGGACAACTCCCTGAACGGAATCGTCGCCCATCTGTGGGGGCTGGGCGGCGGCGCGGAGACCGCGCACTCCGACCAGCCGCTGATCCCCGACCTCACCACCCTGCTGGACGAGGTGGTCCAGGACACCGGTCGGCCGGCCTGGCCGGCCGACCACGGCGGGGGTGCCGGGCAGGCCGGCCCGGAGACGTGGGACGGCGACCCCTCGGGGCCGGCGTCGACGGGCGGGACGTCCGGCGACTGTCCCGGGGGCGAGGCCGACGACCCGCTCGCCTCCACGCTGCCCGGTTCCTCCGGCTCGTCCGGTTCGTCGGGCCCGCTCGGTTCCGCCGGCCTCGTTCCGGCCGGCACCGAGGACGGCGTGCCCGGCCCGGACGCCCTGAGCTCCGGGCCGGCCGGGACGGGGTCCGAGGTCGACGAGTGGTGCGACCTGACCCCCGAGGAGCAGGCGATGGTGCTCGAGATCCTCACCTCGGTGTTCGACTCGCTCGGCATGTCGGAGCTGCTGCCTAGGCTGGCCGAGCAGCCACCGGCCGCACCAGCGGGTCGGTAGCCGGGTCGGTGGCGGCTCCCGGGCAACCCTGTTGTGTCGACAAATCGTCATAGACGGGGTTGTGGCGCGCCGGACACGCATTCCCACCTTCGGGTGAAGGCGTGGTCGACGCGCCGGCCCCGTGATCACCTCCCGTAGTGCCGCGGCAGCGGACTGACTCGTCATCAGGTGTCTGTCACACCACCGGGACGAGACGGTGACAGTACGGGAACGGTGGAGCGGTGCTGCTGAAGAGGCGTTTGGGATACTTACATGTCGGGAAGTCGATAAACCTCCGAAGAGACACCGCGTGTTGCGGGATACGAGGTGTACTCGGGTGGCATTCGGTGCCACGATGGACATATGGGGGTAGATGTGGAGTCGGGCGACGTGCGCCGGGCCCGCGGGGAGGCCCGTGCGCGGCGTGCGGCCGCCGCGCGGGCCGGGGCCGTACGCACCCCTGCCCGGGATGACGAGGAGACAACCGACAACATCCGACACACCACTGACGACCGGTCGGGCGGCGGCACGAGCGGGGTCCGGCCCACTCCGGCCGGGCTCCAGCAGAGCGCCGGGGACCGGACCGAGCGCCCGGCCACGGAGCCGGTCGCGGGCTCGGCCGACGCCCGGGCCGACGCCGCCGGGAAGGCCCGGCGGGCCGAGCGGCGCGCGCAGTCCGGGCTGCCCGGCCAGCGGCGCGCCCCCCTCGGGGCGGACGCCGACGGCCGCTGGGGCGCGGACGACCGCGGCTACGACCCGGCCGACCTCGACCCGGAGCCGGCCGTCGCCGGCCCCGCCCGAGGCGACGCCTCCCGCGGCGGCGCCCGCGAGGATGCCGACGACACCGGCCGGCGGCCGCTCCTGGGCTTCCCGCGCCGGCTGCGCGGCGTGCGCCGGATCGCCGAGCACCTCTCCGTCGTGCCCGACCAGGGCGGACGGCTGACCGACGACGACCTCGACGACCCGCTGGTCGGCCCGCCGGCCACCGGCACGGGCGGGCACGGCTCCGCCGGGACGGGCTTCGGCGACGGCTCCGGCGGCGAGCACGCCGACGGGCCGGAGACGGTCTCCGGCGAGGAGGGCGAGCCCGGCGCGGCCGGCCGCGCCTCCGGCTCCTTCGAGGAGGAGCTGGCCGCCCGTGAGGAGGAAGCCCTCCAGGCCCGCTACCGCGCCGGCGCCGAACGCGGCGACCGGCACGCGACCAGCATGCTCGGCGCCCTGCTGCTGCGCCGCGGCCGGCTGGAGGAGGCCGAGCCGCACCTGCGGCGCGCCGCCGCCGCCGGTTCCCGGGCCGCCGCGAACAACCTGGGCGTGCTGCTGTACCGGCGCGGGCGTGCCGACGAGGCCGCCGAGTGGTGGCGCTCGGCCGCCGTGGCCGGCAGCGCCGCCGCCGCGCACGCGCTCGGCGGGCACCTGCGCGAGCGCGGCGACGACGCCGGGGCCGAGTACTGGCTGCGGGCCGCGGCCGAGCAGGGGCACGAGCGCGGCGCCTTCGCCTACGCCGACCTGCTGGAGCACCGTCGCGACGTGCGCGCGGAGCGCTGGTTCCGGCGTGCCGCCGAGGGCGGCCACCGGGAGGCGGCGTTCCGGCTGGCCCGCACCCTGGAGGCGCGGGGCGACGCGGACGCGCAGTCCTGGTACCGGCAGGCCGCCGCGCGCGGGCACCGCCGTGCCGCGCTGCGGCTGGCCGTGCTGCTGGAGCAGCGCGGCCAGGTCGAGCAGGCGGTGCACTGGTACCGGGAGGCGGCCCGGGCGGGGGAGACCCGTGCCGCGCGGGCGCTGGGCTTCCTGCTCCAGGAGGCCGGCGACGAGGCGGGTGCCGAGCTGTGGTGGCGCCGTGCCGCCGAGGCCGGGGACGGCAACGCGGCCAACGCCCTGGGCGCGCTGTGCGCCGGGCGCGGCGACGACGAGCGCGCGGAGGAGTGGTACAAGGCGGCGCTGGACGCCGGGGACATCAACGGCGCGTTCAACCTGGGCCTGCTGTGCGGTTCGCAGGGGCGTGCCGGCGCCGCCGAGCAGTGGTTCCGGCGGGCCGCGTACGCCGGGCACGGCGAGGGGGCCAACGCGCTGGCGGTGCTGCTGATGCAGCGCGGCGACTCGGCCGGGGCCGAGCCGTGGTTCTCCCGGTCGGCCGAGGCCGGCAGCGTGGACGCGGCGTTCAACCTGGGCATCCTGCACATGGCGCGCGGCGAGGAGGCCAAGGCCGAGGAGTGGTACGCCCAGGCGGCCGACGCCGGTCACGGCGAGGCCGCGCACCAGCTCGGCCTGATCGCGGAGCGGGAGGGGCGGGTGGAGGACGCCGAGCGGCGCTACCGGCAGGCCGCGGCCGCCGGTTCGGCCGAGGGCGCCTTCCGGCTGGGCGCGCTGCTGGACGGCCGGGAGGGGCAGCGCGCGGAGATGGAGGCGGAGCGGTTCTACCGGCAGGCCGCCGAGGCCGGGCACGACCGGGCACAGGTGCGGGTCGGGGTGCTGGCCGCGCGGCGCGGGGACGAGCGGGCCGCGGAGGGCTGGTACCGGCGGGCCGCGGAGGCCGGCAGCGCGGTGGGCGCGTTCAACCTGGGGTTGCTGCTGGCCCGCGGGGGCAACGAGCGGGAGGCGGCGCTGTGGTACACGGCGGCCGCGGAGAAGGGGCACGGTCGGGCGGCGCTGCGGATGGCGCTGCTGGCCGGGCGCCAGGGGGACCTGCCCCGGGCCGAGCAGTGGTGCGTCCGTGCCACCGACGCCGGCCCGGCGGAGGTCGCCGAGCGGGCCGGTCGTCTGCTGGAGGTGCTCCGGGCGGAGATCACCCGGTCGGCGTGACCGGTGCGGTCAGCCGGTCGGCGGGTGGACTGGTCACCCGCCGACGGGCTGGTCACCCGCCGCCGGCGCACCCGGGGCAGATGCCGCGGTAGGTGATCTCCACGTCGGAGAGCCGGAAGCCGTAGCGCTCGCCCTCGGGCAGCGCGCTGAGCGGGTCGCCGGCCGGGTGGACGTCGCGGATCAGGCCGCAGCTGGAGCAGACCAGGTGCTGGTGCGCGCGGTGCGCGTTGGGGTCGTACCGCTTGGCGCGGCCGTCCGTACCGACCTCCATCACCTCACCCAGGGAGACCATCTCGCCCAGGGTGTTGTAGACGGTGGCGCGGCTGATCTCGGGGAGGCGCTCGACGGCGCGGACGTGTACCTCGTCCGCGGTCAGGTGCACGTGCTCGCCGTCCAGCACCTCCGCGATCACGCGGCGCTGGGCGGTCAGCCTCCATCCGCGTGCGCGCAGTCGCTCCAACAGGTCAGTCATGTAAATGACGGTAGCATTGTCGCTACTTGGACTCAATCCAAATCTCGATGCTATGTGTCACTCTGAGTGGCGTTGACTTGGACTTTGTCCAAGGTAGTATCTGCTGCGGCGTCGTCGGCCGGTCTCGCCGGCAGCGTCCACCCGCCAGCACTCACCCGAGAGTCGATGAGGTCTACATGACTGCCCAGGACGAGTACGCGTCCGGAACGCTCACCACCGAGGCGGGCGCGCCGGTCGCGGACAACCAGAACACCGAGACCGCCGGCGTCGGCGGCCCGCTCCTCTTCCAGGACCAGTACCTGTTCGAGAAGCTGGCCCACTTCAACCGTGAGCGGATTCCGGAGCGCGTGGTGCACGCCCGCGGCGCCGGGGCCTACGGCACGTTCACGGTGACCGGTGACGTGACGAAGTACACCAAGGCCAAGTTCCTGTCGGAGATCGGCAAGCAGACCGAGGTCTTCCTGCGCTTCTCCACCGTGGCCGGCAGCCTGGGCTCGGCGGACGCCGTCCGTGACCCCCGCGGCTTCGCGGTGAAGTTCTACACCGAGGAGGGCAACTACGACCTCGTCGGCAACAACACCCCGGTGTTCTTCATCAAGGACGCCTCGAAGTTCCCCGACTTCATCCACACCCAGAAGCGCGACCCGTACACCGGCTCGCAGGAGGCGGACAACGTCTGGGACTTCTGGGGCCTGTCGCCCGAGTCCACCCACCAGGTGACCTGGCTGCACGGCGACCGCGGCATCCCGGCCAGCTACCGCCACATGGACGGCTTCGGCTCCCACACCTACCAGTGGATGAACGCCGAGGGCGACTACGTCTGGGTGAAGTACCACTTCAAGACCGACCAGGGCATCAAGAACCTCACCGCCGAGGAAGCCGACGTGCTGGCCGGCAAGGACCCGGACTCCCACCAGCGCGACCTGCGCGAGGCCATCGAGCGCGGCGAGTTCCCGTCCTGGACCGTCTCCGTGCAGATCATGACGCCGGAGCAGGCCAAGACCTACCGCTTCAACCCCTTCGACCTCACCAAGGTGTGGTCCCAGAAGGACTTCCCGCGGATCGAGATCGGCAAGCTGGAGCTCAACCGCAACCCGGAGAACATCTTCGCCGAGGTCGAGCAGGCGATCTTCAGCCCCGCGCACTTCGTGCCCGGCATCGGCCCGTCCCCGGACAAGATGCTCCAGGGCCGCCTGTTCGCCTACGCGGACGCCCACCGCTACCGCGTCGGCGTCAACGCCGACCACCTGCCGGTGAACCAGCCGCACGCCACCATCGCCAAGACCCACGGCCGGGACGGCGCGATGTACGACGGCCGGCACGGCCGGGCCAAGAACTACGAGCCGAACAGCTTCGGCGGCCCGTCGCAGACCGGTGAGCGGCTCTGGGCGCAGATCCCGGTCCAGGGCACCGCGGGCAACCACGCCGCCCCGCTGCACGCCGAGGACAACGACTTCGTGCAGGCGGGCAACCTCTACCGGCTGATGTCGGAGGAGGAGAAGGCGCGCCTGATCAACAACCTGGCCAACGCCATCGCCGGTGTCTCCAAGGACCGCGAGGACATCGTCGCCCGGGCGATCAACAACTTCCGCCAGGCCGACGAGGAGTACGGCGCCCGCCTGGAGGCGGCCGTCAAGGAGCGCCGCGCCGGTCTGTGATCCGGTGCTGAGCGGCCGGCACTGACCGCGGGCGGCCAGGTCGCCGCGGTCGGTCCGGCCGCCGCGGCCGACCGGGAACGTCCAGGGCCCCGGGTGGCGGATTCCGATCCGCCACCCGGGGCCCCGTCGTGTGCCTGGAGGCGGCGCCCGGGGCCGCGCGCCCGGTTGCCAGGCCGCGCGCGGTTGCCCGGGGCCGTGCGCCCGGTTGCCCGGGGCGGTGCGCCCGGGTTACGGGCGTCAGTCGCCCAGGTACCCCAGCAGTTCGTCGTGGAGCAGGCCGTTGGAGGCGGCGGCGTTCCCGCCCCACGGGCCCGGCCGGCCCGCCAGGTCGGTGAACCGGCCGCCGGCCTCCTCGACGATCACGCCGAGCGGCGCCATGTCCCACACCTCCAGCTCCGGCTCGGAGGCCATGTCCACCGCGCCCTCGGCGACCATCATGTAGGGCCAGAAGTCGCCGTAGCCGCGGGTGCGCCAGACCGCCCGGCCGAGGTCCAGGAAGGCGTCCAGCTTGCCCGCCTTCTCCCACTCGGGGACCTCGGAGAAGGCGAAGGAGGCGTCGGCGAGCGAGGAGACCGAGGACACCGAGATCCTGCTGGAGGAGGTCAGCGACCGCCCGGTGTAGGCGCCCAGGCCCTTCGCCGCCCACCAGCGGCGGCCCAGCGCGGGGGCGGAGACCAGGCCGACCACGACCTCCTCCTGGCCGGTCGGGCCGGTGTCCACCAGCCCGATCAGGGTGGCCCACACCGGGACGCCGCGCACGTAGTTCTTGGTGCCGTCGATCGGGTCGACGATCCAGCGGCGGGACCCCCGGCCCTGACTGCCGAACTCCTCGCCGACCACGGCGTCCCGCGGGCGGGCCCGGGACAGCGCGCCCCGGATCAGCTCCTCGGCGGCGCGGTCGGCGTCGCTGACCGGGGTCATGTCGGGCTTCGTCTCGACGGTGAGGTCGAGGGCCCGGAAGCGTTCGAGGGTGACCGCGTCGGCGGTGTCGGCCAGCACGTGGGCCAGCCGCAGGTCGTCCAGGTAGCCGTCGGAGGTGGCAGTCATGCCCCGACCCTAAGGGATCACCGCCACGAGGGATCACGGCTGTAAGGGATGACGGCTGCCGCCCTCCCGGCCGCTCCCCGGGAGTTGTCATGGCTCAATCCCGAGTTGTCCACAGGACGCGCGCGGGTGGCTGCGGGCGGTCATCGCCCCATGAAATCCTGAAGAAGGGGGTCCGAAAGCCCCCCAAGGGGGGGTTGAGGGCCCGTCGGGCGCGGCCTCGGCATTGGCGCGGCCCGTCCCCCCGGCCGCGCCCCGCCCGCGCAGTGGGGGGGATCAGCCACCCCGGCCGTGCCCGTGCCCGCAGTGGGGGATCAGGCACCCCGCCCGTGCGTGCCCGCCCCGCAGTGGGGGGATCAGCCGCGCCCGCCCATCCCCCCGGCAGTGGAGGGCTCGGCCGCGCTCGCCCGGCGCCCGGGGGTCAATCGCCCTCGCGGCGTTCGCGGGAGGCCAGCAGGCGGCGCAGCGAGTGGAGTCGGGCCGGGTCGGCGTGGCCCTCGGCCACCCAGGCGTCCAGGGCGCAGTCCGGCTCGTCGTGGCTGCACGCGCGGGGGCAGTCCGCCGTGCCCTCCTCCAGGTCGGGGAAGGCGTGGATCACGCGCGAGGGATCGATGTGGGCCAGGCCGAAGGAGCGCACCCCGGGCGTGTCGATCACCCAGCCGGCGCCCTCGGGGTCGCCCGGCGCCCCGGCCCGCTCGGCCTCCTCCGCGAGCGGCAGGGCGAGCGCGGAGGTGGTGGTGTGCCGTCCGCGTCCGGTGACCGCGTTGACCCGGCCGGTGGCCCGGGCCCTTCCCGGCACCAGGGCGTTGACCAGCGTCGTCTTGCCCACCCCGGAGTGGCCGACGAAGACGGTCACCCGTCCGCGCAGCAGGGCCCGCATGCCCGCCTCGGTGACCCGGCCGTCCTCCTCCGCGGCCTCGCCGCCCGTGGCCTCGCCGTCCGGGACGGCGCCGTCCTCGGCGTCCCAACCCGTCCCGCTGTCCAGGCCGTGCGCCGTCACCACGTGGCGCACGCCCAGCGGGGCGTAGACGTCCAGCAGCGGCTTGGCCGGCGCGAGATCCGCCTTGGTGAGCACCAGCAGCGGCTCCAGCCCGGCGTCGTAGGCCGCCACCAGGCAGCGGTCGATCAGCCGCGGCCGCGGTTCCGGGTCCGCCAGGGCGATCACGATGGCCAGCTGGTCGGCGTTGGCCACGATCACCCGCTCGAACGGGTCGTCGTCGTCCGCGGTACGGCGCAGGGTGGAGGCGCGCGGCTCCACCCGCACGATGCGGGCCAGCGTCCCCTCGTCGCCGCTGAGGTCGCCGACGAGCGCCACCTGGTCGCCGACCACCACGCCCTTGCGCCCGAGCTCCCTGGCCTTCATGGCGACGACCTCGCGGCCGTCCACCAGGCAGGTCAGCCGCCCCCGGTCGATGGTGAGCACGTGGCCGAAGGCGGCGTCCTCGTGCTTGGGGCGGGTCCGGGTGCGGGGGCGGGAGCCCCGGCGTCCCGGGCGGACGCGGATGTCGTCCTCGTCGGAGGAGCTGTCGTAGCGGCGCATCGTCGGGTCCCGCTCAGTTCCCTCCTGCCCCCGCCGGTGGCGTCGTGCTCGAGGTGGCCGGACCGCCGGCCAGCATGGAGGTCCACAGGCCGGGGAAGTCCGGCAGGGTCTTGGCGGTGGTGGCCACGTTCTCCACCTGCACGCCCTCCACCACCAGGCCGAGCACGGCCGCGGCGGTGGCCAGCCGGTGGTCCTCGTAGGTGTGGAAGACGCCGCCGCGCAGCCGGCGGGGGGTGATCCGCAGCCCGTCCTCGGTCTCGGCCACCTCGCCGCCGAGGTCGCCGATCTCCTTGGCCAGCGCGGCCAGCCGGTCGGTCTCGTGCAGCCGCAGGTGGGCGATGCCGCGCAGGGTGGACGGCGAGTCGGCCAGCGCGGCAACGGCGGCGATGACCGGGGTCAGCTCGCCGACGTCGCCGAGGTCGGCGTCGATGCCGGTGATCCGCCCGGTGCCGGAGAACACCAGCCCGGCGTCGGTGAGCTCGCAGGACCCGCCCATCCGGGTGAAGATCTCCCTCAGGTCGTCGCCGGGCTGGGTGGTGCGGGCGGGCCAGTCCGGGATGACCACGCGGCCGCCGGTGACCAGCGCGGCGGCCAGGAACGGCGCGGCGTTGGACAGGTCCGGCTCCACGGTGACGTCGCGGCCGAGCAGCGCGCCGGCGGCCACCCGCCACACGTCCGGCTCGCCGCCGTCCTCCGGCGCGTCCACCCGGGCGCCGGCGGCGCGGAGCGTCTCCACGGTCATCCGGATGTGCGGCAGGGAGGGCAGCCGCCCGCCGGCGTGGCGCACCTCCACGCCCCGGTTGAAGCGCGGCCCGGACAGCAGCAGGGCGGAGACGAACTGGGAGGACGAGGAGGCGTCCACGGTGACCGTGCCGCCGTCGAGGCCGCCGGTGCCGTGCACGGTCAGCGGCAGCGCGCCGCGGCCGTCGTCCTCGATCCGGGCGCCGAGGGCGCGCAGCGCCTCGATCACCGAGCCGAGGGGGCGCTCGTGGGAGCGCGGGTCGCCGTCGAAGGAGACCGGGCCGTCGGCCAGGGTGGCCACCGGCGGGAGGAAGCGCATCACCGTGCCGGCGTTGCCGACGTCCACGGAGACCGGCCCGCGCAGCTGCCCGGGGATCACCCGCCAGTCGTCGCCGGCGCCGGGGGCGGAGCCCGGCACCTCCTCGATGCCCACCCCGAGGGACCGCAGCGCCGCCGCCATCAGCAGGGTGTCGCGGCTGCGCAGCGGCTTGCGCACGTAGCCGGGCTCGGCGGCCAGCGCCGCCAGGACCAGCGCGCGGTTGGTCAGCGACTTGGAGCCGGGGACGGTGACGGTGGCGTCGACCGGTCCGGCGGCGAGCGGGGCTGTCCACAGAGAGTCGGGCATGGGGAAAGCCTACTTGCCCGGGCTGGGCGGCCGGCGTGCGCGACCACGCCGCCGGGCCACGGCGGTCGGCGGCCCTCCGGCCGGGGCCACCCGGTGCGACGGGCGGGGCGGGGTGGGGCCGGGGCGGGTCAGCGGCCGAGCTGGAGCAGCCAGCCGCCGCCGGTGAACAGGCAGCCGGCGGTGATGGCGAGGAAGAGCGCCACCCACAGCCCGGCCGGCACGCCGGTGAGTCCGGCGAGCTGGTCCGGGTCGGAGTCCGGCGCCCGCCCCTGCCGCCGCAGGCCCTGGAGCTCCAGGATCGGCCGCACCCCCGCGAACAGCAGGAACCACACGGCGAGGTAGGCGAACGCCGCCTGGATCCCGGCGTCCGCGAACCACGAGACGGCGAAGCAGACGCCGCCGGTGACCACCAGGGAGAGCGCGCCGTAGGCGTTGCGCACCATGACCAGCAGCGCGGCCAGGGCCGCCACGGTGATCCAGAGCAGCGCGGTGATGTGGTCGGTGTACAGCAGCCAGGCGCCGCCGAGGCCGAGCAGGGAGGGCGCCGGGTAGCCGGCGGCGGTCGTCAGCACCATGCCGACGCCGTGCGGGCGGCCGGCGGAGACGGTCAGGCCGGAGGTGTCGGAGTGCAGGCGTATGCCGGCGAGCCGGCGTCCGCTCGCCACGGCGACCAGCGCGTGGCCGCCCTCGTGGGCGATGGTGGCGGTGTTGCGCATGACCCGCCAGGCAGGCCGGACGAGCACCAGGGTGAGCGCCAGCGCGCCGGTGGCCAGCACCAGCCAGCGGGGCGGCTCGGGCTGGGAGCCGATCACCTGCTCCCAGACGTCGACGAGGGTGGCGGCGTCCATGCTCCTCCTCCTGCTCGTGTCCTCCTGCTCGTGCCGGCCGTCCGCTCCGGCCCGGCGCCCCGAGGCTACGGGGGCCCGCCGGCGAGTGGGTCGAGGGACGGAGCGAGCCAACTAAGCTGGCGCCATGTGCGGACGCTACGCATCCGGGCGCGCTCCCGACGAACTGGTCGAACACTTCGCGGTGGAGCGCCTAGTGGACGACGCCGACCAGGCCGTTCCGGTTCCCGAGCGGGACTGGAACGTCGCCCCCACCAAGCCGGTCTGGGCGGTGCTGGAGCGCCCGACCCAGGAGTCCGGGGGGCCCGGCGGGCGGCCGGTGCGGCAGTTGCGTCCGCTGCGCTGGGGGCTGGTGCCGTCGTGGGCCAAGGACGTCTCGGTGGGGGCGCGGATGTTCAACGCGCGCTCGGAGAGCGTGCACGAGAAGCCCGCGTACCGCCGTGCCTTCGCGGCCCGCCGCTGCCTGATCCCGGCCGACGGCTACTACGAGTGGGAGGCCCGGCTGGTGCCGGGTCAGACGGACGCCAAGCGCGGGCCGGGCCGCAAGCAGCCGTACTGGATCTCCCGGGCGGACGGCCGGCCGCTGGCGTTCGCCGGGCTGTACGAGTTCTGGCGCGACCCGGAGCTGCCCAAGGACGATCCGCGGTCCTGGCTGTGGACCTGCACGATCCTGACCACCGACGCGCCCACCGAGGGCCGGGGCGCCCAGCTGGGCCGGATCCACCCGCGGATGCCGCTGGAGCTGGCGCCGGACCGCTGGGAGGCGTGGCTGGACCCGACCCGCACCGATCCGGAGGAGCTGCGCGGGCTGCTGGTGCCGGACGATCCCGGCCTGCTCACCGCGCACCCGGTGTCCACGGCGGTGAACAGCGTGCGCAACAACGGGCCGGAGCTGATCGAGCCGGTGGTGGAGGAGCGGCTGTTCTGAAGGCGCCCGGCGGGCCGAGGGGCGCGCCGGCGGGGCCGTGGACGGCGGGGGAGCGGGGCGGGGAATAGCGCGCGGGACGCGGCCGTTGTGCAGGGTGTCACCGTGGTGGTCCGATCGGGCCGCCCGCGTCCAGATCCGGAGGCACCGCAGATGCTGACCCGCACGCGACCAGCCACCCGACCGCTATCGGCCGACCTGCCGTGGGCGGAGTGGTCCGCGGGCGATATGTCCGAAGTCGCTATATCCTCCCACTCGGATCCCGCCGCACTGGGTGGCGGGCCCGGGCTGAGGGAGGTGGGTCCGGTCGGCGGCACGGACGAGCAGGCCGAGAACCGGTCCGCGAGTGACGCGGGCGACGGCGCGGAGGCCGAGCGGGCGGCGTCGATCGCCGAGACGTCCGAGGAGCGCAACGCGCGGTTCGAGCGGGACGCGCTGGAACACCTGGACCAGATGTACTCGGCGGCCATGCGGATGACCCGCAACCCGGCCGACGCCGAGGACCTCCTCCAGGAGACGTTCGCCAAGGCGTACGCCTCGTTCCACCAGTTCCGCGAGGGCACCAACCTCAAGGCCTGGCTGTACCGGATCCTCACCAACACCTACATCAACTCCTACCGCAAGAAGCAGCGGGAACCGCAGCGCAGCGGCACGGAGGAGATCGAGGACTGGCAGCTGGCGCGCGCCGAGTCGCACATGTCGACCGGTCTGCGTTCGGCGGAGGCGCAGGCCCTCGACCACCTGCCCGACTCCGACGTCAAGGAGGCCCTGCAGGCCATCCCGGAGGACTTCCGCATCGCGGTGTACCTCGCCGATGTCGAGGGGTTCGCGTACAAGGAGATCGCGGACATCATGGGCACACCGATCGGTACGGTGATGTCCAGGCTGCACCGCGGGCGCCGTCAGCTCCGGGAGCTGCTGGAGGACTACGCACGGGAGCGCGGGCTGCTGCCCTCCACCGAGCCGGTGGCGGCGGCGGCAGGGGACCAGCGGAAGGGCTCGGGCGCATGAGCACCAAGAAGGACATCACCAGCACCCCCGGGGGTACCGCGCTCGGCCACACGCCGACCGTGGAGCAGGCCGCCGTGGAGCCGCGGGCCGTCGAGCCGTCCCCGACCGCGGAGCGGGCGGAGGCGGCGGCGGTGGAGCCGCCGGCCGGCGGCTCGCAGCCGAAGACGGCGGAGCCGAAGGCGGCCGAGCCGACGACGAGCGACGGGACGCACTGCCGGGACGTCATCGACCACCTCTACGAGTTCCTCGACAACGAGATGCCGCAGGGCGACTACGCCCGGATGCGGCAGCACATCGACGAGTGCTCGCCCTGCCTGGAGACGTACGGCCTGGAGCAGGTGGTGAAGACCCTGGTGCGCCGCTCCTGCGGCTGTGACGAGGTGCCGGTGGACCTGCGGGAGAAGGTGCTGCGGCGGCTGGAGACGATCCGCCGGGAGCGCCGGGAGCAGACCTGACGGCCGGCCTGCCGCAGTGGCCGCCGGCCGCGGTGGCAGGCCGCCGGCCGTGATCGTCGACTGATCGCGCGGTGAGCGCGCGGTGATCGGGCGGGGCCGCTTATCGGCGGGTCGTGCCTGGTATGCACCTTTTTCGGACAGCGTGATGCGCCGAGTCGCGCCCTCATGAGAACCTGGGGAAACGGCAACCGCCAAGCGTCCCACGACGTCTGACGGAACGTTCCGGCGTGCGGCGTCCCATCCGTCCCCCTGGGTGCCGTGTGGACCAGGCTTCGTTGGAGGCGCGATGCGCACCCTGCCCTTCGCCGCCCGGTGCTACGTGGCACTGGTGACCCTCGCCGCCGCGCTGCTGCTCGTCCCGCTCGCGCTCAGCGCCGCCCACGCGCTCGACGTGCCGGCGGCGGCGATCGGCGGCGCGCCCCGGGTCGACTGGTTCGCCCTCGCCGTGCTGGTCGCCTTCAACTGCGGCTACGTCCTGTGCGCCCAGGTGTGGCCGGCCTCCCGAACGGGGCGCCGCGACGCCGAACCGGCGGGCGACGGCGTGTTCTTCCCGGTGCTGCTCGCCGCCGCGCTGCTGCTGCCGGCCAACGCGGCGGCGGCCGTCGCCATCCCCGGCGCGCTGCTCCAGGCCACCAGCGCGCCGCGCACCGCCAAGCGCGTGTGGAACGCCGCCCAACTGGCCGTGTGCGCCTTCTGCGCCGCCGTCGCCTTCCACCACCTGGACGGCCCGGCGCTGCTCGACGCCGCCGACTTCCCCGCCGTGCTGCTCCCGGCGCTCGCCGCCACCGCGGTGTTCTGCCTGGTCAACGCCGTTCTGGTGGGAGCGATCCTGGTCGCCGCCGAGCACCGCGCCCCGCGCACCGCCTGGCTCGACGTGGCCGGCCGCACCGCGTTGCCGTACCTGGTGCACGGCGCCGTCGGCCTGACCATGGCGGTGCTGTGGCGCGGGCCGTTCGGCGCCTACGCGGTGCTGCTCACCCTGCTGCCGCTGTACGTCGCGGGCTGGGCGCTGGCGCAGTCCCACCGGGAGCGCGCCGCGCACGCCGCCACCGTGCAGGCACTGGTCAAGGCGGTGGAGATCAAGGACCACTACACCCGGGGGCACAGCGAACGGGTCGGCCGGGCCGCCGTGATGATCGCCCACGAACTCGGCATGCCCCAGGAACGGGTCACCGCGCTGCACCACGCCGGCGTGCTCCACGACATCGGCAAGATCTGCGTGCCCACCGGGCTGCTGCGCAAGAACGGCCCGCTCACCCCGGAGGAACAGCGGGTGGTGCGCCTGCACCCGGAGTACGGCGACGAGATCGTCTCCGGCATCGACTTCCTCGCCGAGGCGCGCGCCGGCATCCTCCACCACCACGAGCGGATGGACGGCAGCGGCTACCCGCTCGGGCTGCGCGGCGGCGAGGTCCCGGAGTTCGCCCGGGTCATCGCCGTCGCCGACTCCTTCGACGCGATGACCTCCACCCGCTCCTACCGCGGCGCCCGACCGGCCGCGGCGGCCGTCGCGGAACTGCGGCGCTGCGCCGGCACGCAGTTCGACCCGCGGATGGTGGACGCCCTGGTGCGGGCGCTGGCCCGGCAGGGCTGGGACGGCGTGCCGGCCGCGGAACTCCTGCCCGCCATCGCACCGCCACCCCGCCCCGCCGACCCGGCCGGGCCGATGACCACCGGGCAGGCGCCGGCCGGCGCCTCCCCGGGCACCGCCCCGGTGACGGCCGCCGCGGAGTTCGCCGGCGGCTGCCCGGGCTGCGCGCCGCCGGCCGACCAGGCGCCGCCGATACCCGAGCAGGGTCGCCCCGGGGCCGCCGCCCCGGTCGGCGGCTCCGCCGACCGCCCGCCGCCGGCCGGCGACCACGGCGGGCGCCGGTGACCGCCGCCGGGGCCGTCGGTCCCTCCAGACTCCCCGCGCCGGCCCGCGCCGTCCGCCCCGCCCTCCGCCTGCTGGCCGGCGCCGTGCTGCTGGTCTCGCTCGCCGCCACCCTGCGCGAGCCGCTGGCCCGGCCCGGCGTCGCGCTGGCCTTCGGCGCCCTGATCGCCGTGGGAACCGCGCTGCGCACGACCGGCGGTCCGAGACCGACCGGCACGTGGTGGGCCGGTTCCCTCCCGGACGGCCGTCATCCGGACGGCGCCCGACCGGATGGCGGCCGTCCGGACGGCTGGAGCTCCGACGCCCCCTGCCCGACCGCCCCGGCGATCGGCGGCCGGCCGCTGACCGGGCTGCTGCGCCGCCTCACCGGACGCCGCCGGCCCGCCCCTCCCGGCGGCCGCGCCCGCTCGGCGGCCGGCACCGGCCCGGCGGCGGCAGCGCCGTGGCAGCCGCCGGAGGACCACATCACCACCCCGATCGCCACCGCCGGCATGCTCGGGTACGCGCTGCTCGGCGGCGTCGGGGGCGAGGCGAGCCAGCACGGCGTCTTCCAGACCGTGGCCGTGTGCTCGGTCGCGGTGCTGCTCGGCGCCCTGCCCCGGGCCCTGCGCGGCGACCCGCCCGCGCTGGACGACGTGCTGCGGCAGACCCTCTGGGTCACCGTGGTGGCGGCCGCCGCCCGCCCGCTGCTGCTCACCCACTTCGCGCTCACCCCCAGCGGGGTGACCCCGCGCTCCATGGCCCTGCCGGTCGTCGCCGCCGGCGCCATCGCGCTGCTCGGCGGGCTGGTGGACGCCTTCCTCGCCGCCGTGCAGACGGCGCTGCGGCACGGCTGGCCGCTGTGGCCGCTGCTGCGCGACCGGATCGGCGCGATGACCGGGATCGGCGCGGCCGTCGGCGCGAGCGGCATGGTGACCGCCCTGGCCACCGGCGTGATGGGGCTGTGGGCGGTGCCGCTGCTGACCCTCCCGCTGGTGGTGACCCAGCTGAGCTTCCGCCGGGTGGCCGCGGTGCGGGCCACCGTCGCGCAGACCGTGCTGTCGCTCTCCCGCGCCACCGACCTCGCCGGATGCACCCGCCCCGGACACGCCGTGCGCGTCGCCGACCTGGCCGACGTCCTCGGCCGCGACCTCGGACTGGGCGGGCGGGAGCTGACCCGGCTGCGGCACGCCGCGCTGCTGCACGACCTCGGGCAGCTCTCGCTGCCCGAACCGGTGCCCGGCGGTGCCACCGTGGACCTGCCCGAACGGGTGCGGCGGGCCATCGCCGCGGCCGGGGCGGACGTGATCCGCCGCACCGAACTGGGCGCCGAGGTGGCCGAGATCGTCGCCCGTCAGGCCGACCCGTGGCTGCCGGTGATCGGCGGCACCTGCCCGCCGCTGGCCGCCCGGATCCTGCGGGTGGCCAACGCCTACGAGGACCTCCGCGGCGCCCCGCCGGCCCGCACCGGGCCGGGCGGGGCCGCCGACGGGCGCGCTCCGGGCGGGGCACCGGCCGAGGGCGGGGCGCCGGGCGGGGCGCCGGACGGGGCGCTCCGGACGGGCGCCCCCGCCGGCGAGGCGCTCCGGCACCTGCACCAGGGCGCGGGGACGGCGTACGACCCGCGCGTGGTGCGCTCCCTGTGCCGCCTGCTGGAGCGCTGAGCGGCCTGATCCCCCACGTGCGCCCGGCCGTGGCTCCGGCCGGGCGACGATTTGTCGATCAGGGGACGTTATTCCGCCGCCCGGGTGCGGCAGGATACGCACGAGCGGACCAATACGCCGCCGGAAGACCCGTCCCCGGACCACGGGTGCCGGAACCGACGAGCAACGGGCGAAGATGGTGAGATTCTTCAGCAAAGAGCGGCACCGGCCCTCCACGACCTGGCGACGGACCACCAACGAGGCGTTCGAGCTGATCGACAGCGGACGACTCGACGAGGCGGGCCCGCTGCTGCTGCGCGCCGCCGACCTGGAACCGTGGCTGTCGGACTCCTGGTTCAACCTGGCCCTGCTGCACAAGTTCCGCCGTGACTGGGAGCAGGCCCGGGCCGCCGGGCTGCGCGCCGTGGCGCTGCTCGGCCGCGACCGCGGCGCGCCGGACTGGTGGAACCTGGGCATCTGCGCCACCGCCCTGCAGGACTGGCCGCTGGCCCGGCGTGCCTGGCAGGCGTACGGGCTCAAGGTCGCCTCCGGGGACGGCCCGGTGGACCACCCGCTCGGCTCCACCCCGGTGCGGCTCTCCCCGCAGGGCGAGTCCGAGGTGGTGTGGGGGCGGCGGCTGGATCCGGCCAGGGTGGAGGTGCTCTCCATCCCGCTGCCGTCCTCCGGGCGGCGCTGGGGCGAGGTGGTGCTGCACGACGGCGTGCCCAACGGCGAGCGGGTCACCGACGGCATCGGCTACCCGGTCTTCGACGAGATCGAGCTGTGGGCGCCCTCGCCGGTGCCGACGTTCGTGGTGGTGCTCCAGGCGGCCACCCCGGAGGACCGCGACGAACTGGAGGAGGCGGTGGCCGCCGCCGGCTACGCCGCCGAGGACTGGACCTCCTCGGTGCGGCTGCTGTGCCGGGACTGCTCGGAGAGCCGCATCCAGACCGACGACGGCGTCATCGAACCGCAGGATCCGCACGACCACGGCCACCTCGGGCCGTCGGCCGGGCGGGCGCCGGCCGGCGCCTGGCTGGTGGAGCGCGAGTACGGCGTGGCCGCGCCGCAGGCCCTGGTGGCCCAGCTGCTCGACGAGTGGGTCGCGGCCTCGCCGGACACCCGGGACTACCGGGACCTCGAAGAGGTGTGCTGAGCGGGCGGGACGTAGTCTGGGGCCGGTAGTCGGACGGTGAGAGAGAAGCGGCGGAAGATGGCGGACGCGCGGGACCAGGCGGTGGGCGGGACGGATGCCACGGGGGAGTCGGAGACCTCGCGGACCTTCGAGGTCTCCGAGGCGGCCACCGAGGCCCGGCAGGCCGAGCGGCCCGAGCCCGCGCCGGAGGCCGCGCGGGGCACCGCCCGGCCGATCACCCGGGTCGGCGAGCCGGTGCTGCACCGGCCGTGCCGGCGGGTGACCGCCTTCGACGCGGAGCTGAGCGCGCTCATCGACGACATGTTCGCCAGCATGTACGCGGCCGACGGGGTGGGCCTGGCCGCCAACCAGATCGGCGTGGACGCGGCGGTCTTCGTCTACGACTGCCCGGACGACGAGGGCGTGCGGCACGTCGGCCACGTCGTCAACCCGGTGCTGGAGGAGCTCGACCCGTCCCGGCGGCGGCTCGACGAGGCGCCCGAGGGCTGTCTGTCCGTGCCCGGCGCCTACGAGGACCTGGCCCGACCGGACTACGCGGTGGTGCGCGGCCAGGACCGCGACGGCCGCGAGATCGTCGTGGAGGGCACCGGCTACTTCTCCCGCTGCCTCCAGCACGAGACCGACCACCTGAACGGCTACCTCTACATCGACCGGCTCTCCAAGCGGGGGCGGCGCAGCGCCCTGCGGCAGATGGAGGAGCACCTGGCGAAGGCCGACGCGTCGTCCTGAGCCGTCCGGGGGAGGCCCGCCCCCCGTTGGCAGCAGGCGCGGGGGCGGCCGGCGGCACCGGCGCGCAGCATGGGGGAGTAGCCGGACAGCTCCGTCGCAGTCGTCGCGCGGGGCGCGGCGTCACCGAAGGAGCGTGCCCCCGTGCGAACCCTGCTCACGGTCAACATCGACGCCGAGGCCGGCACCGCCGCGTTCCGTGACGGCACGCTGCCGCGGACGCTGGAGTCGATGGTGGAGCTGATGCGGCCGGAGGCCGCCTACTTCGGCCCGGCGGGCGGCATGCGGACCTCCTTCTTCGTGTTCGACCTGGAGGACCCGGCGCGGATCCCGGTGATCGCCGAACCGTTCTTCTCGACGATGCGCGCCAGGATCGAGATGACTCCGGTGATGAACCTGGAGGAGGTCCGGGCCGGCATGCGGGAGGCCGGCCAGCGCTACTACTCCCGCTGAGCCGAACCCGGCCGGGGGTGGTGGCCGGGCGGGGCGGGGTGGCGAAACGTTCTGGCGCCGTGGCGTGTGCTGCCGCAGACTCGCGGGGAACCCGTGAAGGAGAGCACATGCGATTCGGAGTCAGCCTGCCCAACGCCGGGCGGTGCCAGGACCTGGTGGCCAAGGCCGTCCTGGCCGAGCAGCACGGATGGGACGGCTTCTTCCTCTGGGACCACCTCAACCTGGACCCCGCCACCCGTCCCGCGCTCTACGACCCGTGGGTGGTGCTGGGCGCGGTGGCCGGCGCCACCTCGCGGATCCGGATCGGCGTGCTGGTCACCCCGCTGGCACGCCGGCGGCCGTGGAAGCTGGCCAAGGAGATCGTCACCCTGGACCACCTGAGCGGCGGTCGGGTCGTGGCCGGCGTGGGCCTCGGCAGCCCCGAGCAGGAGGAGTTCGCCGCGTTCGGCGAGACGCTGGGTGCCCGGGCGCGGGCCGACGTCCTGGACGAGGCCCTGCCGATCGTGGACGCCCTGCTGCGCGGCCAGCCGGTCGGGCACGACGGGCCGCGGTTCCGGGTGGACGCGCACCTCGCCCCGGCGGCGCTCCAGCAGCCGCGCCCGCCGCTGTGGGTGGCCACCACCTGGCCGAACCGCCGCCCCTTCCGGAGGGCGCTGACCTGGGGCGATGGTGTGTTCGCGCTGGACGCGCGGGCCGAGGCGCTGCCGCCGGAGGGCGTGCGGGAGCTGGTCGCCGAACTGGCCGGCACGCCGGCCGAGGAGCGGGGCTTCGAGGTGGTGGTCGGCCGCCACTTCGACCACTCGGCCCAGGAGTACGAGCGGGCCGGGGCCACCTGGCTGATCGACCAGCCGGCCTGGATCGACACCCCGCCCGAGGAGGTGGACGCCTTCCTGGCCGCGGGCCCGCCGCGCTAGCCGTCCGCCCCGGCGGAACGCGGAGGGCCGCGGGTCACCGAGGTGACCCGCGGCCCTCCGCGTGGGTCCTGGATCCGCGGGGTGCGAGGATCAGACGGGCTCGTTGACGTTCGCCCACGGGGCGTCACAGGTGATGGTGGTGTTTCCGCCCATGGCGACCCCCTGGGTGCAGGTGGTCTCGAACAGCTCGCCGTCCTCGGTGACCACCACGACGGTGGCCTGGACACCCGGGGGCTGTCCCGGGCCGGCGGCGAACACGCCGATGCCGCAGACGTTGCTCGGCGAGTTCGCGTTGTCGTCGGTGGCGGAGTCCCAGACGTACTCGTCGACGTCGTCCTGGTTGACCCGGCGGACGCCGACGTACACCTCGTCGTCCTCGATCACGGCGATCCAGCTCCGCTCGCCCTGGCTGGCGTTGTCCACGTCCACGCCGCAGACGACGTCGCCGTTGCCGCCGTTCCCGCCGTTGCCGTTCTTGGGCGGCTCCTCCTTCTTGGGCTCCTCCTTCTTCCCGTCCCCCTTGTCGCCGCCGAAGAGGTCCAGGACGATCAGGTCGGTGAGGAAGTTGTAGCTGTCCACCGCGCCGGCGTTCCGGGTGAGAGCCGCGGCGGGGTCCGCCATGCCGACGAAAGCCAGCGTCAGCGGCGCGACGACGCCGGCCGCGACCCGGCGGCGGTTCCGAGCGCGCTTCTGGTGCGGCGACTTGATCTTGCCTTCGGGAGCCATCCGACCCTCCAATTGATCCTGACTGTGGCGGAACAATTCCCGCACAAGCCGTTTCGGCCGGGATCGGGTCGGGATTGAGATGCGCGACCGGATTCCACCTGAATGGTCGCCGCACGTTCGGCGGCATCCGGAAGTCCTGGTCAGGGCCCATCGGGGCGTCAAATGACCGGCGGCGGGCGGGTGCCGCGCATTGCCCCGGGGTGGCCGGCCGCCGTTTTCTCCCGCAACTCGGCGAAGGCGAATGGATTACCCGGTGCGCCACGGCGGTCGGAGCCGGTGAAAGCGAATTCGGCGGGCACTCGGTGGTCCAGCCCGGTGGGACGCGACGTCAGGCAGATTCTCGGACGCGCGTGGACCGGTGAGTGGCGGTCAGTCGGACGCGGACAGGTCGGCCAGGTGCTCGGTGAGGTTGTAGCCGGCCAGGCGCAGGCGTCCGCCCGCGTCGGGGAGCCAGCGGGTCAGGCCGGTGTTGGAGATCCAACCGTGGGTCCGGCGCAGCTCCATCAGCCGCTCCTCGTCCAGACCGTCGATCACGTACCGCAGGAGGAAGATGGCGGTGCCGTGACTGACCAGCAGGACCCGTCGGCCGGCGTACTCGCGGTGCACGTCGGCCAGCAGGCCGCGCAGCCGCAGGGCGACGTCCGGGTAGGACTCGCCACCCGGCGGCCGGAAGTAGAAGTCGCCGACGCGCTGGTAGTGCGCCCACTCGCGCGGGTGCTCCTCCCGCAGCCGGCGCCAGGAGACGCCGCACCACAGCCCGTACTCCTGTTCCCGCAGCCGCTCGTCCTCGTGCTGCTCCGGCAGTGGCCGCCCCGCGGCGGCGACCTCGGCCAGGGCGATCCGGGCGGTCTGCCGGGTGCGCCGGTAGGGGGAGCAGATCACCACGTCGGGGAACTCCTCCTCGCCGAGGGCGGCCAGCCGCCGGCCGAAGGCGGCGGCCTGTCGGCGCCCCAGCGGGCTCAGTTCGATGTCGGCGTCCCGCTGGGTGATGCCGGTGTCCCGGGAGCCGGTGGCCTCGGCGAGGTCGTAGGCGACGTTGGCGGTGGACTCGGCGTGCCGGACGGCGGACAGTTCGGCCGGGCAGGGCCGGGGGTGCGGGATGCCGGTCGGGGCCGCGGGCAGCGGTGCCGGCTGGACCAGCTCCGTCACGGCCGCCGCCGGCGCCACAGTCGTCTCCAGTTCGGCCGTCATGCCCCCACCCCTTCGCTCGGCGTCGCGGGTGCCGCCGCCCAGCCATCCTCGGTCACCCGTACGAGTGGTGACAAGGTGCTTCCGGCGCTCCCCCGGTCGCCCGGATCATCCGGGGATCGCCCGGGGGCGCCCGCGCCCGGCGGCGGGGGGCGTGGTCAGCGGACCGAGCGGTCGGCCGGGGGCCGCCGGGGCCGGAAGTGGGACAGCCGGAACGAGGCGGTCACCGGCAGCGGATCGGCGAGGTGGGCGGTGCGCCGCCGCAGTTCCTCCGGCGAGCCCAGGTGACGGGCGGTCGGCCCCATGGCGACCGCGTCCCGCACCGCCGCCGCGTCCAGGCGGATCGGGTACTCCAGGTCCTCGACGTGCTCCCGCCGGAAGTGCTCGGCCAGCGCGTCGTCCAGCCGGCGCTCCTTGTCCGCGTCGACGGACACGCCGCCGACCTGCTCCCGCACCTCGGCCAGGTGGCGCGGGGTGGGGGTGACCACCAGCAGGTGGCCGTCGGCGCGCAGCACCCGGTGGAACTCGGCCCCGTTGCGCGGGGCGAAGACGTTGAGCAGCAGGTGCGCGGCGCCGCCGCGCACCGGGAAGGGCCGCCACAGGTCCCAGGCGGCGGCGCCGGCGCGCGGGTGGGCGCGGGCCGCCTGCCGCAGGGCGTGCTTGGAGGCGTCCAGCCCGAGGCCGTGGGCCCCGGGGAGCGCGTCCAGGACGGCCGCGAGGTAGTAGCCGGTGCCGGTGCCGGCGTCCAGGACGACGCCGTCCGGTGGGCACAGTCGCGGGGCGAGTTCGGCGAGGGCGCGGGCCAGCGGGGCGTAGTGGCCGGCCGTCAGGAAGGCGGTCCTGGCCGCCACCATCGGCGCGGTGTCGGCGCTGCCGGTGCGCATGTCGCCGGTCAGCAGACTGACGTAGCCCTGGCGGGCGATGTCGAAGGTGTGGTGGCGCGTCCGGCAGCGCAGCGATCCGCCCCCGGCTTCGAGGGGGTCGTGGCACAGCGGGCAGCGGAGCAGGTCGAGCAGGGGCGGGTGCGCCAGTGGCCGGCGCGGGGCGTGGGTCCCCGGACCCGGGTGGCGTTCGGGCATGGTCGTCCCTCGGCGGCCGGTGGGCCGCGTGGTCGGTGGTGGTCGCAACGTCGGTCGTCGGCGCGCCGGGCCAGCCGGGTTCGGGCGCCGGGGTGGGCGCGCGGGCGGGGGTGGCGTTCGGGAGGGAACGGGCCACCCGCCGGCGGCGGGCGTGCCGGAGCGGCGGCGGCGCGGGGGTGCGCTGCGCACCCGCTGGTCGCGCCCGGAGGGGGATCGCCGCCGCGCTCGCCGACCGGCTCAGGGGGAGGCGAGGGGAGTGCTGCCGAAGGCCATGATCACCACACTACCGCCGCCGGCCCGGCCCCGGCGGTTCGGGGACGGGCCGGCGATGGGAGCGGTGGGGGACGGTGCTGGGGACGGTGGAGGGCGGATGGAAGGGGGCGGGTCAGCAGCAGCGGAAGTTGCCGCGCGGGTCGGCCTCCTGCTCGGCGATCCGGTGGCGCTCGAACTCCGCGCGGGTGAGGATCCGGGCGTCCTCGCCGCCGGTGGCGCGGGCCCGGGCCGCGTAGCGGGCGTAGCGGTTCTCCCCGGACGCCTCCCGCAGCGCCCAGAGCAGCCAGCGCGCTCCCGCGCCGATCCGGGTCAGGGCGGCGTTCACCGGCCGGCTCCGGTCCGCTCGCCGGGGTCGCCGGACGCCCGCCCGGGTGCGCCGGCCGGGGCCGGTCCGCCGGCGGCGCCCACCGCCGCCAGTTCGGCCCGCTCCGCGCGGGTGGCGATCAGGCCGGCCGGGGCCACCAGGGTGGACTCCACGTACGGCGCCTCCTTCAGCGGCGCGGCGTCCGGGCCCTGGCGGACCGCCCGGACGCAGACCCGGGCGGCGTCGGCGATCACCACGATGATCAGCAGGGCGAAGACGGCGGACAGGACGCCGTCCACCGTGGAGTTGGTGACGATCGTCCGCATGTCCTCCACCGACTTGGCGGGGGCGAGCAGTTCGCCGCGGTCGAGGGCGTCCTGGTAGCGGTCGCGCTGGGCGAAGAAGCCGAGCTTGGGGTCGGCGGAGAACACCTTCTGCCAGCTGGCGGTGAGGGTGACGGCGACGTCCCAGGCCAGCGGCACGCCGGTGACCCAGGCCCAGCGCAGCCGGCCGGACTTGACCAGCAGCGTGGTGGCGACGGTCAGCGCCACGGCGGCGAGCAGCTGGTTGGCGATGCCGAAGAGCGGGAAGAGCTGGTTGATGCCGCCGAGCGGGTCGTTCACCCCGACCCACAGGAAGTAGCCCCAGGCCAGCACCACCACGGCGCTGGTCGCCCACAGCCCGGGCTTCCAGCCGACCCGGCCCAGCGGCTTGTAGATGTTGCCCAGGGTGTCCTGGAGCATGAACCGGCCGACCCGGGTGCCGGCGTCCACCGTGGTCAGGATGAACAGGGCCTCGAACATGATGGCGAAGTGGTACCAGAAGGCCCGCATCCCCTCGCCGCCGATGACCTGGGAGAAGATCTCTGACATGCCGACGGCCAGGGTGGGCGCGCCGCCGGTGCGGGCGATCAGCGACTCCTCCTCCACCGCGGCCGCCGCCGCGGCGAGCTGGTCCGGGGTGATGGTGAAGCCCCAGGCGGCGACCGCCTCGGAGGCGGACTGGAGGCTGTCGCCGAGCGCGGAGGCCGGCGCGTTCATCGCGAAGTACAGGCCGGGGTCGAGGACGGAGGCCGCGATCAGCGCCATGATCGCCACGAACGACTCCATGAGCATGGCGCCGTAGCCGATCAGCGGGACTTGCGTCTCCTTCTCGATCATCTTCGGGGTGGTGCCGGAGGAGATCAGCGCGTGGAAGCCGGAGAGCGCGCCGCAGGCGATGGTGATGAAGACGAACGGGAAGAGCGAGCCGGCGAAGACCGGGCCGTCGCCGCGCGAGGCGAAGTCGCTGATCGCGTCGTTGCGCAGGCCGGGCAGCACCAGCAGGGTGCCGACGGCCAGCAGGCCGATGGTGCCGATCTTCATGAAGGTGGACAGGTAGTCGCGCGGGGCGAGCAGCAGCCACACCGGCAGCACCGAGGCGACGAAGCCGTACACCACCAGGCAGATCACCAGGGTCTGCGGGCTGAGCGTCCAGGCGTCGGCCATCGGGGAGTCGGCGACCCAGCCGCCGGCGACGATGGCGAGGATCAGCAGCACGGCGCCGATCAGCGAGGTCTCGATGACCTGGCCGGGGCGCAGCCAGCGCAGGTAGCAGCCCATGAAGAGCGCGATGGGCAGCGTCATGGCGATGGAGAACACGCCCCACGGGGAGTGCGACAGGGCGTTGACCACCACCAGGGCCAGCACCGCCAGCAGGATGATCATGATGGCGAAGACGGCGAGGAGCGCCGCCGCTCCGCCGACCGGGCCGATCTCGTCGCGGGCCATCTGGCCGAGGCTGCGGCCGTCCCGGCGCATCGAGAAGAACAGCACCACCATGTCCTGCACGGCGCCGGCGAAGATGACGCCGAAGACGATCCAGATCGTGCCGGGCAGGTATCCCATCTGGGCGGCGAGCACCGGGCCGACCAGCGGGCCGGCGCCGGCGATGGCGGCGAAGTGGTGGCCGAGCAGCACCCGGCGGTCGGTGGGGTGGAAGTCCACCCCGTCGTTCAGCCGCTCGGCCGGGGTGGCGCGGCGGGCGTCGACCCGGAGCACCCGGCGGGCGATGAAGCGGGCGTAGAAGCGGTAGGCGATCGCGTAGGAGCCGAGGGCCGCGGCCAGGACCCAGGCGGCGGATATCTCCTCACCGCGGTAGAGCGCCAGCATCGCCCAGCCGGCCGCCCCGACCAGGGCCACGGCCGTCCACACCAGGATGGACCGTGGAGTCATTCGGTTCACGGCGTCGCCTTCCCCTCGTCTGCTTCGACGAACTCGTGGCACGCCGGGAGCCTGCCCGGCGAGCGACCCAGAGATGTTCCGTCCGTGGTGGCGGATCAGGCAATGGGTAGGCGGCGACGAAACGGTTCGGGGCGTCGGCGCGTGGGTCAGCCGGTGGGCTCGCCGGCGCCCGGCCGCTTCAGGCGGGCGACGAACTTGTAGCGGTCGCCGCGGTAGACCGAGCGCACCCACTCCACCGGCTCGCCGTCGGTGGAGATGCTGTGCCGGGACAGCAGCAGCATCGGCAGGCCGACGTCGGTGCCGAGCAGCCCGGCCTCCCGCGGGGTGGCCAGCGAGGTCTCGATGACCTCCTCGGCCTCCGCCAGGTGCACGCCGTAGACCTCGGCGAGGGCCGCGTACAGCGAGTTGTGCTTGAGCAGGTTGCGGCGCAGCGCGGGGAAGCGCCGGGCCGAGAGGTGGGTGGTCTCGATGGCCATGGGCTCGGAGTTGGCCAGCCGCAGCCGTTCGATGCGCAGCACCCGGCCGCCCGGCCGGATGTCGAGGCGCTCGGCCAGCCGGTCGTCGGCGGGCACGTAGCCGACCTCCAGGAGGCGCGAGGTGGGCTCCAGGCCCTGGGCGCGCATGTCCTCGGTGTAGGAGGTGAGCTGCAGGGCCTGGGCCACCTTGGGCTTGGCGACGAAGGTGCCCTTGCCCTGGATGCGTTCCAGCCGGCCCTCGACGACCAGTTCCTGGAGCGCCTGCCGGACGGTGGTGCGGGAGGTGTCGAACTCGGCGGCGAGCGCCCGCTCCGGCGGCACGGGGGAGCCGGCGGGCAGGGTGCGGGTCATCTCCAGCAGGTGCCGCTTCAGGCCGTAGTACTTGGGCACCCGTGCCTGGCGGGTGGCCGGCGTCTCCTCGGCGCCCTCGCTGTCCCGCACGCGTTCGGCCGCGCCCGCCGTCTGCCCCGTAGCCACCGCTCCTCCTGATGTCCGTTGCCCACATGGTGGCACGAGGTGGGGGTGTGGTGCGGATTCGCTCCCCGCCGGGGCCCGTGCCGGGGCGTCGCGATTCGGGGCGGTGTCGGTCTGGTAACGAACGCTGACCTGCTCCGGGGACCCCTTGACGACCCATTTGGTCCGTGCCAATGTCCTCGCATTGGTCTAAACCAATGACATAGATTCCGAGCCCCGGCCTCTCGGGGGACTGCCTCCTGCCCTGCCGGGCGGGGCGTTCGAGGCGGGTAGTGGGCATCCGAGGAGGATCGCGTGAAGCAACGGCACATCGTGGCGCTCGGCCTGGCCGCCGCGCTGACGACCCTGACGGCCTGTGGCGGCGGCGGGGACGAACCGGCCGACACCGCCGGCGCCGGCGGCGCGGCGGGCGAGGAGCAGACCCTCACCATCTGGTACATGGACGGCTCCGCCCCCGAGGAGTGGCTGACCGGGATCACCGAGGAGTTCGAGGCCGCGCACCCCGGCGTGACGGTGGACGCGCAGGTCCAGCAGTGGAACGGCATCCAGGAGCGGATCACCACCGCCCTGTCCGAGGACAACCCGCCGGACATCGTCGAGCTCGGCAACACCCAGGCGCTCGGCTATGCCGCCACCGGCGGCCTGACCGACCTGACCGACATCAAGGCCGACCTCGGCGGCGACGAGTGGAACGCCGCGATGGCCGAGTCCACCGAGTACGACGGCGGCACCTACTCCGCCCCGTGGTACGCCGCCGCCCGCGTCGTCATCTACGACAAGACCGTCTACGAGGCGGCCGGCGTCGAGGCGCCCACCACCCGCGACGAGTGGCTCGACGGCCTGGCCGCGATCCAGGAGTCCAACCCCGACGTCCAGCCGATCTACCTGCCCGGCCAGAGCTGGTACGTCTACGCCGGCTTCCTGTGGGACGAGGGCGGCGACTTCGCCAACGACGCCGGCGAGGGCACCCTGAACACCCCCGAGGCCGCGGCCGCCATGGAGTTCTACAAGGAGCTGCACTCCTACTCCACCGCCCCCACCGACATCGACGAGGCCACCCCGCAGCAGTCCACCGAGGTGATCCCGAACGGCGGCGTCGCCTCCTGGATCGGACTCGGCTGGGAGTACGCCGGCGCCATCGCCGCCGACCCCGCGCTGGAGGAGCGGTTCGGCTTCTTCCCGATCCCCGGCAAGACCGCCGACCAGCCCGGCCACGTCTTCCTCGGCGGCTCCAACCTCGCCATCCCGCTGCGCTCGCAGAACGCCGACCTCGCCGAGGAGTGGCTGAAGCTCGCCATGTCGGACAAGTGGCAGGGCGAGTACGCCGCCGCCACCGGCGCCCTGCCCAACCGCGAGTCGCTCAACTCCGCCCTGGAGGGCAACGCCTTCGCCGAGGCCATGTCGCAGGCGGCGTCCGCCGGTGACATCACCCCGATGCTGGAGGGCTGGGCCGCCGTCGAGACCTCGCCGAACCCGGTCAAGGAGTACATGACCAAGGTGCTCAACGGCGAGGACCCGCAGGCCGCCGGCGAGGAGGCCAGCGCCGAGATCACCGAGCGCATCGCCAGCGCCGGATGACCCCGCCCGGTGACGCCGCCGGCCCCGTGCGAGCCCACGGGCGCCGGCGGCGTCACCGGCACGACGCCCGCGAGGCCGCGACCGGCGGCCCCAGGACCGCGAGGACCCAACCATGGCAGTGCACTCCGAAGGAGTGGGAGTGAAGGCCCCCTCCCGGACGCCACGCGGCCGCGTGCCCGGCGGCGCCGGCGGCGGGAACACGACGACGCCGTCACCGCCGGCGCCCCGCCCCCGGCGGGGCGGGCGCGGCACCCCGCTCGCGGCCGTACTCGTCCCCTACCTGCTGGTCACGCCGGCCGTCGTGGCCGGCCTGGTGCTGCTCGGCTACCCGCTGGTGCGCAACCTGATGCTGTCCTTCCAGGACCTCGGCGCGCGCCAGCTCATCATGCGCACCACCGAGTGGGCCGGCTTCGCCAACTACTCGCGGCTGCTCGGCGACGCCGAGTTCTGGTCGGTCGTCGGCCGCTCCTTCGGCTTCACCGCGGTCAACGTGGCGCTGATCATGCTGGTCGGCACGCTCGTCGGCATCCTGCTGAACAGCCTCGGCCGCGCCATGCGCCTGGTGCTCTCGCTGGCCCTGGTGGCCGCCTGGGCGATGCCCGTGGTGGCCTCCGCGACCGTCTTCCGCTGGCTGTTCGACACCCAGTTCGGGCTGGCCAACTGGGTGATGCGCACCCTCGGCTTCGACGGCTACGAGCAGCACAACTGGTTCGAGACCGGCGCCTCCACGCTGGCCATCGTCACCCTGCTGGTGGTGTGGGGCTCCGTCCCGTTCGTCGCCCTCAACATGTACGCCGGCCTCACCACGGTGGGCACCGAGCTGTACGAGGCCGCCCGGGTGGACGGCGCCTCCAACTGGCGCATCTTCCGCTCCGTCATCCTCCCGGTGATGCGGCCGTTCTTCCTGATCACCACCTTCCTGGAGGTGATCTGGGTGTTCAAGGCGTTCACCCAGATCTACGCGCTGAACGCCGGCGGACCCGACGGCGCCAGCGCCACCCTGCCGGTCTACGCCTACATCCAGGGCGGCGCCCAGCAGCAGTACGGCGTGGCCGCGGCGATCTCCGTGCTGACCATCCTCATCCTGCTGGTCGCGATGTCCTTCTACTTCCGCCTGATCCTCAAGCAGGAGGAGGAGCTGTGATCCAGGCCCGAAGCCGCCGCGCCCTCGGCCGCGGCGCCCGCAACCTCCTCGCGCTGGTGCTCGCGGCGGTCTTCCTCTTCCCCGTCTACTGGATGTTCTCCACGTCCCTGAAGCCGGCGGGAGCGGTCCTCACCCCCGAACCGCGGTTCTTCTTCGTCCCTACCTTCGAGCACTACGGCACCGCCACCGGCGTGGAGCTGTTCTGGACGTACGTGCGCAACAGCCTCACCGTCGCCGTCGGCGCGGTGCTGCTCGCCCTGGTGGTCGCCCTGATGGCGTCCTTCGCGCTGGCCCGGATGCGGTTCCGCGGCCGCCGGGGGCTGGTGCTCGCGGTCATGATGGCCCAGATGGCCCCCTGGGAGGTCCTGGTCATCGTGATGTACATGATCGCCAGGGACGCCGACATGCTGAACAACATCGCGGCCATCACCGTCGTCTACTTCATGATGGTGCTCCCCTTCACCGTCTGGACGCTGCGCGGCTTCATCGCCGCCGTGCCGCGCGAACTGGAGGAGGCCGCCATGGTGGACGGCTGCACCCGGTTCACCGCCTTCCGCCGGGTGATCTTCCCGCTGCTCGCCCCCGGCCTGATGTCCACCTCGCTGTTCGGCTTCATCACGGCGTGGAACGAGTTCGCCCTGGTGCTGATCCTCAACAAGGAGCCCGAGGCGCAGACCCTGCCGCTGTGGCTGACCCAGTTCAACACCGGCTTCGGCAACGACTGGGGCGCGACCATGTCCGCCGCCTCGATGTTCACCGTGCCGGTGCTGCTGGTGTTCGTGTTCCTCCAGCGACGGGCCGTCGGCGGCATGACCGCCGGCGCCGTGAAGGGATGACCCCGTGACCGGCATCGCGACCCTGCCCGAGACCATCGGCGACGAGATCCCGCCGACCGTCGCCCGCGACGCGCTCACCGTCCTGCAGCCCGGATTCGTCGGCACCGAGGCCCCCGAGTGGCTGCTGCGCGCGGTCGCCGGCGGGCTCGGCTCGGTGGGCCTGTTCGGCCGCAACGTCGCCGGCCCGCGGCAGCTGGCCCGGCTCACCGCCCAGCTGCGCGCCGTCCGCCCCGACCTGCTCGTCGCCATCGACGAGGAGGGCGGCGACGTCACCCGGCTCGACGTGGCCGACGGCTCCGCCTGGCCCGGCAACCACGCCCTCGGCGCCGCCGACGACGTGGAGCTCACCCGCCGGGTGGCCCGGGAGCTCGGCCGCTCGCTGATCCGCTGCGGCATCAACCACAACTGGGCGCCCTCCGCCGACATCAACAGCGACCCGGACAACCCGGTGATCGGCGTGCGCTCCTTCGGCGCCGACCCCGCCCTGGCCGCCCGGCACACCGTCGCCTACGTCGAGGGCGTGCAGTCGGTCGGCGTGGCCGCCACCGTCAAGCACTTCCCCGGGCACGGCGACACCGCCACCGACTCCCACCTCGGGCTCCCGGAGATCACCGTGGACGCCGCCACGCTGCGCGCCCGCGAGTTCGAGCCGTTCCGGGCGGCCATCGCCGCCGGGGTGAAGTCGGTGATGTCCGCCCACATCATGGTCCCGGCGCTCGACCCCGACCTGCCGGCCACCCTCAGCCGGCGGATCCTCACCGGGGTGCTCCGCGACGAACTCGGCTTCGACGGCGTGGTGGTCACCGACGGCATCGAGATGGGCGCCATCGCCCACCGCTGGGGCATCGCCCGGGGCGCCGTGCTCGCCCTGGCCGCCGGCGCCGACGCGGTCTGCGTGGGCGGCGGACTGGCCGACGAGGCCACCGTCGTCCGGCTGCGCGACGCCATCGCCCTGGCCGTCGCCTCCGGCGAGCTGCCCGCGCACCGCCTGGCCGAGGCCGCCGGACGGGTCCGCGCCCTCGGCCGGTGGACCCAGGAGGCGCTCTTCCGCGCCCTCCCCGAGCCGGACACCTCCGTCGGGCTCGACGCCGCCCGGCGCGCCCTGCGGATCACCCGGAACGGCGACTTCACCCCGATCGGGGACGCCGAGCTGGTCCACGTCGTCGAGTTCAGCCCGGTGGCCAACATCGCCGTGGGCGACCAGACCCCGTGGGGCGTCGGAAGCGCCCTCGCCGCCGCGCTGGACGGCGCCGGCGACGGCCGCCGGCCACGCGTCCGGATCCGCCGCCTCGGCGCCGCGGACCTCGGCGCCGCGGACCTGGACGGCGCGGCCCTGGACGGCGCGGACGCCGGGGCCGGGAACACCGGGGTCGGCAACGCCGCCGAGGAGGCGGTCCGCCGAGTGCTGGCCGATTCGGCCGATCGTAGGATTGTCCTGGTCGTGCGTGATGTGCACCGGTACGAGTGGATGCGGCATGCCGTGTCCAGACTCGTGGCGGAACGCCCCGACGCCGTCGTCGTCGAGATGGGCGTCCCCCAGGCCCGCCCCGCCGGTGCCCTGCACATCGCCACCCACGGGGCGGCCCGCTGCTGCGGGATCGCCGCCGCGGAGATCCTCACCGGGCGCACGCTCGGATGACCCGACACAGCAACGGAGGCCCCACCTTGTCCGCGATCAGCCCCACGGCGCCAGGCGGCGACTCCCGGCCGGGCCGGATCATGACCTCGGAGATGGCCGAGCAGCCGGCCGTGCTGCGGCGGATCCTGGAGGAGGGGGCGCCCCGGATCCGCGAGGTGGCCGCCGCCATCGCCGCCCGCGAGCCCCGCTTCGTGCTGCTGACCGGCCGAGGCACCAGCGACAACGCCGCCCTGTACGCGAAGTACCTGGTCGAGGTCCTGCTGGGCAGGCCGGCCGGGCTCACCTCGATGTCCACCACCACCGCCTACGGCGCCAAGCCGGACCTGACCGACACCCTGGTGATCACGGTCAGCCAGTCGGGCGGCTCGCCGGACCTGGTGGCCTCCACCCGGGCCGCCCGCGAGGCCGGCGCCATCACCCTGGCGGTCACCAACAACCCCGACTCGCCGCTGGCCGACGTCTCCGAGTACCACATCGACGTCCTCGCCGGCCCGGAGAAGGCGCTGCCGGCGACCAAGACGTACACCGCGGAACTGCTCACCCTCTACCTGTTCGTGGAAGGGCTGCGCGGGGTCGACGGCACCGCCACCGCCAAGGAACTGCCCGCGCTGGCCGCCGCGCTGCTGGAGCGGCAGGGCGAGGTGCGCGAGCTGGCCAAGCGCTACCGGTTCGCCGAGCGGCTGGTCATCACCTCCCGGGGCTACGGCTACCCGACGGTCCGGGAGGCGGCGCTGAAGATCATGGAGACCTCCTACGTGGCGGGCCAACCGTTCTCCGGCGCCGACCTGCTGCACGGGCCGCTCGCCATGGTGGACAACGTCAGCCCGGTGATCGCGGTGGTCCCGGACGGCCGGGGCGGCGAGGCCCTCCAGCCCGTGCTGGACCGGCTGCGCGGGCGCGGCGCCGACCTGTGCGTCTTCGGCCAGGCCCGGCACGTGGCGGAGGCCAGCACCGGTTTCGTGCTGCCGTCCGGGGTGCCCGAGGAGGTCCAGCCGATCCTGGAGATCATCCCGCTCCAGCTGCTGGCGTACGAGATCGCCACCGCCCGCGGTTTCGACCCGGACGCCCCCCGCGCCCTGGCCAAGGTCACCCAGACCCACTGAGGCGGGTGTGCCGGTGGTCCCGCCCCTCCCGTCCCGCCCGAGGCGGGACGGGGGCGGGTTCGGGGCGGGGCCACGGGCACACCGCCCGTCCGGGGCTCCCGGTGCTCGGGTCATGGAGGCGCGGGAGGCCCCAGGCGGTCCGCGGGGAGACCCCCGCCGTCGGGGGGCCGTCCTGGGCGCGGAAGCGGGGAGTCGGCAACAGGGGAGACGGCCGCCCGGCCGGACGCCGTCCGCCGCGAAGCCGTCGGCCACGGGGCCGCCGGCCGTGCGGCCGGGGACTCCGGGGACGGACCGGATGCGGGACCCTCAACCCGATCCGGTCCGCTGGCCCGGAGTCTTCGCCGGTGCGTGCGCGTCGGCAGGGGCTGTGCGGAGCCCGTGCCTCCTGCACCGACCGGGAGCACTCGGCGCTGTTCAGGGCAGCTGTGCCGAGGTGACTCCCTCCTTCACCTCCGTACCCGACTCGGGCAGGAGGGCCACGGGGCGAGCCCCGCGGTGTCCACCCGTGTGCGGTTCGGGTGGAGGTCGTCGCGCCGCCGTGGCCGCCTGTCGGCCGGCCGCCGGACGCGCGGTGCGATGGGGAGGTGTGACCGGGCGCCGTTGCTCGGCCTGGGGTGGTTGCGCCGGCCGTCGACGGGAGCGACCCGGCGGCCTCTCGGCGAACCCCGGGTATATGGTGACCCCTCCGGTCCCCGGTGTCGATACCCGACGGGTGTCCATTTATGGACTAGACCAATAATACCGGTGGTCGTCCGCACGCCAGCGCTCCCCTCCCACGCCGCCGCACGCCCTGGCGCGCCCGTACGCCCCCCGTTCCGGTTACCGTGAAGCGTGCCGTCCCTCAATGACCTCGCCCGCCAGCACACCGCGCTCACCGAAGCTGACCTCGACTGGCTGCACGCCCTCGTCTCCGAGTGGCAACTCCTCGCCGACCTCTCCTTCGCCGACCTGGTGCTCTGGGTGCCCACCGCCGACGGCACCCGGTACGTCTCGCTGGCCCAGATGCGGCCCAACACCGGCCCCACCTCCCACCAGGACGACCTGGTCGGACACCTGGTGCCGCGCGGCCGCCGCCCGCTGCTGGACATCGCCCTCGACGAGGGGCGCATCGTCCGCGACGGCGACCCGGAGTGGCGGGAGAACGTGCCGGTGCGCACCGAGTCCATCCCGGTGCGCCGGGGCGACAAGGTCCTCGGGGTGATCGCCCGCAACACCAACCTGGTGAGCGTGCGCACCCCCAGCCGGCTGGAGCTCACCTACCTCCAGTCCGCCTCCGACCTGGCCCAGATGATCGCCGGGGGCCACTTCCCGAACCCCGGCGACCAGGCCCACCGGATCGGCGTCCCGCGCGTCGGCGACGGGCTGATCCGGCTGGACGCCGACGGCATCGTGCAGTACGCCAGCCCCAACGCGCTCTCCGCCTACCACCGGCTGGGCCTGGCCACCGACCTGATCGGCAGCGACCTCGGCGCGGTGACCACCGAGCTCGCCCCGCGCAAGGGCCCGGTCGACGAGGCGCTGGCCAAGGTCGCCAGCGGATGGGCCGCCCGGGTCACCGAGCTGGAGGTGCCCGGCGCCGTGGTGCAGATGCGGGCCATCCCGCTGCGGCCGAAGGGGGAGCGGATCGGCGCCCTGGTGCTGGTGCGCGACATGACCGAGCTGCGCCGCCGCGAGCGCGAGCTGATCACCAAGGACGCCACCATCCGGGAGATCCACCACCGGGTGAAGAACAACCTCCAGACGGTGGCGGCGCTGCTGCGCCTGCAGGCCCGCCGGATGGACTCCCCGCAGGCGCGCGGCGCGCTGGAGGAGGCGGTGCGGCGGGTCGGCTCGATCGCCATCGTGCACGAGACGCTGTCGCAGACCCTGGAGGAGACGGTGGACTTCGACACCGTCGCCGACCGGGTGCTCGCCATGGTGGTGGAGCTGGCGCCGGAGGGCCGGGTGCGCACCCGGCGCAACGGCCGGTTCGGCGTGCTGGACGCGGAGGTCGCCACGCCGTTGGCGATGGTGCTGACAGAGCTGCTGCAGAACGCGCTGGAGCACGGGTTCGGCGACGGCGGTTCCGGGACGCTGGAGGTGACCGCGGTGCGCGGCGCGGAGCTGCCGGTCCGCCCGGACGACGTGCCCGCGACCGCGGACGGGGTGCGCCGCTCCAGCAGCCGGCGCAAGTCGGTGCTGCGCGTGATCATCTCCGACGACGGCCGCGGCCTGCCGGAGGGCTTCGACCCGCGCAAGCAGGGCAACCTCGGGCTGCAGATCGTGCGGACCCTGGTGGTGAGCGAGCTGTCCGGCTCCTTCGACATGGCCCGCGGGCCCGAGGGCGGCACCACCGTGACGCTCGACATCCCCGTCTACAGCTGAACGGCGGCGGACAGACACCAACCCCCGGCCTTCGGGGGGTGAGGCCGGGGGTTGGTGGGCTTGCGGTGTTCAGTTCACGGTGCTCAACGGGTGAGCGCGCGTCAGCCGCTGATCAGGAAGCGGCTGGCCGAGCCGTAACTCAGGCGCTGCGGGCGCGGTTGCGGGCGGCGCGGCGCTTCATGGCGCGACGCTCGTCCTCGCTCATACCGCCCCACACGCCGGCGTCCTGACCGGTCTCCAGTGCCCACTGAAGGCACTGCTCCATGACCGGGCAACGACGGCAGACGGCCTTGGCCTCCTCGATCTGCAGCAGCGCGGGACCGGTGTTGCCGATCGGGAAGAACAGCTCGGGGTCCTCTTCACGGCAGACAGCGCGGTGGCGCCAGTCCATAGCTGCTCCAACTCCTCCTGTCGCGGGGCGGGCTGCCCCTACGACACCTGACGGTGGCTTGTGAATGTGAACGCTTTCACGAATCCCCCCACGGAAGATGGGGCCGACGGTCCGTCGGTCCCCAAGCGGGTGAGGGTCTGGATTCGGGCTTGGCCGGTGGCTTGAGAAGCGCCGTCCCGACTGCCAAGTAGAGACTGGCAAACCTTGGCGATGGATACAAGCCCCTTCGTCGAGGTTTTTTGGATTCTTCGGTGTCGCCTTGGTCACAAGCCCACTTCCGAGGGATCTATCGGGTCCTGGCGTTCGAGTGCAAGGCCCTAAGACCGTTCCACTCACATAATCACACGCGGTGAACTGACTTCGCCTGCAAACCGACGACCACGGTCAGTTCCCGGCGTGGCGCGCATCACAAACGGCATCTGGTGGACCGTCAGGCGATGTGTCCGCCGGACGGACGTTCCGTCCCCGAATCACCCGTGATGTGGAACGCGTCAATACCGCGCCTACCCGGGCGCCCGCGGGGCATGCGGGCGGGGACGCCCCCGACGGCCGCCTCCGGCCACGCGTAACCTGCTGGGGTCAGACCCCACGCACGAAGCCAGGACGGCGCAGCCATGACGAACCGCACGGAAACGGTGAACGACCCCGCAGGCGGCCCCGCGCCGGGCGACGCCGCCGGCCGCTCCATGGTGCGCGCGGCGGCGCTGATCGCGGCCGCGCAGGGCGTCCTGGTGGCCGTGCCGGCGCTGGGGATGGCCTGGGTCGGCCTGTTCGGCGACCCCGGGGAGGGCCTGCTGGGCATGGAGGACGGCTACACCCCCGGGACCACCCGGGACGCCCTGATCGGCGCCCTGGTGCTGCTGCTGACGGCCGCGATCCCGCTGACCGCCGGGCACGGCCTGTGGCGGCTGCGCCGGTGGGGGAGGGGGCCCGCCCTGACCGCCAACCTGTTCTGCCTGCCGGTGGCCTACGAGATGGCCACCAACGGGGGCGCGCTGGTCGCCGGCGGGGTGCTGCTCGGCCTGTCCGGGCTGGCCGGGCTGGTCCTGCTGCTGCACCCGGCGGCCCTGCGCGCCATGGCGCCGGCGGGGACGGGGCGCGTGGCGCGGAGCTGACCGGGACGGCCGCCGGTCGGCGGCGGGGAAACGCCGAAACGGCGATGCCCTCCTTCTCCCGCTCGGGCGAGCGGCAGAAGGAGGGCATTTATCTGTTCAGTGACTGTATTTATCCCAATCACAGAAGTGTTCGAGGGAACCGCTCCCGGAATTCCCGCGTCCTTACCGGAATGCTCCGGCGGGCGCCAGGGCGGACGCGGTCCGAACCCCTCCCGGTTCCTGTGATCCCTGTCACTGCGCCGTCACTCGTCGACCAGCAGCCGTTCCCGCAACTGCGCCAGCGTCCGCGCCAGCAGACGCGAGACGTGCATCTGCGAGATGCCCACCTCCTGGGCGATCTGCGACTGCGTCATGTTGCCGAAGAACCGCAGCAGCAGGATCTTCTTCTCCCGCGGCGGCAGCTGCTCCAGGAGCGGCTTGAGCGACTCGCGGTACTCCACGCCCTCCAGCGCGTCGTCCTCGCTGCCGAGGGTGTCCGCCACGGCCGGCGACTCGTCGTCGTTGTCCGGCACGTCCAGCGACAGCGTGCTGTACGCGTTGGCCGACTCCAGGCCCTCCAGCACCTCCTCCTCGGAGATGCCGAGGTGCTCGGCCAGCTCGTGCACCGTCGGGGCCCGGCCGTGCCGCTGGGACAGCTCGCCGGTGGCGGAGGTCAGCGACAGCCGCAGCTCCTGCAGCCGCCGCGGCACCCGCACCGCCCAGCCCTTGTCCCGGAAGTGCCGCTTGATCTCGCCCACGATGGTCGGCGTCGCGTAGGTGGAGAACTCCACCCCGCGTTCGGCGTCGAACCGGTCCACCGACTTGATCAGGCCGATGGTGGCCACCTGGGTGAGGTCGTCCAGCGGCTCCCCGCGGTTGCGGAAGCGCCGGGCCAGGTGCTCCACGAGCGGCAGGTGCATGCGCACCAGCTCGTCGCGCAGGGCGGCCCGCTCCGGGGAGCCGGCCGGCAGGGCCGCCATCCGCAGGAAGATCGCCCGCGCGCCGCTGCGGTCCGCGGGGACGGCCCGGACCACCTCCTCGGCGATGGCGAGCCCCTCGTCGGCGGGCCAGTCCCCGCCGCGCGGCCGGCCCGCGCCGGCCTCGCCGGCCGCCCCGCCCGCCTGCTGGCCGGGCTCCTCGCCCGGCGTGCCGTCTCGCTCGTCCATGTCGTCGCGGTCCTCGCCCGCCTGCGCGGGTACGGTCGGGTGCTGCTGCACGCCGGAGGGAGCCTTCGGCGTGGAAGATCCGCCGCGGGAGGAGGAACCCGTCGTCCCGCGCCGCCTGGCGTCACTCAACTGGCGTCCTCCTTTCCTGGTGGCTGTGGCTTCCCTGGTGGCCGCGGCCTGACCGGGGGCCGTGGACGGGCCGGTGCCGGCCCGGGCGCGCGACGGCCGCGAGCCGGGTCACGAGCCCAGCCCCGCGCCGCGCTTCTTGTGCAGGCTGATGCTCACCGTGCGGTCCTCGGCGACCGCGGACTCCACCTCGCCGGCCAGCGCGGACAGCACCGTCCAGGCGAAGGTGTCGCGCTCGGGCGCCCGCCCGTCCGTGGTGGGCGCGGAGACCGTCACCCACAGCGAGTCGTCCACCAGCCGGAAGACGCAGGAGAGCACGCCGCCCTCCACCGACTGCTGCAGGAGGATGGCGCACGCCTCGTCCACCGCGATGCGCAGGTCCTCGATCTCGTCGAGGGTGAAGTCCAGCCGTGCGGCGAGACCGGCCGTGGCTGTGCGCAGCACGGAGAGATAGGCCCCGGCCGCCGGAAGCCGGACCTCGACGAAGTCCGCAGCCGTGGGCTCGGCTTCATTCTGGGACACCCTTACCTCCAGGTGACGCGCGGTGCTGTTGCTCTCCGGTGCTTGTGTGGGTGCGCGCCGCCCGAGGTGGGGGCACCGGGAGGACGGCGTGCCGATGGCGCGCACGCGTGCCCCGCGTTCCACCGCGGTCTTCCCGTGTGCGCCCGAAGTGACGCTACCGCGCTCGGCGCCGGGATGTCGCGCGGCCGGTACGGACACCGCGGCCCGGCTCGCCCGGTACACCGGCGCTGACAGGGCGTCAGCGACCGATGTCGACCGAACCGTCACGCATTGTATGCCAGGGAGCGCGAAGCGTATCCCAGGCGCGGCCACCCCGGGTCAGGCCGCGCCACCGAACCCCTGCAGCGCCTCGCCGGAGAGCCGGAAGATCCGCCACTCGTCGATCGGGACCGCGCCCAGCCCGTGGTAGAAGGCGATCGCGGGCTCGTTCCAGTCCAGCACCGCCCACTCCAGCCGCGCGTAGCCGTTCTCCCGGCACAGCCGGGCCAGCTCGCCGATGAGGGCCCTGCCGTGGCCCGCCCCGCGCGCGGAGGGCCGCACGTAGAGGTCCTCCAGGTGGATCCCGTGGGTGCCGGTCCAGGTGGAGTAGGTGCGGAACCACAGGGCGAAGCCGACCGGCTCCCCGGTGGTGTCGTCCTCGGCGATGTGCGCGAACGCCGCCGGGTGCTCGCCGAACAGCGCGGCGCGCAGCTGCTCGGGGGTCGACTCGACCTCGTGGGCGGCCTTCTCGTACTCGGCCAGCTCGTGGATCATCGCGTGGATGGTGGGGACGTCTGCCTCGGTCGCGGTGCGGATCATGCGTGCAGCCTAGGCGGGCCCTCCCGCCACGCGGCGGGGATTTCGAAGGGTGGGACGGGCCGCGGGGGAGGGGGGAACGGCGCGGGGGCGCCCCAGCCGCGGCTGGGGCGCCCCCGGATCGGTGCCCGACCGACCGGTCCGGTGCGGCCGGCGCGGACCGTCAGGCCTTCTTGGTCTCCCAGAAGATCTTGTCGATCTCGGCGATGAGGTCCAGCAGCTTCTGGCCGGTGGCCGGGTCGGTGGAGGCCTTGGCGGCGCTCGCGGCCTTCAGCGCGCTGTTCACCAGCTCGTGCAGCTGCGGGTACTTCTCGAAGTGCGGGGCCTTGAAGTAGTCGCTCCACAGCACCGAGATGTGGTGCTTGGCCAGCTCCGCCCGCTGCTCCTTGATGACGATCGCGCGGGTGCGGAACGCCGGGTCCTCGTTGTCCTGGTACTTCTTCTGGATCATGTGCACCGACTCGGCCTCGATGCGCGCCTGGGCCGGGTCGTACACACCGCAGGGCAGGTCACAGTGCGCGTGGACGGTGACCGGACGTGCGAACAGGCGAGAGAACATGGAAGTCCCTTCTCGTGATCGTCTTCCCGGAGGTGAGACTACTCCGCCTACCCGGGGGCGAGCCGATCACCTCGATCAGAAGTTGGAACTTTTCGAATGTTGGAACGTCAAAGGGGAGTCGGATGGCGCGCTGGGGTACCGCCGTGGTCAGTGGCCCGTCGATGGTGCCGACGCTGCGGCACGGGGACCGGCTGCTGATCCGCTGGGGCGCGGCCGTGCGCCCCGGGGACGTGGTGGTCGCCCGCCACCCGGAGCAGCCGTCCCTGCTGATCGTGAAGCGGGCCGAGGGCCGGCGCGACGGCGGCTGGTGGCTGCTCGGGGACAACCCCTTCGCCGAGGGGGACAGCCGGGGCTTCGGGGCGGTGCCGGAGGGCGACGTGCTGGCGCGGGTGGTGCTGCGCTACCGGCCGCGGCCGGCCGTGCTCTCCCGGCGCTTGCGCGCCCGGTAGGCGGCGACGTTGGCGCGGGTGGCGCAGCGGTCCGAGCAGTAGCGGCGGGAGCGGTTGGTGGAGGTGTCCACGAAGACCCCCGAGCAGCGGGACGCCTGGCAGGTGCCGAGCCGGTCCAGGCCGAGCGCGGTGGCCTGGATGGCCAGGCCCATGCAGGCCACCGCGGCGTAGGCGGCGGCCGGGGTGTCGGCGTGCTCGGCGAGGTGGATGTGCCAGTCCGGCCGGCCGTCGGGGCCCCTGCGGTCGTGCCCGGAGACCTGCGGGCTGACCGGGTGGCGGGCGAGCAGGGTGTTCAGCGCGGCCACGGCGGCGGCCTGGCGGCCGGCGGCGGCCTGTTCGAACACCTCCCGCAGGCCGGCGCGGACCTCCCGCAGCACCGGCAGGTCCGCGGCGGTGGCCGCGTGCACGGCCTGGCTGTGCAGCGGCAGCACCTCCCGCATGCGCTCCACGGAGGTGAGTTCCTCCTCGCCGGTGGCGGGGTTGGAGGTGTTCACCAGCCGCACGGCGTACTCGGCGTAGGAGGAGAGGTCCACGGGCGTCGGCTGCGTCCTCGGTCGGGGGCGGGCGGTGTGCCGCAACCCTAACGCCGGCGGGGCCCGCCGCGGACGCGGTCGCGTCCGCGGCGGGCCCCGCCGGCGTCGTGCGGGCCCGGGGCGTTCTACAGCACCTTGGACAGGAACGCCTGGGTGCGCTCGTGCTGCGGGTTGGTGAGGACGTCGCGCGGGTGCCCGGACTCGACGACCACGCCGCCGTCCATGAACACCAGCGCGTCACCCACCTCGCGGGCGAAGCCCATCTCGTGGGTCACCACGATCATGGTCATGCCGTCCTGGGCGAGCTGCCGCATCACGTCCAGCACCTCGCCGACCAGCTCCGGGTCGAGCGCCGAGGTGGGCTCGTCGAACAGCATCAGCTTCGGGTCCATGGCCAGCGCGCGGGCGATCGCCACGCGCTGCTGCTGGCCGCCGGAGAGCTGGGCCGGGTAGTTGCCCATCCGGTCGGCCAGGCCGACCCGCTCCAGCAGCGCCCTGGCCCGCTCGGCGGCCTGCGCCCTGGGCTGCCGGCGCACCTGCACCGGGGCCTCCATGACGTTCTCCAGCGCCGTCATGTGCGGGAAGAGGTTGAACCGCTGGAACACCATGCCGATGTCGCGGCGCTTGGCGGCCACCTCGCGGTCGCGCAGCTCGTAGAGCTTCTCGCCGCGCTGCCGGTAGCCGACCAGGTCGCCGTCGACCCACAGCCGGCCGGCGTCGATCTTCTCCAGGTGGTTGATGCACCGCAGGAAGGTGGACTTGCCGGAGCCGGACGGGCCGACCAGGCAGAACACCTCCCCGGGGGCGACGGCGAGGTCGATGCCGCGCAGCACCTGGGTGGAGCCGAAGGACTTGTGCACGTCCTCGGCCAGCACCATCGGGGTGGGCGCCGCCCCGGCGCCGTCCCGGGCCGCGGCTCGGGACGGGACGGCGTCCGACGGCGCCCGGTTCTTGCTCAGCGAATCGCTCATGTCTTCTCGTGCCCCAACCGCTCGCTGCTCTTCTCCGCCACCGGTGGCGCCGGCCTGTGGCCGCGCAGGTCCCGGCCGATCCGGGCCAGCAGGCCGGGCGCGGTGCCGCCCACGCTGGTGCCGCGGGCGAAGCGCCGCTCCAGGAAGTACTGCAGGACGCTGAACACGCTGGTCAGCACCAGGTACCAGAAGGAGGCGACGATGAGCAGCTCCATCACCGCGAGGTTGTTGTTGTAGATGTCCTGGGAGCGCCGCATCAGCTCCGGGTAGACCACGTAGGTGGCCAGCGACGAGGTCTTCAGCAGGTTGATGAACTCGTTGCCGGTGGGCGGCACGATCACCCGCATGGCCTGGGGAAGAACGATTCGCCACATGGTCCTGCGGGCGCTCATGCCGAGCGCCTGGGCGGCCTCGGTCTGCCCGTGGTCGACCGACTGGATGCCGGCGCGCACGATCTCGGCCATGTAGGCGCCCTCGTTGATGCCGAGGCCGAGCAGCGCCGCCAGGAACGGCGTCATGAACTGGCTCATCGGCGTGGAGTAGACGCCCGGGATGGTGAAGGTCTGGAAGACCAGCCCGAGGTTGTACCACAGCAGCAGCTGCACCAGCACCGGGGTGCCGCGGAAGAACCAGATGTACCCCCAGGCGACGGCCGCCATCACCGGGTTGCGGGACATCCGCATCACGGCGAACAGCACGCCGAGCACCACGCCCAGCGCCATCGAGGCGACCGTGATCAGCAGGGTGTTCCCGGCGCCGCTGATGATGGTGTCGGTGGTGAGGTACTCCGGGATGATGGCCCAGTCGATCTGGGCCCGCCAGAAGGCCCGGACCAGCAGGCCGAGCAGGACCAGCACCGCGACGGCGCTGATCCAGCGGCCCCAGTGGCGCACCGGGACGGCCTTGATCGGGGTGCCCGGCGCGCCGGCCACGGCGGCGGCGGTGCCGCCGCCGGGCTCCGGCTTGCGCAGGGAGGGAGAAGGGGTGGTCACGAGGGGTCTCCTACGGTTCGGCCACGTCCGGGAGCGGGACGCCGCCGGTCAGGAGCCACCGTTGATCTCGGCGGCCTCCACCGCGCCGGCGCTGACGTTCCACTTCTCCAGCACCTCGGCGTAGGAGCCGTCGGCGATGATCGCGTCCAGCGCCGCGGCGATGGCGTCGCGCAGCTGGGTGTCCTCCTTGGGGACGGCGATGCCGAACGGGCCGGCGTCGGTCATCTCGCCGACGACCTCGTAGGCGCCCTCGGAGTTCTGCGCGTTGTAGGCGGCGACCGGGAAGTCGTTGAGGTCGGCGACGGCGCGGCCCTGGCGGACCTGGAGCAGCGCGTCGGTGTCGTTCTCGTAGGTGTTGACGGTCAGCTCACCGAGGCCCTCGGTCGCGCAGCGCTCCTTCTGCGCCTCGGCGATCTCCTCCATGGTGGTGGCCTTCTGCAGGGCGATGGTCTTGCCGCACAGGTCGTCGAGGGTCTGTATGCCCTCCGGGTTGCCGGCCGCGACCAGGATGGAGGTGCCGCTGTTGAAGTAGTCGACGAAGTCGACGGTCTCCTGCCGCTCGGCGGTGTCGCTCATGGCGGACATCACCACGTCCAGACGGCCGGAGCTCAGCGAGGTGAGCAGGCTGTCGAAGGGGGCGTTGGTGAACTCGAACTCCACGCCGAGCTGCTCGCCGAGCGCCGCGCCGAGGTCGGGGTCCACGCCCACGATGTCGTCGCCCTCGACGTACTCCATCGGCGCGTAGGCGGCGTTGGTGCCGACCCGCAGCACCCCGCTCTCCTGGACCTCCGCCGGGAGCTGGTCGAACAGCGGCGCCTCGGCGTTGGCCCCGCCGCCTCCTTCGCCGGAGCCGCCGTCGTCCGAGCCGCACGCGCTGAGCAGCAGCGTGCCGGCGGCGACCAGGGCGACCGGCGCCAGCAGACGGCGGCGGGCCGGGAGGGAGGAGAGGGTGCGCATCGGGTTCCTTTCGTTCCTGCCGGTCCGGGCAGGGGGCGGCTCATGCGGCGGCGACGCGGGCTCCGACCCCGATCGGGGGAGGGGCCGCGCCGTCGCCATCGGGACGATGTTTAGACATGTACCGATTTGCATATTCTTGCATCATCGGCGTGGCGAGTGTGGCGCCCACCTTGTCATCGATTAATGACGGGGCTGTTTCCGGGGGCGAAGTGTGTCATGCTTCACCATCAAGCGGGAGGGCCCCACCAGCAACACAGGCGGGTGCGTATGGGCCCCTCGCGGACCTGCGGGCCGGAGCGCCGCTCCCCAGTCCGGACGGGACCACCCTCGCCCGTCGTCCGCGATCCCGCGGTGGGCGCGCGTGCCGTCCGCAAGCGCGCCCGGCGGCCGCCGGAGGCGCCCCGTCGCGCCTGCACCCCGAACGCGGCGGCCCGGCCCCCCTGCGCCGCGCGGAGCCCTGCCCTCCGCTGAGGCCGTCATCCCCGCCCCCGCCCCGCCGCCAGGCGCCACGGCGCCTTCGGGCCCGAACCGGGGGCGTCGGCGGCGGCCGGCTGGCCGGTGCTTTTAGCCAGCCTCCAGCGGTCGACAAGACCCGTGTGGCATTACCTGGGGGGAGCCGGCACCACTCAAAACCCTCACCTCGGGAGTGGTCAGCACTCCCGGAAAACGTGCCTAGGGGGCACCACTTGACAGCCGAGATCGTCGACAGCCAGACGCTCCCCAGCCAGGATCCGACCGGCGCCGGCCGCGCGCCGGTGCCCGCCGAGACCGATCTCCTCCAGGCCGCGCTCGCCCTGCACCGGGGCGGGAAGCTGGAGGTGCGCTCCACCGTCCCGGTGCGTGACGCCGCGGACCTCTCCCTCGCCTACACCCCCGGCGTCGCCAAGGTCTGCGAGGCCATCGCCGAACGTCCCGAGCTGGTGGACGAGTACACCTGGAAGTCCGGCGTGGTCGCCGTGGTCACCGACGGCAGCGCCGTCCTCGGCCTCGGCGACATCGGGCCGGAGGCCTCGCTGCCGGTCATGGAGGGCAAGTCGCTGCTGTTCAAGCAGTTCGGCGGGGTGGACTCGGTGCCCATCGCGCTGGCCTGCACCGACCCGGACGAGTTCGTCGAGACGGTCGTCCGGATGGCGCCGTCCTTCGGCGGCATCAACCTGGAGGACATCTCGGCGCCGCGCTGCTTCGAGATCGAGCGCAGGCTCCAGGAGCGCCTGGACATCCCGGTCTTCCACGACGACCAGCACGGCACCGCCGTGGTCACCCTGGCCGGCCTGCGCAACGCGGCGAAGGTGACCGGGCGCCGCCTCGGCGACCTGCGGGTGGTCATCTCCGGGGCGGGCGCCGCCGGCGTCGCCATCGCCCGGATCCTGCTCGGCGCCGGCGTCGGCGACGTGGCGGTGGCCGACCGCCGGGGCGTGCTGCACACCGGCCGCACCGACCTGACGGACGTCAAGCGGCGGATCGCCGAGGAGACCAACCGGGCCGGGCTGACCGGCACGCTGGCCGAGGCGCTGCGCGGGGCGGACGTCTTCGTCGGCGTCTCCGGCGGCCAGGTGCCGGAGGAGGCGGTGGCGGCGATGGCGCCGGGCGCCTTCGTCTTCGCCATGGCCAACCCGACGCCGGAGGTCCACCCGGAGGTGGCGCACCGCCACGCGGCGGTGGTGGCGACCGGGCGGAGCGACTTCCCGAACCAGCTGAACAACGTGCTGGCCTTCCCCGGCATCTTCGCCGGGGCGCTGTCGGTGCGGGCCACCCGGATCACCGAGAACATGAAGCTCGCGGCGGCCGAGGCGCTGGCCGGGGTGCTCGGGGACGACGAGGTCGCCGGGGACCGGATCGTGCCGAGCCCCTTCGACCCGCGGGTCGCCCCGGCCGTCCAGGAGGCCGTGGCCGAGGCGGCGCGGAAGGACGGCGTGGCCCGGCAGTGAGCCGGCGCCGGCCGGCGGCCCACCGACCGGCCGGCCGGCGGGTGGACCGATGACGGCGGCCCGTCGGGGCCCGGGCGCACACCGGGCTCCGGCGGGCCGTCAGTTCCCGCTTCCTTCCGGTTTTCGGAAGGGACTTCCCTTTCCGTCCGTGGACGACTGGTCGAAGTGTTCCGGCGGTGCGGGAATCCGCCGAGAACTAACCTGGGCGCATGTTCTCTGCATACGCTGCCCGGATCGATCGTGAGAACCCGCTGGACGGCCTGGAGTTGGGCGAGCGCCCGGCGCCCGCCGCCCGGGAGAACTGGACCACCGTCACCCTGCGCGCGGCGTCGGTGAACCGCCACGACCTGTGGTCGCTGCGGGGGGTGGGGCTCGCCGAGGAGCAGCTGCCGATGATCCTCGGCTGCGACGGGGCCGGGGTGGACCCGGACGGCAACGAGGTGGTGGTGCACGCCGTGATCGGCGCGACCGGTCACGGGGTGGGGCCGCGGGAGCGCCGCAGCCTGCTCACCGAGAAGTACCAGGGCACCTTCGCCGAGCAGGTCGCCGTGCCGACCTGGAACCTGGTGCCCAAGCCGAGGGAGCTGAGCTTCGAGGAGGCCGCCTGCATGCCGACGGCCTGGCTGACCGCCTACCGGATGCTGTTCACCAACTCCGGGGTGCGGCCGGGTGGCAGCGTGCTGGTGCAGGGCGCCGGCGGCGGGGTGGCCACCGCCGCCATCGCGCTGGCCCACGCGGCCGGCATCCGGGTCTACGCCACCAGCCGGGACGAGGCCAAGCGCAAGCGGGCCGTGGAACTGGGCGCGGTGGCGGCCCTGGCCCCGGACGAGCGGCTGCCGGAGCGGGTGGACGCGGTGATCGAGACGGTGGGCGCGGCCACCTGGACCTCGTCGGTCCGGGCGCTGAAGCCGGGCGGCACCCTGGTGGTCTCCGGCGCCACCACGGGGGCGAATCCGCCGGCGACCGAGCTGAACCGGATCTTCTTCCTGGAGCTGAAGGTGGTCGGCTCCACCATGGGCACCAAGGAGGAGCTGGCCGACCTGCTGGCGTTCTGCGCCGCGACCGGGGTGCGGCCGGTGATCGACAGCGTGCTGCCGCTGGACCGCGCCGCCGACGGGCTGCGCCGCCTGGAGGAGCCGGACCTGTTCGGCAAGGTGGTGCTGACGGTCTGAACGTGCCGGGCGGGGCGGTGGTCCTCGCCGCGTGCGAATGGGTCAAAACGGGCATACTGGACGCGAGTGACCAATTCCATCGTCCCCTTGAGGAGGACCGGTCATGGACGTCTTCATGGGCATCGTCTGGCTGCTGGTGATCGGACTCGTCGCGGGAGCCATCGCGCGACTGCTCGTGCCGGGCAAGGACGCGATGTCGATCCCGATGACGATGCTCCTCGGCATCGCCGGATCCTTCGTCGGCGGCCTGATCATGTGGGCGCTGTGGCGGGAGTCCTTCGTCCGCTCCGGCGTCATCGGGTCGATCATCGGGGCCGTCATCGTCCTGCTGCTGGTCCGCGCCGTCCGCGGCCGGACGGGGGCCCGCCACCACCCCGCGCACTGAGCGGCGACGCGGGGGGCGCCGCGGCGGCCCGGTAGCCGGCCGCCGCGGCGCCCCCCGCGTCCACTACCCCTCCCGGCCGTCCCGGCGGCCGTCCTCCGGGCTCCCGCCCAGCAGCGCGCGCAGGCCGGTCACCGTGGTGGCCAGCAGGTCCCGGGCGTGGTCCAGCTGCTCCCGGGTCACCCCGGCGTCCCGCGCCGCGTCCCGCACCTCGTCGCGGAAGCGGTCCAGCAGCCGCTCCAGCTCGCGCAGCGGATCGGCGTCCGGATCGGGACGCTCCCAGTTCCGCACGGCGTCCGCCCAGGCGTCCCCCGCCTCCTTGCCCGCGGCGGCCCCCCGGTCGCCCACGCCGGGCCACTGCGCACCCCGCCCGCCGCCGAGGCCGCGGGCCAGGTCCGCCAGCCCCCGGGTCAGCTCGCCCAGCCCCTCGGTCAGGCCGCGCTGCCAGTCCCCGCCCTCCCGCGCCTGGCGCATCCGCTCCTGGATGTCCCGGGCGATCCGGGCGGCCTGCTCGCGCGCCTGGTCGGCCTCGTGGTGGCCGTGCCCCGGGTGCCCGTGCCCCGGGTGCCCGTGCCGCTCCCCGGCCCGCCGGGCCTCCTCCGCCTGCCGCCGGGCCTCCTCGCGGACCTGCTCGGCCTGCTGCCGCGCGTAGCGCTTGGCCGCCTCCTTGGCCTGGCGCCAGTTCCGGGCCCCACCGGGCACGCCGCCGCCGCCCCAGAACGGCCCCCGCGGGCCCAGCGGGCCGTTCGGACCGAACGGGTCAGCCGGGCCGCCCGGGCCGAAGGGGCCGCCGGGGCCCAGCGGGCCGCCCGGACCGAACGGCCCGGGCCCCCAGCCGCCCGCCCACGGGCCGCGCCCGCCGTGCGGCCCGTGCGGCCGCTCCTCGGCGTCGCCCGGCTCGGCCTCGCCCGGCCCGGCCTCCTTGCCGGCGGGCTGCCGCCCGCGCACCTCGCGGGCCGCCGCGTCCAGCTCCTCCCGCAGCTCCCGCGCCGTGGCCCGGACGTCCTCGGCGATCTCCGCGGCCAGCTCCGCCACCGAGTCGCGGATCTCCGCCTCCACCTCCGCCAGCTCACCGCTGCGCTCCCGCAGCTCCCGCCGGCCCGCCTCGGTGATGGCGTAGACCTTCCGGCCGCCCTCCACCGTGTGGCTGACCAGCCCCTCCCGCTCCAGCTTGGCCAGCCGCGGGTAGACCGTGCCGGCCGAGGGCGCGTACAGGCCCTGGAAGCGCTCCTGGAGCAGCCGGATCAGCTCGTATCCGTGCCGCGGCTCGTCGGCCAGCAGCGCCAGCAGGTACAGCCGCAGCCGGCCGTGTGCGAAGACCGGGCTCATGCCAGTTCCTTCCGCTCGTGGGGGGCGTCGTCCGGCTCGCCCGGCGGGCGGCGGAGCAGGGTGACCGATCCGGAGACGGTGGAGGCGCGCAGCCGGCCGCCGCCCCGGCCGAGGCGCCCGCTGAGCCGCTTGGCGCCCCGGTGGTTGTCCATCCGCAGCTCGTCGAAGGCCGAGCTGAGCCGCCCGGAGGCGGAGCCGGCCTCCACCTGGGCGTCCCCGGTGTGCGGCAGCCGGATGGTGACCTCTCCGGAGACGCTGTGCAGGGTCAGCTCGGTGTCCGCGGTGTCCTCCAGGTCCATCACCATCGAGCCGCTGACCGAGTTCGCCCCGATCCGGGAGCCGCCCGCGTCGGTCACGGTGAGCGGCCCCGAGACGGTGTGCGCCTTCAGCGCGCCGGTCACCCCGTGGGCGGTGATCTCCGCGGTGACGGTCTGCGCCTCCACCCGCCCGCTCAGCCGGGTGAGGGTGAGCGGCCCGCCGACGCTGCGCACCGCCACCGTGCCGCGCAGGCCGCCGACCACCGCCGGCGCGGTGACCGTGCCGACCTCCACCCGGGTGTCCCACGGCACCGCCAGCGAGACGGCCGCGTGGCGCCGCCAGCGGGAGCGGTCCAGCCAGTTCAGCGCGGCGCTCCAGCTGAGGTCCTCGTAGCCCACGGTCAGCGTGCCGCCCTCCCGGTCGACCCGCAGCGGCGGGCCGTCGACCTCGGTGACCTCCAGGCGGGCCGGGCCGTCGGTGCCGACGACGTTGACCGTCCCGCCGACGACGCGTACGCGCACGTCGGTCAGGGGATCACCGTCGAAGGAGAGTGTGGTGGGTTCGTCGACCGTCCAACCAGGCATCCCGGCCTCCTCGCGTGGGTGCGGCTCGCGACGTGCCGCCCGGGCCGTGCCGGCCGTGTGCGGCGATCATGCGACATATCGCGTCTTCCCGCGTCGTTCTCCGTCGTTCCGCTCTTCACGATATATCGCGTCTTGCGGGAGTCAAGGAGAGCCCGACCCGCCTCCGGGACGAATCCGGGTCGTCCCGGAGGCGCGCGACCGGGGGCCTACTCCTCGTCGTCCAGCCGGGCCAGCCAGGTCGCCAGCCGCTCCACCGGGACCTCGAAGTCCGGGTTCAGGTCCACGAACTCCCGCATCCGCTCGGCCAGCCAGTCGAAGCTGACCTCCTCCTCACCACGGCGGTCCTGCAGCTCCTCGATGCCGCGGTCGGTGAAGTACACGTCCTCGCTACCTCTCTGTCTTGAACTATGGCTCGCTCGCCTACGGGGCTCCAGCCGGCCTCTTCCTTCGTCGCTCCGGCGCTTCGCTTGTCGCTCCTCAGTCCAGACGCCGGCGCCCCTTCGGCTCTCTCGCGCCATCTGTCCTGAACCTGCTACGGCTAACAGCGCGCGGGCCCCGGCCCGCCGGCGGTACCGGCGGGCCGGGGCCCCATTGTCGCCCCCGCCGTCAGACGGCGAAGACCTCCTCGATCAGCGCCTGCTGCTCCACCTCGTGGCGCTTGGCCGAACCCACGGCCGGCGCCGACGAGGACGGGCGGGAGACCCGCCGCAGCCGGCCCTTGGCACCGGCCTGGGCGCCGAGCACCAGGTCCAGGTGGTCGATCAGGTTCAGCGCGATGAACGGCCAGGCACCCTGGTTGGCCGGTTCCTCCTGCGCCCAGACGTAGCTCTCCACGTTCGGGAACTTCGCCAGCTCCGCCTGGAGCTCGTCCACCGGCAGCGGGTACAGCCGCTCGATCCGCACCAGCGCGGTGTCCGTCACCCGGCGCTTGGCGCGCGCCGCGGCCAGGTCGTAGTGCACCTTGCCGGAGGTGAAGACCACCTTGCGCACCGCCGCCGGGTCCAGCTCGCCGCGCTCCACCGCCGCGTCCCCGATCACCGGGCGGAACGCGCCCGAGGTGAACTCCTCCACCGTGGAGGCCGCCGCCTTCAGCCGCAGCATCGACTTCGGCGTGAAGACCACCAGCGGCTTGTGGTGCGGGTTGTGCACCTGCCACCGCAGCAGGTGGAAGTAGTTCGCCGGGGTCGTCGGCATCGCGACCGTCATGTTGTTCTGCGCGCACAGCTGCAGGAACCGCTCCGGGCGGGCCGAGGAGTGGTCCGGGCCCTGGCCCTCGTAGCCGTGCGGCAGCAGCAGCACCACGCCGGAGGTCTGGCCCCACTTCTGCTCGGCGGAGGAGATGAACTCGTCCACCACCGACTGCGCGCCGTTGACGAAGTCACCGAACTGCGCCTCCCACAGCACCAGCGCGTTCGGCCGGGCCAGGGAGTAGCCGTACTCGAAGCCCATCGCCGCGTACTCGCTCAGCAGCGAGTCGTAGACGGTGAACTTCGCCTGGTCCTCGGTGAGGTACATCAGCGGCGTGTACTCGCCGCCGGTCTCCCGGTCGACCAGCACGGCGTGCCGCTGGCCGAAGGTGCCGCGGCGGCTGTCCTGGCCGGCCAGCCGGACCGGGTGCCCCTCCATCAGCAGCGACCCGAACGCCAGGGTCTCGCCCAGCGCCCAGTCGATGGTGCCGTCGGTCACCATCTTGGCCCGGCGCTGCAGCTGCGGCAGCAGGCGCGGGTGCGGGTGGAACGACTCCGGCAGCGCCACCTGCGCGTCCACGATCCGCTTGACGACGTCCGCGCCGATGCCGGTCGGCACCGCCACCGGGAAGTCGGGCACCGGCTCGGTCGGGTGCACGTCCGCCGGCTGCGCGGTCGCCTCCCGCACCTCGGTGAAGACCTTCTCCAGCTGGTCGCGGTAGTCCTTCAGCGCCTGCTCGGCCTCCTCCAGCGTGATGTCGCCCCGGCCGATCAGCGACTCGGTGTACAGCTTGCGCACCGAGCGCTTCTTGTCGATCAGGTCGTACATCAGCGGCTGGGTGAACTCCGGGTTGTCCGCCTCGTTGTGCCCGCGCCGCCGGTAGCAGATCAGGTCGATCACGACGTCCTTGTTGAACGCCTGGCGGAACTCGAAGGCCAGCTTGGCGACGCGCACCGCCGCCTCCGGGTCGTCCCCGTTGACGTGGAAGATCGGCGCCTCGATCATCCGCGCCACGTCGGTGGCGTAGGTGCTGGAGCGGCTGGAGGCCGGCGCGGCGGTGAACCCGACCTGGTTGTTGATCACCAGGTGCACGGTGCCGCCGGTGCGGTACCCGCGCAGCTGCGACATGTTCAGCGTCTCGGCCACCACGCCCTGGCCGGCGAAGGCCGCGTCGCCGTGCAGCAGCACCGGCAGCACGGTGAAGTCCGTGCCGCCCTTGTCGGCGATGTCCTGCTTGGCCCGGACCACGCCCTCCAGCACCGGGTCGACCGCCTCCAGGTGGGAGGGGTTGGCGGTCAGCGACACCTTGACGGTGTCCCCGTCCAGCCCGGTGAAGGTGCCCTCGGCGCCCAGGTGGTACTTCACGTCGCCGGAGCCGTGCATCGACCGCGGGTCGAGGTTGCCCTCGAACTCCCGGAAGATCTGCGCGTAGGACTTGCCGACGATGTTCGCCAGCACGTTCAGCCGGCCGCGGTGCGCCATGCCGATGACGACCTCGTCCAGCCCGGCGCCGGCGGCGCTGTCCAGCACCGCGTCCAGCAGCGGGATGGTGGTCTCGCCGCCCTCCAGCGAGAACCGCTTCTGGCCCACGTACTTGGTCTGCAGGAACGTCTCGAACGCCTCCGCGGCGTTCAGCCGGCGCAGGATCCGCAGCTGCTCCTCGCGCTCCGGCTTGTCCTGCACCCCCTCGATGCGCTGCTGGAGCCAGCGGCGCTGCTCGGGGTCCTGGATGTGCATGTACTCGATGCCGATGGTGCGGCAGTAGGAGTCGCGCAGCACGCCGAGGATGTCGCGCAGCGTCATCATCGACTTGCCGGCGAAGCCGCCGACCGCGAACTCCCGCTCCAGGTCCCACAGGGTGAGGTTGTGCGAGACCACGTCGAGGTCGGGGTGCTTGCGCTGGCGGTACTCCAGCGGGTCGGTGTCGGCCATCAGGTGGCCGCGGACCCGGTAGGAGCGGATCAGCTCGTGCACCCGCGCGGTCTTGTCCACGTCGGAGTCGTGCGTGGTGGAGATGTCCGGGGCCCAGCGCACCGGCTCGTAGGGGATCCGCAGCGAGGCGAACACCGAGTCGTAGAAGCCGTCCTCGCCCAGCAGCAGCCGGTGCATCTGGCGCAGGAACTCGCCGGAGGCCGCGCCCTGGATGATCCGGTGGTCGTAGGTGCTGGTCAGCGTCATGACCTTGGAGATGCCCAGGCGGGCCAGGGTCTCCGGGGCGGCGCCCTGGAACTCCGCCGGGTACTCCATCGCGCCGACGCCGACGATCAGGCCCTGCCCGGGCATGAGGCGCGGCACCGAGTGCACGGTGCCGATGCCGCCGGGGTTGGTCAGCGAGGCGGTCACGCCCTGGAAGTCGTCGACCGTCAGCTTGTTGGTGCGGGCCCGGCGCACGATGTCCTCGTACGCCTGCCAGAAGGTGAAGAAGTCCATCGTCTCGGACTTCTTGATGGCCGCTACAACCAATTGCCGATCGCCGTTGGGCTTGGTCAGGTCGATGGCCAGGCCGAGGTTGACGTGCTCCGGCTGGACGAGCTGCGGCTTGCCGTCCTTGACCGCGTACGAGTGGTTCATCGCCGGCATGGCCTTGAGCGCCTGGACCATGGCGTAGCCGATCAGGTGGGTGAAGGAGACCTTCCCGCCACGGGCCCGCTTGAGGTGGTTGTTGATGACGATGCGGTTGTCGATCAACAGCTTCGCCGGGACGGCCCGCACGCTGGTCGCGGTCGGGATCTCCAGGCTGGCGTCCATGTTGGCGGCCACCCGGGCGGCCGGGCCGCGCAGCGGCGTCACCGTCGGACCGGTCGGCTCCGCCTCGGCGGCCGCGGCCTTCGGCTTCTCGGCGGCCTTGGGCTCGGCGGCCTGCGGGCGCGGGGCCGGGGCGGCCGGCGCCTGCGGGGCGGCCTGGGCCGGCGCGGCGGGAGCGGCCGGCGCGGCGGGGGCCGGAGGCTGGGGGGCGGCGGGCGCCTGCGGGGCGGCGGGGGCGGCCGTGGCCTGTCCGGCGGCCGCCGCGGGAGCCGTCACCGCGGGCTGGGCCGGCGCCGCGGCGGCGGGGGCGGCCTCGGGCGCGCCGGCCTCCTGCGCTTGCGTCGTCGCCGAGGGCTTGTAGTCGGCGAAGAAGTCCCACCAGGCCCGGTCGACCGAGTTCGGGTCCTGGAGGTACTGCTGGTAGATCTCGTCGACGAGCCACTCGTTCGGGCCGAAGCCCGGGCCTTGCGGGCTAGTGGCACTCGTTGTGTTGGGGGATTGTGGCGACACGGCGCAAACCGCCCTCTTCCGCTTCCTCGGGGGTGGACAGCGGACAACAAGGCTACGCCTTCCCCTGGCGGCGAGGCAGGGGCGCGGTGGCCGATGAGGTCCATGTCTCACCGGAACTCCGGAAATTTGACGCGAACTGTTCGCTGTACCGGGGTTTAGCGATGATCCCATGGTGGCATAAAACGTGGTTACTCGGGGTGCCCCGAACGGGCGTCACCCGCCCGCCGCCGACCGCCCCTGGCCCGCGGCAGCCGCCCGGTTCAGGCCCGCGGCAGCTCCACCCGGATGCAGCACCCCACCGTGGTCTCCGCCACGGAGATCCTCCCGCCGTGCAGCTCCACCACCCACCGCGCGATGGCCAGCCCCAGACCGGTGCCGCCGTCACTGCCCGGCCCCGCCGCCGTGGCGGTCGCCCCCCGGGTGAACCGCTCGAACACCCGGGTGCGCTCCTCCGGCGGGATGCCCGGGCCGTCGTCCTGCACCCGCAGCACCAGCGGCCCCGCGCCGACGCGCTCCGCCTCCACCCGGATCAGGCCGCCCTCCGGGCTGTGCCGGTGCGCGTTGTCCAGCAGGTTGGCGATCACCTGGTGCAGCCGCTCCCGGTCGGCCAGCGCCGTCAGGTCGTGCGGGGTGACCCGCACCTCCACCCGCGCCCGCAGCGCCGTCAGCACCGCGGGGCTCCCCGGCGACTCCGGATCCGGCCGCCGCCGGGCCTCCTCGCGGACCACCGCCTGGCGGGCCGCCTCCTGGAGGAACTCCCGCACTTCGAACCGCTCCAGCGCCAGCGGCACCGCCCCGGAGTCCACCCGGGACAGGTCCAGCAACTGGGTGACCAGCCGGCCCAGCCGCTCCGTCTGCGCCAACGCGATCTGCATCGTCGCGTCATCCGGACGGGTGACCCCGTCCACCACGTTCTCCAGCACCGCCCGCAGCGCCGCCACGGGCGTGCGCAACTCGTGCGAGACGTTCGCCACCAGCTCGCGGCGGTGCTGGTCCACGGACTGCAGGTCCTCCGCCATCCGGTTGAAGGTGGCCGCCAGCTCGCCCACCTCGTCCCGGGACCGGGGGCGCACCCGGCGCGTGTAGTCCCCGGACGCCATCGCCCGGGCCGCCTCCGTCATCTGCCGCAGCGGCTGCGTGAGGCCGTGGGTGAGCAGCAGCATCAGCAGGATGCAGGCCAGCGCCGAGGCGATCGTCACCCAGCGGAAGCGGGCGCCGGAACGCAGCCCGAAGATGATCAGCCCGGTCGATATGCCCACCGAGAGCACCACCAGCAGGCCGAGCTTGGCGCGGATCGAGCGCAGCGGATCCAGCGGGCGGAGCACCCGCCACAGCCAGGCCAGGCCCGGCGGCACCGTCACCCGGCGGTGCAGGTGCCGGGAGAGCCGCCGGCCGCGCTCCAGGGCCCGACGCCGCCGCTCCGCCGCCGCCAGCTCCGGATCCCGCCGCTCCCGCTCCGCCGGACCGCCACGCCGTGCCGGGCGCGCACCACGCCTGACACGCGCCGCACGCGGTTCGCGTGGTTCGCGCGGTTCAGGCGCCGGAGGTTCCGGCCGCTTCGGCCGTTCTTCCGGCGGCCCGGTTTCCTTCGACCCGCCAGGTTCCTCCTGCGGGTCCTGCGGGCCGGGCCGGTCCGCCCGTCCCGCGCCAACCGGCTGGTCCGGCTCGTCCGGACGGTCCGGCTGGTCCGGCTGGTCCGGCTCGTCCGGTCGCGTTCCGGCCACCGAGCTCACGCCCTCCCCGCCCCCTCACTCATCCCGGCAACTGGAGCGCGTACCCGACACCGTGCACCGTCCGGATCCGCTCGGGGCCGATCTTGCGGCGCAGCGACTTCACATGGCTGTCCACCGTGCGCGTCCCGGAGGCGTCGGTCCACCCCCACACCTGGGAGAGCAACTCCTCCCGGCTGAGCACCGCCCGGGGCCGGGAGGCCAGGCAGACCAGCAGGTCGTGCTCGGTCGGCGTCAGGTGCACCTCCTGCCGCTCGGAGCCGCGCCGCACCCAGACCCGCCGCTGCGCCTGGTCCAGCTCCAGCCCGTCCAGCTGGAGGACCTCCGAGGCGCTGTCCCGGGCCAGCTCGGCGGCCCGGTCCACCCGGCGCAGCAGCGCCTGGACCCGCGCGGCCAGCTCCCGCATGGAGAACGGCTTGGTCATGTAGTCGTCGGCGCCGACGCCGAGGCCCACCAGCAGGTCGGTCTCGTCGGTGCGGGCGGTCAGCATCAGCACGCACACCGGGCGGTCGGCCTGCACCCGGCGGCAGACCTCCAGGCCGTCGAAGCCGGGGAGCATCAGGTCCAGGACGATCAGGTCGGGGCGGATCTCCCGGGCCAGCCGCACGGCCCCGGGGCCGTCCACGGCGAGCTCCACCCGCAGGCCCTCCGCGCGCAGCCGGGTGGCGACGGCGTCGGCGATGGTCGGGTCATCCTCGACGACCAGGACGGTCCGGCGGCTGACCGGCGGATCGCCGGCCGGCCGGGCGGTGGGTTTCTCCCGCGTCTCCCGGGTGTGCTCCACGGATGATCCTTCCTTCCGGTGCGCCTCGGGGTGGCTGCCGGCAGTCAGCGTACGCAACCGGGCGCCGCCGGCAGCGCGGTCGCGGGAATCCGGGGTCCGTCGGCGGCCCGGTCGCGACCACCGCGCGAGCCGTGCGCCGCGGCGCGGCCGCACGGTGGTTCGACCCACGGGCGTGACGTGACGTCAAACGCCTGCGGCGCGGGGAGGTTCCCACGCCCCCGAGTGCGCGCGAACAGGTTAGCGACCCGGGCCGCCGCACCCCACCGTCTCCGCGCCCCACGGGGTTGCGCGGGCCGCTGGTTCCCGCCCCCACGGGGGTTGCGCGGGCCGCCGGTTCAGGCGGAGGCGAGGTAGACGACGTCCGGGACGCCGCGCGCCACCAGCACCGGCACCTCCCGGCGCGTCACCCGGGGGAAGGCCGCGCGCAGCCGCTCCTCGAAGGGCTCCGACGCGGCGGCGCTCCACACCGCGAGCACCCCGCCGGGCGCCAGCCGTCCGCGCAGCAGCCGCAGGCCGGCCGCCCCGTACAGGGCGGCGTTGCCCTCGGTGACGGTCCAGTCCGGACCGTTGTCGATGTCCAGGCAGATGGCGTCGTAGCGCTCGTCGGTGGTCCGGAGGTGGTCGAGCAGGTCGGCGCGCACACAGCGCACGTCGTCACGGGCCAGCGCGCCGGCGCTGAAGCGGGCGAGCGGGGCGTCACCGACGGTGTGCCACTCCACGACGGCGCTCTCCCGCTCCACCACGGTGATCCGTCCGGCGCGCGGGTCCGCAGCCGCCTCGGCCAGCGAGAAGCCGACACCGAGGCCGCCGATCAGCACCCGGGCCGGTCCGTCCCGCCGGGGCCCGGGGGGTGTGGGGCGGCCGGGACCGTCCGCCGTGTCCAGGGCGTCCAGGGCGGCGCGGACCAGCAGCCGCTCGGAGGTGCCGTCGGAGGTGTCCATCAGGAAGCAGCCGTTGCTGATGATCTCCATCCGCTCCGCGCGCCGGCGCAGCACGACCTCCCCCCACGGCCCCTCGCGCCGGTCCACGACCACGGGGTCGTCGGTGGCCGGCTCCTGCGTTGTCGGGTGGTGCGTCGTCGGACGGTGGGCGGACGTCGCGGATGTCATCGGCAGTGGGCCTCCCGGCGGAGCGGCGCCCGTTCCGTCGCCACGGCGGGCGCTCGACATGTGTGGTGGTACGTGCCCCACCCTGTCAGAACGTTCCGTCACCGGCAGCGGAGTTTCCGCCCCGCCGCCGGTGACGGCCGGTTTCCCCGCCCGCCACGCGCCTGTCCGCCGGGCCCGTTCGCGGGGCCCGCTCGCGGGGCGTCCCTCATGCGCCTGACTGCTGGGATTGCCTTCGCCGCGCCCGCTCGTCAGGCCGCCTGCGCCGTGCCTGCTGCCGGGCCTCGCCCGCCGTGGCGCCAGCCGGCCCTCAGGCCACGCCCTCCGTCCTGGCGCCTGCTGCTTTCCCCCCCCCGGGGCTCTACTTCCAGCTCCAGCGCCCCGCTCTCCAGATCCGAGCCCCCTCCAGATCCCCGCCCTTCCCGAACCCGGCCCTTCCCGCCAACCCCAGCCACCCCCGCCCCGGCCCCCCACCCCCGATCGAGCCCAGCCACCCCACCAGGGCAACCCACCCCAGGCACCCCACTCAGCCATCCCACTCAGCCATCCCACTCAGGCACCCCACTCAGGCACCCCACCAAGGCACCCCACCCCACGCAGACGCGCCGCGCCCACACCGCTCATGGTCACTACACCGTGAGGGGGATGGAGCAGAGTTATCCACAGGCCGCACATGGAGGGCTGCGCCCCGTCACCCACCCATGGGATCCTGAAAAAGGGGACCAAAAATCCCCCCAAGGGGGGTTTGGGGGCGCGTACGGGCGGGTGGGGTTGGCCGGCTTCACGGTGGCGCGGGCCGGCTTCACGGGGTGCCGGGCGGAGTTATCCACAGGCGGCACATGGGGGGCTGCGGTGCGTCATCCCCCCATGGGATCCTGAAGAAGGGGGTCGAAAAGCCCCCCAAAGGGGGTTTGGGGGGAAGTGCGGCGGGCTCGGTTCCGGCGGGGGTGGCAGCCCCGCTCGGGGGAGAATTCCGACATGGTGTGGGAGAACGGACCCGGTGCCCCGACGCCCGTCCCGCGGCGGCCGACCCCTCGACTGCCCCGGGTGACCGCGGCCGGGGTGCGCTCCGCGCTCGGCGCCTGGCTGATCGGCTGGCTGGTGCTCTACCTCACCATCCGCCTGGTGCCCGGGCTGTCCATGCGCGACTGGTGGGACGCCCCGATCGCCGCCCTCATCGTGGCCGCGGTCGGGGTGGTGCTGCGCCCCCCGTTGACCTCCCTGGTGGTGCGGCTGTCCTGGTTCGGCGTCTTCGGCCTCGGCCTGCTGGTGGACGCCTGCGTGCTCTGGACCGCGATGTGGCTGGCGCCGGGCATCGACGTCGACGCCAGCGCCGCCGGCTTCGGATCCGCGCTGGCCGCCTCCTGGGCGTCGGCGGTCGTGATGTCGCTGATCGGCTGGGTCTTCGTGCTCGACGACGACGAGGCGTTCCTCGCGCACTGCGTGCGGATGGCCCGCCGGGTGCAGCGCCGCGGGCGGCGCCTGGACCGCCGGGCCGAGCGGCGGCTGGCCCGCGCGCGCCGGGAGCCGGCCGGCCCGGCCGAGCCCTCCGCCGCGGCGCCCGCCATCCCCGGCGGCGCGCCCCCGACCCGCCCCGGGCGCCTCCGCCCCACCCCCGGCCACCCCGCCCCGGGCCGCCCCGCCCCGGGCCGCCCGGAGCCCGCCGGCCGCCCCGGCGCCCGGCCCGGCCCGCGCGCCGTCGGCGGTCTGAGCCCGCTCTCCGGGACGGTCGGCCGGCCGCTCGCCGTCGCCGGGGCGCGTCCGACGCTGCCCGGCTGGGCCGACGTCTCCCGCCCCGGGGTGGTCTTCGTGCAGCTCGACGGCGTCTCCGCACCCGTCCTGCGCTGGATGCTCTCCGCCGGGGAGCTGCCCACCCTCAGCCGGTGGCTGCGCAGCGGCAGTCACCGGCTCGGCGGCTGGACCTCCCTCCTGCCCTCCACCACGCCCGCCGCCCAGGCCGCCCTGCTGCACGGCAGCAACGAGGGCATCCCCGGGTTCCGCTGGTACGAGAAGGACGGCGGCCGCCTGGTGGTCTCCAACCGCCCGCGCGACGCCGCGGACATCGAGGCCCGGATCAGCGACGGCCGCGGCCTCCTCGCCGACGGCGGGGTCTCCATCTCCAACCTCTTCTCCGGCGACGCGCCGGTGCGGCTGCTGTCCATGAGCGGGCTCGGCGCCAAGCAGCGCGGCCGGCTGGGGCCGTCGGCCTCCTACGCCTCCTTCTTCACCCACCCCTACGGCTTCACCCGCGGCGTCTCCCTGGCCGTCGGGGAGATGGTCAAGGAGATGTTCCAGGCGTGGCGGCAGCGGCGCCTGGGCGTGGAGCCGCGGGTGCCGCGCTCCGGCTCGTACATCGCTCTGCGCGCCGTCACCAACGTGCTGCTGCGGGACCTCAACACCGGGCTGGTGGTGGAGCAGATGGTGCGTGGCGTGCCGTGCGTCTACGTCGACTACGTGGACTACGACGAGATCGCGCACCACGCCGGCCCCGGCCGGCCCGAGTCGCTGCGCTCGCTCTCCGGCCTGGACCGGGTGCTCGGGCAACTGGAGCGGATGGCCGAGCGGGCCGCGCGGCCGTACCGGTTCGTGGTGCTCTCCGACCACGGGCAGGCGCTCGGCGCCACCTTCCGCCAGCGGTTCGGCCGGCCGCTGGAGGAGGTGGTGCGGGAGCTGATGTGCTCCGCGGGGCGTCCGCTGGAGCCGGGGGAGACCGCGGGGGTGACCGCGCCGGTCGAGCAGTGGGGCCCGGTGAACGTCTTCCTCAGCCAGCTCGCCGGCCAGCCCAGCGTCTCCGGCGACGTGACGCGCCGGGCGCTGCGCGGCCGTACCGCACGCGGCGAGATCTCGCTGGGCCCGGTCGAACCGGACCGCAGCGCCCCGGAGGTGGTGGTGGCCAGCTCGGGGAACCTGGCGCTGGTGTCCTTCGCCCGGCACGCCGGGCAGCTGCCCTACGAACGGATCGAGGAGCTGTGGCCCGGCCTGGTCGCCCGGCTGGCCGCGCACCCGGGCGTGGGTTTCGTGGCGGTGCGTTCCACCGAGTCGGGGCCGCTGGTGGTGGGCGGCGCGGGGGTGCGGCGGCTGCGGGACGGCCACGTGGACGGCGCCGACCCGCTGGAGCCCTTCGGGCCGCACGCGGCGGCCGCGGTGGGGCGGGTGATGGGCTTCGCCAACGCCCCGGACCTGCTGGTGAACAGCATGCTCGACCCGTACAGCAACGAGGTGGCGGCGTTCGAGGAACTGGTGGGCAGCCACGGCGGGCTGGGGGGCTGGCAGACCGAGGGGGTGCTGATCCACCCGGCGTCCTGGCCCGTGCCGGACGAACCGCTGGTCGGCGCCGAGGCGGTGCACCGGGTGCTGGTGGGGTGGCTGGAGCGGTTGGGGCTGCGGGAGGAGCAGCCGGCCGAACTCACGGCTGTGCCGAGGGCGGCGACGCCCGTGGGTGCGGGGACGGCAGGGGCGGGGGCGGTGGATGCGGAGACGGTGGAAGCGGTCGGGCCCGCACAGCCCGCACAGCCCGCACAGCCCGCACAGGCAGGGGAGGCGGGGGAGGCGGGGGAGGCGGCGCGGCCTGCTCGGCCCGCGGAGGAGGCGGGGGCCGGCCCGGCGGCCGGCGACGGTGCCTCTCCTGTCCGAATCGTTGACAAATGACCTGAGATGTCGGGTTGCGCGTAGACTCGGTGCTCAGGCGGCGGAAGGAACAGCCGATGACCGCGCAACCTCCCAATCCGCGGGTCAGCACCGATCCGGCGGCCCCGCGACCGCCGACCGACGACGACGTCGAGGTCCTGAGCAGTGACGCCGCGATCGGCACCACGCCCCCGGGCGCGGCTGGTCCCCCGGGCGCGGCCCGTGCCGCGGGCGACGATTCGATGGAGTCCGAGTGGCTGACCGAGCGCGTCGCCATCGGCCAGCGCCACCTGCTGGAGCAGATCGCCCGCGACGCCCCGCTGCCGGACGTCCTGGAGGGCATGGCCCGGATCATGGAGGACCTCGTGCCCGGGGTCCTGGTTTCCGTGCTGCTCCTGGACGACGACGGCGCGCGGCTGCGGCACGGCGCCGCCCCCAGCCTCCCCGCGGAGTACAACGCAGCGATCGACGGCACCCCGGTGGGCGCCGCGATGGGTTCCTGCGGCACCGCGGCCTTCCGACGCGAACCGGTCGTCGTCCAGGACATCCTGACCGATCCGCTCTGGGTGGACTTCCGCGAGGTGGCGCGTGCCGCCGGCGTGGGCTCCTGCTGGTCCACGCCGATCACCTCGGGCGGCGAACTGCTGGGCACGTTCGCCATGTACCACCGTGACGTCCAGGCTCCCCGCCCGGCCGAGCTGGCGCTCAGCTCGGCGTTCACCCGCACGGCCGCGCTGGCCATCGGCCGGCACCGGGCGGACGAGGAACGGCGCGCGGCGCTCGCCCGCGAGCAGGCCGCCCGCGCCGACCTGCGGTTCGTGCTGGACGTCAGCACCGCGGTCAGCACCGCCTTCGACTACCCGGAGGGCCTGGTACGGCTGGCCCACCTGGCCGTCCCCACCCTCGCCCCGATGTGCGCCGTGGACGTCGTCGAGGAGGGCGGCGGCATCCGGCGGGTGGCCGTCGCCGTCAGCCCGGAGTCCCAGGAGTCCGAGGCGCACCTCGCGGCGCACACCCCCAGGCCGGGCGACGCCGACCCGGTGGGGCGCGTGCTCGCCAGCGGGCGCACCGAGACGGCCCGGCGCCCGCCCGACCACGTGCCGCCGCACGTGGTCGGATACGTGTGCGTGCCGCTCACCGCGCGGGACCGCACCTTCGGCGCGGTCACCCTGCTGTCGACGGTGGACCGCCCGCTCGGGCGGCACACCGTCGCCCTCGCCGAGGACCTGGCCCGGCGGGCCGCCCTCGGCATCGACAACGCCCGCCTGTACGCCCGCCGCGCGCGGGTCGCCCGGGAGCTCCAGATCGGCCTGCTGCCCCCGGAACTGCCCGCGGTGCCCGGCGCCGAGCTCGCCACCGGCTACCACCCCGCGGGGGAGGGGCTGGAGGTGGGCGGCGACTTCTACGACGTCTTCCCGCTGCCGGAGGGGCGCTGGGGGCTGCTGGTGGGGGACGTGTGCGGGCGCGGGCCGCGCGCCGCCGTCACCACCTCGCTGGTGCGCACCACGGTGCGGGCCATCGCCCCGATCCTGCGCGAGCCGCGGCGGATCGCGGACTCCGTGAACCACGTCCTGCTCAACAAGCCCGGCGACGGCGACGGTGCCGGCGCCGACTTCGTCACCCTGGTCTACGGCGAGCTGCGGCGCGGCGAGCGGGCGGCCGAGCGGGCCGGTGACGGCGGGCTGAGCCTGGAGTACGTCCGCGCCGGCCACCCCGCGCCCCTGCTGCGCCGTGCGGACGGCACGGTCGGCCAGCTCACGCCGGGCGGCTCGCTGCTGGGGCTGCTGGAGGACATCGAACCGGCGCAGACCGACAGCCTGGACCTGGCCACCGGGGACGCGCTGGTGATCGTCACCGACGGCATCCTGGAGGCGCGTGACGCCGACGGCGAGTTCTTCGGCACGGACCGCCTGGTCGACGCGGTGCGCACGGCCGACCTGGCGGCCGGCCCGGCGGCCGTGGTGCGGGCGGTGGACGAGGCGGTCGCCGCGTTCGCCACCGAGGAGGTCGACGACGACCGCGCCATGCTCGTCCTGATGGCCCGCTGACCGGGCGACGGGGGTGTCCCGGGGGGAACCGGGGGACGCGCGACGGGGTGTCCCGGAAACGGGGGTGTCCCCGGCGGACCTCCGCCGGGGACACCCCCTTTCTCCGTGGGCCGGGACGGGCCGGACCGGCCGGGCCGCCGGCCCCGCCGCCGACCCGGCCCGCCGGCTCAGCCGCGGGCGGCCAGCAGGTGCTCCCAGGCCAGGGCGTCCAGCGCCTCGAAGGCGCCGCCGCGCGCAGCGGCGGCGTCGACGTCGAAGGACTCGGCCTCCTTCAGCAGGTCGGCGGCGGACTCGCCCTCGGCCACCGTCTGCTGGGCGAGCTGGTCCAGGCGCGCGGCCTTCAGCGCCTCCTGGACGGCCGGGTCGGCGCGGAAGGCGGCGGCCCGCTCCTTCAGCACCAGGTAGTTGCGCATGCAGGCCTTCGCGGAGGTCCACACCCCGTCGATGTCCTCGGTGCGCATCGGCTTGAAGTCGAAGTGCTTCGGGCCCGCGTAGCCGGCCGACTCCAGCAGGTCCACCAGCCAGAACGCCTGGCGCAGGTCGCCGGCGCCGAAGCGGAGGTCCTGGTCGTACTTGATGCCGGACTGGCCGTTGAGGTCGATGTGGAAGAGCTTGCCCGCCCACAGCGCCTGGGCGATGCCGTGCGGGAAGTTCAGGCCGGCCATCTGCTCGTGGCCCACCTCGGGGTTCACGCCGAACATCTCCGGGCGCTCCAGGCGCTCGATGAAGGCCAGGGCGTGGCCGACGGTCGGCAGCAGGATGTCGCCGCGGGGCTCGTTCGGCTTCGGCTCGATGGCGAAGCGCAGGTCGTAGCCCTGGTCCACCACGTACTGGCCGAGGAAGTCGAACGCCTCCTTCATCCGGTCCAGGGCGACCCGGACGTCCTTGCCGCCGCCGGTCTCGGCGCCCTCGCGGCCACCCCAGGCCACGTAGGTGGTGGCGCCGAGCTCCACGGCCAGGTCGATGTTGCGGATGACCTTGGCCAGCGCGAAGCGGCGGATGTCGCGGTCGTTGGAGGTGAAGCCGCCGTCCTTGAACACCGGGTGGGTGAACAGGTTGGTGGTGGCCATCGGCACCTTCATGCCGGTCTCGTCCAGGGCCTGGCGGAACCGGGCGACGATCGCGGAGCGCTCGCTGGCGGAGGAGCCGAAGGGGATCAGGTCGTCGTCGTGGAAGGTCACGCCGTAGGCGCCGAGCTCGGCCAGCCGCCGCACCGACTCCACCGGGTCCAGCGCGGGGCGGGTGGCCTCGCCGAAGGGGTCGTTGCCCCTCCAGCCCACGGTCCACAGGCCGAAGGTGAACCGGTCCTCGGGGGTGGGGGTGTACGCGTCGGTCATTGGGGCTCTCCCTAGGAAGTGCGAGGCGGGCCTTCGTCCGCTGGTGTCGCTGGTGCGGGGGTTGGCGCGGCCCGTGCGCCGGTGCGTCCATTGACCCGCTCCGACGGCCACGCGTCAAGACCTTTCGTCAGTCCGATGAACAAACTAACGTGGGTTCTCGCCGCACGTCCAGACGGACACGGCGGATCGCGCCCGGCACCCCGCCGGGTGCCCCACCCGGCCCACGGCCCATCGACCGCTAACGGTCCAGACGAGTAGGAGAGCGACATGCAGGCGGCAACAGGGCGGCTCGTCATCGGGGTGGACAGCTCCACGCAGTCCACGAAGGTGCTGGTCGTGGAGGTCGAGACGGGCCGCGTGGTGGCCCGCGGCCGCAGCGCCCACACGGTCAGCGACGGCCCCGGCCGGGAGTCCGACCCCGAGCAGTGGGAACGCGCGCTGCGCGACGCGCTGGCCCAGACCGGCGTCTCCGAGCGCGCCGAGGCCATCTCCATCGGCGGCCAGCAGCACGGCCTGGTCACCCTGGACGCCGCCGGCCGGCCGGTCCGACCCGCCATGCTCTGGAACGACACCCGCTCCGCCGAACGCATCCCCTCACTGCTGGACGCGCTGGGCGGCCCCCAGGAGTGGGCCCGCCGCACCGGCAGCGTGCCGCCGGCCAGCTTCACCGTCACCAAGTGGGCCTGGCTGCGCGCCCACGAACCCGAGCACGCCGCCGCCACCGCCGCCATCCGACTCCCGCACGACTACCTCACCGGCCGCCTCACCGGCGAGCCCGGCGGCCGGGGCACCACCGACCGCGGGGACGCCTCCGGCACGGGCTGGTGGTCCGCGCAGACCCAGGCCTACGACCCGGAGATCCTCGGCCTGCCCGCCGTCGACCTGGACCCGGCGCTGCTCCCGGAGGTCGTCGCCCCCGGCCAGCCGGCCGGCACCGTGGCGGCCCGGGACGGCCTGCCGCTGCGCGACGGTGCCCTGGTCGCGGCCGGGACCGGCGACAACATGGCCGCGGCCGTCGGCCTGGGCCTGCTGCCGGGCACGCCGGTGCTGAGCCTGGGGACCTCCGGGACGGTCTACGCCGTCTCCACCACGCCCACCGCCGACCCCACCGGCACGGTGACCGGCTTCGCCGACGCCCTCGGCGACTGGCTGCCGCTGGCCTGCACGCTCAACTGCACCCTGGCCGTGGACCGGATCGCCGCCCTGCTCGGACTCGACCGGGAGGCCGTCGAGGCGGGCGGGGACGTCGTCCTGCTGCCGTACCTGGACGGCGAGCGGACCCCGAACCTGCCCCGGGCCACCGGGCTGCTCACCGGCCTGACCCACGACACCACGCCCGGACAGCTGCTGCAGGCCGCCTACGACGGCGCGGCGCAGGCGCTGCTGGGGGCGCTGGACACGGTGGCCGTCTCCGGCAGCGGCGTCGCCGAGGACGCGCCGCTGCTGCTGATCGGCGGCGGCGCGAAGGGCACGGCCTGGCGGAACACGGTCCGCCGGCTGTCCGGACGGGCCGTGGTCGTGCCGGAGCAGGAGGAACTGGTCGCCCTGGGCGCGGCGGCCCAGGCCGCGGCGCTGCTGACCGGCGAGTCGGCGGCGGAGATCGCGCGCCGCTGGGAGACCGCCCGGGGCACCGTGCTCGACCCGCTGCCGAGGGACGAGGCCGCCGTGGAGCGGATCAGCGGAGTGCTGGAGGCCGCCGGCGCGCTGCTGGAGCCGGAGGGGGACAGGAAGGCGTAGTGGGGCGCGCGAGGCCGGGCGGCCGGCCTGGTGCAGCAGGGTGGGCCGGGCGGCCGGCCCTGGTGCAGCAGGGTGGGCCGGCGGCCGGCCTGGTGGAGCCAGGGCGGGACGGGCCGCCGGGCCGGTGGAGCAGGGCAGGGCCGGCCGCGCAAGAGGGCGCATGCATCCTGTGGAAAACCGCGAGCCCCCCTGGTCAACAGGGGTACCGGCTGGTCAGCTGGGCGCGCAAGAGGGCACTTCCACCCTGTGGATAACGATGAACCCCCAGGCCAACAGGGGTAACCCATGGTCAGCTGGGCGCGCAAGAGGGCACTTCACGCTGTGGAAAACTGCGGACCCCCCTGGTCAACAGGGGTAGCCCATGGCCGGTTGGCTGCGCAAGAGGGCACTGGCCAGGCCCGGCCGGCTGCGGCCGAGCCTGGCCGGTGCCGGCGGGTGAGCGCGGTAGCCGACGGCGGTTGTCCAGCCCGGGTGGCCATGGCCGGCGGGTTGCCACGCTGCCTGGACGGCCGAGGAGGCTGGTCGGCGAGGTTGGCCGGTGGCCGTGGCACCTGGTTGGCCGTGGCACCTGGTTGGCCGTGGCGGGTTGGTGCCTGTGGTGGGGCTGGTGGCCGTGATGGTTGGTCGGTCGCGGCGCCGCTCTGCCGTGACGGGCTGGCGGGCTGGCGGGCGGGTGGGCGCACCGAGGGACGAGGTGGATGGGCGGCGAGCTGCGTGGGCCACAATCCCTTTTCGGCGCCTCTTCTCTCGTGCTCCGGTGGCGAGTTGTCCACAGGCTGCGAGAGGGGACTGCCGCTGGGTGATCACCTCGTGGGATCCTGGAATTGGGGGTTCCCAGGCGGGCCCCCTATGGTGCGTTGGCGGCCCGCCCGGGTGACCGCCGGGCGGTACAGGGCGTGTGGCGATGGGGCCACGGCCGTGTTCTCCAGCCGCCCGGCTCCGGTCCGGGCTTCCCTGCTCCGGTGGCTCCGCGGCCCCGCGGGCTCGGTGGCCCTGTGGCTCCGGTGGCTCCGGTGGCTTCGGTGGCTTCGGTGGCCCGGGTGGCCCCGGTGGCCCCGGTGGCTCCGGTGGCTTCGGTGGCTTCGGTGGCCCGGGTGGCCCCGGTGGCTCCAGTGGCCCCATGGCCCTGGCGACTCCAGTGGCCCTGGTGGTCCCCATGGGCCCGTGGGCCAGGCAGGCCCCGGTGGCTTCGGATGGAGTCGGTGGGCCCAGTGGCCCAGTGGTCCGGTGGGTGCCCACCCGGCGCGGTCTCCGGGCAGCCCGGCCCCGGCGGCGCTCTCCCCGCTGCCCGGCCGCCCTCGCCCGCTCCCTCGGGCGTCCGCGTGGTCCGGCGTTCCCGCCCGCCTCGGCCAGGAGCCTGGAGGGCCGGGAGCACCGAGCCGCTCCCGGCGCCTGGTACGGGGCCGCGCTTCGGCAGGCGGGAGTGAGGGGCCGGTGCCGGTGAACGGCGCCCCGCGCCCGGTCCCCGAGCCGGGGGCGCTGAAGCGGGCAGCGGTAGCAGGACGCAGGCAGCAGGAAGCAGGCAGCGGCGGGAGCAAAACGAGCAGCACGCAGCAGCAGGTAGCAGTCAGCAGGAGGCAGGAACGATGTCGCAGCCCTCACGACCGGAGGCGCCGCGCGGCGAGCCCACCGGTCGGAACGTCCGGCCGTCCCGCTCGCGCGCGGCCCACGCCGTGCGCGACCTGACGCCTGCCTCCCAGGCGGGCATGCGCCGCCGGAACCTGGCCCTGGTCATGCAGGTGGTCGCCGCGGAGGAGACGGTCTCCCGCGCGGGCGTCGCCGCCCGCACCGGCCTGACCCGGGCGACCGTCTCCAGCCTGGTGGAGGAACTGCTGGACGCCCGCCTGCTGGCCGAGCGCGGCCCGGAGGCACTCGGGCGTCCCGGCCGCCCGGGCAGCGCGCTGGTGCTCAGCGACGTCGGCCCGGCCGGCCTGGGCGCCGAGGTCGGGCCGGACCACATGGCGGTCTGCGTCGCGGACCTGCGCGGCGAGGTCCGGGTGCGCATCGAGGAGCCGGTGGACAACCGGGGCGTGGCGCCCGAGGACGTCGCGGCGCGACTGGCGGAGCTGCTGCGTCGGGCGGCGGCCGAGGCCGGCGCGGCCGACCTGTGGCCGCACGGGGTCACCGTCGCGCTCCCCGGCCTGTTGCGACGTCAGTCGGCCCGCTCCGCAACGGCCCCGGACGCCCCTGACCGGCCCCCGCTCAACGGCGCCGACGGCGCCAACGGCGGAGCGAGCGACGGCGCCAACGGCGGAGCGACCGACGCGAACGGCGAGCGACCGGTGCCGGACATCCCCGCCGCACCGACCGCCTCCTCCACCTCCATGGACTCCACCGCCCCCACCGACTCCCTGGTCGTCGTCGAGAAGGCGCCGAACCTCGGCTGGACGGACGTGCCGTTCGCCGTCCTGCTCCGGGCCGCGCTCGGCGAGGCGCTGCCGGGCGTGCGCATCGGCGTGGAGAACGAGGCGAACCTGTCGGCGCTGGCGGAGCTGTGGCTCGGCGGCCGGCCGTGGATGCGGGACTTCGTGCACGTCTCGGGGGAGGTGGGCATCGGCGCCGGGCTGGTGGTCGGTGGCCGGCTGTTCCGTGGCGCTCGGGGCTTCGCCGGGGAGCTGGGGCACCTCAGTGTGCGGCCCCGGGGCGAGCGCTGCGGCTGCGGCTCGCGCGGCTGCCTTGAGCGTTACGCCGGTGAGGACGCGATGCTGCGCGCCGCCGGCCTGGACCCGGCCGAGGTGGCGCACCGTCATCCGGGCCGTGGGGAGCGCATCCGGCTGTTGGCGTCGCGGGCGGAGGCGGGCGAGGAGGCCACACTGGCGGCGCTGGCCCGCGCCGGGCAGGCCCTGGGGGTGGCGCTGGCCGGCGCGGTGAACCTGGTGGATCCGGAGGCGGTGGTGCTCGGCGGTGCCCACGCCGAGCTGTCCCGCTGGCTGCTGCCGGCGGTGGAGCGGGAGATGCGGCGGCGCGTCACCGCCCGGCCGTGGCGGGCGGAGTGGCTCTCCGCCTCCGTCCTGGGACGCGACGGTGCCCTGCTCGGCGCGGCCAACACCGCGGTCCGGGAACTGCTCGCCGACCCCACCAGCGGCACGGTGACCGCGGCCCGCGGCTGATCGCGCCGCCGGAACCCGCAGTGGGCCCGTGATCCCGGATCGCGGACGGCCGCTGTCCGCCGGGCGTGGCAGACTCCGCGGCATGGTGGAGACCTCGGCACGTCTGCTGCGCCTGCTGTCCCTGCTCCAGACGCACCGGGACTGGGCGGGCGCGGAACTGGCGGAGCGCCTCGGCGTGACGCCGCGCACCGTCCGCCGCGACGTGGAGAAGCTGCGTGGGCTCGGCTACCCAGTGCACGCCACCAGTGGTGTCGCGGGCGGCTACCGGCTGGGCGCCGGGGCGAAGCTGCCGCCGCTGCTGCTGGAGGACGACGAGGCGGTGGCCGTCGCGGTGGGGCTGCGCAGCGCCGCCGGCGGCACGGTGACGGGGATCGAGGAGACCTCGGTGCGGGCGCTGGCCAAGCTGGAGCAGGTGCTGCCGGCCCGGCTGCGGCACCGGGTCAACGCGTTGCAGTCGGCCATGGTGTCGATGCCGGGCGGAGGGCCGACGGTCGGCGCCGAGGTGCTGACGGCGATCGCCACCGTCTGCCGCGACCACGAGCGGCTCCGCTTCGAATACCGGGGGCACGACGGCACGGTGAGCGTCCGGGACGTCGAGCCGCACCGCCTGGTGCACACCGGCCGCCGCTGGTACCTGCTCGCCTGGGACACCGCACGGGAGGACTGGCGCAACTTCCGGGTGGACCGGATGGAGCCGAAGGTGCCGACCGGCCCGAGGTTCACCCCGCGCCGGCCACCCGACACCGACATCGCGGCCTACACCTCGTGGGCGGTCTCCAACGCCGCGTACCGCTACCGGGCGCGGGTGACCATGCGGGCCCCGGCGGAGGCGGTCGCGGAGCGGGTGTCGCCCACCTCCGGAGTGGTGGAGGCGGTCGACGAGCACACCTGCACGCTCTACGCCGGGTCGAACTCGCTGGACGGGCTGGCGGTGCACCTGGCGGTGCTCGGCTTCGAGTTCGAGGTGCACGAGCCGCCGGAGCTGGTCGCGCACGTCCGCCGGCTGGCCGAGCGGCTCGGCCGGGCCGCGCCGTGACGCCGTGGCACCGTGGCGACGTGGCGACGTGACGGAACCCCCGTGACGCGAGCCGCCGGCGCCGGAAGCCGCCCCATGACGCAAACCGCCCCCTGCCGGAACGAACGTGTTCCGGCAGGGGGCGGGAAAACCCTCGCGCCGCCGGCCAGGGGTGGCCGGCGGCGCGAAGGGGCTCGCCATCCCGGAGGAGTGGGGATGATCGAGGCTCGGTGCCCTCCCCGCGGTTCCCGTCGCCGGCCGGTCAGTCCGGCCCCGACGCGGGGGAGGGATGGTCGGCGTGGGTCAGCCGTTCAGACCGTTGCCCGGACCGTTCTCGTCCTCTTCCACCTCCACCTCGGCGTTCTCGCAGTAGTTGCCGAGGGACGGGTTCAGCACGCCGATGATGTCGACGGTGTTGCCGCAGACGTTCAGCGGGATGTGGATCGGAATGTCGATCGCGTTGCCGGAGATGATGCCGGGCGAGCCCACCGCCGCCGTCTCGGACTCGGCCTCGGCGGCGGCGACGCCGGCGGTGCTGACGACCAGGGCGCCGGCGGTGGCCGTCAGGACGGCGGCCTTGCGAGTGAAGCTCATGGAAGACTCCTTCACATGATCAAGAGCGGGTCTTGCCTCACTCAACGAGCCCCTTTCCGGGTGGGCACGCGATCGGCGCGGAACTCACTCGGATGGCAGACACGCAGGTCAGAGCCACTGCGCTGGGTCCGGCCGGCCCGGAGGAACCGGCCGGACCGCTGATGTGACGTCAGCTCTCGGCGCCCGCAGGAGCCTTGGCCGCGCGGCCGGCGGCGCCGGCGCGCCGAGCCCGCGCGGTGACGGCTCAGGCGCGGTGGTACTGCAGCGGACCGGTGGTCTGGGCGCCCAGTCCGAGGGCGGCGTGCCGGGCCCAGTAGGGGTCGCGCAGCAGGGCCCGGCCGAGCAGCACGGCGTCCGCCTGGCCGGCCGCGAGCAGCTGTTCCGCCTGGAGGGGTTCGGTGATCATGCCGACGGCGGCGCTCGGCACCCCGGCCTCGTTCCGCACGCGCGCCGCGTAGGGCACCTGGTAGCCGGGGCCGGTGGGGATCGGCACGTCGGCCAGGGCGCCGCCGCTGGAGACGTCGATCAGGTCCACGCCGCGCGCGCCCAGTTCCTTGGCGAGGGCGACGGTCTGGTCGGCGGTCCAGCCGGCGTCGTCCCCGGTGGCGCCGTTCTCCTCCAGCCAGTCCGTGGCGGAGATCCGGAACAGCAGCGGGAGTTCGTCCGGCCAGACGGCGCGCACCGCGTCGACGACGGCGAGGGCCAGCCGGGTGCGGTTGGCGAAGCTGCCGCCCCAGGCGTCGGTGCGGCGGTTGACGGCCGGCGAGAGGAACTGGTGGATCAGGTAGCCGTGGGCGCCGTGGATCTCCAGGGCCCGGAAGCCGGCGGTGAGGGCGCGCCGGGCCGCGGCGACCATGTCGTCGACGAACTTCTCCAGGTCGCGTTCGACCATCGCGGCGGGGCTGTTCAGGCCGGGGAACGGCTCGTCGCCGGGGCCGAGCGGCTGCCAGCCGCCCGCCTCGACGGCGTGGGCGCCGCCGATCCAGGAGAGGTTGGCGGACGCCTTGCGGCCGGCGTGCCCGAGCTGGATCGCCGGGACGGCGCCGTGCCGGCTGATCAGCTCGGTGATCGGGGCCAGGGCGGCGGCCTGCCGGTCGTTCCACAGGCCGAGGTCCCCGGCGCTGATCCGGCCCTCCGGGCTGACCGCGGTGACCTCCAGCATCACCATTCCGGTGCCGCCCACGGCCCGGGAGGCGTAGTGCACCAGGTGCCAGTCGGTGGCGACGCCGGCGTCCGGGCCCTCCTGCGGGGCGGAGTACTGGCACATGGGGGACATCCACGCGCGGTTCGGCACGGTGACCGACCGCAGTGACAGCGGCGTGAACAGCAGCGGGGCCTCGGGCACGGTCGAGTTGTCGGGCATGAACCGAAGAACCCGACGCGCCGTGGCCGCCATTCCCGGCCGCCGGTGTGTCTCCCGTCACATGCCGGCCGGGGTGGGGGAACGGGGCCGGGGCCCGTCCGCGCGCTCGAGGTGAGCGGCGTACGGGCCCCGGACGCGGGAGCGGCGTGCCCTAGTGGAACTGCGGCACGATCAGGTAGATGCCGAAGAGCACGATCGCCACGCAGGCCGCGAAGGCGATCGCGGCGCCGGCGGTGGCGGAGGTCGCCGCCTGGCCGCGCTCCACCGCCGCCTCGCGGCGGGACAGGCCGCGCAGGCCCAGGGCGAAGACGAAGGCGATGAGGGTGCTCGCGCCGACGCTGACCGCGAGGACCAGGCCGAGCGAGCTCCACTCGATGAGGTGCATGTCGGGGGTGTCCCTTCGGGGTGCCGGGCGGTGGCCCGGTCAGGAGGAGGAGACGGTGGTGCCGGTGCCGGCCGCGGCGGGCTCCGTGCCGGCGGAGGCGGAGGCCGGGGCGGGGGCCGCCGCGGCGGCGAGGGGGGCCGGCGCTGGGGCGGGCGACGGGATGGTGGCCGTCATGGCGAGCAGCGCCGAGCCGCCGGCGACCGCGCCGGCCGGGTCGGCGGTGGCCGGAGCCGTCGCTGCCTGGGCGGCCACGGCGTCGCCACCGGGCAGCGGCTCGGCCGGCGCGGCCCCGTCGGCCGCGGTCTCGCCGGGGACGTCGTTGACGTTGCCCGCGGTGATCGGCTTGCGGCGGGAGGCGAGGTAGATGGCCAGGCCGCCTGCGACGCCCAGCGCGGCCACCGCGGCCACCCCGAGGTCGCCGCGGGTGGCGATGGCCGCGGAGACGGCCCCGACCAGCCCGGCGCCCGGGAAGGTCAGGCCCCAGGCCAGGACCATCCGGCCGGCGACGGACCAGCGGATCTCGCGGGCGGAGCGGCCGAGGCCGGCGCCGATGATGCCGCCGGAGGCCACCTGCGTGGTGGAGAGCGAGAAGCCCAGGTGCGAGGAGGTGAGGATGACCGCGGTGGCGCTCGCCTCGGCGGCGAAGCCCTGCGGCGACTGGATGTCGGTGAGCCCCTTGCCCATGGTGCGGATGATCCGCCAGCCGCCCATGTAGGTGCCCAGGCCGATGGCCAGGCCGGCGGAGAGGACCACCCAGAACGGGGGCAGCGAACCGCCCGGCAGCATGCCGGCGGAGACCAGGGTGAGGGTGATGATGCCCATCGTCTTCTGGGCGTCGTTGGTGCCGTGCGCCAGCGAGACCAGCGAGGCGGTGGCGACCTGGCCCATCCGGAAGCCGCGGGAGACCGTCCGGTCGTCCACGCCGCGCACCATCCGGTAGGTGACCCGGGTGGCCAGCAGCGCGGCCAGGGCGGCGACGACCGGGGAGACCACCGCGGGGATCAGGACCTTCTGGGCCACCACGTCGAAGTGGACGCCCTGGGTGCCCGCCGCGTACAGGGTGGCGCCCACCAGGCCGCCGAAGAGCGCGTGCGAGGAACTGGACGGCAGGCCGAGCAGCCAGGTCAACAGGTTCCACAGGATCGCGCCGACCAACGCGGCGAAGACCACGTCCGGGCCGATCAGCCCCTCCTCCACCATGCCGCCGGAGATCGCCTTGGCGACCTCGACGGACAGGAAGGCGCCGACGAGGTTCAGCACCGCCGAGATGGCCACGGCGACGCGGGGCCGCAGTGCGCCGGTGGCGATGGAGGTGGCCATGGCGTTGGCCGTGTCATGGAAGCCGTTGGTGAAGTCGAAGATCAACGCGGTGACTACCACGACCGCGACCAGGAACGATATGTCGCCCATATCGGGGATACCCGCCAGACGGTAGGTGTATCGGGACGGTCTTCCCCCCGGGTGGAGGAGGAAGCGAGCCCGAAGGTAAGCGGGATTGGTGAACAAACGGTGAACTAGTGAGGTGCTCGTGATTACCGGCAGGTGTATCGGGGGTCTGTAGCGCCTGATCGGCGCGGTCGGTGTCCAGCATGTGGGCGCATCGGTATCCCTTCGCCGGCGCCGCCGGTTCCGGCCGCCGGTGGCCGCGGCCCGGCACCCTCGCCGAGCGCCCTCCGGGTCCGCCCGCGGCCCGCGCCGCCGCCATTTCCCGGGCCTCCGCGGCGTCGTGGCGCCGCTGTGGCACGGGTCGCCGCACCCTGCGGCGCGCCGACGCGCAGGGGGAACACCAGCCCCAGGCGTCACACGTTGTGGTTTAGTGTTCACCCTTTCGGGTGACCAGCAGCAATCGAATGGGCACTCCGAGTGGCCGTGCTGCCAAGGTTCTGTGATGTTCGCGGCCCTGAACCCGTCCGGACGACATCGACCACACGACGGCATCGACCACACGACGGCATCGACCACACACGGGTTCCGGAATCCGGGGGATGCGCCGCGACGGAAAGGCCAGTGCCAGACCCAGACCCCAGTAGATTGCGAGACCCGGTGCGGACACCGCCTCCGGAAGGCCGGCCGCTCGACGCGGCGGCCTCCGAACGACTCCCCGAACAGCCGGCGGCCGGCACGGCTCCCGCCCCCGGCGCCTCCGCCGGCGGCCCCGCCGCCCCCCGCAGGCCGGCGGGCGTCGCGATCCGCCGCCTCCCGCTGCGGACCCGGATGGCCGCGGTGGTCGCCGTCCCCCTCACCGCGGTCACCCTCGCCGGCCTGCCGACGGTACTCACCACCGCCCACCAGACCGCCGGCGCCGCCGACCTGGTGCGGCTGGCCGAGGTGGACACCGCCGTGTCCCGGCTCACCCGCGACCTCGCGGACGAACGCGACGCCACCGCCCGCTCGGTCGCCGGCGGCCTCGCCCCCGAGGTCGCCGAGGAGCGCCGCGCGGTGGACACCGCCGTCGCCACCTTCCGCGCGGCCGTCGACGGGGGCGCCGCCGAGGACCTCCCGCCGGACAGCACCGCCGCCGCCCTCGCCGCCCTCGACCAGATCGACGGCCTGCGCAGCTCCGCCCAGGGCGGCGCCGGCGACGCCATCGCCCTGATCGACGGCTACGGCTCCGTCATGGCCGAGCTCGGCGCGATGCGCGCGGACGCCCTCGTGCTGGCCGAACAGCTCGCCGCCGCCCACGGGCCCGGCCTGCTCCCCGCGCTGACCGGCGCGGACGGCGAGGCCGCCGGAGTCCTGCTGCCGCTGGCCACCATGGCCGCCGTGGAGACGGCCGTCGCCGAGCAGACCGTGCAGCGCGGCCTGCTGGACGTCGCCGCCGCCAAGGGACGGATGACCGCCGACCTCTCCGCCGCCCTGCGCCAGTCCGTGGAGCGCCAGGAGGAGGCGCTGGTCGTCTTCCGCGCCGCCGCCAAGGCCAAGCTGATCCAGCACTGGAACACCACGGTGGCCGGCGCCGACGTGGACCGGGCCGACCAGTTCGTCCGCGAGGCGCTGGCGACCCCCTCCGGCGCGCCGCTGGAGGCCGACCAGGCCGAGCAGCACGCGGCGCTGGAGGTCAAGATCGACCGGATGCGCGCGGTCGAGGACACCCTCGTGCAGTCGTTGACCGACCGCACCGCCGCCACCCAGGACGAGGCCCGGCGCGGCCTGCTGCTCGCCGTGGCCGCCCTGGCCCTGCTCGCCCTGGCCACCGGCGGCGTCACCGTCGCCGTGGCCCGCTCGGTCACCCGCCCGCTGAGCGCCCTGCGGGCCGGCGCCACCGCCGTCGCCGAGGAGCGCTTCCCGCGCATCATCCGGGCGCTGGAGCAGCGCACCGGGCGGTTCGGCACCACCCCGGCCGTGCCGGACGCCGCCGAACTGCGCACCGAGCCGATCACGGTGGACGCCGACGAGGAGATCGGCGCCATCGTGGCGGCGTTCAACTCCGTGCAGGAGGAGGCCGTCCGGCTGGCCCGCGACACCTCCCGGCTGCGCGGCAACGTCGGCGCCACCTACGTCAACCTCTCCATGCGCACCCTCACCCTGGTCGAGCGGCAGCTCAACCTGATCGAGAACCTGGAGGGCCGCGAGGAGGACCCGGACCAGCTGGAGAACCTCTTCCGGCTCGACCACCTCGCCACCCGGATGCGGCGCAACAGCGAGAACCTGCTGGTGCTCGCCGGCACCGACCCCACCCCCGCGATCCAGGAGCCGGTGCCGCTGCTCGACGTGCTGCGCGCCGCGATCTCCGAGATCGAGCGGTACGAGCGGGTGCACATCCAGTTCCTGCCGCCCACCCACGTGGTCGGCCGGGCGGCCGACGACGTCAGCCACCTGCTCGCCGAACTGCTGGAGAACGCCACCGCCTTCTCCCCGCCGCAGACCAAGGTGGAGGTGAGCGGCTGGGTGCTGGACAACGGCGAGGTCATGCTCTCCGTCGAGGACGCCGGGATCGGCGTGCCCGACGACCGCATGCGCGCGCTCAACGACCTGCTCGCCGACCCGCCCGCGCACGACATCTCCAGCTCCCGCAGCATGGGCCTGTTCGTGGTCGCCCGCCTGGCCCAGCGGCACGGCATCCGGGTGCAGCTGCGCCCGGTGCCGGACGGCGGCGTCAACGCCGTGGTGACCGTGCCGGCCGGTCTGCTGGCCGCCGACCGGGTCGGCGCGGGCGACCTCGCCGAGCAGCACGAGGCCCAGCGCCGCCGCTCGCTGACCGGCGGCCGCCCGCGCACCACGGTCAACGGCGTCGCCCGCGCCACCGGCGCCCCGGCCGCCGAGCCGACCGAACGCGCCGCCCCCGCCGAGCCGGTCGGAACCGCCGACCGGGCCGACGACGGCGCCGCCGCGTCGGGCGCCGCCGCGGCCGGCGGCGTGCCCGCTCCCGGCCGCGGCGAGGACGACGCCGCCCCCGACGGCGGCCCCGGCCAGAGCCAGAGCCGGGCGCGGCACTCCCGGTACGCCCGCCGCGCCGTCCGGCGCATCCCGGCCCCCGGCACGCCCCCGTCGACCGAGCCGGAGGAGACCGGCGCCGGCGCCGACGCGAGCACCGACCCCGGCACGGACGCCGGCCCCGCACCCGCGGGCGGCGAGGCGCCGGAGGCGGCCGGCGACCGGCGCGGCCCGCGGGGCCGGACCGGCGCCGACCCGGACGCCGGCCAGGGCGGCGCCGGCCAGGGCGTCACCGACGGCGGACAGGGGGGCGGGGCGGCCCGCGAACTGCCCCGCGGGACCGCCGAGCGCCACACCACCGAACCCGGGGTCCCCGGCGCCTCCTCCGTGGCGGGGGACCCCGATGACGCGGATCCGCTGACCACGGCCGACGACGCCACCGGGGCGACCGGCGCGGCACCGGTCGCCATGCCCCGGCCGCGCAGCCGGACGGCCGCGCCGCACGGTGCCGCCGGCGTCGGCCGGGCCTCCGGGGCCGCCGGTTCGGCCGGCCCCACCCAGGCCGGTGGCGTGCCGCCGGCGCGCTCCCGCACGGACGGCGACCACTCCACGGCGCCGTCCGCCGCGGGCGGCACCCAGCCCGGCGCCGCGCCCGGTGTCCAGCCCGGCGCGGCGGCAGGCGAGGAGGCGGCCCGGACCGCGGACGGCGGCGCCCCGGGGGCCGCGCCCGCGGCCGACCCCGAACGCACGCCGGCGGGCGGCACCGCCCCGAACGGCGCCGCCCCGAACGGCACGCCACCCGGTGGGACGGCGCCGAACGGGCTCGTCCCAGGCGGCGCCGCCCCGAACGGCACCTCGCCGAACCCCGACGGCACCGCCGCGGGCGGCCCGGCCGCGGCCGGCGGCCCGGCCTCCACCGGCGGCACCGCGCAGGCGGCCGGCACCGGCCAGACCACCCCCAGCGGGCTGCCCCGGCGCATCCCCCGGGCCAGCGCCATCCAGGGCACGCCCGGCGCCGCCACCACCGGCCTGGGGCGCGTTGGCGCCGGCGGCGGGCGCACCACGGCCGAGGAACTGCGCCGCCGCCTCGGTGGCTTCCAGCAGGGCTCGACCCGGGGACGCCGCGAGGCGCCCCGCCTGGACGGCCCGGCGTCCACCCGGAAGCGCGACGACCAGGAAGGCCACGACGATGAGTGATCCCGCCGGCGAGCCGCACGGCGGCAGCGGGACGGTCGCGGCGCCCGAGGCCCCGTCCCCGTCCCGCCCGCTCAGCCGCGGCGCGCGCAACCTGCACTGGCTGCTGGACGAGTTCACCACGCAGGTGCCCGGCGTCGAACAGGTCGTCGTGGTCTCCTCCGACGGTCTGCTGCTGGCCTCCGCCGCGCCGGAGGACGCGGTCCGCCCCAGCACCCTGGGGCTGAGCCCGTCCCGGCGCGCCGACGCCCTGGCCACCGTCGTCTCCGGCCTGGTCAGCCTCGCGGACGGCGCCGCCCGGCTGATGAACGAGGGCGAGCTGCGGCAGACCGTCGTGACCATGGACTACGGGCACCTGGTGGTGATGGCCATCAGCGACGGCTCCTGCCTCGGCGTGCTGGCCGCCGTGGAGGCGGACCTGTCGATCGTCGGCTACCAGATGGCCGTCTTCGTGGAGCGCGCCGGCCACGTGCTGACGCCGCAGCTGCGCTCCGAACTGCACCGCGCGGCGGCGACGCGGTGACCGCTCCCCCGCCCCCATCCCGCGCCGCGGCCGACGGCCTCCGTCGCCGCGGCGGGGGCCCGCACACAGACCGCCAGGAACGGAGGACCACGTGGTGAACGGGGACCACGGGAGGACGTCCCGGGTTCGTCCGTACGCGATCACCGGCGGACGGACCCGGTTCGGACACGTCCTCCTCGTCGAGACGCTGGTCTCGGCGATCGACCGTCCGGACACCCGGCCCGGCCAGGTCATGCCGGAGGTCCGGGCCATCTGCGACCTGTGCCGGAGCGTCCGGTCCGTCGCCGAGGTCTCGGCTCTGCTGAAGATCCCGCTCGGAGTCGTCCGTGTCCTGATCAGCGATCTCGCGGATTCCGGAAGGCTCCGCGTGCACCGCACCGACCACGGTGCGGGGCAGCCCGATCGCGCACTGCTCGAAAGGGTGCTCAGTGGACTTCGCAAGCTCTGAAACGACCACGATCCGCTCGCAACGCATCGCGTCGACGATCTCCACCAAGATCGTCGTCGCCGGCGGCTTCGGGGTGGGCAAGACGACCTTCGTGGGGGCGGTCTCGGAGATCACCCCGCTCACCACCGAGGCGGTGATGACCCAGGCCAGTGAGGGGCTCGACGACCTGACCGGCACGCCGGAGAAGACCACCACGACCGTGGCCATGGACTTCGGGCGGATCACCCTGGAGTCCGACCTGGTGCTGTACCTGTTCGGCACCCCGGGCCAGCAGCGGTTCTGGTTCATGTGGGACGACCTGGTGCGCGGCGCCATCGGCGCGGTGGTGCTGGCCGACACCCGCCGGCTCGCCGACTGCTTCCCGGCCATCGACTACTTCGAGGGGTGCCGTCTGCCGTTCGTGGTCGCCGTCAACCACTTCGAGGGCAGCCAGGAGCACGCCGTGGACGACGTCCGCGAGGCGCTGGCGCTGCCCCCGGACACCCCGGTGGTCACCTGCGACGCCCGTCGTCGTTACTCGGTCGTCGAGTCCCTGATGACGTTGGTCATGCACGCCCTCGAAGCGCAGCGCGAGCAGGTCTGAGCGACCGGCGGCGCGGGTGGCGGCGAGGGGGCGGAACCGCGCCGACCGCCCCGACGCCGCGCGAGGGCCCGACCACCGCGACGGGCGCACCCAACATGAGGAGACGGGAAGACCGCGGCAATGCGAAGGATTCTGATCGTGGGGGCCGGGCAGTCCGGCCTCCAGCTCGCGCTCGGGCTGCAACAGCACGGCTACGACGTGACCCTGATGACCAGCCGGACCGCCGAGGAGATCCGCGGCGGCCGGGTCATGTCCACCCAGTGCATGTTCCACGGCTCGCTCCAGACGGAGCGGGAGCTCGGGATCAACTTCTGGGAGTCGGACGCCCCGCTCATCGAAGGGCTGGGCGTGTCGGTGGCCGGGCCGGACGGCAGCCGGCCGGTCGACTGGGTGGGCCGGCTGCGCGGCTACGCCCAGTCGGTGGACCAGCGGCTGAAGATGGCCGGCTGGCTGGAGGAGTTCGCGGCCCGCGGCGGACAGGTCGTGGTGCACGGCGTGACCGTCTCCGACCTCGACTGGTTCGCCCGCTCCTACGACCTGGTGCTGGTCTCGGCCGGCAAGGGCGAGCTGGTGTCGATGTTCCAGCGGGACGCCTCCCGCTCGCCGTACGACGCGCCGCAGCGGGCGCTGGCGGTGACCTACGTGCACGGCCTCGGGCCCCGGCCCGAGCACGACTTCCTGGCGGTCCGCTGCAACCTGGTGCCCGGCGTCGGCGAGCTGTTCATCATGCCCACGCTCACCCTGTCCGGGCCGGCCGACATCCTGTTCTGGGAGGGCGTGCCGGGCGGCCCGCTGGACGTCTTCACCGACATCAAGGATCCGGGCGAGCACCTGGAGCTGACGCTCGACCTGATGCGCACCTACCTGCCCTGGGAGTGGGAGCGGACGCACGGCGTCGAGCTGACCGACGCCGGCGGCACCCTCGCCGGACGCTACCCGCCGACCGTGCGGCGGCCGGTCGCGGAGCTGCCGTCCGGTGGGCTGGTGCTCGGCGTGGCCGACGTGGTCGTGGCCAACGACCCGATCACCGGGCAGGGCTCGAACAACGCCGCCAAGTGCGCCGCCTCCTACCTCGCCTCGATCCTGGAGCACGGCGACCGGCCGTTCGACCGGGAGTTCATGGAGCGGGCCTTCGACCGCTACTGGGACTACGCCCGGCACGTGACGGCGTGGACCAACGCCATGCTGGCGCCCCCGCCGCCGCACGTGCTGGAGCTCTTCGGCGCGGCCAACACCTGCCAGGACATCGCCGACCGGGTGGCGAACGGCTTCGACACGCCGTCGGACTTCCAGAACTTCTTCCTCGACCCGGCCGGTTGCGCCGACTACCTGGCGGAGCTGGCGGCCGCCGGCCGGCTGACCCCACCGGGGGGCGACGCGGCCCGGCCGGACGCCCAGCCGGAGGGTTCGGATCCGGACGCGGGGCTGCCCGGCCCGCGCGGGTCGCGGCAGCAGGCGGAGGATGCCGCGCACCGCTGACGGCGGGTGACACCGGTGGCGTGGTCCGGGCGCCGGTCCCCACGGGGGGCCGGCGCCCGGCGCCCGTTCGCCGGACCGGCCGGCCGGCGGCTTGACACGGTCACGCGCGCGGTGGGAAGCAGGAGGCGTCCTGACGCCGTGTCCCCACGGCCCACCCCCGGGTGGCGGCCGGGGGGCCGGCCCGTCGTCGTCTTCACGGGGGAGACACGCATGTCCCATTCCGCACCACACAGACCCGCCGCGCCGGCCGCGCCCGACCGGCCGGCCGGACCCGACCGGCCCCGGCGGACGGCGGGCAGCCTGCTGCTCAACCTGGGCACCGTCGTGCTGCTGCTGCTCGCCATGGGCTGGATCGCGATGCTGATCGACGACCCGGACGGCTACGGCTTCCCCGAGGACGAGCCCGGGGAGTGGCTGGCACCGGCGTTCGGCGTGGGGTGCCTCTTCGTCGCCGGAGGGCTGCTGCGCACGCCGTCCGCCGTCCGCCGCGGGGCCCGGGTGCTCGCCGGCTGGGCCGCGCTGCTCGCCTCCTACGCGGTGTTCGCCGCGCTGGTCCGGCTCGGCTACGCGTGGGGCGGCACCGACGACGGGCCGAACACCGCCTGGCTGGTCCCGTCGCTGATCGTCGGGGGGTTCGCCGCCTTCGGCGGGTTCTTCGCGCCGCGCCCGCCGGTTCCCGAGGAGGCCCTCTCCCTCGGCTCCCGGCTCGCCTTCCTCTACGGGGCCATGGCGGCGCTGGGCGGTGCCGTCGCACTCAGCACGGCGACCCGGTGGATGGGCTGGCTGCCGGAGGAGGGTGCTCGGGGGACGGCGCTCTTCTTCGGCGCTGTCGGCGCGGTCCTGGGCATCGGTGTGACGCTGCTGGTCGCCGGGGCGGTGACCCGGCTCGCTCCCGGGGCCGGGCCGCGTGGCGCGGAGCGCGGCTCCCCGCTGGGGGCGGGCGCGGTGGTGCTCGGGCTGGCCGTCGCGCTCGGCGCGTACTACACGGTGATCGCGCAGCTCGGGCACGTGTTGGACGCCGGTCCGGTGCGGATCGTCGCCTTCGTGCTCACCGTGGTGGCCGGCCCGCTCGGCTGGACGCTGCTCGGCTCCCGCCTGCGGGATCGTCTCGCCGGGCTGCGCCGACGGCGGCCGGTGACCGGGGAGGGCCGGTGACCGGGCAGGGCTGAGGGAGACGCCGCCGCCTGCCGCCTGCCCGCACGCGCGGGCAGGCGGCAGCGGTCATCCGAAGATGCGCTCCAGCAGGCCCTGGTCGGGCTCGTCCGGGGCGGTGCCGCCCTCCGCGGGCGCCGAGCCGGAGTCCGAAGGCGTCGGCTCGCCGGCGGACCCACTGCCGGACGGGGTCGGCGAGGCCGACGCGCCGGGATCGCCCGACGGCGGCTCGGAGGAGGCCGGCGCGCTGGGGGACTGCGAGGTCGACGGCCCGCCGCTGGGCGCGGTGGACGGGGAGGCAGAGGGGGACGGCGCACCGGCGGACGGCGAACCGGGGGACGTCGGGCCCGGGGACGGCGAGCCGGAGGGCGGCCGGGAGCCGGGAGCGCCGGTCCCGTCACCGGCCGACGGCGCGGTCGGCCGTCCGGTCGGGTGGGGCTGCGGGGTGGCGGCCGGCTGCGGCGGGGGCAGCGGGGTGCCGCCGGGGCGGTCGCCCTCCGTGGAGTAGCCCACGTCGACGAACCCGGTCGGCGCGGTCGCCGACGCCGGGATCTCGGGCGACTCCCACTCGGGCAGCGACGGAGCGTCGCCGTCCGGCCGCACCGCGCCCAGCACGTGCATCGAGGCCACCGGGGCGACCTTGATCACCGATCCCGGGCGGGGGGCGTGGATCACCTGGCCGTCGCCGATGTAGATCGCCACGTGGGTCGCGCCGGGGTAGTAGATGACCAGGTCGCCGGGGCGCATCTGGCCGACCGGGACCTTCGGCAGCTGGGCCCACTGCTGCTGGCTGGTGCGCGGGATGGTGACGCCGGCGGAGAGCCACGCCTGCGAGGTCAGGCCGGAGCAGTCGAAGACGTCCGGGCCCGCCCCGCCCCACACGTACGGCTTGCCGAGCTGCGCGAAGGCGTAGGCGACGGCGGCCTGCCCCTGGTCGGACGGCGTCCGGCCGCCGTCCCGCAGCAGCAGCGGGTAGCGGGCCAGGAACTCGGTCTGCGCCTGGGCGGTCCGGGCCTCCTCCAGGGCCTGGAGGTCGGCGAGCTGGGCGCCGGTGAGGGAGAGCACCATCCGCTCCGCCTCGTCGAGCCGGCCCAGCAGTTCCGTGCGGGCCTCCTGCTGGTCGGCGGTCAGCCCTTCGACGCCGGTCAGTGACGCCTCGGCCTCGGCCAGGATGGCGGCCAGCGCGTCGCGGGCGTCCTGGAGCTCCGCCAGCTCGTTGGCCTGCTCGCGGGCGGCCTGGTCGATCAGCCGGTTGCCGGCGTCCAGCTCCTCCGGCGTGTCGGAGCTGATCCAGCCCCACAGCTCGGACAGGTGCCCGGAGGAACGATACTGCTCGCGGGCCAGGGCGCCGACCGCCTCCTCGGCCCGGGCCACCCGCTCGCGCTGCTCCTCCTCCTCGGCGCGCAGCTCGGCGACCCGGGCGCGCTGCCGGTCCAGCCGGTCGGTCAGCTCGTTGTAGCGGTCGTTGGCGGCCGAGACGTCCTCGTACAGCGCCATCAGCTGGTCCAGCAGCCCGCTGAGGTCGATGCCGGCGGCCTGGTCGGCGGCGGCGTCGACGTCGGGGGCGGTGGCCGCGGCGGTGGGGGTGTCGGGCGCGGCCAGCGCGGGGGACCACACCGCCCCGGGCGCCGTGGCCAGCAGCGCGGCGCCGGCCAGCACGAGCGAGCAGCGCAGCGCCGCGCGCCGCCAGATGGAGGACCGCCGGGTGGAGGACCGCTGGGCTGCCGACATCCGGGACGCCTCTCTGTCGTGTCCGCCCGGCCGGTGGCGTCCGGCCGGGAACGCGTGGATTGACGCGCCGTCGCACACGGATGGTTGCGCACACCGGCACCACCGGCAAGGGCTCTTACCAGCCGCTCACCTGAGTGTCATGTGGCGTTCGCCGAGCCGCCGGACGCCCACCAGTCGCGGCAGAGCACGATGGTGGCGTCGTCGTGCCGCTTGATGCGGGGTCGGCTCCGGGTCCACGGGTCGGCGGCCTCCGCCGCGCGCACCTGCTCCAGCACGGCCACCGGCCCGTCCCGCAGCAGCGTCGCGGCGAAGGCGGCCCAGTCGCCGAGCCGGAAGAGCTCGACCCAGCGGCCGGCGCCGTCGGTGAGCAGGGCGAAGGCGGACAGCTCGGCCAGCGGCACCGCTCCGGTGAGCGCCTCGGCGGCGGCGTTCGGCCGGGAGCCGGCCGTCCAGAAGCCTCCCTCGGTGTTGCGCAGCGCGTCCACGGCGGCGGCGTAGGCGGCGTGCGCCGCCTCCCGTTCCGGGCCGGGCGGGGTTCCGCCGAAGGCGTCCCGGAACCGCTCGCGGACGTCGGCGACGACGCGGTCCACCCGGTCGTCGGTGACCACCCGGGGCGGCGGGAGCGGCGCCGGGGCGCCGTCGGGCGCGGCGGGCTGGAGGAGCAGGGAGGAGTCGGCGAGCGCCAGCCAGTGGAGCTCCCCGCCGGCCAGCCGGACCGCGGTGACCGTCGCCGAGGGCGTCGCCGGGTGGTCGAGGTCGCAGCTCGCGCGGTGCAGGTCGGCGGTGGCCTCGATGGCCTCCGCGAGGCAGTCGGCCATCGGGCGGAGGGGCTCCGCCTCCGTCCCGCCGGCCGGCTGGAGGGACTCCTCCAGGCGGGCGAGCAGCGCCGTGCCGAGGGTGCGGGCGTACCAGGGGACGCCGTGGGAGCAGCCGGTTCCGGTACGGGGGTTGGGGGTGACGCCGTCGAGCACCACGACGGTCCGTGACCCCACGGCGGCGAAGTCCTCGTTGGGCCGGTCGGGCCGGCCGGGAAGGGTGGCGCTGTCGGTCCGCATGGCGCCAGTCTGCCGGGTCGGCCGGCCGATATGTTGGGGGCGAGTCATTCGCACGCCCCGTTTCTCTCCCGAATCGGGGGGCGGGGAGGGTAGGTGACGGGCATGGACTTCTCCGAGTACGCCCCGGTGCTGGATCTGCGACGGCTGGAGCTCGACGGCAGCGTGGTGCTGGCGGTGCGCGGGGACCTCGACCTGGACACGGTCCCGGAGCTGCGTGACGGCATCACCCAGTGCCTGGCCCACCGTCCCACGGTGATCATCGTGGACCTGCACGACGTCGGTTTCATGGACTCCGCGGGCCTGGGCACCCTGCTGGAGTGCCACCGGCGGGCCTCCTCGGTCGGCGTGCGGCTGCGGGTGGCCAGCGCCTCGCCGCTGATCCTGCGGGTGCTGCGGATGACCGGCACCGCCGCGACGCTGGGCGTGGAGTGACCCTGCGCGGGGAGTGAACCGGGGCGTGGGGTGAACCGGGGCGTGGGGTGAACCGTGGGGTGGAGCCCCCTCCGGCCGGGAGCGGGGGACGCCCGGGGTGGACGGCGCGGGGCCGTTCCCTCCCGGTGGGGGGAGGGAACGGCCCCGCTGGTTGCGGATCCCGGTCGCCGGTCACCGCGCGGGCGGTGTCACCGGCGGCCGGCCGCCCGGATCACCCGGTCACTCGAACAGGCGGGCGTAGGTCGACATGGCCGTGGCCACGTCGGTCTGGGCCCAGAACCGGTGGTACCGGAAGGTCGGCGCGGGGCCGCCGTTCAGGTACGCCTCGACCTTCGGCCACTCCGGGTCGTCCTTGTAGAAGGAGCGGATGTCCAGGAAGGTCACGCCGGGCTCGATCACGTCGCCGTTCGGCATGGTGCCGCGCCAGCCGGCCGGGACGTACACGCCGTCGTGGTTCGGGTTGGAGGTCGAGTACTCCTGGGTGAACCGGCTGTAGTCGGCGCGGGTCTCCTCGACCGAGACGCCGATGTTGTCCCGCAGGCCCCACAGGCCGTCGAGCAGCGCGGCGGCGGTCTCCTGGGCCTCGGTGTCGCCGGAGGCGGCGGCCCAGTAGCTCAGCACCTTGGCGTAGGAGCCGGTGACGCCCACGTCGTTGGTGTAGTCGCGCACGGTCACGTGCAGGTTGTTGTTGGGACCCGGGTTGTTCGGGTTCCAGGTGTCCGGCTGGCCGGACCAGTTCAGGGTGGACGGGATCAGGTAGCTGCCGTCCGGGTTGATGGTGGTGTGCTGCAGCGCCCAGTCGACCCACTTCTCGGTGACGTCGCAGGCCGTCTGGTCGTCGCTGATGTAGCAGTACTCCGCCAGCCGCTCCATGCCCCAGGCCTGGAAGCCGAACCAGTTGTTGCTCGGCGGGTCGTTCCAGACCGGCTGCCAGTCGTAGGCCATGCCGTAGAAGGTGGAGGCCCCGGCCGGGAAGGGAGCGTAGGCGCCCTGCCAGCTGTTGGTCGCGCCACCGGCGATCGCGCCCTCGCTGGACTGCAGCCAGCGGTAGAACTCGACCTGGCGGTCGAGGCTGGTCGCCCAGTCCTGCCGACCGGTCGCGGACTCCGGGATCAGGCCGTCGACCTGGGAGAGCGCGTAGGCGGCGACGGGGTTCTGGTAGCCGCCGTGCGAGGCGCTGCTGCCCATGCGCCAGGACCAGGCGTTGGTGCCCAGCGAACCGCCCCAGGCGTAGTACCAGGACAGCAGGTAGTGCGAGCTGTCCTTGCCGGTGCCGACCGGGCAGGACGGGGACTGGCAGTTGCCGATGCGCTTGAAGTACTTGTCGAAGAACGAGTAGCGCAGGTAGTCGCCCATCTTGGCGGCCTTGTCCAGGGTGCCGGCGATCTCGGCGCCCTTGCCCTGCTCGTCGGCCCACTGCTTGGCCCAGTAGGCCACCTGCACGGCGCGGGCGTCCGCGTCCGGCGCGTTGGTGTACTTCCACTGCTGGGCGTAGCTGGCGTCCCCGGTGAACAGGTCGAGGAAGCCGTTGCGGCCACCGTGCGCGAAGGTGTCGCAGGACGGCTGCGGGATGGTCTCCCACACCGACTCCTGCATGCCGCGCTGGTAGGTGTTCATGTAGGCCGGGCGGGTGGTGCCGTCGCCGCACTCGCCGAAGCCGTAGGTGTTGTCGACGTCGATCAGCCAGTGCATGCCGTAGATGCTGTCGGTGCCGTAGGTCTGCGACAGCTCGTCGGCGATCGGGTCGCGACCGACCGGAACGGAGTTGTCCAGCCGCGCCGGGTAGTACTCCGGCAGGGTGTGCTCCGGGGCGTAGGTCGCCGGGTCGTTCGGGTTGTAGGTGCCCTGGTTGGGCTGGAGGTCGTCACGCGGGATCGCGTACGTCTCCATGATCTCCCAGGCGTCGTTGAACGGCTGCCACTCACCGGTGATCTGGCCGTACTCCGCCTCCAGCCACAGGAAGTAGCTGAACGCCTCGGAGGTGGTCTGGTGCCCGTGGTCGGGGGCCTCCACCATCAGGGTCTCGACCGAGTGGTAGGGCACGCCCTCGGGGGAGAAGTACCCGTTGGCCGGGTTCTTCAGGTCGTTGTACATCTCCAGGAAGCGCGCCTGGTTCTCGCCGTCGCCCTCGGCGATCTGCCGCACGGTCACCCGGCCGGCGACCAGGCCGGCGGCGGTGGCGGTGAACTCGGCGGTGCCGGAGCCGCCCTCGGCGGCCGAGATGGTGACCGCCTGCGGGACGTTCCAGTTGCTGGGCGTGAAGGTCAGCGTGGCGCCGCGGGTGACGGACAGGCCGGTGTTGCCGGAGGCCCGGGCCACGGTGACGGTGACGTTGCTCGTCGGCGCCTGCGACAGCGAGACGTTGAAGGTGCCGGTGGAGCCGGTGGCGACCGACAGCGACGTCGGGTTGACCACCACGCTGGGCGCGGCGGTGACGTTGATGCCGACCGGCTGCGAGCTGCCGACGGCGCCGGTGCTGTCGGTGGCGATCGCCTGGATGGAGTGGGCGCCCGCGGAGGCACCGGTCCAGTTGTAGGAGAACGGCGACGTGGTGTCGGTGGCGATCAGCTCGTCGTCGTCGTAGAACTCGACCTTGCTGATCGTCGCGCCGTTGGCGGCGGCGGCCGTGGCGGCCAGCGGGATCGCGGTGCCCTGGGTGTAGGCGGCGCCCGGGGCGGGGCTGGTGAGGGCCACGATCGGCGCGGGCTGCTCGCCCTGGCAGGCGACGCCGTTGACGGTGAAGTTCTTCGGCAGCGTGCGGTTCGGGACGCTGCCGGAGGCGTTGAAGCCGAAGGTGGCGGTGCCGCCGGTGGCCACGTTGCCGTTCCAGGCGGCGTTGCGGACCGTCACGTTCTTGCCGGACTGGGTGTAGCTCCCGTTCCAGCCGTTGTCGATGCGGTCGTTGCCGTCGAAGGCGAAGCCGACGGTCCACGAGGTCCACGGGTCGCCGCTGTTGGTGACCACCAGGTTGGCGGTGTAGCCGGAGCCCCAGTCGTTGACCAGCTGGATCTCGGCGCGGCAGGCCACGGCCGCCTGGGCGGTGGAGGCGCCGAGGGTGAGCGCGCCGCTGGTCGGCAGCAGGGCGATGCCCAGGGCCGCCGCGGTCAGCCGGCGGGCGCGGCGGGGGGCCGGCCGGGGGGCCGCCTCACGCCGGATGGGAGCGCTTCCGTCGGTGGGTGGGGCGGCGGGCGCCGCGGGGGCGAGCGCGCCGGGCCACGACCGGCCGGCGTTCTCGGGTCTGCCGCGCCCGCGCCGCCTGGCGCGGGGCGTGAAGGGGAGGTGCACGAGCCTGCTCCTCTCGGGAAGGGAAAACGCGCACATGGGTCCGGGCCCGCCGTGCCTCGTACGTGCGGCGGCGGGCCCGAAGATGAGAGCGCTCTCACGATGATTGTGGCGAGCCTCACAGACGTCAAGAACATGTCAACGGCCGATGTGAACTGTCTCGAAGCAGTGTCGAATGGCCGGATAACGCCCTTTCGCCGGCCGAGACCTGAAGGCGCCTTGACCGCCCCGCCGGCCCCGGTTTTCAGGTCCCGAACCGCGTGCCCGCGCGGGCCGGCCACCGGCCGCCACCCGGCTGGGGCGAGGCCCCCGACCCGGCTCCGATGCCTGCTCCGGGCCGGCCCGGCGTGCCGGGCGGCCTCCGCGCCGTCGGGCCGGGGTGCTTGACTGGGCGGATGGCCTCCCACGACCACTCGCCGGCCGGTGATCTGCTCGCCGGCGTCCCCCTCGACGGGCGCCCGTCCTCCGGCCGCCTGGGCAGCCCCGCCCCGCGGAGGCCGGCCGACGCCGACCCCGCCCTGCCCGCCGCGCTCGGCCGGCTGGGGCGGGCGGCGACCGGATCGCACACCGGGGTGACCGTGCTGGCGGACCGTCAGGACGCCACCGTCGTCCGGGTCGGCGCCGTGGTGGTCAAGGCCCACCCGCCGGAGGCGGAGGAGGGTGCGCTGCGCCGCCGGCTGGCCGTCGCCGCGCATCCGCTGACCGCGGCGAGCCTGCTGCCGCCGCTGTCGCCCGCGTCGCCCCGGGAGCAGGGCGCCGCGGTCCCGGACGGCCCCGGCCCCCACCGGGTCGGCGGGCGGCTGGCCACGCTCTGGCCGGCCGGGCGGCCGGTGGACCCGCGCGATCCGGACGCCGCGCCCTGGGAGGAGTGCGGACGGCTGCTGGCCGCGCTGCACGCCGTGCCGCTGGAGCGGCTGGAGCGGGACACCGGGCCGCTGCCGCCGGCCGGGGCGCCCGGGCGGGTGACCCGCGCGCTGGACATCCTGCGGCGGGACGTCGCCCGCGGCGGGCCGGCCTGGCTGCGGCGGGCCGCCCGGGCCGTCGAGGCCGCCGCCGGAACCGTTCCGCCGGCGACCCGGGCCCCCGCACCGGGCGCGCCGGCCCCGGGAGCGGCCGCGCCGGACGGCCGCGTCGCCCTGACGCACGGTGACTTCCACCTCGGCCAGGTGGTCATGGCACCGGCCGGCCGGTGGCGGCTGATAGACGTCGACGACCTCGGCCGCGGCGACCCCGCCTGGGACCTCGCCCGCCCCGCCGCCTGGTACGCCGCCGGCCTGCTGCCGGCCGCCATCTGGGAGCGGTTCATGGACGCCTACCTGGCGGCCGGCGGGCCGTGCTTCCGCGGCACCCGGACGGACCTGTGGGGACGCCTGGATCCGCCGGCCCGCGCGCTCACCGTGCAGATGTGCGCGCTGCGGCTCGCCGAGGCGTTTCGGGAGGATCGGGAACCGGACGAGGACGAAGCGGCGTTGGTAGCAGCGTGCGAGCGCATCGCCGCCTCCGGGCCGGCCGTGCTCCCGTAGTGTCACAAGCGTCACGAAGGTTCGGAGCGGTCCCGTCTATTCAGGGGGTTTCTGCGTGAGTCAGATCTTCCAGTGTCCGAAGTGCCACGGCGCCATGCGGACGTACAACCGCAGCGGCGTGCAGATCGAGCAGTGCGACAACTGCCGGGGCATCTTCCTGGACTACGGCGAGCTGGAGTCGCTGTCCCAGGCCGAGGCCCGCTGGGCGCAGCCGGCCCCGCCGCCCGCCCCGGGCCACGCCCCGCCGCCGCCGGCCGGCTACGGCCAGCCGGCGTGGGGTGCCCCGCACCACGGCGGGCACGGTCACGGTCACGGACACCACGGCCCGCGCAGCTTCGGCCGCATGCTCTTCTCCACCTGAGCCCGCCGGCCCCGCCGGCCCTGTTCGGCGTCCCGCCCTCCGGGACACCGAACAGGGCCCGGGCCCCGATCGGCCCGGGCCCCGCCCGGTCTCAGCCCAGCTCCCGCCCGGTCTCAGCCCAGGCCCCGCCCGTGCAGGACCAGCGCCCAGGCCAGGCAGCCGAAGCCGGCCGTGGCGGCCACCGCCCGGACCACGTTCCAGCGGACCCAGCGCGCCTCGAAGCGCTCCCGGACCTCCGCCAGCTCGGCGGCGCCGAGACTCCCGGGCTCGCCGACCGCCGCCAGCGCATTGTTCAGCGGCACGTTGACGCCGAAGGTCACGGCCAGCATCACCGCGTAGAGCAGCAGCGCCGCCACGATCCACGGCAGCGCCGGCCGTGCCCCACCGCCGAGGTGCGCGAGCACCGCCAGCGCCGTCAGCAGCAGCGCCCCGCCGAAGGTGACGGCGAACCAGCCGTTCAGGATCGCCACGTTGATCCGCCCCATCGCCACCACGAACGTCCGGTCGTCCGCCCGGCCGAGCCCCGGCATCACCGACATCGCGAAGGCGTGGAAGAGGCCGGCGACCAGCCCCATGGTGAGGGTCGCCGCCATCAGGGCGGCGCCCCGGAGAAACTCCTGTCCCGTCATGGCCCCCAGTCAAGCCGCCGGGGCGGCGGCGGGCCATCGTCGGTCCGCTCGCCTCCATGCGCGCGCGTCTACGCTTGCCGCCATGGACGCTCTCGCCGGGCTGCTAGACGGGCCGCGGGCCCGCGGCGCCTTCCTGCTCCGCTCCGTCATGGAACCGCCGTGGTGCGTGCGGGTGGAGGACCGGGCACCGCTCACCCTGCTGCTGATGGAGCGGGGCGACGCCTGGGTGGTCCCGGACGGCGGCCGGCCGCCGGTGCGGCTGCGCCCGGGGGACGTGGCGGTGGTGCGCGGCCCGGACGCCTACCGCGTCGCCGACGACCCCGCCACGCCGCCGCGGGTCGTCATCCACCCCGGGCAGCGCTCGACCACCGTGGACGGCGAGGAGCTGTGCGCGGTGATGGACCTCGGCGTGCGCACCTGGGGCGAGCGGCCGGACGGCTCGGCGGTGATGCTCAGCGGCACGTACCAGCTGACCGGCGAGGTCGGCCGGCGGCTGCTGGACGCGCTGCCCGGGGTGCTGCTGCTGGAGCGCCAGGCGTGGGAGTCGCCGCTGCCGGCGCTGCTGGGCGAGGAGATCGGCAGGGCCCAGCCGGGCCAGGAGGTGTTCCTCGACCGGCTGTTGGACCTGCTGCTGATCGCGGTGCTGCGGGCCTGGTTCGCCCGCCCGGAGGCGGCGGCCCCGGCGTGGTACCGGGCCCACGGGGATCCGGTGGTCGGGCGGGCGCTGCGGCTGCTGCACGAGGAGCCGGCGCACCCGTGGACGGTGGCCGAGCTGGCCGCCCGGGTCGGGGTGTCCCGGGCGGCGCTGGCCCGCCGCTTCACCGCCCTGGTGGGTGAGCCGCCGATGGCGTATCTGACCGAGTGGCGGCTCACCCTGGCCGCGGACCTGCTGTGCGAGCCGGACGCCACGCTCGGCGCGGTCGCCCGCCGGGTGGGCTACGGCAGTTCGTTCGCGCTGTCCGCGGCGTTCAAGCGGGTGCGCGGGATCAGCCCGCAGGAGTACCGGGCCGCCGGCGGCCGGCCGGCGGACGGTCAGGCGGTCGCCGTCGCCGTCGCCGTCGCCGTCGCCGGCTCCGGCTCCGTCGCCGGCTCCGCGCGGCCGGCGGCGAGGAACTCCTCCAGCGCGGCGTCGGCGGCGGCGAAGACGGCCGCGATCCGCTCCGGCGAGGGGGCGTCGCCGGCGTTGGGTGCCATGGTGTCGTAGACCACCCGGGCGGCGGAGTCGGTGATGCCGCTGTAGTGCGAGACGCCGGCGAGCAGCATGCGTTCGAACACCTCCTCCACGCCGACGTCCGCCAGCTCCTCGCGGGAGCCGCCGGCCAGCCCGATCCAGATCATCCGCTTGCCGGCGAGGCGAGGGGTGCTGCGGCCGTAGGCGAAGCCGTAGTTCCAGACCCGGTCGATCCAGCCCTTGACGATGGCCGGCGGGGCGTACCACCAGACCGGGAAGACCACCACGATGGTGTCGGCGGCGTCGATCCGCCGCATGTGCGCGTGCACCTCGGGCGTGTACCGCTTGTCGCGGTCGCCCCAGTCGGGTTCGTCCTCCGGGGGCAGGCGCGGGTCGAAGCCCTCGGCGTACAGGTCGAGCAGGTCGACGGTGTGGCCGTCGGCCTCCAGGCGCCGCCGCGCCCGGTCGGCGACCTGGCCGGTGAGGGAGTCGCGCCGGGGGTGGGCGAGGACGAGCAGGGCGGTGCGCGGGCGGTCGTTCGTGGACACGGATGGTGACCCTTCGTCTGCTCAGGGAGTGGGAGGGGGAGCGGTGGCGGCGGGGCGTCAGTCGCCGAGGTGGACGAGCATCTTGCCGGTGTTGGCGCCGCGCATCATGCCGAGGAAGGCGGCGGGGGCCTGCTCGATGCCCTCCCGCACGGTCTGCCGGGAGCGCAGGCGGCCGTCGCGGAGCCAGCCGGCGGCCCGCTCGACGTACTCCGGCATCCGGTGGTAGTGGTCGGTGACCAGCACGCCGCGCAGGGTGAGCCGCTTGGTGTAGGCGAGGTAGAGGTTGGTGGGGCCGGGGACGGGGCCGGTGGCGTCGTAGCCGCTGATCGCGCCGACCAGGGCGACCCGGCCGCCGACGTTCAGCGCGTCCAGGGCCGCCTGGAGGTGGTCGCCGCCGACGTTGTCCAGGTAGACGTCGATGCCGTCCGGCGCCGCCGCGGCCAGCTGTTCGCCGAGGGCGCCGGCCCGGTAGTCGATGGCGGCGTCGAAGCCGAAGTCGTCCCGCAGGGTGCGGGTCTTCTCCGGCCCGCCGGCCGAGCCGATGACCCGGGAGGCGCCGAGGATCCGGGCCAGCTGCCCGGCGGTGCTGCCGACCGCGCCGGCCGCGCCGGAGACGAACACCGTGTCGCCCGGGCGCACCGGGGCGGCCTCGGTGAGCGCGGCGTAGGCGGTTAGACCGGGCGCGCCGAGCACGCCGAGGTAGGCCGGGGCGGGGGCGAGCGTGGTGTCCACGACGGTCGCGGCGGCGGCGTCCAGCAGGGCGTACTCGCGCCAGCCGAGGAAGTGCGTCACCGTGGCCCCCACCGGCACCGCGTCGGAGCGGGAGGCGACGACCTCGCCGACGGCGCTGCCCTCCAGCGGGGCGCCGACCTCGAACGGCGGGATGTAGGACTCGCCCTCGTCCATCCGGCCGCGCATGTACGGGTCCACCGACATCCAGGTGTTGCGGACCAGGATCTGCCCCGGTCCCGGGGTGGGGACCGGGGCCTCGGCGAGCGTGAACTGCTCCGGCCCGGCCTCCCCGACCGGGCGGGAGGCGAGCCTGATCTCCCGGCCGACCAGCGGGACGGCCGTGGCGGTGGTGGCGCCCGGGGCGGCATGGGTGGTGTGCGCGGACATGGTGACCCCCTTCGTGCGGCGGGCCGCCGCGGCCCGACCGATGCGATGACATTACATGTCCTTGCATCGATTGCTCAAGCATTGAATGTCGGGACATCGAAGTCCCGGGTGGAGTGGGGATGGGGGTGGGGGTGGAGCTGGTGGATGCTCGGTAAAATAATGCTGAGACATCAGTTGTCCATGCATGTTAGGCTGGGGTATGGCCACGGACAATGACCTGGTCGCCCGTTGGAAGGCCCTCCTGACCTGCTTCAACGAGGTCGCCAGCCATCTCGACCGCGCCCTCCAGCACGCGCACGGGCTGAACATGAACGAGTTCGAGACCCTGGACTGCCTGGTGGAGGCCGGGTCCGAGTACTGCCGCATGCAGGACCTGGGCTGCGTGATGTACCTCAGCCAGAGCGCCCTGTCCCGCACCGTCGGACGACTGGAGCGCGACGGACTGGTGGTGCGGGAACTGTGCGCGGACGACCGCCGCACCGTCGAGATCCGGGTCACCGAGGCCGGACGGCAGCGGCACGCCGAAGCCTGCCAGACCCGCCTCACCGTGCTCGCCGAACACCTCGAACAGCAGAAGTAGCCGCCCGGCCCCGCGTCCGCCGCCCCGCGGGGGCATAGGGTGCCGCCTCGTGACACGACACATCACCTTCGAGCGGCTGCACAACTTCCGCGACCTGGGCGGCTACCGCTCGTCGGACGGCCAGACGGTGCGGTGGGGACGACTGTTCCGCTCCGACTCCCTCGGCAAGCTCCGCGGCGAGGACTTCAGGCGCTTCCTCGCCCTGGACGTCGCGACCGTCATCGACCTGCGCTACCCGTGGGAGATCGAGGCCAGGGGACGGGTGCCCGAGCACCCGTCGCTCACCTACCGCAACCTCAGCATCGAGCACCGCCCCTACGACCAGGCGGCCCTCGGCCCGGAGGTGGCGGCCGGCCGGTACCTCGCCGACCGCTACCTGGAGGTCGCGCACGACGGCGTCCGGGAACTGGGCCGCGCCCTGGCGGTGATCGCCGCCGAGGACGGCCCCGTGGTTTTCCACTGCGCCTCCGGCAAGGACCGCACCGGCCTGCTCGCCGCACTGGTCCTCTCCCTGCTCGGGGTGGACGAGGCCGACATCGTCGAGGACTTCACCCTCACCGAGCGCGCCACCGGCCGGCTGGTGGCCGACTGGCGGGCGGACCACCCGGGCCGGGAGCTCACCTGGCCGGACTACGGGCGGGCACCCGCCGAGGTGATGCGGCTGTTCCTGGCCGACCTGACCGAGCGCCACGGCTCCGTGCGCCGCTACGCCGCCGACCTGCTGGGCGCGGACGACGCCGTGGTCGCCGCCCTGCGCCGCCGGCTGCTGGAGCCGGCCGAGCACCCCGCCGAGCCGGCGCGGCCCGCCGATCCCGCCGGGCCGACCGGCCCGGCGTCCACGCGGCTCCCCGGCCAGACCCCCGGAGCGCCGACTCCCACCCCCTGACGGCGCCTCCCCTGACGGCGCGCCCTCCGGGGGCGCGCCCTCCGGGGCTCGTTCGCCGGTCAGGCGGTGCGCACCGCCATCAGCAGCCCGCTCGACCAGGCCAGTCGCACGGAACGGAAGTCCTTCCGCTCCTCCAGGTGCTCCAGCAGGCTCCGCACGGAGGCCGCGTGCTCCGGCGGCCAGTCGGCCTGGGGGGTGAGGTCGTCGATCAGGTAGGTGCCGCCGGGAGCCACCAGGTCCAGGGCCCGGTCCAGGTGGGTGAACTTCCCGGGCCAGGTGTCCGCGAAGACGAGGTCGAAGGGCTCGCCGTCGTACCCGTCGAGCCACTCCCCGCCCTCCTGGGTGACGAAGGCGACCCTGGGGTCGGAGCCCAACTGCTCACGGGCCACGCCCTGCACGGCCGGGTCGAGCTCCACGCTGACCAGCCGGGCGCCGTCGTCCATCCCGCTGAGCAGCCAGGCGGTGCCCTCACCCACGCCGGTGCCGAGTTCGAGGATCCGCCCACCGGGGTGGCCGGCCGCGAGCACGGCGAGCAGGCCGCCGGTGCGTTCGTCGCACGACATGGTGAACTCCGCCGCCGCCGCGGCGGCGCGGAGCGCGGGCAGGGTGGCCGGAAGCCGGCATGGGGTGTCGTCCATCCGGGGATGATGCGCGGGACAGGCCCTCAGACGCAACGGAGTACCGCCCCTGCCCGGCCAGCGCCGACCCGTCGGCGCTGGCCAGGGCCGGTCCGTGCTGGCCGCATCAGGCCGCGACCGGGATCACCGCGCCGCGGCCGGCTCCGGGGCACGGTAGACCAGCAGGTAGCGCCAGAAGAGCAGCCGCCGGATGGTGCAGCCGGGCAGCAGTGCCACGGCCTCCTGCCGGATCTGCCGCAGCGGCATGGTCGGCGCCTTCACCGGCGCCCGCACGGCGGTCGGATCCGCGACGGCCCGTTCCGCGGCTGGTGCCGGGGCCCGTTCCACGGCGGCCCGTTCCGCGGCTGGTGCCGGGGCCCGCCGTGTCCGCTCGGCCGCCGCCACGGCGATCCGTGCCACCGCGTTGGCCGGGACGGCGGCCAGGCTCCAGGCGAAGTCGGCCGGGGTCCGCTCCGGGTAGCAGCCGAGGATCACCAGCACCCCGCCGGGCGCGAGCGCGTCCCTGAGCCGGGCGACCGTCTCGAACGGCATGTGGTGGATGCTGGCCAGGCAGGAGACGTAGTCGTAGTGACCGCGGGGCAGCTCCTCCCGGGTGACGTCCGCCTGCCGGTAGCGCGGTGGCCGGACGCCACGCGCGGACAGCTCGCGGTCCGACAGCTCGCGGGCGGCCCGGATGGCCTCCGCCGACGGATCGATGGCGTCGACGTCCACCCCGAGCCCGGCCAGCCGGCGGGCGAACCGCCCCGTCCCGCACCCCACGTCCAGCGCCGTGGCGGCCTTCGCGGGAAGCCGGCGCAGCAGCAGCCGGTGGTAGTGGTCGTTGTGGTCGAACGGCACCCCGAGACCATCCCACAACCACCCACCACCCCGGCAACAGGGGCGCGGGAGACGGTCTCCTCGCGCACGCCGAGGCGCCACCGCGTGCGCATCACTGGCCCAGTAGTGCCGTGGCCAGGGCGACCGCTGCGGCGAGGAACAGGAGGGCGACCACCAGCGGGGTTGCCGGGCTTCGCCGGCTGGGGGCGGGGGGCTGGGGGGCGGGGACCTCGGGAGGGGCGGCGTAGCGTCCGAGCTGGGTCACGGGGTTGGCCTCTGGGCCGTTGGCTCCCCGCCGGATGGCGAAGGAAACCCGTTCTCCCTCATCGAGGGTCTTGTAGCCGTTCGCCTGAATGCTGGAGTAGTGGACGTAGAGGTCGGGACCCCCGCCGTCGGGCCTGATGAAGCCGTAGCCCTTCTCGGAGTTGAACCAGACGACGACACCCTCGGCCATCCCGCCCCACCCCCACCGCATGGTCCGTAGTCGTCTCATCAGACTACTGGTCGGGGCTGTTGCTGGCTGGGGGCTTGGGCAACGCCCTATATGGCGCGTCCATATAGACAGCTCGTCATATAGGAAGAATCGTCAGTCATCTGCGCATGTCTCGGGGGGACCCCCTGTTTCAGGATCCCATGGGGTGATCATCTGCCGCGACCCCCATCTTCAGCCTGTGGATAACTGCTTCATGTGTGTGTGTGCGTGGGGGGAAGAGGAAGGGGAGGGGTGTGGGCGGCGGGAGAGAGGGAGGGGGAGCGTGGGGAGGGAGGGGGAGATGGGAGCGGGGTGGAGGGGAGAGTGGCAGGGGAACGGGGTGGAGGGGGAGAACGACAAGAGAGCGGGTGGAGGGGGGAGGGGGAGAGCGACAAGAGAGCGGGTGGAGGGGGGAGGGGGAGAGCGACAAGAGAGCGGGTGGAGGGGGGAGTGGGGGAGGGCAGGGTGAAGGGGGGCGGGGGGCGGAAAGATGGGGAGGGTGGGGCGGGAGTGGATGGAGGATGCTCACATGGCGTGTCGATGGGGTGATCCTCCGCGTCGTCCGGCCGCCTGAGAGGGATGTCCAGAAAATCCTGATTCGCCCCTTGCGTGGGGGGTGGGGCAGAGGTACTTTGGATGTGGCGCCGAGGACTGGCGAAGGTTCTTAGTAGCGGGAAACCGTGAAGAGAATCTTCAAAAGCCCCCGGCGTCCGTCATGTCCGGGGGGTTTCGGAAGCGCTCGGGGCGCCGCTGCCCGGGCTCTGGCTGGGGCTGGCGCTCGGGCCGGTCTGGAAGGCCTGGTCGCAGGGCCAGTGGTCGAACGAGCGGGTGGTGCTCCAGAGCCGGCGCGCCGCCGTGATGTTCCACTCCGGATCGAGTGCCTGGCGCGGGGTGCCGCCCAGCTGCAGGAGGCGGCTGTCGGAGATCTGGAACAGCCCCCAGTTACGGGTGGTGTTGCTGTTGGGCAGGATCCACAGCGGGTCCAGGTAGGACTGGCAGCGCGCAATCCCGACGGCCCGGTCGGGATCCTCCGGGAAGACCTCGCGAATCCTCTGTTCGATCCGGGCCGCGTCCCAGCTGCGCATGTCCACCCCACCCTCGTACAGGGCCCGCTTGGTCGCCTCGTCCACCACGCCGTTCGCCGGCAGGCCGGCGAGGACCTGGAAGGCGGTCACCCGCATCAGCGTGCGCGGGCCGAAGTCGGAGTCCTGGCTCAGGGTAGTGCCGGCCTCGGCCAGCAGGTTCTGTAATTCGAGGACGCAGCGGTCGTGCTGGCCCATGCTGATGACCACCGGGCAGGCGGAGGACAGCAGCAGCCGATCGATCTCGGCCGGCGGGTCCCCGCCCCGCTCCGGGCGGGTGACGACCACGGCCACCGTCGCGATCAGCGCCGTGATCACCACCAGGGCACCGATCACGGAACGTCGGCGCCGCGTACGGCGGCTCGGCTCGCCCGCCGTCGCCTCGGCGCCGCCGGACACGGAGGCCGCTGCCTCCTCCTCTGCGGAGGAGCCCTCGCCGTCGCCCTCACCGGCGGTGTCGCCGGAGCTCGCCGCACCACCGGAGTCCGGCGGTGCCGCCTCGGCCGCCTCCGCCGCCTCGGCCGGCCGCTGCTGAGCCTCCGCGCCACGGGCCCGCCGGCGCTCACGCTCCGCGTCGGCCAGGATCCACTGCCGGTGTACCTCCAGCAACTCCTCGCGACCCGCCCCGCAGGCCCGGGCGAAACGTTCCACCGTGCCGAAGTCGCCCGGCACCGCGTCGCCGTTGCAGTAGCGGTGGAGTGCGGAGCTGCTCGTCCCCACCCGGCGGGCCAGCGACTCGTAGCTGCGCCCACTGCGGTTCTTCAGCCCGGTCAGCAGCTCCGCCAGGCGCCGCGTCTCCGTGCCGATCGTGCTCTCGGTCTCCTCCGGCCCCACCCGCGATCCCCCCAATCGTCCCGCGGGGCATCCCGCGGTTCGGCGTTCCACCAGGTCAGCACGGCTTTCACGTCCCCGTGTCCCTCATGGTGCCAGACCGGTTGCCCAGCGTGGCCTGTTCCCGGGAAGTTGCCGGACGGCACCCGGTGCGCGACGCGAACCACGACGTCGCGGCCACCGGATCGGCCATCGGCCACGTGCCGCTCCCTGCCTTCCGCGATCGCCGGCCCGTCCGCGTTCGCCGTCCGCACCCGCGGCGGAAGGCTTCCGCAACCACATCGAAGGAGATCCTTCATGCGCACACAGCGCACACAGCGCACCCTGTGGCACCTCGCCGGTGCCGCCGCCGGGGCGTTCGCCCTCGGCCTGGTCACCGCGGTGCCCGCCAACGCGGCGCTGCCCTCCCCCGTCACGTTCGGCAACTCGGGCGACGTGCCGCTGGTGGGTGACTGGAACGGTGACGGCGACGACGAGATCGGCGTGTACCGCCCGGGGACCCGTACCTTCTACATGCGCGGCGACACCGGCGGGGTGACGTCGGTCGTGTACGGCAACTCCGGCGATGTCCCGCTGGTGGGTGACTGGAACGGCAACGGGGTGGACCAGTTGGGGGTCTACCGGCCGGATCAGCGCACGTTCTACCGCGACGGCCAGGCGCCGGTGACGTTCGGCAACTCGGGCGACGTGCCGCTGGTGGGTGACTGGAACGGCGACGGCGACCACGAGATCGGCGTCTATCGTCCGGGGACCCGTACCTTCTACATGCGCGGTGACTCGGGCGGGGTGACGTCGGTCGTGTACGGCAACTCCGGTGACGTGCCGCTGGTGGGTGACTGGAACGGCAACGGGGTGGACCAGTTGGGGGTCTACCGGCCGGATCAGCGCACGTTCTACCGCGACGGCCGGGCGCCGGTGACGTTCGGCAACTCGGGCGACGTGCCGCTGGTGGGTGACTGGAACGGCGACGGCGACCACGAGATCGGCGTCTACCGTCCCGACTACCGCACCTTCTACCCGGGGAGCTGACGGCTCCCGCGGTGACGCGCCCCCGCGGTGACGCGCCGCGCGGGATGACGCGCCGGGAGGGCGCGGCCGGCCAGGCCGCGCCCTCCCGGGCCGCCGGACCGTGGACCGTGGCGTTCGGCGCCCGCCCGTGTGCCGCCCCGGGCCCGCCCGCGCGGCCCGCCGCGCGCCCGCCCGCGCGGCCCGCCACGCGTCCCGTGCTGTTCCGCGGGCCGTGGTGAGGGCGTAACCCGGTGTTCGGGCCGCGTCGCTGAAATGTCGTCATGGAGCCTCACCACGCTGATCACGTACACGGGCACCACCACAACCGCCACGACCACCACTCCGGCCCGTCCCACGCCGGCCCCGCCTCCGCCGCACCGGGCACCAGCCGGCGGGCCGTGCTCGCCGGACTCGGCGGCCTCGGCGGGCTGCTCATCGCGGCGGGCGCGGCCGACTCCGCACGGGCCGCCGCCACCCGCACCGCCTCGGCCGCGCACACCACCTCCGCCACGCCGCGCGCCGGAGCGGCCCGGACGTCGCTGCTCTCCCAGGGCACCACGCTGGTGCACGCCGACATGCACAACCACACCCTGATGTCGGACGGCGACGGAAGCCCCGAGGCCGCCTTCGCCTCCATGCGGGACGCCGGGCTCGACGTCGCGGCCCTCACCGACCACAGCACGCTGTTCTCCATCGAGGGGCTGAGCGGCTCGGAGTGGTCGCGCACCGGCCAGCTCGCCGACGCGGCGAACGACCCGGGTCGGTACACGGCCATCCGCGGCTTCGAGTGGTCGCACCCCCTCCTCGGCCACGCCAACGTGTGGTTCACCGACGACTGGGTGGACCTGTGGGGGGCCGCCTCGATGAGCGGCCTGTACGACTGGTTGGGCAGCCGGCAGGCCGTGGCCAGCTTCAACCATCCCGGGCGGGAGGTGCTCCGCTTCGACGGCTTCCGCTACTCCGCCGCCGTACGGGACCAGATGGTCGGCCTGGAGATGTTCAACCGGGGTGACGACTACCTCTTCGAGGGCTGGTCCAACGGCGTCTCCTCGCCGCTGGTCAGCTGCCTCAACGCCGGGTGGCGCACCGGGCTGAGCGGGGTGACCGACGAGCACGGCACCGACTGGGGCTTCCCGGAGGGGAAGGGCCGCAGCGGCCTGTGGGTCACCGAGAACACCCGGCAGGGCGTATTCGAGGCGATGCGGGCCCGGCGGTTCTTCGCCACCCGGGTCTCCGGGCTGCGCCTGGACGCGACCGCGAACGACGTGCGGATGGGCGGCGTGCTGCCGCTCGCCCGCGGCGACGTGCGGTTCGCCGTCGACATCGACCGCGGCCCGGAGTGGTTGGGCCGGCCGCTGCACGTGCAGGTGCTGCGCCCGGGCAACTCGGTGCCGACCGTGGTGGACGTGATCGAGACGGTGGCCGGCCAGCTGACCACGTTCACCGTGCCGCTGGACGTGGCGGACGGGAACTGGGTGGTGCTGCGGGTCTCCGACCCCACCCAGGCCAACGGCACGCCCGGGCCGGCCGGGCACCCGTGCAACGACTGGGGCGTGGCGTACGCCAGCCCGTGGTGGCTCCAGCCCTGAGCGACCGGCCCGCGAGGGTCGGTGCTCGCGCGGGCGGGCCCGAAGGGGTGCCGAAGGCCGCCGCCCGGGCGTGGAGCCACGTCCGGGCGGCGGGCCAAGTCAGTCGCCGTAGACGGTGGAGCGGTGGCCGACCCGGACGATCCACACGACGAGCTCGCCGTTGTCGACCGTGTAGATGATCCGGAAGTCCCCCACACGTAGCCGGCGGAGCTCGGGCTGCCCTACGAGCGCCGTCGTGTTGAAGCCGAACGGATCGGTCTCCAGGTCGGTGAGCTTCAGGAGGATGCGCAGGGCCGCGTCGCGCGGCAGCTTGCGCAGCTCCTCCTGAGCGGCTGGCCGGAAGACGGTGCGGTACTTACTCACCGCGCTCCAGCGTTTCCCTGAGCACGTCCTCCAGCGGAATGCCGGGGGAGCGGTCAGCCATGCGCTCCTCGACGATGCGGATGATCTCTCGCTCCTCCCAACGCTGGTACTGGCGCAGTAGCTCTATCGGTACGACTGCGGCGACCTCCTTGCCCCGGCGCGTGATGACGGTGGGCTGGTCAGCGCGCTCGGCCCGGTCGACGACGTCGGCCAGGTGGGCGCGAATCTCGCGGATGGTCTCGACAGGCATCTCGGACATGTGGCTCAGCGTACCGCGTGAACCGTGTGTACACAGGCCAACGCCGCCCTCTCCCGGCTCGGGGCGGGGAGAGGACGGCGTTGGGGTCCGGGGCGACGCCCGGCGGTCGGCCGCGGCGGGGCGGCCCGTCGGGGCCCGTCCGGTCGGCCGTGGTGATCGGTCAGCCGGGCTGGCCGGTCAGCCGGGGCGGCCCGTCGGGGGCCCGTCCGGTCAGCCGGCCGGGGTGATCTCGACGGCGGTGACCTCCACCGGCGTGGTGAGCACCCGGTCGTGGCCGACCTCGCGCACCTTGCCGGTCAGGGTGAAGGCGTCCGCCAGCGCGGTGTCCGCGCTGGAGCGGCCGATCCGCACCTCGATCCGGCCCGGCTCGACGATCCGGCGCCCCTCCCGCCCGGTGAACGACGTGCGGTCGGCGTGCAGCCGGAACCGCACCCGCGCGGCCGCGCCCGGCTCCAGGTCCACCCGGGCGTAGCCGGCCAGCAGGGTGACCGGCCGGACGACCTGGGCCACCGGGTCGCCGAGGTACAGCTGCACCACCTCGGTGCCGGCCCGGTCGCCCTCGTTGACCACCGTGCAGGCGATCTCCACCTCGCCGTCCACCGGCACCTCGGCGGCGTCCAGGGTGAGGTCCCGGTAGCCGAAGCGGGTGTAGGACAGGCCGTGGCCGAAGGGGAACAGCGGCGTCGGGTCCAGCGCGCTGACCTCGTTGGCCTGGCCGAGCGGCGGGTTGAGGTAGGTCCACGGCTGGCCGCCGGGGGTGCGCGGCACGCTGACCGGCAGCCGACCGGACGGGTTGACCCGCCCGCTGAGCACGTCGGCGATCGCGGTGGCGCCCTCCTCCCCGGGGAAGAAGGTCTGCACGACGGCCGCGGCCCGCTCGGCCAGTCCGCCGAGCGCGTACGGCCGGCCGCTGACCACGAGCAGCACCACCGGGGTGCCGGTGTCCAGCACGGCCTCGACCAGTTCGCGCTGCACGCCGGGGAGGGTGAGGTCCGGGGCGTCGCAGCCCTCGCCGGAGGTGCCGCGCCCGAACAGGCCGGCCAGGTCGCCGACGGCCACCACGCACAGGTCGGCGACGGCCGCCGCCTCCACCGCGGCCGGGATGCCGGAGCGGTCCTCGCCGCGCACGTCGCAGCCGGCGACGTGGGTGGTCTGGGTGGCGCCCAGGCCGTCGCGCAGCGCGTCGAGCACGGTGGGCACGGACACGCCCATCGGCCAGTCGGGGTGGAGGGTGCCGACGTGGGCGGGGAAGGAGTAGCAGCCCTGCATGCCGAGGGCGCTGTCGGCGAGCGGGCCGACGACGGCGAGCCGTCCGGGCGGGGTGGTCAGCGGCAGCAGGCCGGAGTCGTTGGCCAGCAGCACCACGGACTCGCGCGCCAGGCGGCGGGCCAGCTCGCGGTTGCCGGCCGGGTCGAGGTCGAGGGCGTCGGCGGCGGCCTCGTCCAGCGCGCCGTCGGCGCCGCGCAGTGCGACCGGCTCGGGGCGCCAGTCGGCGTCCAGCAGGCCCAGCTCGCACTTCTGCCGCAGCACCCGCTCCAGCGCCCGGTCCACCAGGGCCTCGGGCACCTCGCCGGAGCGGACCCGCTCGACCAGCGGCTCGCCGTAGCAGCGCACGTTGGGCAGCTCGATGTCCACGCCGGCGGCCAGCGCCTGGGCGCCGGCGTCGCCGGGGTCGGCCGCGACCCGGTGCAGCGTCTCCAGGAAGGAGACGCCGAAGTAGTCGGCGACGACGGTGCCGTCGAAGCCCCAGCGGTCGCGCAGCAGGGTGGTCAGCAGCTCTCCGTTCGCGGCGGAGGGCAGGCCGTCGGTGTCGGTGTAGGCCTGCATGACGGAGCGGGCGCCGCCCTCGCGCAGCGCGATCTCGAAGGGCGGCAGGACGACGTCGGCGTACTCGCGCGGGCCCATGCTGACCGGGGCGTGGTTGCGTCCGGTGCGGGAGGCGGAGTAGCCGGCGAAGTGCTTGAGGGTGGCGATGATCCCGGCGGACTCCAGGCCGCGCACGTAGGCGGCCCCGATGGTGCCGACGAGGTACGGGTCCTCGCCGATGGTCTCCTCCACCCGGCCCCAGCGCAGGTCGCGGACGACGTCCAGCACCGGGGACAGGCCCTGGTGGACGCCGACGCCGCGCATGTCGCGGCCGATGGCGGCGGCCATCTCGCCGACCAGCTCCGGGTCGAAGGCGGCGCCCCAGGCCAGCGGCACGGGGTAGATGGTGGCGCCCCAGGCGGTGAAGCCGGCGAGGCACTCCTCGTGGGCGACGGCCGGGATGCCGAAGCGGTTGGCGGCGGCGATCTCCCGCTGGCTGGCGATGAGCGAGCGCACGCCGGCGGACGGCTCGACCGGCCGGGTGCCGAAGACCCGGGTGAGCTGGCCGAGGCCGTCGGCGATGGCCTGCTCCCACGGCGGGGAGTCGTCGGCGAGGTCGTCCTGGTGCGGGGCGACGCCCTGGCCGTCGACGGTGGCGGCGACCCAGATGCTGCCGAGCTGGTGGACCTTCTCCTCCAGGGTCATCCGGGACATGAGGTCGGCCACCCGCTCGCGGACCGGCCGGGCGGGGTCCCGCCACGGGGCGTCGGGGTGCCCGGCGGCCGGTGAGGCGGCCGGCGCGGCGGGGACGGGCGTGCCGGCCGGGGCGCCGGTGCCGTCGGTGCCGACGGCACCGGCCGTGGTGGCGGTGGTGGGGATCTGCTCCATGGCTACCTTCTCGCTGGGGCATCCGGCGCCGGGTGGGGGCGGGTGCGGGACAGCCGGGTCTTCGGAGGGACTGGCTGTCCGACAGTATCGGAACGTCATGGAAAGTTTCTAGACACCCCCGGTCGCCACCTGCGGACTCGGCCGTCGTCGCAGGCCAGTGGGGCGATGTCGGCGGCGTGGCCCGGCTCGTCCGGTACGCCCGTTTGTGGCGAAAAGCATCTGGTATGGGCGCTACGAAAATGACACCATCGGAACCATTGACGCGAGTGTGAGCCCAGTCGTAACGTCCCCACCACCGAAACTATCGGTGACTTCCTGATTGTTTCTGAGCCAATGTTTCTGAGCCCCGCGGCGTGGCGGGAACGGGACCTCCCACGCCAACGGACCGGCGCCACCCGCCCGGTCGACGCCGGGAGTCCCCAACGCGCTCAGGGAGCGAGACCATGACGACGACACACCAGCTCGGTAGGCGGGGGTTCCTGGCGGCGATGGCCGCCGGAGCCGCCGCCCTCACCCTGTCGGGCTGCGGAGCCGCCTCCGGCACGGGGCGCAGGAACGGCCTGGGGGTCTGGACCCTCCAGGATGCTGTGCAGAACGAGATCCAGCAGGGGGCCATCGACGCCTTCGTCGCCAGCAGTGGCGAGAGCGCGTCGCTGAACGTGTTCCCCAACACCGGCTTCACCCAGAAGCTGCGCGTCGCCATGGGCAGCGGCGACGGCCCCGACGTCTTCTTCAACTGGGGCGGTGCCAGCCTGCGCCCCTACTTCGAGGCGGGGATGGCCGTCGACCTCACCGACGAGCTGGAGCGGGACCAGGCCTGGCGGGACGCCTTCCTGCCCTCCGTGCTCGACGCCGGCCGGATCGACGGCCGCTACTGCGGGATCCCGCTGCGCGGCATGCAGCCGGTCATCCTCTTCTACAACCGGCAGGTCTTCGACGCCGCCGGCGTGGAGCCGCCGGCCACCTACGACGACATGCTGGACCTCATCGAGGTGTTCAAGAGCCGCGACACCATCCCCATCGCCCTCGCCGGCACCCAGAGCTGGTGCGAGCTGATGTGGATCGAGTACCTGGCCGACCGCCTCGGCGGCGCCCAGCCCGCCCAGCGGGCCTTCAACGCCGAGCGCGGCGCCTGGGAGGACCCGGCGATGGTCGGCGCCCTGGAGCGGATCCGCGAGCTCGTCGACCTCGGCGCCTTCGGCAGCAACTTCACCGCGGTCACCTACGAGGCCGGCGGCGCCTCCACCCTGTTCGCCCAGGGCCGCGCCGCCATGCACCTGATGGGCTCCTGGGAGTACACCAACCAGCTCGACCAGCAGCCCGAGTTCGCCCGCGACGGCCTCGCCTGGGCGCCGTTCCCCACCATCGCGGGCGGCACCGGCGACCCCCGGTCCGTCGTCGGCAACCCCACCAACTACTTCTCGGTGAACGCCAGCAGCGGTGACGCCGCGGCCGGAGTCGAGTTCCTGCGCACCCAGATGGCCTCCGACGCCTACGTGGACGCGCTGATCGCCGGCGGCGACGTGCCCGCCGTGGCCGGTCTGGAGCAGCGGCTGGACAACCACCCGAGCCCCGAGTTCGCCAAGTACGTCTACAGCCTCGTGCAGGAGGCGCCCGACTTCACCCTCTCCTGGGACCAGGCACTGCCGCCCGCGGTGAAGGAGATCATGCTGAGCAGCCTCCAGCGGGTCTTCCTGGGCGAGCTCAGCCCCGAGCAGTTCGTCGAGACCATGGAGGTGGCCCAGTGAGCACGCTCGACACGTCGGCGAACGCGTCGACGCGGGCCGGGGCGTCCCCCGGCCGCGGTACCCGGAGCTCCGCCGGCTCGGGCTCGGCCGCGGCCACCCGCCGCGGCGGCGGCCGTGACGTCGGCGTCGACCGCGCCGCCCGCCCGGGCGCCCTCTACGCCCTGCCGGCCATCATCCTGTTCGCCGTCTTCGCGCTCGTCCCGCTGGTCATGGTGGTGTGGCTGTCGTTCACCTCGTGGAACGGCCTCGGCACCCCCCAGTGGTCCGGCCTGGAGAACTGGTCCAAGCTCTTCACCGACCCCGGCACCTGGCACTCGCTGCGCATCGTGCTGCTGCTGACCGTCCTCGGCTGGGTCGTGCAGACGCCGCTCTCCCTGCTGATCGGCGTGTGGGCGGCCGGCACCCAGCGCAACCGGGCGATCCTCTCGGCCATCTTCTTCCTGCCGCTGCTGTTCTCCGGCGCCGCCATCGCCCTGGTCTGGAAGTCGCTGCTCGACCCCAACTTCGGCCTGGCCAACGTCTTCGGCCCGTGGTTCGGCGTGGAGGACGGCAACCTGATCGGCACCAGCACCGGCGCGCTGCTGTGCATCGTGCTGGTCTCCACCTGGCAGTTCGTGCCCTTCCACACCCTGCTCTACCAGGCCGCCACCCGCGGCATCCCGGCCTCGCTCTACGAGGCCGCCACCCTCGACGGAGCCACCCGGGTGCAGCAGTTCCGGCACATCACCCTGCCGCAGCTGCGCAACACCCTGATCACCTCCTCCACCCTGATGATCGTCGGCTCGCTGACCACCTTCGAGACGATCCTCATCCTCACCAACGGCGGCCCCGGCGTCGCCACCCAGGCCCTGCCGTACCGGATGTACCAGCAGGCGTTCCTGAGCTACGACATGGGCTACGGCGCCGCGCTCGCCACCGTCCTGGTCCTCCTCGGGACCGTGCTCTCGCTGCTGATCGTCCGCTTCAGCGGCTACACCAAGATGCGCTCCACCCTGGAGGGGATCTGATGTCCGTCGCCACCGCGCCCAAGCCCACCCCCGCCGGGGGCAAGCCCCGCGGCGTCAGCCGCCCCAACTACACCGCCGGGGTGTTCGCCGCCATCTGGCTGGTGATCGTCGCCGTCCCGCTGTACTGCGTCGTCGCGTGGTCCGTGCAGGGCCAGGACGCCTACCTGGACAACGGGCCGCTGTCCCTGCCGTCCACGATCACCTTCAGCAACGTCACCGACGTGCTGAACAGCGGGTTCGCCCGGGGCTTCTGGAACACCGCGATCGTCACCGTGGTCAGTGTGGTCCTCACCCTGCTGGTGGCCGTCCCGGCCGCCTACGCCGTGGTCCGCTCGCCCAGCCGGATCGTCTCCAGCATCTTCGGCATCTTCCTGCTGGGCCTGGCCATCCCGGCCCAGGCCGTGATCATCCCGGTCTACCTGATGATCAGCCGGATGGGGCTCTACGACAGCCTGCTCGCGGTGATCCTGCCCACCGTGGCCTTCGGCCTGCCGCTGGCCGTGCTGGTGCTGGCCGGCTCGCTGCGCGACGTGCCGCGCGAGCAGTACGAGGCGATGACCCTGGACGGCGCCGGCCCGCTGCGCACCATGCTCAGCCTGGTCATCCCGATGTCCCGCAGCAGCCTGGTGGCCGTCGGCATCTACACCGCGCTGACCGCCTGGAACGGCTTCCTGTTCCCGCTGATCCTCACCCAGAGCGAGGAGAACCGGGTGCTGACGCTGAACCTGTTCAACTTCCAGACCGAGCGCGGCCTCAACGTGCCCGGCCTGATGATGGCGGTGCTCTTCACCGCCGCGCCGATCTTCCTCGCCTACATCTTCGCCCGCCGCTGGCTCATCGCCGGTCTCGCGGGCGTGGGCGGGAAGTGACCCCCACCCGGCGAAGGCGTCCGGTCGGATCGTAAGGACCCGACCGGACGCGGAACCGATCAGCGCACCCATGACGAGCGGCGCGGCGCCCCGCGGCGGCGCGCCGCACGACGAGCGGCGGCCGGGCCGGCCCCCGACACCGGCCCGGCCGCCGCTCCGCACGGAAGGCACGATCGCGGTGACCCACCCCGCCACCACCGCGCACGGCGAGAACACCACTGCCACTGCCGCCCCCGCCCCCGAGCGGGGGACGTCCGCCGCCCGGCGCCGCGCGTCCGCCCGTCCGGCGAGCGGAACAACCCCCTCCCACTCGCCGGCGACCGTCCACCTGGCCGCATCCGGCCGGGTGGACCGTGACGCCCTCGCCCCCTCCCGCCATGAGCTGGTAGGGGTCGAGGGCTCTCGCGCGCCGCGCGCCGGTTCCGCGCTCTCCGGCGCCCTCGTCCCGCCGGGTGCGGGATAGTACGCTCACCATCGCGATGAATCGATTCAAGCCATTCTCGTCCCCCTCCCCGTCACAGCCGATCGGCCGACCGGCCGACCGGTCGAGCAGTCGCACCTGACCTGACAGGCCCGTGGTGGCCTGTCCGACGTCCAGCCGTCGAGGAGACGCGCACCGTGAAGACCTTCCGCACCGCCATCGTGGGCACCGGCGGAATCGCCGCCATCCACGCCGAGAACCTCACCGACCTCGGCGGGCGAGCCGAGATCGTCGCCGCCGCCGACGTGGACCCGGACCGCCTGGACGCCTTCTGCGACCGCTGGGACGTGTCCGGGCGCTACCCCGACCTCGCCACCCTGCTGCGCGAGGAGCGCCCCGACGTCGTCCACCTGTGCACCCCACCCGGCCTGCACAAGGAGCAGGTCCTGGCCTGCCTGACCGCCGGGGTCAACGTGCTCTGCGAGAAGCCCCCCACGCTGAGCCTGTCCGACATGGACGAGATCGCCGCCGTGGAGAAGGTCAGCGGCGCGCACTTCGCCACCGTCTTCCAGCACCGCTTCGGCTCGGCCGCCGTCAAGCTGCGCCGGCTCGTCGCGGAGGGCGCGTTCGGACGGCCGCTGGTCGCCGTCTGCAACACCCTGTGGTACCGGCCGGTGGAGTACTTCGCCGTGCCGTGGCGCGGCAAGTGGGAGATCGAGGGCGGCGGGCCCACCATGGGCCACGGCATCCACCAGTTCGACCTGCTGCTCTCCATCCTCGGCGAGTGGGAGGAGATCACCGCCGTCGCCGCCCGGCAGGCCCGCCCCACCGCCACCGAGGACTTCTCCGCGGGCATGGTGCGGTTCGCCAACGGGGCGGTGGCCTCCATCGTCAACTCGCTGCTCTCCCCCCGGGAGACCAGTTACCTGCGCTTCGACTTCGAGTACGCCACCGTCGAGGTCGAGCACCTGTACGGCTACGGCGACGAGAACTGGAAGGTCACGCCGGCCCCCGGCCACGAGGAGGCCGTGCGCCTGGCGTGGGAGAGCGGCGAGAGCGGCGTGCCGTCCGGCCACGGTGCCCAGTTCACCGCGCTCTTCGACGCCCTGGAGGCCGGTGAGGCGCTGCCGGTCACCGTCGAGCAGTCCCGCGCGACCATGGAGTTCGTGGCCGCCACCTACGCCTCCGCCTTCTCCGGCCGGGCGGTGCGGCGCGGCGAGATCGGGCCGGACTCCGCGCACTACCGCCGGATGGACGGCGCCGGCGCCCCGTGGGCCGCCGAGTCGCCCGAGCCGTCCGAGCCGTCCGCCGCCGCGCCCACCGAGGAGGCCCGCGCATGACCGCCCTGCCCAGCCCCTTCCTCCCCTCCACCGAGCCGCCGCCGAGCGGCCTCGGCCTCGTCCACGAGGAGGGCCTGTCGCTGCGCGTCACCTACGACGGCCGCGAGCTGACCCGCTACGTCTACCGGCCCTGGGACGCCCAGCTGGAGTCGCCCCGGCCGTACTTCCACCCGCTGCACACCCTCGGCGGCGACCTCGTCAGCCTCTACCGCCCCTGGGACCACGTGTGGCACAAGGGCATCGCCTGGTCGCTGCCCAACATCGAGACCGAGAACTTCTGGGGCGGCACCACCTACCGCCGCGGCATCGGCTACGCCCAGTACGACAACGACGGCTCGATGGACCACGAGACCTTCGAGCACCTGTCGCTGCGCCAGGACGTGCTCCGGGTCGCCGAGCGGCTGCGCTGGCACACCCAGGCCGGCGAGGCCTGGTTCGCCGAGCGGCGCCGCTTCGCCCTCACCCTGCTGCCCGGCCAGGACGCCTGGGCGCTGCTGTTCGAGACCGCGATGACCAACGTGCGCGGACGGCGCACCCTCATCGGCAGCCCGACCACCGAGGGCCGCGACAACGCCGGCTACGGCGGCCTGTTCTGGCGCGGTCCGCGCGCCTTCACCGGCGGCCGGATCCACATGCCCGGCCGGACCGGCGCCGACGAGCTGATGGGGGAGCGGGCGCCGTGGGTGGCCTTCACCGGCCAGCACGACGACCACGGCCGGCACTCCACGCTGGCCTTCGTGGACGCCCCGGACAACGCCGAGCGGCCCACCCAGTGGTTCGTCCGCTCCGAGATGTTCGCCTGCGTCTGCCCCGCCCCGTTCTTCAGCGAGGAGATCCCGGTCGAGGACGGCGAGACGCTGACCCGCCGCTACGCCGTGGTGATCGCCGACGGGGACCGCGGGCTGGACGGCGCGGAGAAGCTGGCGCTGGCCGGCACCGAGGCGCTGGCCGTGCTGGGAGAGGAGTGGACCGCGTGAGCGAGGCACCCGAGTCGCCGTCCGCCGCCGCCACGGCCGCCGGCGCCCCCTCCGCGCTGCCGGCCGGGCCGGACTTCCCCGGCGCCACGGCCGTCTCCCACCTGCGCGTCTACGACTGGGAGGCCGCCGACGGGCGCCGCGGCGGCAGCCCGCACCTGCACACCGCCTCGGCCGAGGGGTACGTGGTCCTCGGCGGCGAGGGCGAGCTGGAGACCCTGGGCTCGCACGGCTACGCCGTCACGCCGCTGCGGCGCGGGACGGTGCTGTGGTTCACCCCCGGCACGGTGCACCGGCTGATCAACACCAGCGGGGACCTGGAGATCCTGGTGGTGATGCAGAACGCCGGCCTGCCGGAGGCGGGTGACGCCGTGCTGACCTTCCCGGCCGAGGTGCTGGCCGACCCGGAGCGCTACGCGCGCGCCGTCGCCGTGCCGCAGCCCGGACCGCAGGAGGGGCCGGACGACGTCGACAGCCCCTCGGCGCAGGCCGCCCGGCGGCGCCGGGACCTCGCGGTGGAGGGCTACCTGACCCTGCGTGAGCAGGTGCGGGAGCTCGGGCCCTCGGCGCTGGCGCCGCTGCACGAGGCCGCCGCCCGCCTGGTCGCCCCGCGCGCCGCGCACTGGCGGACGCTGTGGCGGGCCGGCGCCGACGCCCAGGCGCGCCGCACCGCCGCCCAGCTCGACGAGCTGGCGGCCGGGCGCGCGCCGCACCTGGCCGAGGCGGCCGTGCACGTGACGGAACCGCTGGGCGGCGCCCGGAGGTTCGGCATGTGCGGCCGGCTGCGCGTGTGGGACCTGGACGGCGCGCACCTGGTGAAGAGCGCCTGAGCCGCCGCACACCGGCGCGGGCCGCGTGGACGCCGCCGCACGGTGGGGTCCACGCGGCCGCTGGGGCCTGCCGCCGTGCTCGGCCACTGTTCTTGCCGCCGGCTCCGGCACTGTGCTCGCCGCCGGCTCCGGCACGCTCGTGCCGGAGCCGTGGTCCACGGGCCAGAAAGTTTCGGTAGCCTGTCGGGCAGTATCGGGGTTCCGGTGCTCCGCGGTTCACCCCGGGCGGCAGCGTCGCCGTCCGTGCGATGATCGCGGGCGCGGACGAGGAAGGGAGGTCGAGCGACATGGCAGCGCGCAACAAGCCGCGGGTGACGATCGCGGACATCGCGCGGGAGGCCGGGGTCTCGGTTCCCACCGTGTCCAAGGTGCTCAACGGCCGCGCCGAGGTCGCCGCCGACACCCGCCAGCGGGTGGAGCAGCTCATCGCCAAGCACCGCTACGCCCGCCGCCCCACCCGCCAGACGGACCGGGTCGGCCTGGTCGACCTGGTCTTCAGCGAACTGGACAGCGCCTGGGCGATCGAGATCATCCGCAGCGTGGAGGAGATCGCCCAGGAGAACCGGATCGGCACCGTCGTCACGGCGATCCACAACCGGGGCGCGAACACTCGCCAGTGGCTGGACAACCTGGCCGCGCGCCGCTCCGACGGCGTCATCATGGCCGTGCTGGAGCTGGAGCCGCAGTACACCGAGCGGGTGCGCTCGGTCGGCGCGCCGCTGATCCTGGTGGACCCGGTCGGCCAGCCGGACGCCACCGTGCCGTCCGTCGGCGCGGCCAACTGGAGCGGCGGCCTTCAGGCCACCGAGCACCTGATCTCCCTCGGCCACCGCCGCATCGCGTTCATCGGCGGCCCGCCCGACGTCCAGTGCACCCGGGCGCGGCACGACGCCTACCGCTCCGCGCTGACCGCCGCCGGCATCCCAGTCGACCCGGCGCTGGCCACCAACGGCGACTTCTCCTTCGACAGCGGCGAGGCCGCCGGCAACCGGCTGCTCGACCTGGCCGAGCCGCCCACCGCGGTGTTCGCCGGCAACGACCAGCAGGCCCTCGGCTTCTACCGGGCGGCGCGGGCGCGTGGCCTGCGCATCCCCGAGGACATCAGCGTGGTGGGCTTCGACGACCTGCCCGTCGCGCAGTGGGCCGAGCCCGCGCTCACCACCGTCCGGCAGCCGGTGGCCGAGATGGCGGCGATGGCCACCCGGATGCTGCTGCGCTACATCGAGACCGGCTCCTTCGACACCCTCCGTGTCGAGCTGGCCACGGAGCTGCTGGTGCGGGGCAGCACCGCCCCGCCCCGCGAGGCGACTCGTCCGGAGAACTGACGAGAACCGGCGAGAGCTGACGTTTGCTCAGTTTGGCCGAAAGGTGACCGTTTCTTCATGTCATCTTTGCGGAAAGGGACTTGCGGCCACCATGAGGCGGGGGCGTGCACCGGCGCGCGCCCTGACGCACCATGAGGTCGAGAGAGGTTCCCCCGAGCAGCCCCCAGGAGCACACGCCATGGCTCTGTCCGTCTCCGCCGTCCTCGTCTTCGGCATCCTGCTGTTCCTCCTGATCCGCCGCTCGGGCCTGAACGTGTGGCACGCCCTGGTCGGCGTGCTCTTCGGCTTCTTCCTCGCCGGCAGCAGCCTCGGCCCCGGCATCCAGGACGGGGCCAACGGCCTCGCCGGCTTCCTGGCGAGCATCAGCCTGTGACCCCGCCCGGGGCGCTCCGCCGGGTCCCGGGGCGCCCCGGGGTGGCCGGGTGCGGCCAAGGCGCGGCCGGATGGGGCCGGGCCCGGCCGCGCGGCCGGCTCCGGTCGGCCACCGCCCGCGACAATCGGATGATCCGCTGTGACGGCGCGGCGCCCTCGGCCCCGCGCCGTCACGCGTTTTCGGCCGTCCCGCCCCGGCGCCCGGCTTGGCCGGACTGCGCCTTGACACCCGGCGCGCGTCCGCGTGCGGGAACTACCGTGCGGCCATGACCACCACATTCGAAGGGCCCGGCGACGCCGGGCCGTTCACGCTCGCCCTCCGCCCGCCGCTGTCCGACGCGGAGCTGAACGACCTGTTCACCGCCTCCTGGCCGGGGCACCGGCCCGGCTCCTTCGCGCCCGTCCTGGAGCGCAGCCTGGCCTGGGTCGCCGCCCGGGGCGGCGACGGCCGGCTGGTCGGCTACGTCAACGTGGCCTGGGACGGCGGCGCCCACGCCTTCGTCCTGGACACCACCGTCCACCCCGAGGCCCGGCGGAAGGGCCTCGGGGTGCGGCTGGTGCGCGCGGCCGCCGACGCGGCTCGGGCCGCCGGCGCCGACTGGCTGCACGTGGACCACGAGCCCCACCTGGAGTCGTTCTACGCCGCCTGCGGCTTCCGCCCGACCGCCGCCGGGGTGATGCGGCTCGGATGACATGGCGGCCCTCCCGCTCCCGGCCGCCCGGTTGTCTGGCCGCACGGCCACCTGGCTGGCTGACCGCACCGCCTGGAACGCCGGGCCGCCGCCAGCTCAGCCGAACAGCGCCGTGGACAGCCCGGCCCCGGCGAAGGCCGCCAGTATGCCGGCGGCCAGCGAGACCGCCACGTTGACCCCGGCGAGCAGGGCGTGGCCGCGTTCGGCCAGCCGCAGGGTCTCCCAGGAGAAGGTGGAGTAGGTGGTCAGCGCCCCGCACAGGCCGGTGCCGAGCAGCAGGTACCCCTCGTGCGAGGCGGCCCCGGCGGTGGCGGCGCCGGCGAGCAGGCCGAGCAGGGCGCTGCCGGCGACGTTGACCAGCAGGATGCCGTAGGGGAAGCCGTGCGCGGCCAGCGGGCCGCGCGCCATCCGGGTCTGCACCGCCCGGTCGGTGAGGTAGCGCAGCACGGCCCCGACCATGCCGCCGGCCACCACCAGCGCCCAGTCCAGCCAGGTGGTCACGGCCGGCCCCCTCGGCGGCGCCGTACCGCCACGGCACGCGCGGTCGCCGAGCCCGACCACACGCCGGCGAGGGCGGCGGCGACCGTCGCCGCCAGGTAGCCCAGCGCCGTGCCGGTGTGACCGCCGGCCAGGAGGTCGCGCACCTCCACGGTGTAGGTGGAGAAGGTGGTGAAGCCGCCCAGCAGGCCGGTGGAGACCAGCGGCCGCAGCAGCCGGTGCTCCCGGCGCGCGGTGGTGAGGCCGGTCAGGAACAGCCCGATGAGCAGGCAGCCGGAGGCGTTGACCGACAGGGTCGTCCAGGGGAAGGTCCCCTCGGGCGTCGGCCAGAGCAGCCCGGCGCCGTAGCGCGCGGCGGAGCCGATCCCGCCGCCCACCGCGACCGCCGCCAGGACGGTCCACGTGCCGTGGCGGTCGGCGGTGCGGTGGCCCGGTGGTGATGGTGTGGCCGTCGGCGGCATGCCTGTCCCTCCCCGCTCGGGCCGCCGGCGCGGCCGGCCGTGCGGCGCTGGGGCAGCAGTCTGCCAGCTCGGGCGCCCCACGGCGCCGTGGGGGAAGGGGTGGCCCCGGCCGGGCGGCCCGCCGCGACGGGACGGCGGGCCGCCCGACCGGGCGCGGACGGCCGGCGGGCCGCCGCGCCGGACGCCGGCACGGACGCCGGTACGGGCGCCGGTCAGGGGATGGCCACGTAGAACCCGCTGTCCCGGGGGGTGCCGTCCGGCTCGGTGATGGTCACCGCGATGGAGTGCTCCGGGGTCGGGCACGGGTTGTCCGCCAGCACGGTGGCCGGCGCGGCGACGCGGGCGATCACCGGCACCCCGGAGCCGTCGTCGGTCGGCGTGACGGCGATCGCGGCGCGCTCCAGCAGGATGTCGGGGTGCACCTCGACGCAGTAGGTGCCGGGGGCCACCCGGTGGGCGAGCTCGACCTGCTTGTACAGCTGGACGTCGGCGCCCGGCCCGATCAGCGCGGCGGCCCGGGCGTAGGGGCCCTGGATGGTCAGCGCCTGGACCTGTGCCGAGTCGTCGGCGCCGTCGGCGGCCATGACGGCGCCGCCGGACAGGGTGGTGGCGGCGAGCAGGGCGGCGCCGCCGGCGAGGAGTGTGCGGACGTGCATGGGAGACGTACTCCTGTGTAGAGGCTGTGCGGGGTGGCGGGAGCCGACGCGCGGTCGCCCCGCTGCCCAGAGGATGGCGAAGTCCGCCCGCCCGGAAACTGCCACGATCGGGTGAGGCGGGCGTCCGCACGCCCCTTCGCCCTCGCCCCGGCCCCGCCCGGCCCTGGCCCGCCGCGCTCGGCCCGGCCGTGCGCCCCGTGCTCCCCCGCGCCCCGGGTTCCCCTGCACGAGTGGCCCGCCACGGGGCGCGGAACTGACGCCGGCCGCCGCTCCGGGCCGGCCGTCACACCGTGCCAGCCGTCACACCGTGCCAGCCGGCAGACTTCGGCGGCCGTCACCTCCTGGTGGCGCTCACCTCCCGGCGGCCGTCACGCCGGGGTGGCCAGCGACAGCCCGAAGCGTCCCGCCGCGTCCGTCCACCACCGGCCCAGCCGCAGCCCGGCCGCCCGCAGCTCCGCCTCCACCCCCTCCCGGCGGAACTTGGCCGACACCTCGGTGCGCAGCTCCTCCCCGTCGGCGAAGCCCAGCTCCAGGTCCACCTGCCGCAGCTTCGCCGTCACCACCCGGCGGGCGCGCAGCCGCATCTCGATCCACTCCCGCTCGGCGTCCCAGACCGCGACGTGCGCGAAGTCCGCCGGATCGAAGTCGCCGCCCAGCTCCCGGTTCAGCACCGCCAGCACGTTCCGGTTGAACTCCGCGGTCACCCCGGCCGCGTCGTCGTAGGCGGCCACCAGCACCGCCGGATCCTTGACCAGGTCCGTCCCGAGCAGCAGGGCGTCGCCGGGCCGCAGCAGCGACCGCACCTCGCGCAGGAAGACGGCGCGTTCGGCCGGCAGCAGGTTCCCGATCGTGCCGCCGAGCAGCGCCACCAGCGCCGGGCCGGCGACCGCCCCGGGCAGCCGCAGCCGCCGGGTGAAGTCCGACACCACCGCGTCCACGGCCAGACCCGGGTACTCCCGCAGCAGCGCCTCGCCCGCGCCGCGCAGCGCGCTCTCGCTCACGTCCACCGCCACGTACCGCTCCAGGGTGCCGAGCCGGCGCAGCGCGTCCAGCAGCAGCCGGGTCTTCTCCGAGGAGCCCGAGCCGAGCTCGACGAGCGTCCGGGCCCGGGTCAGCTCGGCGATCCCGCCCGCCCGCTCGCGCAGGATCGAGCGCTCCGCCCGGGTCGGGTAGTACTCCGGCAGCCGGGTGATCTCCTCGAACAGCTCGCTCCCGCGCGCGTCGTAGAACCACTTCGGCGGCAGCCAGCGCCTCCCCGGCGGCGCGCCGAGGCCGCGGCGGACGTCCTCGCGGAGCGCGTCGGCGAAGAAGCCCTCCGGCAGCAGCCGGGTGATCCGCAGGCCGGTCACCGGTCCGATCGACTGACCGTTCACGCAGACACGTCCTCTCCGTCTCGACGTCCGCTCCGACCGGCGCCGCCTCCGCCGCCTCCGTCACGTCCGGCGCCCGCGGTGCCGCCGCCGCTCCCGGCGGGCCGGGCGTTCCGGACGGGCACGGTGGTCGCGGTGATCGGGCGGACGCGCGGGGCGTCGCCGGCCGCCGCCGTCACCACCGAACCGTCCGGCACCTCCTCCCACCCCGGAGCGTCGTCAAACGGCTCCGAAGCGATCACCGTCCCGACGGGCCCCGGACCGGCGGGCGGCGGCCAGCCGCGCCGGACGAACAGCGTGTCGCCCCAGGCCGTGGCCGCCACCGTCCGGCCGTCGGTGAGCAGCAGGTTCATCCGCCCGGGCACCCGCTCGGCCACCTCCCGCACCACCTCGGTCAGCGCCTCGCCCGGCTCCGCCCCGCCCCGCAGCCGGTGCAGCACCAACCCCCACAGCAGCGCCGAGTCGCACCGGGCCTCCAGCGCCAGCAGCGCCGCCACCGGCAGGGCCCCGGCCGGCCCGTCCAGCGACCGGCCCCAGTCGGTCAGCGCGCCGTTGTGGCTGAACAGCCAGGGCTCGTCCGGGCCGCCGGCGAACGGCGCCGCCGCGCCGGGCCCGCCGGCGTTCCCCGCCGTGGCCGAGCGCACGGCGGCCAGCACCGCGCCCGACCTGGTCACCCGGGCGACGTCGGCGAACGACGGATCCCCCCAGATCGGCCCGCCGCCGCGCAGCCGGGCCGGGACCGGATCGCCGGGGGCGTACCAGCCGACCCCGAAGCCGTCCGCGTTCACCGTGCCGTGCCGCTGCATCCGCGGCGCCCACGCCTGCCGGTACAGCCCCCACGGGGGTTCCACCAGCAGGGCGCGCAGCGTGACCGGTGGGCCGAGGAACGCCAGGTGGCGGCACATCAGCGGCCACCGCGGCGCACGCCGGGCCGGCCGTGGGGCGGACCGTCCCACAGTCCGTCCCGCGGTTCGTCCCGAGGTCCGTCCTGCGGCAGGTCCCGGCGGCCGTCCGGCAGGGCGGGTTCGGCGTCCCGCGCGGTGCGGAAGCCGGCGAAGATCTGCCGCCGGACGGGGTAGTCCCAGTTGCGGAACGTCCCACGGCACGCCACCGGCGAGACCGCGAACGAGCCGCCGCGCAGCACCCGGTGCTCCGGGCCGAAGAACACCTCCGAGTACTCCCGGTACGGCCAGGCCCGGAACCCGGGGTAGGGCAGGAAGTGGCTGGCCGTCCACTCCCACACGTCGCCGATCAGCTGCCGCACGCCCAGCGGCGAGGCGCCCTCCGGGTAGCCGCCGGCCTCGGCCGGGGCGAGGTGGCGCTGCCCCAGGTTGGCGTGGCGCGGCTCCGGGTCGGCGTCGCCCCAGGGGTAGCGGCGCGAGCGGCCGGTGACCGGGTCGTGGCGGGCCGCCTTCTCCCACTCGGCCTCGGTCGGCAGCCGGCGTCCCGCCCACCGGGCGTACGCCTCCGCCTCGTACCAGCACACGTGCAGCACCGGCTGGGCGGGCGGCACCTCCTCCACCACGCCGAACCGCCGCCGCGTCCAGGTGGAGCCCTCCCGCCGCCAGAACAGCGGGGCCTCCAGGCCGGCCCGGCAGCGGTGCTCCCAGCCGGCCGGGGACCACCAGCGCGGCTCGTGGTAGCCGCCGTCGGCGATGAAGCGCTGGTAGGCGGCGTTGGTGACCGGGGTGGTGTCGATGGCGAACGCCGGCACGTGCACCCGGTGGGCCGGCCGCTCGTTGTCCAGCGCCCACGGCTCCGTGGAGGTGCCCATGGTGAACGGGCCGCCGGGCACCACCACCTCGGCCGGCAGGGTGGCGGCGTCGGCCGGGGCGCTCGGCGGCGCGGCGGCCCGGAGCACCGGGGCGCCCGCGCGGAGCTGGTGGGTGATCAGCATGGTCTCGTCGTGCTGCTGCTCGTGCTGGGCGATCATGCCGAAGACGAAGCCGTCGGCCAGCAGCCCGGTGCCGTCCAGGGGCGTGGCGTCGAGCAGGTCCAGCACCCGGCCGCGCACCCGGGCGGCGTAGGCCCGGGCCTCGGCCGGCGCGAGCAGGGGCAGCCGGGGGCGCTCGGCGCGTGGGTGCTCGAAGGCGTCGTAGAGGGTGTCGATGCCGGGCAGCAGCGGGTCGTGCCCGCCGACGGTGCGCAGCAGCCACAGCTCCTCCTGGTTGCCGATGTGGGCGAGGTCCCAGACCAGGGGGGACATCAGCGGGGAGTGCTGGGCGGTGAGGTCGGGGTCGTCCACGCAGTCGGTGAGCAGGGCGGTGCGGTCGCGGGCGGCGCCCAGGTCCGCGGCGACGCGTGCGCGCAGCCCTTCCGTGGTGAGCGCCGCGACCGAGGTGGGCGGAGGGCCGGCCGTGGTCGGCGTTTCTGGCGTGGTCGGGGTGGCCTTGGGCGGGGGCGGGGGAGTCACCATGGGTCCTCCGTGGGGTGGTCCAGGGGGTGGAGCCGGTCCAGGTGGTCGTCCGCGGGGCACCGTCCTGGTTCGACGTAGCGTTCGGCGAAGGCGTCCAGCGCCCGGCGCGCCGCGGCGGGCGCGCCGAGCCGGGGCAGGGCGTCGCGCGCGGCGGCGAAGCAGGCCAGGGCGGCGCGGTGGAGGGCGGGGTCGGCCAGGCCGTGGCGGGCGGCGGCCGTCCACAGCGGGTCGCGGGGCGGACGGGCCTCCGCGCCCGGACGGGCCTCCGTGCCCGCGCCGGCGCCCGCGCGGCCGGCCAGCTCCAGCAGCGCCTCGGCCGCGGCGCCGCCGGCGGCCGGGTCCGCCAGCAGGGCGTCGACCAGGGTGAGCGGCACGGTCCAGCCGTCGTCCGGCTGGGCGTCGATCATCCGCAGCTCCAGGTGGCCGTGCGGCCGGACCGGCGGGAACAGCGTGGTGAGGTGGTAATCCAGGTCGGCCAGGGTGGGTGGCCGGTCGCCGCCCCCGGTGATCCAGCGGCGGAAGGTGAGTCCGGGCGGCGCCGTCCAGGGCCGGCCCGGCGCCGAGCGGACGCAGAGCACCGGGGCGTTTAGCGCGTAGCGGGCCCACTGCTCACGCGGATCCCCGGCCCGGTCCGGATCGGCGGGCAGGGCCGGCAGGGCCGTCGGGCCGGCGGCGTCCACCACCGGCGGGCGACCGGCGGACCGCCGGGCCGCGTGGCCGGGCATCCGGCGGAACGTTCCGGCGTCGCCGGGCGGGCGCCACCCGTCCGCCGAGGCGGACCCCGGCAGGGGCGGGACGCGGCCGTGCGGGCTGCCGGGGGCGTACGGGCCCGGGGCGTACGGACCGGGGGCGGAGGTGCGGCCCGGGTCCAGCCGGCTCCAGACGAACTGGCGGGTGGAACGCAGCCCGGTGGGGCGCCCCAGGCGCAGCGGCGAGTTGGCGAAGGCGGCGACGAGCACCGGGCCGAGCGCGTGCGCCAGCCACCAGCGCCAGCGCAGGCCGCTCGGCCCGCGGCCCTCGTCGCCGGCGTCCACGCAGATCTGCACCGAGGCGGTGGAGCACATCATCGCCCGGCCCCAGGGGTTGGCCCGGTCGAAGTAGCCCTCCATCGCGACGTAGCGCGGGTGCTCCAGGAGCCGCCGGGGCGGGCGCCGGGGGTCGACGCCGAGCCCGGTGGCGGCCAGACCGTGGGCGCGCAGTGCCGTGCGCAGACGGTCGACGTCGTGACCGGTGGCCGTGAGGCAGGCGGCCAGTGTGGGCGCCGGCCGGGAGCTGATCTCCAGCTGCCCGCCGGGCTCCGTGGTGAGGCGTGAGCCGCCGGGCAGGGCGCCGACGGCGGCGGTGGCCGCGGCCAGCCGTTCGGGGGCGAGGGGGAGGGCGGGGTCGTGGAGGTCGTGGACCAGCCATTCGAGTTCGACACCGAGCAGGCGCGGAGGGCCGGCCGTGAGGCAGACGGCGGCCACGTGCCGCTCGGCCTCCGCCTCCGTCAGCACGGCCGCCCCCCGCTCGGCGTCGGCCTCGACGGCGGCGTCGGCGGCGTCGGCGGCACCCGCGCCGGCCCCGGCATCGGCGGACTCGGCGACGGCCTCGGCATCGGGGGACGTGGGCGCCGTGGATGACCCGAGGGCCTCGGGACGTCCGGCCCGCCCGGTCTCCTCGGCGGCGGCCCTGCGAACCATCACTGCCTCCTGCACGGTTCGGGGGTGGGTGCGCGGCAGGTACGCGGCCCCACACCGCTGCCCCGTGGGCGCCGAGCCATGCCCACGGCCTGCCCCCGTTGGTCCGTGCGGGGGTGGCGCTCCGGCGGCGGCGCCTTTCGTGCGCGCCGGCGGGCGACGCCGATCCCGCCCGTCGTCCCCCGGGGGTGCCGCCCGCTGTGAGCCCTCGGGATGACCCGGCGCCGCCCCGACCCCGACGAAAGTCACGTGCCGGACCTTCCGAAGCGCCGGTTCCCCGCCCGCGCGCCGTCCCTAGCGTTGCCCCGACACCACGCGGAAGCACACGAGCGAGCGGAGCGGAGCGCGATGACCAGGGCGATGACGACGGGCCCGCGGCCGGCCACGGGCCGGACGCCGACCGGGGGCGGGGCGCCCGCCGGCGGCGGGGCGACGCCCGGCGGCAAGGGGCGTGCGGCGTGCTGACCGATCTCCTCGACTGGTTGCAGGGCCTGCCCCAGCCGGCGCTGGTGGCCGCCACCGGCCTGCTGGTGTTCGCCGAGTGCACGATCGGCCTCGGGTTCGTCGCGCCCGGCGAGACCGGCCTGTTCGTCGCCTCCACCACCGCCACCACCGTGCCGCGGTTCCTGACGCTGTGGGTGGTGGTCACGGTCTGCGCGGCGGCCGGCGACTCCATCGGCTACGCCATCGGCCGGCGCTACGGGCCGCGGCTGCGCGACACCGGGATCATCCGGCGCTACGGGCTGCACGAGTGGGACCGCGCCACCGACCTGCTGCGGCGGCGCGGTGCCTGGGCGGTGTTCACCGCCCGCTGGCTGCCGGTCGTGCGCACCCTCACCCCGGCCGCGGCCGGCACCTCCGGGCTGCCGTACCGGAAGTTCGCGCCGGCCGTGGTGACCGGGGCGACCCTGTGGTCCGCCACCCACATCGCCATCGGCGCCGCGCTGGGCGAGGCCGCCGAACGGATCGAGGAGGCCATCAGCACGGGCGGCACGGTGGTCGTGGTCGCACTGGCGGTGGTGGTGGCCGTCGTGGTGGCGGTGAGCCGCCGACGGCGCCGCGCCGCGACCACCCCCTCCACCCCCGCCACCGCGCCGGACGCCCCCGGCGGGGGACCGGTGGGCGAGCGGGCCCCGGTGGCGGCGCCGGCCGGCGAGCACACCGACTGACAGTGGTGCGGTGTGGTGCGGTGTGGTGCGGTGCGGTGGCGAGATGCCCCGGTCCGGTGAAGGGTAGGGAGGAGGCCGTGTCGCCCGCCCGGGCGCGACGCCCGACCAGCGACACCAGGACCCCACCCCGCCCCCGACCCGGCCCCGGGTCCCATGGGACGCGTCCCCGTGGAGGCCATGGAGGACTTCCGTGACGACCTCGCCCTTCGGCTCCGAAGACCCCTTCGCCGAACTCATCAGCCGCTTCTTCGGCATCCGCCCCACCCAGCCGCCCGTGCAGCGCGTCCCCATCGGCCGGCTGCTGTCCGACTCCGCCACCAACCTGATCGCGGCGGCGTCCGAACGCGCCCAGGAGGACGGCACCCCGGAGCTGGACACCGACCACCTGCTGTGGGCGGCCACCCGGATGGAGCCCTCCCGCTCCCTGCTCGCCCGGGCCGGCGCCGACCCGGACACCCTCGCCGAACGGCTCGCGGACAGCCTCCCGCGGGGCGGGGCGGCGGCCGAGGAGCCCTCGCTGACACCGGCCGCCAAGCGCGCCCTGCTGCGCGCGCACTCCTTCTCGCAGAGCGCCGGCGCCAACTACATCGGCCCCGAACACCTGCTCGCCGCCCTGGCCGACGACCCCCGCTCCAGCGCCGGCCGGGCCTTGACCGGTTCCGTCGCCGACGCGCTGCGCGGCGTCACCGCCGGCGGCGGGCACGCCGCGGTGGGCCGCCCGGTCGCCGGCCCGGGCGGCGGCGTCGCCGGCGCGCCCGGCGGGCGACCGGCCGGCGCCACGCCCACCCTCGACGAGTTCGGCCGCGACCTCACCGAGGAGGCCAGGGCCGGGCAGCTCGATCCGGTCGTCGGACGCGCCGACGAGATCCAGGAGACCGTCGAGGTGCTCTCCCGGCGCACCAAGAACAACCCGGCGCTGATCGGTGAACCGGGCGTCGGCAAGACCGCCATCGTCGAAGGGCTCGCCCAGCGCATCGCCTCCGGAGACGTCCCCCGAACCCTGGAGGACAAGCGGGTGGTGGCGCTCGACCTGTCCGGCCTGGTCGCCGGCACCCGCTACCGCGGCGACTTCGAGGAACGGCTGAAGAAGGTCATCGACGAGGTGCGCGCCACCGACGGCGGCGTGATCCTCTTCCTGGACGAGCTGCACACCGTCGTCGGCGCCGGGGCCGGCGGCGAGGGCGCGATGGACGCCGGCAACATGCTCAAACCGGCCCTCGCCCGCGGGGAACTGCACGTGGTCGGCGCCACCACCATCGACGAGTACCGCAAGCACGTCGAGAAGGACGCCGCCCTCGAACGCCGCTTCCAGCCGGTGCTGGTCGCCGAGCCGACCGTGGCCGAGACCGTGCAGATCCTGGAGGGCCTGCGCGACTCCTACGAGGCCCACCACCAGGTGCGGTTCACCGACGGCGCCCTGGCCGCCGCCGCCGAGCTGTCCGACCGCTACGTCACCAACCGGTTCCTCCCGGACAAGGCCATCGACCTGCTCGACCAGGCCGGAGCCCGGGTGGGCCTGCGGGCGCTCGGGCGCGGCACGGACGCCGTCGCAGCCGAGGAACGGATCGCCACCCTGCGCCGGGAGAAGGAGCAGGCGGTGGCCGCCGAGGAGTACGACCGGGCCGCGGAGCTCAAGGCCGGCATCGAGGAGGTCGAACGCGAGGCGGCGGGCCTGGCCCGGCGGCGCGAGCAGGTCGCCGGCGTGACGGCGGAGGACATCGCCGACGTCGTCTCCGCCCGCACCGGCATCCCGGTCTCCCAGCTCACCGAGAACGAGCGGCAGCGGCTGATGCGGCTGGAGGACGCCCTGCACGAACGGGTCGTCGGCCAGGACGAGGCGGTCACCGCCGTCGCCCGGGCCGTGCGCCGCGGACGCGCCGGCCTCGGCGACCCCGACCGGCCGGTCGGCAGCTTCCTCTTCCTGGGACCGACCGGCGTGGGCAAGACCGAACTCGCCAAGGCCCTGGCCGGGCAGCTCTTCGGCGACGAGGAACGCATGGTCCGGTTCGACATGAGCGAGTTCCAGGAGCGGCACACCGTCTCCCGGCTCGTCGGCTCGCCACCCGGCTACGTCGGCTACGAGGAGGCCGGCCAGCTCACCGAGGCGGTGCGCCGCCGGCCGTACGGCGTGCTGCTCTTCGACGAGGTGGAGAAGGCCCACCCGGACGTGTTCAACCTGCTGCTCCAGGTGCTGGACGACGGGCGGCTGACCGACGCCCAGGGCCGCACGGTGGACTTCCGCAACACCGTGGTCATCATGACCAGCAACATCGGCGCCCGCCGCATCCTGGCCGCCGCCGGCGCGGCCGTCGCCGAGATCCGCGCCGCGCTGACCGAGGAGTTGCAGGCCGACTTCCGGCCCGAGTTCCTGAACCGGATCGACGAGGTGATCGTCTTCCACGGACTCGGCCGGGACGACCTGATGCGCATCGTGGACCTGCTGCTGGACGGCGTCCGCCGCCGGCTGCGCGCCCAGCAGGTCGAACTGGAGGTCACCGAGGCGGCCAAGGAGGTGCTGGTGGAACGCGGCTACCAGCCGCAGTACGGGGCCCGGCCGCTGCGCCGCACCATCCAGACGGAGCTGGACGACCGGGTGGCCGACCTGCTGCTCGGCGGGGCGGTGGGCCCCGGCGACGTGGTCGTGGCCGACGTGGAGGAGAGGCCCTCCCCGGAGGAGGCCGGGGCGCCGCCCGGCCGGGAGCTGGTGTGCACGGTGCGCAAGGGCGCAGGGCCGGCCGCCGGCGCCCCGGACGCCTACGCGGCCGGCCGCGCCGCGGCGGCGAGGGCCGGCCGGCCGGCCCCGGACCAGGCCCCCGGCGCCGCCCCGTGGGCCACCGGGGCCGCCCCCGGAGCCGGCCCCGGCCCCACCGGCGGAGGGGCCAGCGGGGCCGCTGCCGGGGGCTCCGGGGCCGGCGACCGGCCCGGGGAGGACCGCTAGCCGTGCCGGCCGGCAGGTCAGGAGTGGGCGCGCAGGGCGGCGATCAGCCACTCCGCCGCGGCCACGCCCGACACGTCGCCGACCGGCCGGTCGCCGTCCACCCGCCCCTGCTCAGGGCCTCCCTGCTCGGGCCCTTCCTGCTCGGGCCCCTGGTCGAACTCTCCGTGCTCGCGTCCTCCCTGCTCGGGCTGCCGCTCCCCGGCCGCCTCCGGCGCGCACCCCTCGCCCGGCCCCGCGGGCTGCGAGGGCCACGCGTGCCCGCCCACGATGCCGACGAGCTGCCAGTAGCGCTCCACCCGGCGGTCGGTGAACATCTCGATTTCGTCCGCGAGGTCGGTCCGCGACCGCGGCGTGTCCTCCTGACCCACCGCGTCCGCCCAACGCTCCATCAGCGCGCCCAGCACCGCGCCCCCCTCGGCCGAGGAGGGATCGACACCGTCCGCGACCGCCTGCTGGGCGCCGTCCATCAGCGCCACCATCGCCCCGCCGTGGGCGGCCTGCTCCCGCGCCGCGGCCTCGTCACCGGCCGCCCGCATCTGCGCGCCGCGCACCGCCATCTGCCGCGTCCGCGCGCGGAACCCCTCGTCCTGGACGAGCTCCAGCAGCTCCACCCAGGCGTCCACCTGCCGTGGTGTCGGGGACTCCGGGAGATCCGGGAAGGACGCCCGCATCATCTCCTCGAAGGAACGGTCGTCCGTCTCCAGTCCCCCGAACACCTCGGTGAGGAAGCCGTCCACGATGCGCCGGCGCTCGTTCGCGTCCAGCCTCGCCAGTCGGTGCATCAGTTCCATCTCCCGCCAGTCGCAGTCTCTCGCGGCCACCGCACGCAGCACCGCCGCCCGGAGGTTCATCACCCGGGCCTGTGCCCGCAACGCCTCGGCGTGCGCGGACGCCACGTCCGCGAGGGTCGTCTCACGGCGCAGCACCTGGGCCGCCGTCGCCAGATCGATGTCGAGCTCGCGAAGCGTCCTCAGCAGCTGCAGCCGCGTGGCGGCCTCGGCGTCGTAGAGCCGGTAGCCGGCGGCGGAGCGTGTGGTGGGGGCGACGAGCCCGGCGTCGGAGTAGAAGCGGATGGTGCGCACCGGCACACCGGTGCGCGCCGCCAACTCGCCGATCGTGACCAGGTCCGTCCCGCGTTCCATGGCAGTCACCGTGCACCTTCCAGTCGGTGGAGGCTCAAGCGGCCGACCCACCGGTCTCGGCCATCCGTCCGCGATTTCCATTCCGTTTCCGTCACGTTTCGCGGTACTCCCATCACCTGACGTGATGAAGTGCCGTTGGCTTGGGTGAACGCTCCGCCCACGGCCGGTGCCCGTGGGCTCACGGAAGGCCTCGCACGACCATGGAAACCCGGGACTCCGCCGCCTCCTCCAACGCCCCCGCTCCGGCCGCGCCTCCCCGTGCCGTCACCCTCGCCCCCGCCGCCACCACCGTGCCCGACACGTCCGCCCTCCCGCAGTCCGGCGTCTCGCAGCCCACCGGCGGCCACGGCTACGGAGTCACCGCCGAGTTCTACGACCTGTTCCACTCCCGGGCCTACACCGACCGGGCCCGCCGCTACCTCGCGCACGCGGCGAGCGGCGCCCGTCGCGGCATCCTGGAGGTCGGTGCCGGAACCGGCCTGGTCACCGTGGTGCTCGGCGGCGCCGCGGCGGTGCCGGTACACGCCGTGGAGCCGGCCCTGCCGATGCGCACCGTGCTGCTCAGCAGACTCGCCACCGCCGACCCCGGGCTGCGGGAGCGGGTCGTGGTGCACGCCACCACCCTCCAGGTGGCGGGGCTGGAGGCGGTGGCCGACCTGGCCGTCTGCGTCAACGTGGCCGCCTGCCTGCCGCCCGTGCAGCGCCGGGCGCTGTGGCGGGCCGTCGCCGCGGGGCTGCTGCCCGGCGGCTGGCTGCTCGTCGACCCCTTCCCCAGGCGGCCGGAGGTCGAGGTGGTCCGCACGCTGCCGGCCGTGCGGCTCGGCAGCGACGTCTACACCTGCCGCACCCGCACCACGCCGGGGCCGGGGGACCGGATGGACATGGAGTTCACCTACCGGGTCGTGCGGGCGGGGGCCCGGCTGCGGGAGGAACGCGAGTCGTTCCCGATGTGGAGCCTGGGGCGGGAGCAACTGCTGGCGGAACTGGCCGAGGCCGGGCTGTACGGGGAGGACGGCTGCGGGGCGGCCGGCCCGCTGCGCCCGGCCGACCCGGGGGCGCGCGGCGCTGGCTTCGGCCGCGGCCCGCTCGCCGTCCACCGGTGCACCGCCGCGGCTGCTCCCACCGCCGGGACCACCGGCGCGCCCCACACCACCGACACCATCGGCGGCGCCGCCACCGCCTGAGCGCCGCCCAGGCATCTCTCCCACGCGGCGGTGTGATCGCCTTCGCCCTGGCAGCGCCTGGCCCGCCCGATCCACGGCCTGATCACCCAGCCACCGCCTGAGCAACCGCGCTACGCCCCTACCGCCCCGCCGGCCGGTCCCACCGGCCGGCCACCGGTCCAGGCTTCCCCCAGGCTGCCCCAGCTCACAGACGCTGTTCCCCGGGCCGCCCAGACGCTGTTCCCCGGGCCGCCCACGGAGCAGAGTTATCCACAGGCAGTAAATGGGGGGCTGCGCCACGTCAACCCACAATGAGATCCTGAAGAAGGGGGCCCAAAAGCCCCCCAAGGGGGCGTTGAGCCCCGGGATGCCTCCGCCCGGTTCAGGCTGTTCCCCGGGCCGCCCATGGAAACCAGAGTTATCCACAGGCGGCAAATGGGGGGCTGCGCCGCGCCAGCCCTCGATGGGATCCTGAAGAAGGGGGTCCGAAAGCCCCCCAAGGGGGGTTTGTGGCCCAGTACCTCTGGGCCCCGGTCCGCCACGCCGCCGCCCCGTCCCCCCACCCGCCCCCCACTCCTGCTGCGCGTACCAGCGCTGTCAGTGCCCCCAAGTCGCTCTCGGTGCCTCCGGGGCACCGTCAGTGTCCCCGAGGCGCGTACATGATCACGGCCACCCCGGCGAGGCAGAGCAGGGCCCCGGCGACATCGAACCGGTCGGGCCGGTAGCCGTCGAGCGCCATCCCCCAGAGGAGCGACCCGGCGACGAACACGCCGCCGTAGGCGGCCAGAATCCGGCCGAAGTTCGCGTCCGGCTGGAGGGTGGCGACGAAGCCGTACACCCCGAGCGCCAGCACGCCCGCGCCGATCCAGGCCCACCCCCGGTGCTCCCGCACCCCCTGCCACACCAGCCACGCACCACCGATCTCGAACAGGGCGGCCAGGAGGAACAGGATCACGGAGCGCAGGGGCAGCATGGGTCGATTCTCCCGCGCGCCCCCACGCACCCCCGCACGCCCTGCCCCGTCCCCATCCCCCTCCCTCCGCCCCACGCCCAACGGCCCCCGCCCAACTCCCCACCCCGCCGCCGCAGAGGAGCCGCGCAGGGGGCGCCCCGGGCCCGCGCGTGCTGCAATACCCCTATGGCGGCGATCCTCGAAACCGACCTGGTGATCGTCGGTGGTGGCCCGGCCGGCTGCGCCGCGGCCGTCATGGCGGCGAGCCTCGGCATGGCATCCGTGCTGGTGGAGGCGCGTGATCGACTCTGCTCCAAGCTGTACGCGGTCCCCGCCCTGGACAACGTGCTCGGAGGCTTCCGCACCGGCCCGGAGCTCGCCGCCGCCGTCACCAGGGACGTCGAGCGCGTCGCCGGCTCCGGCGACTGCCGCCTCCTGCTGGGTGCGCGCGCCGACATCGTCGAGACGGAGGAACCGGTGCGCGGGCGCCGAGGCGCGGCGCCCGCCGCCGGCGTCGTCGTCCGCCTGGTCAGCGGGGAGATCGTCGCCGCGCCGCACGCCGTGGTGGCGACCGGCGTGGGGCCGACCCCGCCGGAGTCGACCTCCTGGGTCGCCGGCGCCGAGAAGCTGCGGCTGCCCCCGCTGTGGGAGGCGGATCTCGCTGCTTGCGCCGGTCGCACCGTGCTGGTGGTCGGTGCCGACCGCCCGCTGGGCACGCTGCTGCGGGCGCTGCCGGACACCCGGCTCGACCTGCTGGTTCCGCACCCAGTGACGGACGACTACAAGACCGAGGAGGCACGGCGGGACGACCGTGCCCAACTGATCCCGGTGCGCCGACTGTCCGTCGCCCGCAGCGAGGAGCCCGCCACGCCCGGCCCGCCAATCGCCCCGCACCCCCTGCGCGCCGAGGTCGAACTCCCCGACGGGACGATCAGGCACCTCGCGGCGGACGCCGGGTTCCTCAACATCGGCAGCACCCCGTGCCCGCCGAGGGGCGACCTGGCCCGCGATCTCGCCGGCTACTGCCCGCCGGGACGCCAGCACCCCCGCCTGCTGGTCGCCGGCGACCTGCGCTCCGCCGGCTACCAGCGGATCATGGCCGCCTCGGGCTCGGGCGCCGAGGCGGCGCTGCGCGCCTACTACGCGCGCACCACCACCCCGCCGCCCGGCTAGGCCGTCCGCGAAGAGCGACCCCGCTCGGAAGGAGTGGGAGCGGCTCGGAAACCGCCGTCCCTCACCAGGCGTAGTCCTCCGGCGCTTCACGGTGCCCGGGGAAGATCTCGTCCAGCCGCTCCAGCGCCTTCTCGTCCAGCCGCAGGTCGAGGGCGCGCAGCGCCGCGTCCAACTGCTCCCCGGTGCGCGGTCCCACGATCGGCGCGGTGACGGCCGGCTGGTGCAGCAGCCAGGCCAGGGCCACGTCCCCGGGCTCGTGACCGAGTTCCTCGCAGAACTCCTCGTACGCCGCGATGCTGTCCCGCTTCGCCTCCAGGGTGGCCCGCGCCCGCCCGTCGACCCGGCGGACGCCCTCGCGCTCCTTGCGGAGCACCCCGCCGAGCAGCCCGCCGTGCAGCGGGGACCACGGGATGACGCCGAGCCCGTAGTGCCGGGCCGCCGGGAGCACCTCCAGCTCCACCGTGCGCGCGATCAGGTTGTACAGCGACTGCTCGCTGACCAGGCCGAGGTACCGGCGGCGGGCCGCCGCCTCCTGCGCCTGGGCGATGTGCCAGCCGGCGAAGTTGGAGCTGCCCACGTACAGGACCTTGCCCTGCTGGGTCAGCACCTCCATCGCCTGCCAGATCTCCTCCCAGGGCGTGGCCCGGTCGACGTGGTGCATCTGGTAGACGTCGATGTGGTCGGTGCGCAGCCGCTTCAGGCTGGCCTCGCAGGCCCGCCGGATGTTCAGCGCGGACAGCCCGCGCTCGTTGGGCCACTCGCCCATCGCGCCGTAGAGCTTGGTGGCCAGGACGGTGCGTTCCCGCCGGCCGCCGCCCTGGGCGAACCAGTCACCGATGATCTCCTCGGTGCGTCCCCGGGCGGTGGTGTCACCGGGCCGGCCGCCGTAGACGTTGGCGGTGTCGAAGAAGTTGACGCCGGCCGCGTGGGCCTGGTCCATGATCCGGTGGGCGTCGGACGGCTCGGTGAGCGGGCCGAAGTTCATCGTGCCGAGGCACAGCCGGCTGACGGACAGGCCGGTGCGGCCGAGATTCGTGTACTCCATACCCCCACCCTTACCAGCCGTGGCCCGGCTGTCCATGGCAACCGCCCACCCGGCCCGGGGCCCGCCTACGGGGAGTCAGCTTCCTGCGCCGCAACGGGTCGATGACCGTCATGCCACCGTCAAGCTCTGGCGCCGGGCGGTGGGCCGCGATAGCGTCCGGTGGGCCGAACTGGGTCTGAGCCGGGGGATGAACCGGGTCAGCGGCCCGCGAGCCGTTCGATCGAGCCATTGGTCATTGTCACACCGCCCGCCACGGTGAATTTTCGCTTTCCGGGAGTCGATGTGCTGCGACGCAGATGGACGAAACGTGTGACCATCGCCCTCGCGGCGGCCGTTCTTTGGCCGCTGTCCGTGGCGAACGGGGCGGCGGGTGCCGAGTCCACCCTCCCCTCGCCGGTGCCCGGGCTGTCGGTGTCTGGTCAGGAAGTGCCCGGTCGGGAGGCGTCCGATCGGGGGGCGTCCGGCCGGAACGTCTCCGGCCAGGACCTCTCCGCTGCCGCCGTGCCGCTGGAGCACCTGACCGTCAGCACCACCCAGGTCGCCTTCGGCCTGCGCCGTCCCACCGCCGTCAGCTCGCCCGACGACGGCACCGGCAGGCTGTTCATCCTGGAGAAGCCCGGCCGGATCCGCGTCTACCACCCGGACACCGGGCTGGCCGCCGACCCGCTGCTGGACATCCAGGACCGGGTGGACTCCTCCGACAACGAGCGCGGCCTGCTCGGCATCGCCCCCGCCCCGGACTTCGCCACCAGCCAGGTCCTCTACCTCGCCTACACCCGGCTGTCGGACGGCGCCGTCACGCTCTCCCGCTTCCGCCTGTCCGCCACCGGCGCGACCGAGGAGGTCCTGCTCACCCAGGAGCACGCCACCTTCACCAACCACAACGGCGGCGAACTCGCCTTCGGCCCCGACGGCTACCTCTACCTGAGCATCGGCGACGGCGGCGGCGCCGGGGACAGCCTGGGCTCCGGGCAGAACCTCGGCACCCTCCTCGGCAAGATCCTCCGCCTCGACGTCGACTCCGCCTGCGGCGACCTGCCCTACTGCGTGCCGGCGGACAACCCGTTCGTCGACACCCCCGGCGCCCGCCCGGAGATCTGGGCCTACGGGCTGCGCAACCCCTGGCGGTTCTCCTTCGACCCGGCCGACGGCTCGCTGTGGATCGCCGACGTCGGCCAGGGCGGCTCGGAGGAGATCAACCACCTCGCCGCCGACCAGGCCGGGGCGAACCTGGGCTGGTCCTGCCGGGAGGGCACCGAGCAGTTCGACCCCACCCGTTGCGAGCCCGGGGCCGTCTACACCGACCCGGTCTTCACCTACCCCACCTCCGTCGAGGGCTGCGCGGTGATCGGCGGTCACGTCTACCGCGGTGAGCGCTTCGCCGACATCGCCGGCGGCACCTACGTGGCCAGCGACTACTGCTCGGCCGCCGCCTGGGCGGTGCGCGCGAACCCGGACGGCACCCACACCAGCGCCCGCATCGGCGAGTTCCCGATCCAGGTCACCGCCTTCGGCACCGACGCCGACGGCGAGCTGTACGTCGTCAACGACCTGCCCGGCGGCCTGCACCGGGTCTCCTTCGAGAGCACCGCCCCGGCCCCCACCTGCGCGGTGAACTACCGGGTGGCGAGCCAGTGGGGGACCGGCTTCACCGCCTCGGTCACCGTCACCAACACCGGCACCGAGCCGATCGACGGCTGGCGCCTGGCCTGGACCTTCCCGGCCGACCAGCGGGTGACCAGCGCCTGGGACGCCGCCATCACCCAGCAGGGCGCCACCGCCACCGCCACCAACCTCGGCTGGAACGGCCGACTCGCCCCCGGCGCCTCGACCACCTTCGGCTTCCTCGCCACCGGCGGCGGCCCCGCCAACCCCACCCCCACCACCTTCCACCTCAACGGCGCCCCCTGCGCCTGACCCACCCCACCCCACCCCACCCCGCCACCCACCCCACCCCGCCACCCACCCCACCCCGCCGCCACCCCACCCCCCTCGGTGCCACCCACCGGCCCCGAGGGGGCGGTGGCGGCGGTGCTCAAGCGGCGTTCGCCGTGCTCAAGGGGCGTTCAGCGCTTGCGGAGGCGGAGGGAGGTCCAGCTCGCGTCGGCGGTCCAGCCGCCGTCGACGGGGAGGGCGACTCCGTTGACGAAACCGCTGCGGGCCGGGTCGGCCAGGAAGGAGACGGCGGCGGCGATGTCGCCCGGGACGGCGAAGCGGCCCATCGGCACGCGGTCGGTGATGTCGTCGTCCGTGTAGCCGCCGGAGGCCTGGTCGGCGGCGTCCATCTCGGTCTTGACCCAGCCCGGGCAGACGGCGTTGACCCGGACGCCGCGACCGCCCCACTCGGCGGCCAGCGTCCGGGTCAGACCGATCAGGCCGTGCTTGCTGGTGTTGTAGGCGGCGCGGTCGGCGACGCCGTGCAGGCCGGCGATGGACGCGATGTTCACGATGGCGCCGGAGCCGGCGGCGAGCATCAGCCGGCCGAGCGCCTGGGAGAGCAGGAACGGTCCGGTGAGGTTGACCTCCAGCACCCGGCGCCACTGCTCGGCCGTGGTCTCCTCGGCCGGGGTGAGCAGGGAGACGCCGGCGTTGTTGACCAGCACGTCGACCCGGCCGAAGCGTTCCCGCACCTCGTCGGTGAGCCGGCGCGCGTACTCGGCGTCGGCCACGTCGCCGGTCAGCGCCACCGCCCGCGGCGCGCCGGCACCGGTGGCAGCCCCATCACCCTCACCGGCGGCACCATCCCCATCGCCGTCACCGGTCCCCGGAACGGCCGCCCGGCGGACGGCGGCCAGGGTCTCGGTCGGTTCGCGCAGGTCGGCGAGGACGAGCGCGTAGCCCTCGGCGGCGAGGGTCTCGCTCACCCGGCGACCGATCCCCTGTGCCGCGCCGGTCACCACCGCCACACGCGTCGTCGGACGTCCGTCGAGTCCCATGTGCCCGCTCCCTCCATCGCGTTACCGCACGGCTGGAGGGCAGCATGGCACGGCGTGGCCCGGTCCGACACGGGAAGCGGTCGGACCGGGCCGGCCGGCGTCAGGCGCCCGGCCGCTCCTCCCCGTCCCGGCGCGCCCCGACGTAGGCGCGCAGGTGGTGGGCGGTCAGCGAGTCGCCGTGGGCGACCAGGTCGGCGGGGGTGCCGGTGAAGACGATCCGGCCGCCGTCGTGGCCGGCGCCCGGCCCGAGGTCGATGAGCCAGTCGGCGTGGGCCATCACCGCCTGGTGGTGCTCGATGACGACGACGGTGTTGCCGGCGTCGACGAGCCGGTCCAGCAGCGCGAGGAGCTGGTCCACGTCCGCGAGGTGCAGGCCGGTGGTCGGCTCGTCCAGCACGTAGGTGGCGGCCTTCTCCGCCATGTGGATGGCCAGCTTGAGGCGCTGCCGTTCACCGCCGGAGAGCGTGGTGAGCGGCTGGCCCAGCCCCAGGTAGCCCAGGCCCACGTCGCTGAGCCGGTCCAGCACGGCGCGGGCCGGCCCGGAGGTGAAGAAGTCGCGGGCCTCGGTCACCGACATGGCCAGGACCTCGCTGATGTCCTTGCCGCGCAGCTTGTGGGTGAGCACCTCCGCGGTGAACCGTTTCCCCTCGCAGGTCTCGCAGACGGACGCCACCCCGGCCATCATCGCCAGGTCGGTGTACACCAGCCCGATGCCCTTGCAGGTCGGGCAGGCGCCCTCGGAGTTGGCGCTGAACAGGGCCGCCTTGACGCCGTTGGCCTTGGCGAAGGCGGTGCGGATCGCGTCGAGCAGCCCGCTGTAGGTGGCCGGGTTGCTGCGGCGGGAGCCGCGGATCGGCGACTGGTCGACGGTGACCACCCCGTCCCGGCCGGACAGCGAGCCGTGGATCAGCGAGCTCTTGCCGGAGCCGGCGACGCCGGTGACCACGGTGAGCACGCCCAGCGGGATGTCGACGCTCACGTCCTTGAGGTTGTGCAGGGAGGCGCCGGTGATCGACAGCTGTCCGCGGGGGGTGCGGGGCCGGGCGCGCAGCTCGGCGCGGTGGTCGAGGTGGCGTCCGGTCAGCGAGTCGGACTTGCGCAGGCCCGCCACGTCCCCGGCGTACATCACCCGGCCCCCGGCCGAGCCCGCCCCGGGGCCGAGGTCGACCACGTGGTCGGCGATCTCGATGGTCTCCGGCTTGTGCTCGACGACCAGGACGGTGTTGCCCTTGTCGCGCAGCCGCAGGAGCAGGCCGTTCATCCGCTGTATGTCGTGCGGGTGCAGGCCCACCGTGGGCTCGTCGAAGACGTAGGTGACGTCGGTCAGGCTGGAGCCGAGGTGCCGGACCATCTTCACCCGCTGCGCCTCGCCGCCGGAGAGCGTGCCGGACTCGCGGTCCAGGCTCAGGTAGCCCAGGCCGATCTCGACCAGCGAGTCCAGGGTGCCGCTGAGGGTGGCCACCAGCGGCTCCACCGACGGGTCCTTGATCCCGCGGACGAACTCGGCCAGGTCGCTGATCTGCATGGCCGAGCACTCGGCGATGTTGCGCCCGTCGATCCGGCTGGCCAGGGCGGCGGCGTTGAGGCGGGTTCCGCCGCAGTCGGGGCAGTCGGTGAAGGCCACCGCGCGGTCCATGAACGCCCGGATGTGCGGCTGCGCGGACTCCCGGTCCTTGGACAGGTACAGCCGCCGCACCTTGACCACCAGACCCTCGTAGGTGACGTTGGTCGTCCCTATCTTGATCTTGGTGGCGGTCTTGTGCAGGAAGTCCTCCCACTGGGTGGGGCTGTAGTCCTTCAGCTTGACGTCGGGGTCGACGAAACCGGAGAGCGCGAGGCTCTGCCAGTACCACGAGCCGACGGTGAAACCGGGGACGGTGATCGCCCCCTCGTTGAGCGACAGTTCGCGGTCGACCAGCTGCGAGATGTCGATGTCCGAGATCCGGCCGAGGCCCTCGCAGCGCGGGCACATGCCCTCGGCGCTGTTGAAGCTGAAGGCGGTGGACGTGCCGACGTGCGGGGTGCCGAGGCGGCTGAAGATGATCCGCAGCATGGTCTGCGCGTCGGTGGCCGTGCCCACCGTGGAGCGCGAGTTGGCGCCCATCCGCTCCTGGTCGACGACGATCGCCGCGCTCAGGTTGCGCAGCGCGTCGACGTCCGGCCGGCCGAGACTCGGCATGAACGACTGGATGAAGGCCGTGTAGGTCTCGTTGATCAGCCGCTGGGACTCCGCGGCGATGGTCCCGAAGACCAGGGAGGACTTTCCGGAACCGGAGACTCCGGTGAACACGGTGAGTCGGCGCTTGGGGATGTCCAGCGAGACGTTCGCCAGGTTGTTCTCCCTGGCTCCGCGGACCTCGATCACGTCGTGACTGTCCGCGGCGGCGCGCCCGTCGCCCGTCGGATGGTCGAAGGTGTGGGGCTGAGGACCCATGCCGCCTCTCCTGATATCTTTACGCCGTAAAGGGATGGCTGGCGCACGGTACTTTACGGCGTAAGGAGTCGCAAGTTGGTGGTCTTCGCCGGACAGGGCGACCCTCGGCGTTCGATGGAACTGCTGTGGCGTCACGCCGCCCCCGGCCGCACCCGCCCCGGCCGCCCGAACCACACCGCCCCGGGACCGCGCCCCGGACTGACCCTGGACGCCGTCGTCGAGGCCGCCGTCGCGATCGCCGACACGCGGGGCATGGCGGCGCTGTCCATGCGCGCGGTCGGGGAGCGGCTCGGCCGCACCGCCATGGCGCTGTACACCTACGTCCCCGGCAAGAGCGAGCTGGTCGACCTCATGTACGACCGCGTCCTCGGCGAACTGCCCACCGACTACCCGGACGACGCCGGCTGGCGTGCCGCCGCCACCGCCTGGGCCGACGACCTGTGGACCTTCTACCTGCGCCACCCGTGGGTCCTCCAGGTCTCCCCGGCCCGCCCGGTGCTCGGCCCCGGCGAGTACGTCATGCTGGAGACCGCACTGCGCATCCTGCGCGGCACCGGCCTGCCGCCCACCACGCTCCGCCGCGTCGTCGGCGCCCTGACCCACTTCGTCCGCGGCGCCGCCCAGACGGTCGCCGAGACCCGTCAGGCCGCCGCCGCGACCGGCGTCTCCGACGAGGAGTGGTGGTACGCCCGCTCCGCGCAGCTCGAGGAGTACGCCGCGGACTTCGCCGAGCGCTTCCCGACCGTCACCTGGCTGGAACGCGAGGGCGCCTTCACGCTGGACGACGAGACCACGCCCTACCTGGAGCAGGAGGCCCGGGAGAGCTTCACCGCCGGCCTCACCCTCCTCCTCGACGGCATCGCCGCCGCCATCGCCCGCCACGACGCCGCGCCGCGCTGAGCGGCCGGCGCCCCCGCCCGGCGCGCCCCCGCCCCGGCGCGCTGCCTGCTGCTTTACCGCCCGCGCTGCTCGCGGAGGGCGGCGCGGGCGCGGGCCAGCAGGGCGCGGGCGGCGGGGCCGGTGGGGCCGTCCGCGCGCCAGGCGAGGACGAGCCGTCCGCGCAGCGCCGGGCGGTCGACGGCGATGACGCGCAGCCGGTCCGAGCGTGCCTCGGCGAACGCCCCCGGCAGGACAGCCGCGCCCAGGCCCCGGGCGGCGAGCTCGGCCAGGAGTTCCGGGTTGCCGGCCTCGAAGGCGATCCGCGGCGCGAACCCGGCGGCCGCGCAGGCATCCTCCAGACGGGCGCGCAGGCCCGTCCCGCGGGGGAGGCTGATCAGCGGGCGGCCGCGCAGGGTGTCGAGCGAGATCACCGGGTGGGGGCCGAGTTCGTGGTCGTGGCTGACCGCGACCACGATCGGCTGGTCGTCGACCACCTCGATCTCCAGTCCGGCCGGGGCGGTCTGGGCGCCCACGCTGATGATGGCGGCGTCGAGCGTCCCGTCCCGCAGCCCCTCCACCAGTTGGTCGGTGTTCGCCTCGGCGAGGGTGATCTCGACGCCCGGATGGTCGTCGTGGAAGTCCGCCAGCAGCGTCGGCAGGTCGACGTCGTGCGAGGTCACCGTGCCCACGGCGACCCGCCCGCGGAGCAGCCCGGTGAGCTCCCCGACCGCCGTCCGGACGCCCTCCACCGCGGCCAGGGCGGCCCGCGCGTAGGGCAGCACGGCCGCCCCCACCTCGGTCAGCCGCACGGCGCGGCCGGAGCGGTCCAGCAGTTCCTCGCCCAGCTCCCGCTCCAGCCGGCGGATCTGCGCGCTCACCCCGGGCTGGGCGACGCGCACCCGTTCGGCGGCCCGGGTGAAGTTCCGCTCCTCGGCCACGGCCACGAAGTACTCAAGCTGCCGGAGTTCCATAACCAATAATTCTAGCCTTCATACCAACCATCTCTTGGACTTCTGGATCGCCCGGCGCCAGAGTGGACGGCGGAAGAGAAAGGAGTCCACCCCATGACCCAGACCCGTGAACGCGCCGCCACCCCCGAGGACCTGGCCCGGCTGTTCGTGGAACGCGCCAACGCCCGCGACGCCGAGGGCCTGGCCGAGCTCTACGCGCCCGACGCCGTCATGGCCTACCCGCCCGGCGCCGTCACCGTCGGCCGGGAGGCGATCCGCGCCGTGCTGGAGCGGATGCTCGAACACGCCCCGCTGCCCTTCCAACTGGAGGAACCGCTGCCGACCGTCCACTACGGGGACCTGGCCCTCACCTCCACCCGCCCCGCCGACGGCACCGGCGGCCGGACCCAGGTCGTCCGCCGCCAGCCGGACGGCAGCTGGCTGCGCGTCATCGACCGCCCGGAGACCGGCGCCTGATCGGGTTCCGTCCACGATCGGCACGTCTGCCGCGCCGGCGTTGGGTAGCGTCGTGGCCCGGAGCGACGACGAGTCCAGGCCGCGCGGAGGACGCCCATGGGCAACGTGTACGTACGCATCGGGATCTACCGGTACGCCTACCACACCGATCTCGACTGCCCCGCACTGAACGGCAAGCCGGAGACCTACCAGGGGAGGGAGGAACTGGCCGAGGAGGAGGCCAGGGCCCAGGGCCTGCGAGCCTGCCGGCAGTGCAAGCGGTGACACCGCCCCGTCGCCGTGCGGAGGGCCACCGCTCACAGCGGTGGCCCTCCGCACGGGCCGCGCGCGGGAACGCGACCGGCCCCTGCGGCGGCACCCACCCACTGCCCCCGGACACTCCCCGGGTCGATCCGGCGGGACGGGGTACCCGCGGGTCCACCGACAAGGAGTGCGACCCGTGAAGCTGTCCTTCCTCGATCCGCTGTACGCCCGGCCCGGCCCGTGCGCCAGCGCCTACCTGGACACCTCCCGCGACATCGACGACCCGGACCACGCGATCGAGCTGCGCTGGCGGCACCTGCGCGACGCGCTGACCGCCCAGGGCGCCGACCCCGAAACCGTCGCCGCCCTGTCCGGGGCGGTGGGAGCCGACCGTGAGGTACCCGGCCGACACGGCCAGGCGCTCTTCGCCGCCCGCGGCCGGCTGCTGCTGGCCGAGGTGGTGCCCGAGCCGCCCGTGCGCGAGGCCGCGCGGTACGCGGCGATGCCGGACGCGATGCGTATGGCGGTGCAGCACGCGCCGGACATCCCGTTCGCGACCGTCCTGGTGCGACGCCTCGGCCCGCGGGAGGGCGCGGACGACGCGGAGGCGCCCATGGAGGCCTACCTGGAGACCGGCCGGTGGCCGATGAGCCGCGTCGCCCCGGGGCCACGCGCCCACTGGCGGGGGGTGGCCTCCCACTGGAGGGGGCGCGCGGAGGAGATCGCCGAGGAGTTGGCGACCCTCGCCGCCCAGGGGACGGCCGAAGTGGTCGCGGTGTGCGCGGGGGTGTGGGAACGCGGCGTGCTGGTGAACCGGCTGCCGAGCCATCTGCGGGAGCGCGTCGCCACGCTCCCGCCACCCGCCGACGCCGACGCCGACGCCGACACCGAGGGCAGCCCCGACGGCCCCGACGGCCGCGCGCTCCTGGAGGAGGAACTGGGCGCGCTGCTGGGCCGGCGCCTGTCCGCCGGGGACCAGGCCCGCCGGGAGCTTTTCCTGGCGCGGCGCGCCCGCGACGAGGCCGCCGGCGAGGGGCTCCGCACGGTCGTCGCCGCCCTGCAACGCGGCCAGGCCGAAGCGCTGCTGCTCAACCGTCCCACGGACCTGCCCATGCCGCTGTGGGCCGGCCCGGAGCCCAAGCAGCTCGCGCTGTCGCCGGACGAACTGCGCTCCTTCGGCGTGCGTTCCTTCTACGAGGAGCCGGCCGACGCCATCGTGCTGCGGGCGCTGGTCGGCACCGGCGCCGAGCTCGTCGTCGTGCCGCGGGAGGAGCTGCCGCTGGACGACGGAGTCGGCGTCCTGCTCCGCTACTGACCCCACCGCCGCTCACCGCCCCGGTGGCCGGGGCCGCCCCGCCGCCCCGGCCCGATCGACGTCAACCAGGCCACGGTGCGGCTGACGTCCGACGGCGACACGATGCCCACCAGCGCGCCGTCGTCGAGCACCAGCACCCGGCGCTCCTCGGCGGACTCCAGGCGTGGCAGGACGTCACCGAGCGGCTCCTCCGGCCCGGCGGTCGCCACCTCGGCGAGTGGACGCATCACGTCGGCCAGCACCGTCGTGCCCCGCTCCGCCACCGGCACCCGCCTGATCCGGTGCAGGGTCACCAGACCCACCGGCGCGCCCCCGTCGGTGACCGGGAACGCCGAGTGCCGGTACCGGAAGAGCGGGCCGTCCAGGAAGTCCGCGACGGTCAGATCGGCCGGGGCGTTCACCGGCTCGGGCGTCATCGCCCGCCGGACCGGGATCCCGGACAGCGCGTCCTGGACCCGCGCCTGCCGCCCCTCCACGGTCGCGGCGGCGAGCAGGAACCAGCCGATCAGGGCCAGCCAGACGCCGTTCACCATGGGTCCCACCAGGAACAGGTACAGCCCCAGCAGCACCAGCGCCCACCCGAGCACCCGGCCCGCCGTGGTCGCCCCCACGGTGGCGCGCAGCCGGTCCCCGGTGCGCCACCACAGCACCGCCCGCAGCAGCCGCCCGCCGTCCAGCGGCGCGGCCGGCACGGCGTTGAACAGCGCCAGCAGGATGTTGATCCCCGCCAGCCAGGCCACCGCCTCGACCACCAGCGCCGACGCCGAGGCCGCGTCCAGCAGCCACGCCACCAGGGTGAACGCAACCCCCAGCACCCCGCTCACCAGCGGCCCCACCCCGGCGATCCGCACCTCGGCCCCCGGCGTGCCCGCCTCCGCCCTCATCCGCGCCGCCCCACCGAGCAGCCACAGCGTGATGCCGTCGACCTCCACCCCCTCACGCCGCGCCACCACCGCGTGCGCCATCTCGTGGGCCAGCAGCGACCCGAAGAACACCACCGCCGCGACCAGCCCCACGACCCAGTACAGCACCGCGGACCGCCCCGGATGCGCCGCCGGCAGCCGTCCCTGCGCCAGCCCCAGCGCGATGAGCACGAAGACGACCAGCACGCTCCAGTTGACCCCGACCTCCACCCCCCGCACCCGCCCCAGCACGAACGTCGGCCGCACACCCGCTCACCTCCGCCACCCCCCACCAACCCCCGCCCGACTACCCACCCCCACCCCACACATGCCCGTCAGCCCTGTCTGATCAGATAGTCCTACTAGTAGGACTAGAGGGTTGGGGTGGCGAGATGGCCGATGGGCGGGACTTGATCGAGCGGATCGGGAAGCTGCAACCCGCCAACCGGCGCACGGGACAACATCTGCATCGCCCCTTGCTCCTGCTGTGGGCCATCGCCCAAGCCGTGCATGGGCGCCCGCGCCAGCAGTCGTGGTCGACGGTCCACGAGGCTGTGGGTCCGCTGCTCGCCACCTTTGCTGGAGCGGCGGGTGGCCCTCAAGACGTGCTGTACCCCTTCTGGGCCCTGCAACGGAACCAGTTGTGGGAGGTGGAGAATTCCACTGATCTCCCCCTGACGAGCCAGGGACGACGCCCGAAACTGTCCGCGTTGGATCAGGCAAACCCTCTGGCCGGGCTGCCGAAGGATGACTACGACCGTCTGGCCGGGGACTTGGAACTAGCGGCATGGGCGGTGAGCACCCTACTTACCCGTTTTTTCCATCCGCTGCCCCCCTCGTTTCTGGAATCCCTGGGACTCCAGGAGTTGATGGCCGGGCGGATCGCCGACCGCATGCGTCCGCACTTGGGAGAGACGTACCCGAATCGCAACGCCATCGCCGACGTGTATGGCGGAAATCGGGTGCTGGGCATCACCCCGCTCGCCGATGGCGTCCTCACTGTCTACTCGGACGACAAGGGCCCGTACGCCGACCAGCGCATCCCGGAGACGAACTGGATTGCCTACACCGGCGATGGTCTCTCCGGCGACCAGACCCTGACCATGGGCAACCGTGCGATGGCGGAATACCAGGAGCAACAGAAAGCCCTGCGCTACTGGCACAAGCCCTACAAAGGCCACTGGACCTTCGAGACCTGGGCGGTCATCATCCAGCGCCGCCGACGCTGGGGCCGAGGACAAGACGGCCAGCAGCGCCGAGAGTACGTATGGATCCTCGCGCCCGTCCCCTCGCCGATGCGGGAGACCTGGCCCCTGGAGTTCAAAGAAGCTCTCCTGCAGGATGACGGGCAACTCCATGACGACTCCCTCGACGTCATCCCCGTCGAGGTGGACTCGGCTCCGGAGACGGCGGCAACCAGCGCCCGCGAGAAATACAAGCAGCTATCAGCGGCTGCTCAGCGCACGGCAGCTGGCCGAACCCGCCAGTCCAAGCTCGCTCAGGTGGAGAGGTACCTGCGCTCACCCGCAGCAAGAGAAGCCGTGATACTACGCAGCGAAGGCCGCTGCGAGAACCCCTCATGCATGGGACACCCCCATGAACTCACTGACGCCGATCAACCGATCCTGGAGGTCGACCACGTCAATGGCCTGGCCCGTACTGGGCAGGACGTCCCCGAAGTCATGATCGCCCTCTGCCCCAATTGCCACGCGCTCAAGACACGAGGAAAGAACCGGCGCAAGTTGCAAGAGCAACTACTCGTAGTAGCCCGCAGCCGGCACCGGACTTTCCTGCCAGGAAGCTAAGCGAATCTGTGCCTGCAGTGCGCCACGCCCCTGGGAGACCCCGACGGCTCCTGCCCTGCTTCCATCGCACCCGGCCCGGCCCTCCTCGCCCTGCCCGGGCTGCGCCTGTTGCCCCAGGTGTAGCCGTCAGCGTGGCAGCGCACCGCCACGCCGGCTGCCCCTCGCAGTCCCGGTGCTAGGGACGGACGCCACGCTCCAACTCGCATGGCACACACGACGAACGCCCGCTGACAGCGTTCACGCTGGTCAGCGGGCGTTTCGGCACTTCTTGCGAAGTGCCCCCGGCAGGATTCGAACCTGCGCACACGGCTCCGGAGGCCGTTGCTCTATCCCCTGAGCTACGGGGGCTTGTCCTGGCGACGGGAAGAACACTACCAGCTTCTGGAGGGTGGTCTCGCATGGGTTGTCGGGTGGGGCGGCGGAGGAGGCGGGGTGGGGTGGCGGGGAGCGGGGGCGGGTGGGGCGGGGGGCGTGCGGGTGGGGTCACTCGAACGGGGGCGGGTGGGGTGGATATGGGGGAAAGCCGCCCGCGGTGGGCGGGGGCGACCTACCCTCTGGTGCTGTGTGTGGCGCGACCGGTCGGGTCCTCGTCGTTGACGACAGTGCGGACATCCGGCAGTTGATCGGGGTCAATCTCGAGCTGGAGGGGTTCGAGGTGGTGACCGCCGTCGATGGTGTCGAGGCGCTGGAGGCGGTGCACCGGTGGTGTCCGGACGTCGTCACGCTGGACCTGCGGATGCCGCGGCTGGACGGGTTGCACACGGTGGCCGCGCTGCGGGCGGACCCGCGGACGCAGCACCTGCCGATCGTGGTGGTGAGCGCGTCGGGGCCGAGGGAGCTGGCGCGGGCGCGGCAACTGGGGGTGGCGGCGGCGGTGGCCAAGCCGTTCGACCCCGGGCAGCTGGTGGCGGTGGTGCGGGCGGCCGCGGCACGGGGTGGGGCGGAGGCAAACCCTGTGGCGGGGGAGCCGGTTTCCTCCCCTACCCTTGAAAGGTGACCCCCGCAGAGCTTTCCCAGGCAGTGCTGTCCGCGGTTCGCTCCGCCGTCGAGGCGGGCGAGCTGACCGTCGACGTGCCCGAGCGCGTCACGGTCGAGCGGCCGAAGATCAAGGACCACGGCGACTACGCCAGCAACGTCGCGCTCCAGCTGGCCAAGCCGGCCGGCAAGCCGCCGCGACAGGTGGCCGAGATCCTCGCCGCGCGCCTGAGCGCGACGCCGGGGATCGCCCGGGTCGACATCGCGGGGCCCGGCTTCCTGAACGTGGTGCTGGAGACGGCGGCGCACGGCGAGCTGGCCCGGACGATCGTGCTGGCCGGCGGGGAGTACGGGCGCAACGCGTCGCTCAAGGGGCTGAAGATCAACCTGGAGTTCATCTCCGCCAACCCCACCGGGCCGATCCACGTCGGCGGCGTGCGGTGGGCCGCGGTCGGCGACTCGCTGGCGCGGGTGCTCACCGCCTGCGGCGCGGACGTCTCCACCGAGTACTACATCAACGACGCCGGCGTGCAGATCGCCAAGTTCGGCGCCTCGCTGCAGGCCGTGGCGAACGGGCGGCCGGCGCCGGAGGACGGCTACGTCGGCGCGTACATCAAGGAGATCGCCGACCAGGTGGTCGCCGACAACCCGGGGCTGCTGCAGCGCCCCGAGGAGGAGCAGGCCCCGGTGTTCCGCACCGAGGGCCTGCGGCTGATGGTGGCCGAGATCCAGCGCTCGGTGGCCGAGTTCGGGGTGCACTTCGACACCTGGTTCTCGGAGAAGTCGCTGCACGACTCCGGCGCGGTCGAGCGGGCCATCGAGCGGCTGCGCGAGCAGGGCCACGTCTACGAGGCGGACGGCGCCATCTGGCTGCGCACCACCGACTTCGGCGACGACAAGGACCGCGTCCTGGTCAAGCAGGACGGCGAGAAGACCTACTTCGCCTCCGACGCCGCCTACTACCTGGACAAGCGGGACCGCGGCAACGAGGTCTGCGTGTACATGCTCGGCGCGGACCACCACGGCTACGTGGGCCGCCTGAAGGCCATCGTGGCCTGCGCCGGTGACGACCCGGGGCACAACATCGAGGTGCTCATCGGGCAGTTCGTGAAGATGCTGAAGGACGGCGTCGAGGTGCGCATGTCCAAGCGCGCCGGCAACATCATCACGATCGACGACGTGGTGGAGTGGATCGGGGTGGACGCCGCCCGCTACTCGCTGGTGCGCTCGGCCACCGACTCCACCCTCACCCTCGACATCGACCTGCTGACCAGCGCGAAGAACGAGAACCCGGTCTTCTACGTGCAGTACGCGCACGCCCGGATGTCCAGCCTGCGCGCCAACGCCGTCGACCTCGGCGTGGCCGTGCCGGTCAGCGGCACCGCGGAGGCGGCCGCGGCCGCCGACGGCTTCCGTCCGGAGCTGCTCGCCACCGAGCGGGAGTCCGACCTGCTCGGCAAGCTGGGCGAGTTCCCCTCGGTGGTGGCCGCGGCCGGCGAGCTGCGCGAGCCGCACCGCATCGCCCGCTACCTGGAGGAGCTGGCCGGCACCTACCACCGGTTCTACGACAGCTGCCGGATCCTGCCGCGCGGTGACGAGGAGGCGGACGACCTGACCGTCGCCCGGCTGTGGCTGCAGGAGGCCAGCCGTACGGTCCTCGCCAACGGCCTGAAACTGCTCGGGGTGTCCGCCCCCGAGCGCATGTGAGCCAGGCCGCAAGCAGCACCGTGAAGTCGTGAACCGAGGAAGGCAGGCAGTTCGACCATGAGCCGTTCAGCGCACCCGGCGGGCCCCCGGCACGGGGACGTCCTGCCGGAGGACCACCACCTCCTGCCGCCGGAGGACCTCAACCGCATCGACGAGCGCGTCTGGTCCGCCGGGGCGCGGCGCGGCGAGGACGGCGTGCTCCGCCTCGGCGGGGTGCCCGTCACCCAGCTGGCGGCCGAGTTCGGCACGCCGGCCTACTTCCTGGACGAGGACGACTTCCGGGCCCGCGCCCGGGCCTGGCGCGAGGCGTTCGCCGGCGCCGACGTCTTCTACGCCGGCAAGGCGTTCCTCAGCCGCGCCGTGGTGCGCTGGCTGGTGGAGGAGGGCCTGAACCTGGACGTCTGCTCGGGCGGCGAGCTGGCGGTGGCGCTGGCCGGCGGCATGCCGGCGGAGCGCCTCGCGCTGCACGGCAACAACAAGTCGCGCGCCGAGCTGGCCGCCGCCGTGGAGGCCGGGGTCGGCCGGATCGTGGTGGACTCCTTCGAGGAGATCGAGCGGCTGGACGCCATCGCCCGGGAGCGCGGGGTGCGCCAGGGCGTGCTGGTCCGGGTGACGGTGGGCGTCGAGGCGCACACCCACGAGTTCATCGCCACCGCGCACGAGGACCAGAAGTTCGGCCTGGCGCTGGCCGGCGGGCAGGCCGCCGAGGCGGTGCGCCGGGTGCTGGCCGCCGACGGCCTCACCCTGCTCGGGCTGCACTCGCACATCGGTTCGCAGATCTTCGACACCGCCGGCTTCGAGGTCGCGGCCCGCCGCGTGGTGGGCCTGCTGGCCGAGATCCGGGACGAGCACGGCGTCGAGCTGCCGGAGATCGACCTCGGCGGCGGGCTGGGCATCGCCTACACCCCGGCCGACGACCCGCGCGACCCGGCGGAGATCGCCAAGTCGCTGGGCTGGATCGTGCAGCGGGAGTGCGAGGCGGCCGGCCTGGCGGCGCCGCGGCTGTCGGTGGAGCCGGGCCGGGCGATCGCCGGCCCGACCACCTTCACGCTCTACGAGGTGGGCACGGTCAAGCCGCTGGAGGGCCTGCGCACCTACGTCAGCGTGGACGGCGGGATGTCGGACAACATCCGCACGGCGCTGTACGACGCCGAGTACTCGGTGGTGCTGGCCTCCCGGGCGTCCTCGGCGCCGCCGATGCTGTCGCGGGTGGTGGGCAAGCACTGCGAGTCGGGCGACATCGTGGTGCGCGACGCCTACCTGCCGGCGGACGTGCGGCCCGGTGACCTGCTGGCGGTGCCGGCGACCGGCGCCTACTGCCGCTCGATGGCGAGCAACTACAACCACCTGACGCGCCCGCCGGTGGTCGCGGTCAGGGACGGCCGGGCGCGGGTCATCGTGCGCCGGGAGACGCCGGAGGACCTGCTCGCCCTCGACGTGGGGTGACCGGGACGGAAGCGGTGACGGCGCCGGAGCGGCGACGGCGCCGCTCCGGGCGCGGGGGCGCGGGGCGAGGCGGGGGACGCCGAGGACGCCGGAGCGCCCCCGGGCGCTCACGGCCAGTCGCCGACTGGCGGAACGGCGTCTCGAATGCTGGACCCGGGTCGGTCCACCGGCGCACGTCGTTGACACTGGTAGGGCGCCGAACAGCGTGAACGGGCCGCACACCGGCGGCCCGGAGGGACACCGGAACCGGGCGGAGGGAACCGGCCGGGGCGGTGCCGCTGCCGCCGCGACGCCGTGTCGTGGCGGAGGAGAGTGCGGAAGCGAGGTCGAAGGATGCGTACGGACCCCTTGCGGGTAGCGCTGCTGGGCTGCGGTGTGGTCGGCTCGGAGGTCGCGCGCATCATGACGACGCACGCCGCCGACCTGGCCGCCCGGGTGGGCGCGCCGGTGGAGCTCGCCGGCATCGCGGTGCGGCGGGCCGGCCGGGAGCGGGCCGGGCTGGACCCGGAGCTGTTCACCACCGACGCCGGCGCGCTGGTCAAACGCGACGACATCGACCTGGTGGTGGAGGTCATCGGCGGCATCGAGCCGGCGCGCAGCCTGATCCTGGAGGCGATGGAGCACGGCGCCAGCGTGGTGACCGCGAACAAGGCGCTGCTGGCCGCCGACGGCGCCACGCTGCACGCCGCCGCCGAGCGCTACGGCGTGGACCTCTACTACGAGGCCTCGGTGGCCGGCGCGATCCCGCTGATCCGCCCGCTGCGCGAGTCGCTGGCCGGCGACAAGGTCGAGCGGGTGCTGGGCATCGTCAACGGCACCACCAACTTCGTGCTGGACCGGATGGACACCACCGGCGCCGGCTTCTCCGAGGCGCTGGAGGAGGCCACCGCGCTGGGATACGCGGAGGCCGACCCGACCGCCGACATCGAGGGCTTCGACGCCGCCGCCAAGGCCGCGATCCTGGCCGGCATCGCCTTCCACACCCGGGTGACCGCCGACGACGTGTACCGCGAGGGCATCACCGAGGTGACGGCCGCCGACATCGCCGGCGCCAAGGAGATGGGCTGCGTGGTCAAGCTGCTGGCGATCTGCGAGCGCTCCCGCGACGCGGCCACCGGCGAGGAGCGCGTGACGGCCCGGGTGCACCCGGCGATGGTGCCGCTGGCCCACCCGCTGGCGGGGGTGCGCGGGGCGTACAACGCGGTCTTCGTCGAGGCGGAGGCAGCCGGGCAGCTGATGTTCTACGGGCCGGGCGCGGGCGGCGCGCCGACCGCCAGCGCGGTGCTCGGCGACCTGGTGGCGGTCTGCCGCAACCGGGTGGCCGGCGGGCGCGGGCCGGGCGAGTCGGCGTACGCCCAGCTGCCGGTGAGCCCGATGGGCGAGGTGGTCACCCGCTACCACGTCAGCCTGGACGTGGCCGACCGCGCGGGCGTGCTGGCGCAGGTGGCGTCGGTCTTCGCCGAGCACGGGGTGTCGATCGACACGGTCCGGCAGCAGGGCCGGGACGGCGAGGCCAAGCTGGTGGTGGTCACCCACCGCGCCACGGACGCGGCGCTGTCGGCGACCGTGGAGGAGCTGCGCCGGATGGACATCGTCCGCGGCGTGGCGGGCATCATGCGTGTGGAAGGGGAGTAATGGACACCGCCATGGAGGGCCGCCGGGACGGCCGCCCGCTGGGCGCCACTCGGCAGTGGCGCGGCGTGATCGAGGAGTACCGCGACCGGCTCCCGGTCACCGAATCGACCCCGGTGGTGACCCTGCTGGAGGGCGGCACGCCGCTGGTGCCGGCCCAGGTGCTCTCCGAGCGCACCGGCTGCGAGGTCTTCCTGAAGGTCGAGGGCGCCAACCCGACCGGGTCGTTCAAGGACCGCGGCATGACGATGGCGATCACCCGGGCGAAGGAGGAGGGCGCCAAGGCCGTCATCTGCGCCTCGACCGGGAACACCTCGGCGTCCGCGACCGCCTACGCGGTGCGCGCCGGCATGGTCTCCGCGGTGCTGGTGCCGCAGGGCAAGATCGCGCTCGGCAAGATGGCGCAGGCGCTGGTGCACGGCGCCCGAATCCTCCAGGTGGACGGCAACTTCGACGACTGCCTGACGCTGGCCCGCGGCCTGGCCGACAACTACCCGGTGGCGCTGGTCAACTCGGTGAACCCGGTGCGGATCGAGGGCCAGAAGACGGCGGCCTTCGAGATCGTGGACGCCCTCGGCGACGCCCCGGACCTGCACCTGCTGCCGGTCGGCAACGCCGGGAACATCACCGCCTACTGGCGCGGCTACCGCGAGTACGCGGCGGACGGCATCGCGACCCGCACCCCGCGGATGTGGGGCTTCCAGGCCTGGGGCTCCGCGCCGATCGTGCGCGGCGAGCCGGTGAAGGACCCGCAGACCATCGCCACGGCGATCCGGATCGGCAACCCGGCCTCCTGGGCCCTCGCCGAGCAGGCCCGGGACGAGTCCGGCGGCATGATCGAGGCGGTCACCGACCGGCAGATCCTGTCCGCCTACCGCTTCCTGGCCTCCCGCGAGGGCGTGTTCGTGGAGCCGGCGTCGGCGGCGAGCGTCGCCGGGCTGCTGCACGCCGCCGAGCGCGGGCTGGTGGATCCGGGGCAGCGCATCGTGTGCACGGTGACCGGCAACGGGCTCAAGGACCCGGACTGGGCGGTGGCCGGCGCGCCGCAGCCCACGGTCGTCCCGGTGGACGCGGACGCGGCGGCGGCCCACCTCGGCCTGCGCTGAGCCGGAACGCGGCCTGAGCCGGAACCGGCGGCGCTGAGCCGGAGCGGAACAACAGCACACGCCTGACGGCGGACGACCGACGAGGAGCGGCGGCACCCGATCGACCGGGTGCCGCCGCTCCCGTCCGTCCTCCGCCTGTCCTCCGCGGGCTAAATGTGATATCACTTTGCCATACAGAAGATGTCGCCGCGAGAGCGCCGGAGGGGGGCGCTCCCACGGCGCCGTCCGAGGCGGTCACCCGCCCAGAAAGGACGCCGTCATGCCCGAGCACACCGCACAGTCCGCCGTCTCCACCGAGTACGTGCCCGACATGAGCGCCGCCGCGCCCACCCACCCGGAGCGCCCGGCGCGGGCCGTCTCCGGCTACCTGGCGTTCGGCTTCGCCCTGGCGCTGGCCGCCTTCGCGACGCTGCTCGGCGTCTTCCTCGCCGACGACTACCTCGGCCCGGTCATGGTGGTGATCGTGCTCTGCGGCCTGGTCGCCGTCGCGCTGCTGGCCGGAATGGTCGTGGTCAACCCCAACGAGGCCCGGGTGCTCCAGCTGTTCGGCTCCTACGCCGGCACGCTGAGCCGCGACGGCTTCTGGTGCGTCAACCCGCTCACCACCCGCCGGCGCGTCTCGCTGCGCGTGCGCAACTTCGAGAGCTCGGTGCTCAAGGTGAACGACCTCGACGGCACCCCGGTGGAGATCGCCGCCGTGGTGGTCTGGAAGGTCGAGGACGCCGCCTCCGCCGTCTTCCAGGTGGACGACTACGAGGAGTACGTCACCACCCAGGCCGAGACGGGCGTGCGCCACCTGGCCACCTCCTACCCCTACGACAGTGGCGAGGAGGGCCAGCCCTCGCTGCGCTCCGGCCTCAACCTCGGGGACGAACTCGGCGCCGAGGTGCAGGAGCGGGTCGCCCTGGCCGGTGTGCGGGTCCTGGAGTGCCGGATCACCCATCTGGCGTACGCTCCGGAGATCGCCCAGGCGATGCTCCAGCGGCAGCAGGCGGGAGCCGTGGTGTCCGCCCGGACCCGCATCGTGGAGGGCGCCGTCGGCATGGTCGAGATGGCCCTGGACCGGCTCAGCGAGCGCGAGGTCGTCGAGCTGGACGAGGAGCGCAAGGCCGCCATGGTCAGCAACCTCATGGTGGTGCTCTGCGGTGACCGGGGGACCCAGCCCGTCGTGAACGCCGGCTCGCTGTACCAGTGACCTCCCCGGACCCGCGAGGGACGTCCACGGGGGCCGACCAGGGTTAAGGAGCGAGTAGGTGGCAGAGCGCAAGAAGTTCCTGCTGCGCGTCGATCCCCAGGTGTACGAGGCCCTGCAACGCTGGGCGGACGACGAACTGCGCAGCGTGAACGCGCACATCGAGTTCCTGCTGCGCAGGGCGCTGGACCAGGCCGGCCGGGCGGTGCGGGACGGGCCGTCCCCGCGCCGCGGCCGACCGCCCAAACGCCCCCGGGGCGACGACGGGCCGACCGGCGGCGCTCGGACCGACGGCGGTCCCACGGCCGACGGGCCGACCGGCGGCGGGCCGACCGGCGGCGGACCGACAGGCGGCGGACCGACAGGCGAGGAGCCGGCCGACGACGCGGCCCCCACCGGCGACGGCCCGTCGGGACCGTCCCGACCGGCACCGACCGACTGATTTCGGCCGATCCCGCCCGAAGCGGCACCAGGAGCACAACTGGCCCGGACGGACCGTCACGACCCGTACCCACCGGGCAGTCCCGCCTGACGCCGCCTCGGATCCCAGAGGTGGCCGGCAGCCCTCCCGGCACCGGCCACCCGCCCCGGGACGACGCGATCGAAGGGGGCGTCCGCGACCGCCGCGGACGCCCCCGCGGCGTGTCCGCGACCGCCCCCGATCGCCCGCCACGCCGGGCGCCGCCCCCTCGCCCCACGACTCGCGGCGATGCGCTGTATCCGACGGGAACCTTCCTTCGATACGCTGATCTCTGGCAACTGCCGAACCCCTCGCCGGGTGCGCCCGTGCCGCTCCCCGCGCCCGCGGGGATGGCCCCCGCCCGGCCCAGCCCGCCGGTGGCGCGGGCGGAGAGGGCCGGCCCGTGCCGTGCCCCCTCGCCGCCCCGGCGCCCAGCCGGGGCAGGCCGACCCGCAGCCAACCCCGATCGGCTGCCCGGCAGTGACGAACAGGAGTGTCCCCACGCATGGCCGGTCCCGCGTTCCGTGCTGCGCCCGTTCGGGTGCGCACCCCCGCGACCAGCGCGAACCTCGGCCCCGGTTTCGACTCCCTCGGCCTGGCCCTCGGCCTCTACGACGACGTCGTGGTACGGGTGGCCGACTCGGGCCTGCACGTCGACGTGGCCGGGGAGGGCGCGGACAGTGTCCCGCGCGACGAGAAACACCTGGTCGTACGGGCGTTGCGGGCGGCATTCGACGTGCTGGGCGGCCAGCCGCGCGGCCTGGAAGTGGTCTGCGCCAATCGAATCCCGCACGGCCGGGGTCTGGGCTCTTCCTCCGCGGCCATCTGTGCGGGCATCATGGCAGCGAGGGCGGTCACCATCGGCGGCCAGGACCGGCTGGACGACGAGCGTCTGCTGGAACTCGCGAACGAGTTGGAGGGCCACCCGGACAACGTGGCGGCCTGCCTGCTCGGCGGTTTCACCATCGCCTGGTCACAGGGGCGGGCGGCTCGCGCCGTCCGGCTCGACCCGGCCGCCGCGCTGACACCCGTGGTGTTCATCCCGGCGACGCCGCTGCTCACCGAGACGGCGCGCGGACTGCTCCCGCGCCAGGTGCCGCACGCCGACGCCGCGCTGACCGCCGGCCGGGCCGCCCTGCTCGTCGAGGCGATCACCCGGCGCCCGGAGCTGCTCCTCGCCGCCACCGAGGACCGGCTCCACCAGGAGTACCGGGCCCCGGCGATGCCGGAGTCGCTGGAACTGGTCCACTCCCTGCGCGCCGAAGGTGTAGCGGCGGTGGTTTCCGGGGCAGGACCCACAGTGCTCGCCCTGATCGACGGCGGGGCCGACCCGTCCGCCGCGGCGGCGGAGAAGGCGGCCCAGCTGGCCGGACCGGGTTGGAGCGCCCACCGGCTGGAGGTGGACGGCTCCGGCACCGTCATCCTGCCGCTGGCCGGATGACGACCGGATGACGGCTGCGCGCAGGCGCCGTCGCGGGCGGCGGCACGGGGAGCCCGTGCGCGCGCGGACGTCCGGGCGGCGGACGCGGGTGCCCGCCCGCGTCCGGTGGCGCGGCGCCGTCGGACGGCGCGGGGAAGTGGAACGGCGGGTGGGTCGGCACGCGGGCGGGAGCGCACCGCGGCCGTGCCCGGCCGCCGGGATGGACGGCACGGTCGGCGGCAGGGCCGGCCGGTCGCGTGGAGGAGGGGGAGGTGAGCGCGTGGATCGCGTCGCACGGACACGGATCCGCCCACATGGGGTGGGGGAATGGATGCGGACCTAGTAGTGTTAGTCTCAATGTCCGCACCAGGTGCCCCCCGGGGCCCGGTGCCCCGTGTCCCGGCTCTTCGGGAAACACGCTTCTCCGGGCGTCCCCCTCACCGCCTGAGCTTCCTGTCCTCGCGGTGACGGGTGGGGCAGTGGTCCACACACGTACGGTTCCGGCGCGGAGCAAGGCCGCCCCGTCGCCGGCCGTATCGGACGAACCCCGATTCGAATCCCCGCCCTCCGCAGGGCAGTACACCGCCCAGGGCGTGCGCCGAAGGGCGCAGTCCAGGACAGCACAACCGGTCGCCGAGCCAGACAGGCCGACGTCCGCTCCAGGGAAGGACCCTTCGTGAGCGACTCCACCGATCTGATGGGCGCGCGCCCGGAAGCCGCGTCCGCCGCGGAACAGCCCGCTGCCGCGCCCGCACCCCGGCGTCGCCGGTCGTCCGGCACCGGCCTGAACGGCATGGTCCTCGCCGAACTGCAGCAGATCGCTTCCGCCCTCGGCATCAGCGGCACCGCGCGCATGCGCAAGAGCCAGCTGATCGAGGCCATCCAGAACAAGCAGGGCGTCTCGGTGAGCACGCCGGACGACGCCGAGCGCGCCGCGGCCGCCACCAAGACGGCCACCACCCGGACCACCCGGACGCGCGCCACCCGGGCGAAGGCCGCGGAGGCCGCCCCGGCCGCCGAGACCGCCGCCCCCGCGGCCGAGCAGCCGGCCGCCGAGGCGCCGGTGCGCGCCGCCGAGGCCGCGCCCGCACCGGTCGCCGAGGCCGCCCCGGCCCCCGCCGCCCCGGCGGAGCCGGCCCCGACGGCCGTCGCGCCCGCCCCGAGCGGCGCGGGCGAGCAGCCGTCCGCCGAACCGGCGGCCGAGCAGCAGCCGGCGGGCCGTTCCCGCCGTTCCCGCAGCCGGCTCGCCGAGCAGCCGGCCGCGGAGATCCCCGGCCAGCCGGCGGGCGAGGACGGCGCCGGCGAGCGTCGCCGCCGCCGTGGCGCCGAGCAGGAGACGGCCGCCCAGGCGGCCTCCGGTGGCCGGGAGGCCGCCGGCCAGCAGACCGCGACCGAGGAGGCCGGCCGGGGCGAGGCCACCGGCGACCGCGAGGGTCGTCGGGGCCGCGGTGAGCGCGGCGACCGGCGCGAGCGCGGCCGTCGCGCCGACCGCGAGGGCCGTGGCGAGCGCGGTGACCGCGAGGGCCGTGGCGACCGCGAGGGTCGCGCCGAGCGCGGCGAGCGTGCCGAACGGGACGGTCGCGGGGACGCCGCCGCCGAGGCCCGGCGCGACAACCGCGACCGGGACCGCGGCCAGCAGGACGAGGACGACTTCGAGGGCGGCGGCCGCCGCCGGGGCCGCCGCTACCGCGAGCGGAACCGCCGTGGCACCCGCGGCCGCGAGGGCTACGAGGCGAACGAGCCGCTGGTGGCGGAGGACGACGTCCTGATCCCGGTGGCCGGCATCCTCGACATCCTCGACAACTACGCGTTCGTGCGGACCTCCGGCTACCTGCCGGGGCCGAACGACGTGTACGTCTCGCTGGCGCAGGTGCGCAAGAACGGGCTGCGCAAGGGCGACGCGATCACCGGCGCGGTGCGCCAGCCGCGTGAGGGCGAGCGCCGGGAGAAGTTCAACGCCCTGGTGCGGCTGGACTCGGTGAACGGCATGGAGCCGGAGCAGGGCCGGCACCGCACCGAGTTCGGCAAGCTCACTCCGCTGTACCCGCAGGAGCGGCTGCGTCTGGAGACGGATCCGGGTGTGCTGACCACGCGGATCATCGACCTGATCGCGCCGATCGGGAAGGGGCAGCGCGGTCTGATCGTCTCGCCGCCGAAGGCCGGCAAGACGATGGTGCTGCAGGCGATCGCGAACGCGATCACCCACAACAACCCCGAGGTGCACCTGATGGTCGTCCTGGTGGACGAGCGTCCGGAGGAGGTCACCGACATGCAGCGGTCGGTGAAGGGCGAGGTCATCTCCTCGACCTTCGACCGGCCGGCGGAGGACCACACCACGGTGGCCGAGCTCGCCATCGAGCGCGCCAAGCGGCTGGTGGAGCTGGGCTGCGACGTGGTGGTTCTGCTGGACTCGATCACCCGTCTGGGTCGTGCCTACAACCTGGCCGCCCCGGCCTCCGGCCGCATCCTCTCCGGTGGTGTCGACTCCGCGGCGCTGTACCCGCCGAAGAAGTTCTTCGGCGCGGCCCGCAACATCGAGAACGGCGGCTCGCTCACCATCCTGGCGACGGCGCTGGTCGAGACCGGCTCGAAGATGGACGAGATCATCTTCGAGGAGTTCAAGGGCACCGGAAACATGGAGCTCAAGCTCGACCGGAAGATCGCCGAGAAGCGCATCTTCCCGGCCGTCGACGTGATCTCCTCCAGCACCCGGAAGGAGGAGATCCTGATGAGCGGCGAGGAGCTCGGCGTCGTCTGGAAGCTCCGCCGGGTGCTGCACGCGCTGGACCAGCAGCAGGGCATCGAGCTGCTGCTCAGCAAGATGAAGGAGACCAAGAGCAACGGCGAGTTCCTTCTCCAGATCGCCAAGACGACGCCGTCCCCGCACGGCGACTGACGACCGGCGCTCCCGCCGCCCGGATCCCGGGCGGCGGGCGGCCGGCGGCTCGCACGCTCCAGGGCCGGGCCGGGACCCCACCAGGTCCCGGCCCGGCCCTCGTCGTGCCCCGTGGCGGCCCGTGGTGCCTGGTCGTGCCGGTTCCCCGACCCTCCGGCCGTCCCGTTCTCGGCGCGCGGACGGTCACCGGATCGGTCTAAAGTGAAGCTCCTGGCAAGTCGGTACTTTCCGGACAGCAACGACGTGAGCGCGGCCCTGGCGCCGCTGAACCTCGGGGGTTCCATGCCAAGGAGTTTCCGATGCACAGCCGCCGAGCCGGCCGCCGCCGGCGCAGGACGCTGACCGCCGTCACCGCCGCCCTGCTCGTCGTCCTCGGCACCGTCGCCGCCGGGCTCTGGTTCCGCCTCGACGGCAAGCTCTCCACCGTCGACCTGGGCGCCCTGCTCGGGGACGACCGGCCCGCCAAGACCGCCACCGGCGCCACCGACATCCTGGTCCTGGGCACCGACACCCGGGCCGGCGACAACGGCGAGGTGGTGGGCGGCAGCGAGAAGGGCGCCGGCCGCTCCGACACGGCGATGGTGGTGCACCTAGCCGAGGGGCGCCGCAGCGCCACCGTGGTGAGCATCCCGCGCGACACCCTGGTCGACCGGCCGCCCTGCGTCACCCCGGAGGGCCACACGGCGCCGCGCGAGGGGCAGGTGGCCTTCAACACCGCCTACGCCACCGGCGGGCCGGCCTGCGCGGTGAAGACCGTCGAGGCGATGAGCGGGCTGCGCGTCGACCACGTCGTCGCCGTGGACTTCGCCGGTTTCGCGGAGATCGTGGACGCCCTGGGCGGGGTGGAGATCACCGTCGACCAGGCGATCCACGACCCGTACAGCGACCTCGACCTCGCCCCCGGCACCCACCGCCTCGACGGCGAGCAGGCGCTGGCCTTCGTCCGCACCCGGCACGGGGTGGGCGACGGCAGCGACCTCGGGCGGATAGAGCTCCAGCAGCGGTTCCTGCGCGCGCTGGTGGCCGAGGTGGGCGGCACCGGGCTGCTCGGCGACCCGCCGCGGCTGTACCGCGTCGCCGAGGCCACGGCGGAGGCCGTCACGACCGACGAGGAGCTCCGCTCCCTGGACGACCTGGTCTCGCTCGCCCGCAGCCTGTCCGGCCTGCGCGAGGACGCGGTGCGGACGGTCACCCTGCCGGTGGCCGCCTCCGCCGGCGACCCCAACCGGGTGGTGCCGGTGGAGGGGGAGGCCGAGGCCCTGTGGGCGGCCCTGCGGGCCGACCGCGAGCCGCCCGGCTGAGGGGAGCGGGACCGTCCCTTCCCCGGCCGCACGGGGCGCCCCACGCGCCCTACGCGCCACCACGCGCCCCGCGCGCAACGCCGCCTGGGGGAGCCCCGGTGGGTCCCCCCGATTTCCACGCTCCCACGGGGGAGGGGAGGGGCGGCAGTCCCCTTTTCCGGCCTGTGGATAACCCGGGCGCATTTGGGCGCCGCTTCATCTAGTGGCACACTGGTCCGTCGGCCCCGGTTCACGTGCGACATCCCGTCGGCACGACCCGGGAGCCCTCCCGAACCTAGGAGAGACCCAGTGAAGCCCGACATCCACCCCGAGTACCGCGAGACCACGGTCACCTGCACCTGCGGTGCCACCTTCACCACGCGCAGCACGGCCGAGAGCGGCGCCATCCGCGCCGAGGTCTGCTCGCAGTGCCACCCGTTCTACACGGGCAAGCAGAAGATCCTGGACACCGGTGGCCGCGTGGCCCGCTTCGAGGCCCGCTTCGGCAAGAAGCTCGGCTCCCCGAAGAAGTAGCCGACCTCCGGCGCCGGTCGCCCGCCCCGCAGCCCCGATCGGGGCGCGCGGCCTGGCGACCGGCGCCGCGTGCGTTGGGGCGGCGGCCCGCCGCCCCGGGACGCCCGCCCCGCGGAACGGGGCAGGCGGATGAGCTTCAGCGAACGCCCGCGTAGGAGTGGGGAAAGGCACGGGAGACGATGTTCGAGGCAATCGCCGACATGCTGGTCGAGCACGAGGACCTGCAGAAGCGACTGGCGGACCCCGGCGTCCACGCCGACCAGTCCCTCGCGCGCCGCCTCGGCAAGCGCTACGCCGAGCTGACCCCGATCGTCGAGACCTACCGCGCCTGGCAGACCACCGGCGACGACATCGAGGCCGCCGGCGAGCTGGCCAAGGAGGACCCGGAGTTCGCCGCCGAGGTGGTCTCGCTCACCGAGCGCCGCGAGGAACTGGCCGAACGCCTGCGCATGCTGCTCGTCCCGCGCGACCCGAGCGACGACAAGGACGTCATCCTGGAGATCAAGGCCGGCGAGGGCGGCGAGGAGTCCGCCCTGTTCGCCGGCGACCTGCTCCGGATGTACCTGCGCTACGCCGAACGGGTGGGCTGGAAGACCGAGATCATCGACGCCAACGCCTCCGACCTCGGCGGCTACAAGGACGTCTCGGTCGCCGTGAAGTCCCGGGGCGTGACCGAGCCCGGTCAGGGCGTGTGGGCCCGGCTGAAGTTCGAGGGCGGCGTGCACCGCGTGCAGCGCGTGCCGGCCACCGAGTCGCAGGGCCGCATCCACACCTCCGCCGCCGGCGTGCTGGTGCTCCCGGAGGCCGAGGACGTCGACGTGGACGTCAACCCGAACGACCTGCGGATCGACGTCTACCGCTCCTCCGGCCCCGGCGGCCAGTCGGTCAACACCACCGACTCGGCCGTGCGCATCACCCACCTGCCCACCGGCATCGTCGTCTCCTGCCAGAACGAGAAGAGCCAGTTGCAGAACAAGGAGCAGGCGCTGCGCATCCTGCGCGCCCGGCTCCTCGCGGCGGCCCAGGAGGAGGCGGACCGGGAGGCCTCGGACGCCCGCCGCAGCCAGGTCCGCACGGTGGACCGCTCGGAGCGGGTGCGCACCTACAACTTCCCGGAGAACCGCATCTCGGACCACCGGGTCGGCTACAAGGCGTACAACCTGGACCAGGTTCTGGACGGGGACCTCGACGCCGTCATCCAGTCCTGCGTGGACGCGGACATGGCGGCCCGGCTCGGAGCCGCCCAGTGAGCGCGCTGGCGCGGGCGGGGCGCGAGTAGGAAGTAGGGAGAGCATGAACCTGCTGCTCGCCGAGGTGGCGCGGGCCACCCAGCGGCTGGCCGACGCCGGCGTGCCCTCGCCCCGCTTCGACGCCGAGGAGCTCGCCGCGCACGTGCACGGCGTGCGCCGCGGAGAACTGCACACCGTCGCCGACCGGGACTTCGACGGCCGCTTCTGGGAGGCGGTGGCCCGCCGGGCCGCCCGCGAACCGCTCCAGCACATCACCGGCCGGGCGTTCTTCCGCTACCTGGAACTGCGGGTCGGCCCGGGCGTCTTCGTGCCGCGGCCGGAGACGGAGTCGGTGGTGGAGTGGGCGCTGGAGGCCGTCCGGGCCATGGACGTCGCCGAGCCGCTGGTGGTCGACCTGTGCACCGGCTCCGGCGCGATCGCGCTGTCCATCGCCCAGGAGGTGCCGCGCAGCCGGGTACACGCCGTCGAACTCGACCCGGCGGCCCTGGAGTACGCCATGCGCAACGTCGCGGGCAGCCGGGTGGAACTCCACCACGGCGATGCGCTGACCGCCCTGCCCGAGCTCAACGGGCAGGTGGACCTGGTGGTCTCCAACCCGCCGTACATCCCGCTGGAGGAGTGGGAGCACGTGGCCCCCGAGGCCCGCGACCACGACCCGGAGCTCGCGCTCTTCTCCGGCCAGGACGGCCTGGACACCATCCGGGGCATCGAGCGCACCGCCTTCCGCCTGCTGCGCCCGGGCGGGATCGTGGTGGTGGAGCACGCCGACACCCAGGGCGGGCAGGTCCCGTGGATCTTCAACGAGGAGGCGGGCTGGCAGGACGCGGTCGACCACCGCGACCTGAACAACCGCCCCCGCTTCACCAGCGCGCGAAAGGCCCCGCTGTGAGCAGCGGCGGCCCTCCGCCCGCGGCCCACCCGCGGCGCGCCCGGCACCCGTGGCCGGCCCGGGGCCCGTGGCCGGCCCGGGGCCCGTGGCCGGCCCGGCGTCCGCGCCGGGCGAGCGGGGCGATACCCGGAGCACACCCCGTGCTCACCACACGCGCAACGCGCGTCACACACGCAACAACGACACCGCAAGCAGCATCGGCGGCCCAGCGCTTCGACGAGACCGGCCGCACCGTCCGCGCCCGCCGACCGAGGAGGCATCGCTCATGAGTCGCAGCTACGACTGTGCCGATTCGACGGACCGCAAGACCGGCCTGCGCGAGGCCACCGGCGCGGTCCGCCGGGGCGAACTGGTGGTGCTGCCCACCGACACGGTCTACGGCGTGGGCGCCGACGCCTTCTCCCCGGCGGCGGTCGGCGACCTGCTGGCCGCCAAGGGCCGTGGCCGCAACATGCCCTCGCCCGTGCTGGTCGGCTCGCCGACCACCCTGCACGGCCTGGTCGCGGACTTCTCCGAGCAGGCCTGGGACCTGGTGGACGCCTTCTGGCCCGGGGCGCTGACCCTGGTCGCCCGCCACCAGCCCTCGCTGCGCTGGGACCTCGGCGAGACCCGGGGCACCGTCGCGGTGCGCATGCCGCTGCACCCGGTCGCCATCGAGCTGCTCACCGCCGTCGGACCGATGGCCGTCAGCAGCGCCAACCGCACCGGCGAGCCGTCCCCGACCACCTGCCAGCAGGCCCGCGAGCAGCTCGGCGACTCGATCGCCGTCTACCTCGACGGCGGCCCCACGCCGGCGGCCGTGCCCTCCTCCATCGTGGACGTCACCGGGCCGGTCCCGGTGCTGCTGCGGGAGGGCGCGCTCAGCGCCGCCCAGCTGCGCGAGGTGGTCCCCGACCTGGAGGCCGGCAGTTGACCGGCCGGCACCGGAGGCAGCCGGTCGGCACCGGCGCCCCCGCGGTGGATCGTTTCCGCATCCGCTACGTCTGTACCGGCAACATCTGCCGGTCCCCGATGGCCGAGCGCATCACCCGCCGTGAGCTCCAGCTTCGGCTCGGCCCGGACGCCGAGCGGATCCAGGTCGACAGCGCCGGCACCTGGGGGCACGAGGGCGCCGCCATGGAGAGCCACGCCGCCGCCGTGCTCGCCGAGTACGGGGCGGACATCGACGACTTCCGCGGCCGTGAACTGCTCGACGAGCACGTCGCGGAGGCCGACCTGGTGCTCACCTTCACCCGGGACCACCGGGCGCAGGTGATCTCCATGGGCTACGCCGCGGGGCTGCGCACCTTCACCCTGAAGGAGTTCCACCGGCTGGTGGCCGCCATCGACCCGGCCTCGCTGCCCACCGGCGACGTGGTGGCCCGGGCCCGCACGCTGGTGCGGGCCGCCGCCGCGCTGCGCGGCTGGCTGCTGGCCTCCAGCCCCGAGGCCGACGAGATCGACGACCCCTACGGCGCCCCGCTGACCGTCTTCCGGGACTGCGGGCAGGAGATCTCCACCGCCGTGGGCTCGGTGCTGACCGTCCTCACCGGCACCGCCCGCCCCGTGGTCGACCCCCGCCCCGTGCCCTGATACTCCCGGCAACGGTCTCGCAACGGAAGTGCCCCTGTTTCGCTACAGGACGGCCGCCGACCACCTGCGCGGCGGACGCGGGGTCGCTGACAGGGGGTCGGACGGGCGTAGGCTGGGGCCCCGGTCTCGGCCTCCCGGACGCCTCGCCCGGCGGGGACGCGACCGTGCACCGCGACAGGCGTCCCGCCCCAGCCGGCCGCGGACGCCGCCCCGTCGTACAACGCCGTACGCCCGGCCACCGCGGGCACTTCGCCCGCCCCGCGCCGCGTTCATCCTCCGACCGGATCCTCACGAACCCCCAGGACTTGCGATGAAGCCGGATATGCCCCACGAGCCGCCGGGAACGCGCCCGGTGGCGGCGGTGGACGGCGGTCGGACGTGGGCCCCGAAGGGAGAGCCGCGATGCGCGAGTTCCTGCTGACGCTCCTGGCCACCGCGGCCGTCACCTACCTGCTGACCGGCCCGGTCCGCCGGTTCGCGATCGCGGCCGGCGCGATGCCCCCGGTGCGCTCCCGGGACGTGCACAAGGAGCCCACGCCGCGCCTGGGTGGCATCGCGATGTTCGGCGGCCTGTGCACCGGCCTGCTGGTCGCCTCCCAGCTGGAGACCATCAGCCGGGCCTTCCGGGACAGCAGCAACGTGCGGGCGCTGATGGCCGGCGCGTTCGTGGTCTGGGTCGTCGGCGTCATCGACGACAAGTGGGAGATGGACGGGCTGATCAAGCTCGGCGGCCAGCTGCTCGCCGCCGGCACCATGGTCCAGATGGGGCTGCAGATCCTGTGGTTGCCGGTGCCCGGGGTGGGCACCGTCGCGCTCAGCCCGATGCAGGGCACCCTGCTCACGGTGGCGCTGATACTCATCACGATCAACGCGGTGAACTTCGTCGACGGCCTGGACGGCCTGGCGGCCGGCGTGGTCTGCATCGCTGCCGGGGCGTTCTTCCTCTACGCCTACCGGCTCTGGTTCGGCTACGGCGTGGCCGAGATGGCCGCCGGGACGCTCTTCGCCGCCGTGCTGCTGGGCATGTGCATCGGCTTCCTGCCGCACAACGCGCACCCGGCGCGGATCTTCATGGGCGACTCCGGCTCGATGCTGCTCGGCCTGGTGCTCTGCGGCTCGGCGATCAGCGTGACCGGGCTGGTGGACCCGGACGGCATCCAGGCGATCACCCAGTCCCGCGAGTTCACCGTGCACAAGCTGGTGCCGGTCTACCTGCCGCTGGTGCTGCCGCTGGTGGTGATCACGGTGCCGCTGCTGGACCTGGTGCTCGCGGTGGTGCGCCGGACCAGCCAGGGCCGCTCGCCGTTCTCGGCGGACCGCCAGCACCTGCACCACCGGCTGCTGGAGATCGGGCACTCGCACAGCCGGGCCGTGCTGATCATGTACTTCTGGTCGGCGCTGATCGCCGCCGCCGTGCTGGCCATCTCGGTGCAGCCGGGCCGCCGCCCGCTGATCGGCGTGTTCGCCATCCTGGTCGCGGTCGGACTGGTGATCCTGCTGATGCCGCGGTTCCGGCCGCGGGCCCCGCGGGCGCTGATGGGATTCCTGCCCCCGCGGTACCGGTCGATCGCCTACCGGATGGAGAAGGAGGGCTATGTTCCGCCTTCTCCCGTTCCGCTCTCGGCGAACAACTCGGTGAACGGCTCCGGCGGTGGTACGGCCGGACACGGAACCGGAAGCGGTTCGGCGGGGCCCGTCGGGGCCACCGCGCTCGGGGCCGAGCGGGTCGCGGAATCGGTTATGGCCAGTTCTGGCGAAAGCAAAGAGAGCATAAACCTGCAAAGTGGACATAACGCACGGGTGTCCGAGATGGCCTCCGATGCCCGCGCCGCCGATTCGGCGAGCGGCCGCGATTCCGGTAGTTCGAAAGGTGAGCCCGCGGGGATAGGCGCGCAGCCCTCCTGAGGTCACGGTCCGGAAACCGCCTGACACCTGGGGTTTTGGTGCTGTGAGGTATGCCACCTCGGGGTCCGGTCGGCGGGTGAGCTTGTGATAGCGTTCGCAAGCATCGCCCGCTGTGAAAGGTTCCGCCATGACTGACGTCGCGGCCCGCAGGGGCGGCCAAGTGCCGCACTCTCCGGCGGACCGCCGAACCCCCGTCACCTTCGAGACCACGATGAACCGTGTGCTCAAGGTAGGACTGGCGGGTTCCGCCGCTGCCATGCTGATCGCCGCCGCCGTCGGCTTCCTCGCCGCCGGTGCGCCCGGTGTGTACGGGGGGTTGATCGGCATCGCCGTGCCGGTCGCCTTCTTCGGCCTGACGGCGGTGGTCGGCAAGGTCACGGCTCGCCTGGCCCTGCAGTACCTCGCCGGCGCCATCCTCGGATCCTGGCTGCTCAAGCTGATCGTGCTGATGGTCGTCCTGTGGTGGCTGCGCGGTGAGGATTTCTATTCCAGCGGCGCGTTCTTCATCGCCTTCGCCGTCGGCACCATCGGTTTCCTGGCGGTCGAGACCACGATCATGCTCCGTGCCCGGATGCTGTACGTGGAACCGGCGGAGTCGTCCCCGGGGGAGACCCCCCGGTGACGCGGCAGGTAAAAGGTTGGTATGTTTGGCCCGCGGTGATTGACCCATCGGGTACCGCGACAACCGGAGCGGCAGGCGCCGCCGGGAAGACCAGCCAAGCCGACACCGAGAACAGTGCCGGCATGGTGGCTTGTCCGGGTCCCTTCGCCGCTTCGAAGGCCACCGCCTCGAACCTCCTGTACCCCACGTACGGCCGCAGCTGAAGCCTTCCCTTCGGCCTGATCCATGGAGCACACGCTGAACGCGCAAGCGCTTAACACGATGCCCCTCGCGGCGGGCGAGGAGAGCAGCGGTTTCCACGCCCCGTCGCTGGCCGAGTTCTTCCCCGAAGCCGTGCTGTTCGAGGGCACCATCTTCGAGCTGAACCGCATCCGCATCGCGATGGTGCTGATCACCGTCGTCGTGGCGGTCTTCTTCGCGGTGGCCATGCGCCGCGGCAGCCTGGTGCCGCGCGGTGTGCAGAACGTCGCCGAGGCCGGCATCGACTTCGTCCGCAACCAGATCGCGCTGGAGTTCCTGGGCAAGCGGGGCAACGCCTACCTGCCCTACCTGGTGACGCTCTTCTTCCTGATCTTCACGATCAACGCGCTCGCCATCATTCCCGGCGTGAACATCGCCGGTACCAGCACCATCGGTCTGCCCTTCCTGCTCGCGGTCATCACCTGGGCCTGCTACCACGTGGCCGGTATCCGCGAGCTCGGCTTCGGCGGCTACTTCCGCGGCCAGCTGGCGCCGCCCGGAATGCCGGCGTTCATCCTCCCGCTGTACGGCCTGATCGAGCTGCTGCAGATCCTCGTCCTGCGGCCGTTCTCCCTGATGGTGCGGCTGATGGCCAACATGATGGCCGGCCACATCATGCTGGTGCTGTTCTTCAGCGGTGCCTCCTACCTCCTCCTGGACGGAGAGGGCTTCCTCAGGCTGGCCGGCGTCGGTTCGGCGGTGATGGGCCTCGGCTTCACCTTCTTCGAGCTGTTCGTCGCCTTCCTGCAGGCCTACATCTTCACCCTGCTCACCGCCGTGTACCTGGACATGGCGACGAGCCACGAGCACTGACCGCGCCCTGCGCGCGGAGCGGTACTCGGGCGACGCTCACGAGCACGACAAGCGACGTGACGGCGAGGGCCGCCGTCACGCCCAACCCCGGAAGGAACCACCAGTGGACCTCATCACCCTGGCTGCCACCGACGCCGTCAGCGGCAACGTCAACGCCATCGGCTACGGTCTCGCCGCCATCGGTCCCGGCATCGGTCTGGGCATCCTGATCGGCCGCACCATCGAGGGCATGGCCCGCCAGCCCGAGGCCGCCGGCCTGCTGCGCGCCAACATGTTCATCGGTATCGCGTTCGTCGAGGTCCTGGCCCTGCTGGGTCTCGTCGCCGGCTTCCTCTTCCAGTGATCATGGACGCCACCATGATTCTGGCCGCCGCCGAGGAAGGCCATCACGAGGAAAGCAACGTGCCGGAGGGCATCGAGATCCTGCTCCCCGCGGGTCCCGACCTCTTCTGGGGCGCCGTCTGCTTCGTGATCCTGTTCGTCGTCTTCTGGAGGTACGTCCTCCCGATCGCGAACAAGGCCCTCGCCGCGCGGACGGACGCCATCGAGGGCGGCATCAAGCGGGCCGAAGAGGCGCAGGTCGAAGCCCAGCGCACGCTGGAGGAGTACCGCGCCCAGCTCGCCGACGCCCGCCATGAGGCGGCCCGGCTGCGCCAGGAGGGCCAGGAGCAGGGCGCGGCGATCATCGCGCAGATGCGCGAGGAGGGCCAGCGCCAGCGCGAGGCCATCATCGCCGCCGGCCACGCCCAGATCGAGGCCGACCGCAAGCAGGCCACGGCCGTGCTGCGGCAGGACGTCGGTCGTCTGGCCACCGAGCTCGCCAGCCGCATCGTGGGCGAGTCCCTGGAGGAGTCGGCCCGGGCCTCCCGGGTGATCGACCGCTTCCTGGACGAGCTCGAGGAGCGGGCCGAGGCGGAAGGCGTCGCCCCGTGATCGGCGCCAGCCGGGAGGCCCTCGCCGCCGCGACGGACAACCTCGACGCGCTGACCGCGTCCACCTCGGTGGACGCCGTCAAGCTCGCCGACGAGCTGTACGCGGTGACCGGGCTGCTCGACCGCGAGGTCGCACTGCGCCGGGTCCTCACCGACCCGGCGCGGTCCGGCCAGGACAAGGCGGCCCTGGTCGCCTCGCTGCTGGGCGGGCAGGTCGGCGGGCCGACCGTCGACCTGGTCTCCGGCATGGTGCGTTCGCGCTGGTCCGCCTCGCGCGACCTGGCCGACGCCGCCGAGGAACTGGGCGCGCTGGCGGAGCTGATCGCCGCCGAGCGGGCCAGCCACCTCGACGACGTCGAGGACGAGCTGTTCCGGTTCGACCGGGTCGTGCAGGGCAGCCCCGAGCTGCGCGCCGCCCTGACCGACCCGGCCGCCGGCACCGCCGCCAAGACCGAGCTGCTCCGCTCGCTGCTGGGCGGCCGGGCCACCGAGACCACTGTGCGGTTGGTCACCCGCCTGGTAACCGAGCCGCGTGGCCGTAGCCTGGAAGCGGGGCTGGAGCACCTGGCCCGGCTCGCGGCCTCCCGGCGTGGCCGTCTGGTGGCCGTGGTCACCGCGGCGGTCCCGCTGAGCGACCGGCAGAAGGACCGCATGTCCGCGGCCCTTCAGCGGCTGTACGGACGCCCGGTCCACCTCAACATCGACATCGACCCCGAGGTCGTCGGCGGTGTGCGGGTGGAGATCGGCGACGAGGTCATCGACGGCACCGTCGCCGGCCGGCTGGACACCGCCCGTCGTGGGCTGGCGGGCTGACCGAAGTCCCGGTAGGAGCGGACAGGCCACACCCACCGACACCCACCCACCAACGACCCGGGCCGGTCGCCGCGCGAGCGGCGGCGCGGCACGGCCGGGTCGTGACGAAGACGTGCGGCTGCGCTGAGGCGGGCCGAAAGAGACATGCAGCCGCGGTTTTTGCGCGGCGGGGCTGACTAGGGAGAGCAGGGACACCAGATGGCGGAGCTCACGATCCGGCCGGATGAGATCCGGGACGCGCTGGAGCGCTTCGTCCAGGCGTACGAACCGGACGCGGCCGCGCGCGAGGAGGTCGGGACCGTCACGGACTGCGGCGACGGCATCGCCCACGTCGAGGGTCTGCCCTCGGTGATGGCGAACGAGCTGCTGAAGTTCGAGGACGGCACCCTGGGCCTCGCGCAGAACCTCGACACGCGCGAGATCGGCGTCGTCATCCTCGGTGACTTCAGCGGGATCGAGGAGGGCCAGACGGTCCGCCGCACCGGCGAGATCCTCTCGGTGCCGGTCGGCGACGGCTACCTCGGTCGCGTGGTCGACCCGCTGGGCAACCCGATCGACGGCCTGGGCGAGATCGAGTCCACCGGGCGCCGCGCGCTGGAGCTGCAGGCTCCCGGCGTGATGGCGCGCAAGAGCGTGCACGAGCCGCTGCAGACCGGTATCAAGGCCATCGACGCGCTGACCCCGATCGGCCGCGGCCAGCGCCAGCTGATCATCGGCGACCGGCAGACCGGCAAGACCGCGGTCGCCGTCGACACGATCATCAACCAGGTCGACAACTGGCGCTCCGGCGACCCGAAGAAGCAGGTCCGCTGCATCTACGTCGCCGTCGGCCAGAAGGGCTCCACCATCGCCTCGGTGCGTGGCGCCCTGGAGGAGGCCGGCGCGCTGGAGTTCACCACCATCGTCGCCGCCCCCGCCTCCGACCCGGCCGGCTTCAAGTACCTCGCCCCGTACACCGGCTCGGCCATCGGCCAGCACTGGATGTACGACGGCAAGCACGTGCTGATCGTCTTCGACGACCTGTCCAAGCAGGCCGAGGCGTACCGCGCGGTGTCCCTGCTGCTGCGCCGCCCGCCGGGCCGCGAGGCCTACCCGGGTGACGTCTTCTACCTGCACTCCCGGCTGCTGGAGCGCTGCGCCAAGCTCTCCGACGAGATGGGCGCCGGCTCGATGACCGGTCTGCCGATCGTCGAGACCAAGGCCAACGACGTCTCCGCGTACATCCCGACCAACGTGATCTCGATCACCGACGGTCAGTGCTTCCTGGAGTCCGACCTGTTCAACGCGGGCGTGCGCCCGGCGGTGAACGTCGGCATCTCGGTCTCCCGAGTCGGCGGCTCGGCGCAGATCAAGCCGATGCGGCAGGTCGCCGGCCGTCTGCGCGTGGACCTGGCCCAGTACCGCGAGCTGGAGGCGTTCGCCGCCTTCGGTTCCGACCTGGACCCGGTCTCCAAGGCGCAGCTGGAGCGGGGCGCGCGGATGGTGGAGCTGCTCAAGCAGGGCCAGTACCAGCCGTTCCCGGTCGAGGAGCAGGTCGTCTCGCTGTGGGCCGGTGGCGAGGGCCACCTGGACGACGTGCCGGTCGCCGAGATCCGGCGCTTCGAGCGGCAGTTCCTCGACTACCTCGGGCAGACCCGCAAGGACCTGCTGACCGGTATCGCCGAGGCCAAGGACAAGCTGCCCTCCGAGACCATCGCCGCCCTGACCGAGGCCATCGCCGAGTTCAAGAAGGGCTACGAGACCGCCGATGGCCGCCTCCTCGGTGACGCCTCGGCCGCCAGCTGACGACGGAAGGACCTGACGACCCATGGGAGCCCAGCTTCGGGTCTACAAGCGCAAGATCCGCTCCGTCTCGGCGATCAAGAAGACGACGAGGGCGATGGAGATGATCTCCTCGTCGCGGATCGTCAAGGCGCAGCGCGCCGTCCAGGCGTCCACGCCGTACGCGACCGAGCTGACCCGCGCGGTGGCCGCGGTGGCCAGCGGTTCCTCCGCCGACCACCCGCTCACCACGGAGAACCCGAACGCGCGGCGGGCCGCGGTGCTGCTCATCACGAGCGACCGCGGCCAGGCCGGCGGCTACAACTCCAACGCCATCAAGCGGGCGGACGCGCTGGCAGCGCGGCTGCGCGGTGAGGGCAAGGAGGTGTCGACGTACATCGTCGGCCGGAAGGGCGTCGGGTTCTACACCTTCCGCGACCGGTCGATCGAGGAGTCCTGGACGGGCTTCTCCGACAAGCCGACCTACGCCGACGCCAAGTCGGTGGCGGGCGCGCTGCTGGAGGCGTTCGCCAAGGACGAGGCGGACGGCGGCGTGGACGAGCTGCACGTGGTCTACACCGAGTTCGTCTCGATGCTGACCCAGAACCCGGTGGACAGCCGGCTGCTGCCGCTCACGCTGGACAAGCCGAACCACCTCGACATGGACGCGGAAGCGATCGCGTCGGGCAAGGACCCGCACGCGCTGTACGAGTTCGAGCCCTCCCCGGAGGGCGTGCTCGACGCGCTGCTGCCGCGGTACGTGGAGAGCCGGGTCTACAACGCCCTGCTCCAGTCGGCGGCCTCCGAGCACGCCGCGCGGCGTCGGGCGATGAAGTCGGCGACGGACAACGCCGAGGAACTCATCAAGTCGTACACGCGGCTTGCGAACGCGGCCCGCCAGGCCGACATCACCCAGGAAATCAGCGAGATCGTCGGTGGCGCGGACGCCCTGGCCGACGCGACCGCGGGGAGTGACTGAAAACCATGACCACCACTGTTGAGACGGCCGCGGCGACGGGCCGCGTCGCCCGGGTCATCGGCCCGGTCGTCGACGTGGAGTTCCCCGTCGACGCGATGCCGGAGATCTACAACGCGCTGCACGTCGAGGTCGAGGCCGCCGACGGCACCGGCACCAAGACCCTGACCCTGGAGGTGGCGCAGCACCTCGGCGACGGCCTGCTGCGCGCCATCTCGATGCAGCCGACCGACGGCATGGTGCGCGGCACCACGGTCGTCGACACCGGTGCCCCGATCTCGGTGCCGGTCGGCGAGGAGACCAAGGGCAAGGTGTTCAACGCCCTCGGTGACGTGCTGAACGGTGACGGCGGTCGCCTGGAGGTGACCGAGCGCTGGCCGATCCACCGCCAGGCGCCGTCCTTCGACCAGCTCGAGTCGAAGACCGAGATGTTCGAGACCGGCATCAAGGTCATCGACCTGCTGACCCCGTACGTGCGTGGCGGCAAGATCGGTCTGTTCGGTGGCGCGGGTGTGGGCAAGACCGTGCTCATCCAGGAGATGATCTACCGCGTCGCCAACAACCACGAGGGTGTGTCGGTGTTCGCGGGTGTGGGCGAGCGCACCCGTGAGGGCAACGACCTCATCGAGGAGATGACCGAGACCGGCGTCATCGACAAGACGGCGCTGGTGTTCGGCCAGATGGACGAGCCGCCGGGCACCCGTCTGCGGGTCGCGCTGTCCGCGCTGACGATGGCGGAGTACTTCCGCGACGTGCAGAAGCAGGACGTGCTGCTCTTCATCGACAACATCTTCCGGTTCACCCAGGCCGGTTCCGAGGTGTCCACCCTGCTCGGCCGCATGCCGTCCGCGGTGGGTTACCAGCCGAACCTGGCGGACGAGATGGGTCTGCTCCAGGAGCGCATCACCTCCACCCGCGGTCACTCGATCACCTCGATGCAGGCGATCTACGTGCCGGCGGACGACCTGACCGACCCGGCCCCCGCGACCACCTTCGCGCACCTCGACGCGACCACGGTGCTCTCCCGGCCGATCTCGGAGAAGGGCATCTACCCGGCGGTGGACCCGCTGGACTCCACCTCGCGCATCCTGGACCCGCGGTACATCTCCAAGGAGCACTACGAGTGCGCCACCCGGGTCAAGGGGATCCTGCAGAAGTACAAGGACCTGCAGGACATCATCGCGATCCTCGGTATGGACGAGCTGAGCGAGGAGGACAAGCTCACCGTCCAGCGCGCCCGTCGCATCGAGCGGTTCCTGTCGCAGAACACCCACGTGGCGAAGCAGTTCACCGGTGTGGACGGCTCGGACGTGTCGCTCGAGGAGTCGATCTACGCGTTCACGGCGATCGCGGACGGCAAGTACGACCACTTCCCCGAGCAGGCGTTCTTCATGTGCGGTGGCATCGACGACCTCGAGGCCAACGCCAAGAAGCTGATGGACAGCTGACGAGATGTCGGTGATCGGGAGGGGCCGGCCCGGTGACGGGTCGGCCCCTCCCGTCGCCCGGCCCTTCACTGCCGTTATCCTTGATCGAACCCCGTCCGGCACCACGGCCGGGGCACACCCTAGGAGCCATCTTGGCTGAGCTGCACGTCGAGCTCGTCGCGGCCGACCGCAAGGTCTGGTCCGGCGAGGCCACCATCGTCGTGGCCAGGACGACATCCGGTGACATCGGCATCCAGCCGGGCCACGTCCCGCTGCTGGGCGTGCTGGAGCCGGGTCCGGTGACGATCCGGACCGCCGAAGGGCCGGTCGTCGCGGCCGTGCACGGCGGCTTCCTGTCCTTCGCGGACAACAAGCTGTCGGTGCTGGCGGAGGCGGCGGAGCTGGCGGACGAGATCGACACCGCCCGCGCCGAGCGCGCCGAGGAGCGGGCGAAGGAGATCAAGGACGCGGCGGCGGAGAGCCGGGCCTCCCTGCGTCTCCAGGTCGCCATGTCCGGGTCGCGCCGCTGAGTCGTCGCGTCCCTGGGTCACTGAGCTGGCGCCGCTGAGGTCGCGCCGCTGGGCCTCGGGTCCTGCGGGCCGGTTGCCGCCGGGTCGGTCCCGGTCGCGGCCGGCGGGGCGTGCGGCGGCGTGCGGTCAGGGCGCCTGGTGGTCCGCGGTGCGCTCCCGCGCACCGTGGTGCCCCGGTCGGTCGGGCCCGTGCGACCCCCGGTTGCGCCGTGTTGCGGCTCGAGCGGCGCGGTCCACCGGGCCCGTTGCCGTACCGTGTGGTCTGTACCCGTGAGGTGTGGGCCGGAGCATGGCGCCGGATGGCCGTGTGGCTGGTGCCGGCCGGCCGGGCGGGTGATGCTGGATAGAGGTAGGTGAGCCGCCGAGGCGGCCGGGAGACGGCGAGGAGGTCGATGGCCATGGTCCTCGCCCTCGAGGTGTTCGGGGCGCTGGTCGGTCTGGTGCTGCTGGGCCTGCTCGGCCTGGCGGGGCGCCGCCGCTGGATCCAGCGTGCGGGCGGCACGTTCGACTGCAGCCTGCGCGTGCAAGTACCCGCGGGGATGCGTGAGCATTGTGGGGGTCAGCTCCCGCCCCGAGGCCATTCGACGCCGGTCGCCGGTTCTTCCGCGGCCGGCGTTCGTCGTTCCGGGGAGCCGGCGTCGGGCGTCGGTGAGGCCGCGCAGGGCATCGGCACGGAGGGGCCGGGCGAGGCGGCGAGCGGTAAGGGCTGGTCGTTCGGGGTGGCCCGCTACGGCGGGTCCCGAATCGAGTGGTTCCGGATATTCTCCCTGGCCCCGCGGCCGCGTCGGGTGCTGCTGCGGGAGGAGATCGAGATCGTCGGCCGGCGGCGTCCGGTGGGGCAGGAGGAGCTGGCGCTGCTGTCCGGCTCGGTGGTGCTGCACTGCCTGCAGAACGGCCGTCCGCTGGAGCTGGCGATGAGTGAGGACGCGCTGACCGGCTTCCTGGCCTGGTTGGAGGCGGCCCCGCCCGGCCAGCGGGTCAACGTGGCCTGAGCGGCGCGCCGCGGGTCCGCACGACCGTCGAACCGCCCGCCGCCTCCTCGGAGGCGGCGGGCGGTTCGCCGTGTGTCAGCCGGGTTCTCCGGTGCGGCGGGCGTGGTCGGTGCGTGGGGGCCGGCGGGCGCCGGCGAGCAGCACGATGGCGGCGCCGAGCAGGGCGAGCGCGGCGGCGACCAGCAGGGCGGCGTCGGCTCCGGTGGCCAGCGCCTCGGCGGGGGTGGTGGCGCCCGGGGCGGCCGCGACCACGGCGACGGTGACCGCCACGCCGAGGGCGGCGCCGGTGTAGCGGGCGGTGTTGTTGGCTCCGGAGCCCATGGCGCTGCGGTCGGCGGGCACCGACTCCACGGCCAGCCGCGCGTTGGCGGCGTTGGCCAGGCCGATGCCGACGCCGCCGACGGCCATGCCGGCCAGCAGGCGGAGCGTGGAGCCGGAGCCGACGGCGCCGAGCAGGGCGAGGTGTCCGGCGGCGCACAGGGCCAGGGCGGTGGCGAGCAGCTGGTGGCTGGCCAGCCGGTGGGCCAGCAGGTGGGCGCGGAGGGAGGCGAGCACCGAGAGTCCGGACCAGAGCCCGAACATCCAGGCGGTCTCCAGCGGGGTGTAGCCGACCGCCCGTTGCAGCACGGTGGGCAGGTAGCTCATCAGGCCGACCACCGACACGCCGGTGAACAGGCCGCCGACGACGGCCGCGAGGAACGGGCCGGAGCGGAGCAGCCGCAGGTCGACCATGGGGTGCGGGCGCCGGAGTTCCACCAGGGTGAACGCCGTCAGGGCGAGCAGGGCGACGGCGGCGGGCAGCAGCAACACCGGGCGGCCCCAGCCGTCCCGGCCCTCGGTGACGGTGACCAGCACGGCGGTGACCGCGGTGGTGAACAGCAGGGCGCCGGGCAGGTCCAGGGGGCGCCGGGTGGCGGCCCGGGACTCGGTCAGCGTGCGGTGGGCGAGCGGTGCCAGGGCGGCGGCGGGCACGGCGAGGGCCAGGTAGGACAGGCGCCAGCCGCCGAGGGTGGTGCCGGCCGCGGAGACCAGCGGGCCGAGCGCGATGCCGAGGCCGACGGTGGCCCCCCAGCGGCCGGTGGCCCGGATGCGATCGGGGCCGGGGGGCAGGGCGGCGGCGATCAGGCCGAGGCTGGTGGCGAGGACGGCCGCGCCGGTGGCGCCCTGGAGGACGCGCGCGGCGATGAAGGTGGGGGCGTCGCTGGCCAGGGCGCCGATCGCGGTGGTGACGGCGAAGCCGGCCGTGCCGAGGACGAAGATCCGCCGCCGGCCGTGGTCGTCGGCGAGGGCGCCGGCGACCAGCAGGAGGGCGGCCAGGCCGAGGGAGATGGCGGCGATCAGCCAGGTCTGGGCGGCCGGGGAGGCGCCGAGGGCGGCGGCCGTCTCCGGCACGGTGACCAGCGGCGCGGTGTAGTCGGCGAGCACCAGGAAGGTGGCGGCGCAGGTCACCAGGACGGTGCGGCGGGCGGACGTGGCGGTGGGGCGGGCGGATGCGGTGGGTGCCGTGGGGTCGGTGGCGAGGTCGGTCATGACGCTCCTGGGGCGGTCCGGTGACGCCCGGGTGAGTTCGATGAATGAACCTTGGGTGGCGCGAGATGACCGTAGCAGGTGTCAGTTCGATGACCGAACCGAGTTCGGTCAAAGAACCGTAATGCTAGGGTTGGGCGCATGGCGCTGGGCAAGGGGTACGAGAGTCAGGACTGCGGGCTCGCCCGGGCCCTGGAACTGGTCGGCGAGCGCTGGACGCTGCTGGTGGTCCGCGACGCCTTCTACGGCGTCCGCCGCTACGGCGACTTCCTCGCCCACCTCGGGGCGCCCCGCGCCGTGCTGGCCACCCGTCTCCAGGCGCTCACCGACGCCGGCGTGCTGGAACGCCGGCGCTACCAGGACTCCCCGCCCCGCGACGAGTACCTGCTGACCGAGCTGGGCCGGCGGCTGTGGCCGGTGCTGCTGGAGCTCAGCCGCTGGGGCGACCGGCTCGCGCCCAACCCCGGCGGCACCCGGCGGCTCTTCTTCCACACCGAGTGCGGCGCCGGCCTGGGACCGTTCAGCACCTGCCCCGGCTGCGGCGGACGCGAGGTGCCCCCCACCGAGGTGGAGACCCGCCTCGGCCCCGGCGCGGACCCCTCCCGGCGCACCGACCCGGTCAGCCGCGCCCTGACCCGCCCGCACCGGCTGCTCACCCCGCTCCTCCCGGAGGAGCCGGAGCGCCCACAGGCGGCGGAGACGGCGGCGGCCGTCCGGCCGGCGGGTGGGTGACCCGCCGACCGGACGGCCGGGGAGCGTGTGGACGCGGGAGTCGGGCGCGCGGATCCGGCGGTCAGCCGCCGGCCCGCCGCGCCGCCGGCGCCGCCGGCGAGGACCCGGCCGGCTCCCCCTCCCGTGCGCCCCCCGCCACGTTCTCCTCCACGTTCTTCTCCGCGTTCTTCTTCCCGTCACCGCCGCCGAACGCGGTGAGGGTGCCGATGACGCTGATGATCAACGAGATCGACAGGATCCGGGCGCACAACTGCAGCGAGGTGTTCAGCGCCTCCGTCCGCGACGGATCCCCCACCAGCCAGATCAGCAGCACCAGCACCGCGGCGGCGATCCCGCAGGCCACCACCGACTGCCCGAAGCCCTTCCACTCGTAGCGGACCCGGGCCATGCCGCGCTTCGGGGGCCGCCACGGCGGCGGACCGCCGGCGAAGCGGTGGGCGAACCGCTGGTCGGCCCAGCGCATCATGCTGTGCCCGAACGCCACCGTGAACCCCAGGTAGATCGCCGCCAGGCCGTGCCGGATGCCCGCCGTCGCCCCGGAACGCAGGTCGATCACGGTCACTGACAGCAGCAGCACGTCCAGCAGCGGCACCGAGACCAGCAGGGCCGTGGAGACCCGCGGCCAGCGCAGCAGGTAGCGGGTGACGAGGCCGAGCCCCAGCATCACCCAGAAGGCCACCTCGCAGAAGACGATGACGGCGACGACCATGGAAACCAGAACTCCCGGAACGGTTGCTCGTGCTCGGCGCGGCATCCCCCACCGCTCGGACCCGCCACTCGGGCCCGCCGACGCTCCCCAGCCTGCCGGGCGCGCCCCCGTCCGGGCGTCGGCGCGGGGGTGGAAAAGGCGGGTACATCCTTCGAGGTACGCCCCGGCCCTCCTCCACCGGTGGGACGAGGCACGACCCCGGGACGAGGTGCTGTGATGTGAGGGTGCCGCACCCGTCAGCCAGCCGCCCCGCCCGCCCCGCCGCCGGACTCCGCGCCCGCCTGCGCTCCCGCCTGCGCGCGCGGCTGACCGAGCCGCCCCGCCCGGCCACCGGCGCCCCGGCCGGCCGTCCCACCCGGGGCGACGTCACCACGGCACTGGTCGCCTGGGTCGGCGGGACGGTCTTCACCCTGCTCGGCGCCCACCAGGGCTTCCCCGCGGAGGGCCCGGACACCTGGTTCACCGGCGAGGAGGCGGGCTGGCCGCGCCTGCTGCCGCTCACCGTGATGTCCGCGGCCTGCGTCCTGCGCCGGGTCCGCCCGCGCCTGTACCTGGCGGTCAGCCTGGTCGGCTTCGTGGTCGACCAGCTGTTCCTGGGCTCCTTCTACGCGGTCGCGCTGCTGGCCGACGCGCTGTACGCCGCGGTGCTCTACGGCCCCCGGCGCACGGTCCGCCGCATCCTCTACGTCAGCGCCCTGATGTGCGTGGCCATCGCCGCCGCCCTGCTCGCCACCACCCACGACGTGGGTGCCTCGCTGATCATCGGGGTGCTGGCGGCCTCCGTCTTCTTCGCCACCCCGCAGAGCGCCTACTACATCCGGCGCCACCAGGAGATCGCCGAGGCCGAGCGACTGCGCGCCGACCAGCTCCAGCGGCTCGCCGAGCTGGAACGCCGGGAGGCGGTCAACGCCGAACGCAGCCGGATGGCCCGCGAGCTGCACGACGTGGTCGCCAACCACCTCAGCGCCATCGCCATCCAGTCCACCGCGGTGCTCTCCATCGTCGGCCGGGAGGCCGGGGACCGGGGCGAACCGCCGTCGCCCGCCACCTGGGCGGTGGTGCTGAAGTCCCTCGGGGTGATGCGGGAGAGCAGCGTGCAGGGACTGGCCGAGATGCGACGGATGATCACCCTGCTCCGGGAGACCACCCCGACCCCCGACGCCGCCACCCCGACCGCTGCAGGCGCGGAGACCGCCGAGCCCGCCGGGCCCGCCGGGCCCGCCGGGCCCGCCGAGCCGACCGGGCCCGCGGAGCCCACCGAGTCCGCCGAGCCGGCCGACGAGATGGCCGCCGCCGTCCCCCGGCTGGGCGCGCTGGACGCGCTGGTCGACCGCGCCGACCGGGCCGGCACGGCCACCGGGCTGCGCTGCTCCCTGCGGGTGACCGGCGAGCCGCCCGAGGAACCCGGCCCGGCCGTGGAGTCGGCCACCTACCGCATCGTCCAGGAGTCGCTGACCAACGCCCTCAAGCACGCCGCCCCCGGGCCGGTCGAGGTGCTGGTGGCCTACGACCCGGGCGGCATCGACGTCACCGTGCACAGCCCGCTCCCGGACCGGCCGCGCCGCCCCGCGGTGGCCGGCGCCCAGGCCGGGATCATCGGCATGCGGGAGCGCACCCACCTGCTCGGCGGCACGCTGAGCGTCGGACCGGAACCCGACGGCCGCCGCTGGACCGTCCGCGCCCGGGTGCCCTACGAACACCCGCCGGGCGCGGCCGGCACCGCCCTGGACGGCGACCGGAACGGCGACCGGAACGAGCGGGCCCGACGCAGCGGCACGGACACGAGGGGAGGGAACGCGGCATGATCCGCGTGCTGGTGGCCGACGACCAGGCGGCGGTCCGCGCCGGGATCGTGATGATCCTGGAGTCGGCGCCGGACATCGAGGTGGTCGCGGAGGCGGCCGACGGCGAGACGGCGGTGCGGATGGCCGCCGAGCTGCGCCCGGACGTGGTCCTGATGGACGTGCGGATGCCGCGCCTGGACGGCGTGGCCGCGACCCGGCGGATCGTCCAGCAGTCCACCGCCGACGTGCTGGTGCTGACTACCTTCGACATGGACGAGTACGTCTTCGGCGCCTTCCAGGCGGGCGCGGCCGGCTTCCTGCTCAAGGACACCGACGCCGCGGCGCTGCTGGACGCCGTCCGGCTGGTCGCCGCCGGGGAGGGCATGATCGCCCCGGCGGTGACCCGCCGTCTGATCGCCGCCTTCGCGACGACGGGGCGTCCGGCCGCCGCCCGGCCCCGGGCCGCGGCCTCCGCCGGGGCGGTGGCCGAACCGGTCGGCGGTGCCCGGGACGGCGCCGCTGCCGCCGCCCCGGCCACCGGTGACGGCCCCGCCGCCGAGGCGCTGACCGCCCGGGAACGCGAGGTGCTGGCCTGCCTCGGGCGGGGGCTGTCCAACGCGGCCGTCGCCGCCGAGCTCGGCATGGCGGAGGCGACGGTCAAGACGCACGTCAGCCGCATCCTCACCAAGCTCGAACTGCGCTCCCGCGTCCAGGCGGCCATCTGGGCGCGGGAGCACGGACTGGTCTGAGCCCCCGGGCCCCGCGCGGCCCGGCCCGTCCGGGGTCAGCGGTTGGCGGCCGGCACCCAGAGCACGTCCGCGGAGCGCTCGCCGTCCTTGTTCGCCACCCGGGCGAGGATGAACAGCAGGTCGGACAGCCGGTTGAGGTAGGTGGCGGCCAGCGGGTTGACCGTCTCGCCGTACGCCTCGATCGCCGCCCAGGTCGAGCGCTCGGCGCGGCGCACCACCGTGGTCGCCTGGTGCAGCAGCGCGGCGCCCGGGCTGCCGCCCGGCAGGATGAAGCTGCGCAGCTTCTCCAACCCGGCCAGGAAGGTGTCGCAGTGCCCCTCCAACCGGTCGATGTAGCCCTGCTCGACGCGGAGCGCGGGCGCGTCCGGGGCGTCACCGCCGGGCGGGACGGGCGTGGACAGGTCCGCGCCGACGTCGAAGAGGTCGTTCTGGACGCGCAGCAGGACCGTCTCCACCTCCTGGGAGAGCCGGCCCAGCGCGAGGGCCACGCCGATCGCGGCGTTGGCCTCGTTGACGTCGGCGTAGGCGGCCAGCCGCGCGTCGGTCTTGGGGATCCGGGTGCCGTCGCCCAGCGCCGTCGTGCCCTGGTCCCCGGTGCGGGTGTAGATGCGGGTGAGGTGAACCATACGGGCAGGGTAGGCCGCGCGGCCCCGCGGCGCGGGCCGGCGGAACCGGCCACCGCGGTGGCGCCGGAGCCGTCCCGGCGGCCGGGGGCGCGGGTGCGCCCGGGGGAGGGACGGGTCCTCCGCATGGACCCCCCGGGCGGGCGGTGCCCCCGGGGCGGAACTAGCCTCGACGGCATGGAGCGGTTCCGGATTCTCGGTGGGGCCCGGCTGTCCGGGCGTGTCCCGGTGACCGGCGCGAAGAACAGCGCGCTGAAGCTGATGGCCGCTTCGCTGCTGGCGGAGGGGCCGTCACGGCTGCGCAACGTGCCGCGCATCCTCGACGTGGAGATCATGGCCGAGCTGCTGCGCCGGCTCGGCTGCCGGGTCGAACCCGAGTGGGAGGCGGCGGACGTCGGCTCCCTCCTGGTGGACGTGCCCGCAGCGCCCGGCACGGAGGCCGACTACGACCTGGTGCGCCGGATGCGCGCCTCGATCTGTGTGCTGGGCCCGCTGCTGGCCCGGCGCGGCGAGGTCCGGGTGGCCCGGCCCGGCGGCGACGCCATCGGCTCGCGCGGGCTGGACATGCACGTCAGCGGGCTGGTGCAGCTGGGCGCGGAGGTGGAGCACGAGCACGGCTACCTGATCGCCCGGGCGCCCCGGGGGCTGACCGGCGCCCGCGTCACGCTGGACTTCCCCAGCGTGGGGGCCACCGAGAACATCCTGATGGCGGCGGTGCTGGCCGACGGCACCACGGTGATCGACAACGCGGCGCGCGAGCCGGAGATCGTCGACCTGTGCGAGATGCTGGCCGAGATGGGCGCCAAGGTGGGCGGCGCCGGCACCCACACCATCGAGGTGCGCGGCGTGGACGGCCTCTCCCCGGTGGAGCACGTCACGGTGCCGGACCGGATCGTCGCGGGGACCTTCGCCGTCGCCGCCGCGATGACCCGGGGGGACGTGACCGTGCTGCGTGCCCGCCCGGACCACCTGGAGATCCCGCTGGACCGGCTGGCGCAGGCCGGGGCCACGGTGACGGCCGTCCCGGACGGCTTCCGGGTGGTGATGGAGGGTCGCCCCGCCGCCGTGGACGTGGCGACGCTGCCCTACCCCGGCTTCGCCACCGACCTGCAACCGCAGTTCGCGGCGCTCAACGCGATCGCCGAGGGCACGGCGATGGTGACCGAGAACATCTTCGAGGCGCGGTTCGTCTTCCTCCAGGAGCTGGCCCGGCTGGGCGCGGACGTGCAGGCGGACGGGCACCACGCGGTGGTGCGCGGCAGGGAGCGGCTCTCCGGCGCGCCGGTGCAGGCGACCGACGTGCGGGCCGGCGCGGGGCTGGTGCTGGCCGGGCTGGTCGCCGAGGGGGTGACGCTGGTCAGCGACATCCACCACGTGGACCGCGGCTACGCCGGCTTCACCGAGCGGCTGCGCGCGCTCGGCGCGGAGATCGTGCGGGAGCCGGAGGAGTCGCCGGCTGGCGCGGACGCCGTGCTCTCCCAGCCGGAGGGCGTCGCGCTGTCGGCCCGTCAGGAGCTGCCGGTGCCGGTGGCCGAGAGCACCGTGCTCTCCCAGGCCGAGGGCGCGGTGCGGTCGTCGGCCGAGGGCGCCGCGGTGGCCCGCCCGGCCTCCCCGGACGAGGAGGAGGCGCCCCGCCCGAGGGCCTGAGCGGGCGCCGCCACGCGCGGGCGGCGCCACGGCCGGTGGGCGCTACGGCCGGTCGGTGGCGGCGCGCAGCACCGCCGCGGCGAGGCGGTGGTTCTCGGCGGCTCCGCCCCCGCCGCCGAGGGAGAAGCGGCGGCGGGTGTAGCCGTAGGCGACGCCGCTGCGCGGGTCGGCGAAGGACTGGGCGCCGACCGCGCCGCTGTGGCCGAAGGCGTCCGGGCCCAGGAAGGGGTAGCGGACCCCCTGCGCCTCGAAGCCCAGCAGGAAGTGGTCGCGTTCGCCGGTGACCAGGTCGACGCCGCCGCCCCCGTGCGGCCGGGTGAACTCGGCGAGGGTGTCGGGACGCAGCAGCGGTGCCCGGCCGTCCACCTCGCTGATCACCGCGGCGTACATCCGGGCCAGGCCGCGGGCGTTGCCGACGCTGCCGGAGGAGGACGGGCCCAGGGCGCGGACGGCGCGGGTGTTGGCGAAGTCGGCCAGGTCGGTGGGCTCGGCGGCGTTGAGGTTGAAGGCGATGCCGGTCAGGCTGTCCGGGGCCGGTGCGCCGGCCCCGGCGGCGGCGCGGTCCCGCGCGGGCAGCGGCCGGACCGGGACGTAGCGCGGTTCGAGCGCTTCCGGCAGGCCGAGGTGGAAGTCCAGCCCGTACGGGGCGCGGACGCGCTCCTCGTAGACCTGCTGGAGGGACCGCCCGGTCACCCGGCGCACCACCTCGCCGGTGAGCGCGCCGATCACGAACGCGTGGTAGCCGTAGGCGGTGCCCGGCCGCCAGTACGGCCGCTGGGTGGCCAGGCGCCGTGCGATCAGGCGGTCGTCGGCCAGTTCGGCGGTGCTGAACCCGCCGTCCACGCCGATCAGCCCGGCGCGGTGGGCCAGCAGGTCCCGCAGGGTGAGCTCGCCCTTGCCCTCGGCGGCGAACTCCGGCCAGTAGGAGGCGACCGTGGCGTCCAGGTCCAGCACGCCGTCCTGCACCAGCAGCGCCACGACGAGGTGGGCCGCGCCCTTGCCGGAGGAGAACAGGGCGTGCAGGGAGGAGCCGGAGACGCCGTCGCCGGCCCACAGGTCGACGACCTGCCGTCCGTGCAGGTAGACGGCGAGCTGGGCGCCCGGGTCGGCCTCGTCGGCGGCGACGGCCGCGAACTCCTCCCGGACCCGTTCGAAGCCTTCGGCGACGGTGCCCTGGATCGCGGTGGCGTGCGACATCGACCTCTCCTGGGGAGCGCGGGGGGTGGTGCTGGCGGCCGGCGCCCACGATATGGTCACCAATCAATACCGTCAATATTCATGACTATATCTGCGTGCGGGGTTCCGGCCATGCGCCCGGCGCCCCGTTGGTAGCGTGCCCGGTGGGACTGCCCGATCGGGCAACCCCATCGGGCAGCAGGCAGCACCGACCAACAGCGCCGACCAGCGGGGTACGCCCGTCGACCGGGAGAGTGGGATGGCTACGACGATTCGCAGGGCAGTGATTCCGGCCGCCGGGCTGGGCTCCCGCCTCCTGCCACTGACCAAGGCGACGCCCAAGGAGATGTTGCCGGTCGGCGACAAGCCGGTGATCGAGCACACCGTGCGCGAGCTGGTGGCGTCCGGCATCACGGACATCACCATCGTGGTCTCCGGCGGGAAGTCGCTGATCCAGGACCACTTCCGGCCCAACCCCGGCCTGGTGGCGCAGCTGCGGGCGGACGGCAAGACGGCGTACGCCGACGCCGTGGAGGAGGTCGCCGAGCTCTCCCGCCGCGGCCACATCACCTACCTGGACCAGCACGGGCCGTACGGCAACGGCACCCCCGTGCTCAACGCGGCCCGCAACTTCGGCGACGAGCCGATGCTGGTGCTGTGGCCGGACGACGTGTTCGTGGCCGAGGTGCCCCGCGCGCAGCAGCTGATCCGCGCCTACGAGGCGACCAGCTGCCCGGTGCTCGCCCTGATGCCGATGGACCCGGCCGACTCCCAGCGCTACGGCGTGCCGGTGGTCAAGGAGGACCTGGACGACGGCCTGCTGCGGATCACCGGCCTGGTCGAGAAGCCCAAGCCGCAGGACGCCCCGTCCGCGTTCGCCGCCATCGGCGGCTACGTCATCACCCCCGGGATCATCGACGAGCTGCGCGAGCAGACCAAGCGCTGGTACGAGCACCGCACCGGCGAGGTCTACCTGACCGACGCCATCAACGCCTACGCGGCCAGCCGCGCCGTGTACGGCCAGGTCATCCAGGGGCGCTGGTACGACACCGGCAACCCGGCCGACTACCTCATCGCCCAGTTCGCCTCCGCCCTCGCGCACCCCGAGTACGGCCCCATCCTCCGCCGACTCGCCCGCGACCTCGACGACCAGGCCCAGGTCGGCCACCAGGCCTAGTTCGACCTGGTGGCCAACCCACGGAACAGTCGATCCTCCGGCCCCTTGCGCCCGCGGGGGGCCGGAGGTTGGTTCGTGCGCCCAGGCGGTCCGCGACGACGAATCCGCCGGGAAATCCTGGAGCGGGCCGCGGAACCCAAGCCGGAGACCCACCACAGCTGCAATGTCTGAACGTGGCCAACGCGAGCGCGGGAGGTCGCGGGAGGCAGCATCTACGACGGAGCCGGCGTGGTCCAGCAGACCTGCGCCACCGACCGGCCGTACCAGGAATGGCGCCTGCTGTGAGACGCCGGTCGTGATTCGGCGCCCCTCGCGGGTGCGCCGCGACCGGCGTTTGCGGGCGCGGCCGGCGCGGCGGGTTCGTCAGCGCTGCGGCACGCTGCCGATGGCGGCCCAGCCCGGGTAGCCGTCGATCTCCTGCTCGGCGGTTCCGGGGCGCCAGGCGTGGGTGCGGACGATGCCGGGCGGGAGGACCTCCAGGCCGTCGAAGAAGCGGGCGACCTCCTCCTTCGGCCTCGGCACCATCGGCGCCGTGGCCCGGTATCCGGCCAGGCCCTGCCGGGCGACCTCCGGGTCCATGCCGTCGACGGTGGCGTGCGAGATCACCACGACGCTCCCGGGCGCCAGGAGCCGGGTGATGCCCTCGACGATCCGGTGCGGCTCGTCGGAGTCGGCGAGGAAGTGCAGCACGGCGACCATCAGCACGGCCACCGGCTGGTCGAAGTCCAGCGCCGCGCGCAGTTCGGGCGCCTCCAGGAACTCCTCGGGGCGGCGCAGGTCGCCGGGCAGGACGGTGGTCCGGCCCGCGCTGGCGTCCTGCTCCAGCAGCGCGCGGGCGTGCGTCAGGACGATCGGGTCGTTGTCGACGTACACCACCTGGGCGTCCGGGACGACCGAGCGGGCGACCTCGTGGGTGTTGTTGGCGGTCGGCAGCCCGGGGCCGATGTCGAGGTACTGGCGGATGCCGCGCTCGGCCACGTGGCGCACGGCGTGACCGAGGAAGGCCCGGTTGGCCTGGGCGAACGGCTTCGCCTCGGGCAGCGCGGCGATGACCTTCTCGGCCACCTCGCGGTCGGAGGCGAAGTTGTCCTTGCCGCCCAGCCAGTAGTCGTAGACGCGGGCCGGGTGGGCGATGCTGGTGTCGATGCCGGTCGGGGCCGTGGCGGTGTGCGGCGGGACCTGCTGGGACGGGGCGTCGTGGGCCACTGGGGGGACTCCTGTGGGGCTGCCGTCGCCGACGCGGGGTGTCGGGCGATGTCGGTGGTGTGCGTGGTGGCGGGGTGGCGGGTGGCGGATCCGGCCAAGAATATGACGCGCGGTCATCTTGTGTCCGCCCCCGGGACGGTAGGGAAGACGAGGCCCACTGTACGACGCGCGTAGAACCCGGCACCATGGTGGCGCGCCCCACGTACCACCGCTCCATCGAGCTCCATCCAGCGCAATCTGGCGGCCCGTTCGCCGACGACGACGGACCCGCGCCGCCCTCGTTGATCGGTCGCCGCGACCGCGGCGGCCGTCCCGCCCGCTGGGCAAGTCATGTCATGAGCAGATCACGTACGCCCGTGTGATCCACGGGCGCCCCGTGACCGGCGGCTCATGACGGAAGGAGCGCACGTCATGGCATGCAGCAACACCTACCTCTGGAGAGGCGAGACCACCTGGTTCTGCTGCGGCAGCGCCTGGGGGCCCTGCGGCAGCGCCGGCGGCGGCGCCTGCGGCAACTGCCGCTCCAGCGCCAACCACGGCGCCTGGCCCAACGCCTCCGCCGCCTGCTGGGACATCACCCGCCCCGACCTCTGCGGGGAGAACATCCCCCGCCGGGGCTGCGGCTCGGTGATGAACGTCCGGCACCAGTGCACCGGCGCCACCGTGTGCATCACCATCACCGACTGCGGCCCGCGCACCCACAGCTGGTGCGGCGAGGCCACCTGCTGCAACGGCACCTGCCGCACCAACCGGGTCCTCGACCTGACGCCCGCGGCGTTCTCCGCCATCGGCAGCCTCAGCTCCGGCATGCTGCCCGTCTGGATCTACGAGTGAGCGCGGGAGGGGACGAGATGAGCCAGCACAGCGACCCCCGCGCCCGGGGACCGGTCGACCGGCGGCGCTTCCTCACCAGTGCCGCGCTCGGCGGCGCCACCATCGTCGGCGCCTCGGCGCTCGGCGGCCTCGACCCGGACGCCGCCTTCGCCGCACCCACCCCCTCCCTCGACCCCGCCGTCGCCGAGACCTCCTTCGCCGAGGGACGCGTCGCCGGCCGGAACGGCAGCGTGCTGGAGGTGGCCGGCTCCTACGGGGAGAGCCACCGCATCCAGCTCACCAACGCCACCAGCATCTGGAAGGTCCACCCCACCACCGCCGACGCCATCGAACCCGGTGACGGCCTCTACGCCCGCGGCGTCGCCATGCCCGACGGCACCATCGCCGCCGACGCCGTCTGGGTGAACATCGTCAATCTGGCCTGCACCATCCGCGGCATCGGCCGGGACCGCCTGGAGCTGGCGCACGGCGGCCACCCGGTCACCGGCCGGGTCTCCCCGGGAGTCACCGCCGCCTCCTACGCCGGCGCGGCCCTCACCTCCGACCTGTCCCGGCTGCGCGTCGGCCAGGCGGCGCAGGTCCTCGGGGCGTGGCGGCCGAAGGACGACACGGTCGACGTCGTCCGCGTCTCGGTCGGCCACTGAGCGGGGAGGGCGAATGGTCTCGCTGACCGTGAGCATGATCCCCCTCCTGCTCGGCGCGGTGCTCTGCTGGTCCGGCGCACCCAAGCTGTTCGACCGCGCCGCCGAACGACGGGTGGCCGGCACGGCCGTGGAACGCATGCTCGGCACCGGACGCGCGGTGCCGGCGCTGCGCGCCGTCGGCGCCGCCGAACTCGCCGTCGCCGCGGGACTGCTCGTCGCGCCGGGGCCCCTCTCCGGCGCGGCGGCGACACTCCTCGGCACCGGGTTCGTCGGCTACCTCGGCCACGCCCGGGCCACCGTGCCGGAGTCGTCCTGCGGCTGCACCGCCCGGGACGACGCCCCCATCGGGACGCGCGCCTTCCTGCGCGCCGGAGCGGTGGTGGCCGCCGGCGTCGCGGCGACCGCCGCCGGAACGCCGTGGTGGCAGGCCGGCGTGGACCGGCCGGCGGCCGCCCTCGGCGTGCTGCTGGCCGGAGCGGCCGTCGCGGCCCTGCTGTTCACCGAGACGGACCGCTGGCTGCTGCCGCTGCGCCGATGGCGGCTGCGGACCTTCGGCAGTCCGCTGGAGCGGGACGGCGTGGAGGCGCCGGTGCCCGTCCAGGCGTCGGTGGAACTGCTGGAACGCTCGCTGGCCTGGGAGGCGGCCTCCGGCGCGGTCCGCTCGGGCCTGCTGGACTCCTGGGACGAGGACGGCTGGCGCTTCCTCCAGTACGCCGGGCAGGCCACCGGGCCCGCCGCGGGGCAGGCCACCGAGCGGTCCCCCGGGGACGCCACCGGGCGCTCCCCCGGGCAGGAGGGTCGGCCGGTGTGGGTGCTCTTCGCCCTGGACGCCCGCGCCACCCTGGACACCGTGGGGCGGCCCGCCGTGCGGGTGACCGTGATCGACCAGGACAGCGGGGAGGTGCTGCCAGGGGCCCTCGCCGACGTCTCCACCCGGACACCCCTCCCGCTCGTGTCCTGAACGGGCGCCCCACGGCTCCGACGGGGTGACGGCGGCCGCTGCCCGCGTGGACGCGGGTGGCGGCCGCCGTGCCGGACGGTGACCGACAGGGCCGACATCCCCACGAGCGTCAGACATCACGCCGGGCGAAGCGGTGCAGCGCGCCGCCGAGCACGAGCAGCAGATAACCGAGCAGCACGGCCAGCGCCCCCAGCGGCGACAGCACCCCCGCGCCCTCCTCCCCGGCGAGCTGCCCGGCCAGGCGCGACAGCATCACCGAGGCCACCCGCTCGTTCCACGGCTCGGAGAACACGTTCGCCAGCCCCGGCACCACCACCAGCAACGCCACCACCGCGCCCACCCCACCGGCCGTGGACCGCAGCAGTGTGCCCAGCCCCAGAGCCACCAGGCCGACCACCGTCAACATCAGCCCGGAGGCGAGCAGGTGGGGGAGGGCCTCCGCCACCGGCCGCTCCGCCCACTCGTGCGGGCGGTCCCCGACGATCCAGCGGCAGACGAAGTACACGACGAACACGCTGAGCTGCCCCGCGACCGTCGTGCTCACCGCCACCACCACGGCCTTCGCCCCGAGCAGCGTCCGCCGGCGCGGCACGGCCACCACGGAGGTGCGGATCATCCCGCTGCCGTACTCGGAGGTCACCGTCAGCACCCCGAACACCGCCACGGTGATCTGCAGCAGCATCGCCAGCGCCTCCACCGGCGAGGAGCCGTCGAACTGCGCCTGCCGCTCCGGCGGGAGGCCGTCCCAGACCGAGACGTTGTACCAGGTCAGCGCGGGCATCATCAGCACCGAGGCGATGACGACGCCCAGGATGGCCTGGGAGGACTGCAGGGAGCGGATCTTCAACCACTCCGAGGCGAGGACATCGGTCACCGGACGCCCCTTCCCGGAGCGGGAGCGGGAACGGCAGAGGGAGCGGTGGGGGCGGCGGTGGCGGCGGGAGGCGGCGCGGGGTGCTCCAGAAGGTCGGCCCGGTACTGCACGCTGTCCGCGGTCAACCGCAGGTACGCCTCCTCCAGCGAGGCGCTGCGCGGTGTCAGTTCGTGCAGTGCGACGCCCTCCCGCGCCGCCAGCTCACCTATTCGCGGCGCGTCCAGCCCGGTGACGGACAGCGCGTCGCCCCCGGCCGGCCGCCCCGGCTCGGGCACCACCGTCGCCCCGGCCGCCCGCAGCAGGCCGGCCAGCCGCTCCGCGCGCGGCGAGCGCACCAGCACGCCGGTACGGAAGCGGTCCGCCAGCTCCGCCACGGACGTGTCCGCGATCAGCCGGCCCCGGCCCACGATCACCAACCGGTCCGCGGTCAGCGCCATCTCGCTCATCAGGTGGCTGGAGACCAGCACGGTGCGCCCCTGCGCCGCCAGCGCCCGCAGCAGTTCCCGGATCCAGCGGATGCCCTCCGGGTCCAGCCCGTTGATCGGCTCGTCGAACAGCAGCACGCCCGGGTCGCCGAGCAGCGCCGCCGCGATGCCGAGCCGCTGCCGCATGCCCAGCGAGAACTCGCCGACCTGACGGCGGGCGACTCCGGCCAGCCCCACCTGCTCCAGCACCGACGCCACCCGCGCCAGGCCGATGCCGTTGGACCGCGCCAGGCAGTGCAGATGGTCCAGCGCGCTGCGCCCACCGTGCGCGGCACCGGCGTCCAGCAGCGCGCCCACCTGGTGCATCGGGCGGGTCAGGGACGGGTAGGGGCGGCCGTTCACCAGCGCCCGCCCGGAGGTCGGCGCGTCCAGGCCGAGGATCATCCGCATGGTGGTGGACTTGCCCGAGCCGTTGGGCCCCAGGAAGCCGGTGACGTGTCCTGGGCGCACCTGGAAGGAGAGGCGGTCCACCGCGACGGTGCCCGCGTAGCGTTTGGTCAGTTGCTCCACTTCGATCACGCCCACAACGCTCCCGCGGCGACCCCGTCCCGCGCATCGGACCGTGGACGGGACCCGCCGCTCCTCCCATGGGCGCCCGAACGCCGCCGGAGCGCCCGGGGATCCGCCCGGGGGATGACCTCCCGTGGGGGGACGCGCCCCGGCGGCCCGTGCGGATACCGTCGGCGGGTGGACGTGAGAAGGCCCGGAGCCGCCGACGACAGGACCGACGCCGCCGCTGGCGGCGCCGGTGCCGTCGCCCGTGCCGCCGTCGGTGCCGGCGGCTCCGGTGCCGGCGTGGGCGCCTGCGTGCCCGGTGGTGAGCGGCTGAGCCGGCGTCGCCTGGTCGCGCTCGACGGCCTGGCGGCGGCCGGGTACCTCGCCGTCTTCTCCCTGCTGCCGATCCGGCAGACGCCGCCGCTGGTGGCCGGTTCGCCGCCCGTCGAGCTGGCGGCCTGGGGCGAGTTCGCGGTGATGGCCGCGATGGCGGCCCCGCTGGCCGCGCGCCGGCTGTGGCCGCGCTCGGTGTTCGCCGTGGTGCTGGCGGCCTCCCTGCTGTCGGTGTACCTCGGCGTGGTGCGGGACTCCTTCGTGGCGGCGGCCTTCGCGCTCTACCCGGTGGCGGTCGCGCCCCGGGGCGACCGGCCCCGGGTGCCCACCCGGGTGGTCGGCGGCTTCGCGGCGGCCGGTCTGGTCGGGATGGCCGTCGCCGGGCCGGCCACCCCCTTCGGCTGGGCGGCCTACACCGTTGCCCAGCTGGTGGTCGGGGTGGTGGCGCTGGCCGCCGCCTGGACGGTCGGCTCCGCCGTGCGGGAGCGCCGGGCGCACGCGGCGCGTTCGGCCGAGCAACTGGCCAGCCGCGCGGTGGCGGAGGAACGACTGCGCATCGCCCGGGAGCTGCACGACGTGGTGGCGCACAGCATGAGCGTGATCACGGTCAAGGCCGCCATCGGCAACCACGTGTTCGCGGCCCGCCCGGAGGAGGCCCGCGACGCGCTGCGCGTCATCGAGACGACCAGCCGGCAGGCGCTCACCGAGATGCGCGCCATGCTCGGGGTGCTGCGGGCCACCGGCGGTGCCGGTGGGGCCGGTGGCACCGGTGGGGGCGTCGCGGGCGGCGCCCCCGACACCTCCGATCCGGCCCGGGGCGCACCGGACGGGCCGGAGCCGGCGGACCTCGCCCCCTCGCCCGGCCTGGCCGGCCTGCCCGCGCTCGCCGAGCGGGCCGCCATGGTCGGGGTGCGGGTCGGGCTGGAGGTCTCCGGGGCGGACGGGCTGCCGGAGGGCCTGGAGCTGGCGGTCTACCGGATCGTGCAGGAGGCCGTGACCAACGTCGTCCGGCACGCCGCCCCGGCGAGCTGCCGGGTCGTCGTCCGCGGGGACGGGAGCGGGGTGCGGATCGAGGTCACCGACGACGGGCCGGGCACGCGCCTGCTGCCGGCCGCCGCGGGGCACGAGCAGGAACCGGGCCACGGGCTGATCGGCATGCGGGAGCGGGTGATGATGTACGGCGGCGACTTCAGCGCCGGGCCGGGCCCCCGGGGCGGCTTCCGGGTCCGTGCCCACCTGCCCTACGCGGCCCCGAAGGCCGGCACGGAGGCCGGCACGAACGCCGCCGTTAGTGTGACGACCGCCGGGGGAGATGACGGGTGAACGACCCCACCACCGCGACCCGCGAGCCGGTCCGCGAGCCGGTGCACGAGCCGGTGCACGCACCGTTCCACGAACCGGTCCGTGAGCGCGGCAGCGGGCCGATCCGCGTGCTGGTCGCGGACGACCAGGCGCTGCTGCGGGGCAGCTTCCGCGTGCTGCTGGAGACCTCGCCCGGCCTGGTGGTGGTCGGCGAGGCGGGCACCGGGGCGCAGGCCGTGGAGCTGGCCCGCCGGGAGCGCCCGGACGTGGTGCTGATGGACGTGCGCATGCCCGAGATGGACGGCATCGAGGCCACCCGGCGGATCCGTTCCGCCCCCGAGACGGCCGCCGTCTCCGTGCTCATCCTCACCACCTTCGACCTCGACGCCTACGTGTACGCGGCGCTGCGCGCCGGCGCCAGCGGCTTCCTGCTGAAGGACACCCCGCCGGCGGACCTGCTCGCCGCCATCGGCGTGGTGGCCTCCGGCGAGGCGCTGCTGGCCCCGACGGTGACCCGGCGTCTGATCGCGGAGTTCGCCCGGCTGCCCGAGCCGGGCCGGCCGCTCGGCCGGGAGCTGGACGGGACCACCGAGCGGGAGCGGGAGGTGCTGACGCTCATCGCCCGCGGCCTGTCCAACACGGAGATCGCCGAGCACCTGCACCTCAGCCCGGCCACGGTGAAGACCCATGTGGGGCACCTGCTCACCAAGCTCCAGGCCCGGGACCGCACCCAACTGGTGATCGCCGCCTACGAGTCGGGCCTCGTCACGGCTGCGCACCGGCCAGGGCGGTGAGGATCCGCCTGACGGTGTCGAGGTCGCGGGCCGTGGCGGTGGTACCGGCCGGGGAGTCGGGGCAGAACTCGGTGACTGCCCCGCCGGCGAAGTCGAACGCCTCCCGCACGGCGCCGACCAGTTCGACCAGCCGGTCCGGGCTGAGTCCGCCGGGCTCTGGGAAGCCGATGCCGGCGATGTGCGCGGGGTCGAGGACGTCGAGATCGATGTGGACGTAGACCGAGCGTGCGCCGGTCGCCCGTACCGCCGCGACCAGGGCGTCCGGCGTCAGCTCGGCCACCGGCAGCATCCGGATCCCGGTGGCCTCGATGAAGGTTCTCTCGCCCGCGTCGAGGGAGCGGGTGCCGGCCAGCACCAGCCGGTCCGGCGTCAGCCGGGCGTCGGGCGGCGCCGCCAGCTCCGCCGGGCCGTCGCCGAGCAGGCCGCGCACCACCATGCCGTGGTAGGCGCCGGAGGGGGAGCTGGCCGGGGTGTTGATGTCGCCGTGCGCGTCCAGCCAGACCAGCGCCATGCCGTTGCCGTCGCTGCTGCCGTTGCCGTCGCCGCTGCTGTTGCGGCGCAGCGCCCGTTCGACGGAGGGCTGATCGGCGGCGCAGTCACCGCCGACGGTGATGGTCACGCCGTTCACGTCGGCGAGCAGCGCGGTGGCGTCGGCTCGCACTCGGGCGAGCGCGTCCAGGCGCCGAACGGAGCCGTGGCCGGATGGGTCCTCCGTCGCCGTCTCGGCGGTCGGAACCGGGACGAGCCGGACGTCCGCCGAGGCCGGCAGGAGCTCCGCGCGGACGGCCTCCGCGCCGGCGATGAGGCCGAGTGCTCGCGGCGAACTGGAGCCCTGCCACTGGGGAATGACGATGTAGGTGTGGTTCATGCGCCGCGATGCTACTCACGACGTCGCCGAGGCTGGCCTGGTTTTCCCGCGTGAGGCTGCTCCACGAGGTCGAGCGGGTGGACGCGAGGCCGGGTGATCTGCACAGGCTCGCAGTTGCCCACAGCGGGAGATTCCCTCTTGCGCTGTCTGCCTGTGCTGTCTTACCCCTGTTGACCAGGGGGGTTCGCAGTTATCCACAGCCGGAAGTTCCCTCTTGCGCTGTGTGCCCGCGCCGTACTACCCCTGTTGACCAGGGGGTTCGTGGTTGTCCACAGCGGGAAGTTGCCTCTTGCGCTGTGTGCCCGCGCCGTACTACCCCTGAGCGTTTTTCAGAGCGGCCATCGATAGGGTGACAGCGGTGGCAGCGTGACGCATGAGGCGCCCGTGCCGCTGGGGGAGGTGGCCGAGCTCGTCAACCGCCGTGATGCAGGGGTGCCAACTACGGTGTCCCCCGCTGACGCGGGGGAGATGACGAACGCGCTGTAGGACGATCTCGGGGTCGCCATGGGCGCTGGGGCGACGACGTCCTCGTTGATACGACATCGTGCCGATGCAACGCAGCGCCACTTCAACGACGTCAGTAGATGAGCACGTTGTACACGTGGGCGTGCCATCCCCACGTAAGGCTGCGATTCTCCCATTTTTGCAAGGTGACCTCGCAGTAGCAGCCATTCTCCGCGACGATGTAGCTGAACTTGACCACGTTGTTGCCCGAGTGGAAGTGCATGACGTCGTTGAAGGATATCGGCAAGCTGCCGGCGTTGGCGAAGCACATTCGATTACCTGTGCTCGTCTCCACCCATGCGAGGTCCTCTCGCGGGGGGAGGATAGGACTTCCGCAAGAAGTGACGTTGGCCGCTGAGGCGGAGGTTGCCGGAGCCGCGAACGTCAAGCCGGCAGCAGCCACCGCTGCAACGAAAGCCCTCATGACTGTCTGTTTCATGGTTGTTCTCCACGATGTGAACTGGTCGGATCGACTCACCAACGGCCTGGTGCGAGCGCTATGGCCAGGCGGAACGCTACGGACGCAGCGGGGTGCAGTCGTCACCACACCGAGCTAACTTGGGCGTAGCTCCCGTGGGGGACAGGTCCCCTGCCAGAACAGACCCCGGAAGCGGGTGGACGCGGGCCTGGGCAGGCGTGACACGAAGACGCCGACGAGTAGCGTTCCGCCCGTAACGGCGAGGAGAGGGTCAGCCGGTGAAGGGTTCCAGTGCGAAGCGGCCTATCGCCACGAAGGCGGTCAGGGCGAGGTAGCCACCGTCACCCAGTGCGGCTCCGGTCTCGCCACGGCGGATCCGCATGATCATGGCGCCGGTCATGATCATCGCCAGGCCGCTGGCCGCCAGCGGTACCAGGACCGGCGCGATGCCGAGCACGGCGGGCAGGGTCAGGCCCACGGCACCGAGGATCTCGAGTGCTCCGATGGCCTTGAGGGTGCCGGGTTTGAAGTCGAGGACCCAGCGCGCGGCGTCGGACATCCCGGCCATCTTCTCCCGTGGGACGAGCAGCTTCCCGAAGCCGGAGAACAGGTAGACGGCGGTGAGCAGGCTGGTGGTGATCCATAGTGCGATGTTCATGAGTCCTGTCCTTGGCCCAGTGTCGGGGGGTGGCGAACGGATCCGGGGGCGTCCCGGGTCCGCCCGCGAGCCTGAGAGGGAACGTCCGCGTCAGCCGAACTGACCGGGCTGGTACTCGCCGCCGGGCGTCCGGGTGATCACGTTCAGCCGGTTGAAGGCGTTGATCACGCAGATCAGGGCCACCAGGGCCATCAGCTGGTCCTCGTCGAAGTGCTTCGCCGCGTTCGCCCACGCCTCGTCGGTGACGCCGCTGGAGTCGGCGAGGCGGGTGCCCTGCTCGGTGAGTTCCAGCGCCGCCCGCTCCGCCTCGGTGTAGACGGTCGTCTCCCGCCATGCCCCGACCAAGTTGATGCGCACCGTGCTCTCGCCAGCGGCCGCGGCGTCCTTGGTGTGCATGTCGAGGCAGCCGCCGCAGCCGTTGATCTGGCTGGCACGGATCTTCACCAGCTCCTGCACCGCCTTCGGCAGCGCCGAGTCGGTGATGACCTTGTTCGACGAGACGATGTGCTTGGCCCACTTCGACCCGACGTCGTTGCGCATGGGGTTGATCCGGGGTTCCATCGCGATCTCCTTCGTCTTCGGTTGCTTGCACCACTACGACGAAGAGCCCCGCCAGGACGTAACAACCCCGTGCGCTCGACGTCGCTACTCGGGTCGCTCGGGCAGATCCATGGTGTCGAGGCGCTTGCGGTCGCTGACGGTCAGGAGCTCGACGATCCGGCCGTCGACCACGGTGCACGCCACCAGGCCGAGCACCTTGCCCTTCGCGCCCCAGGCCACGAATCCGGGCTCGCCGTTGACCAGGACCGGGAGCACCGCGGTCATCCACCGGATGCCGCGCAGGATCGGACCGGCCACCTCGGCCGCCCCGACCGTGGTCGTCACGCCCTGCGGGTGGTGCGTGCGCCAGGTCACCTTCGGGTCGAGTAGCTGTACGAGCCCTTCGAAGTCCCCGTTCCGCGCCGCGGCGAGAAACGCGTCGACCACTGCGCGCTGCCGCCGCGGTTCCTCCTCTGGCTGCGGTGTGCCCTGCACCTTCCGGCGGGCCCGGCTGGTGAGCATCTTGGTCGCGTCGGTGGACCGGCCGATGATCTCGCCGATCTCGGCGAAGGGCACCGCGAACATGTCATGCAGTACGAACGCCAGACGCTCGGTGGGCGTGAGGGTGTCGAGCACCACCAGCAGTGCCAGCCCGACGGATTCGGCGAGCACCGCGTCGTCCTCGGGGGCCGTCCCGCCGTCCACGGTGACCACCAGCTCGGGCAGCCGGTCCTCGTACGACAGCTCGGCCCGGGTCCTGCGCGAGCGCAGCACGTCGATGCAGACCCGGCCGACCACGGTGGTCAGCCAGCCGGCCAGGTTGTCGATCGCGGCCGCGTCCTGCCGCGCCAGCCGGATCCACGCCTCCTGCACCGCGTCCTCGGCGTCCACCCGCGACCCGAGCATCCGGTAGGCGACCGCCACCAGGCGCCCGCGTTGCTGTTCGAAGACTGCCGCCAGCGCTTCGTGCGGACCCGATCCGGTCATGTCGTTACCTTCCTTGGGCGGACTCCGTCATAGACATGACGGGGCCGGAGGTGCCGAGGTAACCGGGCGGCGCGCATCGGGCGCGACAGAGGCAGGGCGGAACCACCCGGAGTCAGGACAGGGAGCGTCGGAACCGCTGACGGGGTGGTTCCGGAACGGGCCGGTGTTCTGCCTTCTGCCAGCGGCAGAACACCGGCCCGACCGGGCTCGGTGATCACTACAGTCCAGGCTCATGACGAGAGTCACAACGCGCACGATCGAATACGCGGCCGACGGCCTGACGATGATCGGGCACCTCGCGCTCCCGGCCGGTGTCGACCGCCGGCCCGCGGTCCTGGTCGGGCCCGAGGGGGTGGGGCTCAGCGACGTCGAGCGCCGCCGTGCCGACGCGCTCGCCGAGCTGGGATACGTGGCCCTGGCCTTCGACCTCCACGGCGGGCGCTATTTGGGCGACCCCGAGGAGATGTTGGCCCGTTGCATGCCGCTGCTCGCCGACCCCGACCGGATGCGAGGCATCGGCCACGCGGCGCTCGACGTGCTCCGCGCCGAGCCGCGGACCGACCCGGACCGGATCGCCGCCATCGGCTACGGCACCGGGGGCGCGATCGCGCTGGAACTCGGGCGCGGCGGCGTCGAGCTGCGCGCGATCGCGACGGTCAACGGACTGACCACGGGTCGACCAGGCGAGGCGGCGCGCATTCACTGCCCGGTGTGGGCCGGGGTCGGGTCGGAAGACCCGATCATGCCGCCCGAGCGACGGGACGCGTTCACCGCCGAGATGCAGTCTGCGGGCGTCGACTGGCGCCTGGTGGTCTACGGCGGCGCCTTGCACGCCTTCCATCACCCACCGGTCGACCACACCGTGCTTCCCGGGGTCGGTTTTCACCCTCGGCACGCGCAGCGAGCTTGGCGGGACGTCGTCGACCTGCTCGCCGAGTGCCTGCCCATAACCGAGTGATCTGGTCGGCAACCCGCGAGCGTGCGTGCCGGACGCCGCCGTGCAGATGGACTCGAAGGGGCCTGGGGGCGTTCAGCGGCCGATGGCGTCCAGCTCGGTCACGTCCTCATGGGAGAGGGTGAGTCCCGCGCCGCTGATGTTCTCGCGCAGGTGTGCCGTCGAGGACGTGCCGGGGATGAGCAGGATGTTCGGTGATCGCTGGAGCAGCCAGGCCAGTGCGACGGACATCGGTGCCGCCTCCAGTCGAGCGGCGACCGCCGAGAGCGCCGAGGACTGGAGCGGGGTGAAGCCCCCGAGGGGGAAGAAGGGCACGTACGCGACGCCGTCGGCGGCGAGTCGGTCGATGAGCTTGTCGTCGTGGCGGTGGGCGAGGTTGTACATGTTCTGCACGCACACGATCGGCGCGATGCTCTGTGCCTCGGTGACCTGCTCCTCGGTGGCGTTGCTGACCCCGAGGTGGCGGATCAGGCCCTGCTGCTGGAGTTCGACGAGCGTCCCGAACGCCTCGGCGAGCGAGCCGGGCTGGGGGCCTTCGGCGTCGCCGAGCCGGAGGTTGACCAGGTCCAGTACGTCGAGCTGGAGGGACCTGAGGTTGTCGTGGACCTGGCGGCGCAGGTCCTCGGGTCGCCGGGCCGGAGGCCAGCCACCCTTTTCGTCGCGGGTCGCGCCCACCTTGGTCACGATGTGCAGCGACTGGGGATAGGGGTGCAGTGCCTCGCGGATCAACTCGTTGGTGACGCGCGGCCCGTAGGCGTCGCTGGTGTCGATGTGGGTGATACCGAGGTCGACCGCTTCACGCAGAACGGCCAGGGCACCCTCGCGATCGGCGGGCGGCCCCATGACCCACGGACCGGCCAGTTGCATGGCGCCGTAGCCGAACCGGGTGACGGTCAGGTCACCAAGGGTCCAGGTGCCGCCGGGAAGAGAGAGGGAGGGTGTGCTCATCGTGTCGCCTTTCGTCGTGCACTCGGGGTGGTGGCGCCTGCGGCCTCCCTGCATCAGCATTGAAGAGCAACTTCCTCACGGGAAGTAGGCACTTTTGAGTGCGTAACCCACCCATTGGTGAGAGGCGCGATCAGTGACGACGACGAAGGCGGCCCAGCAGAGGGCTCAGGCCAAGGTGGAGTACAACGCGTTCCTGGCGGCGTGCCCCAGCCGGCAGTTGCTCGACCGGATCTCGGACAAGTGGGTCGTCCTGATCCTGTGTGCGCTGGGCGGGGACAGCCGCACCGGCCAGCCGGGCGAGGCACACGCCGACGGTCCGAAGGCGATGCGTTACTCCGAGCTCCACCGTCTGCTGGCCGGGGTCAGCCAGAAGATGCTGACCCAGACGCTGCGGTCGCTGGAGCAGGATGGTCTGCTCACCCGTACCGTGACGCCGACCGTCCCCGTCACCGTCTCCTACGAGCTGACCGACCTCGGCCTCTCGCTCCACCACATGACGCGCGGACTCAGGGACTGGGCGCAGACGCACATGGCCGAGGTCCTCGCCCACCGCGAGAACCACGGCTCCCGCACCTCCTGACGGCTCACGGTCCGCCGAGCCGCGCCAGCTTGTCGGGGTTGAGCACCGTGCGCACGGCTCTTGGCCGTGGGCACGGTGCCGCGCGGCCGTGGGCGGGTGCTACGCGGCGGCGGGCCGAGGAGGCTTACGAGGCCAGCCGCTCGCGGGCGTTCGCGCCGGCGGTGGCGGGTTCGGCCTCGCCGTCAGGCCGGTTGATCTCGGCCCACACGTCATCGAGGGAGAGGCCGAGGACGTCGGCGATCGCCGCGATGGTCGGGAAGGCGGGGGTGGCCACGCGACCCGACTCGATCTTCCGCAGGGTCTCCGGCGAGACGCCTGCCGCCAGCGCGGTATCGAGCATCGAGCGCTCTCCCCTGGCCCGACGGAGGAGGGCGCCGAGGCGCTGCCCGCGCTCGACGTCTGCGGGAGTGAGCGGCAACCTGACCATGCCCCCAATTATAGTACCGGTATAGTATGGCCGGTATAGTTATTGGAAGTGTGAGAAGGGCGCCCGCGTGATCGAGATCCTGAACCCCAACGACCTGGCCCGAGCGAGGGAGACGGGCGCCCTGGTCGCCGACATCCTGCAGACCATCAAGAGCCGTAGCACGGTGGGCACGAACCTGCTGGACATCGACCGGTGGACCAAGGCGATGATCGTCGAGGCCGGAGCGGTGTCCTGCTACGTCGACTACGCGCCCTCCTTCGGACGCGGGCCGTTCGGCCACTACATCTGCACGGCGGTCAACGACGCCGTGCTCCACGGGCGGCCCCACGACTACACGCTCGCCGACGGCGACCTGCTGACGCTCGACCTCGCCGTCTCCAAGGACGGAATCGCCGCGGACTCCGCCATCAGCTTCATCGTGGGCGACTCGAAGCCCGCGGAGAGCGTCGCGCTGATCGACGCCACGGAGCGTGCGCTGCAGGCGGGGATAGCCGCCGCCGGCCCCGGGGCTCGCGTCGGTGACATCTCGTACGCCATCGGCTCCGTGCTCAGCGAGGCCGGCTACTCGATCAACACCGAGTTCGGAGGGCACGGCATCGGATCGACGATGCACCAGGACCCGCACGTGGCGAACACCGGACGGCCCGGCCGTGGGTACAAGCTGCGCCCCGGGCTGCTGCTAGCCCTGGAGCCGTGGGTCATGGCGGACACCGCCCAGCTCGTCACCGACGCCGACGGCTGGACCCTCCGGAGCGCGACGGGCTGCCGCACGGCGCACAGCGAGCACACCATTGCCATCACCGACGACGGAGCCGAGATCCTCACCCTGCCGAGGCAGGCGCGGCCGTGATTTCGACGGGCGTCACCTGGGGAACAGGTGACGCCCGTCGTGGCTGCGGACGTGTGGGATGTCGGGGGTGAGGGCGTCGAGGAGGCGGATCGCGTAGACCTCGGACATGAGGGAGGGGATCTCGTCGGGCTTCAGCCAGGCGACGGCGGTGGATTCGTCGGAGGTGCGTTCCGTGCCGCCGAGTGGGGTGCAGCGGAAGACGAGGGCGACGATGCCTCGGGCGAGGTTCTTGTAGACGCCGGTGAGGGGGCCGACGTTCACCTCGATGCCGGTCTCCTCCAGGATCTCCCGGCGGACGCCGTCCTGTGGGGTCTCGGAGAGTTCGACGGCCCCACCCGCGACGTCCACCGCTTCGTCCTCGTGGAACGCGACCCCTTCGGCATGCCCCTGGTCACCATCCACCGCCTCCTCCCCGTCGACGCCGAGGAGATCGCCCGCGCCCTCCGCGCGGGCTGGCCGCTGCGCTACTCCGGTGACGCCCGGCAGCGCCCCGACACCTGAGAACAAGCGTGCCCCACCGTCCATCAGGCGGCGGGGCACGCTCGGCTTCGGCTTCAGCGGCTCAGGAAGCGGCGCGGCTGAACAGCCGGGTGCCGATCCACAGGGCCACGGCCGAGAAGGCCAGGGCCACCGCCGCCCCCACACCCACCGTGCCGTTCCAGTAGTGGCCGAGGAACACCTCCCGCACCGCGTCGACCATGTAGCGGAACGGCACGAACCGGGACATGACGTCCAGCCACATCGGCGCGAGCGCCATCGGCAGCAGGATGCCGGAGAGCAGCATCGCGGGCATGTTCACCGAGTTGATCACCGGCGCGAAGGTCTGCGGGCTCGCGGCCCGCATCGCCAGCGCGTAGGAGAGCGACGCCAGCGACACGGTCAGCAGCGCCACGAAGGCGAAGCCGATCAGCACGCCGCCCAGCGGCGCGCGCAGCCCGAACGGCACCGCCACCAGCACGATCAGCACGGACTGGATCAGCAGCACCACCACGTCGCGCAGCACCCGGCCGAGCACCAGCGCCAGCCGGCTGACCGGCGTCACCCGCATCCGCTCGACCACGCCGTGCTGCTTCTCGATCAGGATGCCGAAGCCGGCGAACGCCGCCGAGAACAGGCCGAGCTGCACCAGCAGGCCCGGCACCAGGACCTGCCAGGAGTCGCCGGCGGTGCCGAGGCGCACGTTGGCCAGGACCGGGCCGAACAGCACCAGGTACAGCAGCGGCTGGAGCACGCCGAAGACGATGCCGATCCGGCTGGCGAGGGTCTGCCGCCAGTAGCGGCCGAAGAGCAGGGCGGTGTCGCTGAGGAGTTCAATCATGGGACGTCCCGGGGGAGTGGTGAGGGCGGCGGTCAGATGGCGAGGGGGGCGGCGTCGTCCTTGGCGGGGGCGGCGCCGCGACCGGTGATCGCCAGGAAGGCGTCCTGGAGGGTGGCGTCCGGCGATCCGGCGTAGCGGGTCTTGAGCTCGGCCGGCGTGCCCTCGGCGACCACCCGCCCCTTGTCGATCACCACCAGCCGGTCGGAGAGCGCGTCCGCCTCGTCCAGGTAGTGGGTGGTGAGGAAGACGGTGGTGCCGTGTTCCTCCCGGATGCGCCGGATCAGGTCCCACAGGTCGGCGCGGCTGCCGGGGTCGAGGCCGGTGGTGGGCTCGTCGAGGAAGAGCACGTCGGGGCGGTGGATCAGGCCCATGGCGATGTCCAGCCGCCGTCGCTGCCCGCCCGAGAGCGCCGCGCAGGGGCGGCCCATCAGCTCGGTGAGGTCCAGCTGGGCCGCCGTCGACTCGGCCCGTTCCACCGCCTCGCGCCGGCCCAGCCGGTACAGCCGTGCCTGGGTGACCAGCTCCTCCCGCACGGTGGTGGTCGGGTCGGTGCCGCCGCCCTGGGCCACGTAGCCGATCCGGCGGCGCACCGCGACCGGTTCGCGCCGCAGGTCGTGGCCGGCCACCACGGCCCGTCCGCCGGTCGGCGGCAGCAGCGTGGTGAGCATCCGCAGCGTGGTGGTCTTGCCGGCGCCGTTGGGGCCGAGGAAGCCGAGGATCTCGCCGCGCCGGACGGTCAGGTCGATGCCGCGCACGGCTTCGACCGGCCCGCGCTTGGTGTCGAAGGTCTTGGTCAGGCCGGTGACGTGGACGACCTCGTCCGCCCCGCCCGGATGGGGGTGTGCCCCAGCTGTCGTCTGCATGGAAAGCATCATGACACCAAACTTGCAATGACTCCAAGTTTGCTACGTCACCAGCGAAGTTACGATGTGTGCATGTCCGGGACGACGTGGAACCAGCCGGCCGGCCCCGCCGAGGGGCTGCGCGAGCGCAAGAAGCGGCAGACCCGCCGGCACATCGCGGACGTGGCCATGGGGCTCTTCCAGCGGCACGGCTACAGCGAGGTGACCATGGCGGAGGTGGCCCGGCACGCCGACGTCTCGGTCAACACCGTGTACAACTACTTCGCCTCGAAGGAGGACCTCTTCTTCGACCGCGAGGAGGAGGTGGTGGACCGGCTCGCCGCGATGGTCCGCGAACGCCGCGTCGGCGAGTCGGCCGCGCGCGCGGTGCTGCGCACCCTGCGGGAGCAGGTCGCGGCGCGGGACGAGGCGCTCGGGCTGCGCAGCGAGTTCCGCGAGTTCCTGCGGATGCTCACCGAGAACCCCACCCTCTCGGCGAAGGCCCACGCCATCGGGGTGAAGGCGTGCGAGAAGCTGCGGGTGGAGCTGACCGAGGAGATGGGCGCCGGCCCGGACGACCCGACCCCCGGCCTCGTCGCCAGCCAGCTCGGCTGGGTGCACCAAGTGATCTCCCGGACCGCCGCCCACCTGCTGATGGCCGGCAACGACCCGGACGCCGTGGCGGAACGGCTGCTGCGCAGCCTCGACGTCATCGAGGGGCTGCTGGGGGAGCGGGCGCTGGAGTACGCGATTCGGGAGAGCTGAATCCGGGAGGGCTGCCCCGGACGGGGTGGGCGCCGCCGCCTCCGGGACGCCGCCGCGTGCGCGTGGCCGGGCCCGGGTGCTTCCCCGGGCGGTCGCCTCGGGACACCATGGGGTCGGCGGGCGTCACCGACTGCTGATCCGTGCTCACCCGGGAAGCGAGCGGGTGTGGACCGGACGCCGACCGGACGTCGCCGGCCGCCGGATTTGGTCGCCGTGGATCACACCGTCGGAAGGATCGGGATGTCGCGCACCCTCGCCGTCGTCGGAGCCGGACTGATGGGCTCGGGCATCGCCCAGGTCGCCGCCCAGGCGGGCTACCGGGTCAGCCTCCAGGACCTCACCAAGGCGTCGCTGGCGCGGGCCCGGGGCGACATCGAGTCCTCGCTGCGCCGGTTCGCCGCCAAGGGGAAGCTGGCCGAGGAGGAGATCGGGCCGATTCTGGAGCGGATCACTCCGGTTGTCGACCTGGAGACGGCGGTGGCCGAGGCGGACGTCGTGGTGGAGGCCGTCTTCGAGCGGCTGGAGGTCAAGACCGAGGTCTTCCGCCGCCTGGACGCCCTCGCCCGCGAGGACGCCGTGCTCGCCACCAACACCTCCGCCATCCCGATCACCAAGATCGCCGCCGCGACCTCCCGCCCCGAGTCCGTGGTCGGAACCCACTTCTTCTCGCCGGTGCCGATGATGGCGCTGTGCGAGCTGGTGCGCGGACGGCACACCTCCGACGCCACCCTGGCCACCGCGCGCGAGTTCGCCGAGGCGGTCGGCAAGACCTGCGTGGTGGTCAACCGGGACGTCGCCGGCTTCGTGACCACCCGCCTGATCTGCGCACTCGTGATGGAGGCGGCCAAGCTGCACGAGGCCGGGGTGGCCAGCGCGGAGGACATCGACACGGCCTGCCGGCTGGGCTTCGGCCACGCCATGGGGCCGCTGGCCACCGCCGACCTGACCGGCATCGACATCCTGCGCAACGCCACCGAGAACATCTGGGAGGAGACCCGGGACCCGAAGTTCGCCGCCCCGGAGATCATGAACCGGATGGTGGCGGCGGGGGACCTCGGCCGCAAGAGCGGTTCCGGTTTCCACGAGTACCCGGTCGACCACCGCTGAGCGGGCCACCGTCGAGCGATCGCCGCCGATTGGACCGCCGCCCGGCGCGATCTGCCCCGGGCGCGACGGCCCCGCGGTGATTCGGCCCCGGAGTGATTCGCGGAACATTCCGGGGTCGGTGCCTACCCGCGCGTACGGCCGCCCCTACACTTCATCACTCATACGAGTGAAAAGGGCGGCGAACGGCGGTCCGGTCGGCAACTGATCCGGCATCGCCTCGTCACGCTTGATTGAAACATCGCGCCAGACGGCCGTACGGAGTCCCATCCGGTGTGCCGTGCTCGCGATGGCACGTGTCCTCCGCTCGCGCGACCGCCGGTCCCCGCGCCACCGCCGCATACCCCGTGGCAGTGGCGCACCGTACCCCGGCGCGGCGTGAGCGGGCCGCGGGTCAGCGCGTGGCACCGGGACGACCGACCGCGGGCACCTGCCCCTCGGCCGCACTCGAAGGGGAACGCGTATGCACATCACGAGCACGTCCGACGCCCTCGCGGTCGCCGGCCCGCTCGACGTCACCACCGCGGCGGACGCCCGGCGCATCCTGCACCGGGCGCTGGAGAACGGCAGTGGCGACCTGGTGCTGGACCTCGCCGAACTGGGCCCGTGGGACTCCACCGGGCTCGGCGTCATCATGAGCGCGCACCGTCACGCCGGGCGGCTGGACCGGCGGCTGGTGCTGCGGGCGGTCCCGGCGCGGATGCAGCGCCTGCTGGTCGCGACCCGCCTCAACCGCATCCTCGCCATCGACGGCGTGGACCCGACGGTGGCCTGATCCTCCCCCGGGCGCCCGCCCCTTTTCCTGACGAAACGTCAATTCGCTCTCCTGTACGCTTTTCCCTGCCACGCGCAGGCGGCGCGAACGGGAATACCCGCGCCCCGCCGCGGACCGGAGGCGGACTGGGGGCCGCCGAGACCCCGCCTAATGCGGACGTAGTGGGGTCATGCGGAGTATTGCGGACGATGCACGCACCGGCGTCGCCGTCGGTCCACCAGTTCGATTATCGTCCGGTCACCGACAACACACCGGCATCGCATCGGCGCGCCGCACAGGGCACAGGGGCACCGGATGGACTCGCGACACCTGGGAAGCGACGAGCAGGGCAGCGGCGGGGAGTTTTCGCCGTTCGGCACCGACGCCGACCTCAACAAGGGCAACTCGGAACGGCCGGAACGACCGGCCCGCCCCGCCCTGCCACGCCGCCGTGAGCGCCCCGCGCTCGGCGGCGGCACGCCGGCCGCGGCGCTGCCCGGGCCGCGCCCCGGTCCGGCGACGCCCGAACCGGCCCCGCTCGGCCCCGCTCTCGGGGGCGGCGCGCCGATGATCGGCCACCCCGACGAACTCGACGGCCCACCCGGGCCGGCCGGCGCCCGCCCCGGTGCCGCCCGCCCGGGTTCCGCCCGCCCGGGACTTCCCCAGCGCGGCGCACCCGGCCGGGGCCCGGCGGGGGAGCGACCCACCGGCGGGAACGGCGGCGGGAACAGTGGCGGCGCGAACGGCGGCTGGCCGACCATCGCCACGCCCTCCGACTTCGACGCCGAACCGCCGCTCCCGCCGCAGGCGACCGGCGGCCGTGGCGCCAGCACCGGCAGCGGCCTGCCCATCCGGCCCCGCAAGGGAGGCACGGGCACGCCCGGCGCCGGCTCGACCGGCGCCGGCGCGCCTGGCGTGAGCACGTCCGGCCCGGGCGTGCCCCGGGCGGGCGCCCCCGGCGTCGGCACCCCCGGCCTGGGCGCCTCTGGCACGGGCACGCCCGCTCCTGCTCCCAGCGCCTCCGCCGCAGACCTGCCCGGCGCCGGCCTGCCCGCCGCCGGCGAGACCGACGACGTGACGGAGACCATCGCCGACCGGGCCCTGGAGCAGACCGCGCGCCCCGGCTCGGGCGCCGCGGACCTGCTCGCCTACCGGACCTCCGGCGGGGACGGCGCCCCCACCGGCGCCTTCGACCCCGACGACGCGTTCGACGCGGACGACCCCGACGACCTCGACGGCGTCGACGGGGCCGACTCCGAGGACGACGCCGAGGTCACCAGCGTCATCGAGACCGTCGACCCCCTCGACCCCGCCGACGACCGCGCCCCCGCCGGCCGGGACGCCCGCGCCGGCGCCGGCCACGGCACGGGCGGCACCGGCCCCAAGCCCCGCCGAGGACGCCGCCGCTCCGGCGCCGCCGGCTCCGAACAGCGCGTCGTCGGCGACCTGCTGCTCACCATCGGCCTCCCCGAGGGCACCGACGTCGCCGTCTGCGCGCCCGAGGAGATACCCACCCCCGAGCGCCGGCCCGCCCCCGTCGCGCACGCCGAGGAACCCCTCGGCTCCACCGGCCTGCTCACCGAGCGGCGCGAACTGCTCGACCAGGCCACCGAACGGCTCGCCGCCGGCGGCTCCGTCTGGCTGTCCGGCGGCCACGGCTCCGGCCGCAGCGCGTTCCTGCGCACCCTGGCCCGCCGCTGCTCCGACATCGCCCCGGACGGCGTCGCCTGGATCGACGGCGGCGAGATGGGCGTCGAGGAGATCCTGCACCGCCTGCACGCCCTGACCAGCACCACCGGCGCCGAGTTCCGACCGGACCGTCCGGCCCTGGACCGCTGGCTGGGCGAGCTGGACGCCGTCGTCATCATCGACGACCTGCCCCGACTGGGGCGTGAGGCCGCCGAACTGCTCCGGCGCGCCCCCCGCTGCGTCTTCGCGGTCGCCGCGCAGCCCGGCGCGGAACCCCCCGAGGGCGCCGGCTTCACCACCGTCGAACTCCCTGGCCTGAGCCAGCAGGCCGCCTCCGGCCTGCTGGAGGAACTCCTCGGCCGCCGGCTGACCGCCGAGGAACAGGAATGGGTCTCCGGGGTCTGGTTCGAGGCGGAGGGCGTCCCGCGCCGCTTCACCCAGGCCGCCGAACTGCTGCGCCGCCGCGCCGGCGGCAGCTGGGCCGTCGCCCAGGGCCTCGCGTCCAGCCTCGACGACGAGTTCGCGTTCGACGACGAGGACGACGACGGCATCGGCCAGCCGCTGCCCAGCGTCGCCCAGACCGCCGGCGCCCCGGCGCTGCTGGCCCGCCAGCTCTCCGCCGACGCCCGGGCGGTGCTCCGGCTCTGCCTGGCGCTGGGCGGCGAGTGCCCGCGCCTGGAGCACCTGGCGGCGCTGACCGACTCCACGGGCGGCGAGTACGCCGTCTCCGAGCTGGCCCGGGCCGGCGTCCTCGTCGAGGTGGCCGGGCGGATGCGCCTGGTGCCGGGCGCCGCGGCCGTGCTGGAGGCCGAGCGCGGACCGGCGTCCATCGCCGAGGCCGCCGTCACCCACTTCATCTGGTGGTGCGGCCACCACGCGGTGCGGGCCGAGGACGTCGCCGAGCAGGCGCCGGCCGTGCTCGCTGCGGTGCGCGCCGCCGTGGCCCTGGAGCGCTACGAGGCGGCCCGCACCCTGGCCCGCACCGCCGCGCCAGCCTTCGCGCTGGCCTTCCGCTTCACCGAGTGGGAGGAGGTGCTGCGGCTCGGCCTGGTCGCCTGCGGGCGGTCGGAGTCGGACGCGCCCGGCGACGAGGCGTACTTCCGGCACGAGCTGGCGGTGCTCGCGCTCTGCCGGAACGAACCGGAACTGGCCCGCGCCGACCTGGCCGCCGCGGCCGCCCTGCGGGTGGCGGCGGGCGACCGGCGCGGCGCCGGGCTGGACGAGCGGGTCCTGGCGCTGGCCGAGGCGCGCGCCGAGGCGCTCGGCGGGGCCGACGGCCCGGCGGCCGGGGAAGGCCGTGCCGCCGGTTCGGCGCCACGGGCCCGCGGCGGCGCCGGTCGTGTGGCCGGGACGGTGGGGGCCGGCGGTGTCGCCGGTGCCGCTTCGGGCGCTGGTTCCGGCGCTGGTTCCGGCCCCGGTGGGGCTGGTGGGCCGGGCGCGTCCGGCGAGATGGCGGCGACCGCGATGCTGCCCACCGTCTCGCCGAACGGCGGTCCGGGCGGTCCTGGCGGTCCTGGCGCCGGCGGACCCGGTGGCCCTGGCGCCCCGGGCGCGCGGCGCGGTGGCGGCCGGAAGGCCGCGGCGACACCCGCCGCCGGCATGGCCGCGCCGGTCAAGGCGACGGCCACCGTGCCGCCGGCCGCCGGTGTGGGCGTCGGCGGGGGTGTCGGGGGCGGCGTCGGGGGTGCGGCGCGGTCGGCCGGAGCGTCGGCCGGCGGCACCGCCGAACTGCCCGCCGTCCCGGCCGCCTCGCCCCGCCACGGCCGCCCGCGCCGCGACCCGCGGCGCACCCTGGTGCTCTCCGCCGCGGCGGCCGTCTTCGTCGCCGTGCTCGGCACGATCGTCGGCCTCGGCGCCGGCTTCGGCGACGACGAGGACCTCACCCCGCTGAACGTGGTGCCGGCCGCCAGCTCCTCCGCCGAGGAGGACGACCGCGACACCCCGACCCGCGAGGGGGAGGACGACGCCAGCGACCGCCCGGACGCCTCCCCGTCCCCCTCGGTCGGCTCCCTGGAGTCCTCCGCCGCGCCCCTGGACCCCTCCCAGGAGGCCACGGACGAGGCGGAGGAGACCACGCCGGGGAGCGAGGAGGAGGACGAGAGCGACGGCGACCCGTCCGAGTCGGCCGGCGGCAGCGAGGACCCGCAGACCAGCGGCTCCCCGAGCGGCGGCGACGACACCGGCAGCGGTTCGTCCAGCGGCGGCAGCGGCTCCACCTCCGGAGGTTCGACCACCGGCGGCGACAGCGGCGGCGACGACTCCACCACCGGCGGCTCCGACGGTCCCGGCAGCCCGAGCAGCAGCCCGAGCTCCTCGCCGCCCTCGGACGGCGACAGCGACGGCGGCGATGCCGGCGGCGACAGCTCCGGCGACGCCAGCGGAGGCACCGGCGACGGCGGTGCCGGCGGGGACACCGACGGCACGACCGACGGAGCGACCGGCGGCGACAGCTCCGGCGACGCCGGCGGGGAGTCCAGCACGGGCGACACCACATCCTCCGGCACCAGCACCACGGCCGCCGGCGCCCGCACCACCGACCCCTCCAACACCCCGGACGTCTCCCCCTCCTAGGCCAGACGCCCCTCATCCCCAGGAAGAGGGGGCGCGCCCGGCGGGAAGAGCGATACCGAGGCAGTCAGCGGGCCCGGGAGGACCACCATCCTCCCGGGCCCCGGGCCCACTAGGGTTCCTGACGCAGCGGCCGCAAAAGGGGAAAGCCGGGCGGACGGTGCGTCTTAGCCGGTAGAGGAGACACTGGTTCCCGTGTGGCTGCACTAGGGGCGGTCGATGTCTGACTTTGGAGTCGGCGTTCGACCTTGCGTCGTTCCGCCTCAGTCAGGTTCCCGTCCTCGTCGTAGCGCCAGGGGTTGAGTCGTCTGTCCCAATCGCTCATCACGAACGGCCCTGCTTTCGCTCCTCTTCGATATCCCTGCGCTGTTGCTCGAAGAACTCCGCGGCTTGGCGTTGTGCTTGCTCACGTTCTTCCGGCGCCGCTTCCTGCCAGAAGCGGCGGAACCGCTCTGTGTGGCGGCCCAGTTCTTCGGTGTAGACCGAGTTGCGCATGGCTTCTCGAAGACTCACTCGACCACCGAGTACATCGCGCGCCATCTCGCCGAGCAGCCCGTTTGGGTCGTGTCGAGCGATCTCCTGCAGTTGCTTTCGCAAGACCCGGGCACTGACCTCGTCTTTGGCGATGTCGAGAAAGTCCGAATCCCCGACATGCTTCATGTTTTCGCTCAATCCACCACCCTCAGACGACCGGACTGTCGTAGGAGTCCGCTGGCAAGGGGAATCCCTCCAATTGGGCGGCGACCTCCATGCCGATGTTCTCCAACTGTCCGTACACCCCATTGACGATCATCTGGGCGTTGTTGATCTGCTTCGTCGCCTCCCCCCAGAGGTTGATGATTTCCAGAATCTGCATGGCGGCGACACCGTAACCCGCCATGGCGCCGGCTCCGGTCCAGGACATGAGCGAGCCGGCGGCGGCCGCGATTGCGGCTGTTGCCGCCTGGTCTCCGATGCGGCCGATGATGGCTCCGACCAACTCCCCCGTCATCCAGATGCCGTGGGCCGCGGACTCGTACTGGCCCTTCATGTCCTCTAGTGAGGACTTGATCTCGCGGATGTTCCGGGCGAGTTCGTCGAAGTACACGTAGGCGGAGTCCGCGGCGTTTCCGTGCCACGCCCCGTCCAGGGACTGGTTTCCGGCAGATATGTTCGCAGCGATTCCGTCACAGCAGGCCGCCAGTTTGCCCCAGGCGTCACCGCACTTCATATAGGCTTCCCAGTCGCCGGCGAACCACTCCTTCGCCTCGTTCATGGGATTGAATCCCAGCGCCATGTTGCAGATCTCCATCACCCAGTAGGTGGGGCTGATGAGGTCGCTGGCCTGGTTCAGCATGGTGAGCGGGGAGGAGAACTGGCCGGGAGCTTGAGGAGCGGTCAGGTTGCTGGTTGGTTCCGAAGTGTCTGTGAAGTTCACGTATGCTAGACCGTTCTCGTAGGATCAGCGCCTGGATGCCGGATACGTCGCGTCCATGCGTGCGGCCTCTCCCAGGTCGGTACCACGGTAGAATTCCGCGCACCGTGCCATCTCGGAGCTGGACTCGCTGACAACGGTGGACAGGCGTCGCAGAGTGGAGTCGACCGTGGCAGCCAGGCTGTCGTGCAACGAGAACAGACGCGTGAAAAGCCCTTGAGATGAATCCGGGATGCTCGTGTTCGCGTGGGTGTACCGCAGTGCCTCGTCCACGTCACTCTTCGCCCGTGCGAGAAGCTCCGCGAAGCCAGTCAAGGCGCGTTCGTCCACTTCAAACGTCAAACCAACCCCCGTGGTCTCTTTTCCTGCTTCCAGCACCGCGAGGTCACTGACTGTACGTCAGATGCTAGCCTACTGTACGTGATTGGTCATAACGGGAGTGGTGACGAGGGGCCCTTGCCGCTCGGGCCGCTCGGAGACGATGAGCGGGTGCGACGGATCCGGCACCGGCGGGACGCGGGCATCCGACGGGTCATCCTCGGGGTGACCTGTGTGTATCCAGCAGTCAGCCTCGTGTTGTTCGTGCTGACGTTCTGGCTCCCCGCCGGAGTGGGCTGGGTCACCGTGGCCAACCTGCTGTGGTCCGGGTTCGTCGCGGTGCTCGGCGTCATCGGCTACCGCAGGCGGAGCAACGCCCTCAGCTGGCTCGCGCTCGGGGCCTTCGTGGCGTGGTTCGCCCTCATGAGCGAGGTTGGGTAGGAGCCCGGTGGTCGGGCGACTGCGCTGACCGGTGCGCGACGGAGCGGGGTGTTCAGGAGACCGGTTCGGTGTGGCGGGCGCGGGAGGGCAGTTCGCCGAGCGGGCCGGTCAGGTAGTGCTGCACCACCGGGGCGTAGAGGGGGACCAGCTCCTCGGGGGCGGCCGAGGCCAGGGGCTCGATCTTGAGCACGTAGCGGGACATGGCCAGCCCCACCATCTGGGAGGCGGCCAGCGAGGCGCGCAGTTCGGGCCGGTCGTCGCCGAGCGCGCGGGTCAGCCTGCCCAACACCTGGGAGGTGAGGAACTCCCGCAGCATCGCCGCGGACTGCTCGTGGGTGACGGAGGAGCGCAGCACGGCGGCCACCCGGCTCTGGCCGGGCAGTGCCTCCTCCCACACCCCGAGGACGGCGGTCAGCAGCCGCCAGGCGACGGTCTCCCGGTCCCCGGCGAGCACGTCGGGCAGGATGTCGGCGGGGGAGACCGGCAGTTCCATGGTGTCGGCGAACAGCCGGTGCTTGGAGCCGAAGTAGTGGTAGACGAGCGCCGGATCCACCCCGGCGGCGCGGGCGATGCCGCGGATCGTGGCGCGGTCGTAGCCGAGCTCGGCGAACTGGGCCCCGGCGGCGTCCAGGATGGCCTGCCGGTTGTCGGGGGAGCCCGGCGTTCGCCCGGTGCGCGGCTTGGCGGGCATGGCGCTACTCCCTCGGTGACGACGCGTCGGCGTGACGGCGTGACGGCGTGACGGCGTGCGGACCGCGGCCCGGGAGGCGGACGGCGGACGCGGCCGGCGGCGTGGACGGGTTTCCGGCCACGCGAATACCAACGCTTGTTGACTTTCGAACAAGGATACCCGGGACGGGCGCGGGCGGACGGGAAACCGCTCCGCCCGCGCCGATCCGGGCGTGACCCCGGCACGGGCGCAGCGGGCCGCAACGGGCCGCACGGGCGGACCGGGGCGCGGCGCGGCGGAGGAGCGCGGCGGGAGGTCAGAACAGCCGGAGCTTGTCGTCCTCGATGCCGCGCAGGGCGTCGTAGTCCAGCACGACGCAGCCGATGCCGCGGTCGGTGGCCAGCACCCGGGCCTGCGGCTTGATCTCCTGGGCCGCGAAGACGCCCTTCACCGGGGCCAGCAGCGGGTCCCGGTTGAGCAGTTCCAGGTAGCGGGTGAGCTGCTCGACGCCGTCGATCTCGCCGCGGCGCTTGATCTCCACCGCGACGGTGCCGCCGTCGGCGTCCCGGCACAGGATGTCCACCGGGCCGATGGCCGTGGGGTACTCGCGGCGGACCAGCGTCCAGCCCGCGCCGAGCGTCTCTATGCGGTCGGCCAGGAGCTCCTGCAGGTGCGCCTCGACGCCGTCCTTGACCAGGCCCGGGTCGACGCCGAGTTCGTGGCTGGAGTCGTGGACGACCTCCTCGATGGTGATCAGCAGCTTCTCGCCGCCCTTGTTCACCACCGTCCACAGCCCGTCCTCCTCCCTCAGCGTGCAGGGCGGGGACATCCAGTTCAGCGGCTTGTAGGCGCGGTCGTCGGCGTGGATGGACACCGAGCCGTCGGCCTTGATCAGGATGAGGCGGAGCGCCGACGGCAGGTGGGCGGTGAGCCGGCCGGCGTAGTCCACGGAGCAACGGGCAATGACGAGACGCACGCCAGGCACCCTAGCCCGGCCGGTGGACGTGGGGCGAACTCGCCGGTGGGCGCGTGCGGCGGGCGACCGGTGACCGGAGGGCGCGGGTGGTGACCCGGAGTATGCGCCGGGGTGCGCTCCGGGAGTCACGGATGCGCCGGGGGGCGCGTCCCGGCGTACCGCGCGCGGGCCGGACACACCGTGCCGGCCTGCGGGGATGTCCTCGGTGCCGTCGCCCTCGGCGTTTCGGAGTTGGCGAAAAACGGATCCCTTCTAGCGCGCTATGTGCGAGATGACTTACGGTGTGTCACGGGCCGGAGGTCACGGGACGCGCACCAGTCCCCGCTGGATCACGTCATGCTCGCGTCATTCGCGTGTCCGCGACCCACTCCGGCCCGTCGGGACCCACGCGTCCCGGCAGCACCAGCCGCGCGCGCACCAGTGGCGCGCCCAGCACCACCCGCACCGCCGGCACCCGCACCGCAAGCACCACAGCACCGCAACTACCACAGCACCACAGCACCACGGCACGACCTGGGAACCATCCGGAACCGTGCCCGGCCAGCCGGTCGGGCCGCGAGAGGAGAACCATGTCGCTCGACGTCTCACCACAACTCCTGGCCAAGGCCGAGCAGGGGCCAGTGGACGACGCGGAGTTCGTCGACTGCGTCCGGACCTCCCTGCCCTACGCCTGGGAGATGATCAGCTCGCTGGTGGCGCGGCTGCGGGCCGACGGCGGCCCGTTCGCCGACAACACCACCCCGCCGCCCAGCGAGCGTGAACGCGGACAACTGCTGCGGGCGATGGCCTCCGACGCGATCCGCGGCGCGCTGGAGCGGCACTTCGAGGTGCGCCTGGCCTTCCAGAACTGCCACCGGGTCGCGGTGTTCCCCACGGACGGGGCCGGGGAGGCCGTGCGGGAACGTTTCACCTCCGTGCGGGCGCAGCTGCTGAACCAGTCGCCGGTGCTGCGCGACTGCTGAGCCGCGGGGCCGTGCGGTCCCCACCCGGCCGCACGGCCCGCACCGCCGGCGCGCGACACAAAACGCCTTGACAAATCCCGGTCAGCGCCGGAACGGGCCCGGGGCAGGCCCTAACCTGTACGGGTGAGCCCGCGACGCAACCGCCCCAACCGCCCACAGCCGCCCACGTACTCGGAGAGCGGTTTCGGCAACGAGCGCACCGAGCCGTACGCCGGCGGCGAGTGGGTCGTGCGCTCGGTGGCCGGCACCTCCGCCGCGAAGCACTACCGCTGCCCGGGGTGCGAGCAGGAGATCCCGCCCGGCGTGGGCCACGTGGTGGCCTGGCCGCAGCACGGCGACGTCGACGACCGCCGGCACTGGCACCGCGCCTGCTGGAACGCCAGGGACCGGCGCCGCCCGGACACCCTGCGGGCCCGCAACGCGCCGCGCTACTAGCCGCCCGCCGGCCAGCGCCGGCCGCGCGCGCCGGTTACCGTGCGGCCATGACGGAATCGCCCCACCCCTTCCCCGCGTCGACGGCCGGCGCCGACACCCTCTTCGTCCGGGAGAGCGGCGTCGGCCACCCCGTCGTGCTGCTGCACGCCTTCCCGCTCTCCTCCCGGATGTGGGCGGCCCACCACGACGGTCTGATCAGCGACTCCTGCCGGCTCATCACCCCCGACCTGCGCGGCGCCGGCCGCACGCCGCTGGGCCCGGACGCCCCCGACCTCGACGTCTGCGCCGACGACGTCGCCGCGCTGCTGGACGCGGCCGGGCTGGACCGGGCCGTCGTCGGCGGGGTGTCCATGGGCGGCTACGTCGCCCTCGCCTTCGCCCGGCGCCACCCGGAGCGGCTGAGCGGACTCGTCCTGGCCGACACCAAGGCGGCGGCCGACACCGAGGAGGCCCGCGCGAACCGGCTGCGCATCGCGGAGACCCTGGAGCGGGAGGGCACCACCCGGGTGCTGCTGGAGAACGTGCCGAACCTGGTCGGCGAGACCACCCGGCGCCAGCGGCCGGACACCCTCGCCGAGATCGAGGCGATGGTGCGCGAGACGCCCGCGCGGGGCGCCGCCTGGGCGCAGCGGGCCATGGCGGCGCGCCCCGACAGCGGCCCGGGGCTCGCACGGGTGGAGGTGCCCGCGCTGGTCCTGGTGGGGGAGGAGGACACCATCACGCCCCCGGAGCACGCCGGGGAGCTGGCCGAGGCGCTGCCGAACGCGCTGCTGGAGACCGTGCCGCAGGCCGGACACCTCGCCGCGGTGGAGGATCCCCGGGCCTTCGCCGGACACGTCGTGCGCTTCGTGGCGGCCCTCGGCGAGGACTGACGCCCCGACGACGGCGGCCCCAGGCCCTCCGGGGCGCGGCGGCGAGGCCGGAAACGGGCGACGGGCCCGTTCTCCCCACCCGAGAGCGCGGATGGGGGGAACGGGCCCGTCATGGGCGGCGAGCCGCCGGCGGCGGGCCCACGGTGCTGGTCACGGGGGAACCAGCGCGGGCCCGCGGCTGCCGATCCGGACCGGTCGCCGCCACGGCCCTCGCCGCGACCGACGCGACCCCAGCCCTCGCGGTTCCAGCCCTCGCGGCCCCAGCCCTCGCGGCGTCAGCCGCGCTGCTGCGCCTGCGCCGGGACGGTGCGGGTCAGCGGCTCGTCCTGCGGCTCGCTGGCCGCGGCCACCGCCGCGCCGGTCAGCGTGGCCAGCATCTCCCGGACGTTGGTCAGCTGGGCGTTGATGCTGTCGCGCCGGTTGGTGAGCGCCGCCAGCTCCCGCTCCGCCTCGGAACGCACCCGGTCCGCCTTGGCGTTGGCGTCGGCCACGATGTCCTCGGCCTGCCGCTGGGCCGTCTCGACCGTCTGCCGGGCCCGGCGCTCGGCGTCCGTGCGCAGCTTCTCGGCCTCCAGCCGCAGCTGCTCCGCGCGGTGCTCGATCTCCGCCAGCCGCTTCTCCGCCTTGGCCTGACGCGCGGCCAGGTCCCGCTCGGACTGGTCGCGCCGCTTGGCCAGGTTGGTCTCGAAGTCCGCGGCGGCCTGCGCGGCCTTGGCCCGCGTCTCCTCGAAGAGCGCGTCGGCCTCCTCCCGCTTGTTCGCCGCGTCCTTCGCCGCGTCGGAACGCAGCTGCGCCGCCTCGGAGGTCGCCTTGTCGATGATCCGGGCGCCCTCCTCCTCGGCCTTCGCCTTGCGCTCCGCCGCGTACTTCTCGGCGTCGTTGCGCACCTGCTGGGCGGCGGCCTCGGCGAGCTCCCGGTGCTGGTCGGCGGCGCGGCGGGCCTCGTCGCGCAGCTCCCGGGCCTCCTCCTCGGCCAGTCGCAGGATCTTCTCCACCCGGGCGCCGAGCCCGGCGTAGGAAGGCTCCGCCTCGGCCGCCTGCGCCTGCATCGTCTGGCTTTCGAGGTGCAGTTCCTCGATGCGCTTCTCCAGCGCGGTGATCCGGCTGAGCGCGCTGTCGCGGTCGCTGACGAGCTTGGCGATGCGCTCGTCCACCTGGGCCCGTTCGTATCCGCGACGCACGATGTCGAAGCCGTGCAGTGAGGATGTGTCGCTCATGGATTTCCTGTCGTGTGACCTGGCCCCCGCCCGCCGGGAGGGAACGGGAGGGGAATGGGGGATGTCGATCCGTCAGTCCCGTCCCGGCTCGGACGGTACGGACGGCACGCTGCTGGCTCACTGCCGCCCCGGCGGACAGGCCGCGCGGGCCGGCTGGACGTCGTTCCAGGTGTGCCCGACACTCCGGACCGCCGCCTCGCCTGGCGTTCGCCCCGAGGTGCTGCCGAGCCGACCGGACGCCACCGTCGGGCCCCGTCCAAGCTCCACGACGCCCCGGGAGGAGGCCCGGCGAGGTGACCGCGTGACCCTCCCCGGCCACGCGCCGCACCCCGCTGTGCCATGGGGGGTGCCGGACCCCCCCGATCCTAGTGCCGTGTCACGCCACGCGCGCTACGGGTGACAAACCTCTGACCGAGTGCCAACCGCGCGGCGTCCGGCGGGATCGGGCCGGCCGGCCACGCCCAGCCGTGCCGGCCGCGTCGACCGGCCGGCGGCGACGCGGCCCGACACCGAGGTCGATTTCTCGCCTCCGGGCCTTCTCGCCATCGTGGCACGTTTCCGGCCCCGTATCACCCGATTGCCGACGTCGGCGAGTCAGGTCCGCTCATTCGGGTGGCCTGCCGTCACCCCGCTTGCCCGGACGGCCCGCGGCGGCCGCCGCCGGAGGCCCCGGCGGCCTGCTGGGCTTCGGCGGGATCGGCCGACGCTCGGTACCGCTCTCCCGGCCGGAACGCGCTCCGTCCCGACCGCCGCGGCCGGACGAGCCGCCCTCCCGGCCACCGTCCCTGCCGCCACGGCCGTCCCGATCGTCCCGGGTGTCACGACCGTCCCGGCCACCGGACCGGCCGCCCGGGCCCTGGGACGCCCCCGGGGCCTCGGAGGCTTCCGGGGCGTCCTTCGCGGACGACGCGCCACGCCCGGCCGCCTTGCCGTCCGCCCGGCCACCGCCCGCGGACTCCGCCCCGGCCTCGCCGCCGGCGTCCGCACTCCCGTCCGACCTGCCCTCCGGCGCCTTCCCCCGGGACGCCCCGGCCAGCCCGAAGGACCCCATCGCCTCCAGCACGTCCTGCACCCGGGAGATCTCGGCGTTGATGTCCCGACGCCGCCGGGCCAGCTCCTCCAGCTCCCGCCGGGCCTCCTCCAACTGCCGGTCGGACTCCGCCCGCGCCTCCTGGAGGATGCGGTCGGCGTTCTCCTCCGCCTTCTCCCGCATCCGGTCGGCGTGCCGCTCGGCCTCCTCCCGGGTGGCCCGCGCGTCCGCCCGGGCCTCCTCCAGGATCCGCTCGACCTCGCGCAGCGCCTCCTCGGTCCGCTCCGCCTCCTGCTCCTGGATCCGGCGCAGCTCCTCCTCGGCCTCCGCCTTGCGCTGCTCGGCCTCCTTCAGCAGCGTCTCCGCCTTGCGGACCGCCGCCACCCGCACCCGGCTGGCCTCCGAGGACGCCTGCTCGGTCAGCTGCGCGGCCTGCTCCTCGGCCTCCGCCAGCGTCCGCGCCGCCTTCTCCTTGGACTCCGCCAGCTGCTCCTCGGTCGCCGTGATCAGCTTGTCGACCCGCTCGCCGGCCGAGCGCAGCGCCTCCGCCGCCTCCCGGCGGGCACGCTCGTGCAGCCGCTCGACCTCCTGCTCGGCGCGCTCGCGCAGCTCCTCGGCCCGCTCCCGGATCGACGCGGCGTCCCGCCGCGCCTCCACCAGCATCTCGTCCGCGCCGTGCCGCGCCTGCTCCACCATCGCCGCGGACCGCTCCGCGGCCTCCGCCACCAGCCGGTCGGCCTCCTTGCGCGCGGCCGCCACCAGCGCGTCCGCCCGCTCCTCGGCCGCCGCCGCGGTGCTCATCGCCGCCGTGCGGGTCTCCTGGAGCAGCGCGTCCGCCTGCGCCGACGCCTCGGCCCGCAGCTCCTGCGCCGCCGCCCGCGCCTGCGACTCCACCCGCTCGGCCTCCGCCAGCGTCCGCTCGCGCAGCTCCTCGGCCTCCGCCCGCGCCCGCGCGAGGGTGTCCTCGGCCAGCACCCGCAGCTCCTCCGCCGCGGCCGACGCCTCCGCGCGCTCCCGCTCCGCCGCCGCCCTGGCCTGCGCCAGCACGTGCTCCGCGTCCGCGCGCATCGCCTCCGCGTCGGCCAGCGCCTCCGCCCGGGTCCGCTCCGCGTCCTCCGCGGCCATCCCGGCGACCCGCTCCGCCTCCGCGTTCGCCAGCGCCGCCAACTGCTCGGCCTCGCCACGGGCCCGCGCCACCAGCTGCTCGGCGGCCTGGTCGGCGTCCTCGCGGACCCGCTCCGCCTCGCCGCGCAGCTCGTCCGCCATCCGCTCGGCCTGCGCCCGCATGCCCTCGGCCGAACGCTGCGCCGACTCCAGCAGCTGCTCCACCGTGCTCTCGGCGTCCTGCCGCAGCTCCGCCGCGGCCGCCTCGGCCTCCTGCCGCAGCCGGACCGCCTCCGCACGGGTCGCCCCGGCCTCGGCCTCCGCCTCCTCGCGCAGCAGCCGGACCTCGCGCTCGGCCACCTCACGGGCCTGCTCGATGTCCGCCTGCGCCCGCTCGCGCGCCGTCTCCACCTCGGCGCGGATCTCCCGCGCCCGCTCCTCGGCCTCCCCGACCAGCCGCTCGGCCTCGGCGTTCGCCTCCTCCAGACGGGTGCGGGCGGCCACCTCCAGCGCCTCCGCCTCGGCCCGCAGCCGCTCCGCGTCCGCCTGACCGGCCTGGCGCTCCTGGGCCGCGGCGGCCCGCGCCTGCTCCAGCTCCCGCTCCGCCTCGGCGTGCAGCGTCTCGGCGCTCCGCCGCTCCTCGGCGGCCTCGGCGCGCAGCCGCTCCAGCTCGTCCTGGGCGTCCGCGAACAGCTTCTCGGCCCGCTCCCGCGCCTCGGCGGTGGTCCGTTCGGCCGTCGCGTCCGCCTCCTGGCGCACCCCGGCCGCCTCGGTCTCCGCCCGGGCGCGCAGCTCCTCCGCCTCCTGGCGGGCCGCCGCCAGCAGCTCCTCCGAACGCAGGGTCGCCGACTCCACCTCGCGGGCGGCCGTCTCGCGCGCCTGCTCCCGCAGCCGCTCCGCCTCCGCGCCGGCGTCCCGCAGCAGATCGTCCGCCTCGGAACGCAGCCGGTCCGCCGCCTCCGCGGCCCCGGCGCGGTCCTGCTCGGCCTGCTCCCGCAGCCGACGCGCCTGCTCGCGGGCGGCCTCCGCCTCCTCGTGGACCTCCACGGCGGCCCGCTCGGCCTCCGCGCGCCCCTGCTCCCGCAGCCGCTCGGCCTCCTCCTGGGCGGCCCGCAGCGCCTCCTCCGCCTCGACCCGGACGCGCTCGGCCTCCTCCCGGGCCCGCTCACGCTCCCGCTCCGCCTCGGCCAGCGCCTCCGCCGTGGCGCGCTCGGTCTCCTCGGCGGCACGCAGCCGCGCCCGCTCCGACTCCGCCTCCGCCTCGGCCAGCAGCTCCGCCGCCCGACCGGTCGCCTCGGCCAGCGCCTCCGCCGCGGCCCGCTCCCCCTCCTCGCGCAGCGCCCGCGCCGCCTCCTCACGCGCCAGGCGGGCCTCCTCGTCGGCCTCCTCCCGGAGCCGACGGGCCTCCGCCTCGGCCTCGGCGCGCTCCCGCTCCCCCTCCGCCTTGAGCCGGTCCACCTCCTTGGTGGCCCGCTCCACCATGCGCGCCACCTCGGCCTTGGCCGTGGCGATCCGCTGCTCCCCGCTGGCCTCGGCCTCCGCCCGCACCCGCTCGGCCTCGGCCCGCAGCGCCTCCGCCTCCGCGCGCAGCGTCTCCGCCACGGCCCGCCCCTCGGCCTCGGCGCGCTCCGCGGCCTGCCGGGCCTGCTCGCGCACCTCCTCGGCCTCACGACGGAACTCCTCGGCACGGCGCTGCTGCTCGGCGGCGTCCGCGCGCGCCTGCTCGGCCGCGGCCAGCGCCTCCGCCCGCACCTGCTCGGCCTGCGCCTGCGCGGCCAGCCGCAGCTGCTCCGCCTCCTGCTCGGACTGCAGCGCCGCCTGCCGGGCCTGCTTCTCCGCCGCGGTCAGCAGCCGCTCCGCCTGGGCACGGGCCTGCGCCAGCAGCGTGTCGTTCTCCGCCCGCGCGGCCTCGAGCTCGGCGGCGGCCCGCAGCCGGGCCTCCTCGGCCAACTGCTGCGCCTGCGCCTGGGCCTGCGCCATCAGCTGGGCGGCCTCGCCGCGGGCGCCCGCGATCACCGTCTGCGCCTCGGCCTCGGTGTGCGTGCGCAGCTGCTCGGCCCAGGCGACCCGCTCGCCGATCTGCTGCTCGGCGGCGCGGCGCCGCTCGACCAGCTCCTCCTCCAGCTGCCGGCGCCGGCCGGCCAGCTCCGCCTGCCAGTCGGACTCCAGGCGGGCGGCGCGGTCGGACGCCTCGCGCAGCAGCCGGTCGGCGTGGGCGCGGGTGGTCTGCAGCTCCCGCTCGGCGACGGCCCGGATGTGCTGCGCCTGCTCCTCGGCCTGGCGCATCAGCTGCTCGGCCTGCGCCTGGATCGAGTCGAAGCGCGGCTGGGCCAGCTGCCGGCGGGCCTCGTGCAGCTTGGCGCGCAGGACCTCTACCTGGTAGCCGAGGTCCTCGGCGTGGGTGATGGCCGCATCCCTCGCCTCTCGGAGCCGCTTCATCTCGGCTTCGAGTTCGGTGAGGTGGTCCTCACCCTCGTAGCGGTCGTTGCCCCGCACTGCGCGGTCCCATCCATCCCCTGGTCGGTTCCTCGACCAGCACCGTCCTGCTCGTCGCGGCTGGCCCTTGCTCTTGCGTCCTGTGCCCTTCCTCCCTGTCCTCCCGAGGGCAGGAGGGCCGGTACCGTCGACGCCTTCCTCCACCCAAGCGGGTGGACACCGTCCCGCGGCGCCCGGCCGGACAGTCTCACCCGGACGGCGCTGGAGGTGTCACCCGGAAGAATGGTGTCAGACCCCGGCGGGACGGCGGCAAACCAGGGCCGTTCCGCCCGCCCGCCGTGCGGGAGGCTCCGTCCCGAAGCGGCGCCGCCGGGACGGTGGACCGTCCACCGCCGCCGCCCGCTCCGCCGCCACCTGGAGTTTCGCGCGGCGCCGGCTCGGGCTGTGCGGCCGGTGTGGCGTGGGTGGCCGCGCGGCCACGCAGTCTACCCCGCCGCGGTACCGCGGGGCCGAGCCGAAACGGCGTGCGAGCGGCCGGAATCTGGCGTGTCGCTGTGGTGCTCACGGTGAGGGCGACGGCGCGGCGGGGGTGGCTGGTTCCGTGTTCGAGCCGGTCGGTTCGCATTCGCACGGGCACGCCGCGCCGGGACGTCCCGCCCGGCCGGGTCAGCCCTGCTCGGGGGCGTCCGCCGCCCCCGGCGCCCAGGCCCGCCCCGGCGCCGCGACCTGCCCCGGCGCCGCGACCTGCCCCGACGCGTCCGCGTCCGGGTCGGTGCCCGCGGGAGGGGCGGCGTGCGCGCCGTGGGCGGCGGAGGTGACGAGTTCGGTGAGGACGCCGCCGCAGTCCTTCGGGTGCAGGAAGGTGATCCGCGAGCCCATGGAGCCGCGCCGGGGCTCGTCGTAGAGCACCCGCACCCCCCGGCCGCGGATCGCCTCCGCGTCGGCGGCGACGTCCGACGTGCCGAAGGCCACATGGTGCACGCCCTCGCCGTGCCGCTCCATCCACTTGGCGACCGGGGAGTCCGGCCGGGTGGGGTGGAGCAACTGGATCCAGGACGCACCGCCGTCGTCGGTGCCGCACACCCGGAGCATGACCTCCTCCACGCCCTGCTCCTCGTTCACCTCGCGGTGGACCGGCTCGAAGCCGTAGGCGGAGCGGTAGAACTCCACCGACGCGTCCAGGTCGCGGCAGGCGATCCCGATGTGGTCGATCCTGGACAGCATGGCGCTCCCTCTCGTGACGAACGGTGGTCCGCGGGAGCCGCGCTCCCGGGGCCGCGCGGACCGTGCCCCGGCCGCGCGGACCGCGTTCCCCGGCTTCCCGCTGCCCGTCATCCTTCCCGAGCGGGCGGCGGATTTCGAGAGGGGCGCTCACCCCGCGCAGCGCCCCGGTCACCGTGGGAACGGGTTTTCCGCAGCGTGGAAGCGGGTCTTCCCTCCCCACCGACCGGGGGGTAGGAGTTAATAGGGACACCCCCCGTTCCGGTACCGCCGTCCTCCGACCCTCACTGGAAGGCAACCGCCATGAGCTCTCCCGCTGCCCGCTCCTCCGTCATCGTCGCGGGCGCCCGCACGCCCGTCGGGCGGCTGCTCGGCTCGCTGAAGGACTTCAGCGGCGCCCAGCTCGGCGCCGTCGCGGTGCGCGCCGCCCTGGAGCGGGCGGGGGTGACCCCCGAGGACGTGGAGTACGTGATCCTCGGTCAGGTGCTCCAGGCCGGCGCCGGTCAGCTGCCGGCGCGGCAGGCCGCGGTGGCGGCCGGCATCCCGATGGGGGTGCCCGCGGTCAACGTGAACAAGGTCTGCCTGTCCGGGCTCAACGCCGTGGCCCTGGCCGACCAGCTGATCCGGGCCGGGGAGTACGAGACGGTGGTGGCCGGCGGGCAGGAGTCCATGACCAACGCCCCGCACCTGCTGCCGGGCTCGCGCGCCGGGCACAAGTACGGGGCCATCGAGGTGCTGGACCACATGGCGCTGGACGGGCTGACCGACGCGTTCGAGCACGTGGCGATGGGCGAGTCCACCGAGCGCCACAACACCCGGCTGGGCCTGGGGCGGCCCGAGCAGGACGCCTTCGCGGCGCTCTCCCACCAGCGCGCGGCGCGGGCCCGCAAGGACGGCCTGCTGGCGGAGGAGATCGTGCCGGTCCCGGTGCCGCAGCGCCGCGGCGAGCCGGTGCTGGTCACCGAGGACGAGGGCATCCGGCCGGAGACCACGGCGGAGTCGCTGGCCAAGCTGCGCCCGGCCTTCCCGGCGGGGGCGGCGGACGGGGCCGAGGGCACGATCACGGCCGGCTCGGCCTCGCAGATCTCCGACGGCGCGGCGGCGCTGGTGGTGATGAGCCGGGAGCGGGCCGAGCGGCTCGGGCTGCCGTGGATGGCGGAGATCGTGGCGGCCGGCAGCGTGGCCGGGCCGGACAACTCGCTGCAGTCGCAGCCCGCGAACGCGATCCGCCGGGCGCTGGAGCGGGCCGGGCTCGGGGTGGCGGACCTGGACCTGGTGGAGATCAACGAGGCGTTCGCCGCGGTCGCGGTGCAGTCGATGCGGGAGCTGGGACTGACCGAGGAGCGGGTGAACGTGAACGGCGGGGCCATCGCCATCGGCCACCCGATCGGCGCGTCCGGGGCCCGCATCCTGCTGCACCTGGCGTACGAGCTGCGGCGCCGGGGCGGTGGGGTGGGCGCGGCGGCGCTGTGCGGGGGCGGCGGGCAGGGCGACGCCCTGATTATTCGCGTGCCGGCCGCCTGACCGGGCGGGCCGGTTTCGGCTACAAATGGTCCTGGACGACCAACGGTCGGTCAGCAGCGGTCGGCAAACGGGAGGGCCATGCACATCGACGAGCGCCGCGGGGGCTCCGTGCCCCCGTCCCTGCGGCCCTCCACGCCGCCCGCCGGCGCCGGCGGGCGGACGTACGACGTGCCGGCGCTCGTGGAGCAGGCGCGGGCGGGCCGGCCGCGCGCGGTGGCCCGGCTGATCTCCCTGGTGGAGTCGGCCTCCCCGCAGGTGCGCGAGGCCACCGAGGCGCTGGCCGCCGCGCCGGGCCGGGCCTACGTGGTCGGACTGACCGGCGCGCCGGGGGTCGGCAAGTCCACCACCACCTCGGCGCTGGTGGCCGCCTACCGGCGGCGCGGGCTGCGGGTGGGGGTGCTGGCCGTCGACCCGTCCTCGCCGTTCTCCGGCGGCGCGCTGCTCGGGGACCGGGTCCGCATGCAGGAGCACGCCACCGATCCGGAGGTGTACATCCGCTCCATGGCGACCCGCGGCCACCTGGGCGGGCTGTCCTGGGCGGCCCCGCAGGCGCTGCGCGTCCTGGGCGCGGCGGGGTGCGAGGTCGTGCTGGTGGAGACGGTCGGGGTCGGCCAGTCGGAGGTGGAGGTCGCCGCGCAGGCGGACACCACCGTGGTGCTGCTGGCCCCGGGCATGGGGGACGGCATCCAGGCGGCGAAGGCCGGCATCCTGGAGGTCGGTGACGTGTTCGTGGTGAACAAGGCCGACCGGGAGGGCGCGGACGCCACCGTCCGGGAGCTGAAGCACATGATCGGGCTGGGCGGCTCCGCGCCGCGTCGGGGAGAGCCGGCCGCTCCGGCGGCCGACGGCACGCCGCCCCCGCCGCCGTGGGTGCCGCCGATCGTGCGGACGGTGGCGGCGCGCGACGAGGGCCTGGCGGACCTGGTGGACGCCATAGAGCGGCACCGGGGCTGGATGGGGCGCGCCGGGGTGCTGGAGCGGCGGCGCCGGGAGCGGGCGGCCCGGGAGATCGTGGCGATCGCCACCGCGGAGCTGCACGGCCGGATCGGTGAGCTGCGCGGCGGCCGGCGGCTGGAGGAGCTGGCGGAGCGGGTGCTGGCCGGCGTGAGCGGGCCGTACACCGCCGCGGAGGAACTGCTGGCCGCGGTGTGAGGGCGCCGGCCGGGTCCCGGCGGTCCGCCGTCTCCGGGCTGCTGCTGCCGGCTTCCGCGGGCTGCTGCCGTCCCGCAGTCTCCGGCCGGCGGTCACGGTCGGTCGCGGGACTCCTCCAGGTGCCGCAGCACGGGCTCCAGGGCGGAGGCGAGCGCGGCGCGGCGCTCGTCGTCGAGCAGGTCGATGAAGTGCTGGCGCACGCTGGCCACGTGGTGCGGGGCGACGGCCCTGATGGTGTCCCAGCCGTGCTCGGTGAGCACGGCGTACAGCCCGCGGCGGTCCTGGTCGCAGGACTCCCGCCGCACCAGCCCGGCCTTCTCCATCCGGGTGATCTGGTGGGAGAGCCGGCTCTTGGACTGCACGGAGGCCATGGCCAGGTCGGTCATCCGCATCCGCCGCTCGGGCGCCTCGGAGAGGTTGACCAGGATCTCGTAGTCGTACATGGTCAGGTCGAAGGGGTTCAGGTCCCGTTCGACCAGGGTGTTGAGCAGCCGGGTGGCCTGGAGCCAGCCGCGCCACAGGCGCTGCTCGCTGTCGCTGAGCCAGTCGATCCGGCCGCTGGCGATGGGGTCGTCGGGCGTGGCGGGGTGGGGGGTGTCGGTATCCGGCGCGTTCATGGTCGTCATTCTACCCATTTAGTTGAACGTTGGACTTATTTGGGGTGTCGGCACGCGCCCCTCGGCACGGCCCCGCACCCGACACCGAGCCCGACGCCCCCGGACGTCACAGCCCGAAGCGTCGGGCGATGCCGCCCAGCCCCTGCGCCCCGCCCGCGCCGCCGAGGCCCCCGAGCATCCCGCCGAGCGGACCGCCCTGCGGGACGCCCGCCTCGTGCGGCACGGCCCCCGTCGGTCGCTCCTCCATGAGCTTCTCCGACGACTGCATCAGCACCGTACCCGCGCCGACGAACTCGAACTGGTGCTCCTCGCCGGAGCTGCCCCCCATGCCGGTGAGCTGCCGCAGGCCGCCCATCACGCCGCGCAGGTAGGCATGGTCGTAGTGGTGGCACGGCGAGGGGCAGTCCGCCCAGCCCAGCAGCGCCTGCGGATCCACCCGGACGGGGGGCTCCACGAAGTGGACCGGGCCGTTGGACGCCGCCACGAACCGGCCGGTGCCGATCAGCGTCACGAACCCCGGGATGATCGACTGCTTCAGCGACAGGCCCGGCTGGAAGGCCAGCAGGTTGCCGGAACGGATGGTCAGGTTGCCGTCGTCCAGGTCGAACGAGTTGACGTCGAACGCCCGGTCGGCCAGCAGCATCTTGCCGTTGCCCTGCGCCACGATCCAGTCACCGGCGTGCAGCGGGGAGTGGAAGTTGGCGGCGACCAGCGCGTCCAGCGGCCCGGCCCCCAGGTTCTGGAAGTCGATCTGCCCGTAGTAGGCGATCATCTTGCCCTTCTGCAGGAACCACTGCCCGTTCAGCTCCACGCAGAAGGTGTAGGAGTTGACGTTGTCGTTCGCCGGCAGGGCGTACGGGTCCCAGACCTTCGGCTCGGTCGTCACAGCTTCTCCTCACTCGCCTGCACGTACACCGCGCCGTGTCCGGACAGCTCCAGCTGGAAGGCCTCCCCCGAACCGCGGCCGACCATGTCCCGCCAGCCCAGCGCCGTGGAGAGCTTGTTGCGCACCTCGCCGCGGTGCGCCACGTACGCCTGCGGATCGACGTGGACCGGGCGGTCCGGCGTGATCGGCAGCTCGAAGACGCCGCCGTGCGCCATCACCGCCACCGAGCCGTGCCCGGCCAGCGTGGTGGTGAACAGGCCCTGCCCGGTGGCCTGGCCGCGCACCATGCCCATCACCCCGCCCTGGCTGCCCATGAACATTGTCCCCTGGCTCAGCGATCCGTCGAAGGCCAGCAGGCGGTCGGCCTCCACGTAGAGGGTCTCCCCGGTGAGGTCCACCACGTGCACGTGGTGGCCGCCGTGGCCGAACATCACCGTGCCGTTGCCCTCGACCGTCATCAGCGGGGCGGCCTCGCCGGCCACCCGACGGCCGATCATCGACATCAGCCCGCCGTGGCCCCCGCTCATGTTCGGGGTGAAGCGGACGTCGCCCCGGTAGGCCAGCATCGAACCGCGCTGGCTGAACAGCCGCTGGCCGGGCGCGACCTTCGCCTCGACCATCTTGGAGTTGATCCGGATGAACGGCATGGCTACAGCTGCCCCCCGATCGTGTTGCGCTCGGAGGGCTGGACGTACACCAGGCCCTCACCGGTGAAGCGGATCTGGAAGGACTCCCCGGAGCTCTCCCCGACGAAGGTGCGCCAGCTCACCCCGGTGACGAAGTCCTGGCGGAGGTTGCCGGTGTGCGCCACGTAGGCGCCCGGATCGACCTGGAGCGGGAACTGCGCGGAGACCCGCAGCACGATCGCCGCCCCGTCGCTCAGGATCGCCGCCTGCCCCGTGCCCTCCACCGTGGTGGTGAACAGGCCGTTGCCCTGGGTGGCGCCGCGCAGCCCGGTGAACGTGGTGCCGGTGCGCAGCGCGCCGTCCACCGCCAGCAGGTTGCTGGCCTCGACGAACAGCTTCTCGCCGGACAACCGGACCAGGTTGACGTGCCGCGCCTCGTCCGCCAGGTGGCAGGTGCCGCTCCCCTTGACCTCCATCATGGTGACCGACTCGCCGGTCAGCTGACGGGCCACCATGCCGCGCAGGCCGTCCCCGCCGCCGGACAGCCGCTTGAAGCTGATCTGCCCCTCGTAGGCCACCATGGCCCCGTTGCGCGCGCGGACGGAGTCTCCGGCGAGGTCGACGGAGAGCACGCGGGGGTCGTTGAGCCGAAACTGAGCCACGGGCACCAACCTACTCGGGCCGTCAGGATTCCAGCCAGGACCACCCCGGCCGGTGACTGTGTCGACCGACCGAGTCGACGACCGCGTCGACCGACCGCGTCGATCGAGTAGGGAACTCCCGGCGGCGTCGTCACGATCCCGGGATGGCCGGATCCGGCCACCCGGAGACGGGGGGCGGAACCGTAGCGTCTACCCCGACACACCGGACACACCCGGCACACGGGTGACCACGAAGGGGACGGGCGGCATGACCACCAGCGCCACCACCAGGCCGGTTCGATGGGGCGTCCTGGCCACCGGCGGCATCGCCGCCGCGTTCGCCGCGGACCTCGCCGCGCTCCCGGACGCCGAGGTGGTCGCGGTCGGCTCGCGCAGCGCCGAGGCCGCGCGCGCCTTCGCCGAGCGCTTCGGCATCCCGCGCGCCCACGGCAGCTGGGCGGAGCTCGCGGCCGACCCGGAGGTCGACGTCGTCTACGTCGCCACCCCGCACTCCGCCCACCACCGCGCCACCGCGCTCTGCCTGGAGGCCGGCAAGGCGGTGCTCTGCGAGAAGCCGTTCACCATCAACACCGGCGAGGCGGCCTCGCTCGTCGAGCTCGCCCGGGAACGCGGCGTGTTCCTGATGGAGGCGATGTGGACGTACTGCAACCCGGCCGTGCTGCGGATGATCGAGCTCGTCCGCGACGGGGCCATCGGCGAGGTGCGCGCCGTCCAGGCCGACTTCGGCCTCGCCGGCCCCTTCGCCGCCGACCACCGGCTGCGTGACCCCCAGCAGGGCGGCGGTGCCCTCCTCGACCTCGGCGTCTACCCCGTCTCCTTCGCCCACCTGCTGCTCGGCGAGCCGACCTCCGTCCAGGCGTGGGCCCGGCTGACGCCGGAGGGCGTCGACGAGACCACCGGCATGCTGCTCGGCTACCCCGACGGGGCCATGGCGGTGCTGGCCTGCTCCATCAACGCCGACATGCCGGCGCTGGCCACCGTGAGCGGCACCGGGGGCCGGATCGAACTGCCGCACGGCTTCTTCCACCCGGACGGCTTCGTGCTGCACCGCGCCGGCCGGGAGCCGGAGCGGATCGAGGTGCCGCAGGGGCCGGGCAACGGCTACGCCCACGAGGCCGTCGAGGTGATGCGCTGCCTGCGCGCCGGTGAGCGGGAGTCCCCGCTGGTGCCCTTGGAGGGCTCGCTCGCGGTGATGCGCACCCTGGACGCCGTCCGGGAGCGGATCGGCGTGCGCTACCCCGGGGAGTGACGCCGGCGGGCGGCCGGGGGCGTCCGGGGCGGCCGGGGGCGTCCGGCCGGCGGGGCGTCCGGCCGGCGCCCGGCCGCCCCGGCGCCCGGCCATCCCCTCGCCCGGCCGGTCGGGGTGTGAGCTGGGCAAAGAGTCGGTAAAGGGGGGCGGTTGCGGGCGGTGGATCCGGGATCCGGCACACTCGGTTGTCGAACGGAGCCGGCGTGACCGCACAACCCCGGGAGTAGCCCATGAGCACCGCGCAGTCGACCACCCCCGCCACCCCGGCCACCGGTGACGCCGGCGGCCCGGACAGCCCCCGGGCCCTCGGCACCCTCGACCGGCTGCGCTGGGTGTCGCTGCCCGAGGGCATCTCCTTCCTGGTGCTGCTGGTCTGCTCCGTGCTGCGGCGGACCATCGAGTGGGACCTCGGCGTGACCGTGATGGGCCCGATCCACGGCGCGCTGTTCGTGCTGTACGTGCTGTTCTGGCTGGACGCCTGGAGCAAGCGGAAGTGGACCGTCGGCCGGGCCGCGCTGCTGTTCGTGCTCTCCGTGCTGCCGACCGGCGGCCTCTTCGCCGAGCGCTCGCTGGCCAAGGAGAAGCGGCAGGCGCTGGAGCGTGCCGCCGCGCCGGCCGCCTGACCGCCGGCCACGCGAGGACGAGGAAAGGGAGAGCCATGATCGTTGCCTTCTCCGTCACGCCCCTCGGGGTCGGCGAGGAGGTCGGCGAGTACGTCGCCGACGCCGTCCGGGTCGTCCGGGAGTCCGGACTGCCGAACCGCACCGACGCCATGTTCACCTCCGTCGAGGGCGAGTGGGACGAGGTGATGGACGTCGTCAAGCGCGCGGTGGAGGCGGTCCAGGCCCGTGCCCCGCGGGTCAGCGTCACGCTGAAGGCCGACATCCGGCCCGGCGTGACGGACGGCCTGACCAGCAAGGTCGAGACGGTCGAGAGGCACCTGCGCGCCGAGTCGTGAGCGGCGCGGACGGGGACCGTTCGCCGTTGAGGGATCCGGGCGGCGGTGTTTGACTGGTTAGAACCCTGTCCAGCGCATTGGAGGTGGCCGCCATGCCGCTCTACATGGACGTCCACACGAAGATCAAGGACCTCACGCAGGAGAAACTCGCGGAGGACCACCGCAAGGACCTGGAGTACGAGCAGGCGGAGGGCGTGCACTTCAAGGAGGCGTGGGCCGATCCCGAGACCGGCACCTGCTTCTGCCTCTCCGAGGCTCCGGACCAGGACGCGGTCCGACGCGTCCACCGGCGTGCGGGCCATCCGGCCAACGAGGTGTACCCCGTCACGTTGCACGTCTAGGCGCCGGTTGGCCCCCGCTTGTCCGGCGAGCGCGCACCGCTCCGCCGGGCTGAGCTGTTCCGCCGCCCGCCGCCCCTCCCGGGGGCGGCGGGCGGCGCTGTTTCTTGGGGCGCGTTGCTTTTTGGGGCGCTGGTTTGTGAGGGCGGTGGTGTTTTCGGGGCGGGTGGGCGTCGGCGGGTGGTGCTGGCTTTGGGGCGGAGTTATCCACAGGGGAAAAGTGGGGGCTGCACTGCGCCAACGCGCCATGCGATCCTGAAAAAGGGGGTCCCCCCAGACGCGGTGGGGGATTGGGGGCGCGGGGTGACATGTTCCTGGCTATTCTTTCCGGATTCTTCTCATGCTCTTCTCTCGTGTTCGCGCGTCCGTGAGGTTCTGGCATCCGTCGTGAGCATGTCCGGTCTGCCTCCGAGAGTGTGGGCTGTGAGCCCCGCGCCCGTGAGTTATCCACAGGGGAAAAGTGGGGGGCTGCGCGCTGTTAACGCGTCATGGGATCCTGAAAAAGGGGGTCCCCCCAGAAAGATGAGGAGGGTATGAGCGCAGAAAGATGAAGGGGTGCGCGTAGGGGGGTGACATGTTCCCGGCAGAGGCTCCACTGGTTGGAGCCTCTACTCGCGGCGGCTCTTCTGCGTGGGAAGCCACTGCCGGGGGAGGGGGCGGTATTGCCGGGGGAGGGGAAGTCACTCCCGGGGAGGGGAGTCATCGCCGGGAAAAGAGGCAGCCACGCTGGGGCGCGGCCCGCGGACAGCGCTGCGGCCTGCGGGAACCCGGCGGAAGGGGCACTGGGCTCGACCGATACGGTGAGTGTGATCGAGCCCACCTGAGGTGAACAGCGTCACCCGCCCGCGCGTCTCGCCTCGCTCCGGAACGACGGTGATCAGCATGCGCTCCACCACCATCGACGACTACCTCGACCAGTTGGCCGCCCGCGTCCCCGCCCCCGGCGGAGGCGCCGCGGCCGCCCTGCACGCCGCTCAGGGAGCCGCGCTGCTGGCCATGGTCGCCCGTTACAGCGACGGCGAGCGGTACGCGCGGGACCGGCCGGCGATCGAGAAGGTCCGCGAGGACTCAGACGCCCTGCGCGCCACGGCCGTCGAGCTGGCCGAGCGTGACGCCGCCGCGTTCACCCTGGTCACGGACGCCTACCGGCTGCCGAAGGGCACCGAGGAGGAACGCGCCGCCCGGGGCCGGGCGATCGCCGACGCCCTGCTGGGCGCGGCCCGCCCGCCGGCCGCCGTCATCGACGTCTGTCAGGACCTGGTCACCCTGGCCGAGGAACTGCTGCCGCTCTGTAACCGCTCCGTGGTCACCGACGTCGCCGCCGCGGCGGAGGCGGTGCGCGCGGCCGCGACCACCGCCCGGGTCAACGTCGAGGTCAACCTCGCCGGCATCGACGCTGAGCTGCGGGCGCCCTTCGTGGCGGCCGTCTCCTCCGTCGACGACCTGACCCGGCGCACCGACCGCGTCACCGCCGCCGTCCGCGAGGAGATCACCCGTTGAGCAGCCCCACCAGCCCCAGCGCCACCCACGCCAGCCCCAAACCCACCGACCCCACCGACCCCAGCGTCACCGGCGCCGAGGCGACGACCACCGACGGCACCGCCGCCGTGCTCTCCGGCCGTGAGTTGGCCGCCGCCATCCGGGCGGACGTCGCCGCCCGCGCCGCCGCCCTGACCGAGGCCGGCACCCCGCCCCGGCTGGACGTGGTCACCGCCACCGACGACGAGGCCAGCGCCTGGTACGTGCGCTCCATCGCCTCCGCCGCCACCCGGGTGGGCATCCGCTGCGAGGTGCGCGACCTCGGCGCCGGGGCGGACGCCCGGCGGATCGTCGCCGAGCTGGAGCGGGCCGGCGCCGAGGCGGCCGTGCACGGCGTGATCCTGCAGACCCCGCTGCCGGCGGGCTGCCGCCTGGAGGAACTGGCCGCCGCGATCGACCCGGCCAAGGACGTCGACGGCGCCCACCCGCTCAGCCATGGACGGTTGGCCACCGGCCTGCCCGCGTACCCGCCGGCCACCGCCGCCGCCGTCATGGCGCTGCTGGACCACCACGGCATCGACCCGCGCGGGCGCCGGGCCGTGGTGGTGGGCCGCTCCACCGTGGTCGGCCGGCCGCTCGCCCAGTTGCTGCTGGACCGCGACGCCACCGTCACCGTCGCCCACTCCCGCACCCGCGACCTGGCCGAGGTGTGCGCCGACGCCGAGATCCTGGTGGCCGCCGTCGGCCGGGCGGGTCTGATCCGCGCCGAGCACATCGCGTCCGGAGCCTTCGTGGTGGACGTCGGCACCAACCCGACCGAGGACGGTGGCCTGGTCGGCGACGTGGACGCCGCCGCCGCGGCGTCGCGCGCCCGCGGCTACACCCCCGTCCCGGGCGGCGTCGGGCCGGTCACCACCGCCCTGCTGCTCCGGCACACCGTCCAGGCCGCCGAGGCGCTCACCGGGTCCGGCGACGGCGCGACCGAACGGGGGGAGGCGGACGAGCGGTGACCCGCCCCCGCGGCGACCTGGCCCGCCAGGGCCCAATACCACACCACCGCCCGAGGCGTGGTCCGTACCGCCGGGTACGGTGGGACGCGTGTCCAAGCCGTTGAAGCTGCCCTTCGACCCCATCGCGCGCGCCGACCAGCTCTGGGCGCGGCGGTGGGGGAGGGTGCCGTCGATGGCCGCGATCACCTCGATCATGCGCGCCCAGCAGATCCTGCTGGCCCGGTGCGACGCCGTCCTCAAGCGCATGGACCTCACCTTCGCCCGTTACGAGGCCCTGGTGCTGCTCACCTTCAGCCGTGCCGGGGAACTGCCGCTGTCCAAGATCGGGCAGCGGCTGATGGTGCACCCCACCAGCGTCACCAACACGGTGGACCGGCTGGAGCGCAGCGGTTACGTCGTCCGCCGGCGCAACCCCCGCGACGGCCGCGGGGTGCTGGCCGCCATCACCGAGGCGGGCGCCGAGGTGGTGGAGAAGGCGACCGCGGCGCTGAGCGACGTGCACTTCGGCATGGGCGACTACGACGCCGAGACCTGCGAGCGGATCTTCTGGGACCTGCGCAAGCTGCGGGTGTCTGCCGGTGACTTCGTCGATCCGGACGCCCCGGACCCGGAGGACGACGAGGACGCGGACGAGGACGAGGACTACGAGCGGTACGGGTGACCGGCCCGGGACACCGAAACACCGGACACCGGGACACCGGACCGCCGGAACACCGCCGGGCCGCCCCGCGTAGGAGCGGCCCGGCGGTGGCCGGTCAACTCTGGCGGGGCGCCGTCCGGCGCCGGCCGCTCCGCGCCCGGCCCGTCCCCGCCGGACCGGCCGCCTCGGCCAGTTCCGCCATCCGGGCCAGCGCGGCCACCCAGAACCGCTGCTTCTCCGGTGTCTGCCCCACCAGGTAGGTGGCGCGCAGCTTGGGCGGCAGGTGGCGGAGCAGCCGGGCCACCACGTCCCGGTGCCGCCTGAGCTGGGAGACCTCGGCGTTGGCGAGGATCTGGTGCACCAGGTCGGTGTCGTTGGTGCCCTCGGCGGAGGTCTCCGAGGCGGCGGCCAGCCGGGCCTCCCAGGCGTCCACGTCCCGCGCCAGCTCCCGCATGCCGACCGCCTTGCTCCGGTCGGCCAGCCTCGCCTCCAGCTGGGCCAGCGGCACCGGGGCGTACTCGCCCTGACCGAGGTAGATCAGCCCGGTCTCCAGCGGCAGCCCGGCCTGGTGCAGCCGGATCAGCCGTTCCAGGGTCCGCTTGGTGACCCACTGCCGGCCCTCGTCGTCGATGTCGTTGTGCCACCACTCCAGGACCGTCTCGGCGACCTCGCCGTAGGTGTCGACCAGCCACTGGCCCGCCGGGATGTCCTCGGGGCGCACCTCGTAGCTCACCGTGAAGCGGCTGGCCTGCGCCACGTTGTTGCCGCTCACCTGGAGCTTGCGGCCGAGGTGGTACGGCGGGTTCTGCAGCGCCACCTGGGCGCGCAGGTTGGGTATCGGCCGGCCGGCGAGCGACCGCTCCTGGGTGATCTCCATCAGCTTGGCGAAGGTGGCCTTGTCCTTCGGCCGGTTGTACTCGTCCCAGACGATGACCTTGGGCTCGGGGCCGACCAGCGAGCGGCTGAGCAGGGTGTCCAGGGTGCCGTCGGGGGTGGGGATCGGCACGCACAGGTCCTCGACGTTGGTCACCGGCAGGGAGAAGTACACCGGGTCCCGGCCGGTCTCCTCCCGCGCCACCTGCTTGGTGATCTGGGTCTTGCCGCAGCCGGGAGGCCCCTGGAGCAGCACGGACCAGCCCTGCCGGATGGCGGTGCGCAGGATGCGGCGCACCGGGTCTGCGACGGTGCGGGGGTTGCGCACGCCGAGGGCGTCGGCGATCCGGTCCAGGATCTCGGTGGTGTGGTCCGGGCCGGGCTTGCCGTTCTCGGCCACGTCCCGCAGCCGCAGGCGGTGGCCGCCGACCAGGGGCAGGCCCCAGGACAGCGGGAACTCGGCGCGGGCGCAGTCCAGGACGTGTTCCAGGGTGCGCGGGGAGAACAGCGAGCGCAGGTGCGGGCTGAGGCCCGCCCAGATCCGGAACACCTCGGTGAGGTCCCAGTCGGGGTACCGCTCGGCCAGCTTGTACCGCCAGGCGGTGTCGGCGGCGGTGATCCGCAGGGTGACCATGCGGTCCAGGATGGCGAGGTCGCTCCGGCGGGCGCTGGTCTCGGCCAGTGACTCGTTGTCGGTGAGGAAGACGCCGACGCAGCCGAGGGCGCGCAGGTCGTGCTCCCCGAGGGTCCAGTCGCAGGCGATCTGCATCAGCTGGGACTGGATGGTGTCGCCGGCCTGCAGGGAGTCGTCGATGAGCAGGACGAACGGCTTGCCGGGAGTGAGCTGGGCCATGATCAGCTGGGTGAGCACCAGCTCACCGCTGCGCGGGTCCCGCACCGGCGCGTTCACCAGCAGGTCGTCGGGGGTGAGGTTGGCGGCCGGCACCAGCACCACGGTGGTGCCGGGGTGCCGGCGGGGGATGTGGCTGAGGAAGGTGGAGGTCTTGCCGATGCCGTGCTCGCCGAAGACCTGCCCGGTCTGCCCCATGGTGATCATGGCGTCGATGAACTGTTCGAGACGGGCGCCGGCGTCGGCGCCCTCCGGTCGCCGCGGGTAGGTGGCGTTGGGCCGCCAGCGGGGCGTGGACGCGGCCCCGCCGCGGGCGGACCGCGGAACCGGGCCGCCCGGGGACGCGGTGCCGGCACCGGCAGCGGTCTCGGTGTGGGCCTCGGCCGCGCCTTCGGCCTGCTCGGTCACGGGGCGGGACGTGGTCTGCACGGAGCTCACGGTCGTCTGCTTCCTCGTCGTTCGGGGTGGGCGTCGGGGCCGGTGGGGCCTGCGAATGGGCGGGCGGGGCGGGCGGCCTGTTGAGGGCGCGCGGGAGGAGTGGCGGCCGGACGGGTCAGCTGTCCCCGGTGGTCACCCGGTGGCAGGCCATCGGCGGGTCGTGCCGCTCCGGCCAGTCGTCCCCGCCGTCGGTGATCAGCCAGATCCAGCGGTCCGGCCGCTCCGGCGTCACCCGGGGCGCGTAGCCGTCGGTGACCACGATCACCGCGTCCGGCCGCTCCTCGAACCGTCGCCCGTTCACGGCGAGGCGGCCCTCCGCGTAGTCCACGACGTTCTGGAAGTCGGTGCCGCCACCGCCGCGCACCCGCTCCCCCGGCACGAACGGCATGACGATGCCGTCGAAGCTCAGCCAGTGGCTCTCCACCCCGTCCGTCCGGCCGACCAGAGTGGTGATCCAGTCGATCACCTCCTGCGGCATCGAGCCGGAGGTGTCCAGGGCGATCAGCACCACCTTGGTGCGTTCCCGGCCGCGCCGGGAGAGCACCGGATCGTGTCCGAGGGCGAGCAGCACGGCGCCCTGCTTCCTTGGGTAGACCAGGCGCTCGCCCTCGCTCAGCTTGGAGCCGAGGGTGTCGGCGAGCCAGCGCTTCCACCAGTCCACCCGCGCCGTCCGGGGCGTCTCGCCGCGCAGCGCCGCCAGGCCCATGCGGCCCCACATCCGGCGCAGCCGGTCCCCGCCGCCGGTGGAACGGTCCGCCAGGTCCAGCAGTTCGTCACGGGCGACCCCCTCGCCGCGCAGCGCCGCCCGCATCGCCTCGGCGAGCGCCTGCCCCACCACCCGCTCGATCGTTTCGGCGTCCATCGGCACGGCTGGGCCGGTGCCGTCGCCCGCCCGCAGGTGGACGCAGACGGCGGACGGGCGGGGCGGGTTCCGCATCCGCCTCAGCTGCCCGTAGACCGTCAGGTCGGTGGCGGTGAACTCCTCGTACGGCAGCGGCGCCAACCCCTGCTCGCGCAGGTCCTCGGCGTACATCCGGTGGACCTCGCGCGGATCCACGCCGACCGGCTCCCGACGGGTGCCGCCCGCGCCGTCCGGCACCGCCCGGGTGGGCAGCTCGGTGCGCCCCAGCCGGACCATGGCGACGTGGTTGATGCTCACCTCGGCCGCCAGCTCGAACAGCGGGTCGGTGCGCAGCGCCTCGGCCACGTACAGGTGCCGGTGGATCAGGTGGCGGGCCTCGTGGAACAGCACGAACCGCACCCCGCTCGGCCCGATCCGCACGAAGAACTCCGGGTTGTACAGCAGCAGACAGCTGCCGTCACCGCTGGCCACCACCGCGGCGGTGTCCACGGCCGTGGTGGGGATGTGGTGGTGGCACTTGGCGTACAGCCAGGAGCAGACCACGCTGTCCCGGATGCCGAAGTCCAGCAGCGCGGCCTCCTTGAGCGCGCGCGCCTCCTCGACCACCGCCGGGTCCTCCGGCCGGCAGGCCAGCAGCGCCCGCCGGTCGGACAGGTCGATGACCCGTCGGGTCGGGGCGTGCCGGGGCTGCCCCGTTACCTGCGTCATGGGGGTGTCCTTCGGAGCGTCGAGGGCCGCCGGTCGGCCGGCGGGGAGGGCGGTCGGGAGGGTGCCGCGAGGGTCGGCGGGGAGGGTCACCGGGTGATGAGGGAGGCCGCGAACAGCAGTTCCGGCAGGCTGTCGGCGAACTCCGGCAGGGTGCGCAGCACCAGCACCCAGGCCTCCGGGTTGCCGTCGAGGTACTTGCGGACCAGCGCGTCCAGCTCGGCGTGGGCGTCGGCCCCGGCGTGGGCGTCGGCCCCGGTGCGGGCGTCGGCCCCGGGGTGGGCGTCGGCGTCCGCCTCGGCCTCCGGCAGGGCCAGCTCCAGCGCCACCCGGCCGGGACGCCCGTGCCGCAGCAGGTCCGCCCGGGTCAGCAGCCCCCGCCGGACGGCCTCCTCCGCCCACGACGTCCGCCCCGGCTCCGGCTCGGTGAGGGCGACCCGCTGCAGCACCGCGTCGACCGGCTGCCCCTCCACCAGGCGCTGGTACGCCCGCTGCTCACCCCGGCTCAGCTTGGGGACGCCGTCCCGCAGCCGCTCCGGGCAGCCGGCCATCGCGGCCAGCTCCCGCACCCGGGACGCCGGCAGCGGCTTGGCGAGGTGCTCGGCCAGGATCTCGTCCCAGTCCCAGACGAACCCCTCCACCCGCATCCACTCCGCCAGGCGGTGCTCGGCCGCCGGCTGGCGCATCCGCCGCGCCAGGTGCTTGGTGGAGTCCGCCTCGCGCACGGCCTCCCGCATCCGCCCGAGGGCGGCCTCCCGGTCGGGTTCGGCCAGCAGGGTCTCGACGAGGATGAGCACCGAGTCGGCGAACCAGTCCGGCACCCTCTCCCGCAGCCCCTCCGGCCCGTCGTGCTCCCAGAAGCCGAGCGCCAGCCGCAGCTGGAGGTTGCGCGAGCTGACCGGGGAGTGCGCCAGGCACAGCTCGACCAGCTCCGGATCGCCGCTGCCGATCCACGGCGCCAGCCAGATCTTGCGGTCCCGCCGGGCGGTCACCTGGCCGAGCGCGGCACGGGCCGCGGCGTGCACGGGCAGCCGCTCGGCGCGGCCCGGGGCGAACGGCCGGCCGGTCACCAGGGCCAGCCGGTCCTCCCAGCCGGCGTGCCGCTGGTAGACCAGCCCGACGTTGACCTCGGGGTCGTCCAGGGCGGCCAGCGCGGTCACCGCGTGGGCGGGCAGGTCCCGCCGCCGGGAGAGCAGCAGCCGGTCGCGCCGCCGGTCGCCGGCCAGCGCCAGGTCGAGCCACTCCGGCCGCCAGGTCCCCAGCACCAGCAGGTCGTACGCGGTCCGGTCGTCCAGGTGGGCCAGCAGCGACCACTGCACCTCGGGGGCCGCCGCGTCCAGCAGCGTCAGGAACGCCGCCCGGCCGGCCCGCAGCCGGGGCGCCTCGGTGAAGTCCGGGAGCCCCGCCGCCTCGGGCCACGCCCCGCCCTCGGCGCCCTCGCCCCGCGCGGCCCGGGCCGCCGCGTCGTCGAGCAGGTCGACGACCGTCCCGCGGAAGCGGCCCAGCCGCTGCCGCACCACCCGCCAGGCCGCCACGTCGCTGCCGAGCCGCTCGGCGACCAGCGTGGACAGCCCGGCGCGGAAGGCGGCCCACTCGGCCCGCTCGGCGTCGGTGGCCGCCCGGGTGTCCTGCGCCACCTGGAGCACGGCCTGCGCGGGGCGGGCGTGCGGCAGTTCGGCCCCCGACACGGTCCGGCCCAGGCCCCGGCGGACCACCGTGGTCAGCGCCTTCACCGTGACCCTGGCGGCCGGCAGCGCCGACAGCGCGGCCAGCGGGATCGGGCGGGTGATGCTCTCCAGGAGGTCGCCGGGCTTCGGGTGCGCCGCGCACAGCGCCGTCAGCACCGGGTCCGGGCAGTCCGCCCGAGCCGCCAGCGCCGCGACCGCCGCCGGCCCGAACGGGCGGGCCGCCGCGGCGGCGGTCACGGCCGGCCAGTCGAGGGCGTCCCGCAGCGAGAGCGAGGTCTCCGCCTGCCGCGGGTCGGCGTACAGCTCCTCGATCGCGCCCCGCGTGCCCTCCGCGGCCTCCACGGCGGCCCGCAGCTCCGCGACGCCGGCCGGCCCGCGCAGCGCCGCGTCACCGAGCCCGGCCAGTTCCCCGCCGAGCCGCGAGCGGACGGCCGGGTCGTCGAGCGCCCGCGCCAGCGACTCGGGACCGCCGTGGGCGAGCAGGGACAGCAGGGCGCGGGACCGCTCCGCGCGGGTCAGGTCGTCGCTGACCGGGCTGCCGGCCAGGACGTGCTGGACCAGCTCGGGGAACGGCGAGACCACGGCCGCTCGCAGCCCGAGCCTGGTGGGGGCGGCGGGCTGCTTGGCCGGGCTGATCCGCAGCAGGGTGTCCACCGGGCCGGCGGGCGCGGTCCAGCGAGGGTCGGCGGGGTCGGCCGAGGCCAGCAGCGTCCGCAGGTCGCGCAGTTCCCAGAGCGCCGACCGGAGGGCGGCCAGCGCCACCACCGGGTGCCCCGACGCAGCCAGCCGCGACCGCAGCCACGGGTCGGTCTCGAACGCCTTGTGGTTTCCCGCCAGCTTCGCCACCAGGCCGCCGTCGTCGGCGAGGACGGCCTCCACCAGCGCCCGCGGCACCCGTTCGGACCGGCTGACCAGCGGCACCAGCACGTCCGCCGCGCGGTCGAAGAGCTGCCGCAGGTCGTCGGGGTCGCCGTGTGCCAGGAGCGGGCCGAGGTAGGACGCCTGCGATGAGCCGGCCATGGGAGAACTGGTCCTCTCGGTTGACGGTGGGGGGTGGAGGGCCCGCGCCCGGTGTGCGGGCCCCGCGCGCCCGTTGTGCGGATGCGGGTGCATGGGCGCGCGTGGGTGCCGGGGGGCGCGCGGGCGCGCGGCCCCCGGCGGGAGGGGGTGTTCGGTGCGGTCGGCGGTGCGCCCGCCGACCGAGGAAGAAGCTAGCCAGCCGCTCTGACAGCCCGTTGCTTCCCCGCTCGTCGAAGTCCGAGTTGTCCACAGGGTGAAAGAGGGGGCTGCGTAGCGTGATCACTGCGTGGGATCCTGAAACAGGGGGTCCCCCCAGAGCAGGTGTGGGTTTGTGTGGACATGACTGGCATGCCCCTGTCTGAAGGCCCCGGTCTGCGGAGGGGATCGGACGGGGCGGATGCGGGGAGGCGGTTCCGAGGGGGGCCAGGGGGCGGATGCGGGGAGGCGGTTCCGGAGGGGTTCCAGGGGGATGCGGGGGCGGGGATCCGAGGGCTCTCCAGGGGCGGATGCGGAGGCGGGGATCCAAGGGCTCCCAGGGGACGAATCCCGGGGAGGCGGGTCCCAGGAAGGAAGCGGATCCGAGGGGGGCGGATCCGAGGAGCCGCGAGCGCCCGGTTAGGCTCGGTGGCCGGGGGTTTCCGCCTGCCGGCCGCGCGAGGATCGAAGGACACTGCCGATGAAGCCGATCGTGCTCAACGCCTACCGGGCCATGGCCTACGCCACCGGTGTGATGCTGCTGCTGCTCTGCGTCGCCATGGTGATCCGCTACGGGCTCGACGGGGGCGACACCATGTCCGCGATCATCAGCCCGATCCACGGCTTCCTCTACATGGTCTACCTGGTCACCACGGTCATGGTCGGCCTGCGGCTGAACTGGGGCGTGGGCAAGATGGTGCTGATCGCGCTGGCCGGCACCATCCCGGTGTGCTCCTTCGTCGCCGAGCGCCGCGTGGTCGCCGAGGCGCGTCCGTTCCTCATCACCCCGGAAGGCGCCGAGGACCCGGCGCGCGCCGCCTGACCACGCGCCGCCCCGCCCCCGCCGTTCGACCCCTGCCGCTTGGCGGACTTCGGCGTTAGCGTCGGGCGATGAGGGAAGTCACAACCCGACACCCTCATCGACGACGCCCGGGCGCGGACGAACTCCGCACCGGACGCGACGGCCGAAGGACGAGGCGGGATCACATGGACGCGTCCGAGATCGAGGAGGGCCGCCGCCGCTGGCAGGCCCGTTTCGACGCCGCACCCAAGCGCGACGTCGACACCACGACCCTGTCCGGTTCGCCGGTCGATCCGGTGTACGGGCCACCCCCCGGGGCGGACGTCCCCGGGTTCGAGCGGATCGGCTGGCCGGGGGAGTACCCCTTCACCCGCGGCCTGTACCCCACCGGCTACCGCGGCCGCCTGTGGACGATCCGGCAGTTCGCCGGCTTCGGCAACGCGCGGCAGACCAACGAGCGCTACCGGCGCATCCTCGACGCCGGTGGCGGCGGGCTGTCGGTGGCCTTCGACATGCCCACCCTGATGGGGCGCGACTCCGACGACCCGCGCTCGCTCGGCGAGGTCGGGCACTGCGGGGTGGCGGTGGACTCCGCCGCCGACATGGACGCCCTCTTCGCCGGCATCCCGCTGGGCGAGGTGACCACCTCGATGACCATCTCGGGCCCCGCCGTGCCGGTGTTCTGCATGTACCTGGTGGCGGCGGAGCGCCAGGGCGTGGACGTCCCCACGCTCGACGGCACCCTGCAGACGGACATCTTCAAGGAGTACATCGCCCAGAAGGAGTGGCTGTTCCCGCCCGAGCCGCACCTGCGGCTGATCGGCGACCTGATGGAGTTCTGCGCCGCCCGGGTCCCCCGCTACAAGCCGCTGTCGGTCTCCGGTTACCACATCCGGGAGGCCGGCTCGACGGCCGCGCAGGAGCTGGCCTACACCCTGGCCGACGGCTTCGCCTACGTGGAACTCGGCCTCGCCCGGGGGCTGGACGTGGACGTCTTCGCGCCCGGTCTGTCCTTCTTCTTCGACGCGCACATCGACTTCTTCGAGGAGATCGCCAAGTTCCGCGCCGCCCGCCGGATCTGGGCCCGCTGGATGCGCGACGTCTACGGCGCCCGCACCGAGCGCGCGCAGTGGCTGCGCTTCCACACCCAGACGGCCGGGGTGTCGCTGACCGCGCAGCAGCCGTACAACAACGTGGTGCGCACGGCCGTGGAGGCGCTGGCGGCGGTGCTCGGCGGCACCAACTCGCTGCACACCAACGCCCTCGACGAGACGCTGGCGCTGCCCTCCGAGCGCGCCGCGGAGATCGCCCTGCGCACCCAGCAGGTGATCGCCGAGGAGACCGGGGTGGCGCTGGTGGCCGACCCGCTGGGCGGCTCCTGGTACGTCGAGGCGCTGACCGACCGGATGGAGGCGGAGGCCGAGGCGATCTTCGCCCGGATCCGGGAGTTCGGGGCGGACCGCGCCGAGCACCCGATCGGCCCGATGACCTCGGGGATCCTGCGCGGCATCGAGGACGGCTGGTTCACCGGCGAGATCGCCGAGGCGGCCTTCGACTACCAGCAGGCCCTGGAGAAGGGCGACAAGAAGGTCGTCGGGGTGAACTGCCACACCGGGTCGGCCACCGACGACCTGGAGATCCTGCGGATCAGCCACGAGGTGGAGCGCGAGCAGGTGCGCACGCTGGCCGAGCGGCGGGCGCGGCGGGACGACGCGGCCGTGCGGGAGGCGCTGTCCGCGATGCGCGAGACGGCGCGCGGCGAGGGCAACCTGGTGGAGCCGATGCTGCGGGCGGCGCGCGCGGAGGCGACGCTGGGCGAGATCTGCGGCGCGCTGCGGGAGGAGTGGGGCGACTACGCCGAGCCGGCGAGGTTCTGAACCACCGGACGCGACGGGGCGGACCGGTCCGGGCGTGCGCGGCTCCCGGACCGGCCGGGGGACGCGTCGACGGAGCGTGGCCCGTAGCCACGGCAGCGTCGCGGAGCATGGAGAATTGAGGCATGCAGCCACGGAACATGTCCATGAGCGGCGTGGTCGACCTCGCCGCCGTCAAGGCGGCCAGTGAGGCCGCGCTCCAGGCCGAGCAGGCCCGGCGGGCTCGCGCCGCCGCGCCGTCGTCGGCGCAGGGTGTACCGCTGATCGTCGACGTCGACGAGTCCACCTTCGAGGCGGAGGTGATCCAGCGGTCGGCCGAGGCGCCGGTCGTGGTGGACTTCTGGGCCGAGTGGTGCGGCCCGTGCAAGCAGCTCAGCCCGGTGCTGGAGAAGCTGGCCAACGAGTACGCCGGCCGGTTCGTGCTGGCCAAGATCGATGTCGACGCCAACCAGATGCTGGCCCAGCAGTTCGGCATCCAGGGGATCCCGGCCGTGATGGCGGTCGTCGCGGGCCAGCTGGTGCCGCTGTTCCAGGGCGCCGTGCCGGAGGCGCAGGTGCGCCAGTACCTCGACCAGCTGATCCAGCTGGCCCAGGACCGGTTCGGCCTCACCGGTGTCACGCCGGGCGAGCCGGGTGAGGGCGGCGCCGCCCCGGCGGAGCAGGCCCCGCCGCGGGATCCGGCGCTGGAGGCCGCCTACGACGCCATGGAGGCGGGCGACTGGGGCGGCGCCGTGCAGGCGTTCCGCAACGTGCTCTCCGACCAGCCGGCGCACGCCGAGGCGAAGGCCGGGCTCGCCCAGGCCGAGCTGCTGCGGCGGGTCGCCGATCTGGAGGACGCCGGTGCGGTGCGCGCCGCCGCCGCGGAGCGCCCGAACGACCCGGACGCGCAGATCGCGGTGGCCGACCTCGACCTGGTCGGGGGCCACGTGGAGGACGCCTTCGACCGGCTGGTGCAGACCGTCGCGCGCACCGCGGGGGAGGACCGCGACAAGGCGCGGCTGCACCTGCTGGAGCTGTTCGAGGTGGTCGGCCCGGACGACCCGCGGGTGACCAAGGCCCGCACGGCGCTGGCCCGGGTGCTCTTCTAGCGGCGCGGAGGGCTCAGGCCCGTGACGGTCCCTGACGGCCCGGACGACGCCCGTCGTCCGGGCCGTTTCCCGTCTCCGGCCGTCACCCCGTGCGGGAGGGGCCGGTGAACGACCGCGGCGGGGCGGTCACGGGAGCGTCGCCCCGTGACCGCCCCGCCGTCGGTCAGTCCGCGTGGCCGGTGTCCACCACGCCCGGTCCGCGCGTCAGCTGCTGCGCTCGCCGATGTGGTGCACCCGCACCATGTTGGTGGTGCCCTTCACGCCGGGCGGGGAGCCGGCGGTGACGATCACCGTGTCGCCCTGCTTGACCTGCTTGGTGGCGCTCAGGGCCGCGTCCACCTGGTCGATCATGTCGTCGGTGTGCTGCACGAACGGCACCACGAAGGTCTCCACGCCCCAGGACAGGGCCAGCTGCCGCTGGGTGGCGACCTCCGAGGTGAAGGCGGTCACCGGGATGGGGGAGCGGTAGCGGGAGAGCCGGCGGGCGGTGTCACCCGAGTGGGTGAACGCCACCAGCCGCTTGGCCTGGAGGAAGTCGCCCAGCTCGGTCGCCGCGCGGGCCACCGCGCCGCCCTGAGTGCGCGGCTTCTTCTCGGCCGGCTGCAGGCCGCGGGAGAACATCTCCTGCTCGGCCGTCTCGATGATCCGGGCCATCGTCTTGACGGCCTCGATCGGGTACTTGCCGACGCTGCTCTCCGCGGAGAGCATCACCGCGTCGGTGCCGTCCAGCACCGCGTTGGCGACGTCGGACGCCTCGGCGCGGGTCGGCCGGGACGCCTCGATCATCGACTCCAGCATCTGGGTGGCCACGATGACCGGCTTGGCCTGCTGGCGGCACAGCTTGATGGCGCGCTTCTGCACCAGCGGCACCTGCTCCAGCGGCAGCTCCACGCCCATGTCGCCGCGGGCGACCATGATGCCGTCAAAGGCCTTGACGATCTCCTTGAGGTTCTCGACGGCCTGCGGCTTCTCGATCTTGGCGACGACGGGGACGTGGCGCCCCTCCTCGTCCATGATCCGGTGCACGTCGTCGATGTCGGAGGCGTCGCGCACGAAGGACAGCGCGATCCAGTCGGCGCCCTGGCGCAGCGCCCAGCGCAGGTCCTCCTTGTCCTTCTCGGACAGGGCGGGCACCGAGACGGCGACGCCGGGCAGGTTGATGCCCTTGTGGTTGGAGACCACGCCGCCCTCTATGACGATGGTGCGCACCTCCGGGCCCTGGACCTCCACGACCTCCAGGGAGACCGCGCCGTCGTTGACCAGGATGCGCTCGCCCTTGGAGACGTCGCCCGGCAGGCCCTTGTAGGTGGTGCCGCAGATGGTGGCGTCACCGGGGACGTCCTCGGTGGTGATGGTGAACTCGGCGCCCGGGTGGAGGGTGACCGGCCCCTCGGCGAAGGTCGCCAACCGGATCTTGGGGCCCTGGAGGTCGAAGAGGGCGGCGATGCTCCGGCCGGTGTCCTCCGCCACCTTCCGTACCCGCTCCAGGCGGGCCTCGTGCTCGGCGTAGGAGCCGTGGCTCATGTTGAAACGGGCCACGTTCATACCGGCCTCGACCAGCGAGCGAAGCTGGTCGTAGCTGTCGGTGGCGGGGCCCAGGGTGCAGACGATCTTGGCTCGGCGCATGGTGTCGATTCTATCCGTCCGTAGATCTTTGGCACATGGGGATACATATGACGAGATTTCCGACGAAAAGCCGAACCTCTCGCCATTGACCAGCGGCGACGCTGCCGCCCGGAAACTCGTGGGTCACCCCTGGGACTGAACCAGGGAGTACGACTGGCGGGCGATCTCCAGCTCCTCGTCGGTGGGCACCACGGCGACGGCGGTCCGCGCCTCGGCCGGCGAGACCACGCGGGCGGCCGAGCCGCGCACCGCGTTGAGCACCGGGTCCACCTCGATGCCGAAGCCCTCCAGGCCGCGCAGCGCGGCCTCGCGCACCGCGGGGGAGTTCTCCCCGACGCCCGCGGTGAAGGCGACGGCGTCCACCCGGCCGAGCACCGCGCAGTAGGCGCCGACGTACTTGCGCAGCCGGTAGGTGTAGATGTCGAAGGCCTCGCGGGCGTGCGCGTCGCCCTCGGCCATCCGCCGGCCGATCTCGCGCATGTCGTTGTCCCCGCACAGCCCGAGCAGGCCGCTGTGCCGGTTCAGCAGGTCGTCGATCTCGTCCACGGCCAGGCCGCCGACCCGGTGCAGGTGGAAGATGGCCGCCGGGTCGATGTCGCCGGAGCGGGTGCCCATCACCAGGCCCTCCAGCGGGGTGAGCCCCATCGAGGTGTCCACGCACACCCCGCCGGCCACCGCCGAGGCACTGGCCCCGTTGCCCAGGTGCAGCACGATGATGTTGACCGACTCCAGCGGGCGGCCGAGCAGTTCGGCGGTGCGCCGGGAGACGTACTGGTGCGAGGTGCCGTGGAAGCCGTAGCGGCGCACCGAGAGCCGGTCCGCGGTGTCCCGGTCGATGGCGTAGCGGGCGGCGGCCTCCGGCACGGTGGCGTGGAAGGCCGTGTCGAAGACGGCGACCTGCGGCAGGTCGGGGCGCAGCTCGCGGATCACCCGGATCCCGGAGAGGTTGGCCGGGTTGTGCAGCGGGGCCAGCGGGACCAGGTCCTCGATCTCCTCGATGACGTCGTCGGTCACCAGGGTCGGCTCGGTGAAGCGGGTGCCGCCGTGCACCACGCGGTGGCCGACCGCGGCGAGCGCGGGGGAGTCCAGGCCGAGGCCGTCGCCCGCCAGCTGCTCGGAGACCGAGCGGAGCGCGGCGGCGTGGTCGGGCACCTGCCGCTCGACGGTGCGCACCTCGCCGCCCTGGGCGATCGGCCGGTGGGTGTGCCGGCCGCCGCGTTCGCCGATCCGCTCGACGATGCCGGCCGCCAGGCGGGAGCCGTCGGCCATCTCCAGGAGCTGGTACTTCACCGACGACGAGCCGGAGTTGAGGACGAGGACCCTGCTGGGCTCGGTCACGGCGTTCCTCCTGCGGGTGGGTCTGCTGCTGTGCCGTGGGGCGGGTGGGACGGGTGGTGCGGTCGTCGGCCGCGGGGTGGGCGGCTGGTCGGTTGGTTCGGGTCCCCGGGCGGGCGGTGCCGCGCCCGCCGGGGTGGTCGGGGTCACTCGGCGGCGGCGTCGCTGCCCTGCGCCTGGATGGCGGTGATGGCGACGGTGTTGACGATGTCCTCCACCAGGGCGCCCCGGGAGAGGTCGTTCACCGGCTTGCGCAGGCCCTGGAGCACGGGGCCGACGGCGACCGCCCCGGCCGAGCGCTGCACCGCCTTGTAGGTGTTGTTGCCGGTGTTGAGGTCGGGGAAGACCAGCACGGTGGCGCGCCCGGCGACCTCGGAGCCGGGCAGCTTGGTGGCGGCCACCTCCGGGTCGACGGCGGCGTCGTACTGGATGGGGCCCTCCACCTTCAGGTCGGGGCGGCGCTCGCGGACGAGTTCGGTGGCGCGGCGCACCTTGTCGACGTCCGCGCCGGCCCCGGAGGCGCCGGTGGAGTAGGAGAGCATCGCGACCCGGGGTTCGACGCCGAACTGGGCGGCGGTGGCCGCCGACGATATGGCGATGTCGGCGAGCTGCTCGGCGTCCGGGTCGGGGTTGACCGCGCAGTCGCCGTAGACCAGCACCCGGTCGGCCAGGCACATGAAGAAGACGCTGGAGACGATGGAGGTGCCCGGCTCGGTCTTGATCACCTCGAAGGCGGGGCGGATGGTGGCGGCGGTGGTGTGCACGGCGCCGGAGACCATGCCGTCGACCAGTCCGTGCCGGACCATCAGGGTGCCGAAGTAGCTGACGTCGGTGACCACCTCGCGGGCCCGGTCCAGGGTCATGCCCTTGTGGGCGCGCAGCGCCGTGTACGTCTCGGCGAACTGCTCGCGCAGCGGCGAGGTGGCCGGGTCGACGATCCGCACGGCGGCCTGGCCGGCGTTGGCGGCGCCGTCGTGGTCGACCAGGGCGGCGCCCTCCGGGACGGTGGCCGGCTCACGGTCCAGGTGGAGGTCGAGGCCGAGCTCGGCGACCTTCTTGCGGATGGTCTCCTCCCTGCCCAGCAGGGTGAGGTCCACGACGTTGCGGCGCAGCAGCACCTCGGCGGCGCGCAGCACGCGTTCCTCGTCGCCCTCGGGCAGCACCACGTGCTTGCGGGCGGCCCGGGCCCGCTCCAGCAGGGCGTGCTCGAACATCATCGGGGTGACCCGCTCGGAGCGGGAGAGCGCGATGCGGTCGCGCAGTTCCGCGCCGTCCACGTGCAGCTCGAACAGGCCGATCGCGGTGTCGGCCTTGCGGGCGTTGTCGGCGGTGAGCCGGCCGGCGAGGGTGGACAGCCGCTGGGCGGTGGCCCAGCTGCCGGAGGAGGTGCGGATCACCGGGGTGCCGGGGGCGAGCCGGGAGGCCATCCGCAGCACGTTCTCCGGCGGGGTCTCGCCGAGGGTGAGCACGATGCCGGCGATGGCGGGGGTGCCGGCGGCGTGCGCGGCCAGCGAGCCGATCACCAGGTCGGCGCGGTCGCCCGGGGTGATCACGATGGCGCCCTCGGTGAGGGCGTCGAGGAAGGTGGGCAGCATGGCGCCGCCGAAGACGTAGCCCTGGACGTCCCGGGCCAGGCCGGCGCCGTCGCCGAGCAGCACCGTTCCGGAGACCGCCTCGACCACCTGGGCGACGGTGGGCGCGGTCAGCGCCGGCTCCTCGGGGAGGACGTATATGGGGACGGGCAGGTGCGCGGCGGCGCGGCGCTGGACCTCCTGCTTGGAGCGTCCGGCGACCCGGTTGGCGATCATGGCGACGACGTGGCAGCCCAGGTCCTGGTAGGCGCGGTGGGCGTTGCGGACCTCGGCGACCACGGTGTCGGCGTCCTCGCCGAGCCCGCCGACGACCGGCAGCACGGGGGCGCCGAACTCGTTGGCCAGGCGGGCGTTGAGGGCGAGTTCGTCGGGGATGTTGGTGTCGGCGAAGTCGGTGCCGAGGACCAGCACGGCCTCGTGGTGGCGGGCCACCTCGCGGAAACGTTCCACCAGGCGTGTGACCAGCTCGTCCAGCCCGGACTCGGCCTGCAGGTCGGCGGCCTCGGCGTAGGTCATGCCGTGCGCCTCGGGCATCGCCTCGTCGAGCCGGTAGCGCCGCCGCATCAGCTGGACCACCGGGTCCTGGGCGCGGGTGCCGTGCACCAGGGGGCGGAACACGCCGACGCGGTCCACCTGCCGGGACATCAGCTCCATCAGGCCCAGCTCGACGACCTGGCGGCCGTCGCCGCGCCCGACCCCGGTGACGTACACGCTGCGCGCCACGCGAAACACTCCGTTCCTCAGCCGTTCCCGTACCCCGGGCAGGCCACCGCCACCCGCCTTCGGGGAGGTATCCGACCGCGGGGGCCACCGCGGAGATACCACCCGGAGCGGGCGATCAATCCCTTCCGCGCGCACGCGGTGGCCCCGTCCCGGCCCCTGGGCAGGGCTGGGCCGCCCCATGGGGGCCGGCCCGGTCGGTTCCGGCCCACCTCGTACGCATCCGTTTACCTCTTGACAATACCTGTCCGATTCGTTCCAACCGGTCGAACAGGGGGCCGGACGGGAGTGATCTGCGTCCCCGGGCGGGGCCGCGGGGGGCCGCGGCGGGCGGCGGCGGGCGGCGGGGGCGGCCGGGGATCGGGCGGGGACCGGTCGGAGCCCGGGCGGGGTGTGGCCGGTGCCGGCCGCCGCGTCGGCGGCGGGGCGGGCTGAGGGCCGACGGCGGGGCGTGCGGCGGGCGTGCGGGGGGTGGGAGCAGCCCGCTTCGGCTGTCCGAGGCGCGTTACCGAACTGAGGCGGATGGGTCCTTTCGGTGCTGGTGGGACGGGGTGTGTGTCCGGGCTGTTGCCGCAACGCGACCTCGGCGTTGCTTTTGGGTGAAGCCCTTGATGGTTACCTGACGGTGGGTCACTCTTCTTCCTGGCGGTCGAACAGGTCTCCGGCGAACAACAGTCGCGGACCCGTCATGCCTGCGCCGCATCCCGCCCCTCTGGATGCGTCGGAGAGCCGCCGTGCCCGGATCCGGCACACCCCCCACGTAGCGCACCACCGATGAGGAGGACCCCTCAGATGGCAAGGATGCGTTCCACCCGCCTGTCCGCCAGGCGGCTCGCCGCCACCGCCGCCAGCGCCGCCGCGGTGCTCGCCCTCGGCGCCACCACCCTGCCCGCCGCCCAGGCGGCCCCGGCCGAGGGCGTGATCGCCAACGCCGGCGCCAAGGACGTCGTGGCCGGCAGCTACATCGTCACCCTCAAGGACAGCGTGGGCATCTCGGCCGCGGCCGAGGCCCCGGCGCTGGCCGAGGAGTACGGCGGCGAGGTCACCCACACCTACACCGCCGCACTCAACGGCTTCGCCGCCCAGCTGACCGAGCGGGAGGCCAAGCGCCTGGCCGCCGACCCGGCCGTCGCCTCGGTCGTGCACGACCAGTACGTGTCGATCACCGGGACCCAGTCCAACCCGCCGTCCTGGGGCCTGGACCGGATCGACCAGGACGACACGCCGCTGAACAGCTCCTACACCTACCCGGACCCGGGTGGCGCGGGCGTCAACGTCTACGTCATCGACACCGGCGTCAACATCTCGCACGTCGACTTCGGCGGCCGGGCGCGTCACGGCTACGACGCGATCGACGGCTCGCTGCCCGCCACGGACGGCAACGGCCACGGCACCCACGTGGCCGGCACCATCGCCGGCTCCTCCTACGGCGTGGCCAAGAGCGCCAACATCATCGGCGTGCGGGTGCTCAACAACGCCGGCTCCGGCACCATCGCCCAGGTGGTGGCCGGCGTCGACTGGGTGACCGCCAACCACGTCAAGCCGGCCGTGGCCAACATGAGCCTCGGCGGCTCGGCCAACGCCACGCTGGACGCGGCGGTCGCCAACTCCATCGCGGCGGGCGTGACCTACGCGGTGGCGGCGGGCAACTCCAACGCCAACGCCAGCACCTTCTCCCCGGCGCGCGTCGCCTCGGCGATCACGGTGGGCGCCACCACCAGCACCGACGCCCGCGCCAGCTACTCCAACTACGGCTCCACGCTGGACATCTTCGCGCCGGGCTCGTCCATCACCTCGGCCTGGTACACCAGCACCACCGCCACCAACACCATCTCCGGCACCTCCATGGCCTCCCCGCACGTGGCCGGCGCCGCCGCCCTCTACCTGGACGGCAACCCGTCGGCCAGCCCGGCGACGGTCCGCAACGCCCTCGTCGCGGCGGCCACCAGCGGCACGCTGACCTCGGTCGGCACCGGCAGCCCGAACCTGCTGCTGGACGTCCGTCCCTGACCCACCGCTCGGCTCCGGCGGGTGACCCCCACCGGACCCGGGCACCACGGGCCGGGCTCCGATCCCACGCGGATCGGAGCCCGGCTCCTCCTCATCCGGGTCGGCAGGCCCCGGCCCGGCGGCGCACCACCGACGGGGAGGCCCCCTCATGGCAAGGACGCGCACCACCATCACCACCACCCGCCGCGCCACCGGACGGCTCGCCGGCGCGCTCGCCGGCCTGCTGGCCCTCGGCGCCACCGCCCTGCCGGCCGCCGCCCAGGCGGCCCCGGCCGGGGCGCCGACCGTCGGCGTGATCGCCAACGCCGGCGCCCGGGACGTCGTGCCCGGCAGCTACCTCGTCACCCTGGAGGACTCCGTGGGGATCTCGGCCTCGGCCGCCGGCCCGGCGCTGGCGGCGCGTTACGGGGGCGAGGTCACCCACACCTACACCGCCGCGCTCAACGGCTTCGCGGCCGAACTGACCGAGGCGGAGGCCCGCCGGCTGGCCGCCGACCCCGCGGTCGCCTCCGTCGTGCACGACCAGTACGTGCGCGCCGCCGGCACCCAGCCCAACCCGCCCTCCTGGGGCCTGGACCGGATCGACCAGACCGACCTCCCGCTGGACCGCTCCTACACCTGGCCCGACCCGGGCGGCCGCGGCGTGAACGTGTACGTCATCGACACCGGGGTGCGGACCAGCCACGGCGACTTCGGCGGGCGGGCCCGCAGCGGCTGGGACTTCGTGGGCAACGACCCGGTCGCCGAGGACGGCAACGGCCACGGCACCCACGTCGCCGGGATCGTCGGCGGCATCGCGCACGGCGTGGCCAAGAACGCCAACATCATCGGGGTGCGGGTGCTGAACGCCAGCGGCTCCGGCACGATCGCCCAGGTGGTGGCCGGTGTCGACTGGGTGACGGCCAACCACGTCCGGCCGGCGGTGGCCAACATGAGCCTCGGCGGCGCCGCCAACACCACCCTGGACGCCGCGGTGACCAACGCGATCGCCGCCGGGGTGACCTTCACGGTGGCCGCCGGCAACTCCGCCAGCAACGCCGCGTCGTTCTCCCCGGCGCGGGTGACGGCCGCCGTCACGGTCGGCGCCTCGACCGCCGGCGACGCGGTGTCGACCGCGTCCAACTACGGCAGCGTGCTCGACCTCTACGCCCCCGGGGCCTCCATCACCTCCACCTGGGGCACCGGCGACACCGCCACCGCCACGCTGTCCGGCACCTCCATGGCGGCGGCGCACGCCGCCGGGGCCGCCGCGCTCTACCTGGACGACCACGGCACGGCCACCCCGGCCCAGGTCGAACTCGCCCTGGAGGCCGCGGCGGTGCCCAACACGCTCACCGGCGTGCCGCCCGGCACCCCCAACCTGCTGCTGAACGTCCGGGGGCTGTGACCGGCCGCCGGCACGGCAGGCGGACGGGCGCCCCGGCCGCGGTGGCCGGGGCGCCCGGGTGGTCCGGACCGCCGGGGGCGTCCGGGTGGTCCCGCGTCAGCCGAAGATCACGTCACTGCACAGGTAGTACGACTGGTCCATGTGCGCGGCCTGCCAGATGGTGTAGACCATGTGGCGCCCGGTGCGTCCCGGGGCGCTGACGTCGATCGACACGGTGACCCCGTTCAGCTGCGGCTCGGTGGACGGCGTGCCCGCGCCGGGGGCGTAGGCGCCGGTCTGCCGGACCAGCTCCAGGTCGTCCCAGCCGAGTGGCTCGGTGAGCGGGTTGAAGCCCTGCTTGGTGACGTACACCCGGTAGTAGGTCGCCCCGTGCCGGGCCGCGTCGTGCACCTGGACGGTGAAGTTGGAGCTGCTCGGGATCCGGGTGGCGGTCCAGGCGCCCACGGCGTCCATCGCGTTGTAGCGCCCGCTGGCGGTGCGCCCGCCGCTGCACAGCTGGCCGTTGGGGATGACGCCCTGGTGGTTGTGCGCGACGTTCTCGCGGTACAGGCCGTTCCAGTTCCACATGGCGTTGGGGTCGGCCCGCCAGGCCTGCCAGCACATCGGGTCCTGGGTGGCCATCGCCGGGTTCTGGAAGTCGCCGCCCCAGCGCTTCCAGCAGCCGTAGTTCCGCGAGGCCGGGTTGATCGTGGAGCCGTGGGCGGAGGAGGTGTCCGCCATCGGGACGGTGAGCAGCAGCAGGGCCGCGGAGAGGACGGCCAGCAGCCGTCCCCATGCAGTGTTGTGTCCATGCCAAGTTTGCGACATGACGACCTCCGAGCAGGGGGTTCCGGGAAGGGAGCGCTCTCACGAGGGAGCGTTCCCATGCTAGGAGCGCGCCGAGCCGGCGGACCAGACACGTGCGGACGGTAACCGAACAACTCCCGCCCCCGCCCGCTCACCCGTTTCGCGCTCCCCCCGGTGCCTCCCCGCCCTCACAGGCGCCAGTCGCCCTCACGGACGCGGCGTCGGGCCGGGGTCGCCCTCGCCGGCCCTCCGGTGGCGAGGGCGACCCCGGCCGGCACCGCGCGTCAGCCGGCGGGCGTCAGCCAGACCACGGCGAGCGGGGGGAGGGTGAGCTCGGCGCTGTGCTCCCGGCCCTGCCAGGGGATCCGCTCGGCCGTCAGCAGGCCGTCCGGCCCGCCCGCGCGCACGCCGCTGCCGCCCCACCCGTGGTCGTCGGTGTTCAGCAGCTCCCGCCAGGCCCCCGGCAGCGGCATGCCCACCCGGTAGCGGTTGCGCACCACGGGGGAGAAGTTGCAGACCACCACCAGCGGCGCACCGTCCGGCCCCCGCCGCTCGAAGGACAGCACGTTGTCGTCGGCCGCCGCGCCGTCGATCCAGGCGAACCCCTCCGGGCGGGTGTCCCACCGCCACAGCACCGGCGTCGCCCGGTACAGCCGGTTCAGTTCGCCCACCAGCCGCCGCACCCCGAGGTGGTCCTCGGCCGCCCCGTACCCCGGATCCAGCAGCCACCAGTCCGGCCCGGCGTCGTGGTCCCACTCCGAGCCCTGCGCGAACTCCTGACCCATGAACAGCAGCTGCTTCCCCGGGTGCGCCCACATCCAGGCCAGGTACGCCCGGGTGTTCGCCCGGCGCTGCCACCAGTCGCCCGGCATCTTCGACACCAGCGACCGCTTGCCGTGCACCACCTCGTCGTGGCTGATCGGCAGCACGTAGTTCTCCGAGTAGGCGTACACCATGGAGAAGGTCAGCTCCCCGTGGTGGTGGCGGCGGTGCACCGGCTCCCTGGCGAAGTACTCCAGCGAGTCGTGCATCCAGCCCATGTTCCACTTCAGCCCGAACCCGAGCCCGCCGAACTCCACCGGCCGGGTCACCCCGTCCCAGGCCGTGGACTCCTCCGCGACGGTCACCACCCCCGGGCAGCGCCGGTAGACGGTGGCGTTCATCTCCCGCAGGAACGCCACGGCCTCCAGGTTCTCCCGCCCCCCGTACTCGTTGGGCAGCCACTCCCGGCCCTCCCGGGAGTAGTCCAGGTACAGCATGGAGGCCACCGCGTCCACCCGCAGGCCGTCCACGTGGAACTCCTCGCACCAGTACACCGCGTTGGCCACCAGGAAGTTCCGCACCTCGGCCCGGCCGTAGTCGAACACCAGCGTGCCCCAGTCCGGGTGCTCCGCCCGGCGCGGATCCGGGTGCTCGTACAGCGGGGCGCCGTCGAACCGGGCCAGCGCCCACTCGTCCTTCGGGAAGTGCGCCGGCACCCAGTCCACGATCACCCCGATGCCGGCCTGGTGCAGCACGTCCACCAGGTGGCGGAAGTCGTCCGGCGAGCCCAGCCGGGCGGTGGGCGCGTAGTAGGAGGTCACCTGGTAGCCCCACGACCCGCCGAACGGATGTTCCGCGACAGGCATCAGCTCCACGTGGGTGAAGCCCAGCCCGCCCGCGTAGTCGGCCAGCTCCTTGGCCAGCTCGTGGGTGCCGAGCCCGGGCCGCCAGGACGGCAGGTGCACCTCCAGCACGCTGATCGGCGCCTCGTGGTGCGGCGGGGTGCCCCGGGTGAGCATCCACTCCTCGTCCCGCCAGACGTGGTCCGAGACGGCCACCACCGAGGCGGTGGCCGGCGGCGGCTCGGTGGCCCGCGCCATCGGGTCGGCCTTCTGCCGCAGCGCGCCGTCGCAGCCGAGCACCTCGAACTTGTAGCGCGTCCCCGCCCCCACACCGGGCACGAACAGCTCCCACACCCCGCTGGAGCCCAGTGCGCGCATGGGGTGCGCCGCGCCGTCCCAGTAGTTGAAGTCGCCGACCACCCGCACGCCGCGCGCCCGGGGCGCCCACACCGTGAAGGCGGTGCCGGTCACCGGGCCGTGCGGCGTGTCGACGATCGTGACGCGGGCGCCCAGCGCGTCCCAGAGGCGCTCGTGCCGCCCCTGGGCGATCAGGTACAGGTCCAGCTCGCCGACCGAGGGCGGCAGCCGGTAGGCGTCCTCCTGCCGGTGCGTCCGCCCCGAGTAGCGCACCAGCAGGGTGTAGTCGGGGATCGCGGTGCACGGCAGCAGGCCGGTGAACAGGCCGTCCCGCTGGTGCGTCAGTTCCGCCCGGCCGATCGCGGTGTCCACCACTACGGCCTCCGCCCAGGGCCGCAGCACGCGGACCGCCACGCCGTCACGGCCCGGGTCGTGGTGGGCGCCGAGCGTGGCGTGCGGGTCGTGGTGGGCGCCGGTGAGCAGGCTGGACAGCTCGGCGTCGTCCATCGGGGCGGGCGGGACGCGCAGCGGCGGGTGCGACGGGGTGCCCGGAACCGGCGCCGGCGCCGACTCCGGGGAGACCGCGGCCGGGGGTTCGCAGGCGCCGGGCTCGGGGTGGAGCGGGTGGAGCGAACTCAACGAGGGCCTCCTCGAACGGTCGGATGGGGACGGATGGTCGTCGAGGGTCGGTCGCCGGCCGGCGGGTCAGGGCGCGGCCGGGCGCTCCGCGGCGATCCGGGCCACCGCGGACAGCGGGATGGCCAGCCACTCCGGGCGGTGCCTGGCCTCGTACACCACCTCGTAGATCGCCTTGTCCGTCTCGAAGGCGCGCAGCAGCGCGGGCGCGGCCAGCGGATCCCGGTCGCCGGCCGCCGCGTAGCCCGCGCAGTAGGCGGCCCGGTTGACCCGGGACCAGTCGGCGGCCCAGGCGGCGAACTCCGCGACGTCCCGCACCGGCGACTGGCGCAGCCGCTCGCCCACCAGCGGATGCATGGCCGCGTAGTCGAAGGAACGCAGCATGGCGGCCACGTCCCGTTCCACCGGCTGCGGCCGCCGCCGCTCGGTGAGGGTGCGGTCCGGCTCCCCCTCGAAGTCGATCAGCACCCAGCCCTGGCGGGTGCGCATGGCCTGGCCGAGGTGCAGGTCCCCGTGGATCCGCTGGGCGGCCAGGCCGCCCAGGGCGCGCGGATTCGCGCCCGCGAGATCGGCGAAGACCGCGCGCACCGCGTCCGCGTACGGCAGCAGCGCCGGCACGGCGGACGTCGCCGCCTCCAGCCGGCGGGTCATGGCGTCGGCCAGCGCGGTGATCCGCCGCGCCTCCAGCCGCTCAACCGGGAACGTTTCGGCAAGCGCGCCGTGCACCTCGGCGGTGGCCCGGCCCAGCTCGTACGCCTCGGCGGTGAAGTCCGGGACCACCCCGTCGCGGTCGGCGGGACCGCCCGCGCGCACGACGCGCCCGGCCAGCTCCCAGCCGTCCACGGCGTCCGGCAGGTACGCCTGGAGCAGCCCCAGGGTGGCCGGCAGCCCGTCCAGCGGACCCTCCAGCCAGCCCAGTGGGGTGGCGATCCGCCGGCAGCCCGCGGCGGCCAGCGCCAGGGTCAGCTCCAGGTCCGGGTTGATCCCCGGGCTGGGCCGGCGGAACAGCTTCAGGATCAGCCGGTCCCCGTAGACCACGGAGGTGTTGGACTGCTCCGCGCCGCCCACCCGGGCGGGCAGACCGAGCGGGACGTCCATGCCGACGACCCGCCGGAAGCCGAGCGGCCCCAGCCGGGCCTCCTCGGCGAACCCGCGCGGCAGCAGGGCGGCCAGCGCCGGGGCGTGCAGGGCGTCGAAGAGCACCAGGCCGTCCCGGGTGCCGTCGGGCACCCAGCCCAGCACCGCCGCGTCGGGCAGCGCGGGGCGTTGCCTCCCCGCCCCCAGCGGCACCTGGTACACCGCCCCCTCTCCCGCGCCGTCGCCCTCCTGCCGCACCCGCACCAGCAGGTGGAGCAGGGACGGATCCCCGGCGGCCAGGCGGGTGGCGGACAGCGGCAGCACTTCGCTGATCGGACGCTGCTTGCCGGCGAACCAGCGCTGCGTCGGCAGCCACTCCCGCAGCAGCGGCAGCACGGCCCGCACCAGGCCGTCCGCGAGCTCCGGAGCGGGCGGCGGCGCCGCCGGTGGCCCGTCACCGGCGCGGTGCCCGGGGACGGCGCCGGAATGCGGGCCGGAATGCGGGCCGGAGGCCGGGCCGGCGGGCGGAGCGGGGATCGGGCCGGCGGGCGGGGCCGGGGAGCCGGCCCCGCCGAGGCGGGCGGCCGGCTCCCCGGCCCCCGTCTCGCCGCGCCCCGTGGTACTCGCGGTCGCGTGGGTACTGCTTGGGTACCGGGAGATGTCCGACATGACATCCTTTCCCCGGGCTGCCTCCGGCTCCGCCGCCGGCGGCCCGCATCCCACCGCTGAACCGTCCACGGCTGCCGCGAGCGCGGCGGACGGCGTCAGCGACGGCGGTGTCGGCGACGGCGGTGTCAGCAAATAGAAAGACAAGCGACCACATGTCCGACTTTTTTCGGCATGGGGTCGGTGTCGTTCCATCCACCGATCGGGGGGTGACCCGGATGGGGCGACGGCTGTCAGGTGCGTGGAGCTGTCGTGCTGAGCTTCCGTCCGGCTGGCGTCGGGCGGTGGTCCGGTCCCCGCGGTACCGTCAGCGCCCGCCCGCCGGGCCGCCGTCCGGACTGCCGTCCGGGCCGGCGGGGGCGTCGGCGCGGGCGCCGTCGGCCGGCGATCCGGCGTCGGCACCGTCGCACAACCGGAACCAGTAGAAACCGTGGCCGGCGAGGGTGAGCAGGTAGGGCAGGTCACCGATCGCGGGGAACCGCACCCCGCCGATCAGCTCCACCGGATGCCGCCCCCGGTACGCCTTCAGGTCCAGCTCGGTGGGCTGGGCGAACCGGGAGAAGTTCCCCACGCACAGCACCAGATCGTCCTGGTACTCGCGCAGGTAGGCGATCACGGCGGGATTGCTCGACGGCAGTTCGGTGTAGCTGCCCAGCCCGAACGCCGGGTTCTGCTTGCGGATCTCGACCATCCGCCGGGTCCAGTGCAGCAACGAACTGCTGTTGCTCATCTGGGCCTCGACGTTGGTCACCTGGTACCCGTAGACCGGGTCCATGATGACCGGTAGGTTCAGCCTGCCCGGATCGCAGGAGGAGAAACCGGCGTTGCGGTCCGGCGTCCACTGCATCGGGGTGCGCACGCCGTCCCGGTCGCCCAGCCAGATGTTGTCGCCCATGCCGATCTCGTCGCCGTAGTACAGCACGGGCGAGCCGGGCAGCGACAGCAGCAGCGAGGTGAACAGCTCGATCTGGTTGCGGTCGTTGTCCAGCAGCGGGGCCAGCCGCCGCCGGATGCCGACGTTGGCGCGCATCCGCGGATCCTTGGCGTACTCCGCGTACATGTAGTCGCGCTCCTCGTCGGTGACCATCTCCAGGGTCAACTCGTCGTGGTTGCGCAGGAATATGCCCCACTGGCAGCCGGACGGGATGGCCGGGGTCTTCGCCAGGATCTCCGACACCGGATACCGCGACTCCCGGCGCACCGCCATGAAGATGCGCGGCATCACCGGGAAGTGGAACGCCATGTGGCACTCGTCGCCGCCGGTACGGAAGTCCCCGAAGTAGTCCACGACGTCCTCCGGCCACTGGTTCGCCTCGGCCAGCAGCACGGTATCCGGGTAGTGCGCGTCCACCATCGCCCGCACCCGCTTGAGGAAGGCGTGGGTGCGCGGCAGGTTCTCGCAGTTGGTGCCCTCCTCGGCGAACAGGTACGGCACCGCGTCCAGCCGGAAGCCGTCGATGCCGAGGTCCAGCCAGAACCGCAGCCCCGCCAGCATCTCCTCCTGCACCGCCGGGTTCTCGTAGTTCAGGTCCGGCTGGTGGGAGAAGAACCGGTGGAAGAAGTACTGCTTGCGCACCGGGTCGTAGGTCCAGTTGCTGGCCTCGGTGTCGACGAAGATGATCCGGGCGTCCGGGTAGCCGGTGTCCTTGTCCGCCCACATGTAGTAGTCGCCGTACGGGCCGTCCGGATCCGCCCGGGAGGCCTGGAACCACGGGTGCTGATCGCTGGTGTGGTTCATCACGAAGTCGATGATGACCCGCATGCCGCGCTGGTGCGCCGCGTCCACGAACTCCACGAAGTCCGCCAGGTCGCCGAACTCCGGCAGCACCGCGGTGTAGTCGGAGACGTCGTAGCCGCCGTCCCGCAGCGGCGAGGCGAAGAACGGCGGCAGCCACAGGCAGTCCACGCCCAGCCACTGCAGGTAGTCCAGCTTGGCGGTCAGCCCCCGCAGGTCGCCGACGCCGTCCCCGTTGCTGTCCTGGAAGGAGCGGACCAGCACCTCGTAGAAGACGGCGCGCTTGAACCACTCCGGGTCGCGCTCCCGCTCGGGGGTGTCCTCGAACTTGTCCGGCACGGGCTCGTTGATGATCACGACACGCTCCTGGTAACCGTGAAGACGTGGGCCGGCCGGTGGCCGGGAGTGAGCCGGACGTAGTTGTGCCGACCCCACTGGTAGACCTCGCCGGTCAACTCGTCATGGACGGTCACGGCCTGGTCGGGCGGCACGCCCAGCGCGGCCGGGTCGATGGTGACCGTGCCGATCTGCTCCGCGTGCGGATCGAGGTTCACCACCACCAGGACGGTGTCCTCCTCCGCCGCGCCGGGGCCAGCCGCCGCGCCGGGACCGGCCGCCGCGCCCGGCCCGACCCGCTTGGAGTAGGCCAGCAGCGCCTCGTTGTCGGTGTGGTGGAAGGTCAGGTTGCGCAGCCGGCGCAGCGCCGGGTGCGCCCGGCGCAGCTCGTTCAGCCGGGTGATCAGCGGCGCCAGGGAACGGCCCGCGCGCTCCGCCGCGGCCCAGTCCCGCGGCCGCAGCTGGTACTTCTCCGAGTCCAGGTACTCCTCGCTCCCAGGTCGGACGGGGACGTTCTCGCACAGCTCGAACCCGGCGTAGACGCCCCACGTGGGGGACAGCGTCGCGGCGAGCACGGCCCGCGCCTCGAAGGCCGGCCGCCCTCCCTGCTGAAGGTAGGCGTGCAGGATGTCCGGCGTGTTGACGAACAGGTTCGGGCGCATGTACGACGCGGCCTCACCGGACAGCTCGGTCAGGTACTCGGTCAGCTCGCGCTTGCCGTTGCGCCAGGTGAAGTAGGTGTACGACTGCTGGAAGCCGACCTTGGCCAGGGTGTGCACCATCGCCGGCCGGGTGAACGCCTCGGCGAGGAAGACCACGTCCGGGTCGGTCCGGCCGATCTCCCCGATGACCCGCTCCCAGAACACCACCGGCTTGGTGTGCGGGTTGTCCACCCGGAATATCCGCACCCCGTGCGCCATCCAGTGCCGCAGCACCCGCAGGGTCTCCGCCACGATGCCCTCGAAGTCGGCGTCGAAGGCGATCGGATAGATGTCCTGGTACTTCTTCGGCGGGTTCTCCGCGTAGGCGATCGACCCGTCGGCCCGGTGGTGGAACCACTCCGGGTGCTCGGTGACCCACGGGTGGTCCGGGGAGCACTGCAGGGCGAAGTCCAGCGCCACCTCCAGGCCCAGCTCCCCGGCGCGGGCCACGAAGGCGTCGAAGTCCTCCAGCGTGCCCAGGTCCGGGTGCACGGCGTCGTGGCCGCCGTCGGCCGAGCCGATCGCCCACGGCGAGCCCACGTCGTCCGGCCCGGCCACCAGGGCGTTGTTCGGCCCCTTGCGGAACGCCCGGCCGATCGGGTGGATCGGCGGCAGGTACACCACGTCGAAGCCCATCGCGGCCACCGCGTCCAGCCGCCGCGCGGCCGTGCGGAACGTGCCGGACCTCGGCGGCAGCGCCCCGGTCGGATCCACCTCGGCGCCCTCGGACCGCGGGAAGAACTCGTACCAGGAGCCGAACAGCGCCCGCTCCCGCTCCACCAGCAGCGGCACCGGCCGGGAGGCGGTCACCAGCTCGCGCAGCGGATGACGGGCCAGCACCTCCAGCACGGCCGGATCCACGGCGGCGGCCAGCCGGTTCAACGGCGGCGCGGACACGTCCGCCACCGCCGCCGCCGCGTCGAGCACCACCTCGCGCCCCCGCCCCTCCGGCACGCCCTCGGCCGCCGCGCGCAGCAGCGCCGCGCCCTCGGCCAGCACCAGCTCGACGTCGATCCGCTCCGGCACCTTGATCCGGGCGGCGTGCCGCCAGGTCGCCAGCGGATCCCCCCACGCCTCCACGGTGAAGGTCCATCGGCCCTCGCAGGTCGGCGCCACGGTGGCCGCCCACCGGTCCAGACCCGGCGCCACCTCCCGCATCGGCACCGGCGGCGCCGCCCGGCCGGCCGGGTCGCGCAGCACCACGCCGGCGGCCACGGCGTCGTGGCCCTCCCGGAAGACGGTCGCCGACACCTCGAACTCCTCCCCGACCACCGCCTTGACCGGGCGCCCGGGCAGACCGGTGTCCGGGCGGACGTCCAGGATCGGGATGCGGCCCAGCGCGGTCACCGGCGGGTGCGGCGGACGGAGCGGAACGGTCCGTTCCCGGTCCGGGCAGCCCTCCGGGTGCCCCTCGGCGACGGCGTGCCCGGTGGCGTGCCCCGTCGCGTGTTCGGTGGCGTGTTCGGCGGCACGCCCGACGCCGTGGCTCGTGACGGGCTCGGCGGGCCGGGCCCGCCTGAGAGCGTGTTCGACCGGGGTGCGGTCGGCGGTCGCGCGGCCCTCGGCGGCGGACGTGTCAATGGTGCCGCCGCCCCCGGGGACATCCGCCTCCGCCACCGGTCGCGCTGTGACAGGATGTCGTCCAGTCGAGGCGGTGACCGGCGCCACCACCGCCCCGGACTCGGGCGGCCCAGCCGGTTCGGGCCCCTCCGGCCGGTGCGGGGCCGGGGCCTCCACGCCGTCCGGGGCCTCCGCCTGACGCGGTGCCGATGTCGTCTCCGGCGCGTTCCGGTTCGGGGGCGCCGTCCTGCCGGGGGACTGCCTCCGCTGCTGCTTGTGCATGGCCGCTCTCCTGCCCACGAGTGCCGCGTCTCCGCGTGATGGAGAACCAGTGCTGGAGTTGAGGGGACTGCGGTGCGGTTGCGCCATCGGCAAGCCTTCCCCGCAACCCCCTGACGTAGTGCCGGCCGACGGGCCGGACCGGACGGGCACGCTCCACCCGGCCGGACCCGCCGCCGCGGACGGGCCCGGTGCCACGCCCCGCCCCCCGTGGAGCGACACCCTCCGGCGGCCGGAGGCGACGACAGCGCGAAGGCGCAGCGTGAGTGGGTCGTAGCCGTCAGTATGGGGGCGGTTCGGCGCCGACGCGCCGTGAAAGAGATTGCAAGGCCTTGCCGATTCTGCAACCTCTGAACAGGAAACCCCCTCCACGCCCCCCGACATGAGGCTAAGGTCACATGGTGTGAAGGCCATTCGACGTTTCACCGTGCGCACGGTCCTGCCCGGACCCCTCCAGCCCCTCGGAGAACTGGCCCGCAACCTCCGCTGGTCCTGGCACCCCGAGACCCGAGAACTGTTCCAGTCCGTCGACCCCGAGGTGTGGGAGGCGACCGGCGGCGACCCGGTCCGCCTGCTCGGCGCCGTGCCGGCCGAACGCCTCGCCGACCTGGCCTCCGACCGCCGCTTCCTGCGCCGACTCGGCGCCGCGGCGGAGGAACTCCGCGACTACCTCACCGGTCCCCGGTGGTACCAGACCGTCCAGCCGGCCCCCGACGGCGACGCCGCCGCCGACCGGCTCCCCGACGCCATCGCCTACTTCTCCCCGGAGTTCGGCATCACCGCCGCGCTGCCCCAGTACTCCGGCGGCCTCGGCATCCTCGCCGGCGACCACCTCAAGGCCGCCAGCGACCTCGGCGTTCCCGTCATCGGCGTCGGACTGCTCTACCGGCACGGCTACTTCCGGCAGACGCTCTCCCGCGACGGCTGGCAGCAGGAGCACTACCCCGTCCTCGACCCCAACGAGCTGCCCGTCACCGTGCTGCGCGACGAGCACGGCGACCCGGCCACGGTCGTCGTCGACCTGCCCGGCGACCGCCGACTGCACGCCCGCGTCCGGGTGGCACACGTCGGCCGCGTCCCCCTGCTGCTCCTCGACTCCGACATAGAGGAGAACGGCGCCACCGAACGCGACGTCACCGACCGCCTCTACGGCGGCGGCAGCGAACACCGCCTGCTGCAGGAGATGCTCCTCGGCATCGGCGGCGTCCGCGCCGTGCGGCGCTACTGCGCCCTCACCGGCCACCCCGAACCCGAGGTCTTCCACACCAACGAGGGCCACGCCGGCTTCCTCGGCCTCGAACGCATACGCGAACTCACCGAGGACCGCGGCCTGGACTTCGACGCCGCCCTCGAAGCCGTCCGCGCCGGCACCGTCTTCACCACCCACACCCCGGTCCCGGCCGGCATCGACCGCTTCGACCGCGACCTGATCGCCCGCCACTTCGGCGGCGACAACGCCCTCGCCGACGGCATGCCCATCGAACGCGTCCTCGAACTGGGCGCCGAGACCTGGCCCGACGGCTCCCCCCAGCTGTTCAACATGGCCGCCATGGGCCTGCGGCTCGCCCAGCGCGCCAACGGCGTCTCCCGCCTGCACGGCAGCGTCAGCCGCCAGATGTTCGCCGGCCTGTGGCCCGGCTTCGACGCCGCCGAGGTCCCCATCACCTCCATCACCAACGGCGTCCACGCCCCCACCTGGATGGCCCCCGAGGTCGGCGCCCTCGGCGCCCGCGAACTCGGCCAGCAGCGGCTCGAGGACGCCATGGTCGTCGGCGGGCACACCCGCTGGGACGCCGTCGACGACATCCCCGCCGAGACCATCTGGGAACTGCGCCGCACCCTGCGCGGCCGCCTCGTCGAGGAGGTGCGGCGCCGGCTGCGCGAGTCCTGGCGGCAGCGCGGCGCCGGCGAGGCCGAACTCGGCTGGACCGACACCGCCCTCGACCCCGACGTGCTCACCATCGGCTTCGCCCGCCGCGTCCCGTCCTACAAGCGCCTGACGCTGATGCTGCGCAACCCGCGCCGGCTCCAGCGCCTGCTGCTGCACCCCGAACGCCCCGTGCAGATCGTCATCGCCGGCAAGGCCCATCCCGCCGACGAGGGCGGCAAGCGGCTCATCCAGGAACTCGTGCGGTTCAGCGACGACCCCGCCGTACGCCACCGCATCGTCTTCCTCCCCGACTACGACATGAGCCTCGCCCAGCACCTGTACTGGGGCTGCGACGTCTGGCTGAACAACCCGCTGCGCCCCCTGGAGGCCTGCGGCACCTCCGGGATGAAGGCCGCCCTCAACGGCGCGCTCAACCTCTCCATCCTGGACGGCTGGTGGGACGAGTGGTACGACGGCGAGAACGGCTGGGCCATCCCCACCTCCCAGGGCGTCGGCGCGGACGGTCACCCGAACACCGAGTACCGCGACGACGTCGAGGCCACCGCGCTGTACGAACTGGTGGAGAACCAGGTCACCGCCCGCTTCTACGCCCGCGACCCCGACGGGCTGCCGCTGCGCTGGATCGAGATGGTCCGCCACACCCTGGCCACCCTGGGGCCCAAGGTGCTCGCGGCACGCATGGTGCGCGAGTACGTCACCGAGCTGTACGCCCCGGCCGCCCGCACCCAGCGGGCGCTGTCCGCCGCCGGCCCGGACGGCGACGCCTACCGCGCGGCCGTCGAACTCGCCGCGTGGAAGGCCCGGGTGCGCCAGGCCTGGCCGGGCGTGCGGGTCGACCACGTGGAGACCACCGGACTCGGCAGCACCGCCGAACTCGGCTCCACCCTCAACGTGCGGGTCCGCGTCGACCTCGGCGAACTCGGCCCTGGCGACGTGGACGTGCAGGTGATGGCCGGTCGCGTCGACTCGGCCGACCGCATCACCGAGGCGGTCACCACCTCGCTGAAGCCCGCCGACCGCAGCGACCTGGAGGGCCGCCTGCTCTACGAGGGCCCGCTGACCCTCGACCGCACCGGCGCCTTCGGCTACACCGTGCGCGTCCTGCCGTCCCACCCCCTCCTCGGCTCACCCACCGAACTCGGCCTGGTCGCCACCCCGGACGACTCCGTCCACGTCGACGACGGCGATCTCCGCTAGCCCCCGTCGACACCCCCAGACCCCCGGGAAGGGGACCCAGGGCCGCGGTCCACCAGGACCGCGGCCCTGCGGTGTGCCGGCACGTCCGGCACGCCGCCGGTCACTCTGGGGGGTCGAGTGATCGCCGTTTGCACCCGTGATGCGCCGTCAGTAATGTGGGCGCCGCTCTGAGTGATCACGGCGTCGCGCGTGGGGAGGTGGAGGGTGACCACTGCTCAGGAGGACCAGGAGATCGGCCGCTACTTCGACGGGGCCGACCTGGTCGAGGTCCCCATGCGCGGCGGCCTGAGGAGCCAGGGCGACGTGCTCCGCGTGGCCTCCCTCTACGGATACCGGATCACCGGGGAGTCCCGACGGACCTACTCCTACGGCCTGGTGTTCAGGCGCGACGACACTCCCGCCGTCCGGGCGCACTCCGTGCCGTTCGGTTACCCGCCGCCACCTCCCGTGGGCCCGCACGGAACGGTCGACCCCGTCGTGGCCACCCGGGTGGCGCGCCAGGAGGCCGATCTGCAACGGCTGCGCCGCAGGCCGGCCAGGGCAGCGTCCACCATCGTCGTCCTCCCCGCGATGGCGGTCGTGGCGCTGGTGCGCGGGCTGCCGCTCGCCGCGGGATTCCTCGTGCTGCTGGCCGCCCTGGTGGTCGTGCTCCACCTGCTGACCGGACGACGACTCAGGTCCCTCGAAGCCAGGGCGACGGCCATGGAACGACAACTGGCGACCGCCCCTCCCCACGGCTGGGGCCCGCCCGCGCCGCGGTGGGGCCCACCACCACAGCAGCCGCCCTGGCGGTAGGGCACGGCACACACGGACCACGCGGACACAGCCGGAGAGAACACGGGGGCAGGAATGTCGGCCACGGCGGCGAGCTTCCCCGGGCTGGGATTCGATCCCGCGCCCGGGGTGCCGTCCAGCATCGCCACCATGGTGGCGAAGGTGTCCCGCGCCACGGAGGTGCTGGACCAGTGCCGCTGCACGCTCGCCGGCGTCTCGGCGTCCGGTGGCCTCTGGCGTGGTGAGGCGGCGGAGGCCTTCTCCACCACACTCGGCGAACTCCCACACCTCCTGGACCGCGCCTTCGAGTCCCTGCAGGCCGTGGGACGGGAACTGGACTCCTGGAGCACCTCCCTCGCCGCCCTCCAGGGGCTGGCCAGGGCGCACGAGGCCGACGCCGTCCAGCTGCGCGAGCGGCTGCGGCAGGCCCAGGCGAACCCGGACCTGAACCTGGCCGGACAGCACTTCGACACCGACCAGGCGCTCGCCGACGCGCAGCACAGACTCAACCGGGCACAGTCCGAACTGGACGCCGTGCAGGGCGAACTGGACGCGGTACTGGCCAAGGGCCGCGAACTCCAGGCCGAACACGCGTACCTGGCCGGCAGGGTGGCCGCCAACATCCGCACCGCCTCCGAGACGGCCCCCGACGAACCCGGACTGCTGGACGGCTTCCTCCGCGAGGCCGGCGAGTTCTTCACCTCCGTCCTCGAGATTCCGCTCTCCATGGCGGGCTGGATCCGCGACCACGCGAACTCGATCGCCGCGATGGGAGACGTCCTGTCCACGCTGAGCACCGTGGTGAGCCTGATCGGTCTGGTTTTCGATGCCACCGGGGCCGGTGCGGTCGTCGGCATCCCGCTCAGTTTCGCCGGCGCCGCGCTGTCCGCGGCGGCCCTGATCACCCATGGAGTCGCGGCGGAGGCGGGTGCCTCCGGCGTCACACGCACCGACCTCGCCATGGACGCCCTGGGCTCCATCCCCGTCGCCGGAGTTCTGTCTCGATTCGGGGCCAGCGCGGCCGACATGAGCGTCGACTCCGCCGGGCTCTACGTCGGAATTGGCGATCTCGGAGTCCAGTCGCTCAACATCTCGGATATTTTCGCGGACGGCACGCTCGGATACTTCGTGCCGCAGAACACCCGCCAGACCACCATGATGGGCACCGCCCCCGGAATCCTGGCCACCGCCTTCGAGAACGCCTGGTCGGCCGGCGCCGAGAAGGACGCGGCCGCGGCAGCCGAACGGGAGGCGGCCCGGTGACCCGGATCGACACCCGCCGCCCGCCCGGCTACAAGCGACGCCCCCGCCTGGCCTTCAGCATCCCCGCCGCCTTCCGCCCGGTGCCCCTGTGCCGCGACGAGGCCGGCGCCCGCGCCGCCGTGCGGCAACGCGCCGCCGCCGGCCCCGCCCCGCTCAGCCCGGAGAACGAGGCGTGGGCCACGGCGGAACTGCTGCGGGTCGGTGCGCTGATGGAACGCACCGGCCTCATCTACTCGGCCTCCTGCTTCGGACGCTTCGACCAGGAGGTGACGATGGGCAGTGTCACCCTGGCGACCGAACCGCTGGACGTGCGGAACGTTGGCCTGGCCCTGCAGGGCATCGAACACGTCCTCCGGCACAAGGACTCCCTCGACCGGCACCTGCGCCGGCTCGACACCGCACTCGGCCCGGCGGTACTCGCCATCGAACAGCGGCCGGCCGGCGTCCGCGTGCCGGCCGAGCACTCGCCCACCGGCGCGGACCTGCCGATCCCGGTCGGCGTCCTCCAGGCGTACGTCCCGCTGCCCGACGGCCCACCGCCCCCGCCCGGCCGGAGCGGCCGGCCGTGCCTGCTGGTCGTCACCCTGACCACCGTCTCCCTGCACCACTGGGCGGAGTACTGCCAGGTCATGGCCGACCTCCTGCGCACCCTGAGCTGGCGGTGAGGACGGCGCGACGGCGGTGGTCCGCCGCTACACGCCGGACGGAGAGAACGGAAGGAAGGACCGGGGCATGTCCACCGGATACGAGGTCGATCTCGCCGCGATGGCCGGCCTGGTCACCAGCATGGGAACCTGCGCCGGCGACATGGAGCTCGCCGTGCGCGCCCTGCGGGAGCTCGACCCCGGCACGAGCGGCCACGCCGAACTCGACCACGCCTGCGCCGACTTCCAGGACAGATGGGGCCACGGCATCGCCCTGATCCGGCAACTCGCCGACAGCACGGTCGGCGGCCTGGAACAGACCGTCGCCGCCTACACCCAACTGGAGGCCACCGTCAGCCAGATGTTCCCCAGCCCGGACGGCTCCCCGGCCGCGCCCGCCGCCGCCGAGCCCATCGGCACCACCCTGCCGGCGCCCGGCGGCGACATCTCCCAGCGGCTGCGCGGCGACACCCCCGTCACCCTGCCCGCCCCCGCCCCGCCCCCCGCCCCCGAGACGGCGCCCCGCCGCCCCACCATCGCCGACGTCATGCGCGGCAACGCCTGACCGACCTACCCCCCACCCCCACCCCCACCCCCACCCCCACGCCCGCCCCGCCCCGTGGGCGCCACGGGGGAGACCCGTCCGGCTGGACGACACCCTCCCGACAGTGGTGAGATGACGACCGATCATCCGGCTCTGCCGCCGCCAGGCATACGTGGGGAGTGGGGACGTGTCGGCCGGTTACCACGTGGACTTCGACGGGATGTCGCGCCTGGTCGTCAACATGAGCACGTGCGCCGACGACATGGGCGCCGCGGTGCGTTCGCTACGGGACATCGGCCCACGAACGACCGGGCACTCCAGCCTGGACGACGCCTGCTCGGACTTCCAGGACCGCTGGTCCTACGGGGTCGACCTGCTGAAGGAACTGACCACGGGCATGGTCGGCGGCCTGGAGCAGACGGTGGCGAGCTACGCGGAACTGGAGACCCGGGTCGGGCAGCTCTTTCCCGGCCTGGACGGGGGCGGCGGAGGGGCCGGCTCCGGGGGTGCGACGCCGGGACCGGTGACGAACACGCCGGCGCCCGCGCCGAGCAGTGACTTCCTGAACCGGCTGCGCGGCGAGGACCCGCCGGTGACCACCATGCCCGCGCCCGCGCCCGAGGGCGGACGCCCGGGCATCGCCGACGTGATGCGGGGCGAGAACTGAGGCCGGCCGTCGCCCGCCGGCCGGGCGGTGGTTCGTAGGGACACATCGGGGACGAACGGGGGAGAGCGGAATGTCGGAGACCACCAGCTTCCCGGGGCTGGGTTTCGATCCCGCCCCGGGGCTGCCGTCCGGGATATCGGACATGGTGGAGAAGGTGGCCGACGCGCGGGACGTGCTGGAACAGACCTCCACCACGCTGCGCTCCATCGCCGACGCCAGTGGCTTCTGGCAGGGCGCTGCCGCCGACTCCTTCTCCGGGCAACTGGGTGAGCTGCCCGAGGTGCTGGACGACGCCCGCACCTCCATGGAGGCGGCGACGCGCGAGCTGGAGAACTGGCAGTCGGCGCTCACCGGCTTCCAGGCGTTGGCCCGGCAGTACGAGGCGGAGGCGGTCGAGGCCCGGTCGCGATTGGCGCGAGCGGAGGCCAACCCGGACCTGAATCTAGCCGGTCAGCACTTCGACACCGACGCGGCGTTGGCGGACGCGCAGGAACGGCTGAACCGGGCCTCGGCCGAGGTCGAGTCGGCGCGCGGCGAACTGGACTCCGTCCTCGCCCGCGCCCGCCAACTCCAGGGCGAGCACGGCGATCTGGCCGTGCGGACCGCCGCCAACATCCGCGCCGCCTCCGAGAACGCCCCCGCCGAGCCCGGCTTTTTCGACCGTTTCATGAACCTTCTCGGTGAGGCGGTCGAGGCTGCCAGGCGGGGGATCGACGCGGTCTGGAACTGGATACAAGCCAACGCGGACCTGATCTACGACATAGGCGACTGGATCGGCATCGCCAGCGGTATCTGCGACATCCTCACCGTAATTCTCGCACCCACCGGGATCGGCGCCCTGGCCGCCGCTTCTATTGGTGCCGGCCTGAACATTCTTGCCCTGGGCCTGCACGGACTTGGTTATGCCGCTGGCGCCGAGGACCGCTCCTTGGTTGATATCGGGTTCGATGTGGTAGGTTTCGTTCCCTTTGGTGATCTCGCGCGTGTGGGCCGCTTCGCGTGGGAGTCGTTCAGTACGGCGACAATCCCCACGAACTTCCTGCGCGGCGCGGACGCTCTCAATGCCGCGGAGCGTGCTGCCGATATCGCGGCGCAGGTGGGCGGGAGTGCGCGAGCGATCGAGAACGAGGTGAAGCAGCGTTGGGAGATCGTCACCGACAACTTCTCCGACCGAGTCCGGGCTGCCGCCCTGAGGATGGGCGACCGCTTTGTCAACAACCCCCTGGGGGGCAGCGGGTTCGCTCTGGCGCCAATCGTCGAGCGAATCGATCCCGCACGGGTTCCCGGTATCGCGGGTGCTGTGCAGGAACGGGTCGGGACGATCTTTGGCCGTGATGTGTCCGTGAAGTTCATCGACCCTGGCCACTGGGTGTCTGACGCTGTCCGGGTCGGCGGCGGATTGGGCAAGATATACAACGGTTTCACCAGTGGGTTCGACGGTATCGCTGAGTCCTTCACCGACTCGATACAGGGGCAGATCGACCAGGTGGGTGAGATGGCGGACTGGATCGGTGACCGGTTCACCGGCGAAGAAGGGCGGTAGTCGTGCGAGTCGGGGAAGTCGACGGTTCTCCCGCTCTGTCGGACGGCGAGCTCACTTTTCAGCTCCCTGCTGCTTTCTTGGAGATACCGTTGGTTCCGGATCCCGAGCGCAGCATGGAGTCGCTTCGTGAGTTGGCGGGGGAGGCTTGGCCGCGAGCGGATCCCGAGCTCAGAGAAGCTGTTGTGGCGATGCTTCACTCATCCGGAGAGCTTCTGATGGCCGGTGGCACGGTGCATCGCAGTGTCGCTGTTGTCGAGCTCGACGGCGGGCGGTGGTCATGTGCCAACATGACGGTGACCGTTCGTGATCTGGGGGCGCCGAACGCGGAAGTCGCCGCCGCCGGCGTGTATCAGCTGCTGGCTCGCCAGAATGACGTCGAGGTTCTGCCGGTAACCACGGCTGCGGGACCCGCAGTGGTGCGTGTCGCGGCTGCGCGGACGATATGGAGTCCGCAGGATGCCTCCGCGGCGGGTGATGTGCGCGACGATGAGGCCTCGCTGAATCCAGCGGCGGACTCCAGCGGCCACGATGGCGCCTCCTGGTCCGTTCAGGTGGAATGCTGGGTTCCTGTCTCCGCAGGTAAACGAGTCGCTGTCTTCGTGCTCTCCACAACGGAACCGCGGGACCTGCAATTCTGGCAGTCCGTGCTTGCTGACATAGTGAACACAGTGACACCCCAGTCATCCAAGGAGGCGGTCAGCGGCCTGCCGGCTGACCGCGAGGCTGGAGAACCGACGTGAGTCTGCCGGCGAGTCACCCCACGTCATCGTATTTCTCGCCGCCTTCCGACAACCCCGCCTGGCTGCCCCTGCCGGCGCGTTCCCGGGTGGGGCTGGCCCTGCGTTTCGTGCTCCAGCCCGCCTACCTTCCGTTCGTCTGGGCGTGGGGGCTGCTGCGCCTGTGGTGGGCCGAATCGGACGCGAAGTGGAGGGACGCGGAGACGGCGCGCGTCCTCGGGCCGCGGCGGCTGGCCCGGTTCTGGCGTCGCGACGCTCTGCGGCAGGAACGTGCCATCGCGGCGCGGCTGGACCGGGGCGGCCGGGCAGGACGCGTTCAGAACGCGCCCGGGGTGTGGCTGCGACTGGACGTCTCGCAGTACTCCACCATCGGGGCGGCCGCAGCCGTGCGCATGGCGGCGGAGCGCGGGTGGCAGCTGTCCGACCCGCATCTGCAGCCACAGTTCGGGCTGTGGTTCCGGTATGCCGCTCCGGACGTGCCGCCCGTTCCGGACGGCCATGGAGCGTGGTCGGCACGGGGCCCCCGCTCGCGCTGGGTCGTGGGGCTCGTCGGGACGGGGCAGGCGGTCGGCCTGGTGGCGTACGGACTGCTGCTCGTCGTGCTGCTGCCGTACGGCGCGGTGCTGTTCCTGCTCGAGATCGTGAGGGGCGTCAGCAGGAGGAAGCGCCTGCGACCGGCGGCGTGGCGCACCATGTGGGGCGGAAGGGGACGTCGGCTGACGTCCCACGACACGGCCTGGGTGCGCTCGGAGCTGGCCGGAGTGCTGGAGAGCGGCGATTCGGTGGGGCCTGAACGGGGGGCGGGCAGCGGCACCGGGCGGCGGCCGCCGGTGCAGTACCTCAGCCTCGATGACAGCTACTACCGGCAGCTTGGCGCGGCGGAGGCGCTTGACCTGGCGTACCGCCGTGGATGGCGCCTGGTACCGGGGCTCGAGAGGGAGGCTCCGGGATGGTTGTACCTGGAAAGGGCGCGGTCGGACGCTCCCGGGTGAGCCGGCGGGGGCGGGCGAAGGGCAGGCCCCGGCTGGCTGCACCTGGAGTGGGGCGGCTGACGGGTCACCATCCGGGGCCGCCGGCGGGGGACATCAGGGCCGCGAGCATGCGGGCCGCGGCGTACGGGTCGGTGCCGGTCTGGGTGCGCAGCAGCTTCAGGGCGCGGGCGTCGCCGCGCTCCCAGCGCACCCGCACGATCTCGCTCGCGACGTCCGGACGGCGCGCGGCGAGCAGCGCGGCGGCCTCCTCCGGGGAGAACGGCAGCCGCCGGCCGGAGGCGATCAGCTGCACCGCGGCGTGCGCCTCCTCCAGCTCCAGGTCGGTGCGGGCGCGCAGGTCCTTGATCGCCGACGCCTCGTCGCCCCGGGACATGAAGTGCGCGGCGGCGTCCTGGGCCGGCTGCGGCACCGGTATGAACTCCGCGCCGAGCCTGGGCGTGGAGCCGCCTATGACGCCGAGGTGGGACAGGACCATGACGGTCAGCACGGTCGTCACGGTCACCACGGACAGCAGGGCGAGCGGATCCACCAGCGGGCTCCTCACGGGGCAGGCCGGACGGGGACGTACGGCGCGGACGGGACCTGGGGCGTAGACGGGACGGGGGCGTGGGACGCGGGGCGTAGACGGGACGGGGGCGTGGGACGCGGGGCGTGGACGGGGCGTCGGGCGTGGACGGTGCGGCGGCGACGGGCGGGCGGGTGCGGCGGACGTGCTCGCCATCGCGGGCACATCCCACCACACACCTTCCCGCCCGCGCGCGCCCTTCTGCGCGCCACGGCGCACGCGGGGCGCGCACGGGCGCACCACCGTGCGCCCCGCGCGGTGGACGCGCGGACGAGCCCGCCCCCGAGGCGGGGACCGGGACGGGGACGGACGGTCAGACCAGCGAGTCCCGCCACTGCCGGTGCAGGTCCGAGAACCGGCCCGTGCCGGCGATCAGCTCCGCCGGACTGCCGTCCTCGACGATCCGGCCCCCCTCCATCACCAGCACCCGGTCGGCCACCTCCACCGTCGACAACCGGTGCGCGATGATCACCGAGGTGCGCCCGGCCAGCACGGTGCGCATCGCCTGCTGCACCGCCCGCTCGCCCGGCACGTCCAGCGACGACGTCGCCTCGTCCAGGATCAGCACCGCCGGATCGGCCAGCAGGGCCCGGGCGAAGGAGATCAGCTGCCGCTGGCCGGCGGAGAGCCGCCCGCCGCGCTTGCGCACGTCGGTGTCGTAGCCGTCCGGCATCGCCGCGATGAAGTCGTGCGCCCCGATCGCCCGGGCCACCCGCTCCACCTCCTCCCGCGTGGCGTCCGGCCGGCCCACCGCGATGTTCTCCGCCACCGAGCCGGCGAACAGGAACGACTCCTGCGTCACCATCACCACGTTGCGCCGCAGCCCTTGGTTGTCCAGCCGCCGCAGGTCCACGCCGTCCAGCAGCACCCGCCCCTCGGACGGGTCGTAGAACCGGGCGAGCAGCTTGGCCAGCGTGGACTTCCCCGCGCCCGTCGCACCCACCACCGCGCAGGTCTGCCCCGGCGGCAGCACCAGGTCGAACCGCGGCAGCACCGGGACACCCGGCCGGTAGGAGAACGACACCTGCTCGAACCGCACCTCACGCCCGCGCGAGGTGCGCTCCGGCAGCCGCTGCGGAACCTCCGGCTCCACCACGGACGGACGGCGGGCCAGCAGGTCGGCGACCTTCTCCAGCGCCGCGGCCCCCGACTGGTAGGAGTTGATGAACATCGCCAACTGGTCCAGCGGGTCGTACAGCCGCCGCACGTACAGCACGAACGAGGTGAGCACGCCGAGCGCCAGCCCGCCGTCCACCACCCGCACCGCGCCGATCGCCAGCACCACCGCCAGCGTCACCGCGCCGACCACCTTCAGCATCGGGATGTACGCGGCCAGCAGCTTCGACCCGCGCACGTTCGCCGCCGCGTACGTCTCGGTGAGCTCGGCGAACACCTTCTCGCCGCGCTTCTCCCGACGGAACGCCTGCACCGCGCGGATGCCGTTCATCGTCTCCGAGTAGTGCACGATCAGCTCGGCCATCGACGAGCGGGTGCGCCGGTACGCCCGGCGGGAACTGCGCTGGAACCACCGGGTCGCGAGGACCAGCGGGAACAGGCCGGTGAGCACCAGCAGCCCCAGCGGCAGGTCCAGGAAGAGCAGCAGCACCAGGGTCAGCACGCTGGACAGCACCACGTTGACCAGGCCGTCCAGTCCCTCCTCGGCCAGCTCGCGCAGCGTGTCCACGTCACTGGTGCCGCGCGAGATGATCCGGCCCGAGGTGTACCGCTCGTGGAAGTCCAGGCTGAGCCGCTGCGCGTGCTGGAACACCCGGCCGCGCAGGTTCACCATCATGTCCTGGGCGATCCGGGCCGACGCCCGCACGAACCACATGCGGGCGAGCGCGCCGCCAAGCCCGCAGACCGCGTACGCGCCGGCCACCAGCACCAGCGGGCCGGCGTCGTCCCGACCGGTGAGCGCCGGCAGCGCCCGGTCGATGCCGAGGCCGATGAGCAGCGGACCCAGCAGGTTCAGCAGGTTGTGGGCGACCATCAGCACGGTGGTGCCCAGCAGGCGGCGGCCGTGCGGCCGGACCAGGTCCGCCAGCAGCACCCGGGAGCGGCGCACCGACTCCGGGTCCTTGCCGGCCTGCCACTCGTCCTCGGCGGCGGTCGTGCCGCTGGGGAGGTTGCTGAACTCCTCGATGGAGGCGGTGGGGTCGCCGATCCCGGAGTCGGCGGGGAGGTGGGCCACCGGCCCGTCGTCCGGGCGCCGCTCCTCCAGCCGCTGGTCGGTGTCGAGCCGATCGCTCACCGGGACGCCTCCATTTCGTCCTCGCTCCGGTTCCGGTTCCGGTTCCCGTTCCCGTTCTGGTTCGGGCGGTTCGGGCGCTCGTCCGGATTCCCGTCCGGGTGCCCGTCCCGGCCGGCCGCGTCGAGCGCCGCGTGGTCCTTCTCGTCCGCCGAGAGCAGGTAGCGGTAGAACGGCGAGGAGGCCAGCAGCTCCTCGTGGGTCCCGGTCTCGGTCACCCGCCCCTCCCGCAGCACGGCCACCCGGTCGGCGAGCATCACCGTGCTGGGCCGGTGCGCCACGATCAGCGCCGTGGTGGTCGCCAGCACCCGGCGCAGGGCCTGCTCCACCGCCGCCTCGGTGTGCACGTCCAGCGCGGACAGCGGGTCGTCCAGCACCAGGAAACGCGGCCGCGCCGCGACCGCCCGGGCCAGCGCGAGCCGCTGGCGCTGCCCGCCGGACAGGCTCAGGCCCTGCTCGCCGATGCGGGTGTCCAGGCCCTGCGGCAGGGCGTCCACGAAGTCGGCCTGCGCGATCTCCAGGGCGCGGCGCACGTCCTCGTCGGTCCCCTCCGGGTGACCCAGCAGCACGTTGTCGCGGACCGAGGCGGAGAACAGGATCGGTTCCTCGAACGCGGTCGCGACCAGCGTGCGCAGCCGCTCCAGCGGCAGGTCGCGCACGTCGACGCCGTCCAGCGTCACCGAGCCGCCGGTGACCTCGTAGAGCCGGGGCACCAGGGCGGTCAGCGCCGTCTTCCCGGAGCCGGTGAGACCCACCAGGGCGACCGTTTCGCCCGGGGCGACCTCCAGGTCGACGCCGCGCAGCAGGTCCGGGGTGTCCGGCGGGGCGTCGGCGAAGCGGAAGCGGACGTCGTGGAAGACCAGCCGGCCGGTCGGCTCGCCGGCGCTTCCCGTGCGGCCGGCGCTTCCCGCCGCGCGGCCGGCGCTTCCCGCCCTGCGGCCGTCGCCGGCACCGTCGCCGGCGGTTCCGCCGCGGGCGCCGTCACCGTCCGTGATGACCACCTCGGTGTCGCACACCTCGAAGTAGCGGCCGGCCGCCGAGGCGGCGTCGTTGCCCAGCGCCAGCAGCCAGCCCAGCGAGTCGATCGGCCAGCGCAGCAGCTGCAGGGTGGCCAGGAAGGCGACCAGGGTGCCGGCGGTCAGCGAACCGTCCGCCACCAGCACGATGCCGTAGGCGAGGGAGAGCGTGATCGCGGCCTCCGGCAGCAGGATGATGCCCGCCCAGAGCCGCCCCAGCAGCCGCGCCTTGTGCAGCTCGGTGGCGCGCAGCCGGGCGGCCAGTTCCCCGAAGCGGCGCTCCATGGTCCGGTGCCGGCCGAACGCCTTGAGCACCCGGATGCCCAGCACCGACTCCTCCAGCACGGTGGCCAGATCGCCGTTCTGGTCCTGGGAGAGCCGGGTGGCGACCTGGTAGCGGTGCTCGAAGATCGAGGAGAACACCACCATGGGCAGCAGGGTGACGGTGGCGAGCACGCCGAGGCGCCACTCCATCACGATCAGCGCGACCAGGCCGACCACCGCCGTCACGGCGTTGACCACCAGGAAGACGACCCCGAAGGAGAGGAACATCCGGATCAGGTTGAGGTCGTAGGTGGCGCGGGAGAGCAGCTGCCCGGACTGCCACCGGTCGTGGAACGCCACCTGGAGGCGCTGCAGGTGCCGGTACAGGCCGACCCGCATCCGCGCCTCGACGTCGGCCAGCGGCCGGGCGACGATGTGCCGGCGCAGCCAGAAGAGGACCACCTCGGCGACGCCCAGGCCCAGCACCAGCAGGACGGGCGGCCACAGGGCGTCCAAGTCGCCGCTGCTCACGGGGCCGTCGATGATGCTCCGGAGGACCAGCGGCATGGCGAGCGCGCACATGCTGGCGATCAGGGTGAGCGTGATGGAGACCAGCAGGACGGCGTGGGCGGGGCGGGTGTAGGGGCGCAGACGCAGCAGGGTGCGCAGGGAGGAGGGGGCAGGCGAGGTGGGGGAAGCGGGTTCGGTCGCCATAACACGGTCACGTTACGGTTCGCGTGGACGGCTGTCGCGTCAATTACCTCCGCCCGGTCGAGGGGCCGGTGCCCCTCCCGGCCGCCGGCCCCGGCCCGTCCCGGCCGCTCACCGCGGTCCCTCCCGGCGCCGCGGCCCCGCCGCTGCGCGCGGAGCGGGTCAGTCCTCCGCCGCGGCGGCCGGTTCGGCGCGCAGCACCAGCACGCAGCGCCCCGGGACGTCGATGACGCTGCCGGCCGGGTGCGCCGGGCCCGTATCCCGCGCGGGGTCGGCCGCCCCCTCCGGCCGGGAGGTGTCCAGCAGCGTCCGGTAGCGGGCGGCCCACTCGGGCCCGGGCAACACGAACCGCAGCGGTTCCGCGCCCGCGTGCAGCACGAGCAGCAGGCCGTCCCCGGCGAGCGGTCGCCCCCACGCGTCGGTGTGCCCGCTGAGCCCGCCGTCCAGGTGACAGGCGAGCGTGGTGGCCGAGGCGTACCAGTCGGCGTCCTCCATGGGCCGCCCGTCGGCGGTGAACCAGACGATGTCGCGGCGGCCGTCAGGCCCGGGCCGGCCGGTGAGGAAGTCCGGCCGGCGCAGCACCGGGTGCGCGCGGCGGAGCGCCAGCAGGCGGGTGGTCAGTGCGAGCAGCGCCCGGCGGTCGGCCGGATCGGTGAGGTCCTCCCAGGCGGAGGCGGGGGCTGGCTCCGGGGCGGTTGCGTCGCCGGTGACCGGTGACCAGTCCAGCCAGCTGGTGGGGTTGTCCTGGCAGTAGGCGTTGTTGTTGCCGCGCTGGGTCCGGCCGAGTTCGTCCCCGGCGGTGAGCATGGGCACGCCGGTGGAGAGCAGCAGCGTCGCCAGCAGCGCGCGGAGGGCGCGGAAGCGTTCGGCGAGCACGGCGGGGTCGGTGGTCTCCCCCTCCACGCCGCAGTTCCAGGAGCGGTTGTCGTCGCTGCCGTCCCGCCCCTGCTCGCCGTTGGGCTCGTTGTGTTTGCGCGCGTAGGAGACCAGGTCGCGCAGGGTGAAACCGTCGTGGGAGGTGACGTAGTTGACGGAGGCCCAGGGGCGGCGGCCGGAGTGCTGGTAGAGGTCGGAGGAGCCGGTGAGCCGGTAGCCGAGTTCCCGCACGTCCGGGGCGGCGCCGCGCCAGAAGTCCCGCACGGCGTCGCGGTAGCGGTCGTTCCACTCGGCCCAGGGCGCGGGGAAGCCGCCCACCCGGTAGCCGTCCGGGCCGATGTCCCACGGCTCCGCGATCAGCTTGACCCGGGAGAGCACCGGGTCCTGGCCGATGGCGGTGAGCAGCGGGGCGTACATGTCGACGCCCTGCCGGGTGCGGGCCAGCACGGTGGCCAGGTCGAAGCGGAAGCCGTCCACGCCCATCTCGGTCACCCAGTGGCGCAGCGAGTCGCAGACCAGGCGGACGACCTGCGGCCGCTCGGCGTCCAGGGTGTTGCCGCAGCCGGTGACGTCCTCGTGGCGGCGCGGGTCGTCGGCGCGCAGCCGGTAGTGGCCGGCGTTGTCCAGGCCGCGCAGCGAGAGCGTCGGTCCGAGTTCGCCGCCCTCGGCGGTGTGGTTGTAGACCACGTCGAGGATGACCTCGATCCCGGCCCGGTGCAGGGTGCGCACCATGTGGCGGAACTCCTCGACCTGGCCGCCGCGGCTGTCGGCCGCCGCGTATCCGGCGTGCGGGGCGAAGTAGGCGAGGGTGTTGTAGCCCCAGGCGTTGGTGAGGCCGCGGGCGAGCAGGTGGGGTTCGCTGACGTGGTGGTGGACGGGGAGCAGTTCGACCGCGGTGACGCCGAGCCGCCGCAGGTGCTCGACGGCGGCCGGGTGGGCGAGGCCGGCGTAGGTGCCGCGCAGCTCGGCGGGGATGCCGGGGTGGCGCGCGGTGAACCCCCTGACGTGCAGTTCGTACAGCACGGTGTCCGGCCAGGGGGTGCCGGGGCGGGGGCCGAGGTCGCCGTCGGGCGCGGCCGGGTCGCGGTCGGCGACGACGACGCCCTTGGGGACGTGCGGGGCGGAGTCGCGGTCGTCGCGCACGGTGTCGGCGGCCCAGGGCTCGGGCCAGTCCCGGACGTGCCCGTAGCTGGCCGGGTGGTCGAGGAACTCGCCGTCGACGGCCCGCGCGTAGGGGTCCAGGAGCAGCTTGGCGGGGTTGTGGCGGCGGCCGGTCCACGGGTCCCACGGGCCGTGGACCCGGTAGCCGTAGCGGGTGCCGGGGCCGACGCCGGGCACGAAGCCGTGCCAGACGTGGTCGGGGCCGGGCCACAGCGGGCAGCGGATCTCGGCGTCGTCGTCGTCGAAGAGGCAGAGTTCGACGAGGTCGATGCCGTCGGCGGCGCGCACGGCGAAGTTGGTGCCCGGGGTGCCGTCGGGGCCGGTGCCGGGGCGGGCGCCGAGGGGGTCGGCGGAGCCGGGCGGCACCGCCCAGGTGGCCGGGCCGGACGGGGAGGCGGAGGGCTCCGCGGCCGGGGCGGCTGTGGCGGCGTCACTCGGGGTGCCGGTGGCGCCCGGGTGGGCCAGGCGTCCTGGGGCGGCTGCGGTGGCCGGGGCGGCTGGGGTGGCCGGGACGGCTGGGGTGGCCGGGACGGCTGTGGTCGCTCGGGCGGCTGGACCGGTTGGGCTGTTCGGGCGGGCTGGGGTGGCCGTGGCGACGCCGGTGTGTTCGCGTGCCGGTGCCGGCCGCTCATCGGTGCTGTGCCACGAGGTCATCCGACCCTCCTACCCGCGCCGGCCGCGCGGTGGTGCCGCGGGCCCGTCCGCCGTCGCGGTGCGCGCTCCCCGTTGCGGCCTGGTGTTGCCTGTCGATTTCCGGACCGTTAACCGTGTCGTTCCCCTTCCGGCCCGGGTCTGCACGCGCGGCCGGGAACGGTATGGAGACAGCCTGTTCCCGGTCTTGTACCGATCCGGTCGCGACCGGGGCGCGGAACGGTCCCCCGGTGGCCCCGCCCCGGCGGCTGCGGGCGCCCGTGAAGGGCCGTTCGGTGACCACTCGTGTTGGATCGGGCGCACATTGTAAGGGGATGTGGCCCCGGGTGATCGAGTGGGCCCTTTCGGGGCTGTCCGGATGGCGTCGTGGCGGCGGCCCGCGCTGAACCGTTCGGAGTAGCGAAACGTATCCTCGAACGCGTTCCCGTTCGACTGTCAGCGCCCCGCTCCGGGGCGCCGAACAGCGATGCCCAGGCGCGAGCCGCCGTCACCCGTGGGGGGCCTCGCGCCGTGTCCGTCCACCCGTGCGGTGGCGGAACACGCGGGGGGCGGCGACCGTGGCCCTAGGAGCCCTCGGCTGTCCCGCCGACGGTCCCCGCAGGCATCTGAGCTGCTCGTAGGAGGTTGGTATGGGCTGCTGAACGGGAACCGACGGCCACGTCCGCGCGTGTAGGGATTGCGGACGTACGAACGAGGGAGTGCGAGTTGATACAGGCAGAGGGGAGGCGGGCTCCCGGGCGCATATCGGGTCGGGGGCCGCGTCGGGACAGGGGTGTCGGTCTGGTGGCGCTGCTGCTCGGCGCCCTGCTCATGATCACCGCCTGTAGTGGCGGCGGCGCTTCGTCGGGTGGTGCCGGTGGTTCCGGCGGCGGTTCGGGGGCCCCGGACGACGGTTCCGCCGAGGCCACCGTCTCCACGGCCGTGCTGGCCATCACGCCCGAGGACGGCTCCGACAACGTCGCCACCGACGAGCTCAAGGTCAGCGTCCGTGACGGCGAGCTCACCTCGGTGGAGGTCACCGACGCCGAGGGCAACGAGGTCGAGGGCGAGCTGAGCGAGGACGGCGCCACCTGGCAGCCGGTCAACCGCCTGGCCAACGGCACGGAGTACCACGTCACCGCCACCGCGGAGGACGCCGCCGGCCTGGAGGCCGCGCAGACCGCGACCTTCACCACGGTCACCGCGGCGGACACCTTCATCGGCTTCTTCACCCCCGAGGACGGCAGCACGGTCGGCGTCGGCATGCCGGTGTCGATCAACTTCAACCGCGAGATCACCAACCAGGCGGACGTCGAGCAGCACATCACCGTCACCGCCGAGCCCGAGGTGGAGATCGCGCCGCACTGGTTCAGCAGCACCCGTCTGGACTTCCGTCCGGAGGAGTACTGGGAGCCGGGCACCAAGGTCACGCTCAGCCTGCGGCTGAGCGGCGTCGAGGGTGCCGAGGGCATCTACGGCACGCAGAGCAAGGACGTCTCCTTCACCATCGGCCGCTCGCAGATCAGCACGGTGGACGCCGAGGCGCACACCATGGTCGTGGAGCGGGACGGCGAGGTGCTGCGGGAGATCCCGATCTCGGCCGGCTCCCCGGAGACCCCGACCTACAACGGCATCATGGTGATCTCGGAGAAGCACGAGGTCACCCGGATGAACGGGGACACCGTCGGCTTCGGCGGCGAGTACGACATCCCGGACGTGCCGTACGCGATGCGCCTGTCCACCTCCGGCACCTTCGTGCACGGCAACTACTGGAGCAGCTCGGACACCTTCGGATCGGCCAACGTCAGCCACGGCTGCGTCGGCCTGGAGGCCCGGCAGGGCGGCGGGGGCAACACCCCGGCGCAGTGGTTCTACGAGGAGTCCCTCCTCGGCGACGTACTGATCGTCAAGAACAGCGACGACGTCACCATCGCCCCGGACAACGGCCTCAACGGCTGGAACATGCCGTGGGACGAGTGGGTGGCCGGCTCGGCCCTGTAGCAGGCCGCCGCCCGCGGGAGCGGCGGCGGCAGGGGGCGGCGCGGAGTGGCAGGCTCCGCGCCGCCCCCTTTCCGTTCCGGTGGGCCGTCCCGCCCGTTTCGGTGGTGGGGCGGGGGCGGCCGGTGCCCCTCCCGACGCGTCCTCCACCATTTCACCGAACATCCCACACAGAGTGTCACGGACCATCATGATGGGGTCATGGCACCCGGTGGACACCCCGCACGGTCGTTGCCCGACGCCGGATCACCGGAACCCCCGCCCCGAGAACGTCTCCGTCGGGATGGTCCTCCGTCGATCCAGGTCGGCGCCGCGACGGCCGTCCCCCCAGCACCGTCGACGGCGCGCGCCGCCAGGCAGCGGCTGGAGGAACCGCCCGCGGCGCTGGCCGTCCCGCCCGGCACCGGCCCCTTCTCCTATGACGCGCTGGAGGAGCTGCGGCTGTCCTCGACCGACCAGCCGGCCGCCACCGCGCGCCGGGTGGTCCGGGCCGTGCTGGCCCTGTGGGACCTGGAGGCGTTGAACGACACCGCGACGCGGCTGGTCACCGAGCTGGTGGTGAACTCCGTCCGGCACACCGGGGGCGGCAGCGTGGGGCTGCGGCTGGAGCGCCGGCCCGGCCGGGTGCGGGTGGAGGTCCGTGACCCGTCGAAGGCGCTGCCGTGCCTGATCGACGCCGGTCCGGAACCGCAGGCCGTGCGCGGGCTGCGGATGGTGGACCAACTGGCCTACCGCTGGGGAGCGGACCTGCTGCCCCGGGGGAAGGCGGTCTGGTTCGAGCTGCGCCTTCCCGCGCGCCGGACGCGCTGAGCCCTTCGGCGGGCTCGTCCCCTCCCCGGGAAGGCCGAAGGTCCCACGGCGTGGTTGGTTGCACGCCGAGGGACCTTTTCCGGCCGTCCGCACCGTGCAAGGGGGTGTTGGTGCGGAGGTCAGGCCGTACCCGGGTCAAGGGATGGACCTGGAGGAGGCCGCCGGAGCCGGTTGGCGCCGTCGGCATGCCCGACTATCGCAGCCACGGCCCCGGGCGGGCAAACGGTCAAAACGGGCAAGCTAGACGAACAGCTCACAATGCCTGGGATTTGTGGGGCGAGACACGTCTCAAGCCTGAGAAATGTCTGAGAAATGCCGTCCCGACCCGGGTTCTCATCTTCTGACCGGCACGCGCCGTCATGCCCGGCGGATCCCTGGGTGCCCGGCGCTCGGCGCCCCGGCGCCCGATACCCCGGCGCCCGGCGCCCGACACCCCGGCGACGGGTGCGGCCCCGGCGGGCCCAAAGCCTCCGGGGCCGGCCTCCGGGTCGGGCCGGCCGTCGCCTCGTCGCGCCGTGCCGGCCCGACGTCCTGGTGCGGCCGCAGGGGGCCGGTCGCTCCCGCCCGGGCCGGGGGTGGATCGACCGGCCTCCCCGGTCGGCTCAGAACCTGACGTCCGAGCAGGAGTAGAAGGCGTTGCCGGTGTCGGCGATGTCCCACACGGCGAGGATCAGGTGCCGTCCGGTCTTGCCGGCCGGGACCGTGCCGCGGTGGGTGACCGTCGTTCCGGGCCTGGCGCCGTTGTAGGGCACGTGCAGGAACGGCGCGGGCTCCAGCGCGGCGCGGGTGAGCGGCTGGGTGGGGTCCCAGCCGTTCCTGGTGATGTAGTACCGGAACGAGGTGGTGGCGTGGGCCGCGCTGATCCGCCAGGTGAAGTCGAAGGTCTGCCCGGAGGTGAGCGGGGTGGTGGGCCAGCCGCCTCCGCGCGGGTCGTCGAGCTGCGCGAAGCGGGTGTTGCCGCCGGCGCAGATCCGGCCGTCGGCGGGGCCGGCGGCGGGGAAGCCCTTCGGGCCCTCGACGCTCTGCGGCTCCCACTGGATCTCGCCGCAGCCGGTGACGACGCCCTGGTTGCACAGGGCGGCGCGGCTGGGCGGGCTGTTGGTGTAGCCGTGGCCCTGGGCGGTGCCGGCGAAGGCGAGCGGGAGCCCCAGGGCGGCCAGGCCGACTAAGACGGTGCTGATCCGAACGCGCATGATCTGCTCCTCGGGGGGCGGGACGGCATGCGGACGAGGGGCGCCGGCCGGATGGGTCGCCGGGGAGCGGCGAACTCAGGTCTAGACCAGCGCGGTCTAGACCATAGGGTTTGTCATGTTCCGCCGTCTAGGGCATGTCCCTTGATTCTTTGACGCCCCGAACGCCCTGCCGGAAGGTCCGGCCGCCGTGTCGGCCGTGACCTGGAGTGGCGACCGGCGGCAGCCCCGACGAGCCGGCCCAGCCGCCCCGGAACCGGGTGACGCACGCGTTTCCGCTGCGTGTCGAATGGTGGCGGAGCCTCCGAAGGGCGTCAGCCGCGCACACCCGGCGATCACTCGCCGTCGACCTCCTTCAGCAGCGCACGCAGCGCCTGGTTGAACTCGGCTGGCCGCTCCAGATTTGGCATGTGCGCGGCACCCGGAATGACGGTGAGGGTCGACCCCGGGATGAGGCGGTGCATCAGCTCGGCGTCCGCGACCGGAGTGAACTCGTCGTCCCTGCCCACCGCGATCAGCGTCGGCACCGAGACGCCGGTGAGCGAGTCCGTGTAGTCGGGACGCTCGGCCCGCCCCCGAAGCGCCGCCGCCGCGCCCTGCGCGGGCGTGCTGCACATCATCGCCAGCACGTGCTCGGCGACCGCCGGCAGCGCCTCGATGTTGTACGGCGCCACCATCCGCGGCAGCACTTCCTCGGCGTACCCCCGCAGGCCCTCCCGGACCAGCCGGTCGGCCATCTCGTGGCGCCACCGCCGGCCCTCGGCGGTCTCGGCGACGGGTGAGGTGTCGGCGAGCAGCAGCCCCCGCACCCGCTCGGGAAAGCGGCGGTGGAACTCCATCACGATCTGACCGCCCATGGACAGCCCGCCGACCACCGCCTCGCCGACCCCCAGGTGGTCCAGCAGGGCGGCGACGTCCCCGGCGAAGGCGGCCAGCGGCGTGACCCCGGGGACCACCTCGCTGGCGCCGTAACCGCGCAGGTCCGGGGTGATCACCCGACGGCCGGCCGCGGCGAACTCGGCCACCTGCGGCCCCCACATCGACCGGTCGAAGGGGTGGCCGTGGATCAGCACCAGCGGCACCCCCTCGCCCGGCTCGCCCCGAACGGCCGAGTCGTAGTACCCGATGGTGATCCCACCCACCGACGCCGTGCTCACCAGACCCACCTCTTTCCCCACCGCCGCGGCCGGGCCGCCGGGGGAGTGCGCGACCCCCCGTGCCCGGGTGACGGCTCGATGCTGTGACAGCTCGATGCTATTGAGGAGAAAGAGCGAGTGCAATAATTATATTGCTCTCGGTGCAATATGCTTGGTCCCTCACACGACGACCGTCGCCGTCGCCGGGACCACCCGGCACGCGCACCGCCGCCCCACCCCGGCACCGCCGAGACCGCGGCGCGGACGCGGGGCGCGCGCGGACGAGGAGGGGTGGCAGCCCATGGAGGACTACCGACTGGTCGCCGACGCGGTGGCGGCCGACATCGCGGCGGGACGGCTGCGCCCCGGGGACCGCCTCCTCCCGCAGCGCGCCTTCGCCCGCCAGCGCGGCATCGCCAACTCCACCGCCAACCGCGTCTACCGCGAACTCGCCCGCCGCGGCCTCGTCGTCGGCGAGGTCGGCCGCGGCACCTTCGTCCGGGCTGCCCCGCGCACCGCCGGCCCCGCCCTCGCCGAGCCCGCCGCGGCGCGGATCGACCTGGAGCTGAACTACCCCCTCGTTCCCGAGCAGTCCGAGCTCCTCGCGCGCGGGCTGGCCCACCTCGCCCGCCCCGACGCGCTCGCCGGCGCCATGCGCCCGATCGGCCCCACCGGGACACCGCGGGCCCGCGAGGCCGCCGCCGCGCTGCTCACCCGGGCCGGCTGGGCCCCGGCCCCGGAACGGCTGCTGTTCGCCGCCAACGGCCGGGCCGCGATCGCCGCGGCCGTCGCCGCGCTGGTCCGCCCCGGCGAACGCCTTGGAGTCGAGGCGCTCACCTACCCCCAGTTCAAGTCAATCGCGGCACGCCTCGGTGCAATCCTGGTCCCGCTGGCCACCGACGAGTCCGGCCTGCGCCCCGACGCCCTCGCCGCCGCCCACCGCGGCGCGCCGCTGCGCGCCGTCTACCTGCAGCCGACGCTGCACAACCCGCTCGGCGTCACCATGCCCGAGCGGCGCCGGGCCGAACTGGCCCGCGAACTGCGCCGCATGGACGCCTACGCGATCGAGGACACCATCTGGGCCTTCCTGACCGACGGGCCGCCACCGCTCGCCGCCCTGGCGCCGGAGCGCACCATCCTCGTCGACAGCCTCTCCAAACGCCTCGCCCCCGGCCTCGCCGTGGGGTTCGCGGTGACCCCGGCGAGCGTGGCCGACCGCGTCGCCGCCGCCCTGCGCTCGGGCGCCTGGGCGGCCACCGGGGTCGCCCTCGACGCCGCGACCCGCTGGATCGCCGACGGCACGGTCGGGGTGATCGGCGAGGCCAAGCGCCGGGACGCGGCGGACCGGCAGCGCCTGGTCCACCGGCACCTGGCCGGCTTCACCGTGCGCGCCGATCCGCACGCCTACTACTGCTGGTGGGAGCTGCCCGAGCCGTGGCGGGCGGACACCTTCGTCGCCGCGGCGGCCCGGCGGGGGATCGCCGTCACCCCGGGCGCCGCGTTCGTCGTCGGCCCCCGCGCGGCGCCGGGCGCGGTGCGCATCGGCATCGCCTCACCGCCGACCGAGACGCTCGACCGGGCGCTGGAGACGCTCGCCGCCATCGCCCACGGCGCCCCGGAGGACGCCGCCACGGTGGAATAGCCCACCGGCGGCCCTCGTCGCGGGCACATCCGGCCAAGATCCACCCGATCGAGTGACCCGGTCGGGCGCGCGATCGCGGCATGATGGAGGAGAACCACACGGGGAGGGACAACGACATGGACGTCACACTGAGCGAGCAGATCCTGTTGCTCTCGCTGGACGACGAGACGGGGGCGCGCGGCGAGCAGCAGCGGACGGACGCCGCGATCGCCGCGGGCCTGCTGCTGGAGTTGGCCCTGGCCGGCCGGATCGACGTCTCCGACGGCCGCGTGGTCGTACGGGACGAAACCCCGCTCGGCGTTCCCGCCCTGGACGCAGCCCTCGCCAGGCTCGCCAAGCTGAAGAAGCCCGGCAAGACCAAGGACTGGGTCTACCTGCTCACCCGGGACGCCGTGGCCGGCGCCCGCCAGGGCCTGCTGGACAAGGGCCTGGTCCGGGAGGAGACCCGGCGCGTCCTCGGCATCTTCCCGATCCGCCGCTACCCCGAGGCCGACGGCCGGCCGGAGGAGGAACTGCGCGCCCGGCTCGCCCGCGTCGTGCTCGACGCCGAGGAGCCCGACGAGCGCACGGCCGCCCTGATAGCCGTGCTGCACGGCGCCAAGCTGCACCGCTTCGTCTTCCCCGAGGCCGACCGGCAAGCGGTGAAGCAGCGCATGGCACAGGTGGCGGAAGGCAGCTGGGCCCCACCAGCCGTCCGCAAGGCCATCGAGGCCGTGCACGCCGCCGTCGTGGCCAGCGTCATAACCGCCACGACCGTGGTGGCGACCTCCTAGACCCGCCGGCGGCTCAGCGGCGGCTCAGCCGCGGCGCGCCCGGAACAGGTCACGGAGCAGGGCGATCTCGGCACCGTGGTGCAGCAGTTCCTGGTTGACCCACCAGACCGTGTCGATGAACGGGTCCTCCGGGTCGCTGCCGTGGGGGTAGGTGCTGTGCCCGACCGTGTCGAGCGCGGTGTCGTCGGCGCCCAGCAACGCCTCCCGCCAGGCCTTGGCCCCGGCGTCGAAGGCCGCGATGGCGCCGGCGGCGTCTCCGCTGACGGAGTAGTCGTCCCGGGTCAGCGTGTGGCTGCCCACCGTGTGGTCGGCGCGGAGGGTGAGCATCTCGCTGAGGTGAGTCAGGCGCCACGCGATGGTGGTGAACGGTGGCGGTTCGGGATGCGGGGCCGGCGCGGCGTCACGTCCCCAGTCCCCGGCACCGGTCAGATGGGTGGCGCGCGCCCCCGGACCGTCCGACCGCCGCCGGACCGACCAGCAGCCCGGCACCGGCTCCCAGAAGTACTCCTCGTCGGTCAGCGGAGTGACCGCGACGTCTGTCCCGTTGCCGCTGTCCACGACTGGTCCGGCCATCCGGCCGAGGAGGCGCTCGTACGCGAAGTCGAACTGCTCCAGCAACGGGACCAGGCGTGGCGGTGTCGTCATCGGCGCTCCTGCGGTGGGACTGGTGGGGACGGGGCCTGACCTACCGGTCCGCCACCCTGCCACACCCACGTCCCCGGGCGCGCCCCGATTTCCCGGGCCCGGAGCAGGTGCCTTCTAAGCACTTGGTCGCGAATGCGCGCCGCCGTGGTGAGGGCGCGTCGGGGCGCCTTCACCACGGCGGTCACACCTGGGGCTTCGCGAACTCGGCGAGAGGGGGCGTGTGACGCCCCGACCGCCGACGGCGTGCGTCGCTCAGCTCGCGCTGAACGCGGTCACAGCCCCGGGTAGAGCGGGTACTTCTCCGCGAGGGCGGTGACGCGGGTGCGCAGCGCGGCCGCGAGCTCGTCGGTGAAGTCGGGGGTGAGGGCCTGGGCGATGATGTCGGCGACCTCGGTGAAGTCCTCCGTCTGGAAGCCCCGGGTGGCGAGGGCGGGGGTGCCGATGCGCAGACCGGAGGTGACCATCGGCGGACGGGGGTCGAAGGGGACGGCGTTGCGGTTGACGGTGATGCCGATGGAGTGCAGGCGGTCCTCGGCCTGCTGACCGTCGAGGGTGGAGTCGCGGAGGTCGACGAGGACGAGGTGGACGTCGGTGCCGCCGGTGAGGACGGAGATGCCGGCGTCGGTGACGTCGGGTTGGGTGAGCCGGTCGGCCAGGATGCGGGCGCCGGCCAGGGTGCGGGTCTGGCGCTCCCTGAAGTCGTCGCCGGCGGCGACCTTGAAGGCGACGGCCTTGGCGGCGATGACGTGCTCCAGGGGCCCGCCCTGCTGGCCGGGGAAGACCGCCGAGTTGATCTTCTTGGCGAGTTCGGCGGTGCTGAGGATGACGCCACCGCGAGGCCCACCCAGGGTCTTGTGGGTGGTGGTGGTGACGACGTGGGCGTGAGGAACGGGAGAGGGGTGGAGACCAGCGGCGACGAGACCGGCGAAGTGCGCCATGTCGACCATGAGGTAGGCGCCGACCTCATCGGCGATGCGGCGGAAGGCAGCGAAGTCGAGCTGGCGGGGGTAGGCGGACCAGCCCGCGACGATCAGCTTGGGGCGGTGCTCCTTGGCGAGGCGTTCGACCTCGGCCATGTCGACGCGGTAGTCCTCGGCGGAGACCTGGTAGGGGACGACGTTGTAGAGCTTGCCCGAGAAGTTGATCTTCATCCCGTGGGTGAGGTGGCCGCCGTGGGCGAGGCTGAGGCCGAGGATGGTGTCACCGGGCTGGAGGAGGGCGAACATGGCGGCGGCGTTGGCCTGCGCGCCGGAGTGCGGCTGGACGTTGGCGGCCTCGGCGCCGAACAGGGCCTTGACCCGGTCGATGGCGAGCTGCTCGATGACGTCGACGTGCTCGCAGCCACCGTAGTAGCGGCGCCCGGGGTACCCCTCGGCGTACTTGTTGGTGAGGACCGAGCCCTGCGCCTCAAGCACGGCCAGCGGGGCGAAGTTCTCGGAGGCGATCATCTCCAGCGTGGTCTGCTGGCGCTTGAGCTCGGCGTCGACAGCGGCCGCGACCTCGGGGTCGACATCGCTGAGGTGGCTGTTGAGGACCGTCACGGGGGTGAATCTCCAGTCGGGTGTGGCGGGGCCGGGATGGAACGCCGAGGCGTGGAACGCCGGTGACCGGCGGTTGGGTACCGGGTCACGGGGCCGCCGCTGCGGCCGCCCCGTGGCGGGGTGGGCGTCGTACCGGGAAGCCGGGAAGGGACAGGGCGGAAAGGGACGGGCGGGAGCGGAAGGGACGGGCGGACGGGCGCGAGGAGCGGGCGGGCAGCGGACGGGCGGGACGAGGGGCGGGCGGAGGGGCGGCGGGCGGGGCGAGGAGCGGGTGGGCGGAGGACGGGGAGGGTGGGAGGGGGGAGGGGAGGGGAGGGGAGGGGGGATCAGCCCTCGGCGAAGGCCGTGTACTCCTCGGCGCTCAGCAGTTCGGCGGTGCCCGCGTCGTCCGACACGCGGACCCGGAACAGCCATCCCTCGGTGAACGGGCCCTCGTTGACCAGCCCCGGGTTCTCCTGCACCTCCGCGTTGACCTCCACGACCTCACCGGAGACCGGCGAGTACAGGTCGCTCACCGACTTGGTGGACTCCAGCTCGCCACAGGTCTCACCGGCCGACACGGTGTCGCCGACACTCGGGAGCTCGACGTGGACCACGTCCCCGAGGGCGTCAGCCGCGTGCTTGGTGATGCCCACGGTCACGGTGTCCCCGTCGCCGAGGGAGACCCACTCGTGCTCCTTGCTGTACTTCAGGTGCGGCGGGTTGCTCATGGCGTAATTCTGCCCCATCTGTGCGGGGCACCCGGGAGGATGGGCCGGGTGCCGGTGTGTCCCGAAACGGGTTTCCCGAACGGGCGGAAAGGTGTGCCGGTGTCAGGTGGGTGAGTCAGCGCCGACGCTGGTAGAACGGCAGCGGGACGACCCGCGCCTCCTCGGGGCGGCCGCGCACGTCGATGGCGACCACCGTGTCGGGGTGGGACATCGCCGGCGGCACGTAGGCCATCGCGATCGGCTCGCCCAGGGTCGGCGACGGCGCGCCGGAGGTCACCTCGCCGACCGGTTCCCCGGTGGCCGGATCCAGCACGGCGTAGCCGGCGCGCGGCACGCGCCGACCGGAGGTGCGCAGCCCCACCAGGGCCCGCCCCGGCCCCTCGGCGGCGATCCGCTCCAGCGCGGCTCGGCCGACGAAGTCGACGCCGCCGCCCGCCTTGTCGAAGCGCACGGTGCGGCCGAGTCCCGCGTCGAAGGGCGTGGTCGAGCGGTTCAGCTCGTGGCCGTACAGCGGCATCCCGGCCTCCAGCCGCAGGGTGTCGCGGCAGGACAGCCCCGCCGGCACCAGGCCGGCGCCCGCGCCCCGCTCCAGCAGGCCGCGCCACAGGGCCTCCGCGTCGCCGGGCGCGCAGAACAGTTCGAAGCCGTCCTCGCCGGTGTATCCGGTGCGGGCGAGCAGCACGGCCCGGCCCAGCACGGTGGCGGGGACCGCCGCGTAGTAGCGCAGGGCCTCCAGCTCGGCGTCGCACACCTCCGCCACGATGCCGGCGGCGGCCGGCCCCTGGACCGCGATCAGCGCGTACCGCTCCCGGTCGTCCCGCACCTCGGCGTCGTACCCGGCGGCGCGTTCGGTGAGCGCGTGGACCACCACGTCGGTGTTGGCGGCGTTGGCCACCACCAGGTACTCGTTCCCGCCGGTGCGGTAGACGATCAGGTCGTCGAGGACGCCGCCGTCCTCGGCGCAGATCATCGTGTAGCGGGCGCGTCCGACGGCCAGGCCGGAGATGTCGCCGATCAGGGCGGCGTCCAGGGCGGGGGCGGCCTCGGGCCCGAGCACGGTGACCTCTCCCATGTGGGAGAGGTCGAACAGGCCGGCCCGGGTGCGGACCGCCTGGTGTTCCTCGCGTTCGCTGGTGTAGCGCAGCGGCATCCGCCAGCCGGCGAAGTCGGTCATGGTGGCGCCGAGTTCCGTGTGCACCGCCGCCAGGGGGGTCTCCCGCGTGGTGGGGGAGGTCTCCAAAGCTCAGCTCCTCGTCGTGGTGTGCCCACCGGCCGGGGGTGGGGCCGTGGGGTGTCCGCTCCGGGCCGGCCGCGGGCCGGTGACCGTCGGTCGGCCCGGAGGCGTGTCGCCCCCGGGCCGACCTGGCACGATCATCGCTCATGGCGGCCCTGCCCGGTGTGCGGGGTCCGCGGCACGCCGGGCCGGTCACCCTGCCGTCCCGGGGCACGGGACGCGCCCGGCGCGGGGGAGCGGCGCGCGACGCCTCGGGAAAGGCCGTGGGTTTTACGATCCCTTGAAGGAGAATCTTGAAGGAACAACTGGTGCCGTAACAGACGTGCACCAGCACCGCACGGGGCACGCATTCCAGCAGACCCCGGGGCACCGCTCCGGGCAGAGCTCTACGGGGGACGCATGGCAGCGATACCAGCGACAGGCCGCCCACCGCGCGTGGCGGGCGCGGCGGCCGGCACGGCGGTGCCGGCGGCCATCCCGGCCGTCACCACATCCACCATCCGCACCCCTGCCGCGGTCGCCGGGTCGGCCGGGGCGGTGGTGATCGATCTGCGGGGACGGTCGGACACCCGTCAGCTGGACTACCCGGCGGGCGACGTGCTGATCGTCTCCGGTCTGCCGGGCAGCGGCAAGAGCACCCTGATGCGGCGGCTGCTGCCGGTCGTCGACGCCCCGGAGCAGAGTGGGACGGAGCAGGCCGAGCGGACGGAGCGGCCCGGAAAGGCGGGGCCGGCGGCCTGCGCGGGCGGCGCCGTCCCGTTCCTGGACTCGCAGGAGGTGCGGGAGCGCTGGGCGGCCGCGCTCCCGGCCGCGCTGCCGTACGCCCTCTACCGCCCGATCGTGCGGGTGGCGCACTACCTGGGGGTGCTGCGGGCCCTGCGCGCCGGGGGAAGCGTGGTGGTGCACGACTGCGGGACGCTGCCGCTGGTGCGGCGCTGGATCGTGCGCACCGCCCGGGCGCAGGGGCGCGCCGCCCATCTGCTGCTGCTGGACGTGCCGCCGCTGGTGGCCCTGGCCGGCCAGCGGGTGCGTGGGCGCACGGTGACCCACTACGCGTTCCGCCGGCATCTGCGTGCCGCCCGGCGGCTGGTTGGGGCGGCCGAGGCGGGCGCGGGCCGGTTGGCGTCGGTGGGGGTGGCGAGCGTGCTGCTGCTGGACCGGCCGGCGGCCGACCAGTTGACTGGGCTGCGGTTCGGCGAGGAGTCGGCGGGGCCGGCCCGTCCGGCCGGTCCGGAGAACCGGACGTCCCCGAACGGACGCCCCCTGGCCTGACCGTCCGCGGGGGACCCGCGCGCCCGCGCCCGGGAGGCACCGCCCGGGCACCACCGGCCGGCATCACTGCCCGGGAGGCACCGCCCGGGCACCACCGGCCGTGCTCCCACGGCCGGGCGGCGGCCGCTGTCCGGGGCCGCCCCGCGGCGGGGGCCACGCCTTAGGATCGGCGCGGAGTGACGGCCCGAGGGATCGGTGGTGCGGACGATGGCGTTTCCGGAGAACGAGCTGGAGCACGCCCTGGTGGCGGCACTCGGCAATCCGCACGCCGTGCCCGACCTGGTGGAGGTGCTCTCCCGCAGCCCGGTGTGGGTCCCGCTGCCCGGCGGCCCCGGGCCCGGCGGAAGCCCGGGCGCCTCGGGGCTGAACGTCCCCACCACCCGGATCGGCGACGGCCGCTACGTCCCGGTGTTCAGCTCGGACGAGCAGTTCCGCCGGGCCGCCGGCGGCATGGCCGGCACCCTGGCGCCGGCCTGGGAGTTCGCCCGCGGCCTGCCCCCGGACATCGGCATGGTGATCAACCCGGGCGGGGAGGTGGGCATACCGCTGCCGCCGGAGGCCGTGCTGGACGTCGCCCGGGCCCGACGGCCCGATCCGTACGCGGGGCCGGTGACCGGGGGGCGGGTGCGGATGTGGGTGCCGGATCCGCGCGAGGATCCGGTGGAGTTCGTCGCCAAGGCCGCCGGGGAGCTGGCGCTGGTGCCGGTGGTGCGGACGGCGCGGCGCGCCCTGGCCCGCGTCGAGCAGGACGCGCCGATGCTGTTCGTGGCGGTCGAGATGGACCGCTACGAGCCGGAGGACCAGGTGGCGGCGACGAACGCGCTGGGGCGCGCCCTGGGCGTGGCGCCGGTGCCGTGGGGCGTCTCCATCGTCCTGCCGGACGTGGCGCAGGACCCGGTGGGGGAGTGGCTGCGCGACATGGTGGCCCCGTTCTACGTCCGGCCGTGAGGCGCGCGCCCGGTGGGGCGCTCCTCGCCGACCCGGCCGCGATCCGCCGGGGGCACGGCTCTTACACTGGCAGCACGATGCCCTACCTCGACCACGCGGCCACGACCCCGATGCTCCCGGAAGCCGTCCGGGTGATGGCCGACCACCTCACCGGCGTCGGCAACGCCTCCTCGCTGCACGCGGCCGGCCGGCGTGCCCGCCGCGTCCTGGAGGAGTCCCGGGAGGCGCTGGCCGCCGCGGCCGGCGCCCGCCCCGGCGAGGTGGTGTTCACCTCCGGCGGCACGGAGGCGGACAACCTCGCGGTCAAGGGCCTGTACTGGGAGCGGCGTGCCGCCGACCCGGCCCGCCGCCGGGTGCTGGCCAGCCCGGTGGAGCACCACGCGGTGCTGGACGCCGTGGAGTGGCTGGAGCGCCACGAGGGCGCCCGGGTGGACTGGCTGCCGGTCGACGGCCACGGCCGGGTGCACCCGGAGGCGCTGCGCGAGGCGATCGGGCGGAACCCGGCGGACGTCGCGCTGGTCACCGTGATGTGGGCGAACAACGAGGTGGGCACGGTCCAGCCGATCCGGGAGCTGGCCGGGGTGGCGCGGGAGTACGGGATCCCGATGCACGCGGACGCCGTGCAGGCGTTCGGCCAGCTCCCCGTCTCCTTCGCCGAATCCGGCCTGGACGCCGTCACGCTGAGCGCCCACAAGATCGGCGGGCCGATCGGGATCGGCGCGCTGCTGCTGGGGCGCGGGCACACTCCCGTGCCGCTGCTGCACGGCGGCGGGCAGGAGCGGGACGTCCGCTCCGGCACGCTGGACGTCCCGGCCGCCGCCGCCTTCGCCACCGCCGCCACCATCGCCGAGGAGCGCCGCCCGGAGCACGTGCGGCACGTCGCCGCGCTCCGCGACGAGCTGGTGCGGCGGGTCCGTGAGGCGGTGCCGGACGCGGTGCTCAACGGCGATCCCGGACCGGGGACGGGGGCCCGCCTGCCGGCGAACGCGCACTTCACCTTCCCCGGCTGCGAGGGTGACTCGCTGCTGCTGCTGCTGGACGCCCGCGGCATCGAGTGCTCCACCGGATCGGCCTGCTCCGCCGGGGTCGCCCAGCCGAGCCACGTGCTGCTGGCCATGGGGCAGAGCCCGGAGCGTGCGCGCGGCTCGCTGCGGTTCTCCTTCGGGCACACCTCCACCGAGGAGGACGTGGCGGCGGTGGCGGAGGCCATCGGCCCGGCCGTGGAGCGCGCCCGCCGCGCCGGCGCCGCCGTCTGACCCGGCGCACCCGCCGACCTCCCCGCTCCGGGGATCACGTCGCGCCGGTCCGCGTCCCGCCGTGGCCCACCCGGCCGGGCGGACCAGGTGCGGGGCCGGCGGCCCACGAGGGCGTGGCAGCGCGCCGCGCCGGGCTCGTACTCTGGTACGCATCATGAGCCACAGCCCCGCCTCCCAGCCCGCGCCCGCCGACCGCCCGGCCGGCGCCCCAGCCGCCACGCCCGCCGGGGACCCGGCAGCGAGAACGGCGGGCGGCACCACCGGCCGTCCGCTGCGGGTGCTCGCAGCCATGTCCGGCGGGGTGGACTCCGCGGTGGCCGCCGCCCGCGCCGTCGAGGCCGGGCACGACGTCACCGGCGTGCACCTGGCGCTGTCCACCAACCCGCAGTCCTTCCGCACCGGCGCGCGCGGCTGCTGCACCCTGGAGGACTCCCGGGACGCCCGCCGCGCCGCCGACGTCATCGGCATCCCGTTCTACGTCTGGGACCTCGCCGAGCGGTTCCGGCAGGACGTGGTGGAGGACTTCTACGCGGAGTACGCCGCCGGACGCACCCCGAACCCCTGCCTGCGCTGCAACGAGAAGATCAAGTTCGCCGCGCTGCTGGACCGCGCCCTGGCCCTCGGCTTCGACGCCGTGTGCACCGGCCACTACGCGCGCGTGGTGGAGCGCACCGGGGCCGACGGCACGGTCACCCGCGAGCTGCACCGCGCCGTGGACCCGGGCAAGGACCAGTCGTACGTGCTGGGCGTGCTGGACGCCGAGCAGCTCGCGCACGCGATGTTCCCGCTGGGCGACACCACCAAGGACGCCGTCCGCGAGGAGGCGGAGCGGCGCGGGCTGGCGGTCGCCCGCAAGCCGGACAGCCACGACATCTGCTTCATCGCCGACGGCGACACCCAGGGGTTCCTGGCCCGCCGGCTGGGCAGCCGCCCCGGCGCCATCGTGGACACCGAGGGACGGCAGGTCGGCACCCACGAGGGAACCCACGGCTTCACCGTCGGCCAGCGCCGGGGCCTGCGCATCGGCACCCCGGCGCCCGACGGCAAGCCCCGGTACGTGCTGGACATCTCGCCGGTGGACAACACGGTCACGGTCGGCCCGGCGGACGCCCTGGACGTGACCGCCCTGACCGGCATCCGGCCCCGCTGGTGCGGCACCCCGCCGGTCGGCAGCGGCAGCTACACGGCGCAGCTGCGGGCCCACGGCGAGGAGGTGCCGGTGACCGCCGAGTTCGCCGCCGACGCCGGTGAGCTGCGGGTCACCCTCCAGCGCCCGGCCCGCGGGATCGCCCCCGGGCAGGCCGTGGTGCTCTACGACGGCACGCGCGTCGTCGGCTCCGCCACCATCGACCGCACCCGCCGCCGCCCGGAGGAGCCCGCCCCGGCCTCCTGACGGCCGGCCGCGCCGCCGCCCGCCGCGATCAGCTGTCCCCGGGCGGGGGGAAGGTGGGCGTCCACTCGTCGCTGGTGCGCTGCAGCAGGCCGCCCAGGCCCTGCCGGGTGGCGACGACCACCAGCCGGTCCGCCTCGCCCAGCACGTACTCCCGGGGCGGTCCCCACAGCAGCCCCGACGGCATGAACTGCTCGCCGGTGTCGGGCGGCAGGCCGAGGTCGCGGCGGCGCTCCGCCACGCCGGTCAGGTCCAGGGCCAGGATCCGCCACATGCCCGGCCGGTCCGCCTGCGAGATTGTCAGCCCGGCCATCTCCGGCCGGTCCGCCACGTCCACCACCGCCACCAGCAGCACCCGCCGGCCGATCGGGATCGCGCCGATCACCTGGCGCCCCATCATCGCCCCGGCGAAGGTGGGTGCCGCCAGGTAGGAGACGCTGCGGCTCCTGGTCACCGCGCGCGGGTAGGAGTCACGCATCGCCCGGTAGACGGCGGTGGCGAAGCCGTCGTCGAACAGCCGCATCACCACCCGCAGGTCCTCGCGCTCCTCGCGGGCGGCGAGCGCCGCCTCCAGGTTGGTGGTCTCGTCGCTGGTCATCGTCATCAGCGCCCGGCTGCGCCCGACCCGGGCCTCGGCCAGCACCTCGGGGGAGGTGGCGTCGCCGATCACCACCGGCACCCGGGCCTCGCGGGCCCGTTCGATGCCGCGGGCCTGCGGATCCCGCTCCACGCACACCACGGGCACCCGCAGTTCGCACAGCCGGTCCAGCACCCGGGTGCCCACGTTTCCCAGCCCCACGACCACCACGTGCCCGGTCAGGTTGCGCGGTGGGCGGCGCATCGAGGAGGCCGCCCGGAAGGAGCTCATGTTCTCCAGCACCACCGCGAGCAGCAGGGGGATCAGCGCCATGCCGCTGAGCGCGGTCAGCACCTGGAGGACCTGCCGCTCCCATCCCATGCCGAGCGCCGGTTCGGCCAGGCCCAGCACGTCCAGCAGCGCCACGTACAGCGAGCTGAGCGGCGCGTAGTCGGTGGACAGCCAGGTGAGCAGCGCGTACAGGAGCACCATGCCGGCGACCGCCGCGAACGCGGCCTGGAGCCGCCGGGAGAACAGGATGCCGAACGGCAGCCCCGGCAGGCGCTGGGAGAGCGGGGTGCCCCGCGGGGCGAACCGGTCGGGCAGCCGCTCCAGCCCCACCCGCACCGTGTTCGGCGGGGCTTCGGCGATCTGTCGCTGACTGGGCAGCAGCAGCGGTTCGTCCAGGCCCGTGGCGCTGCCGGCGCCGCCGGCCTGGGCGGTCGCCTCGGCGGGGCGCAGCGCCAGCGTGCTGAGCAGGCGTCCCCCGGGGACGTGCTGCTGGGGGTACTCGGCGGTGCGCAGCACCCGCCCGTCCACCTCCAGGGTGTGCCCGTGCCCGACCAGGGCGGCGGTCACCATGGCCGGCGCGGCGGTCGCCGAGGCGGACAGCACCGTCGTCGTCGCCTCCGACGCGTACCCGGCGCTGAGCGCCGCCTTGTCCAGCAGTTCCCGCACCCGCTTGCCGAGGCTGCGGTTGAAGACCCGCACCACCAGCCGCAGCCGGGGGTTGAGCCGGCGTGCCCGCAGCGCGGTGTGGATGTTGGCCTGGTCGTCGCCGGAGGTGAGCGCCAGTGCCACGGCCCGCTCGACGCCGGCGCGCCGTAACGCGTCGTCGTCGACGGTCGCCGCCTCGACGATCCGCACCGACAGCGCCGGGTCGCGGGCCAGGGCCTCGATCCCCGGGCCGTGGTTGCGCTGCCGGGAGGGCAGCAGCACGGTGACCGGTTCCGCGTACAACCGGGCGAGCTCGGTGGTCAGCCGCAGGGCCAACGGGTTGTCGCCGCACACCACGAGGTGGCCGCTGGGCTGCGGCCGCAGGCGCTGCCGGAGCTGGCTGGGGACGTTCGGGATGACGGACACGCGCGAGATCATCCCGGACGCCGGGGCGGGACACCAGCGGGTCGGTGGACGTCCGTGGGGGGATCGCTCCGGTCCCGGCCGCGCGGGCGCCGGCGCCGTCCTCCCGGGGGCGCGGGGAGACGGCCCGCCCCCCGGGGGACGGGGACTCGTCTGGGGAGGGGCGGCGCGCGAGGCCCGCCGCGCGCGGTGGGCGCGGCGATCTCCTACGCTTCCCCGGGTGAGCACGGATTCCTCCTTCCCCCAGATGTCCGGAGCCGCCACCGGTGTGGGCTCGATGCCGGGCACGGACGTCCGCGAGGCCGTCCGTACCGTGGTCGGCGCGCTGGAGCAGCTGCCCCACCTGCCCGAGCTGCCGGCGCGTGGCCCCGGCGCGGACATGCTCGGCCGCACCCTGGGCCTGCTGGCCGAGTTGCACGCGCAGGTGGAGCCGTCCGGGTGGCGGATCACCGACCGGCCCGGCCGGGACATGCGCCGCGCCGCGGCCTGGATGCGCGAGGACCTCGACACCCTGGAGGAGTTCACCCAAGGGTACGAGGGGGCGCTGAAGGTGCAGGTCGTCGGGCCGTGGACGCTCGCCGCCGGCACGGAGCTGCGTTCCGGTGAGCCGGCGCTGTCGGACGCCGGCGCCTGCCGCGACCTGGCCGCCTCGCTGGTCGAGGGGGTGCGCGACCACCTGAGGGCGCTGGCCCGGCGGATCCCGGGCGCACGGCTGCTGCTCCAGCTCGACGAGCCGTCGCTGCCGGCCGTGCTGGCCGGCGGGGTGCCCACCGCCAGCGGCTACCGGCGCGTCCCGCCGGTGGAGGCGGCGATCGTCCAGGAGGCGCTGCGCGGCGTGATCGACGCGGTGGCCGTCGCGGTCCCGCCGGCCGCCGTCCGCGCCGAGGTGGCCGAGGGCCAGGTGGCGGACCGCCACGCCCGGGACGGCCACGCCCCGGAGCACGCGGGCGCGGATCCTGAGGCGGCGCGGCGGGAGGCGGAACGGTTGGCGGCGGAGCGGGAGGCGGCGCGGATCCCGGTGGTGGTGCACTGCTGTGCCCGCCGGGTGCCGGTCGCCCTGCTGCGCCGGGCCGGTGCCCGGGGCGTGTCGCTGGACGTCGCGCTGCTCTCCCAGGAGCAGGACGACGAGATCGCCGAGGCCGTGGAGTCCGGGGTCCGGCTGTTCGCCGGGGCCGTTCCCACCTCGCTGACCAGCGCCGCCGCGCGCGCGTCGGCGCCCGCCACCCCGTCGGCGCAAGCCGGCGCGACACCGCGTCCGGCCCGCGATCCGTTGTCGGACCCGGCCGGTAGCGTCAGTGGTGTCAGGGCGCTGTGGCGCCGGATCGGGCTTCCCCCCACCTCGCTGGCCACCTCGGTGGTGGTCACCCCTGCCTGCGGGTTGGCCGGGGCCGATCCGGGCTACGCCCGCCGTGCCCTGGTCCACGCGGCCCGCGCCGCGAAGATCCTCGTCGACGATCCGGAGGGCTGACGTGCCGGCCGAACAGGACCAGCAATCGAAGACCGCTGCCAGCCCGGTCGAGACCGGGCCGCAGGCCGGTCCGGAAAACCCGCCGCGCGAGCCGGAGGCCGAGCCCGCCGCCGCCGGGCCGGGCGCGCCCACCGAGGCGCGGGAGCGCCACGCCCGGCTCGCCCGCGAGGTGGACGAGCACCGCTTCCGCTACTACGTCAAGGACGCCCCGGTCGTCAGCGACGCCGAGTTCGACGCGCTGATGCGGGAGCTCCAGGGCATCGAGGAGCGCTACCCGGAGCTGGTGACCCCCGACTCGCCGACCCAGAAGGTCGCCGGGAGCTACGTCACCGAGTTCACCGCCGTCGACCACCTCGAACGCATGCTCAGCCTGGACAACGCGTTCGACGACGCCGAACTGGCCGCCTGGGCCGAGCGCGTCGACCGTGAGCTGGCCGCCAGCCACCCGCACTACCTGTGCGAGCTGAAGGTGGACGGCCTGGCGGTCAACCTCACCTACTCCGGCGGCCGGCTGGTGCGCGCCGCGACCCGCGGCGACGGCCGCACCGGCGAGGACATCACCCCCAACATCCGCACCATCTCCGACGTCCCCGAGCACCTCAGCGGGGACGGCGACCACCCGGTTCCGGACCTGGTGGAGATCCGCGGCGAGGTCTACTTCCCGGTGGAGGAGTTCGAGAAGCTCAACGCCCGGCTGGTCGCCGACGGCAAGCCGCCGTTCGCCAACCCGCGCAACGCCGCCGCCGGCTCGCTGCGCCAGAAGGACCCGAAGGTCACCGCCACCCGTCCGCTGCACATGGTGGTGCACGGCATCGGGGCGCTGCGCGGCGGCAGCCGCTTCGACCGCCTCTCCGAGGCGTACGAACTGCTGCGCTCCTGGGGCCTGCCGACCGCCCGGCACAACCGGGTGGTGGACTCCCTGGACGGCATCCGGGACTTCATCCGGCACTTCGGCGAGCACCGGCACTCCGTCGAGCACGAGATCGACGGGGTCGTGGTGAAGGTCGACGAGATCCCCCTCCAGGGCCGCCTCGGCGCCACCTCGCGGGCGCCGCGCTGGGCGATCGCCTGGAAGTACCCGCCGGAGGAGGTCAACACCAAGCTGCTGGACATCCGGGTCGGGATCGGCCGCACCGGGCGGGCCACCCCGTACGCGGTGATGAAGCCGGTGCGGGTGGCCGGCTCGGTCGTGGAGTACGCCACCCTGCACAACCAGGAGGTGGTCCGGGCAAAGGACGTCTGCATCGGCGACACCGTGGTGATCCGCAAGGCCGGCGACGTCATCCCCGAGGTGCTCAGCCACGTCCCCGAGCTGCGGCCGAAGGACGCCACGCCCTGGACGATGCCGGCCGAGTGCCCGGAGTGCGGCACCCCGCTGCGGCCGATGTCCGAGGGCGACGTGGACCTGCGCTGCCCGAACGCCCACGGCTGCCCGGCCCAGCTGCGCGAGCGGCTGTACTACCTCGCCCACCGCCGGGTGCTGGACATCGAGGCCCTCGGCTACGTCGCCGCCACGGCGCTGACCCAGCCGCTGGAGCCGGCCACCCCGCCGCTGCGCGACGAGTCGGGCCTGTTCGACCTGACGATGGAGCAGCTGCTGCCGATCCGGGTGGTGGTCCGCGACCCGCGCACCGGTGTCGCCAAGCGGGACCCGAAGACCGGCGAGGACAAGGTGGTGTCGTTCTTCGCCACGACGGCCGGGGCACCGAAGAAGACGGCGACGGCGCTGCTGGACAACCTCCAGGCGGTCAAGCAGCGTCCGCTGGCCCGGATCCTCGCCGCGCTGTCGATCCGGCACGTCGGCCCGGTGGTCGCCGAGGCCCTCGCCCGGGAGTTCCGGGACCTGGACCGGATCTTCGCCGCCAGCGAGGAGGAGCTCGCCGCGGCGGAGGGCGTCGGCCCGGTGGTGGCCGCCTCGGTGCGCGAGTGGTGGAGCGAGGAGTGGCACCGGGAGATCGTCCGCCGGTGGAAGGCCGCCGGGGTGCGCACCGTGGAGGAGAGCGGGGAGGAGGGGCCCCGGCCCCTGGAGGGGTTGACCGTGGTGGTCACCGGCACCCTCGCGTCGCACACCCGGGACGAGGCGAAGGAGGCGCTGACGTCCCGGGGCGCCAAGGTGACCGGCTCGGTGTCGAAGAAGACCGACTTCGTGGTGGCCGGCGACAATCCCGGATCGAAGTACGACAAGGCGCTCCAGCTCGGCGTGCCGATCCTGGACGACGCCGGGCTGACGACCCTTCTCCAGCAGGGTCCGGACGCCGCCCGGGAGGTCGCCGCGGCCCCAACGTCCCCAGCCGACGCGGGAGCAACGCAGGGCGCGCAGGGTACTCTGGACGACGGCACCACGGGCGGGTGAGCCGGGCGCTGGTCGGACGATGACGCCGGGCCGGTGCGATCGCCACCGAGGGGCCGCTGACCCGTACACGCACCGCGACCGCCCCCGCCGGACATCCGCCGCATTTCCCCCGAACGGGCTCACCCGATCGGACGAAGGGACACCATATGCGGCCGTATTCGGCCCGAATCGTTCGATACTGCTCCATTCGGGACAACCCAGCCTGTATGGCCCACCATCAGGCACCGCGTCACCCTAGGGTTGGATCCGCCGGCCGATACCGGCCGCCGACCGCCCGCTCCGGCTAGCGGCAAGCCGTCGGCGGGCAGGTGACGGCAGGCCACCGGCCACCGCCCGCGCGGGGCCCCGCCCCCCGTAACGGGAGCGGGTCCCCCGCGGCCGTCCCGGCGCGCCGCACCGGCGGGCCGGAACTGCTGGAGGATCCGACGATGGAACGGACAGGCCCCGCTCTTCCCGCAGCGACCCCTGGGCCCGTCTCTCCCGGCCGCCTGGCGGCCGGGTGGCGGCACCCCCGGCGCGGCCGGGGGCAGTTCCCCCCGCCCGCGGACCCCTCCGACGCCGGGGCCGGCGGCGAGCCCGGCCCGGCGGCGCCCGTCCTGCCCGGCCGTCGGCGACGCCGGCCACGCTGGCTCCAGCCGGAGCGGTCCGGTGCCGAGCGCCCCGCCCCCGGACCCGCCCCGGAACGGCGGGCCGACCCGGAACAGGCAATCCAGGAACCGGCGAGCCCGGACCGCGCAGGCCCGGATCGCACAGGCCCGGAGCACACCAGCGCGGACCACACGGGCCCGGAACAGGCCGGCCGGCAGCGGGCCGGCGAGCGGCCGGCCGACCGGCGACCCGGCACCGGCGGCCCACCGCGGCGGTCGGAGGTCCTCCGGCTGGCCGCGCCGCTCGGCGCCCCGCTCGTCGGCATCGCCTGCGCCCTGCTGCTCCTGTTGATAGCCCAGGTCGCGGCGGGCCTGCGGCACGGCACCGTGGTCTTCTTCGCCGCCCCCCAGCTGATCGGCTTCAGCATCCTGGCCGGCGCCGTCACCGCCTACAGCGTGCTGCGCCGCAGCCTGCGCCCCAGCTGGGGCCGGCTGTGGACGCCCACCACCGCCTCGGTCGCCACCACCGCCTACGCCGTGCTGCTCGGCCACGGCTGGGCCGCCGCGGCCGTCGCCGGCGCCGTGATGACGCTGCTGCCCGTGCTCACCCAGCGGCCGCCCGCACGCCGCTCCGTCCTGGCCTGCTTCATGGTCCTGCAGGCCTGCGCGCTCGGCCTGGCCGACACCGTGCTCGACGCCATGGACCCCGACCGCCACAGCTCCTCCACCCTGGACCTGCTGCCCGCCACCATCGGCGCCCTCGTCCTGTTCGGCGCCCTCGCCCCCCTGCTGTGGGCGGCCATCGGCCGGATCAGCGGCTACGGCTTCCGCCGCACCGCCAGCGAGGGGCTCGGCCAGCAGTGGCTGACCCTGCTCGCCATGGTCACGGTCTCCCCGCTGGTCGCGGTCACCGCCCGGGAGCACCCCGAGCTGCTGCCGATGTTCGCCTTCCCGCTGGTCGCCATGGACCACTGCCTGCGGGTCGTCCGGGAGCACCGGCGGGCGCGCGACCGCGACCACCTCACCGGGCTGGCCAACTGGCCCAGCCTGCTGCAGCAGACCGCCATCGCCTTCGCCCACCACGACGCCCGCGCCCGGCGCACCCGCCCCGGTGGCGACATGCGCGACGCCGGTGCCGCCCTCGCCGGATGCGCCGGCGACCCGAGCGGCGCGCCGCCCGGCACCGCGCACCCGTACCCGCCGGGTGCGTTCGGGCCCGGCCCCTTCGCCGCCGGCCGCCCGGGCGGACGCCCGGCCCGCCGCGCCGGCCGGCTCCTCGCCGAGCCGCACCGCGCCCCCGCGGACGGCGCGCGCTCCCGCACCGCGCTGGTGCTGCTCGACCTCGACCGCTTCCGCGCCGTCAACGACACCCTCGGCCACGGGGCCGGCGACCGCCTGCTCCAGGAGGTCGCCCGCCGCATCACCCAGGGCGTCCGCAAGCAGGACCTGGTGGCCCGGCTCAGCGGTGACGAGTTCGCCGTCCTCCTGCCCGACGTGGACTCCGCCGCCCACGCCGAGAGCATCGCCCGCGGCATCGTGGCCCAGCTGGCCGAACCGCTCAGCCTCGACGGCCTCGCCCTGGTGCTGGAGGCCAGCGCCGGCGTCGCCGTCTACCCGGACCACGCCGACGACCCCGAGGGCCTGCTGCGCCGCGCCGACATCGCCATGTACGAGGCGAAGGCCGCGCGCAACGGCGTGGCCTGCTACGACCCCTGCCGCGACCGCCACACCCCGGACCGGCTCGCGCTCCTCGGCGACCTGCGCCGCGCCCTGGAGATCGGCGAGGTGGACCTGCACTACCAGCCCAAGGTGGCCTTCGACGGCAGCGTCGTCGGCGTGGAGGCGCTGATCCGCTGGCAGCACCCGGTGCGCGGCCGGGTCAGCCCCGACGACTTCGTCGGGCTCGCCGAGTCCAGCGGCCTGATGCCGCACCTGACCTCCTACGTCCTGGACCGGGCGCTCAGCCAGGCGGCGCGCTGGCGCTGCGCCGGGATGGACGTGCCGATCGCGGTCAACGTCTCGGCCCGCGACGTGCTCCGCACCGGTTTCGCCGCGTCCGTCTCGACGCTGCTGGACCGCCACGACGTCACCGCGGACGCCCTGCAGCTGGAGATCACCGAGCACGTGCTGCTGGAGGACCCGCAGCGCGCGGCGGAGACCATCACCGAACTGCGCGGGCTGGGCGTGCGGATGGCCCTGGACGACTTCGGCACCGGCTACTCCTCGTTGGTCCACCTGCGCCGGCTGCCGGTGGACGAGATCAAGATCGACCGCTCCTTCGTCGCCCGGCTGGTGGCCGACGAGGAGGACACCGCGATCGTGCGCAGCACGGTGCAGCTCGCGCACACCCTCGGCCTGGAGGTCGTCGCGGAGGGCGTGGAGGACGACGAGACCTGGGACCGGTTGCGCCGGCTGGGGTGCGACACCGTCCAGGGCTGGCTGGTGGCCGCCGCGCTGCCCTCCCAGGAGGCCACCGACTGGCTCGGCGGCCGGATGCGCGGCGGTGCCAGGGACCCGAGGGCCGGCCGGACCGCCGCCCCGGATTCGGCCCCCGGTTCCGCGGCTGGTCCCGCCGGGGGCGGCGCGGAGGGCCGGCCGAGGCCCACCGTGCGGCGGCAGTCGCCGGCGGCGACCACCAACACGATGGCGGCCACGGGCCCGACGGCGGCGGCGAAGGCCGCCGCCGCGGCGGTCGGCGGCACGGCGGCGCCCAACGCCACCTCGGCGGCGCGGGCCGACGGCCGTCCGGCACCGGCGCCCGCCCGGGCACCCGTCGACCCCGCCGTGGACGCGGAGCCCCAGGCCGGCCCGACCGCCACCCGGGCACGACAGGGGGCGCCGACCCCGGCCGGCGACGGCGAGCCGGGCCGCCACCGGGAGCACCCGGTGGGCCGGATCGACGGCCCGGACGCCGACCGCCGCGCCGACGGCCCCGCCGGCCCGGACGCACTGGAGGGACTGGAGGAGCTCGGCCCGATCCCCGGCCGTCCCGCGGCCACCGAGACCCCGGCGGTGCTGCGGGAGCGCCTGGGCTCCACGCCGGCGCGCGTGCGCCACCGAAGCCGCCGAGGCGGCGGCTGACCCTCCTCCAAAACGGTGGCCCCAGCCGGGGCCGGCGTCCTCAGGCCGGCGCAGGACCGGGCCGGCACACGCCTGGCCGGCATCGCCTCTGTGCCCACACGCCGGGGCCCGTACCCGATTGCCCCCTTGGTCGAACTGACGCGCACATGCCGATAAGGGAGCCCAGGGGGACCCCCTGTTCCTACGATTCCACGGCGGCTCGGCGTGGCGCAGCCCCCCAAAACAGCCTGTGGACAACTCCCGGGACCAGCCGGCGGACAGACTCCCGCCCCCTACCCCGGTCCGTCCGCCCGGTGCGGCCACCCGCGGCACCGCCCGGGAGCCCGGCCGTCTGATCCGCCGCCCGGCGCCACCGCCCAGCGGCCCCGGCTACCCGGCGCACCCGCCCGCTGGCCCGGCCCGTGGCGCACCCGCCCGGCGGCCCCGGCCGCGCGGGCAGGGCCGGGCGCGGGCGGTGGGGCCCTAGGATGGGGGCGACAGGAGAGCTCCCCCGGGAGAGCACGAGTAGGGCGCGCGAGTCGCCGTCCGCCGCCCCGCGCGGTGGTGGCGGGGAGCCGCCCGCCGAACCCATTCGAGGATCGCTGCATGCCAGGCATCACGCGCGAGGAGGTCGCCCACCTCGCCCGGCTGTCGCGTCTGGAGCTGACGGACGAAGAGATCGACCACTTCGCCGGTCAGCTCGACGTCATCCTCGGCGCGGTCGCCCGCGTCGGGGAGGTCGCCGCCGACGACATCCCGCCCACCTCGCACCCGCTGCCGCTGACCAACGTCATGCGGCCCGACGAGGTACGGGAGTCCCTCGGCACGGAGCAGGCCCTCGCGGGCGCGCCCGCGGCCGAGCAGCAGCGCTTCCGCGTGCCGCGCATCCTGGGGGAGGAGTGACGGTGAACGACCTGATCCGCTGGACCGCCTCCCGGACCGCCGCGGCCATCGCCTCCGGCGAGGTCTCCGCCGTCGAGGTGACCCGTGCCCACCTCGACCGCATCGGCGCGGTCGACGAGAAGGTGCACGCCTTCCTGCACGTGGACGCCGAGGGCGCGCTGGCCGCCGCCGAGCGGGTGGACGCCAAGCGCGCCGCCGGCGAGGAGCTCGGCCCGCTGGCCGGCGTGCCGCTGGCCCTGAAGGACGTCTTCACCACCCGCGGCGTGCCCACCACCTGCGGCTCCAAGATGCTCCAGGGCTGGATCCCGCCCTACGACGCCACGGTGACGCGGCGCCTGAAGGACGCCGACGTGGTGATCCTGGGCAAGACCAACATGGACGAGTTCGCGATGGGCTCCTCCACCGAGAACTCCGCCTACGGGCCGACCGGCAACCCGTGGGACCTGGCCCGCATCCCGGGCGGCTCCGGCGGCGGTTCCGCCGCGGCGCTCGCCGCCTTCGAGGCGCCGCTGGCCATCGGCACCGACACCGGCGGGTCCATCCGCCAGCCGGCCGCCGTCACCGGCACGGTCGGCGTCAAGCCGACCTACGGCGGGGTCTCCCGCTACGGCCTGGTCGCCTTCTCCTCCTCCCTGGACCAGGGCGGCCCGTGCGCCCGCACCGTGCTGGACACGGCGCTGCTGCACGAGGCGATCGCCGGCCACGACCCGATGGACTCCACCTCCATCGACGCCCCGGTGCCGCCGGTGGTCGAGGCCGCCCGGGCCGGCGACGTGCGCGGCCTGCGGGTCGGCGTGGTGAAGGAGTTCGGCGGCGAGGGCTACCAGGCGGGCGTGGAGCAGCGCTTCCACGAGGCCGTCGAGCTGCTGAGCTCGCTGGGCGCCGAGGTGGTCGAGGTCTCCTGCCCGAGCTTCACCTCGGCGCTGCCCGCCTACTACCTCATCGCGCCGAGCGAGTGCTCCTCCAACCTGGCCCGCTTCGACGCCATGAAGTACGGCCTGCGGGTCGGCGACGACGGCACCCGCTCGGCCGAGGAGGTCACCGCGCTGACCCGCGCCGCCGGCTTCGGACCCGAGGTCAAGCGCCGCATCATCCTGGGCACCTACGCCCTGTCCTCCGGCTACTACGACGCCTACTACGGGCAGGCGCAGAAGGTCCGCACGCTGATCGCCCGGGACTTCGCCGCGGCCTACGAGCGGGTGGACGTGCTGGTCTCGCCGACCACGCCGACCACCGCCTTCCCGATCGGGGAGCGGGCCGACGACCCGATGGCGATGTACCTGGCGGACCTGTGCACCATCCCGTCGAACCTGGCCGGCAACGCGGCCATGTCGCTGCCGTGCGGCCTGGCCCCGGAGGACAATCTCCCGGTCGGCCTGCAGATCATCGCCCCGGCGATGGCGGACGACCGGCTGTACCGGGTCGGCGCCGCGGTCGAGGCCGCGTTCGTCGACCGCTGGGGTCACCCGCTGCTGGACGAGGCGCCCGCGCTGTAACGGCGCCGGCCCCCACGGGCCCGGCCCGGTGGCACACCGCATGACCCCCGCACCGCGGGGAACGCGCACCGGGCCGGGACGCCCCCGGCGGCCGTCGAGCGGCCAGCGGGACCGGGCGACCGAACCGGGACCGGCGACCGCACCGGGTCGACGCGACCGGGGCAGCGAGACCGGGCCACCGAACCTTCACAGGGAACGAGGAGCAGCAGCGTGAGCAGCAAGAGCCTGAGCCCGTCCGGCATCCGGAACTTCCGTCAGTCCCGGGCGGGCACCTACCTCAGCATCGGCACCCAGGTCATCGGTGCCTTCGGCATCTACAAGCGCGTCCGCCAGGCCCGCCGGGACCACGACAACCTGATGCTGCTGGACGCCGTGGTCAGCGGCGTCGCCCTGGCCACGGGTGTCGCGGTGCTCGTGCGGGGCCTGCGCCGCCTCGGTGAGGACGACGAGTTCTTCGGCTGACCGACTCCGCCGTACCGTCCCCTCGCGCGAAGCTGGGAGGACACGAGCAAGGTATCTGGAAGGAATGGGCTACGAGCATGGCTGAGACCCTGAGCATGGTCTCCTTCGAGGACGCCCTGGCGTCCTACGACCCGGTGATGGGCCTGGAGGTCCACGTCGAGCTGGGTACCGCCACCAAGATGTTCTGCGGCTGCGCCACCGGCTTCGGCGCGGAGCCGAACAGCCAGGTCTGCCCGACCTGCCTGGGGCTGCCCGGCGCGCTGCCGGTCGTCAACGCCACCGCGGTGGAGTCGGCGGTGCGGATCGGCCTGGCGCTGAACTGCTCCATCGCCGAGTGGTGCCGGTTCGCCCGGAAGAACTACTTCTATCCGGACATGCCCAAGAACTTCCAGACCTCCCAGTACGACGAGCCGATCGCCAACGACGGCTACCTGGACGTCGAGGTGGACGGCGAGACCTTCCGGGTGGAGATCGAGCGCGCCCACATGGAGGAGGACACCGGCAAGTCGCTGCACGTCGGTGGCGCCACCGGGCGCATCCACGGCGCCGACCACTCGCTGGTGGACTACAACCGGGCCGGCATCCCGCTGATCGAGATCGTCACCAAGCCGATCGTCGGCGCCGGTGCCCGCGCCCCGCAGGTCGCCCGGGCGTACGTGGCCGAGCTGCGTGAGCTGATCCGTGCCCTGGGCGTCTCCGAGGCGCGCATGGAGCAGGGGCAGATGCGCTGCGACGTCAACCTCTCGCTGCGGCCGATCGGGCGGGAGGAGTTCGGCACCCGCTCGGAGACCAAGAACGTCAACTCGATGCGCTCGGTGGAGCGCGCGGTGCGTTTCGAGATCCAGCGGCACGCCACGGTGCTGACCGACGGCGGCGTGATCGTGCAGGAGACCCGGCACTTCCACGAGGACGACGGCTCCACCACGCCCGGCCGGGTCAAGGAGGAGGCGGAGGACTACCGCTACTTCCCCGAGCCGGACCTGGTGCCGGTCGCCCCGGCGCGGGAGTGGGTGGAGGAGCTGCGCGCCACGCTGCCGGAGCTGCCCTCGGCGCGGCGCCGCCGGCTGCAGGCGGAGTGGGGCGTGTCCGACCACGAGATGCAGTCGCTGCTGAACGCCGGGGCCATCGACCTCATCGTGGCCACCATCGAGGCCGGCGCCCCGGCGGACCAGGCCCGCAAGTGGTGGATGGGCGAGCTGGCCCGGCGCGCCAACGAGGACGGCGTCGAGCTGTCCGCGCTGCCGATCACGCCGGCCCAGGTGGCCCGGGTGGCCACGCTGATCGGTGAGGGCGCGCTCAACGACAAACTGGCCCGCCAGGTGATCGAGGGCGTGCTGGCCGGTGAGGGCGGCCCGGACGAGGTCGTGGAGGCGCGCGGGCTGAAGGTCGTCTCGGACGACTCCGCGCTCGGCGCGGCGGTGGACGAGGCGATCGCCGCCAACCCGGGGGTGGCCGACAAGGTCCGCTCCGGGAAGGTCGCGGCGGCCGGCGCCCTGGTGGGTGCCGTGATGAAGGCCACCCGCGGGCAGGCCGACGCCGCCCGGGTGCGCGAGCTCATCCTGGCCCGCCTGGGCGTGGAGGGCTGAGGCCCTCCGACCTGACGGACGGCCGCCGGAAGGGCCGTCGCCCCCAGTGGGGGCGGCGGCCCTTCGGGCTCTCCGGGTGGCGTGAGCGGGTAAGGAGGCGGCGGGGCAGGCGGGTAAGGAGGTAAGGCGGTAAGGGGGTAAGGAGGTAAGGAGCGCCGTTCGCGGGCGCGTCCTACCTCATCCCGCGCCGCCGGCGGGGCGGTCGCGGGTGTACGGCGGGTGCCGGGCGGGGAAACGGCGGGGTCGCCCGGGCCCCGCGCTGAGGTAGCGGGGGCCGTGGAATTCGGGAGGACGCCCGATGCCGGGCGGCTACCTCAGCGAGCAGTCTCGGTGTCACCAGGGGCGGCGAACGGCGCCGCGGCCCTGAGCAACGCCGGAGGCCGAGATGATGTACCACGACCACGACTACTACCTGGTCCGCTCCCGCGAGCTGCGCCTGGAGGCGGAGCGCGAGCGCCGCGCCGCCGAGGCCGCCCGCTCCGGGGGTTCGGCGGGCGGGGAGGGCGGAGACGATCCCTCCCAACGCGCGGTACGCGGGCGCAGTCCCGTGGTCGCCCGGGTGCGCCGGGCGCTGCGCACCCGGGCGGCCGGCACCGCGGCCCACTGAGGTTCCCGGGCATCCGCCCGGCGCGCCGGGGGAGGCGCGGGGGAGCGGGAGGAGACGCGGGGACGGGGCGTCCGGCGGGCCGGCCGGGCGCCTCCGGTGTTTCCGGCGCGGGTCCGCCCGTGGTCCACCAGGTGAAAAGGGCTCGGAGGCTGTCGGAGGTGTGTGCGATGCTCGTTGCCGTGAGCAAGCCCCTGATTAGCCCGGTCTTCGTCGGTCGAGAGCGTGAGTCCGCCCGGCTGGACGCGCTGCTCGACCAGGCCGTGGAGGGCGAGCCGGGGGCGGTGCTGATCGGCGGTGAGGCCGGCATCGGCAAGACCCGCCTGCTGGACGAGTTCCTGCGCCGGGCCGAGGGGCGCGGGGCGGTCACGGTGGTCGGGAGCTGTCTGGAGCTGGGGGCCGACGGGCTGCCGTGGGCGCCGTTCGTCAGCGCCTTCCGGGCGCTGCACCAGCGGCTCGGCCCGGAGCTCGCCGCGGCGGCCCGGGGCAACGAGGAGCAGCTGGCCCGGCTGCTGCCGGAGCTGGGTCCGGTGATCGGCCGGGGGGACGACGACGCCGGCCGGCTCCGGCTGTACGAGCTCACCCGGCAGCTGCTGGAGCGGCTCTCCGCGGAGCGCCCGCTGGTGGTCGCCCTGGAGGACCTGCACTGGTCCGACCGCTCCACCCGGGAGCTCCTGCTGTACCTGCTGCGCTCGCTCACCGCCGGCCGGATCCTCCTGGTCGGCACCTACCGCGCGGACGACCTGCACCGCCGCCACCCGCTCCGCGGCTACCTGGCCGAGCTGGACCGGCTGCGCGGGGTCGGCCGGCTGGAGCTGGACCGCCTCACCCGGGACGAGGTTGCCCGGCAGCTCACCGGCATCCTCGGCGTCGAGCCGGCGCCGGCCGTCGTCGACGAGGTGCACCGCCGCTCCGACGGCAACGCCTTCTTCGTGGAGGAGCTCTCCTGCGCGTTGGAGCGCCCGGACGTGGCCGACGGCTCCTGCGCGCCCACCGCCTGGATCACCGCCTCGCTGCGGGACCTGCTGCTGGTGCGGGTGGAGGAGCTTCCGGAGAACGCCCAGCAGGTGGTCCGGGTGCTGGCCGAGGCGTGGTCGCAGATCAGCCACCAGCTGCTCGCTGCTGTCGTGGACATGCCGGAGGATGACCTGCTGGAGGCGCTGCGCGCGGCCACCGAGGCCAACGTGCTGCTGCCCAGCCGGGACGGCCACGGCTACCGCTTCCGGCACTCCCTGGTCCGCGAGGCGGTCAGCGACGACCTGCTGCCCGGCGAACGCACCCTGCTCAACCGCCGTCTCGCCCAGGTCCTGGAGGAGCGCCCGCACCTGGTCCGCCCGGACGAGCTCCCCGCCCGGCTGGCCGGCTACTGGTACCACGCGCACGAGCCGGTCAAGGCGCTGCCGGCCACCCTGGAGGCGGCCCGGGTCGCCGGCCGCCGCTACGCCTACGCCGAGCAGCTGCGGCTGCTGGAGCGCGCCCTGGACCTGTGGGAGTCGGTGCCGGAGGAGATCCGCGACACGCTCGGGCCGGTCGGCCGTCCGTCCGCCTTCCCGCCCTGCGGCTGCACCACCGAGCACGTGCGCTACCTGGACGTGCTGGCGCAGGCGGTCGTCGCCGCCCGGCTGGCGCTGGAGCGGGAGCGCGGCCTGCGGCTGGTCAAGCAGGCGCTGCGGATGCTGGACGGCGAGCGGGACCCGGAGCGCACCGCCTGGTTCCTGGTGCAGCGGTTCCGGCTGATCCGCTACAGCGCGCCCGGCCGGCAGACCGGCTGCGAGGACCTCCTCACCGCGCACGACATGCTGCGGGGCCGCCCGCCCTCCGCCGTGCAGGCCGACGTCCTCACCCGGCTCGCCGCCTGGGAGATGCTGACCTGGGCCCGCGAGGAGTCGGCGGAGATGGCCCGGCAGGCGGTGAGCATCGCCGTCGCGGTGGGGGAGAAGTCGGTCGAGCTGAACGCCCGCATCACCCTGGGCACCCTGGAGGGCTACTACGGCCGCACCGAGGCGGCCATCGCCGAGATGCGCCGCGCGGTGGACCTCTCCCGGGTCTGGGAGGAGCCCGACCTGCTCACCCGCTCCTACCTCAACCTCTCCCACGCGCTGGAGGCCGCCGGCCGCTCCGCCGAGTCGGTCGAGGCGGCGCGCGAGGGCATGGCCGCGGCCAACCGCTACGGCCTCGCCCGCGACTCCGGCGCCTGGCTGGCCGGCAACCTCGCCGACAGCCTGATGTCGCTCGGCGAGTGGGACGAGGCGGAGCGGGTGGTCTCCGAGGCCCTGGAGATCCTCGGCACGGCGCACGGCGAGCGCCAGCTCACCGCCCGGCTGGGGCAGCTCGCGCTGGACCGCGGCGAGCTGGAGATCGCGGCCGAGCGGCTGCGCGCCGTCCGGGACGAGTACGACGCCAGCTTCCGCGCCGCCTACGGCACGATCGGCTACCGCGGCCCGTCGGCGCAGCCGCAGTTCCTGGTGCCGCAGGGCACGCTGGAGGTCGGTCTGCGGGCCGCGCAGGGCCGGTACGCCGAGGCCCGTGAGGCCGCGCTGGAGCTGCTGCGCCCGGGCGTGCCGGACGGCCAGGAGAACTACCTGTGGCCGCTGCTGATCGCCGCCGCGGCGGCGGAGGCGGACGGCCGCGCGGTGCCGGCGATGGCCGCCGGCCGGGACGAGGCCGTGCAGCGGCTGCGCTGGGCCGCCGCCCAACTGCCCCGGCACGCCCCGGTGTGGGAGGCGTCGGCGCGGCTGCTCGACGCCCTGCTGGCCCGCGTCGAGGGGCGGGTGGACCGCGCCGCCGCGATCGAGGCGGCGCGCGCGTTCACCCGCTGGTCCTGGCCGCTCCCGGCGGCCCGCGCCGCGCTGCTGGCCGCCGAGGCGTGCCTGGCCGAGGGGGACCGCGCGGAGGCGGCCCGCTGGCTGGCCGACGCGCACGCCGGAGCGGAACGGCTGGGCGCCCGCCCGCTGCTGGCCCGGGTGCGGGAGCTGGCCGAGGCGGCCGGCCTGGCCTCGGCGACCCGGCCGGCCACCGTGCCGGCGCCGCGCGCGGGCGGCCCGTCCACCGGCCCGGCGGACGCGGCGCGACCGGCGCCGAACGGCACCGCCGGGACCCCGCCGGCCACCCGGCCGGCCGGCACGCGCGCCGTGGACGCCGGCGGCGCGGCCGGAGGCGGTACCGCCGTGGCGACCGGGACGGCCCTGGGGCTGACCCGCCGGGAGCTCGACGTGCTCCGGCTGGTCGCGCAGGGGCGCAGCAACGGGCAGATCGCCGGGGAGCTGTACATCTCCCCCAAGACGGTCAGCGTGCACGTCTCCCGGATCCTCGCCAAGCTCGGCGTCTCCTCGCGCGGCGAGGCCGCCGCCCTGGCCCACCGCGAACGCCTCTTCGCCACCACCCCGCACTAGCCGCCGCGGCGGGGACGTGTCCGACCAGCGGGCGAGGGAACCCGGTTTCCGGCGCTTTCGTACACTTCTGCCTGTGACGACCAAGCCGCGCATCCCGAACGTCCTGGCCAACCGCTACGCCTCCACCGAACTGGCCGCCCTGTGGTCCCCGGAGCACAAGGTGGTGCTGGAGCGCCGGCTCTGGCTCGCCGTGCTGCGCGCCCAGGCCGATCTGGGCGTGCCGGTGCCGGCGGAGGCGATCGCCGACTACGAGCGGGTGCTGGAGCAGGTGGACCTGGACTCCATCGCGCGGCGCGAGCGGGTGACCCGGCACGACGTCAAGGCGCGGATCGAGGAGTTCAACGCGCTGGCCGGCCACGAGCAGGTGCACAAGGGGATGACCTCGCGCGACCTGACCGAGAACGTCGAGCAGCTGCAGGTGCGGCAGAGCCTGGAGCTGGTGCGGGACCGCTGCGTGGCGGTGCTGGCCCGGCTGGCCCGGCGGGCGGCCGAGTACTCCGAGCTGGTGATGGCCGGTCGTTCGCACAACGTGGCCGCCCAGGCCACCACCCTCGGCAAGCGGTTCGCCACCGCGGCGGACGAGCTGCTGGTGGCGCTGGCCCGGGTGGAGGAGCTGCTGGACCGCTACCCGCTGCGCGGCATCAAGGGCCCGGTGGGGACGGCGCAGGACATGCTGGACCTGCTCGGCGGCAGCGAGGAGCGGCTGGCCGAGCTGGAGGGCCGGGTCGCCGCGCACCTGGGCTTCGGGCGCACGCTGAGCAGCGTGGGCCAGGTCTACCCGCGCTCGCTCGACTTCGAGGTGGTCTCGGCGCTGTCGCAGCTCGCCGCCGCCCCGTCCAGCCTGGCCAAGACCATCCGGCTGATGGCCGGGCAGGAGCTGGTGACCGAGGGCTTCCAGCCCGGTCAGGTGGGCTCCTCGGCGATGCCGCACAAGATGAACACCCGTTCCTGCGAGCGGGTGAACGGCCTGGCGGTGATCCTGCGCGGCTACGTCTCGATGACCGCCGAGCTGGCCGGGGACCAGTGGAACGAGGGCGACGTGTCCTGCTCGGTGGTGCGCCGGGTGGCGCTGCCGGACGCCTTCTTCGCGCTGGACGGCCTGCTGGAGACCTTCCTGACGGTGCTCGACGAGTTCGGGGCGTTCCCGGCCGTGGTCGCCCGCGAGCTCGACCGCTACCTGCCGTTCCTGGGCACCACCAAGGTGCTGATGGCGGCCGTGCGGGCGGGCGTGGGGCGGGAGACCGCGCACGAGGTGATCAAGGAGCACGCGGTGGCCTCCGCCCTGGCCATGCGGGAGAAGGGCAGCGAGCGCAACGAGCTGCTGGACCGGCTGGCGGCGGACGAGCGGATGCCGCTGGACGCCGACGACCTGGCGGCGCTGCTCGCCGACCGGCTGTCCTTCACCGGTGCCGCCGCCGCGCAGGTGCGGCAGGTGGTGGAGCGGGTGGCGGAGGTGACCGAGCGGCACCCGGAGGCCGCCGCGTACACCCCGGGCGCGATTCTCTGACGCCGGTACGGCCCGGGGCCGCGCCCGGCGACGGGGACGCGGCCCCGGGGCCGGGGTGTCGGGCCGGGGTGTCGGGGCGGTGGCTCAGCTCACCGTCAGCCGCAGGATCCGGTCGTCGCCCTCCCGTGGTTCGCCGCGGCCGTCGGTGTTGCTGGTGGTGACCCACAGGCTGCCGTCGGGGGCGGCGACGACGGTGCGCAGGCGCCCGTACTCGCCGACCAGGTGGTCCACGGCCTCCCCGGCCGCCTCCTCGCCGCGCAGCGGGACCTGCCACAGGCGCTCGCCGGTGACCGCGCCGATCCAGGCGCTGCCGCCGACGACGGCGATGCCGACCGGTCCGGCCTCGTCGGTGCCCCACTCCACGACCGGGTCGACGAGGCCGGTGCCGCCGCCGAGGGTGCCCTCGGCCATCGGCCAGCCGTAGTTGCCGCCGGGGGTGACCAGGTTCAGTTCGTCGCGGCGCTGGTCGCCGAACTCGGTGACCCACAGCCGGCCGTCCGCGTCCCAGGCGAGGCCCTCGACGTTGCGGTGCCCGTAGCTGTAGACCAGGGAGTCCTCGAACGGGTTGCCGGGGGCGGGTCGGCCCTGCGGGGTCATCCGCAGGATCTTGCCGGCCGGTGAGTCGAGGTCCTGGGCGCGGGAGCGGTCGCCGGCGTCCCCGGTGGTGGCGTAGAGCATGCCGTCCGGTCCGAAGGCGAGCCGCCCGCCGTTGTGGTAGACGTTCGCCGGGATGCCGGTGACCAGCGGCTCGGGCTCGCCGAAGGAGGCGTCGGACTCCCGGTAGGGCAGTACGGCGATGCGGTTGTCCTCGCCGGTGGTGTACTGCACGTACAGCCGCGGGTCGTCGGCGAAGTCGGGGGGCACGGCCAGTCCCAGCAGCCCGCCCTCGCCCCCGGGCGCGGTGGCCACGCCGGGCACGGTGCCCGCCTCGGCGACCTCGCCGCCCTCGGGCGCCACCAGGAGCAGCCGGCCGGTGTCCCGCTCGCCGACCACCGCCCGCCCGTCCGGCAGGAACGCGATGCCCCAGGGCGTGGTCAGGCCGGTGGCCACGGTGTCGGCGAGTTCGGGTCGGGCCACGCCGTCCGGCCCGGCCTCGCCGGTGGCGGTGGCGGTGGCGGAGCCGGTGGGTGACGGGGCGCCGGCGGTGGCCGAGGGCGTCGCGGCGCCGGTGGGGGAGGCGGCGCCGTCCCCATCGGAGCCGGGGGAGGTGCAGGCGGCCGGCGCCGCGAGCGCCAGCAGCGCGGCCGCGGCAGCGGTGGCGCGTCGGGCGAGGGTGTGCCAGGGGCGTCGGGGTGGGGGTCCGCCGGCTCCCACCGGGCCGGTCGTGGTGGTGGGAGGGGGGTGCGGGGGAGTGGGCACGGCTGCTCCTTCGGTGGGTGTCACCCGTACGGCGGCACCCGTTCTGGTGGCTTTTCGGCGTGTCCGCGCACCGGGCCGTCGGCCGGATCCCCGCCCGTTCCCGGGCCGGTGGGGCCGCGCGACCGGGCATTTGCCGTTGGCACATGCCGGAGGAATTGGCCGCATTCGGCCATTTCGGCCGTCGGAGCCCGTCGCGCGCCCTCGGTCGCGGACCGCGCCGGTGGCGTAGCCTCCTGTCATGGCTGAGCTAACGCACTCCTCCGCCCGCGTGGTGTGGTCGCCCTTCTCCGCCGAGGAGATCGGGGACCTGCCGGCCGACGTGGACGTCCGGGTATGGGACGGCAAGGGACCACTGCCCGGCCCGACCGAGGACGTGGAGTTCTTCGTGCTGCCCTACCTCAGGGCGCGGGCGGGGATGCTGCTGACGCCCGACATGCCGAAGCTCCGGGTGGCGCAGTCGCTCACCGCCGGCGTGGACAACCTTCTGGACCTCCTTCCCTCCGGCGTGACGCTGTGCAACGCGCGCGGGGTGCACGACGCCGGGACGGCCGAGCTGGCGCTGACCCTCACCCTGGCCTCGCTCCGTGGCATACCCGACTTCGTCCGGGCCCAGCCGTCCGGGCAGTGGTTGTTCGGGTTCCGCCCGGCGCTCGCCGACAAGGTGGTGCTGCTGGTGGGCTACGGCTCCATCGGCCAGGCCGTCGAGGACCGGCTGCTGCCGTTCGAGTGCGACGTCATACGCGTGGCCCGCACGGCCCGTCAGGGGCCGCGCGGGCCGGTGCACGCGCTGGAGGAGCTGCCGCGGCTGCTTCCCCGCGCCGACGTGGTGATCGTCATCGTGCCGCTGACGGACGAGACCCGGGGACTGGTGGACGCCGAGTTCCTGGGCCGGATGAAGGACGGCGCGCTGATGGTGAACGTCGCCCGCGGGCCGGTGGTGGTCACCGACGACCTGCTGGGGGCCGTCGGCGAGGGTCGGCTGCTGGCCGCGCTGGACGTCACCGATCCGGAGCCGCTGCCTCCGGAGCACCCGCTGTGGCGCGCCCCCGGCACCCTGATAAGCCCGCACGTCGGCGGCGCCAACTCGGCGTTCCAGCCCCGCGCGCTGCGGCTGGTGCGCCGGCAGCTGGCGCGCTGGCTCGGCGGCGAGCCCCTGGAGAACGTGGTGGCCGGGCCGGCCTGAGCGGGGCGTCGGAACGGGCGCCCGCCGACGAGCAGCCCCCGCGCCACCAGGCGAAACGGGGCTTTCGTAGGCGACCCTTCGTCAGTTACTCTGTGTAGAGTAATGTATATCGTAGAGTGACTCCGTAGCGGGCCGCAGTCCGCGTCCGCACCGCCGTGGAGATACTCCCCCGCGAACGGGGCAGCCGCACCGGCAGGTGCGCCGGGCGGGCGGTCCCAGCAGCGAGGACGCGGCGGGCGGGACCGGCCGGCGGACAACAGCACACACAGGACGGAACGCGGCGGCACCCGCACGGGGAGTGCACGGCGGCCGCGAGCGTCGAGGGCCCGAGACCACAGGACTGGAACCGCGGGACGTGGAACAGCGGAGCTTGGGACAGCAAGGCCGGCAGGCCACCGGATCGGGGGCCACCGGGGCGCGGATCGTCGGGACGGCCCGGCGACCCCGCCAGGAACCGGACGGAACGGACACGGGCGCGGAAGCCGCCGAGAAAACGTGTCCGGGTGTGAGGGGGCGATGGGGGATGAACGGGAACGAGCGGGCCGGCCGGCGGCCGGCCGGCACGAAAGTCGGTTGTTAACCTTGTCCGGGTCCACGCAACGGCGGGCCGAGAAGGCGGGCGTGCGGCAGCTCCTGTGCATGCCCGTGCCGCTCGCCGCCGCGATCTGCCTGATGTACACCGCCGGAGCCGCCTGGGGCTGGGGCAACGAGCGGCTCGCCCTGATCATGGGGGACTTCGGCCTCGGCGCGGCCGGGCTGGTCGCCGCGCTCGCCTGCCTGCGGCACGCGCTGCTGCGGTCCCGCGGCCGCGAACGGGCGGCCTGGCTGCTGTTCACCGTCTCGGCGTTCGCCATGGCCATGGGCAACTGCCTGTGGGGATGGTACGAGCTGATCGAGGGCGTCGCGGTGCCCACGCCCTCGCTCGCCGACGTCTGCTTCCTGCTGTTCGCCCCGGCCGCCATGGTGGGCCTGGCGATGCTCGCCCAGCGCCCGCGCGGCGCCGTCGACTGGCTCTGCCTGGTGCTGGACGCCTGCCTGGTCGGCGGCTCGCTGTTCGTCATGATCTGGAACCTGGCCCTGTCCAGGTCCGGCGGGGAGGACGAGCCGCTGCGCACCGTCCTGGTGCTCGCCTACCCGGTGCTGGACATCCTGCTGATCAGCCTGCTGGTGGGGCTCCGGCTGCGGGTGCCGGGCGACGGCGGCGGAGGACGCCGGGCGCTGCACGCCGCGCTCGCCGCCCTCACCCTGACGGTGGTCTGCGACGCCCTGTGGGCCTCCCCGGACATCCGGGACACCTACCGCTCCGGCGGGCTGCTGGACGCCGGCTGGTTCGTCGCCTTCATGTTGCTGGCCTGCGCACCCTGCATCGGCGGGCAGCGCGACGCGGCCCACTCCCGGCGCGGCACCCGGCCGGCCGACGCCGCCACGGGGGCGCCCGCCGCCACGGCGGAGCCGTCCCCGACCGCGCCCGAGCACGCCGGGAGCGCTCCCGGCGAGCCGGCCCCCGCGGACGGCGAACCCGGTGGGACCGAGCCGGCCGAGACCCCCACCACCGCCACGGCCACCACCGCACCCTCGGCCGCCGAGGCCGTCCTGGCCGCAGCGGCCGGCGCCGGGGCCGGTGCCGCGACGGGCGAGGCCGGCGACGGCGGCGACGACCCCGCCGGCGGCGCCGAGGCGCCGGTCAGCGTGTGCCCGTCGACCCTGCTGCGGACCGTGCACCCGGAGGCGTTCGACGAGCAGGGCCGGCCCACCCTGCCCGCGCCGGTCCCCACCGTGTGCCCCTCCACCCTGCTGCGCACCGTGCACCCCGAGGCGTTCGACGACTCCGGACCCGGCTCCATCCCGGCGCCCCGGTCGGCCAGCACCACCGCCATGCCCCGGGCCAGCACCCGGCTGTCCGTGGTCACCCCCTACATCGCCGCCGTGGTGTGCATGCTCGGGGTGCTCTGGGACGCCCTGTCCAGCCGGGAGCAGGACCCGGTGGTCGCGGCCTGCGGCGCCACCGTCATCTTCGTGCTGGTCGCCCGGCAGGGCATCCTGCTGATCGACAACATGACGCTGGCCCGCGACCTCGCCGCCCAGGAGGGCCACTACCGCTCGCTGGTGCAGGACTCCAGCGACGTGCTGATGATCGCCGGACCGGACGGCCGGCTGCGGCACGTCAGCCACGCCTCGCTGCACGTCCTGCACACCCCGGCGGAGCAACTGGTCGGCACCACGCTGGACGACCTGGTGCACACCGAGGACCGCGGGCACGTGCTCTTCGAGATCCGGCGCTTCCTCGCCCGCGAGGCGGCCGGCGCGCCCGCCTCCCGCATCGAGTTCCGCGCCCGCTCCGGCGCCGGCGCCGGGCAGTGGCTGCACGCCGAGGCCGCGATCAGCCACCACCGAGAGGGCCTGCTGCTCAACGTGCGGGACGTCTCCGAGCGCGTCCGGCTCCAGCAGCAGCTCCAGCACAACGCCTTCCACGACCCGCTCACCGACCTGCCCAACCGCGCCCTGTTCGTCAAGCGGGTGCAGCAGGCCCTCGGCGGGCGGCGCTCCCAGGACAGCTCGGTGGCCGTGCTCTTCGTCGACCTCGACGGCTTCAAGCAGGTCAACGACACCGCCGGCCACCAGGCCGGGGACACCCTGCTGGTGCGCGCCGCCCGCCGCCTGGAGAGCTCCGTGCGCACCGGGGACACCGTGGCCCGGCTCGGCGGCGACGAGTTCGCCGCGCTGATCTGCGGCGTCGAGCACAGCCACCTGCTGGAGATCGCCGAGCGGCTGCTGACCGCGCTGTCCGAGCCGTACTCCGCCGACGGCATCGAGATCCCGGTGGCCGCGTCCATCGGCATCGCCCACGCCCTCCCCGGGGAGACCCCGGACGAGCTGATGCGCAACGCCGACCTGGCCATGTACCGCGCCAAGGCCCAGGGCAAGGGCCGGGTCGTGCTGTACGCCCCGCACATGCACGCCGACGCGGTGCGCCGCCTGGAGCTGGAGAGCTCGCTGCGCCGGGCGATCAACGGGGGCGACTTCACCGTCCTCTACCAGCCGGTCGCCGACCTGATCGACGGCCGCGTGGTCGCCATGGAGGCCCAGGTGCGCTGGCGCACCGCGGGCGGCGGGCCGCTGCCGGACGAGGAGTTCCTGCGCCGCGCCGAGCAGGGCGGCCGGGCCCTGCCGCTGGCCCGCTGGCAGGTGGAGCGCGCCCTGGAGCAGGCGGTGCGCTGGTACCAGCAGGGCTACCGGGTGCCCGTGCTGGTGCCGCTCAGCGCGGCCCGCCTGGGCGCTCCGGGCGTGTCCGAGGCGGTGGCGGCCGCGCTCACCCGCACCCGGCTGCCCGGCCGGATGCTCACCCTCCAGCTCCAGGAGGGCCCGGAGCTGGGCCGGGTGGACGAGCTGCGCCGCCTGCTGGCCGCCTTCGCCCGGCTGGACGTCGGCTTCGCCCTCAGCGGGCTGGGCACCGGCAGCGTGCCGCTCTCCCTGCTGCACCAGCTTCCGGTGGACGTGCTGCGGCTGGACCGTTCGCTCACCGCCACCCTGGGCGGCGGCGCGCGGCGCCGGAGCGTGGCCCCGGCGACCGCGCCGGCCGGCGGCGTCGAGGAGCCGCTCGGGCCCGGCACCGGGCGGGTGCCCGGGCCCGCCGCCGCGCCCGCCGAGGAGTGGGAGTGGGACGGCTCCGGGCGGGCCGCGGCGGTCGCCGGCTCGCTGATCGGCCTGGGACGGGAGCTGAACCTGACCGTGGTGGCCGACGGCATCGAGTACGCGGACCAGATCGCCGCGGCCCGCGCCCTGGGCTGCACCGCCGGACAGGGCCCGCTGGTGGCCGGCCCGGTGGAGGCCGGCGACGTCCTCGGGCTGCTCGCCCGGGGCGCGGTCACCGTGGGCGCGGACCGCGGCGCGCTGGACGCGGCCGGCCTGCCCGGTTTCCGCCGTGAGGAGGGCGGATCGGTCACCGCCTCGGCCGAGACCACGCGGTGACCGCCGCCGGATGCGGTCGGTGGCGGCGGACGGGGAGCGAACGGGGGACGCGCGTCCCGAATCCCGAGACGCGCGTCCCACCAACTTGACAGTCGTGCGGGGCCGGGAGGAGGGTCGTGCCATGCGCACCCGGATTCTCGTACTCGGCAGGCGCATCGGCTGACCCCGGAGCCCGCAGGCCCGGCAGACCCAGCTGATGCGCTTCCCCTCGCTTGCCCAATGGCACGAGGGGTTTTTTGTTGCCCCGATCACCGATCACGCATTCGCCAGCCCCGTCCGGGGCGGCGGCGCCACCAGGCACCCGGCACCGCCCCCACCGGACCACAGCGAGAGAAGACACGCAGATGACCGACCAGGCAGCCGCGCAGCAGGCCGCGGCCACGCGGACCGCCGAGGTGATCACGGGTGCGTCCGCGCTCATCAGGGCCCTGGAGGCGGTGGGCGCCGACACCGTCTTCGGCATCCCGGGCGGCGCCATCCTGCCGGCCTACGACCCGCTGATGGACTCCACCGAGGTCCGGCACGTGCTCGTCCGCCACGAGCAGGGCGCCGGCCACGCCGCCGAGGGCTACGCCCTCGCCACCGGCAAGGTCGGCGTCTGCATGGCGACCTCCGGCCCCGGCGCCACCAACCTGGTCACCCCGATCGCCGACGCGCACATGGACTCCGTCCCCATGGTCGCGATCACCGGCCAGGTGGCCAGCTCGACGATCGGCACCGACGCCTTCCAGGAAGCCGACATCTGCGGCATCACCATGCCGATCACCAAGCACAACTTCCTGGTCACCGACCCCGACGAGATCGCCCCGACGATCGCCGCCGCCTTCCGGCTGGCCGCCACCGGCCGCCCCGGCCCCGTCCTCGTCGACATCTCCAAGGACGCCCTGCAGGCCCCCACCCGGTGGAAGGGCCTGGACGCCGGCGCCGCCGAGCTGCCCGGCTACCACCCGGTCACCCGGCCGCACGCCAAGCAGATCCGCGAGGCGGCCCGGATGATCGCCGCCGCCCGCCGCCCCGTCCTGTACGTCGGCGGCGGCGTGCTCAAGGCCCGCGCCTCCGCGGAGCTGCGCGAGCTGGCCGAGCTGACCGGCGCGCCCGTCGTCACCACCCTGATGGCGCTGGGCGCCTTCCCGGACAGCCACCCGCAGCACCTGGGCATGCCCGGCATGCACGGCACCGTCGCCGCCGTCACCGCCCTGCAGAAGTCCGACCTGCTGATCACCCTCGGCGCCCGCTTCGACGACCGGGTCACCGGCCGGCTGGACACCTTCGCCCCGGACGCCAAGGTCATCCACGCCGACATCGACCCGGCCGAGATCTCCAAGAACCGGGTCGCCGACGTGCCGATCGTCGGCGACGCCCGGGAGGTCATCAGCGACCTGACCGCGGCGCTGCGCGCCGAGCACCCGGGCGGCCTGCGGCACGGCCTGGACGCCTGGTGGGAGCTGCTGGACCGCTGGCGCTCCGCCTACCCGCTGGGCTACGACCTGCCCGAGGACGGCTCGCTCTCCCCGCAGCTGGTCATCGAGCGGCTGTCCGCGTTGTCCGGCCCGGAGACGATCTTCACGGCCGGCGTCGGCCAGCACCAGATGTGGGCCGCCCACTACCTGCGGCACGAGCACCCGCACACCTGGCTGAACTCCGGTGGCGCCGGCACCATGGGCTACGCGGTGCCCGCCGCCATGGGCGCCAAGGCCGGCCGCCCGGAGGCCACCGTGTGGGCCATCGACGGCGACGGCTGCTTCCAGATGACCAACCAGGAGCTGGTCACCTGCGCCGTCAACAACATCCCGATCAAGGTCGCCGTCATCAACAACGGCAACCTCGGCATGGTCCGCCAGTGGCAGACGCTCTTCTACAACGAGCGCTACTCCAACACCGGCCTGAACACCCACCCCGGCACCGCGACCGGCCGGCTGCCCGACTTCGTGAAGCTGGCCGAGGCGATGGGCTGCGTCGGGCTGCGCTGCGAGAGCCCCGACCAGCTCGACGCCACCATCGAGAAGGCCATGGCGATCAACGACGCCCCGGTCGTCGTCGACTTCGTCGTCCACCAGGACGCCATGGTCTGGCCGATGGTGGCGGCCGGCACCTCCAACAGCGAGATCCTGGCCGCCCGGGACGTGCGCCCGGACTTCGGCGACGAGGACTGACCGGCGCCCCGCGCCGGCCCCACCGCCCCGCCGCGACCACCCGACCGCCCGACCCGCCAGCCGCCCCGGAAGGCCCGTCCCCCATGACCAAGCACACCCTCTCCGTCCTGGTCGAGAACAAGCCCGGCGTCCTCGCCCGCATCGCCGCGCTGTTCTCCCGCCGCGGCTTCAACATCGACTCCCTCGCCGTCGGCCCCACCGAGCACCCGGACATCTCCCGGATGACCATCGTGGTCAACGTCGAGTCGCTGCCGCTGGAGCAGGTCACCAAGCAGCTCAACAAGCTGGTGAACGTGCTCAAGATCGTCGAGCTCGACCCGGCGGCCGCGGTCCAGCGCGAGCTCGTCCTGGTGAAGGTCCGGGCGGACAACGAGACCCGCTCGCAGGTGAGCGAGATCGTCCGGCTGTTCCGCGCCAAGACCGTCGACGTCTCGCCCGACGCCGTCACCATCGAGGCGACCGGCAGCTCCGACAAGCTCGACGCCATGCTGCGCATGCTGGAGCCGTTCGGGGTGAAGGAACTCGTCCAGTCCGGCATGGTGGCCATCGGCCGCGGCGCGCGCTCGATCACCGACCGCTCGCTGCGCGCCCTGGACCGCAGCGCCTGACCCGGGCCACGCCCCGGCACCGTCCTCGGGCCCGCGGCGCTCGCCGCCGCGGGCCCACCACGGCCCCTCCCGCCACCGGCGAGGCCGTACGATCACCCCAGATACGCCGGGACCCGACCGCAGGGCGGGTCGGCGGCCATCCCAAGCAAGGAGAAGCCTGACGTGGCTGAGCTGTTCTACGACGACGACGCCGACCTGTCCATCATCCAGAACCGCAAGGTGGCGGTGCTCGGCTACGGCAGCCAGGGGCACGCGCACGCCCTGTCCCTGCGCGACTCCGGCGTCGACGTGCGCGTCGGCCTGCCGGAGGGCTCCAAGAGCCGCGCCAAGGCGGAGGAGGCCGGCCTGCGCGTCGTCACCCCGGCCGAGGCGGCGGCCGAGGCCGACGTGATCATGATCCTGGTGCCGGACCCGATCCAGGGCAAGGTCTACGAGGAGGCCGTGCGGGAGAACCTCAAGGACGGCGACGCGCTGTTCTTCGGCCACGGCTTCAACATCCGCTTCGGCTTCATCAAGCCGCCGGCGGGCGTCGACGTGTGCATGGTCGCCCCCAAGGGCCCGGGCCACCTGGTGCGCCGCCAGTACGAGGAGGGCCGCGGCGTGCCGTGCATCGTGGCCGTCGAGCAGGACGCCACCGGCAAGGCGTTCGAGCTGGCCCTGTCCTACTCCAAGGGCATCGGCGGCACCCGCGCCGGCGTCATCAAGACCACCTTCACCGAGGAGACCGAGACCGACCTGTTCGGCGAGCAGGCCGTGCTCTGCGGCGGCGCCTCGGCCCTGGTCAAGGCCGGCTTCGAGACCCTGGTGGAGGCCGGCTACCAGCCGGAGATCGCCTACTTCGAGTGCCTGCACGAGCTGAAGCTCATCGTCGACCTGATGTACGAGGGCGGCCTGGAGAAGATGCGCTGGTCCGTCTCCGAGACCGCCGAGTGGGGCGACTACGTCACCGGCCCGCGCATCGTCACCGACGCCACCAAGGCGGAGATGAAGAAGGTGCTCGCCGAGATCCAGGACGGCACCTTCGCCAACAACTGGATGGCCGAGTACAACGCCGGCCTGCCGAAGTACAACGAGTACAAGAAGGCCGACTCCGAGCACCTGCTGGAGACCACCGGCAAGAAGCTGCGCAAGCTGATGAGCTGGGTGGACGAGGAGGCGTGAGCCCTTCGGCGTAACCCGCCGGGCCCCTTCCCCAGCGAGCGCCCCGCCGCGCCACGGCCGCCCCAACCGTCGGCCCGACGCGGCGGGGCGCCGCCGTATCGGCCGGCGGGGCGCCCCGATCGTCGGCTTGTCGCACCATCCGGGCGCGTCCCGCCGCGTCGTCCCAACCGCCGCACGGGAAAAGGCAGTTCCTACCGCCCGAGATGACCCCGCAAACCTCCGTAGACACGTCTGTGATGTGACTGCCCACACAGCCGCTTTCCGTTATGGCTAGACTCGGCCGCGTGCGCGTCAGGCCCACAGCGTCGTGCGTCTCCCACGCGGCAACCCTCACCATCCGCGAACTTCCGCGACACCGCGAAGGACAACAGCCGTGAGCAAGCCCGTCGTTCTCATCGCCGAAGAACTCTCGCCCGCCACAGTCGACGCGCTGGGGCCGGACTTCGAGATCCGCCACGCGAACGGCGCGGACCGCGCCGAACTCCTGTCGGCCATCGCCGACGTCGACGCCATCCTGGTGCGCAGCGCCACCAAGGTCGACGCCGAGGCCATCGCGGCGGCCGGCAAGCTCAAGGTCGTGGCCCGTGCGGGGGTCGGCCTGGACAACGTGGACGTCCCCGCCGCCACCAAGGCGGGCGTCATGGTGGTCAACGCCCCCACCTCGAACATCGTCTCCGCCGCCGAACTGGCCTGCGGACTGATCATCGCCACCGCGCGCAACATCCCGCAGGCCAACGCCTCGCTGAAGGCGGGGGAGTGGAAGCGGAGCAAGTTCACCGGTGTCGAACTCACCGAGAAGACCCTCGGCGTGGTCGGTCTGGGCCGCATCGGCGTGCTGGTCGCCCAGCGAATGTCGGCGTTCGGCATGAAGATCGTCGCCTACGACCCCTACGTGCAGCCGGCCCGCGCCGCGCAGATGGGCGTCAAGCTGCTGTCGCTGGACGACCTGCTCGCCGAGGCGGACTTCATCACCGTCCACCTCCCCAAGACCCCGGAGACCGTCGGCCTGATCGGCGACGAGGCGCTGCACAAGGTCAAGCCCTCGGTGCGGATCATCAACGCCGCGCGCGGCGGCATCGTCGACGAGGTGGCCCTGGCCAGCGCGCTGAAGGAGGGCCGGGTCGCCGGCGCCGGCCTGGACGTCTTCGCCTCCGAGCCGTGTACCGACTCCCCGCTGTTCGAGTTCGACTCCGTGGTGGTCACCCCGCACCTCGGCGCCAGCACCGGCGAGGCCCAGGAGAAGGCCGGCATCGCCGTCGCCCGCTCGGTACGGCTCGCGCTCGCCGGCGAGCTGGTGCCGGACGCGGTCAACGTGCAGGGCGGCGTGATCGCCGAGGACGTCCGTCCCGGCCTGCCGCTGGCCGAGAAGCTGGGCCGCATCTTCACCGCGCTGGCCGGCGAGGTCGCGCTCCGCCTCGACGTCGTCGTGGCCGGCGAGATCACCCAGCACGACGTCAAGGTGCTGGAGCTGTCCGCGCTCAAGGGCGTCTTCGAGGACGTCGTGGAGGGCTCGGTCTCCTACGTCAACGCGGCGCCCATCGCCCAGGAGCGCGGTATCGAGATCCGGCTGACCACCAGCTCGGAGAGCAACGAGCACCGCAACGTGATCACCGTCTCCGGCACGCTCGCCGGCGGCCAGGAGGTCTCCGTCTCCGGCACCCTGGCCGGGCCCAAGCACCAGCAGAAGCTGGTCGGCGTCTCCGGCTTCGACATGGACCTCCCGCTCACCGAGCACATGGCCTTCCTGCGCTACGTGGACCGCCCCGGCGTGGTCGGCACCCTCGGCCGGCTGCTCGGCGACGCCCAGGTGAACATCGCCGGCATGCAGGTGGCCCGCGCCGACCGCGGCGGCGAGGCGCTGATCGCGCTCACCGTGGACAGCGAGATCCCGCCGGCCGTGCTCTCCGAGATCGCCGCGGAGATCGGCGCCACCTTCGCCCGCTCGGTCAACCTCACCGACTGAGCGGCCCCGCACCCCGCCGGAGACGGGCCGTCCGCCATACCCATCGTCCGTATGGCGGACGGCCCGTGTCAGCTGGCGGGACAAGGAGTAGGGTGCCGCCATGTCGCGCACTCTCCGCCTCGCAGTGATCCCCGGTGACGGCATCGGCCGGGAGGTGACCGCGGAGGGCCTGAAGGCCCTGAACGCCGCGCTCCCCGCCGACACCAAGCTGGACACCGTCGACTACGACCTCGGCGCGGGCCGCTGGCACCGCACCGGCGAGACGCTGCCCGACTCCGTCCTGGAGGAACTGCGCCAGGCCGACGCCATCCTGCTCGGCGCCATCGGCGACCCGACCGTCCCCTCCGGCGTGCTCGAGCGCGGTCTGCTGCTGAAGCTCCGCTTCGCCTTCGACCACCACGTCAACCTGCGGCCCTCCCGCCTGTACCCGGGCGTGGCCTCGCCGCTGGCCGCTCCCGGCGACATCGACTTCGTCGTCGTCCGCGAGGGCACCGAGGGCCCGTACGTCGGCAACGGCGGCTCGCTGCGCACGGGCACCCCGCACGAGGTGGCCACCGAGGTCAGCCTGAACACCGCCTTCGGCATCGAGCGGGTCGTCCGCGACGCCTACCGCCGCGCCCAGGCACGCCCGCGCAAGCACCTCACCCTGGTGCACAAGAACAACGTGCTGGTGCACGCCGGCCACCTGTGGAAGAACATCTTCGACCGGGTCGGCCAGGAGTACCCCGAGGTCACCACCGACTACCTGCACGTCGACGCCGCCACCATCTTCATGGTCACCAACCCGGCGCGCTTCGACGTCATCGTCACCGACAACCTCTTCGGCGACATCCTGACCGACCTCGCGGCCGCCATCTCCGGCGGCATCGGCCTGGCCGCCAGCGGCAACATCAACCCCTCGGGCGACTTCCCGTCCATGTTCGAGCCGGTCCACGGCTCCGCCCCGGACATCGCCGGCACGGGCAAGGCCGACCCGACCGCCGCCGTGCTCTCCGTCGCCCTGCTGCTGGAGCACCTCGGCCTCGCCGAGCAGGCCACCCGGATCCACGACGCGGTCGCCGCGGACATCGCCCAGCGCTCCGCCGCCGGCCCCCGCACCACCAGCCAGATCGGCGACGCCCTGGCCGAGCGAGTAGCCGGCTGAGCGCCGGCACCAGGGCAGCACGAGACCCCGACGGGGGCGGACCCACCCGCCCCCGTCCCCCTCGAACCCCCTCCGGCGCGACCGACACGGCGCCCGGCGGGGGTTCGAATCCTTCCCGGGGGCGCGGCGAACGGCCGCGCTCCACGTCTGTCGGGCGCCGGCGTCGGGTGCGACCATCGACCCATGGGCCGATGTCCCGGTCTGGCCCGATCCGTTCCGAACCAGGAGCGGACCGGACCGGGCCGCGAACGGCCCGACACGACCAACGGTGAAGGACAACGCAGCGATGACCACTCCCACCCCCGCAGAGCCCGCCCTTACGGCGGACCTCCACATCGACCGCAAGCCCACGTCGGAGCCGCTGCCCGCCGCGCGCCGCGCCGCACTGATGGCCGACCCCGGATTCGGCCGCGTCTTCACCGACCACATGGTCTCCATCCGCTGGAGCGCCGGCCGCGGCTGGCACTCCGCGGAGCTCGTCCCCTACCAGCCGCTCTCCATCGACCCGGCGAACATGACCCTGCACTACGGGCAGGCCATCTTCGAGGGCCTCAAGGCCTACCGCTGGGCGGACGGCAGCATCGCCACCTTCCGGCCGTGGGCCAACGCCCGCCGCTTCCAGGCCTCCGCCCGCCGCCTGGCCATGCCCGAACTGCCCGAGGAAACCTTCCTGGCGGCCATCGAGGCGCTCGTCGAGACCGACCGGGAGTGGGTGCCCACCCGCGAGGAGGAGAGCCTCTACCTGCGGCCCTTCATGTTCGCCATGGAGAACGGCCTCGGCGTCCGCCCCGCCGCCGAGTACCTCTTCCTCCTCATCGCCTCCCCCGCCGGCGCCTACTTCTCCGGCGGCGTCCAGCCCGTCTCCGTCTGGCTCTCCAAGGAGTACGTGCGCGCCGCCCCCGGCGGCACCGGCGCCGCCAAGTTCGCCGGCAACTACGCCGCCTCCCTGGTCGCCCAGGCCCAGGCCGCCGAGCAGGGCTGCGACCAGGTCGTCTGGCTCGACGCCAAGGAGCGCCGCTGGATCGAGGAGATGGGCGGCATGAACCTGTACTTCGTCTACGGCGGCGGCACCGACGGCGACCCCACCCCGACCATCGTCACCCCCGAGCTCTCCGGCTCCCTGCTCGCCGGCGTCACCCGCGACTCCCTCCTCCAGGTCGCCCGGGACCTCGGCTACCGCACCGAGGAGCGCCGGATCAGCGTCGAGGAGTGGCAGCGCGGCAACGCCGACGGCACCCTCACCGAGGTCTTCGCCTGCGGCACCGCCGCCGTCATCACCCCGGTCGGCTCCGTCAAGTCCGCCGCCGCCTCCTGGACCGTCGGCGACGGCACCGCCGGCGACATCACCATGCGCCTGCGCCGCGCCCTCACCGACATCCAGACCGGCCGCGCCGAGGACACCCACGCCTGGATGCACCGCCTGGTCCCCCCGACCACTCCCACGGCCTCCTGAGCAGCCCTCTCCCGTTCCGTGCGGGCGGGCAGGCCCGCCCGCACGGAACGGGGCCTCACTCCAGCTTCACCCCGGTGGGAGTGACCTGGACCTCTGTCAGGGCCACCGGGAGCGCCGACAGGTTCGCGTCCTCCTCACAGCCCAGCTCCAGTGCCGCCCTCCCGGCCATCTCGGTCAGCAGGTCCATCGTTGCCTGGGCCATCTCCGCGGTGGGCGGACGGGTGTCGGGGAAGCGAATCCTGAGCTGGGTGTAGGCCAGGCGGCCGGCAGGGCAGTCGAAGGTGACGGACGCGAGGACCTCTGTTCCGTCCGGTTCGGGACCGATGCCGTTCGGGTCTCCTTCGTGCAGCGTCTGGGCGAAGGCCCAGTGACCGTTGCCGGGCGCTTCGTAGGCGGTCCGAGTCTGTCCGTGGAGCAGCAGCGGGAACCACGGTTCCGTCTCGATGGCGGGCTCCGCCAAGGGCTCCGCAAGGAACTCGACGACGGCTCCCTCCGTCGAATCGAAGCGGCAGTCGACCCGAGAAGTGATCTCCTCGACGTTCTCTGCGCCGGCGTGAAATGTCTCCGGATCGATCTCTCCGGCAACCGGAAGCAGATAATCGCGCATGCGGTCACCCGGCATTCCCCAGCAGTGCGGAAGCGGTGCGGCTTCCTGATTCTGGCCGGAGCTGCACGAACAGAGAGAAAGCGCTGCGAACGCGACGAGGGCGTGTCGAACCCTGCGCCGCCGTCCCGTGTTCGGTGCCATGGTCGAGCCTCCTATACCGGCGGCCACGCCGCTTCGTTCTCGTGGGACTCGGTGCCGATGACGTAGCCGGACCGCGCGGCGTCGGACAACGTGATACGCAGGTTGTCCGCCGTCTCGCCGGGCGCCAGGTTTCCGTCACGCAGGGACGTGTCCAAGGCGTGCTCGACCGGAGTCATGGGATCCCAGAACGAGTTCTCGTAAGCGGCTCTGCTCGCCGCTTCGCTCTCCTGAAGCGGATTCCGTACGTGCGCTTCGGTGATGCGTCCGACGAGGTCGGAAACGACCTGGTTCGTCGCGCCGGCCGCCACCGGGACGACGATTCCGGTGACCAGCGGCCCGCCGGGTACGGCGGCCGCTCCGATACCCACCGCCACACTCGCGCCCGCCGAGACCCAGGAGGTCCGCTGGGCGAGACTCTGGTTCGCCTCCTCAGCCGCCGCTGCAGCGTCGCTGCCAGCCTGCTCCGCCATGGAAGCGGCGAGGAGTCCCTGGACGGTGCCATTCGTGGTCACCGCCGACACGAGGGGAGCCTGGTCGAGAGGGGTGCTGGCGTCGAATCCGGGCACCATTTGTTGCACTAGAGAGGAGGTGTACATCTGCTGGGCCATGTTCATGGTGGCATGTGAGTCCGGATGCGTGCCCAGCATGCTGATGAAGTTCAGTGCGGCATCCTGACCGGGTGTCGCATGAGCAGACTGCCGGGACGCCTCACTTCCGTAATAGCTACCCTCCATGGTCTGTTCGCCGTTGATGGCGAAGTTCAGGTCGTCGACGTAGGCCGCGCCCAGCTCTCCGAAGCTGTCCATCATGTTCGCGGTGACGTTGACGGAAGCCGGATCGCTGGTCAGGCCGATCGTGCGCTCGAAGAGAGCCGCCATCTCGGGGGTCCGCATCGGCGGCGGGGCGTCCGGATCGGTGGAGGGGACTTCGTATCCAGTGGCTCCGACGCGCAGCGCGTGGGCGAATGCGTCCTGTCCCGCGGTCCCGTCCACCGGCACAGGGGCGTCCGGTGCTCCGTCGGAGGGCCACTGCCGCTGTTGGAGGAAGTACGCCAGATTGTCCGTGGGCTCGGTATCCGTGAAGAACCCAGTGGACGCCTCCGGCGAATGCGCCAGCGCGTGCATCAGGCCGGTCATCGGGTCGTAGCCCCAGTCCGCGGTGTTCCGCCCCGCCGACGACTCCTCCCCGATGAAGTTCATCTGGATGTAGTCGTCGTGGCCGGACCAGTTGGCCCTGCCGTCCTCCCAGACACCCGGGTCGCCGTTCTCGAACTCGACCATCCGGTTGCCCACGGTCTGGACGAACGCCGGGTCGTACTCGCCCGTCCGCATCAGGTTGGCCAGCACCTGGAACCCCAGCGGGGAGTTGCGTCCGCCCGGGAACCGGTCGTCCCCGGCCTCCATCAGCTGGTTCACCCAGGCGTCGGCCACCCGGGGGCCGCTGTCACCGTGGGTCGCGACGGCGAGCGCCACGCCCAGGTTCTCCTGGAGGTTCGCCATGTTGCGCAGGTAGGTCTCGTCCCCGTCCTGGAGCGTCGCCCCGAGGCTCATCTGCGTGTAGTACTCCATCAGCCCGTCCGGTCCGAGCTCGTTCATCAGTGCTGTCGCGAACACCGGATCGCGCCCGTTCCTGGCCAGCCACTCGTTCATCGCGGTGAACGCCTCCGGGCTGATGTCGTAGCCCTGCTGGATCCAGGCGGCCACCATCTCGGCCTCCTGGAGCGCGATCATGTCCCCGACCGCCTGGCCGTTGAAATCCAGGGTGCGCTCCTCGACGTGGGCCCGCAGCGCCGACGCGACCTCCTCGTCGTAGTCGGCGGCCTCGCTCAGCAGGGCGGTCAGCCGCTCGTGGAACTCCTCCGCCCTCCGCTGGGTCTCCGTGATGGTGCTCTGGTACAGATCCGGGTCGTTGCGACGCACCGTGTCGTCGACTTCCCAGCTGATGGAGCCGTCGCTGTGGAGCTGGATGTAGTCCGCCGCCGAGATCTCCTCCTCGATCTCGCGCAGCCGGCTCTGGCAGGCCCCCAACCTCCCGGCGAGGTGTTCCAGGGAGTCCCCGATGGCACGCGCCTCCGTCGCGGCGGCAGTGAGCTGCTCGTTCTGCCGACTGATCATTTCGTGGGCGTAGCCGTGGGCGGTCCCGCTCCATCCGTCCTGGGTGAGTGGCGTGACGACCCTCTCGGTCATCACGGTGTCCAGCTCCTCCAACGCCTGCGCGGTCTCCGCCCACTTGGTGGCGGCGTCCGTGATCCTCGCGACGTCGAGCTCCTTGAGGTGGGCGTAGGTCGTCATCGGCTCATCCCCCCACGCCCGGAGTCATGCCGTCGGCGATCCCCTGGTCGACGGCGAAGTACTGACCCTGGGTGCTGGCGAAGTTGTCACTGACCCGAACCAGGGTCGCGTAGAGGTGGTTCACCTTCTCCGACCAGCGTTCGGCGACCGTGGTGAGGGCTCCTCCGCTCGCCCAGCCGGCCAACTCGGCGCTGGCGGTCTCCGTCTCGGCCTCGGCCTTTCCGGCGGCGGCCCTGAAGGCTCCCTCGATCTCCGCCGAGGCCTGGCGGCAGCTCTCCAGCACCCACGGTGCGACCGTGATGGTCTCGGATGCGCTCGGTGCACCGCCGTCGTCGAGGGCGCGCAGCACGGTGGCGACGTCGCCGTCCGGACGGGAGCCGTCGCCGTTGCCGCGCATCGCGGCGATGATGTCGCTGCCACCGGGCGACGCGTCCCCGGTCGCCCCCTCGCCGCCGGAGGGCGGCGTCGGCTCGCCGCCCCGCATGACGTCCTGTAATCGAGACATTCCACTCCCTGGCGCGCAGCGTGGCGCCCCGTGACGCCGCGCGAGCACGGTGATCGATCGTAATCGAACGAACGCGGAGAGCGCCACGGTTGCCTGGGGGCTCCACGCGGGCCGGCGCCGTGGTGGGGGACCGCAGGGTGAGACCGGCTCTGTCTCCGGCGCGGGGATGTGTAAGGATGGGCCGTATGCCGCAGCTGATGATTATTGGCAGCAGGCGCGCCGGTCCGCAGTGACCGCCCCCGGGCACCCACTCCCCGCGGGCGACACCGTGTCCCAGACCCGCGCGCAGACCTCTCGCACCCGCGAGGGGTCTTTTTCGCATCATGGCTGGTTTCCGCCTCACCCGGGCGGGCAGTCGGAGGCGAACGCCACCGCGGGGGAGCGGGACAGTGGTGCCGGAGAGAATCAGGAATCCGGACAGGAGAAGACCACGATGGCCGAGGGCACCAACTCCAGCTCGGAGCACGTCGATCCCCAGGCAGCGCCGATCGGCGGACCCGACGACTCCTTCCACGTGTTCGACACCACGCTGCGCGACGGCGCCCAGCGGGAGGGCATCAACCTCTCGGTCGCCGACAAGCTGACCATCGCCCGCCTGCTGGACGAGTACGGCGTCGGCTTCATCGAGGGCGGCTGGCCCGGCGCCAACCCCCGTGACACCGAGTTCTTCAGCCGCGCCGCCCGCGAACTCGACCTGCGCCACGCCCAGCTCGTCGCCTTCGGCTCCACCCGCCGCGCCGGCACCACCGCGGCCGAGGACCCGCAGGTCGCCGGGCTGGTGGAGTCCGGGGCGCCGGTCGTCACGCTGGTCGCCAAGTCGCACGACCGGCACGTGGAGCTGGCCCTGCGCACCACCCTGGAGGAGAACCTGGCGATGGTGCGGGACACCGTCGCCCACCTGCGCGGGCTCGGCCGGCGCGTCTTCGTGGACTGCGAGCACTTCTTCGACGGCTACCGGGCCAACCGGGACTACGCGCTGTCCGTCGTGCGCGCCGCCTCCGAGGCGGGCGCGGACGTCGTGGTGCTCTGCGACACCAACGGCGGGATGCTGCCCGCGCAGGTCGCCGAGATCGTCGCCGACGTCCGCGAGACCACCGGCGCCCGGCTCGGCATCCACGCCCAGGACGACACCGGCTGCGCCATCGCCAACACGCTCGCCGCCGTGCAGGCCGGGGCCACCCACGTGCAGTGCACCGCCAACGGCTACGGCGAGCGCGTCGGCAACGCCAACCTGTTCCCGGTGGTGGCAGCGCTCGAGCTCAAGCTCGACCGGCCCGTGCTGCCCGCCGGGAACCTGCGGGAGAGCACCCGGGTCTCGCACGCCATCGCCGAGGTGGTCAACCTGGCGCCCTCCACCCACCAGCCGTACGTGGGCGTCTCCGCCTTCGCCCACAAGGGCGGCCTGCACGCCTCCGCCATCAAGGTCGACCCCGACCTGTACCAGCACATCGACCCCGAGCTGGTCGGCAACAGCATGCGCATGCTGGTCTCCGACATGGCCGGCCGCGCCTCGGTGGAGCTCAAGGGCAAGGAGCTCGGGTACGACCTGTCCGGTGACCGGGAGCTGGTCGGGCGGATCGTCGCCCGGGTCAAGGAACGCGAGAAGACCGGCTACACCTACGAGGCCGCCGACGCCTCCTTCGAACTGCTGCTGCGCGACGAGGTGCGGGGCCGCCGGGAACGCTACTTCACCCTGGAGTCCTGGCGCGCCATCACCGAGCACCGGGAGGGCGAGGGCGGACCGGTCGAGGTGAACGAGGCCACCATCAAGCTGTGGGCCAAGGGCGAGCGCATCGTCGCCACCGGGGAGGGCAACGGCCCCGTGCACGCGCTGGACCAGGCGCTGCGCATCGGCCTGGAGCGCATCTACCCGCAGCTCGCGCAGCTCCAGCTCACCGACTACAAGGTGCGCATCCTGGAGAACCGGCGCGGCACCGAGTCGGTGACCCGGGTGCTGGTGGAGACCAGCGACGGCAACGGGGAGTGGAACACCGTCGGCGTCGGCAGCAACGTGATCGCCGCCTCCTGGGCCGCGCTGGAGGACGCCTACACCTACGGCTTCCTCCGGGCCGGAGTACCGATGCCGGACGCCTCCTGAGGCACCGCCCGGCGGCGGGCGGGGGTGGGCGGCGGTTCGCTCCGGCGGAACCGCCCTGCGGGTACAACCAGGGGATGTTCATCGGCTGATCCGGTGATACGACGAGTGTCCGGCCCGGCGCCGGGCCGACGCCCGGGCCACGCTCGGGGGGCTGGGGTGCGCGGCGCCATCGGCGCACCGCGCACCACAGCCCCGCCCCCACCGAGCGCGACCCGCAGGAGAACCCGATGGGCCCACGCAGCGCAGGCCACCGCCCACCACCCGCCCGCCCCTCCGCTGGCCGCCGACACCGACGGCCCGGCCGTCCCGGCCTCCGCGGCCGGGCCGGCGTCCTGATCACCCTCAGCGGCATGGCACTCGCAGGGGCCGGCGCGTTCGTGGTCGGCACCTCGGCCGACGCCTACCAGCGCGCCACGGAGTGGGACGCCGGTACCGCCGCCCTTCCCTCCGGACTGCGCGTCACCTTCACCGAATCCCGCGGCCCCGACACCAGCAGCCTCTACCTCCAGCCGGACGGCGTGCTGCCCGAGGACACCCAGGGCCTGCTCGACCCGGTCGACATGACCGGCGCCCCCGCCCACACCGCCCGATGGGAGCTCGACGACTCCAGCACCTACGACGAGTGGCGGCGACTCGGCAGCCAGACCCTGGAGTTCTCCCGCCCCGTCCGCGACCCCCGGCTCCACCTGTACAGCGGCGTCGCCTGGTCCCACGACCAGGGCAGCAAGCTGGTCGCGCCGCGCCTGACCCTCACCGGCGGCGACCCCGACACACCGACGCTGCGCCTGGTGTCGGGCGGCGCCGGGTACACCGTCACCGACCAGGCGATCGCACCCGGCACCAGCACCTCGGGCTACGACTCGGCCGATCGCTGCGCGGCCGCACCGTCCGCCGACCCGGCCACCGCCTCCACACCGCGCGACCCCTCCTACTTCTGCGGCACCGTGGAACTGGGCGGCACCCTCACCTCCGCCACCTTCCAGGTGGACGCAGTGCTGCTGCGCCAGGGCATCGGAACCACCGCGGAAGTCTCGCTGCGGCACCAGGTCGCGGTCTCGGTGGACGAGGACCTCGGCAACGCGCCCGCCGGCTACGGCGACGCCTCGGCGGTGATCTCCGACGTCTACCTGGGCGCCGACGCCACCGCCGACCGGGCCACCACGGTGAGCGCGGTCCCGGAGAACGACACGGCCACCACCACCGGCACGGGTACCGGCTCCGGCTCCGGCGGCGCGGGCGGCGCGGCCAGCCCCGGTGACGCCGCCGCGGAGCGCGAGGAGGACGACGTCAACGACGCCGCCGTGCGCTACGCGGAGGAGGCCGTGATCGGCGAGCCCTACACCATGACCGTGCCGGTCACCGGTGGCTCCGGCGAAACCACCCTGGCCGGCTGGATCGACTGGAACGGCGACGAGAGCTTCGCCGAGGAGGAGCGCGCCACCGCCGAGGTGCCGGCCGGCGCCGACTCCGCCGAACTGACCTGGACCGTGCCCAACGACGCGGCCTCGGGTGACGTCTGGTCCCGGCTGCGCATCGGCTACTCGGCCGAGCAGACCGGCGCGCCGACCGGTCGGGCCGACTCCGGCGAGGTGGAGGACCACCTGCTGGAGGACGTCGTGGTGCGGGTCGCCGCTCCCACGATCGACGTGCCGAGCCACGCGGGCGACGCCTCGCCCACGGCCGCGCTCCCCAACCTGTCCGGCACCGGGCTGCCCGGGGCGACCGTGACGGTCCACGAGGCCGGCGGCACCGAGGTGTGCCGCGCCCCCGTCGCCGCCGACGGCACCTGGAGGTGCACGCCCCCCGCCGGGACCCCGGCCGGCGACCACCAGCTGTACGCGGTGCAGATCAGCCCGGACGGCGCGATCTCCCCGCCCAGCAGCCAGGTGGTGATGACCGTCGGAGCCGGTGGGTCCGGTGGGTCCGGTGAGGCCGGTGGTGGCGAAGGGGATGCCGGCACGGGCGACGTCGGCGACACGGCTGATGCCGGGGCCGACGGGGAGACCGGGGACGCCGGGGAGACCGGCACCGGGGAGGGTGAGGCGCCGGCCGACGCGAAGGGGCAGGACTTCGTCGAGCCGGCACCCCGTTAGACGATCGGCAGCTCATCAGGCGAGCCTCGAAAGGCAGTCCAGCGGCACCGCGTGGTGGCCCCGTTCCGTTGCGGACGGGGCCACCGGCATGTCCGGGTTCCGTGGGAGGATGGTCCTACCGAATGTTCCAGACCTGATACTGATGCTCCGTTGGGGCCCATCACCCCGCGGCGTAAAGTGTTGCCATGCTGGAGAGCTGTCGCCACGGGACGAGGATGCGGCAGCGGCGAGGACACCGTTGAGGAGACACAGGGGGGCTGTGGCGTGGCCGCGGACGGATTCGACGTAGCAGTCGAGGACCTGGAAGAGTTCATCACCAAGATCGATGGACTGCTCGCTGACATGGAGCCGATCACCGACACGATCTGCCGTCTCGACGTGCTCGGACGCGGCCACGTGGGAGGCAGCCAGTTCCAGGAGGCGGAGCTCCTCTACCAGGCTCACATCGCCAAGCGGAACCAGGTCGAGCGCGTCCTCAACGACCTCCGGGGCCTGCTCGGACAGTTGAACGGGAACGTTCAGAACGCCGCGACGAGCTACCAGCAGACGGACGACAACGAGGCCGCGGCATTCGGCGGCACTCGGTAGGGAATGGGGGCCTACCAGATGTCTGGCAATATCACGCCGTTCTCCTCGTACGACCTCGGCGCCCTGCGCGACATGGTGATGAGCGCGAACCCGGCGGAGCTCCGGGACGCCGCTTCCACCTACGGGCAGCTCGCCACCGACCTGACCGAGGTCGCCGACTTCCTCAGGAACAAGGCCGAGACACTGGCCAGTGCCTGGACCGGTGCGGCCTCCGACGCCTTCCTGGAGGAGGCCCGCCGCATCCAGACGGATGCCGTCAACGCCTCGACGGGGTGCACCGAGGCGCAGACCGCGATGACCAACGCCGCCGGAGCCTTGGAGGTCGCCCAGCAGAACATGCCGGACGAGCCCAGCGCCTGGGAGAGCTTCACGGACGCGGCCGGAAACTTCTTCACCGAGGGCACGGACTACCGCAACCAGGAGGACTTCGTCGCCGCGGTCGAGGAGCGCGGTGGCGACCGTCAGGAGGCGCTCGACCGGTGGGCGCAGCGCATCTCCGAGGGTGAGGAGCGCCGTCAGCAGGCCATCATCCAGTTGGAGACGCTGGGGTCCGTCTACCAGGAGTCGGCCACCACGCTGAACCCGGACGCCGAAGTGTGGACCCCGGATGACCCGGATCAGTCCAACGACTCCGGTGGCGGTGGGAGCACCAATAGGCCGAGTGTGTCCGACGGCGGTGGCGGCACCCCGGCGGGCCCGGGTGGCGGTGGCGGCTACGTCGGTGGCGGGGGTGGCGGCACTCCCGGCCTGGGATATGGTCCCGGCCCCGGCGCTCCCGGTGGCACGGTGGGCTACAACCCGAGCGACGGCGGCGGGAACTACGGAGGCCAGGTCTTCGGGCCCAACGGGATCGGCAACGGCGGCACCGCGCCGCTCGGCAACGTGGGGACCGGCCTGGACAGTTGGTCCCCGCCCTCCGGCGGACAGGTCATCGACGGCGGAATGCCCCCTGGCGGCGGCAACACCCAGGGCACTCCCCCCGGTGGCGGTACGACCAACCACGTCGGCCCCGGTGGTATGCCGCCCGGTGGTGGAAACGTCTACCGTCCCGGTGGCAGGCCGAGTGGCGGGCCGGGCGGTAGGCCCGCCGTTGGCGGCGGCGGCGCGGGGTACCCCCGTGCCGGTGGTGGCACGACCGGCGGCGGCACGGGTGGCCGCTCCGGTTCGGGCGCCGGTGGTCGTCCCGGCATGGGCGGCATGGGTGGTGCCGGCGCCGCCGGTGGCGCCGCGCGTGGCGGCGGCGGTGCCGCACGGGGCGGAGCGCGTGCGTCCCGCGCCGGTGGAGTCGTCGGGGCCCCGCAGGCCGGAGCCGGCCGCTCCTCGGCGTTCACCCAGGGCGGTAGTGGTATCGGCCAGGGACGCCGTGGCGCGGCGGGCGGACGTGGCGCCGCCGGCGCCGCGGGCCGTGGCGGCCTGTACGGCGCTCGGCCCAACAACGGCCGCCCGCGGGAGGAAGAGGAGCGGCAGAGGGAGCGCGCCGACTACCTGGTCGAGGACGAGGAGACCTGGACCAGGGGGCAGCGGCCCACGACTCCGCCGGTCGTGGAGTAGGCCGGGTACGACGGCTTGACAGTAGGTATCGTGCGCCTAGCACACCGACGGACTAGGCGCGCGATACCTCCCGCGCCGAATGGAGTGGTGCGGAGATGAAGAGCCGTCGATCGGCGAGCTTGCTGCTGTGTGCGTTGGTCGCGAGCAGCGTGGTGCTGGCCTCGACGTCGCCAGCGGTTGCCGATGAGATCCGTGACCAGCAGTGGCCTTTGGTGGAGTACGACGCCGAGCACATCTGGCAGGAGTCTCAGGGTGAGGGTGTCGTGGTGGCTGTCCTGGACAGCGGAGTGGACGCCACCCAGGCGGACCTTGAGGGGCAGGTGCTGCCTGGCTTCGCCACCGACACGGACAGCGAAGCGACCAATGAGGACCCGACAGGCCACGGAACCGCCATGGCAGCGCTGATCGCTGGTCATGGGCACGGTCAGGGACAGGAATCGGGTGTCAAGGGCCTCGCGCCCCAGGCACAGATCCTCCCAGTGGTGGTTGGGGCGGAGGCGGCACCGGGAGAGGTGGGGGAGGGCATCCGCTGGGCTGTTGACCATGGCGCCGACGTCATCAACATTTCCCGTGTGACGGGCGAACTCACGACCGATCGCGAGGCCGTCGAGTATGCCTTGGCCAATGACGTGGTCGTGGTGGCCGGGATGGGGAACGATGGGGCGGGGCCCGAGTTCCCGGGTTACCCCGCCGCGTACCCAGGAGTCGTGGCCGCGACCGGCGTCAATCGCGATGCGACGCCGTGGGAGCAGACGAACTACGGTCCTCATGCCGTTGTGGCGGCGCCTGCCGACGGCATCATGGTGCCCATGCCAGGGGGGGAGTACGACACCGTCGATGGCACCAGTGCCGCCAGTGCCTTCGTCTCCGCCGCCGCGGCGTTGGTGCGGGCGAAGTTCCCCGACCTGACGGCCGGGCAGGTGGTGAACCGGCTGGTGCAGACGGCGCAGATTCCCGGTGGCGCGCCCGGCGAGGTCCCGGACCCCTACTACGGGTACGGCATCATGCGTCCCTACCAGGCGCTGACCGAGGACGTGGAGCCCGGCCCCGAGCAGGGGCCGTTGCTGGACGAGCTGCCGCAGGCGGAGGGGGCCGAGCCCTCGGCGGAGGGCGCCGCTCCGGATGACGGGGGCGGCGAGGGCGAGGCGGCCGACGAGGGCGGCTCGGGGGTGCTGGTCGCCGCGATCGTGGGCGGCGTGGTGGTCGTCGGACTGGTCGTGCTGGTGATCGCGCTCGGTGCCCGCTCGCGTCGCCGTCGGGAGCGCGACCGGGACTCCGGCGGGCCCGGTGGAGGCGGCGGCCCCGGAGGAGGCCCCGGCGCCCCGGGCGGCCCGGGAGTGCCGGGCCAGCAGGCGCCGTTCCCGCCGGCGGCGGGGTACGGGCCCGGTCCGCAGCAGCAGAGCGGCTACGGCGGCGGCTACGGGCAGCCGTACCCGCAGGCACAGCCCTATCCCCAGGCGCAGCCGTACCCCCAGGCACAGCAGTGGCCGCAGCAGGCGACGCCGCCGGTGCCCGGGCACCCGCAGGCCCAGCAGCCGCCCTACCACCAGCCCGGGAGCTAGTCGCTCTGCGGACCCGCGGACCCGCGGAACGGCGGCCCCCGGCGCGCGAACGGCGGTTCGGCGCCCGAACGGCGGAGGCCCGCCGTACACCTCGCGAGGGTGTACGGCGGGCCTGGGCCGTTCCTGCCGTGACCCGGACTACTTCAGTCGGGCGAGGAGGGCGTGTTCGACGAGGGTGATCAGCGTGGACTTGGCGCTGTCCCGGCGTCGGGCGTCGGTGGTGATGATCGGCGTGTCGGGGCCGATCTGGAGCGCCTCGCGGACCTCTTCGGGGTCGTGCGGCTGGTGTCCGTCGAAGCCGTTGAGGGCGATGACGAACGGCAGCCCGGAGTTCTCGAAGTAGTCGACCGCCGGGAAGCAGTCGGCGAGGCGGCGGGTGTCCACCAGGACGACGGCGCCGATGGCGCCGCGGACGAGGTCGTCCCACATGAACCAGAAGCGGTCCTGCCCGGGCGTGCCGAACAGGTAGAGGATCAGGTCCTCGTCCAGGGTGATGCGCCCGAAGTCCATCGCCACGGTCGTCGTGGTCTTCGAACTCACGTGGGTGAGGTCGTCGATTCCGGCCGAGGCGGAGGTCATCACGGCCTCCGTGCGCAGCGGGTTGATCTCGGAGACGGCACTGACCAGCGTGGTCTTGCCAACACCGAAGCCGCCGGCGACGACGATCTTCGCGGAGGTGGTGGCGCGTCCTGCACCCTGGCCCTGGCCGGCCGTAGCGGTTGGGCTAGAGCTTGCGAAGTCCACTGAGCACCCTTTCGAGCAGTGTCACATCGGGCTGTCCGGCGTCGGCTCCGCCGGGTTGGTGGATGGCGACCACGCCGGCCTCGGCGAGGTCCGCCACGAGGATTCGCGCCACGCCGAGCGGGATGGTGAGGAGGGCCGAGATCTCCGCCACCGACTTGACGTCCTGGCACAGGCCGCAGATCTTGCGGTGCTCGGGCAGTAGCCCGGGGGTGCGGTCGGTCGGGCCCGTGGTCTGCACCAGGGCCTCGATCGCCAGCTGGTAGCGCGGCCGGGTCCGGCCGCGCGTCATGGCGTAGGGGCGCACGAGGGGCTGGGAGCCGCGGGTCGTGCGGTAGCCGCCGCCGTCGCCGTCGCGGCCCGAGGCGCCCCGCGCCCCGCCGCCGCCGGGATCCGGATCGGGCGCCGCGGGGCGTTGGTCCGGGACGGCGCCCGGGGCGTGCGTGCCGGGTCCCTGCGGGTGCTGCCAGCCGCCGCCGTCCCGGTACGGCTGCTCGTACGGCTGCTCGCCGTAGGAGGGCTGCTGGTAGCCGCCGCCGTAGGGGTCCTGCCCCGGGGCTCCGTAACCGTTCCCGTAGGAGTTCCCGTGCGGATCCTCCATGGGCTGGTGCGGTGTCATCGTCTTCCTCCTTGCGCTGTCTGCGCCGCGCCTGCCGGTGTCGTCCTGCCGCACGGCCGCCTTGCGGGGGCCGCCCCCGAGATTCACCCGATCGGGTGGATCTTCTCAGACAACGACGCGTCAGGTTGGCACCGAGCCCGGGAATCCGCCATTGGATCCCCGGGCTCGCCGCGGATCGGGAACGGTCAGTGCAGGAGGCTGCCCTGGAGTTCCGCGCGTAGGGCGGGGGTCAGGACGCTGCCGGCGCGGTCGACGAGGAGGGCCATTTCGTAGCCGACGAGGCCGATGTCGCACTCGGGGTGGGCGAGGACGGCGAGGGAGGAGCCGTCGGAGATGGACATGATGAACAGGAAGCCGCGTTCCATCTCGACGACGGTCTGGGTGACGGCTCCGCCCTCGAAGATGCGGGAGGCTCCCGCGGTGAGCGAGGTCAGGCCGGATGCGACGGCGGCGAGCTGGTCGGCGCGGTCACGCGGGAACCCCTCCGACATGGCCAGCAGAAGCCCGTCGGCGGAGACCACCACCGTGTGCGACACCCCCGGGGTGTTGTCCACGAAGTGCGTGATCAGCCAGTTCAGGTTCTGAGCCGCCTGGCTCATCTGTGTCAACTAACGCTCCTGGTTCTCGGGGCCATGGCTGTCCGTGTCGCCCTGGGCGCGGCGGCCCTGTTGGATGCCGCGCCGCAGGTTGGTCAGACGTCCGCGGACGTCCTCCGGCGCACGGGAGACCTGCGGGCCGGCCTGCGGTGTCTCCTTGGCGGCCCCCGGCACCAGGTTGGCGCGCGGGACCCGCCGGGGCAGGCCGGACGAGGTGAGCCCGCCGGCGTGCGGTTCACGCACCTGCCCGGCCCGGCTCCAGCGTTCGTCGTTGGCGGAGCGCCATTCCCCCGCCGCGGTTTCCGAGCGCGGGTCGCTGACGGCTCCACCCGTCCCGCCGACCGTGCCCCCGAGGGGGCCGGCGGCCGGGCCGGCGGGCGGCGCCGGCTCGGGCCGCTGGCCGCGCTCGAAGTACGACCCCGTCTGGTACGGGGAGCGCTCCTCGAAGAGCGACCCGGACGCTCGATTGTCTCCCTCTCCGGCGCCGCGCTCCAGGGGGCGCACCGGGGGCAGGGAGCGGGGGCCCTCCTCGCGGGCGGTGGAGGGCCGCTGGGCGCCCTCGGCACCCCGGGCGGGGCCTGAGGGCCGGGCGGTGGTCTCCGGCCGCTCCTGACGGGCCGGAGGCCGCGTCGGCGACGGGCGGCCGGTGTCCGGCCGCAGCGGGCGGTCCTCCCGCGGGGCGGGGGCGGGGGTCGGCCCCGCGGGGAGGAGGGGGATCTCGGCCGTGTCGCCGGGCCCGGTCCCGAAGGCCGCGGGCTTCGCGGCGGACGGGCGGACCGGCGGCACCGGGTCGAGGCCGTGCGGCACCGCGTCGCCCCGGCGGTCGCGGCCGGAGCCGTAGCCGGGCTCGGCGGGGTGGGCGCGCTCGGCCGGGTAGCCGTCGCGGTATCCCGCAGGGGCGGTGCGGCCGGCGCCGGGGCCGAGCGGCTCGGCGGCCGGGTCGGCCTGGGCGGGCAGCGTGGGGAAGGCGCCGGTGGCGTACGGGTCGACCACGGGGAGCGCGCCGGTCTCCGGGTTCTCGGCCGGAGCGGCCTCGGCGGGGTAGCCGCCGGTGCGCCGGCGGCCGGTGTCGTACTCCTGGGCGCGGTACTCGCCGGTGGGGTAGCCGTCCTCCGCGGGGAGGCGGCCCTCCTGGTAGCCGGTGGCGCCGTAGGGCTCCTCGGCGTAGCGCTCGGCGCGGTGGTCGCCGGCGCCCTCGGCGCGGTAGGCGGTGGTGTCGTAGCTTCCCGTGTCGTACTGGGTCGTCTCGTAGCCGCCGGTGGCGTACGCCCCCGTGTCGTAGGAGCCGGTGGGGTAGGAGCCGGTGTCGTAGGAGCCGGTGCCGGCGCCGCCGTCGTAGCCGGCCGGGTAGCGGTCGTCCGACTCGTAGCCGAGCGGGGACCGCCCCGCCGTCGGCGACTGGCCGGGCGTCGGGTACTGGCCGGTGGCGTAGGGCTCGGCCCGGTACGGGTCCGGGTAGCCGGCGCCGGCCGCGTCGCCCAGGGGGTCCTCGCGGCGGCCCAGTTCGTCGGCGCGGTGCTCGCCGGTGGAGTACTCCTGGCCGCGCAGCCCGGCCACCGGGTGCAGTCCGGTCTCGTACTCGTTCGGCCGGCGGGGCTCGACGGGGCCGCCGTCCGTGCCGGGGCGGTCCGACGCGTCACGGCGCGGCAGCGGCTGCGCGGCGGGGCGCTCCCGGTGCGGCAGCCCGGCCGCCGGCGCGTCGGCGCCGGGCCGGCCCTGCTGGCCGTTGGCGCGGGACGCGGCGTCCTGCTGGCCGGGGCGCCCGCCGGCGTGGCGGGAGCCGGCCTGTCCCGCGGCCGGGCCCTGGGGGTTCGCACCGGCGGCCGGGCCCGCGCTCGGCTCGGGCAGCCCCGGGGTGGCGCCGCGGCGCCGGCTGGGCAGCTCGCCGGCGGCGCGCTGCCGGCCGCCGGGCAGGCCGCCCTGGCCGGCCTCGCGGGCGGGCTGGCCGGTGGCGGCGGCCGGGCCCTGCTGGCTCTCCGGGGCGGGGCGGGAGGCCCGGAAGTCCTCGTCGCCGCGGCGGTCCTCGCGGAGCACCACGGAGGCCGGGATCATCACCAGGGCGGTGGTGCCGCGGCCGTCGGAGGCCGGGCGCAGCTGGACCCGCACGCCGTGTCGGGCGGCGAGCCGGCCGACCACGAACAGGCCCATCCGGCGGGACACCGAGACGTCGATGACCGGCGGCTTGGCCAGCCGTTCGTTGATCGGCTCCACCTCGTCCGCCGGCAGGCCGATGCCCTGGTCCTGGATCTCGATGAGCATCCGGCCGTCCGGCAGCGGCGTCCCGTTGACGTGCACGGTGGTGTTGGGGGCGGAGAACGTGGTCGCGTTCTCCAGCAGCTCGGCGAGCAGGTGGACCAGGTCGTTCACGGCGGCGCCGGTGACCTCGGTCTCCGGCACGTTGACCAGCTCGACGCGCTCGTACTGCTCCACCTCGGAGGCCGCGGCGCGGACCACGTCGAGCAGCGGGACGGGCTGGGTCCACCGGCGGCCGGGCTCCTCGCCGGCGAGGACCAGCAGGTTCTCGCCGTTGCGGCGCATGCGGGTGGCCAGGTGGTCCAGCCGGAACAGGCTCTCCAGCTGCTCGGGGTCGGCCTCGTTGTTCTCCAGGTCGGTGATCAGGGCGAGCTGGCGTTCCACCAGGCCCTGGTTGCGCCGGGAGAGGTTGGTGAAGATCGCGTTGACGTTGTTGCGCAGCAGCGACTGCTCGGCGGCCAGCCGGACGGCCTCGCGGTGCACGCCGTCGAAGGCCCGGGCGACCTCGCCGATCTCGTCGCGGCCGTGCAGCGGGATGGGCTTGATGGTGGTGTCCACCCGCTCCGGGTCGGACTGGGAGAGCCGCTCGACCAGTTCGGGCAGGCGGTTGCGGGAGATGTCGAGGGCGGAGGAGCGCAGCACCCGCATGCCGCCCACCATGGAGCGGGCGATCAGGCCGGCGAACAGGACGGCGCCGATCAGCGCCAGCAGCACGGCCGCGGAGTTCCAGACGGCCTCGCGCTGGGCGTCGGCCTGCATCTGGCCGGCGTCCTCCAGGATGCTGTCCAGCAGTTCCCGCTCGACGACCCGGAGCTGGTTGAACTCCGGGCCGGTGATCTCGTACCACTCCTCGGGGTCGAACGGGTCGGCGGCCAGGGCGCCCCGGGCGACGCCGCGGGAGAGCGCCTGCTGCTGGAGGTTGGTGGCGCCGCGGGTGTCGATCTCGCCCATGCGCTGGTCGAAGACGTCCTTGTCCTCCAGCTCGGCGCCGGCGATGAACTCGTTGATCGCGGTGTTCTCCAGCGTGGCGGCGGCCTGCGCGGCGATCAGCTCGGCGTTGGTGAGCGTGCCGCGGGTCATGGCGAAGCCGATGATGGTGCGCTGGGTGGAGTTGGACGCCTTGGCGAGGGAGAGCGCGTAGATGGCGCGTCCGCGGCTGTTGACGTCGCTGTCCGTGCCACCGCCGAGCTCGTTGCTGAAGGAGGCCAGCGGTTCGAACAGGTCGGAGTAGGCGAGCTGGGTGGCCAGCACGGTGAGCCGCGGGGAGTAGGCGTTCTCCCGGAGGCTCTCCAGGTGCTGGGAGCGCACCCGGAAGTCCTCGACGCGGTCGGTGATGCTGGAGTGGTTCGGCGCCTGCTCGGCGGCCTCGAAGAACGCCACCATCGCGGTGTCGGTGGCGTTGCGGGCGGCCTGGACCTCGCCGACCTCCTCCTTCTCCTCCGGGTGGATGGCGGTGATGTCCCGCTCCACCTGGAGGGCGTTGGTCAGCTCGGCGGCCGCGGCGGCGAGCCGGGCGACGCGTTCGGTCTCGCCCGCCTGCCGTGCCCGGCTGATCTGGTCCTCGACGCGCAGACCGGCGAAGATCAGCGTCAGGACCACGGGTATCAGCAGGATCGCCGCGAGCCGGGTGGGGACGCGCCAGTTGCGCAGCCGCAGCGAGTCGCGCTGGAAGCGGCGGCGCCTGCCACCGGAGGAGCCGCCGGAGTCGTCGGACCCGGTGTCGTCCGGGCGGGAGGGGCCGTTGCCCTCCGGGCCGGGCGTGCGGGCGCCCGACGGGCCCCGGTCCGGGCCCCGGCGGCCGAACGCCTGGGCCATCGGCGAGCCCGAGGAGGCGGTCGAGCCGGGCGGACCGCCCCGGGTGGACCTGCCCTTGCTGTCGGTGGCCCCCGCGTCCGGCCCGGACGCCGTGGCGTCGGTGGCGGGGGCGTCGGAGGCCGCGGCGCCACGTGCGCCCCGGCGCGTGCGCGCCTTGTCACCGGCGCCGGTGGTACCGGTGCCGGCGGTGGTGGCCGTCGCCTCGGCGCGGCGTCGCGCCTGCTCTGCCTGCGTACGCCTCACTGGAACAAGCAACCTCTCGGCCGGGAAGGCCCTATGTGGTCGGGTCCGCCGCAAGCGCCGCCCGGTGCACCGTTGGTCGACCGACTGCGGACACGGACGGACGGCAGTCATGGGGCGCCATGCATTCCAGCATGGTGGCGTGAGGTCGGCCAAATAGTGGACGGACCGTCGGCTCGTCCCGGCGAAACGGGCGAACCGTGCACGATGGGGGCTAAACGCTCCCGGCTCGTGCGCGCTGGGCGGGGCGTCACGCACGGTGGGTAACGCCGTGTGAGTGGGATCCCACCACCAGGGCGGAGGATCGTTACGAAGTCTTTAGGGCCGTTTAATGGCCCGATGCGGCTCGAAGCGTACCGCAGTTACCGCGAGGTACGGCAAGGGGCCGCCCCGGCGGTCGACCCGGGTGGCGCGGCGGTGGCCGGGCGGCGGCCGAGCGGTGGCCGGGCGGCGGCTGGGCGGTGGCCGGGGGGTTGCCGGGCGGGGCGGGCACCGGGCCGGCGGGCGCGGCCGCCGGGGCGCGGGCCGGCGGGCGCGGGGCCGGGTGAGGGCGCGTCGGGGGCGCGCGCGTCCGGAGCGGGCGCGGGTGCCGCCCGGTCAGGCGGCACGCGGCGCGGGGCCCCTACCTCAGTCGGGCGAGGAGGGCGTGTTCGACGAGGGTGATCAGCGTGGACTTGGCGCTGTCCCGGCGTCGGGCGTCGGTGGTGACGATCGGTGTGTCGGGGCCGATCTGCAGGGCCTCGCGGACCTCTTCGGGGTCGTGCGGCTGGTGTCCGTCGAAGCCGTTGAGGGCGATGACGAACGGCAGGCCGGAGTTCTCGAAGTAGTCCACCGCGGGGAAGCAGTCGGCGAGGCGGCGGGTGTCCACCAGCACCACGGCGCCGATGGCGCCGCGGACCAGGTCGTCCCACATGAACCAGAAGCGGTCCTGCCCGGGCGTGCCGAACAGGTACAGGATCAGGTCCTCGTCCAGGGTGATGCGCCCGAAGTCCATCGCCACCGTGGTGGTGGTCTTGTCCGGGGCGTGGGTGAGGTCGTCGATGCCCGCGGAGGCCGAGGTCATCACGGCCTCGGTGCGCAGCGGGTTGATCTCCGAGACCGAGCCGACCAGCGTCGTCTTGCCCACTCCGAAGCCTCCGGCGACGACGATCTTCGCCGAGGTGGTGGCGCGCCGTGCCGGCCCGCCCTCGCCGTCCGGTGGGTACGGCTTAGAGCTTGCGAAGTCCACTGAGCACCCTTTCCAGCAGTGTCACATCGGGCTGTCCGGCGTCGGCTCCGCCGGGTTGGTGGATGGCGACCACGCCGGCCTCGGCGAGGTCCGCCACGAGGATCCGGGCCACGCCGAGCGGGATGGTCAGCAGCGCGGAGATCTCCGCCACCGACTTGACGTCCTGGCACAGCCGGCAGATCTGCTGGTGCTCCGGCAGCAGCCCGGACACCCCCTGGGCCTGACCGGTCGTCTGCACCAGGGCCTCGATGGCCAGCTGGTAGCGCGGCCGGGTCCGTCCGCCGGTCATGGCGTAGGGGCGGACCAGCGGCTCGCCGTCGTCCTCGTAGAGGCCGCCGTCCTCGTCGAACTCGTCCTCGCCGGCCTCGTACTCGTCGTCGACGTCGTGGTCGGTGCCCGCGTCGGGGTACTCCGGGTAGCCCGGCCCCTGGGCGCCGTAGCGGTAGCCCTCGTAGTTGTGCTCCGGGTACGGCTCCGCGGTGTGCTGGCCGGCGCCCTGCTGCCGTGGCACGCCGTAGGAGGCGTAGTCGTCGCCCCAGTGGCCGTCGGCTGGGGCGCCGTACTGGCCACCGTGCGCGGGACCGTGGGAGTCGGCCATACCGGGACGGGGATTCATGGGTCCTCCTCGCGCTGGGTGCGCTGGAATCCGTGGTGCTGCCGGGAGGGGGCGGTCAGGGCGTCTTCGGGAGCGGCGCACCGTGGGTTGCAAGGGCTTCCGCGGCCGTCGGACACGTTCTGCTCCGCCGCCAGGCCGGGGACGTACGAACGGACCGGCCGGTGGGGTTCTCGACCCGTCCCTCCCCGTGCGCCCGCTCGCCCCGCCGTGTCGGCGGGGCGAGCGGAGCCGGGTCGGTCGGGGCGGAGCGCCGTGCCCTGGCCGCGGTACGGCGGCCGGCGGCTCGGCGCTGGTGTCCGTCCAGGTTCGGTCGGGTCGTGGGTGACGACGCGTGACCGGCCGGGGGACGTCCGAAGTACGTGGTCGCTGCCCGCCTAGTGCAGGAGGCTGCCCTGGAGTTCCGCGCGTAGGGCGGGGGTCAGGACGCTGCCGGCGCGGTCGACGAGGAGGGCCATTTCGTAGCCGACGAGGCCGATGTCGCACTCGGGGTGGGCGAGGACGGCGAGGGAGGAGCCGTCGGAGATGGACATGATGAACAGGAAGCCGCGTTCCATCTCGACGACGGTCTGGGTGACGGCTCCGCCCTCGAAGATGCGGGAGGCTCCCGCGGTGAGCGAGGTCAGGCCGGATGCGACGGCGGCGAGCTGGTCGGCGCGGTCACGCGGGAACCCCTCCGACATGGCCAGCAGAAGCCCGTCGGCGGAGACCACCACCGTGTGCGACACCCCCGGGGTGTTGTCCACGAAGTGCGTGATCAGCCAGTTCAGGTTCTGAGCCGCCTGGCTCATCTGACTCACTGTTGCTCCTTGGGTGTGAGCTGTGCCGGTGTGCACCCTGCCGATCCGGCGCAGGGGAGGCCACCCGTTCCGTCTCCCGTCCCGGGGGGACATGATCGACTGTTCATCACGCTCCTGTCCGGCAGGCTGTGCGGAAACTATGGCAGACGGTTGGCCGTCCGTGACCGTGTCGCGATGCGTCGATCATCACTGATCACCGTTTCCGGAGCCGTCCCGCTGCGCGGCGTCACCGAACGGTCCGCCCTCGAACGCGCTGCCGGCACCCGTGCCGCCCTGCCGCCCGCGCTGGACGCCGCGGCGCAGGCTGGTGAGCCGTCCGCGCACGTCACTGGGGGTCCGGGAGATCTGCGGGGGTTGGCTCGCGGACTCCGTGGCACCCGGCGCGGAGCCGGCCACCAGGTTGGCTCGGGGGACCCGCCGGGGCAGGCCCGAGGTGGTCACGCCGTCCGTCGCGGGGTCGCGCAACTGCTCGGCCCTTCGCCACTCAGTGTCACTGGGTGTGGCGTTCCAGGTGCTCTCCGGGCGCCCGGCGGCCGCCGGCCGGCCGGCGTCGGGGGCGTCCGGCGCGGGGGCCGGGCGACGGGCCTCGGCCTCGCCGGGCAGCGCGCGACCGGGCGTCGGGCGACCGGGCAGCGGACGGCGCGGGGCCGGGGCGGCCGGCTGGTCGGGGCGCGCCGGCGGCTCCGCGGGCGCGTCCGGGCCGCCGGCCTGGTCGGCCCGGTCCGTCTGCTCGGCGGGGGAGGGGTCCTTGCGCACCGGGATGGCGTTCATCCGCTCCGCCCGTCCGCCGGCGAACCAGCCGGACTCCACGGAGTCGAAGATCGGGGTGCCGCCGGGGGAGGGCGTGCCGGCCGGATCGGCGGCCGGCTGCGCCGGCCGGTCGCCGGTCGCGGGTGGCAGCTCCCGGCCCTGGGTCGGCCGGGCGTCCAGCTCCGGCAGCGGACGCTCGGCGGTGCCCTCGAGGGCCGGGCGGCCGGTCGCGTCGGGCCGTTCCGGGGCGCCCGGGCCCGTGCCCGTCGGCTCGCCGGGGGCGCGGTCGAGGGCGGGGCGGGCCCCGTCCTCGGCGCGCCGGCCGGCGCCGGCGCCGGGGGCCGCCTCGTCGGGGCGGCCGGGCAGCGGGTGGCCGCCGGTGGCGTACGGGTCGGCGGGGTACTGCCCGGTGTCGTACCGGCCGGCCGGGTACGCCGGGTCCGCGTACGCCTCGGCGGCGCGGTCGCCGCGGTCCGCCTCGGGGGCCGGGCGGCCTGCCGGTTCGTTGCCGCCGGGGGCCTGCGGGCGCCGCCCGTCGTGCTCGGCGGCGCGGTCTCCCTCGGCTGGGTACCGCTCGGCCGGGTAGCCGTCGCCGGCCGCGGCGGCGCCGTCGGCGTACCGGTCGCCCGGGTACTGGCCCTTGGCGTACTGGCCGGTGGAGTACTGGTCCGCGGCGTACTGGTCGGTGGGGTACTGCCCCGTCGGGTACTGGCCGGTGGCGTACTGGCCGGTGGAGTACTGGTCGGTCGCGTGCTGGCCCGTGGAGTACTGGTCGGTCGGGTACTGGTCCGTGGAGTACTGGCCGGTGGCGTACTGACCGGTGGAGTACTGGTCCGTGGGGTACTGCCCCGCCGGGTACTGGCCCGTGGGGTACTGGCCGGTGCCGGAGTACGGCTCGGCCGGGTACTCGCCGGTGGCGTACCGGCCGGCCGGGTACTGCTCCGCTGCCGGGTACTGCTCGGCGGCCGGGTACTGACCGGTCGGGTACTCGCTCGTGGTCGAGTACTGGCCGGTGTCCTGGCGGCCGTTCGGGGCGTCCGCGCGGTCGCCGTCGCCGGTCGCGGGGCGCTCGGCACGCGTCCGGCCGCCCGGGGCGTCCTCGCGACCCGTGCGGTCCCAGCCGGCGGTCTCGTGCCGTCCGGTCGCCGAGGCGGTGGCCCCGTCGCGGTCGGCCCGCCGCTGGTCGGCCCCCTGCTGGTCGGCCGGCCGCCGGCCGGTGCCGCTCCGGCCTTCGCCGGACGCCTCCCGCGCCGTCCCGGGGCCCGCCGGCTCCGCCGCGGGAGCCGGGGTGCCGGTGGTCCCGGTGCCGGTGGTCCCCGTGCCGGAGGGATCGGTCAGGTAGCGGTCGTCGGCGTACCGGGGGGTGGGCTGGCCCGGGATCGCCAGGGGGTCGGGCGCGCCGCCGGCGCGGCGGTCGCCGTGGCGCCCACCGCCGCTCCGGCCGCCGGACGGGGCGGCGGTGGGCGCGGGGTCGGAGAGCGTGGGCAGCGCGGCGGTGGCGGTGAACTGCTCGCCGCGCTGCTCGGGGGCGGGGGGCGCGCCGGCCGGGGAGCCGGTGGGCCGCCCGGTGGCGGGCGTCGCCGGGGTCCGCGTCCCGTTCGGGGCGGTGGCGCCGGCGCGGGGGCGTCCGGCGGTGGCCTTGCGGCCCTTGCCGCCGGCCGGCCGGGTCTTGCCGCCGCGGCCCAGCACGTCCACCGGGAGCATCACCAGGGCGGTGGTGCCGCCGGCCTCGCTGGACTTCAGCTGCACGCGGATGCCGTGCCGGGTGGACAGCCGGCCGACCACGAACAGGCCCATGCGGCGGGAGACGGAGACGTCCACCCGCGGCGGGTTGTCCAGCCGCTCGTTGGCGTCCGCCAGGTCGGCCGGCGACATGCCGATGCCGGTGTCGTGGATCTCCACCAGCATCCGGCCGTCCGGCAGCTTGTGACCGGTGATCCGGACCTTGGTCTGCGGGCTGGAGAAGGAGGTGGCGTTCTCCAGCAGCTCGGCGACGAGGTGCACGAGGTCGTTGACGACGCGCCCGGCGACCTCGGACTGCGGCACGGAGGAGAGCTCGACGCGCTCGTACTGCTCCACCTCGGAGGCGGCGGCGCGCAGCACGTCGACCAGCGGCACCGGTCGGGTCCACCGGCGGCCGGGCTCCTCGCCGGCGAGGACCAGCAGGTTCTCGCCGTTGCGGCGCATGCGGGTGGCCAGGTGGTCCAGCCGGAAGAGGTTGGCGAGCTGGTCCGGGTCGGCCTCGCGGCTCTCCAGCTCCGAGATCAGGGTCAGCTGGCGCTGGATGAGGCCCTGGCTGCGGCGGGAGAGGTTGGTGAACATCGCGTTGACGTTCCCCCGCAGCAGCGCCTGCTCGGTGGCCAGCCGCACGGCCTCCTCGTGCACCGCGTCGAACGCGCGGGCCACCTCGCCGATCTCCTCGCGGGTGTGCAGGCCGATCGACTCGACCGTGGTGTCCACCTCGTCGGGGTCGGCCTTGGACAGGGCGCTGACCAGCTCGGGCAGCCGCCGCTCGGCGACGTCCAGGGCGGAGGAGCGCAGCCGGTTCAGCGAGCGGACCATGGTGCGGGCGATGAGCAGTGCGCCGACCACGGCCACGATCAGCGTGACGCCGATCAGGCCGGCGTTGATCCACACCTGCTGCTCGGCCTCGGTCCGCAGCCGCTCGGCGTTGGCCCGCAGGTCGGCCAGCACCTGCTGCTCGACGTCCACCATCAGCTCGTACTCGGCGAAGGAGCGCTCCTGCCAGGTCTGCCAGGTGGTGGTGGACAGCAGGTCGTCGCGGTAGTTGGTGAACAGCTGGGTGCGGAAGGTGGTGGCCTCGTTGATGTCCGCGTTGCCGGTGCGCAGCGTGGCGGTCAGCTCGCGGCCGCGCTCCCCGTAGACGGTGTTGAAGCGCTCCAGGGCGCCGCTCTCGGAGATCATCGCGGAGCGGCCGTAGAACTGGTCGGCCGCGGACATGCCCTCCTCCTGGCTGTTGGCCAGGGCGGCGGTGATCAGCGAGCGCTGGATGGTGTTGTACTCCTTGGCGCTGGAGAAGATCGACAGCGCCCGGGTGTCGTTGATCAGCTCGTTGTTGCTGGTGGCCTGCGCGATCTCGGAGGAGACGCCGAGCAGGCTCTCGATCATGGTGTGGTACTGGTCGGTGGTCTGGTTGATGTCGGCGTCGGGGCTGAACGCGGTGCGGCGCACGTCGTCCAGCGAGCCGAGCTGACGGGTGACCTGGACCAGGGTGGAGCGGCCGCCGGTCAGGCCGGACAGGTCGATGTCGGCGGCCCTGTCGTCGTAGCGCTCCAGTGCCTCGTCGGTGTTGGCGTAGGCCTCCTGGACGGCCGGCGAGCTGGGCCGGCGCAGGGTGAGCAGCGCGGCGGTGGCGTCGCGCTCCTGCTGCAGGGTGTCGGCGAGCCGGGTGGACTCCTCGGCCAGTGTGCTGAGCGCCTGCACCTGCTGGAGTTCGGCGGCGTCCTCGATGGAGGCCTGGATGCGCAGGCCACCGAGGACGACGGCGGTGATCACGGGCAGCAGCAGCAGGGCGCTGATGCGGGTGCGGATCCGCCAGTGGGCGGGGGAGAAGAGGGCGGCGACCCGGCGGGAGCCGGCCGGGGCGGAGCCGCCGGCGCCGGTCCTCCGCGGGGTCCTGCCGCCGTCGGTGGCGCGGGCGCCGTCCTCGGGCCCGTCGGCGGCACCACCGGTGGAGGCCGCGGCGGGCACGCGGGCGGCCGCTGGCGCGTCACCCGTCGGGGAGGGCGGTCCGCCGGCCGGCGCGGCGGTGGCGCGTGCGTCCGGGGACGCGGCCGCGCTCACCTCGGCGCCGGCGGCGTGTCCCCCCTGGTTCCCCGTGTCGCCGCGATGCTTCCTCAAACGTCCCTGCACTGGCGTCGCAACCCTCTTGACCAGGCGTCCTTCGCCGTGGCGACAGGACGGTGTCGAGTTCGGTGAGCAATGTCGTTGTCCGGGGCCACGCCCGCCGCCGTCGCCGGGCCGGCGTGACGTCCGCGGGCCGGGGCCGCGCGCCCCGCGGGCTCGCTCGGTGGACCCTCCCGACCGCTGGTCTGGTCCATACGGTGCGTAGCCGTCGCGAGGCCGGGTCGGTCGTCGCATTCCAGCACAGAGGGGGGCGGGCAACAAGGCCGATCGCGCCGACTTCCGGATCCCCGCGGGGAGGGGAAAGGAGCCAGGTCAAAGCGACAAAGCGGGCGCAATCCGACCTCTCGCGCCGGAGGCCAGTTGCGTTTTGGTCACACATTAGAGCCGTTCTGTCTGCTTCGAACCGATACTGACGGTTTTGTCGCATGACAACCGGAAGGTGGCGCAGAGTGATCCCCGTCCGGGCGATGTGACGAAAATCACACAATTCCGGAGTGTGGTGCCCGGTCGACGCCACAGCGTGACCACCGATGCACGCAAACGGCCCGCGATAGCCTCAACCTGCAACGTCGTGTTCCGTCAGCTAGCGAAGGGGCAGCAGTCCACTCGTGCGTATCGCCAGGTTCTCCCTCGATGGAAACGTCGCGTTCGGTGTGGTCGAGGGTGACCAGACCGATCCCCGCGACACCGAGGGGCTCACCGTCACCCCCATCGACGGCCACCCCTTCGGTCCCTTCCAGACCGTCGGCACGCCCATCCCGCTGGGCGCCGTCCGGCTGCTCGCCCCGACCCTGCCCAGCAAGGTCGTCGCGGTCGGCCGCAACTACGCCGAGCACGCCGCCGAGCTCGGCAACGAGGTCCCGCAGGCCCCGTTGACCTTCCTCAAGCCCTCCACCTCGGTGATCGGCCCCGGCGGCGAGGTCGTCTACCCCCGGTTCTCCGCCGACGTCCACCACGAGGCGGAGCTCGCCGTGGTCATCGGCCGGATGTGCCGCGAGGTGCCGCGCGCCCGGGTCCAGGACGTGATCCTGGGCTACACCTGCGCCAACGACCTCACCGCCCGCGACGTCCAGCGCGCCGAGGCGCAGTGGACCCGCGCCAAGGGCTTCGACACCTCATGCCCGCTCGGCCCCTGGGTGGTCACCGACCTCGACCCCGCCGACCTGGCCATCACCTGCACGGTCGGCGGCGAACTGCGGCAGGCCGGCCGCACCGGCCAGATGGTCCACTCGGTGGCCGACCTGGTGGTGCACATCAGCGAGGCCATGACGCTGCTCCCCGGCGACGTCATCCTCACCGGAACCCCGGCGGGCGTCGGGCCCGTCACCGTCGGCGACGAGGTCGCCGTCACCATCGAAGGCATCGGCACTCTCACCAACCGGGTGGTCAAGCGTGGCTAGCACCCCCTCCGCCGTCCCCGGCACCGACGCGCCCGTCCGGGTGCGCTTCTGCCCCTCCCCGACCGGCAACCCGCACGTCGGCCTGGTCCGCACCGCCCTGTTCAACTGGGCCTTCGCCCGGCACCACGGCGGCACCCTGGTCTTCCGCATCGAGGACACCGACGCGGCCCGGGACTCCGAGGAGTCCTACGAGCAGCTCCTGGACTCGCTGCGCTGGCTCGGGCTCACCTGGGACGAGGGCCCCGAGGTGGGCGGCGCGCACGGCCCCTACCGGCAGTCCGAGCGGATGGACGTCTACGCCGACGTCGCGCGGCGGCTGCGCGAGGCCGGCTGGGCCTACGAGTGCTACTGCACCACCGAGGAGCTGGAGCAGCGCCGCGACGCCGCCCGCGCCGCCGGCGCCCCCTCCGGCTACGACGGCCACTGCCGCGACCTCACCGAGGAGCGGGTCGCCGCGTACCGCGCCGAGGGCCGGCCGGCCGTGCTGCGCTTCCGCATGCCGGACCGCACCATCACCTTCACCGACCTGGTCCGCGGCGAGCTCACCTTCGAGCCGGAGCACGTCCCCGACTACGCGCTGCTGCGCGCCAACGGCCGCCCGCTCTACACCCTGACCAACCCGGTCGACGACGCGCTGATGGGCATCACCCACGTGCTGCGCGGCGAGGACCTGCTCTCCTCCACCCCGCGGCAGATCGCCCTCTACCAGGCCTTCGCCGAGATCGGCGTCGGCGACGGCAGCACCCCCTACTTCGGTCACCTGCCGTACGTGATGGGGGAGGGCAACAAGAAGCTCTCCAAGCGCGACCCCACCAGCTCCCTGGGCCTGTACCGGGAGCGCGGCTTCCTCCCCGAGGGCCTGCTGAACTACCTGGCGCTGCTCGGCTGGTCGCTGGCCGAGGACCGCGACCTGTTCACCATGGACGAGATGGTCGCCGCCTTCGACGTCGACCGGGTGAACGCCAACCCGGCCCGGTTCGACATCAAGAAGTGCGAGGCGATCAACGCGCACCACCTGCGGCAGCTGCCCGCCGACGAGTTCGTCCGCCGGCTGGTGCCCTTCCTCCAGCGGGCGGACCTGCTGCCGGCCGAGCCGAGCGACGAGCAGTTGGCGCTGCTCGCCGCGGCGGCGCCGCTCACCCAGGAGCGGATGGTGGTGCTGAGCGAGGTCGTCGGCATGCTCGGCTTCCTCTTCGTGGCCCCCGAGGACTTCCGGGTCGACGAGGCCGACGCCGCGAAGGTGCTCGGGCCGGACGCCGCCGAGGTGCTGACTGCCGCCGCCGGCGCGCTGGAGGCACTGCCGGCCTGGGAGACCGACGCCATCTCCACCGCCCTGCGGGAGGCCCTGGTGGACGGCCTCGGCATCAAGCCCAAGCACGCCTTCACGCCGCTGCGCGTGGCGGTGACCGGGCGCCGGGTCTCCCCGCCGCTGTTCGAGTCCATGGAGCTCCTCGGCCGCGGGGAGACCCTCCGCCGGCTGCGCGCCGCGCTGCCGGCGGACTGACCGGCGCGCGACCGCACGGCGGACGGTCGGTGCGGGCGGCCGCGGCAGGCGCGGCGCGGCCGCCCGCACCAACCGATTTTGGTGGCACTGAGGCCATCGGGTACTGTTTCTTCTGCGCGACCGGGGCGGCCCGGGCCGGTGGGAGAACCGCCGGAGGGGCCGGGAAACAGGTTCCCGGGCGCGTTGCCATGAAGCCCGGCCTTCCAGGTCGGGTGGATCTGATGGGGTATGGGGTAATTGGCAGCCCGACGGATTCTGGCTCCGTTAGTCTAGGTTCGAGTCCTGGTACCCCAGCTGGAACGCTGGTCCACACCAGCCGCGGCCATCACGGTTGAGGCGGTGTGGAGCGAGGTTCCGTGGCCCCGTTGTGTAGCGGCCTAGCACGCCGCCCTCTCAAGGCGGTAGCGCCGGTTCGAATCCGGTCGGGGCTACGAGATCCGACTCGCCCTGGTGACACCCCGTGGTGTCGCCGAGGCGGGGCGACTCACCTATCTTGGCCCCGTTGTGTAGCGGCCTAGCACGCCGCCCTCTCAAGGCGGTAGCGCCGGTTCGAATCCGGTCGGGGCTACGAGATCCGACTCGTCCAGGTGACACCCCGTGGTGTCGCCGAGGCGGGACGGCTCACCTATCTTGGCCCCGTTGTGTAGCGGCCTAGCACGCCGCCCTCTCAAGGCGGTAGCGCCGGTTCGAATCCGGTCGGGGCTACGATCACGGCGACCATCCACACCCCGGCCTGGGAGTGGAGCGAACGGTCACCGTGCCCATGGGGTATGGGGTAATTGGCAGCCCGACGGATTCTGGCTCCGTTAGTCTAGGTTCGAGTCCTGGTACCCCAGCTGGTCACCGCCTCTCACGGTCGGTGACCGAAATGTGGCCCCGTTGTGTAGCGGCCTAGCACGCCGCCCTCTCAAGGCGGTAGCGCCGGTTCGAATCCGGTCGGGGCTACCACAGCAGTACGCGATCGAGGCGGTCTCCGTGTGAACGGGGGCCGCCTCGACGCCTTTCCCGGGCTTCTCCCGCCCGCCCCCGGACACGCTCGCGCGCCCTCCCCGCCTTCGCCGTGCGGCGGCGGGCGGGGGCGGGCGCGAGCGGAGACGTGACGGTGCCGAAGGGCCCGGTGGCCGCGGCGGTCAGCCGCGGCGCAGGGCGTCGCTGAGCCGGCCGGCGGCCTCCAGCACCGCCTGGGCGTGCATCCGGCCCGGGTGGCGGCTCAGCCGCTCGATCGGCCCGGAGACCGAGACGGCGGCCACCACGCGGTTGGACGGGCCGCGCACCGGGGCGGAGACCGAGGCCACACCCGGCTCGCGCTCCCCGATCGACTGGGCCCAGCCGCGCCGCCGCACCCCGGACAGCGCCGTGGCCGTGAAGCGCGAGCCCTGCAGGCCGCGGTGCAGGCGCTCCGGCTCCTCCCAGGCCAGCAGCACCTGCGCCGCCGAGCCCGCCTTCATCGGCAGCGTGCTGCCCACCGGCACGGTGTCCCGCAGCCCGGAGAGGCGCTCGGCCGCCGCCACGCAGATGCGCATGTCGCCCTGCCGCCGGTACAGCTGCGCGCTCTCCCCGGTGACGTCGCGCAGGTGCGTGAGCACCGGTCCCGCCGTGGCCAGCAGGCGGTCCTCGCCCGCCGCCACGGCCAGTTCGCCCAGGCGCGGGCCCAGGATGAAGCGTCCCTGCATGTCCCGTGTCACCAGTCGGTGGTACTCCAAGGCGACCGCCAGCCGGTGGGCGGTCGGCCGCGCGAGACCGGTGGCCGAGACCAGCCCGGCGAGGGTGGCGGGACCGGCCTCCAGCGCGGCCAGTACCAGAGCAGCCTTGTCGAGAACGCCGACTCCGCTAGAGTTGTCCATGGCTTGATATTGACGTCTCAGATCGCGAGACGCAACTTCATTGCAACGTGGAACGCGCCACTGTGGTCGCACCGCGGTGGGGGCGGGACCGGGCAGACGGCCCGGCCGTGTCACCGCGGCCCGCAAACAGGGATCGAGAATCCGGCGAGGATGCCGGCGGAGGGAAAGCGATGGGACGGACGCTCGCTGAGAAAGTCTGGGACGCCCACGTCGTACGACGTGCGGAGGGGGAGCCGGACCTGCTCTACATCGACCTGCACCTGCTCCACGAGGTCACCAGCCCTCAGGCCTTCGACGGACTCCGGCTGGCCGGGCGGCCCGTCCGCCGGCCCGACCTGACCCTGGCCACCGAGGACCACAACACCCCCACGCTCGACATCGACAAGCCCATCGCCGACCCGGTCTCCCGCGTCCAGCTGGAGACGCTGCGGGCCAACTGCAAGGAGTTCGGGGTCCGCCTGCACTCCCTGGGCGACGTCGAGCAGGGCATCGTGCACGTGGTCGGCCCGCAGCTGGGCCTGACCCAGCCCGGCATGACCGTGGTGTGCGGCGACAGCCACACCGCCACCCACGGCGCCTTCGGCGCCCTGGCCTTTGGCATCGGCACCAGCCAGGTCGAGCACGTGCTGGCCACCCAGACGCTGCCGATGGCGCCGTTCAAGACCATGGCCGTGACGGTCAACGGCGAGCTGCCGGCGGACGTCACCGCCAAGGACGTCATCCTGGCCGTGATCGCCAAGATCGGCACCGGCGGCGGGCAGGGCTACGTCATCGAGTACCGCGGCGAGGCCATCCGCAAGCTCTCCATGGAGGGCCGGATGACCATCTGCAACATGTCCATCGAGGCGGGCGCCCGCGCCGGCATGGTGGCCCCGGACGAGACGACGTTCGCCTACGTCAAGGGCCGCCCGCACGCCCCCGAGGGCGCCGACTGGGACGCCGCCGTGGAGTACTGGCGCACCCTGCGCACCGACGACGACGCGGTCTTCGACAAGGAGGTCGTGATCGAGGCCGCCGAGCTGGCGCCGTTCGTGACCTGGGGCACCAACCCCGGCCAGGGCCTGCCGCTGAGCGCCCGCGTGCCGGACCCGGCGGACTTCGAGGACCCCACCGAGCGCGACGCCGCCGAGAAGGCGCTGCGCTACATGGACCTCACCCCGGGCACGCCGCTGCGCGAGATCACCGTGGACACCGTCTTCCTCGGCTCCTGCACCAACGGCCGGATCGAGGACCTGCGCGCCGCCGCGGCCCTGATCAAGGGCCGGAAGGTGGCCGAGGGCGTCCGCATGCTGGTCGTCCCGGGCTCGGTGCGGGTGGCGCTGGACGCCCAGGCCGAGGGGCTGGACAAGGTCTTCACCGAGGCCGGCGCCGAGTGGCGGCACGCCGGCTGCTCGATGTGCCTGGGCATGAACCCCGACCAGCTCGCCCCCGGCGAGCGCTCCGCCTCCACCTCCAACCGCAACTTCGAGGGCCGCCAGGGCAAGGGGGGCCGCACCCACCTGGTCTCCCCGCAGGTCGCCGCGGCCACCGCGATCCTCGGCCACCTGGCGTCGCCGTCCGACCTCGACGCCGCCGACCGCGAGCTGGTCGGCGTCTGACGCCGACGGCGCCGCACCAGGCCACGGATCCGAGCGAGGAAGACGAGAACGAGAGCATGGAAGCCTTCACCACCCACACCGGCCGGGTCCTCCCGCTGCGCTACAGCAACGTGGACACCGACCAGATCATCCCCGCGCACTGGCTGAAGAAGGTCACCCGCAGCGGCTTCGAGGACGGCCTGTTCGAAGCCTGGCGCAAGGACCCGGAGTTCGTGCTGAACCAGCCCCGGTACGCCGGCGCCACCGTGCTGGTGGCCGGGCCGGACTTCGGCACCGGCTCCTCCCGGGAGCACGCCGCCTGGGCCCTGCAGAACTACGGCTTCAAGGCGGTGATCTCCTCCCGCTTCGCCGACATCTTCCGCGGCAACTCGCTGAAGAACGGCCTGCTGACCGTGGTGCTGCCGCAGGAGGTCGTGGAGCGCCTGTGGAAGCTGGCCGAGGACGACGCGACGGCGGAGGTGACCGTCGACCTGGTGGCCCGCGAGGTGCGCTTCGCCGGCGAGGCGGTCCCCTTCGAGCTGGACGACAACACCCGCTGGCGGCTGCTGGAGGGGCTGGACGACATCAGCCTGACCCTGCGTCACGCCGACGACATCACCGCCTTCGAGGCGGAGCGGCCGTCCTTCAAGCCGCGCACCCTGGTCGGCTGAGCCGGCGCACCGCCGCACGGCCGACACGCCGGGTTCGCGAGGCCGGGTCCACCACCGCCACACGGCGGCGGCGGGCCCGGCCTCGCCGCGTCCGCGCGGCCCCCGCGGCGCCCCCGCCCGCCACCGCCGCCCCTCCCGGCCGGTACGCGCCGGATCGTGCGCGACGGACCCACCCTTACGAACCGGACGGATGAGACAATGGGTGCATGGAGGGCGAAGAGGAACTGGCGCTCTTCGCGGCCGTCGCCGAGCGGCTGCGGCAGGCGCACCGGCACGTCCGCGCCCTGGACGCGCCGGTGGAGACCAAGGCCGCCCTGACGCGTCGCCTGCTGGTGATCACCGAGGCCGCCAAGTACGACCTCGCCCACGCGGACCGCCGGCTGCGCTGGTTCGTCATGGCGATGGAACGCGGCGAACCGCCGTTCGCGGCACGTCCCGACTCGCCCACTTCGTTGCGGCACAAGGGTGATTCGTCCGTTTGGTAATTGATTTGGTGTATATCAATGCCTACGGTGCCAAAAGCCACGACGATTTCGTCCAGCCGGATTGCTAAGGGGCAGACGTGAACAAGGCACAGCTTGTCGAAGCGGTCGCCGGGCAGGTCGGCGGCCGGAGGGCCGCCGCGGAAGCAGTGGATGCTGTGCTCGACACCATCGTCCGCGCCGTGACCGCCGGCGACCGGGTCTCGGTCACGGGCTTCGGCACCTTCGAGAAGGTCGACCGGCCCGCGCGCTACGCCCGGAACCCGCAGACCGGTGAGCGGGTCCGGGTGAAGAAGACCTCCGTCCCGCGCTTCCGGCCCGGCCAGGGCTTCAAGGACCTGGTCAGTGGCACCAAGAAGCTGCCCAAGACCGGCGCGGCCGTGAAGAAGGCCCCCAAGGGATCGATCACCCCCGGCCGGACCGGCGCCCGGGCGGCGGCCCCGCGCGGCATCGCCGCCGAGGTCGTCGAGGAGGAGCCGGCCGCGCCCGCCCCGGCGAAGAAGGCGCCCGCCAAGAAGGCCCCGGCGGCGAAGAAGGCCCCCGCCAAGAAGGCCCCGGCGAAGAAGGCCCCCGCTCCCGCGGCCAAGAAGGCGCCGGCCAAGAAGGCCACCCCCGCCCCGGCGGCGAAGAAGACCACGGCCAAGAAGGCGACCACCAAGAAGGCCGCGGCGAAGAAGGCCCCGGCCCGCAAGGGCACCGCGCGCCGCGGGGGCGGCACCGAGGGCGAGTGACCGGCGCGGCCCCGGGCGGCCGGCCGACGGCGCCCGAGGGGCCCCGTCAGGGCGTCCCCGGCGACCACGCCGCGGGCGGACCGGACGCCGGACCGGGCGCCCGCTCCGGGCCCGGCCCCGGCCCGGTCGGCGAGCCCGCCCGGGGTCCGCCGTGCGGCCGCCCCCGCGCCCCTCCCGGCGACCCCGGCGCCGGGTCGTCCCGCAGCAGCGCCGCCGTGCGCGGGCCGAGGCCCAGCCGCCGCGCCTGCTCCAGATCGTCCGGCGTGTCGACGTCGCGCCGCACCGAGTCCAGCCCCGCCACCGGCAGCGGCACCGCGCCGGAGGCCTCGTGGAGCGCGCGCGAGCCGGTGCCGAAGCGCGGTTCCAGCCACCGTCCCGGTCCGGCGGTCAGCAGGGTCGTGCCGGACCCCTCGCGGTCCGCGAGGAACGCCCGCGGGTGTCCGGCGGCCAACGCCAGGGCGCGCCCCAGCTCCTCGGCGCGCAGCGCCGCCAGGTCGGCGGAGAGCGCCGCCACCCACGCCGCCGCCGGCCGCGCGCCCCCCGGCGGTGCCGTCCCGGCCGTCGCTCCGGCCGCCGACCGGTCCCGCGGGAGCGCCGTCGGCTGGCCGGCCGCCGTCGCCCCGCCCGCCGGCCGCCGCCCGAGCCGGGCCCGCCAGAGCGCCTCACCGTGCCGCACGGCCGCGTTCAGCCCGGCCGCCGGCAGGTCCGGCACCACCTCCGCGCCGAGCCCGCGCAGGGCCGCCCCGGCCACCTCGTCGTCGGTCACCACCAGCACCCCCGCCACCGCCGGGCAGGCCAGCGCCGCCGCCACCGTGTCCAGCGCGAAGGCCAGCGCCAGCCGGGGCCGCAGCACGTCGTAGGGGCGCCGGCCCAGCCGGCTCTTGGCCACCTCCAGCGGCTTCAGCGGCACCACCAGGTGCCACCGCGCCGGCGCCGACGGGTTGTCCGAATCGGGGGTTGGCACGACCCGGGACTCCTTGTATTCAGCAGGGACGGCCTCGTGCGCGAGGGCGTGAGCGTCAGCGACCGGGCCGCCGCTCACCCGAAAGGCGCGAGAATCCATCCTCGCACCGCGCCGGGGGCGCGTCGGGAGGCGGGCCCGGTTTCTCCCGGTGGATTTCTCGACATATGGTCAAGCGCCGGGGCAAACTTGTGCGGCCCTGCCCCGCTCAGGCGGCCGGTTCCCGACGACCGGGCGCCCGGCCGGCGCCCCACCGGACGCCGTAGGGCCGCGAAGGAGAGCCTGTCCCAGGTCACGGCACGCCCGGCCTGCCGTGCTGAGGCAGGTCATGGACAGGAGGACAACGCGTGGCCCGCTCCCCATACGGCTTCTGGTACCGCTTCGTCGCGGCGGTGCTCAAGCCGCCGCTGCTCCTCCTCACCAAGCGGGAGTGGCAGGGCATGGAGCACATTCCCGCCGAGGGCGGATTCGTCACCGCCGTGAACCACAATTCCTATCTCGACCCGGTGGCATACGCGCACTTTCAGTACAACACCGGTCGCCCTCCGCGTTTCCTGGCGAAGTCCAGCCTCTTCCACATCGCCGGCGTGGGCACCGTGCTGCGCGGCATGAAGCAGATCCCGGTGTACCGCGACAGCGCCGACGCGGCCAAGGCGTTCCGCGCCGCCGTGGACGCGGTGGGCCGCGGCGAGTGCGTGGCCGTCTACCCGGAGGGCACGCTCACCCGCGACCCGGACCTGTGGCCGATGGCCGGCAAGACCGGCGTCGCCCGGATCGCGCTGATGACCGGCGCGCCGGTCATACCGGTCGCCCAGTGGGGCGCCCACCAGGTGGTCCCGCGCTGGATAAGGGGTGCGGCCGGTCCCGAGGGCAAGTTCCGGGTGCGGCTGTTCCCGCGCGCCACGCTGCGGGTGCTGGCCGGCCCGCCGGTGGACCTGTCGGAGTTCCGGGACAGGGAGCTCAACGCCGACGTGCTCCGCGCCGCCACCGACCGGATCATGGACGCCGTCACCGAGCTGCTGGCCGAGCTACGCGGCGAGGAACCTCCGGGGGTACGGTTCGACATGCGGGCGTCCGGCGCCGCCACCCGGGCCCAGCTGTCCGGGGAGCCGGCCGGACGGCCCGACGCGCCCGCCACCAACCAGGCGTCCACCGCGTCCGACGCCCCACTCGCGCCCGAGGCCGGCCTCGCGCCCGAGAAGGGCTCCGACGACGCCGGCACGCCGCGGGCCGTCCACGAGACCGATGGCGAGGGGATCTCTCGGTGACGCACTGCGCCGTCTACGGCACCGGTTCCTGGGGGACCGCCTTCGCGATGGTCCTGGCCGATGCCGGGTGCACGGTGCGGATGTGGGGGCGCCGGGAGGAGCTCGTCGGCGCGATCAACACCACCCGGGAGAACCCCGACTACCTGCCGGGCGTCCGGCTGCCGGAGGCGGTCAGCGCCACCACCGACCCGGAGCTGGCGGCGCGCGGCGCGGAGTTCGCCGTCCTGGCCATCCCCTCGCAGACGCTGCGGGAGAACCTCGGCCGCTGGAAGGCGTACTTCGAGCCGGAGACGGTCCTGGTGAGCCTGATGAAGGGGGTGGAGCTGGGCACGGCCCGCCGGATGAGCGAGGTGGTGTGCGAGGAACTGGGGGTGCCGCAGGGGCGCGTCGCGGTGGTCAGCGGGCCCAACCTCGCCGCGGAGATCGCCCAGCGGCAGCCCGCCGCCAGCGTGGTGGCCTGCAGCGACGAGGCCGTCGCGGAACGGCTCCAGGAGGCCTGCCGCACGCCGTACTTCCGTCCCTACACCAACACCGACGTGGTCGGCTGCGAGCTGGGCGGGGCGGTGAAGAACGTGATCGCCCTGGCCGTCGGCATCGCCGACGGCATGGGGCTCGGCGACAACTCCAAGGCGTCGCTGATCACCCGCGGGCTGGCCGAGACCAGCCGGCTCGGCGCGGCCATGGGCGCCGACCCCTACACCTTCTCGGGGCTGGCCGGGCTCGGCGACCTGGTGGCCACCTGCTCCTCGCCGCTGTCCCGGAACCGCACCTTCGGCGCCAACCTGGGGCGCGGGCTGTCGGTGGCCGAGACGGCCGCGCTCACCCGGCAGACCGCGGAGGGCGTGAAGTCCTGCGAGTCCGTCCAGCTGCTGGCCCGCCGGCACGGCGTGGACATGCCCATCACGGACACCGTGGTCTCCATCGTGCACGACGGCAAGCCGCCCCGGGTGGGGGTGAAGGAGCTGATGTCGCGCTCGGCCAAGCCGGAGCGCAACTGAGCCGGCCGCGCCCGGGCACCCGGCGGCCCCCGGGCGGCAATCCGCCCCGGGCGGCAACCCCCGGTACGGCCGGGAGCACCCGCTCGGGCGCGCGCCGAAGGGTTGGCGGGGGGTGTCGCCGGCGGGCCGGCCTGAGAGAGTGTGGGCGGAGCGAGCTGGCGGAGGGTGCGCGGCGGCGGTGCCGCGCGCCGGGCGCGTGCGACAGAGAGGTAGTGTCACCGCTGACATGAGCAACGAGACCTTCCCCCCGAACGACACGGCCGCCGCCCAGCCGGCGTCCGCGCCCGGCTCCCGCCCGCCCCGGACCAGGGTCGCCCTGGTCTTCGGCGGGCGCAGCTCCGAGCACGGCGTCTCCGTGGTCACCGCGGCCAGCGTGCTCGCCGCCATCGACCGGACCCGCTACGAGGTGGTGCCGATCGGCATCAACGCGTCCGGCCGCTGGACCCTGGTGGCCGACGAGCCCGCGCGGATGGCCATCACCGACGGCCGCATGCCCGACGTCGACGGCGTGGCCGAACCCGGCGACGGCACCGTCGTCCTGATGGGGGAGAGCGCCGCCGACGGCGGCCGCCGGCACGAGATCGTGCGGGCCGAGCCCGGGGCGCTGCCCAAGGCGCTCGGCGAGGTGGACGTGGTCTTCCCGCTGCTGCACGGCCCCTACGGCGAGGACGGCACCATCCAGGGCCTGCTGGAGATGGCCGGCGTGCCGTACGTGGGCTGCGGGGTGCTGGCGAGCGCCGTCGGCATGGACAAGGAGTACATGAAGCACGTCTTCACGGCGTGCGGCCTGCCCGTCGGCCCGTACACCGTGATCCGCCCCCGGGAGTGGGAGCGCGACCGGGAGGCCGTGCGGCGCCGGGTGGCCGAACTGGGCTGGCCGGTCTTCGTCAAGCCGGCCCGGGCCGGCTCCAGCATGGGCATCAGCAAGGTGAACGGCCCCGAGGAGCTGGACGCCGCCGTCGAGGAGGCCCGCGGGCACGACCCGAAGGTGATCGTCGAGGCGATGCTGCGCGGGCGCGAGATCGAGTGCGGCGTGCTGGAGTTCGAGGACGGGCCGCGGGCCAGCCTGCCGGCCGAGATCGAGGTGCTGGACGGCGCCGGCCACGAGTTCTACGACTTCGAGGCCAAGTACCTCCAGGCCGACGAGGCCACCCGGGCGCGCATCCCGGCCGAGCTCGACGCGGAGCAGACCGCCCGGATCCGGGACATCGCGGTGCGGGCCTTCGAGGCGCTGTCCTGCGAGGGCCTCGCCCGGGTCGACTGCTTCCTGCTGGAGGACGGCCGGTTCGTCGTCAACGAGATCAACACCATGCCCGGCTTCACGCCCACCTCGATGTACCCGCTGATGTGGCGGGCGACCGGCGTGGAGTACCCCGAGCTGATCGACCGGCTGATCCAGGCGGCGCTGCGCCGGGGCGACGGCCTGCTCCGCTAGCCCGGGCGCGAGCCGGCGGCCCGCCCCGCACGGGGGGGCCGCCGGGCCGGCCCGGGGCACGGCCCCGCCCGCGGCTACTCGAACACGCTGGGCACGGCGCGCCGCACCGGGTCGGCGAGGTCGGTGAGCGCGCCGGTCTCCGGGGCGTACTCGCCCGGCACGGTGACCTCGACGAACGCCTCCCGCTGCACGGTGGTGAACCGGTAGCCGTCCTCGGTCCGCTCGAACAGCCAGTCCACGTCGTTCACCCCGACCGCGTCCGAGAGCGGGTCGTAGCCCTCGGTGCCGGGGGTCAGCACGGCGGGGCGGGGGACGCCGCAGCGCAGCACGATCGCCGGGTCGCCCCAGGCGCGCACGTACGGCGAGGCCGGCTCCGTCTCGACCTCGGCCAGGTCGTAGACGGTGGCCGGGAGCTCCGCCATGAGTGCGTCGCACGAGGCCACGGCGGCGCCCTCGGGGCTCGGGGGGTCCACCTCGACGGGCCCGCAGCCGGTGGCGGCGGCGAGCAGCAGACCGAGGCCGGCGGCGGCCGGGGCGGCGCGTCCGATGCGGGAGGTACCTGGCACCCGCCGATTCTAGGCGCGCCGGGCGGCGCGGCGGCCCGGCGCCCCTACTAGGGGTGCACCACCGGGCAGGTCAGGGTGCGGGTGATGCCCTCCACCTGCTGCACCTGCGCCACCACCAGCGAGCCGAGGTCGTCGATGGTGGTCGCCTCGGCGAGCACGATGACGTCGTAGGGGCCGGTCACGTCGTTCGCGTGCAGGACCCCGGAGATGTCCGCGATCGCCTCGGCCACCCGGGCGGCCTTGCCGATCTCGGTCTGGATCAGGATGTACGCCTGCACCACGGCTCAACCTCCGAACGCGCCAGGAGCCTCGGCACTCCGTCCGGCGCGGGCGCCGGTGCTCCGGCTGGGGCGACGGTGCGGCCGGGGCGCCGAGGTCGGGAAACGACACGCTACCTCGCCGGGCCCGTGCGCGTACCCCCTCGTCAGGTCGGTAACGGCGCGAAGCACCCGGGCGGGCCGCCGGCGCCGCCGCGGGCACCGGCACCCCCCGCGGCCCGCCAGCGTGCACCACACTGTTCCCGTGTAGTCGGAACCGGCGTCGTGCCGGACGCGTGGATCCCTTCGGCCCCTCACCGGGCACGGGAAGGCAGGGTGGAGGACGTCATGCAGCAGGGCACGCTGGGCGAGGTCGGCGAATTCGGGCTGATCAAGGTGCTGACCGGTGGGCTGCCCCGGACCCCGGCGGTCCAGGTCGGCCCGGGCGACGACGCCGCCGTGGTGGCCGCCCCGGACGGCCGGGTGGTGGCCACCACGGACGTGCTGCTGGAGGGGCGTCACTTCCGCCGCGACTGGTCCACCGCCTACGACGTCGGCCGCAAGGCCGCCGCCCAGAACCTCGCCGACGTGGCCGCCATGGGGGCCGCGCCGACCGCCCTGCTGCTCGGGCTGGTCGCGCCCGCCGACCTGTCGGTGACCTGGGCCGGAGAGCTGATGGACGGCCTGCGCGACGAGTGCCAGGTGGCCGGCGCCGCCGTGGTCGGCGGGGACGTGGTGCGCGGCGACACCATCATGGTGTCGATCACCGCGCTCGGCGACCTCCAGGGCCGTGCCCCGGTCACCCGCTCCGGGGCCCGTCCCGGCGACGTCGTCGCGGTGGCCGGCTGGCTGGGCTGGTCCGCCGCCGGCCTGGCGGTGCTCTCCCGCGGCTTCCGCTCGCCGCGCGCCTTCGTGGAGGCGCACCGCCGCCCCGAGCCGCCGTACCACGCCGGCCCCGCGGCCGCCACGCTCGGCGCCACCGCGATGATGGACGTCAGCGACGGCCTGGTGGCCGACCTGGGGCACATCGCCGCCGCCTCCGGCGTCCACATCGACCTGCGGGCGGAGCGCTTCGACGTGCCGGCCCAGATGGCCGACATCGGTCACGCCGTCGGCGTCGACCCGATGCAGTGGGTGCTCACCGGCGGCGAGGACCACGCGCTGGTCGCCACCTTCCCGCCGGACGCCGACCTGCCCGCGCGCTGGCGCCGGGTCGGACAGGTGCTCAAGGCCGCGACCACCCCGGACGGCGGCCGGGTCACCGTGGACGGCGCTCCGTGGACCACCGCCGGCGGCTGGGACCACTTCGGCGACTGATCCCGCGCGCCGACGCACCCCGCACGCCTTTGTAGGCTGCACGGGTGACCGCTGACCAGGTGACCGCCGACTCCGCACCGGCCGCCCGGGCGAACCCCGCCCCGACGACCGACGACGCCACCGCCCCCGCCGCCGGCACGGCCGCCCGCCCCGCGCCCGCGGCGGCCGCGGTGCCCACGCCGCCCGTGGCGCCGCCGCGGGTGCTCACCGTGGCCGGCTCGGACTCCGGCGGCGGCGCCGGTATCCAGGCCGACCTCAAGGCCATGCTGGCGGCCGGGGTGCACGGCATGAGCGTCATCACGGCGATCACGGCGCAGAACTCGCTGGGCGTGCAGGGCGCCTGGGACCTGCCGGTGGAGGCGGTGCGGGCGCAGTTCCGCAGCGTCGTGGACGACATCGGGGTGCAGGCGGTCAAGACCGGGATGCTCTCCTCGGCCGAGCTGGTGCGCACCGTCGCGGAGCTGCTCGGCGGCGTGGACTGCCCGGTGGTCGTCGACCCGGTGGGCGTCTCCAAGCACGGCGACCCGCTGCTGGCCGAGGAGGCGGTGTCGGTGCTGCGCGACCGCCTGCTGCCGCTGGCCACCGTCGTCACCCCGAACCTGCACGAGGTGGAGCAGCTCACCGGCGTGCGGGTGGAGGACGAGCGGGAGCTGCGCGGCGCCGCCGAGGCCGTGCTGGCCCTCGGCCCGCGCTGGGTGCTGGTCAAGGGCGGCCACCTGCCCGGGGACGCCGTCGACCTGCTCACCGACGGCGAGACCGAGCACGTCTACCGGGCGCCCCGGCTGCCGAACCGGCACACCCACGGCACCGGCTGCACCCTGGCCTCGGCGATCGCGGCGCGGCTGGCGCGCGGCCTCGACGTGCCGGAGGCGGTCGCCGGGGCCAAGGAGTACGTCACCGGGGCGATCCGCGCCGGCTTCCCGCTGGGCGGGGGCATCGGCCCGGTGTGGCACGGGTGGCACGGCACGCCCTGAGCCGCCCGGAGGGCGGACCGCCCGCCCGCTCCCAGGAGCCGGGCGGCCCCGCCGGAGGGAGCCCACGAACAAAACGGCTGGTGGCCCACCGCGACGCGGTGGGCCACCAGCCATGGAACCTTGCGGACCGGTGGGGGAGCCGGACGGCTCCCCCGGACGGGTCAGCGCGTCAGCGCGTGACCTTGCCGGCCTTGATGCACGAGGTGCAGACGTTGAGCCGCTTCGGCGTGCGCCCCACGACCGCGCGGACCGTCTGGATGTTCGGGTTCCAGCGACGGCGGGTGCGGCGGTGCGAGTGGGAAATGCTGTTGCCGAAGCCCGGCCCCTTGCCGCAGACGTCGCAGTTGGCAGCCACGGGAGTCACTCCAAAGACAAGAGATGAGCTTACGTTCGGTACGCGGCGGCGTCCCGAGAAGTGACGCCGAGCGGAAGGCCCGGCGGTGCCGAGCAACCTGAGAAGCATAACCCGCAGCCTCCCGGCCGGCGAAACCTACCACTTGTCCCACCGGTTCCGAGCCGCCCGGAGGCACCCCGCGGGCATCCAACCGCCCCACGGACGTCACCTGCCCGCCACACCCGGTCGTTAGTCTGGGACTTCGACCGCGGGACCTGCGACACCCTCACCCGCGGCGGCAGCGGATGCCGCCGCCCGGCGCCCGTGGCGGCTGGAGGAGTAGGTGCTGGACAGGCTCGACGCGGCGGCCGTACGCGCATGGTGCCGCCGATCGCTCCACTCGCTGGCCAGCGTCCGCGACGAGATCGACGCGCTCAACGTCTACCCGGTGCCCGACGGCGACACCGGCACCAACCTGTACCTGACCCTGCAGTCGGCCGCGGCCGCCGTCGAGCGCTGCTTCGAACGCGCGGACGGCGACCCGGAGGACGCCCGGCCCGGGCCCCGGAAGACGGGCGGCGCCGCCGCTCCCGGGCGCGCCGCCGCCACCGACCGCCGGAGGGGCGCCCGCGACCGCGCCGGCGCACCCCCGGCCGTCGGCCGCGGCGACACGGCCCCGGCCGACGGGACCGGCGGCGGGGACGTACCGGGCGCCCCGCACGCCGCGGGCGCCCCCGATGCCCCGGGCGCCTCCGGCGGCCCCAGCGTCGAGGAGGCCCTGCGAGCGATGGCCGACGGCGCCCTGATCGGAGCCCGCGGCAACTCCGGGGCCATCCTCGCCCAGCTGCTGCGCGGCATGGCCGACTCGGTCGGCGGCCCCGACCCGGAGGCCACCGGCGCCCCGCGTCCCACCGCGTCCGCCGGCCCCGACGAACCCGCCCGCCCGGGCCCGTCCCGCGCCGCCACCGGGCACCGTGGGCGCCGCCCCGGCGGCCGTGCCGGCTACGGACGGCGCGGCCCCGGCGGACGCACCACCCCCGCGCCGCACGAGCCGGCCGCCTCCTCCGCCCGCCTCGGGCGCGACACCGCCGGCGCCGCCACCGGCGGGGTGGCGGCCGGTGCGGAGCAGCCCGACTGGGACGCCGTCCAGCTGCGCCGGGCGCTGACCCGGGCCGTGCAGGCGGGCTACGAGGCCGTGACCCAGCCGGTGGAGGGCACCGTGCTCAGCGTCGCCCGCGCCGCCGCCGAGGCCGCCGACCGGGCGGCCGGCAACCTGGTCGCGGTGGCCCGCGCCGCCGTCGCCGCCGCCCGGGACGCCCTGGACCGGACCCCGCACCAGCTCGACACGCTGCGCCGCGCCGGCGTGGTGGACGCCGGTGGGCGTGGACTGGTCGCCGTGCTGGACGCGCTCGCCGCCGTCATCGAGGGCCGCCCCGCAACGGAGGGCCCGACACCGGAAGCCCTCGCCGATCCCCGGCCCGTCTCCCGCCCCGGGGGCGTTCCCGCGCCGGGGGAGCTCGCCGCGCCGGCGGACACGGGCCGGGGCGAGCTGCCCGGCCGGCCGGCCGTGCCCGGAGACCCCGGCGGCCCCGGCTTCGAGGTCATGTACCTGCTCGACGCCCCCCGCGAGGCCGTCCCCGGGCTGCGCGCCACGCTGGACTCCCTCGGCGACTCCCTCGTCGTCGTCGGTGGGCCCAGGCTGTGGAACGTCCATGTGCACACCCCGGACGCCGGCGCGGCCGTCGAGGCCGGCATAGCCGCCGGCCGGCCGCACCGCATCCGGATCACGCTGCTCACCCCCGCGCCCCAGGGACGGCCGTCCGCCGACCCCTGCTGCTCCCCGAACGACCAGGCCACGCCGGCCGGCGCGGCGACCTCTGACGCCTTCGAGGCCGCTCCCGCCGCCGCGGCCGTGCCCCCGGCCGATCCGGTGGCCGGCGCCCCCGCCGCCGACGTGGAGGAGGCGGCCGCGGCGGCACCCTCGCGGACCGTGATCGCGCTCGCCTCCGGGGACGGCTTGATCGCCCTGCTGCGCGACCACGGCGCCCACGTGCTGCCGGTGCAGCCGACGGAGCCGGCCGCGGCGGAGCGGCTCGCCGCCGAGGCGCGGTCCGCCGGCGGGGCGGAGGTGCTGTGGCTGTGCGAGCGCCCCGAGCAGGAGGAGGCCGCTCTCCGCGCCGCCGAGCTGCTGACCGCCGAGGGCCGGCGCAGCGCGGTCGTGCCCTGCGGAAGCAGCGTGCACCTGCTCGCCGCCCTGGCCGTGCACGCCCCGGAGCGGGACTACGCCGACGATCTCGGCGCGATGACCGCCGCGACCGCGGCCACCCGCCACGTCGAGGTCCCGGCGGGGGGCGAGGACTCGGGCTCGCCGCTGGCGCGCGGCCGCCGTCGCCGCCGCGCCGCCGGCCGGGGAGCGGGCGCCGGCAAGGGGGGCCGGGCGGCAGGTGTGGGGGACGTCGAGGAGGGGGCGGTACGGGCGCTGGAGGCGCTGCTGGTGGACGGCCCGGCCGGGGGCGAGGGGGGCGCCGTGCCGGAGCTGGTGACGCTGGTGGTCGGTGCCACGGCGCCGGCCGGCCTGGTGGAACGACTCACGGAGCAGGTCCAGGCGCTGGCCCCGCAGGCCGAGGTGGTCTCCTATGACAGCGGCGCGGCGGACCCGGTGCTCACCATCGGCGTGGAGTGAGCACCCCCTCGGGCGGGACGCCGCCGGGCTCTTCGCCGCCACGCGGGAGTTGTCCACAGGCTGGAGGAGGGGTCTCCCACCGCCCCCTATTTCCATGAGAGCGTGGAAATAGGGGGACCCCCTTCGGGCGTGGTGGCATGCTGCCCGGATTTCATGCCTGTTTGTCGCTTTTCGCTCGGCGATTTTCCTCTTCTGATCATTTTCTGGATGCGTGTCTCCGTGGCGGGCGGACTGGCGGGTTACTGGCTGGGGCCGGGTTCCGTTGCTTCCCGAGCACGCGGCGGAGTTGTCCACAGGCCGGAAGAGGGGACTGCCGTCACCCCCCGTTCCCATGAGAGCGTGGAAATAGGGGGACCCCCTTCGGGCCCGCGTGCCGTGCTGCCCGGATTCCGATCCGCGCAGCACGGCACCCGGGCCCGCACAACTTCAGCCCACACAACTCCGAACCCGCACAACTCCGAACCCGCACAACTCAAGCCCACCCCGCCCTCAGAGCCACCCCACCCTCAGACTCACCCCCGGCCCCCAGACCCACCCCCGCCCTCGGAGCCACCCCAGCCCCAGACCCGCCCCCACCACCCCACCCCCGCCCGTCCTCCCCGGTGTTCGTCGGAGGTGTGGTGTGGAATAGGAGGCGGCCTCGCGGCGGGCGCCGGGCGGCGCTCGGGGGTCAGGCCCGCCGCAGGTGGGTGAGCCAGTGAGCAGAGAGAAAGGTGTGGCCCCGGAACATGCCCGCCACCGACGCCCCCCGCCTCGACGAACCACTGCGCGCGCTCGTCGGCGACCGCACCGCGAAGGTCCTCGCCGACCACCTCGACCTGCGCACCACCGGCGACCTGCTGCGCCACTACCCCCGCCGCTACGCCGAGCGCGGCGAGCTCACCCGGCTCGACGACCTCCAGCTCGACGAGCACGCCACCGTCGTCGCGCGCATCGAGAAGGTGACCAACCGCAAGTTCCGCAACCGCCGCGGCAACCTCCTCGAAGTCGTCGTCACCGACGGCTACGGCAGCCTCACCCTGACCTTCTTCAACCAGGCGTGGCGCGAGAAGGAACTCCGTCCCGGCCGGCGCGGCATGTTCGCCGGCAAGGTGGGGGTCTTCCGCGGCGTCCGCCAACTCGCCAACCCGGACTACGAACTCCTCGACGGCGACACCACCGCCGAGGACGGCACGCCCGGCGCCTCCGGCGCCGCCGAGGCCTTCGCCGGGCGCCTGATCCCGGTCTACCCGGCGGCCGCCAAGATGCCGTCCTGGAAGATCAGCCAGTGCGTGGACGTGGCGCTGGACTCCCTCGCCCGTGAGGGCTGGAACGGCGTCGGCGACCCGTTGCCGGAGTCGCTGCGCGCCGGCCGCGGCCTGCTCACCCTGCCCGAGGCGCTGGAGAAGGTGCACCGCCCGCGCACCCGGGCGGACGTCGAGGCCGCCCGGGACCGCCTGAAGTGGGACGAGGCGTTCGTCCTCCAGGTCGCCCTGGCCCGCCGCCGGGCCGCGGACCGGGCCGCGCCGGCCCAGCCGCGCCGCGCGGTGCCCGGCGGTCTGCTGGACGCGTTCGACGCCCGGCTGCCGTTCACCCTCACCGACGGCCAGCGCGCCGTGGGCGAGGAGATCGCGGCGGACCTCGCCCGCGAACACCCGATGCACCGCCTGCTGCAGGGCGAGGTGGGCTCCGGCAAGACGCTGGTCGCGCTGCGCGCGATGCTCACCGTGGTGGACGCCGGCGGCCAGGCCGCGCTGCTCGCCCCCACCGAGGTGCTGGCCCAGCAGCACCACCGCTCCATCGTGGAGATGCTCGGCCCGCTCGCCGAGGGCGGGCTGCTCGGCGGGGACGAGCGCGGCACCAAGGTGGTGCTGCTGACCGGCTCGATGGGTGCCAAGGCCCGCCGGCAGGCGCTGCTCGACCTGGTCACCGGCGAGGCCGGCATCGTGGTGGGCACCCACGCGCTGATCGAGGACGTGGTCTCCTTCCACGACCTCGGCCTGGTCGTGGTGGACGAGCAGCACCGCTTCGGCGTCGAGCAGCGCGACGCGCTGCGCGCCAAGGCGGAGCGCACCCCGCACCTGCTGGTGATGACGGCGACGCCGATCCCGCGCACCGTCGCCATGACGGTCTTCGGCGACCTGGAGACGTCGGTGCTGGACCAGCTCCCGGCCGGACGCGCCCCGATCTCCTCGCACGTGGTCCCGGCGGCGGAGAAGCCGCACTTCCTGACCCGCGCCTGGGAGCGGCTGCGCGAGGAGGTGGAGGCCGGACACCAGGCGTACGTGGTCTGCCCGCGCATCGGCGACGACGAGGACTCCGCCGGCGAGGCGCCGGCCGGCGGGACCCGCCGGAGTCGGACCAGGCGCCCCGCCGCCGGCGCCTTCGCCCTCGACGACGGCGACGGCTCGGCGGCCCCGACCGGCCCGGCGGCCGACGAGCCGGACGGGGGCGACGAGGACGACGGCGCCGAGGGCGCCGAGGGCGCCGACGGGGAACGGCGCCCGCCGCTCGCCGTGCTGGACGTGGCCCGGCTGCTCGCCGAGGGGCCGCTGGCCGGGCTGAGGGTGGAGGTGCTGCACGGCCGGATGGCGCCGGACGCCAAGGACGAGGTGATGCGCGGCTTCGCCTCCGGGGAGGTGGACGTGCTGGTCGCCACCACGGTGGTCGAGGTGGGCGTGAACGTGCCCAACGCCACCGTGATGGTGATCATGGACGCCGACCGCTTCGGCGTCTCCCAGCTGCACCAGCTCCGCGGGCGGGTGGGCCGTGGCTCCGCGCCCGGCCTGTGCCTGCTGGTCACCGACGCCCCGGGCGGGGGCCCGGCGCGGGCGCGGCTGGACGCGGTGGCGGCCACCCGTGACGGATTCGAGCTGTCCCGGATCGACCTCGAACAGCGCCGCGAGGGCGACGTGCTCGGCCAGGCGCAGTCCGGCAGTCGCTCCAGCCTGCGGATGGTCACCGTGCTGGAGGACGAGGAGCTGATCGCGCAGGCCCGCCAGGAGGCGATCGCGGTGGTGGCCGCGGATCCCGAGCTGGCCGACCACCCGGACCTGCGGACGGCGCTGGACAACCTGGTGGACGACGAGCGTGCCGAGTACCTGGAGAAGGGCTGATCGCCGGCACCTGAGAGGCTGGGGGCAGCACGCCCCGGGCGGCCAGGCCGGCCGGCGGGGCCGGTGAAGGCGACGAAGGAGAACGAAGCGGTGACCCGAGTGATCGCGGGCGCGGCCGGCGGGCGCAGGCTGGCCGTCCCCCCGGGCAGCGGCACCCGGCCCACGTCCGACCGGGCCCGGGAGGGCCTGTTCTCCAGCTGGGAGTCGCTGCGCGGCACGCTGCGCGGCGCCCGGGTGCTGGACCTGTACGGCGGTTCCGGGGCCGTCGGTCTGGAGGCGCTGTCCCGCGGGGCGGCGCACGCCCTGCTGGTCGAGGCGGACCAGCGGGCGGCGCGCACCATCCGGGAGAACGTGCGGACCGTCGCGCTGCCCGGGGCCGAGCTGCGCACCGCCCGCGCGGAGCGGGTGGTGGCCTCCCCGCCGCCCGCGGTCCCGTACGACGTGGTCTTCCTGGATCCGCCGTACGCGACGACCCAGGAGCAGCTGTCGGCGCTGCTGACGGCCGCGCTGGAGGGCGGCTGGGTGGCGCCCGGGGCGCTGGTCACGGTGGAGCGGGCCACCCGGTCCGGGGAGTTCGTCTGGCCGGCGGGCTTCGAGGGCCTGCGCTCCCGCAGGTACGGCGAGGGCACCCTCTGGTACGGTCGCGCCGCCGGCGGGGGCGCCGGCACCGATGGCGCCGACACCGAGGCGGAAGACACCGAGGCGGAAGACGCCCAGGCCGAGGATGTCGAGGCGGGCGAGAGCGGCGACGGAGCGGGGGACGGGCGATGAGCGGGACGGTGCGGCGCGTGGTGTGCCCGGGGTCGTTCGACCCGGTGACCAACGGTCACCTGGACGTCTTCACCCGGGCCGCGCGCCTCTTCGACGAGGTGCGGGTGGCCGTGCTGGTCAATCCGGACAAGCGCGGGCTGTTCCCCATCGAGGAGCGGATCGAGCTGATCCGGATGGCCGTGGAGGGCCTCGACAACGTGGTCGTGGAGGCCTTCGGCGGCCTGCTGGTGGACTACTGCCGGCAGCACGAGGTGCCCGTGGTGCTGAAGGGCCTGCGGGTGGCCGCGGACTTCGACTACGAGCAGCAGATGGCCGGGATGAACCGTCACCTGACCGGCGTGGAGACGCTGTTCCTGCCCACCGACCCGGCGCTGTCGCACATCTCCTCCAGCCTGGTGAAGGTGATCGCCTCGCACGGCGGCGACGTCTCCGGCCTGGTCCCGGCGCACGTCGGGGCGCGGCTGCGGCAGCGGCTGCGCGACTCCTGAGCACCCCCCGACACCCCTGCCACACCCCGCGCGCACCCCGCGCGTCACCGTGAGTCCACCACGGGCCGGACCCCCGCGACGCCCGTGGCCGTAGAGTCGTAGGGTGCCGTGCGACCGACTGTGCGACCGACCGAGCGACCGACCGCGGGTCCCCGCCCGGTCGCGTCGCCAGGGGTCGCCGGCGGTATCCGACGAGGGAGAACGTGAGCCGAAGTGGACGTCTCTGCGAAGATCGACGAGCTGCTGGAGATGGTGGAGAACGCGCGGTCGATGCCCATGTCGGCCTCCTGCGTGATCAACCGCGCCGAGATGATCGAGATCATCGAGGAGCTGCGGGCCGCCCTGCCGGCCGAACTCCAGCAGGCCCAGCAGGTCCTGGCGGAGCGTGACGCGGTCGTCGAGGAGGGGCGGCGGGAGGCGGAGCGGATCATCGAGGGCGCCCGCAACGAGCGCGGCAGCCTGGTCTCCCAGACGGCGGTGGCCCGGGAGTCGCAGGGCGCCGCCGACCGGGTGCTGGCCGAGGCCCGGCGGGAGGCCGAGGAGATCCGCCGCGAGGCCGACGACTACGTCGACCAGAAGCTGGCCAACTTCGAGGTCGTGCTGACCAAGACGCTGAACGCCGTCGGGCGCGGCCGGGAGAAGCTGCTCGGCAAGCGCCCCTCCGACGAGCTCGGCGCCTACATGGCGGCGGCGGACGAGGCGGCGGCCCGCGCGGACGCCGACTTCGACACCGGTGAGGAGCCGCCGTTCCCCGGCGAGAACCGCTTCGACGACGACGGTCCGTTCCGCCGCGAGCCGGCCTTCGCCAGCGAGCAGGCCCCGGTCGTGGGCGCCGGGGTGGGGCAGGGCGGCACGCCCTACCAGGAGGACGGCTACCAGGAGGACGGCTACCAGACCGGGGGCGCCGGGCAGCCGTTCGACGACGGCCAGGGCGGCGCGGGGTACGGCGAGCAGCCCCAGGGGTACCCGGGCCAGTCGCCGTACGGCGACCAGCAGCCGTACGAGCCGGCCGGCTACCCGGCCGGGGGCGGCTACGAGACCGGCCAGTACCCGGCGGACCCGAACGCCTACCAGGGCGGCTACGACCCGTCCGGCGCCGGCGCCTACCAGGCGCAGGGCTACGACACCGGCCAGTACGCCGCGCAGGGGCAGCCGCCGCAGCCCGGCTACCCGCCGTTCCCGCACCAGCAGCAGGGTCCCGGGACGCTCGACGAGACGAGCTTCTTCGACACCAGCGTGATCGACGTCGACCGGCTGCGCGAGCTGGACGGCCGGGGCTGAGGCCGCTCCCGGTCGGGTCGGCCGGACGCCGTGCCGGCCGACCCGACCCGGGCGACCACGGCCAACCCCGGCCCGAGCCGACCCGCCTCGGACCCGTGTCGGTCCCGCCCCGACCCGCCGGCCGGCCCCTCCCGTCGGGCCCTCCCACCGGCCCGAACCCGGCCGGACGGCCCCCGCCGGACCACCGCCGGTTGGGAGCGGCACGGATCGTCGCGTATCCTGGCTCACCGGCCTGCCGTCCGCCGTTCCCTCCGGCTGCCCGCGCGATTTCGGTGCGGGTGGCGCGGCCACGGGAAGGACGCTGACGTCCGCCGGAACCCCACGACGAGACCCGCATCACCCCGCGCGCCCACCCGGCCGCGGGCGAACCTGAGAGCAGGACCACTGAACGCCATCGATCCCCGCGACCCGCTCGTGTTCGACACCCGCGAGCTGGGTCGTCGTGCTGGGTCGATGCGGAGGGTGAGCCGGACGGTTCCCGCGCCGAAGGACCTCGGGATCGAGGTCATCGGCATCCGCGAGGGTGCCGACGTCGAGATCGACCTCCGCCTCGAGGCCGTGATGGAGGGCGTCCTGGTCACGGGGACCGCGCGCGGTCCCGTCCAGGGCGAGTGCGTACGCTGCCTGGAGCCGGTCGAGTACGAGTTCGAGGCCGACTTCCAGGAGCTGTACGCCTACCCCGAGTCCGAGCCGGTGGCGGGTAGGACTCCCGTGGCCCCGGAGGAGGAGGACGAGGAGGCCCTCCGCCTGGAGGGCGACCTGTTCGACCTCGAACCGGTGCTGCGGGACGCGGTGGTGCTCGAACTGCCGCTCCAGCCGGTGTGCCGGGAAGACTGCCCGGGCCTGTGCCCCGACTGCGGGGCGCGCCTGGCCGACGATCCGGACCACCAGCACAACGAAGCCGTCGACCCCAGGTGGGCGGCACTGCAGGAATTCGCCGTTGCCTCCCCGGACACCGGTCCGGATGCCGGGGGCGCCGGGGAGTACGACGACAGCGGCGCCTCGCGTGCCGATGAGAACCAGGAGAAGTAGCCGTGGCTGTCCCGAAGCGGAAGATGTCGCGCAGCAACACGCGCCACCGTCGTGCCCAGTGGAAGGCCGTCGCACCTTCGCTGATCAAGTGCGAGCGCTGCCAGGAGCCGAAGCTGCAGCACATCGCGTGCCCGAGCTGCGGCACCTACAACCGTCGTCAGGTCCTCGAGGTCTGATCGGCGGGTGAGAGGCTCGATGTCAGACAGCCGCCGGCCAGGGCCGGTCAAGGCGAACCAGTCGGACGAAGCCTCGCCCCACGTGGACCTCGAAGGGCGGCTCGGGTACCAGCTCGACGCCGCCCTTCTGGTCCGCGCGCTCACGCACCGCTCCTTCGCGTACGAGAACGGCGGCCTGCCCACCAACGAGCGCCTGGAGTTCCTCGGGGACTCCGTGCTCGGGCTGGTCGTCACCGACACCCTCTACCGGATCCACCCGGATCTCCCGGAGGGACAGCTCGCCAAGCTCCGCGCCGCCGTGGTGAACTCCCGGGCGCTGGCGGACGTCGGCCGCGGCCTCGAACTCGGACGGTTCATCCGTCTGGGCCGGGGCGAGGAAGGCACCGGCGGGCGGGACAAGTCCTCGATCCTGGCGGACACGCTGGAAGCCATCATCGGCGCCGTCTACCTGGACCAGGGCCTGGACGCCGCCTCCGAACTGGTGCACCGGCTGTTCGACCCGCTGATCGAGCGCTCGTCCAACCTCGGCGCCGGCCTGGACTGGAAGACCAGCCTCCAGGAGCTGACGGCCTCCGTCGGCATCGGCGTGCCGGAGTACGCGGTCACCGAGAGCGGACCCGACCACGAGAAGACGTTCACCGCCGCCGCGCGGGTGGGCGGCGTGGACTACGGGGCCGGCTCGGGCCGCAGCAAGAAGGAAGCGGAGCAGCAGGCGGCGCAGACCGCCTGGCACGCGATCCGTGCCGCGCACGGCCTGGCCGTGGACGGGACGGGAGCGGGTGAGCCCGCCGGGCGGCCGGCCGCCTCCGGCGGTTCGGCGAACGGGCAGCGGCCGGACGGGCCCGAGCAGGGCAGCGCCGCACCCCCCGCCGCCTGAGCCGTGTTCCGGGGCGCGTGTCCGGTGTCGCCGAGGTGATGGCGCCGGGCGCGGTGAGGCAGGACCCCAGCCCTCCCGACCAGTGGCCGGGAACGCCCCGCGGGGCGGACCGCCGGTCGACGGTGGGGGAGCGGGAAGCACGCAGTCGGTGAGAGGCCCCGCCATCGGAAGGGACGCGGGTGGTCCACGGACCGCCCGCCCGGGCCGATGGCGAGGTCTCCCCCCGAGCGTGACGCCCGCCGGGTCCCGGCGACGACGGGTCCGGCGGGGTACAGCCGTGGCTGAACAGCCGGCGGGGAACGGCCGGCGGAGCAGCGGGAGCGTCGCGCGGGCGGTGGTCCCGCGCGCCCGCCGCCGCGTCCGGCCGGCGATGAGGGGGACGAGGGGAGAGGCGGAGGAGCCGTGCCCGAACTGCCCGAGGTCGAGGTCGTGCGCCGGGGGCTGCAGCGCTGGGCCTCCGGCCGGCGGATCGCCGCCGTCGAGGTGCTGCACCCGCGGGCGGTGCGGCGGCACGTCGCGGGGGAGCGGGACTTCGCGGCGCGGCTGGTCGGGCGGGTGCTCGGGCCGGCGCTGCGCCGCGGCAAGTACCTGTGGCTGCCGCTGCTGGACGAGCCGGCGCAGGACGCGGTCCCGGGCGTACCCGCGCCGTCGGCCCCGCCCGTGCCGTCGGCGCAGTCGGCCCCGTTGGGCCGCGGCGGGGAGCCGCCGGACGTGCCGGAGTTCCCCTGCCTGGTGGCCCACCTCGGGATGAGCGGACAACTGCTGGTCCAGCCGCCCGAGGCGCCGGACGAGACCCACCTGCGGGTCCGGCTGTCCTTCGACGACGGCGGGCGCGAGGTGCGCTTCGTGGACCAGCGCACCTTCGGCGGACTGGCCGTGGAGCCCGGGGTGCCGGCCGAACTGCCCGCCGGGGCCCGGCAGAGCCGGGCGGCGGGGGCCGCGGCGCCGAACGCGGCGGCACCGACCGCGGTGGCCCGGACCGTGGTGGCCGTGCCCGGTACCGCCGTGCCGGAGCACCCGGCCCGGCTGATGGTGCCGCGCTCCGTGGCGCACATCGCCCGCGACCCGATGGACGAGCTCTTCGACGACGCCGCGTTCCACCGCGCCCTGCGGGCCCGCCGCACCGGGCTCAAGCGCGCCCTGCTCGACCAGACGCTGATCAGCGGGGTCGGCAACATCTACGCCGACGAGGCGCTGTGGCGGGCGCGGCTGCACTACGAGCGCCCCACCGCCACGATGACCCGGCCGCTCACCGAGCGCCTGCTGGCCGCCGTCCGGGCGGTCATGGAGGCGGCCCTGGAGGCCGGCGGCACCAGCTTCGACAGCCTGTACGTGAACGTGAACGGCGAGAGCGGCTACTTCGCCCGCTCGCTGGACGCCTACGGGCGCGCCGGCCTGCCCTGCGGCCGGTGCGGCCGGGCGATCGTGCGGGAGAGCTTCATGAACCGCTCCAGCTACTACTGCCCGCGCTGCCAGCGCCGCGGGTGACGCCCGGGCGGCCCGGCCGGCTCCCCCGGCCGGGCCGCCCGGCGCGTCACCAGCCGAACTCCTGGACCCAGTACGGGCCTTCCGGGCCGTCGGCCACGCCCACGCCGGTGGTGCGGGCACTGCAGTCGAGTATGTGGTTGCGGTGGTCGTCGCTGTCCAGCCAGTCGTGCACCACCTCCCAGGCGGAGTCCTGGCCGCGGGCGATGTTCTCGCCCACGAAGTTCTCCGCGCCGGCCTCGTCGGCGCGCTCGATGGGCGAGGTCCCGTCCGGGGTGGTGTGGCTGAAGTACACCCGCTCGGCCATGTCCCGGCTGTGCGCGCGGGCCATCCGGGTCAGCTCCGCGTCGGCGGTCAGCTTGGGGCAGCCCTCGCGGAGGCGTTGCTCGTTGACCAGCTCCACCACCTCCCGGCTGGACAGGCGGTTCGCGGCGTGGACGGGCCCGGCGGGGGCGATGGTCAGCAGCAGGGTCAGGGCAGCCCCGCAGGCGTACGGGAGTGCGGAAGTGCGGCGGCTCGCGGTCGTCATGGCCGGTACGTCCTCCTCGGCGGCGTGGGCGCTTCCGGCGCCCCGGCGTGGCGGTTGCCTGGTGCGGTCCGTTGCGGGGACGGTGACACCGGGTGTGCATTTCCTCTCCCTGTGTCGTGGTCCCTACAGTCACCCTCGCCCGCCGGGCGCGCCGCTGTCCCGGTGGAGGGGCGGTGCTTGGGCCGTTCGGGCACCGTGGTCCTGCTGTGGCGCTCGAATTCGGACAGTAGGCGCGACGCGCGGCGGCGTCCGGACTACGCCGGTGAACTCACCCGATACGGTGAGGACGTGAGTGACACCGTCCGTCTGATCGCCTGGGTGCGCGGCACCGTGCAGGGTGTCGGCTTCCGCTGGTTCACCCGGGCCAGGGCGCTCGAACTGGGGCTGCGCGGCGCAGCGGTGAACCTGGCCGACGGCCGGGTGCAGGTGACCGCGGAGGGGCCCCGGGAGCGCTGCGAGGCGCTGCTGGAGTGGCTGCGCGGGCCCGACACGCCCGGCGTGGTGACCGGGGTGACCGAGATGTGGGGCGAGCCCTCCGGGGGGCCGGAGGGCTTCGCGATGCGCTGAGCGACTCCGCCGAACGGGTGAAGCCGGGCGTCCCGGCGGCCTCCGGGCGGCCCCGGCCACGGCCGGCGCGGGCCCTCCGCGGCCCGCCGGGGCGGGCGCCGTCCGGCCCCGCCACCGCCCGTCGGTCCGGCGCCGACCAGCGACGACACCCGAATTCGGCGGCCCGAGGCGGGTGTTGGGGCATAGCGATTGCAATCGCCGCCCGAACATGCTTGGCTACCGACCAAGGGAAGTGGATCTCCACGGCTTCCCCCTTCCGGCCGCCTCCACGGCGTACCGGGGGCCGTCGCTCCGCGGCTGGCGGCGCCGCGTCGAGCAGGGCCGAGCGAGTGGGACGGCGCGTCGCGCGCTGTGATCGTGTTGACCCTCAGTGTTTTTGGTGAGACGCTGGAATCACGCCCCCGCCCTCATCTGCCGCCTGCGGGTGCGACGGTTCCCGACCCCTTCTCGCGGTCGGTCACTTCATCGTGGAGGACCATCCATCATGGCTAAGGCGCTTCTCGGTCACCTCGGTGGCCCGGACCCGCGACTCATCGCCGAGATGCGACGTCTACAGCAGCGCGTACAGGACCTGGAGTCCGAGCTCGTACGGGTCCAGGCCGAGAACGACGCCCTGGTCGACGCGGCTCGGCGTGAGCACCTGCTGAGCACGCTCGAGTCGCAGCGGCCGGAGCCCGCTCTCACCTGAGCCGCCGTACTCCTCCGGGGCCCGTGCGCCGTCACACGCGATCCGGCACCACGCGATCGGCGCGCGCGGCCGGCGCATCCGGCCGTCACACCGGCCGGCATGCGCGGTTGGGCGCGTGACCGGATCGTGCGGCTGCCACGGACCGTGGTCGTCGCCACCCCGCCACACCGGATCGACACCGCGTCTTCCCCGCGGCTGGGATCCGTCAGGGACGCCCTCGCCGGCGTCCCTTCTTTCGTGCGTGGGGGCCGCTCGCCGACCACCCGGTCCGTCGACCACCCCGGTCGCCGACCACCGGCGAGCCGCCTGCCGCAGCGGCCGTGCCGTGGGTGACGCCCTTCCGGACGCCGGACCCTGCCCCCTTTCGCGCTGATCGCTTCCCGCGGCGGTCACGTCGCCCGTGGAACGCGACGCCCGCCGCCGCCGGCCTTGTGCACGGGCCCGTGTGCACGGCCGGTGTGCGGGTGTCTCCGCGGTGTGTTCCTGCTGACTTGCTCCGGGATGTGCCCCACCTGCCGCATCGCGAAACTCTTCCGGCCCATTTCCCCGGCGCCGTCCGCGCCCGGGGACCCGCGCGGCACCCGACTTGCACCGACTCGTCCGGGTAGAGTCCCTCGGCGCCCCCTGCCTGAGGAAGCCGCCCGTGCATCTGAAGACCCTGACCCTCCGCGGATTCAAGTCGTTCGCCTCCACCACCACGCTCCGTCTCGAACCCGGCATCACCTGCGTGGTCGGACCGAACGGCTCCGGGAAGTCCAACGTGGTGGACGCCCTGTCCTGGGTGATGGGCGAACAGGGCGCCAAGTCGCTGCGCGGCGGCAAGATGGAGGACGTCATCTTCGCCGGCACCACCGGCCGCCCGCCGCTGGGCCGCGCCGAGGTCTCGCTCACCATCGACAACAGCGACGGCGCCCTGCCGATCGACTACACCGAGGTGACCATCACCCGGACCATGTTCCGCAACGGCGGCAGCGAGTACGCGATCAACGGCGACACCTGCCGGCTGCTGGACATCCAGGAACTGCTGTCCGACTCCGGCATCGGCCGCGAGATGCACGTCATCGTCGGGCAGGGGCAGCTCGACTCCGTCCTGCACGCCGACCCGGCCGGCCGCCGGGCCTTCATCGAGGAGGCGGCGGGCGTCCTGAAGCACCGCAAGCGCAAGGAGAAGGCGCTGCGCAAGCTCGACGCCATGCAGGCCAACCTCACCCGGGTGCAGGACCTCGCCGCGGAGCTGCGCCGCCAGCTCGCCCCGCTCGGCCGGCAGGCCAGGGTGGCCCGCCGGGCCGGCGTCATCCAGGCCGAGCTGCGGGACGCCCGGATGCGGCTGCTCGCCGACGACCTGGTCACCCTGCGTGACGCCCTGGAGGCGGAGACCGCCGACGAGGCGGCGCTGCGCGAGCGCCGCGCCGTCGTGGAGGCCCAGCTCGCCGCCGCGCAGCGCCGCGAGGGCGCCCTGGAGACCTCGGTGGCCGCCCTCGGCCCGCGGCTGGCCGAGGCGCAGGACACCTGGTACCGGCTCTCCCAGCTGGCCGAGCGGGTGCGCGGCACGGTCGGGCTCGCGCGGCAGCGGGCCCGGCACGCGGCGTCCGCGGCCGCCGGCGCCGACGAGCGGCGGGGCCGCGATCCGGAGGACATGGAGCGGGAGGCGCGGCGCGTCCGCGAGCAGGAGGCCGAGCTGGCGGAGGCCGTGGAGGCGGCCCGCGCCGCCCTGGAGGGGGCCGTGGAGCGGCGGGCGGAGGTGGAGCAGGAGCTGACCGAGGAGGAACGCCGGCTGCGGGACGCGGCCCGGGCCCTGGCGGACCGTCGGGAGGGGCTGGCCCGGCTGCGCGGTCAGGTGGCGGCGGCCCGTGGCCGCGCCGCCTCGGCCGAGGCGGAGACCGCGCGGCTGGCCGTCGCCGCCGAGGAGGCCCGGGAGCGGGCCGAGCGGGCGCGGCTGGAGTACGAGGAACTGCGGGCCGAGGTGGAGGGGGCGGCCGGCGGCGCCGGCGGGGCGCCGGGCGCGGACGCCCCGGCGGGCGCCGCCGACCTGGAGCGCCGGCTGGCCGAGGCGACCTCGGCGCTGGAGGAGGCCGAGCGGGCCCAGGGCGAGGCCCGCGAGGCGGTCACCGCGGCCGAGCGCGAGCGGGCCGCGCTGACCGCCCGCCACGAGGCGCTGTCCCTGGGGGTGCGGCGCAAGGACGGCTCGGGGGCGCTGCTGGAGGCCGGCGACCGGCTCGCCGGTCCGGGCCGGGGCGGGGTGCTGGGCCCGGCCGCCGAACTGCTGACCGTCGAGGCGGGCTGGGAGGAGGCGGTCGCCGCGGCGCTGGCCGGCGCGGCCGACGCCGTGGTGGTCGCGGACCCGGCGACGGCGGTGGCCGCCCTGGAACTGCTCCGCGCGGACGACGCCGGACGGGCGGCCCTGCTGCTGGCCGCGCCCGGCCCGGCCAGCGGGCCGGCCCCGCACGACCTGCCCACACCTGCCGCCCTGCCCGACCTGCCGCCGGGGTGCGCACCGGTCGCCGACCTGGTCGGCGTCGCCGACGGGGCGCCGGCCGGCCTGCTGGCGGCCGTGCGGGAGCTGCTGCGCGGCGTGGTCGCCGTGCCGGACCTGACCGGGGCCCGCGCCCTGGTGGAGCGCCACCCGGAGCTGACGGCGGTCACCCGGGGCGGCGACCTGCTCGGGGCGCGCCGCGCCGACGGCGGCTCGCCCGGCGCGCCCAGCCTGCTGCAGGTGCAGGCGGCGGTGGACGAGGCGGCGGCCCGGCTGGACGAACTCGCCGAGGAGTGCGCGCGGCTGGCGGAGCGCCACGAGGCGGCCAGGGCGGCCCGGAGCGCCGCCGCCGAGCTGGTGCGGGAGCTGACCGCCGAACGCCGCCGGGTGGAGCAGGCCGCCTCCGCCGCCGCGGCGCAACTCGGCCGGCTCGGCGGGCATGCGCGTGCCGCCGAGGGGGAGGCGGAGCGGCTGTCGGCCGCCGCGAGCCGCTCCGCCGCGGCCGGCGTGGAGGCCGCCGAGGCCGCGGCCGAGCTGGAGGAGCGGCTGGCCGTGGCGGAGGAGGCCCCGGTCGAGGAGGAGCCGGACACCGGCCGCCGCGACGAGCTGGCGGCACGCGCGACGGCCGCCCGGCAGGCCGAGATGGAGGCCCGACTGGCGCTGCGCACCCACGAGGAGCGGGCGCGGTCGCTGGCCGGGCGCGCCGACGCCCTCGACCGTGGTGCCCGGGCGGAGCGCGAGGCGCGCGCCCGGGCGGAGGAGCGGCGCCGCCGGGCCGGCCGCGAACGGCGGGTCGCGGAGGCGGTGACCACCGGCGCGGAGGCGCTGCTGGCCTTCACCGAGGTCTCCCTGGAGCGGGCGGCGGCGGCGCGGGCCGAGGTGGAGCGGGAGCGGTCCGCGCGCGAGGAGGAGCTGGCGGCCGAGCGCTCCCGGGCCCGGGACCTCGCGGCGGAGCTGGAGAAGCTGACCGACACGGTGCACCGCGACGAGGTGCTGCGGGCGGAGAAGCGGCTGCGGGTGGAGCAGCTGGAGAACCGGGCGATGGAGGAGTTCGGCGTCTCGCCGGAGACGCTGGTCGCCGAGTACGGCCCGGACCAGCTCATCCCGCCCGTCGTGGAGCCGGAGGAGGGCGATCTCCCCGCCGCCGGCCGGCCCGCCGCCGACGCGGAGACCACCGACGGCGTCACCGGGGACGGTTCCGTGAGCGGGCGCCCCGCCGCCCCCGCGCCGTCGCGCCGGCGCCGGCGGAGCGGCGGCGAGGCCGAGGGTGCGGCGGCCGAGCCGCGTCCCTACGTCCGGGCCGAGCAGCAGGAGCGGGCCCGGCGCGCCGAGCGGGAGTACGCCAAGCTCGGGAAGATCAACCCGCTCGCCCTGGAGGAGTTCGCCGCCCTGGAGGAGCGCCACCGCTTCCTGACCGAGCAGCTGGAGGACCTCAAGGCCACCCGCCGCGACCTGCTGACGGTGGTGCAGGAGGTGGACGAGCGGGTCCGGGAGGTGTTCGCGGCGGCCTTCCGGGACACGGCGCGGGAGTTCGAGGGCGTCTTCTCCCGGCTCTTCCCCGGCGGCGACGGCCGCCTGGTGCTGACCGACCCGGACGACATGCTCACCACCGGCGTGGAGGTGGAGGCCCGCCCGCCCGGCAAGAAGGTCAAGCGGCTGTCCCTGCTCTCCGGCGGCGAGCGCTCGCTGACCGCCGTCGCGCTGCTGGTGGCCATCTTCAAGGCGCGGCCCAGCCCGTTCTACGTGATGGACGAGGTCGAGGCGGCGTTGGACGACACCAACCTCCAGCGGCTGATCGGCATCATGGCCGAGCTGCGGGAGTCCTCGCAGCTGATCGTGATCACCCACCAGAAGCGGACGATGGAGATCGCCGACGCGCTGTACGGGGTCTCCATGAAGGGCGACGGCGTCTCCGAGGTGATCAGCCAGCGCCTCGGCGACCGCCGGCGCGCCCCGGCCGCCGATGACGCAGGTCCCGGGGCCGGCGCGGCGGCGTCAGCGTCGTGACGGAACGCCGGAAGCGGCGCTGAAGAGCACTGGAGGTAACCTTCCGGTTGCCTTCAGTGCCGATTTATGGCCATGCCATCTATTGCTGACACCGTGTCAACCAACGCAGGATGTCTGCCGTTCGTCACACGACGGGTCCTGACCTGCCCTGCTCCGAGACGGGCCGGGCGGTCATGAACAAGGAGAGACGATGCGCAGCAAGATCATGGCGGTGGCGGCGGGCGTCCTGACGGCGGCGGGGCTGGGCCTCGCGCCCTCGGCCTCCGCGGCACCGGTGGAGGCGCAGGCGCCGGCGGCGAGCTGTTTCGGCGCGGAGTGCAACGGCCTCGATCCGGTCGCGGCCGGATGTGTCGCCGACTCGACCGTCCAGGACTTCGCCTACAGCGAGACCGACGGTGTCATCGAGATCCGCTTCAGCCGGACGTGCGGCGCCGAGTACGCCCGGCTGGTCTACTCGCGCCCGGGGGCGCGGCTCCAGGTCACGGGTGGCGACGGCACCGTCTACACCAGGACCGTGCCGAGCGGGAGCACCACGGTGGTGTCCCCGATGTCGTCGTGGATCCGCAACGCGGTCTCCGGTGACACGGTCTACATCTCGTGGTGAGCGGCTACCGGACCACCCTCGGGCGGCCGCACGCCGCGCCTCGGACCGAGGAACGTCTCGACGGAATCCACCCCGGTCGCCACACCGCGCCCGGGAGCGAAGGGGGAACGAAGATGCGATACCGACTGGCCGCCGTCTCCGCGGCGCTCGTCTCTCTGGCCGGGCTGGGCATGGCGCCCTCCGCCGTGGCGGCGGAGGCGGAGTCGAGCGCCGCCGCGAGCTGTAGCGGCTCGGCCTGCGACGGGCGGAACCCGGTCGCGGAGGGGTGCGACGCGGGCAGCTACGTCCTCGACGCCGGGTACGCGGAGGCGGACGGGGTCGTGGAGCTGCGGTACAGCCCGGCCTGCGGCACGACGTACGCGCGGGTGCTCTACTCCCGGCCGGGCGCCGAACTCTACATCGGCGGCAACAGCAAGTCCTTCCGGGTGCGGGTGCCGGAGGGGAGCACCAGCACGGTCAGCCCGATGCTGTACGGAGCCACCACCGCCTTCTCCGGTGGCGCCATCGCCCTGGACTGGTGACACCCGTGGGGTCCGGCCGCCTTCGCGGCCGGACCCCACGCCGTCGTCGCTGAACGGGCGCGCCTACTCAGCCGGCGTCCGCGCCGCCGCCGGGGCGCGGCCGGCGTCCGCCGCGCCGTCCCCGGCCGCCGGCCTGGCCGGCGCCGCCGGACGCGGAAGCGCCCTGCGTGGCCCCGGCGCGGCCGCCCTGCCCGGCACCGCGTCGCCGGCGTCCTCCGGCGGCGGCTCCGCGTCCGTCGCCCCGGCCGGCGCCCTGCGGGCGTCCCGGCGCGGCGGGCGCGGGCAGGGTGACCGGCACGCCGGGGGGCGTGCGGGCGCCGGTGACCCGCTGGAGCTCGGCGTCTCCGGGGCGCACCCGGGTGGTCCGCGGGGTGATCCCGGCGATGGACATCAGCCGGCTCATCTCCCGGCGCTGGTCCGGCGTGACCAGGGTGACCACGGTGCCGGACTCCCCGGCGCGGGCGGTGCGCCCGCCGCGGTGCAGGTAGTCCTTGTGGTCGGTCGGCGGATCGACGTTGACCACCAGGTCGAGGCCGTCGATGTGGATGCCGCGGGCCGCCACGTTGGTCGCGATCAGCGCGCTGATGTGTCCGCCGCGGAACTGGTCCAGGGTGCGGTTGCGCTGCGGCTGGGTCTTGCCGCCGTGCAGCGCCGCCGCGCGCACGCCCTTGGCCAGCAGCTGCTTGGCGAGCCGGTCGGCGGCGTGCTTGGTCGCGATGAACATGATCACCCGGCCCTCGCGGGCGGCGATCTCGATGGTGGCCGCCTGCTTGTCCTCGGCGTCCACGTGCAGCAGGTGGTGCTCCATCGTGGTCACCGCCCCGGCGGACGGGTCGACGGAGTGGGTGACCGGGTCGGCCAGGAAGCGGCGGACCAGGCGGTCGACGTTGCGGTCCAGCGTGGCGGAGAACAGCATCCGCTGCCCGCCCGGGCGGACCTGCTCCAGCAGCACGGTGACCTGGGGCAGGAAGCCCATGTCGGCCATCTGGTCGGCCTCGTCCAGGACGGTGATGTCCACCTGGTCCAGTCGGACGTCGCCGCGGTTGATCAGGTCGGTGAGCCGCCCCGGGGTGGCCACGACCACCTCGGCGCCGCGCCGCAGGTCGCCGGCCTGCCGGCCGATGGACATGCCGCCGACCACGGTGGCCATGCGCAGGCCCACGGACCGGGCGTAGGGGGTCAGCGCGTCGGTGACCTGCTGGGCCAGTTCCCGGGTGGGGACGAGGACGAGGGCCAGCGGCTGCCGGGGTTCGGCGCGCCGGCCGGTGGTGCGGGCGAGCAGGGCCAGGCCGAAGGCGAGCGTCTTGCCGGAGCCGGTGCGGCCGCGGCCGAGGACGTCGCGCCCGCTCAGCGAGTTCGGCAGGGTGGCGGCCTGGATGGGGAACGGGGTGCTGACGCCCTGGCGGGTGAGCTCGGTGAGCAGGGCCGGCGGCAGCGGCAGGTCGCCGAAGGCGGCCACCGGCGGCAGGGCCGGGGTGGTGCTCACCGGGGCGGCGAACTCGGCGTGCGGGGCGGCGGGGCCCGCGCCGCGGTGGCCCGGGATCCGTGGGCGTCCGGCCTGCTGCCGGCCGCCGGAGGACTGCGGGCGGGGGCGGCGGGAGGGACGGGTGGAGGGGGTGGACGGCTGGGCCGTTCGTGTCATGCGGAACCTTCCTGGGGCGGCGCGTCCCGAGCAAGACTCCGCGGCGTCTGGCCGCTGGGAGGAGCGAGAACGAACCGTGAGGTGTCGAAACGTCGGGTGAGCGGACCGTGCGGCGCGTCGATACGGTGGGACGGACGGTCGGGGCCGGCCGCGACGCGGCGGGGGAGGGAAGTCGTGACCGGGGCCACCACAGTAGCGTGTGGTACCCGGGGGACGATTGTCACCGCCGACGAGGTGAACAGCCGGTGTGGCGTTGGGATACGCCGGGCGCTCCCCGCGGTGGCGGACCGGCCGCCGGACGGGTGACCGGGTGGGCGCCGAGGGGGCCCGGGCAGCGAGCGGGGCCCGCACCGACCGGTACGGGCCCCGTCTGCCGTTGGGCGTGGTGTCGTCGTCAGAGGACGACGATGTTCTCCGCCTGCGGGCCCTTCTGGCCCTGCGTGACGTCGAACTGGACCTTCTGGCCCTCGAAGAGCTCACGGAAGCCCTGGGCCTGGATCGCCGAGTAGTGGGCGAACACGTCAGCGCCGCCACCGTCCTGCTCGATGAAGCCGAAGCCCTTCTCGCCGTTGAACCACTTCACGGTGCCAGTAGCCATGTACATCTCCTTCTGGGGTACTCCAGGGCACACACCGCGTGTGCCCCGCGTCGCCGCGATGATCACCCCTCCGGAGAAAACCCCGGACAAACAGAATGCGCCTGTGGTCACAACCAGCAGGCGCACACGGACGTTCATGGGAACCAAAACTGCAACTCGTTCGACAGTAGCACGGCGGGGCGGAAAACGCGTTGAGTGTGGCGGGCGTCCCATGTCTTCATGGAGGCACCACACGGGGAGGCGGCAGCCGACCACGCGGGCGGGGACCGCCCCGGGCCCGGCCGTCCGGGCCGCCCCCCGTCCGAGCCGACCCTCCGCGCGGAGGGCGGTTCGACCATTCATCCGGTATTCGGCGGGGGAGCGGCGGCATGGTGTTCCAGGAAGTGGCGGGCGCGCGGGTACCGATCCGCATGTGGGCGGATCCGGCGGACGCCGGGGAGCCGGCGATGCGCCAGCTGTGGAACGTCACCACGCTGCCGTGGGTGCACGGCCTGGCCGCGATGCCGGACGTCCACTACGGCATCGGCGCCACGGTCGGCTCGGTGATCGCCATGGAGGGCGCGGTCAGCCCGGCCGCCGTCGGCGTGGACATCGGGTGCGGCATGACGGCGGTGCGCACCTCGCTGACCGCCGGGGACCTGCCGGACGACCTGTCCCGGCTGCGTTCCCGGATCGAGCGGCTGATCCCGGTCGGCATGGGGGTGCACCGGGAGCCGGTGGATCCGCGCCGTCTGCACGGGGTGCCGACCGGCGACTGGGACTCCTTCTGGGCCCGCTTCGACGAGCTGGCCCCGGCGGTGCGCGCCCGGCGCTCCCGGGCGGGTGTGCAGCTGGGCACGCTGGGCGGCGGCAACCACTTCCTGGAGGTGTGCCTGGACACCACGGGGCGGGTGTGGCTGATGCTGCACTCCGGTTCCCGCAACATCGGCAAGGAGCTGGCGGAGTACCACATCGGGGTCGCCCGGGGCCTGCCGCACAACGCCGACCTGCCGGACCGGGACCTGGCGGTGTTCGTCGCGGACACCCCGGAGATGGCGGCGTACCGGCGGGACCTGTTCTGGGCGCAGGACTACGCCCGGCGCAACCGCGCGGTGATGATGGCGCTCTTCCAGGACGCGCTGCGGCAGGAACTGCCCGCGGCCCGGCCGACCTTCGAGGAGCCGGTCAGCTGCCACCACAACTACGTGGCGGAGGAGGAGCACGACGGCCGTCGGCTGCTGGTGACCCGCAAGGGCGCGATCCGGGCGGGCAAGGGGGAGCTGGGCATCATCCCGGGCTCGATGGGCACCTCGTCCTACATCGTGCGCGGGCTGGGCAACCCGTTCTCCTACCAGTCGGCGTCGCACGGCGCCGGCCGCCGGATGAGCCGGAACCAGGCCCGCAAGCTGTTCGACGAGGCGGACCTCGCCGCGCAGACCGCCGGCGTGGAGTGCCGCAAGGACCGCGGGGTGGTGGACGAGATCCCGGCCGCCTACAAGGACATCGACGAGGTGATGGCCCGCCAGCAGGACCTGGTGGAGGTCGTCGCCCAGCTCAAGCAGGTGGTCTGCGTCAAGGGCTGACGTCCCGTTCCGCGTCCCGGCCGCGCCTCGGCCGGGGGCGTGGACGCGGAACGGGGGAGGACCGGGGGAGGGGGGAGGCGCCCGCGGTGGCGGCGGCGAGGGGGAAGGCCGCCGCCACCGTGTGGCGACGTCGCCGGCGGCGCGGTGCGCGGTGGCGGCCGGCGCCGGCGGTGGCGGTCAGTAGATGGTCATCCAGCCCAGCACCGGGGTGGACTGCAGGTAGACCAGCAGGCACATGGCCAGCAGCAGCACCACGCTCCAGCCGAAGACCCGCCGGAACAGGTCGCCCTCCCGGCCGACCAGGTCGACCGAGGCGGCGCCGATCGCCAGGTTCTGCGGGGAGATCATCTTGGCCATCACGCCGCCGGAGGAGTTGGCCGCGCCGAACAGGTACTCCGAGGCGCCCAGTTCCCGCGCGGCGGTGATCTGCAGCCCGCCGAACAGGGCGTTGGAGCCGGCGTCGGTCCCGGTGACGGCCACCCCGAACCAGCCGACCACGGGGGAGAGGAAGGCGAAGAAGGCGCCGGTGCCGGCCAGCCACAGGCCGAGGGTGGAGATCATCCCGGACAGGTTCATCACGTAGGACAGGGCGAAGACGGCGAAGATCGTCAGCACCGCCCAGCCGAACTGGCGGAAGGTGTCCCCGTAGATCCGCAGGGCCCGCCCCGGCCGGATCCGGAGCACGGCCATGGTGAGCAGGCCGGAGGCGAACAGCAGGGTGCCGGTGGCGGAGCCCCAGTTGAGCCGGTACTCGGCGGCGACCGGGGAGCCGTCCGGGCGGGTGATCTCGCCCAGTCCTGGCCAGGTCCATGACACGGTGGGCGCGTCCAGTACCTCGCGGACGGCCGGGATCTGCGCCAGGGAGAACAGCGCGACCACGATCAGGTACGGCGCGAAGGCGGCGAGGACGTCCGCGCGCCGGTCCGGGGCGTCGTCCGGCCGCTCCACCAGGCTCTGGACGGTGGTCGCCCGCGGCTGCGGGGAGGCGGCGGCGCCCCCGGTGGCAGGCGGCCCGCCGCGCCGGATGCGGTTCTCCGAGTCCTCGGCGATCCGCGGGCGCCACACCCGGTTGAGCCCGAGGATGGCGCCGGCGGCGAAGAGCGCGGCGAAGATGTCGCAGAGCCGGTAGCTGAAGAAGTTCGACAGCAGGAACTGGCCGAGTCCGAAGGCCACGCCGCCGGCGAGCGCCGCCGGCCAGGCCTCCCGCAGTCCGCGCCGCCCGTCCGCGATCCACAGCAGGATGAACGGCACCAGCACGGCCAGCAGGGCCGTCTGGCGCCCCGTCATGGCGCCGAAGTCGTCGGCGGACAGGCCGGTGACCGACCCCATGATGGTGATCGGGTTGCCCATGCCGCCGAAGGCCACCGGCGCGGTGTTGGCCACCAGGGCCAGCGTGGCGGCCCGCATCGGGCTGAAGCCGATCGCGATCAGCATCACGGCGCAGACGGCGATCGGCGCCCCGCCCCCCGCCAGCGACTCCAGCAGCGCCCCGAAGGCGAAGGCGATGATCACGGCCTGGATCCGGCGGTCGTCGCTGACCGCCCCGAACGCCCGCCGCAGCACCGCGAAGTGTCCGCTGTCCACCGTCAGGTTGTAGATCCAGATGGCGTTGAAGGTGATCCACAGGATGAGCAGGCAGCTCAGCGCCATTCCGAAGACGGCGGCGTCCAGGGTGGTCAGCAGCGGCATGCCGTAGCCGAGCACGGCCACGCCGACGGCGGTGGCCAGCGCGGCCAGGCCGGACCAGTGGGCCTTCACCCGCAGTCCGCCGAGCAGCACCAGCAGCACCACCAGGGGCAGCGCGGCGAGGAGCGCGGAGAGCGTCAGCGACCCGGTGGGGTCGAGGTCTTGGACGTACATCGACTGCCTCCCGGCAGGGGGTTGGGCGATCTGAGGGCCTGGGCTACACTCGCTTTCGTTCCGCCTTACGGAACGCTGTTCCGTGATGCGGGCCAATCGTTCCACCGGACGCCGAAGAGCGGAAGGGGTCGCGCAGATGGAAGGCAGCAACACGCGGAACACCGGGGACGCCGCGGGCGGCGGGCACACCGCGCCCGGCGAGCACCCCGGACACACCATGGAGGTCCGGCACGCCACCCACCCGGACCAGGTCCCCGGACTCGACACCGAGGACCTACGACGGCACTACCTCGTCGAGAACCTCTTCCCCACCGGCCGGATCCGCGCCGTGTACACCCACACCGACCGGATGGTGATCGCCGGCACCACACCCGCCCCCGGAGAACCGGTGGAACTCGGCACCTTCCCGCCCCTGCGCGCCGACCACTTCCTCCAGCGGCGGGAGCTCGGCGTCATCAACCTCGGCGGACCCGGAACCGTCACCGCCGACGGAACGGAACACGCCCTCGACACCAAGGACTGCCTCTACCTCGGCAGGGGCGTGCGCGAGGTCGCCTTCGCCACCGCCCAGCCCCCGACCGGCACCCCCGCCGGCCCACCGGCCCGCTTCTACCTGGTGTCCACCCCCGCGCACACCACGCACCCCACCCGCCTCGCCCGGCACCGGGACAGCACCGGCATCCGGCTCGGCACCGCCGACGGCGCCAACATCCGCACCCTGCACCGCTACATCGCCGCCGACGGCATCCCCAGCTGCCAACTGGTCATGGGCGTCACCGTCCTCGAACCCGGCAGCCTGTGGAACACCATGCCCTGCCACACCCACGACCGGCGCACCGAGATCTACCTCTACACCGACCTCCCCGACGACCACCGCGTCATCCACCTGATGGGCCGCCCCGACCGCACCCGGCACCTCGTGGTCGCCGGCGACCAGGCCGTCATCGCCCCCAGCTGGTCCGTGCACACCGGCGCCGGCACCCACGCCTACGCCTTCGTCTGGGCGATGGGCGGCGAGAACCAGGCCTTCGACGACATGGACCACGTGACCATCCCGGAGCTGCGGTGAGCCCCCACCCCTTCGACCTCACCGGACGCACCGCCCTGGTCACCGGCGCCCGCACCGGCATCGGCCGCGCCGCCGCCCTCGCCCTCGCCCGCGCCGGCGCCGACCTGGTGCTGCTCGGCAACGCCACCCGCCCACCGGAGCGGACCGCCGAGGAGGTCACCGCCCTCGGCCGGGCCGCCCACACCGTGGCCTGCGACCTCGCCCACCCCGAGGCCGTGCCCGAGGCCGCCGCCGAGATACTCGCCCGGCACCGGATCGACATCCTGGTCAACAACGCCGGCATCATCCGCCGTTCCCCGGCCGCCGAACACCCCTACGAGGACTGGCGCGAGGTGATGCGCGTCAACACCGACTCCCTCTTCCAGCTCAGCCGCCACCTCGGCCGCCCCATGCTGGAACGCGGCAGCGGCAAGATCGTCAACATCGCCTCCCTGCTCGCCTTCCAGGGCGGCCTCAACGTCGCCTCCTACGCCGCCGCCAAGCACGCCGTCGCCGGCCTCACCAAGGCCCTCGCCAACGAGTGGTCCGCACACGGCGTGCAGGTCAACGCCGTCGCCCCCGGCTACATCAGCACCGACAACACCGCCCCGCTGCGCGCCGAGGAACGCCGCGAACGCGAGATCCGCGCCCGCATACCCGCCGGCCGCTGGGGCACCCCCGAGGACGTCGCCGGAGCCGTCGTCTTCCTCGCCTCACCCGCCGCCGACTACGTGAGCGGTCACGTCCTCGTGGTCGATGGTGGTTGGATGTCCCGGTGACCCGCCCCCACGGGGGGACCGGCGGAAACGGCAGCACACGGGAGCGTCGGCGACGATGAGGACGAACGGCGGCGGCAACGCCATCGACAAGGCCCTGGCCGTCCTGGAGGCGCTCGCCGAGCACTCCCGGGTGACCGACATCGCCGTCGCCACCGGCCTGCCCAAGTCCACCGTGCACCGCATCCTGCAGACCCTGATCGACCGCCACTACGCGCTCTACGCGGGCGACGGCCACTACACCGCCGGCCCCCGCATCCTCACCCTCGCCGGCAAGGTGCTGGGCCGCTTCAACCCGGCCCAGCACGTCGAGGGCGCGCTGCGCCGGCTCCGCGACGCCACCGGCTACACCGTGCACTTCGCGCTGCTCGACGGCGACGAGGCGGTCTACGCGGCCAAACTGGAGGGCAGCCGCCCCTACCAGATGCCCTCCCGGGTGGGCAAGGGCATCCGACTGCACTCCACCGGCATCGGCAAGGCCGTCCTGGCCCAGATGGCCGACGAGGAGGTCACCGAGCTCACCGCCCGCACCGGCCTCCAGGCCCGCACCCCGCACACCATCACCGACCCCGCCGCCCTCCTGGACCACCTGGCCACCGTGCGGGCACGCGGCTACGCGCTGGACGAGCAGGAGAACGAGAACGGCATCCGCTGCATCGCCGCACCCGTCTTCGGCCACACCGGCGCCGTCATCGGCGGCGTCAGCGTCTCCACCCTCTCCCTGGAACCCTGGAAGCCCCCCATCGAACGGCTCGCCCCCCAGGTCATCGCCGCAGCCCAGGAGATCTCCGGCCTGCTCGGCGCCCCCACCCCCTGACCCCGCCGCACGCCCCCGCACCCCCCCGCCCCGCCCGCCCGGAGCCCCGCCGGCCCGCCCCGGCCAGGAAACCCGACCCCCCGCACACCGTCCGCCCGTGGCCCTAAGCTGAACAGCGAGGCCCGCCACCCCCGGGCCGGTACGTCCTCCCGGGAAACCCACCCGGCAGGCCCCCGAGACCCCCGAGAACCGCCAGTGAGCAGCAGCACCACGGACAGCCGCTCCGCAGGAGGCCGCGCCCCGCGCGGCAGGACCGCCGCACCGGCCACCCGCCCGGCACACCCGGGCCACGGCCAGCGCGGCGGATCAGCCGGCGCCGCCCACGGCGCGGGCGGACCCAAGGCCTCCCCCAAGGCGTCCAAGGAGTCGATGCGCGGCCACAACCTCCGGCTCGTGCTCGCCGGCATCCGGGAGGCCGGCCACACCTCCCGCAGCGCCCTCGCCAAGCGCACCGGCCTGACCAAGGCCACCGTCTCCACCCTCGTGGAACAGCTCGTCGCCGGCGGAGTGGTGCGCGAGTCCCAGGACTCCGGCACCGGCCGCGTCGGCCGGCCCGCGACCGTGCTGCGCCTGGACACCACCACCTACATCGGGCTCGGCGCGGAGATCAACGTCGACTACTCGGCGGCCTGCGCCGTCGACCTCGGCGGCAGCGTCCGCGCCAGCCGCCTGGTCTCCGCCGACAACCGCGGCAGCACCCCCTCCCAGGCGCTGCACCGGGTCGCCGAACTGGCCATGGAGGTCGCCCGGCAGGTCACCGCGGAGGGCCTGGAACCCGTCGCCGCCACCCTCGTGCTGCCCGGGCCGGTCTCCTCCGGCATCCTGCGGCAGGCGCCCAACCTCGGCTGGGAGATGGTCCGCGCCGAGGCGCTGTTCGGCCAGGTGATGGGGGCGCGCCGGGTCGGCGGCCGGGCACTGCCGGTCTCCGCCGAGAACGAGGCGGACCTCGCCGGCCTCGCCGAGCTGCGCACCGGGGCCGTCCGCGACCTGGAGAGCTTCCTGTACGTCTCCGGCGAGGTGGGCATCGGCGCCTCGCTGGTGGTCCGCGGACGGGTGTTCACCGGCTACGGAGGGTACGCGGGCGAGCTCGGGCACGTGCCGGTCAGCGCCGACGGCCCGCTGTGCCGCTGCGGGGCCCGGGGCTGCCTGGAACAGTACGCGGGCCAGGAGGCGCTGCTGCGGGCGGCCGGGCTGGCGGCCGACGAGGCGGCGCGCGCCGCCGGCACGGTGCTCGGCGGCGGCGGGGACGGGCTGCGCCTGCTGATCGAACGGGCGCAGGCGGGCGACGGCGCGGTGGTGGCCGCGCTCGGCGACGCCGGGCAGGTCCTCGGGATGGCGCTGGCCGGGGTGGTGAACATGCTGTCGCCGCAGGCCGTGGTGCTCGGCGGGATCTACGCCGAACTGGCCCCGTGGATGGCGCCGCGGGTCAACGAGGAGCTGAAGGCCCGGGTGGTCTCCCGGACCTGGGAGGACGGCCGCCTGCGGATCAGCGAACTCGGCGGCCTCGCGGCGGTCCGCGGCGCCGCCCTGCACAGCCTGTCGGCGGTGACCGAGAACCCGGCGGCCTTCCTCGCCCAACGCCCCCTCGGCCGCGCCGGCTAGGACCGTCCAGCCCTCCGGCCCTCCGTCCGGGAGGCGTCCGGCCGAGTTGTCCACAGGCCGCGACACGGGGGCTGCGGTCGGTCACCCCGCCGTGAAATCCTGAAGAAGGGGGTCCGCAAGCCCCCCTACCGGGGGTTGCGGACAGGGCGATCCGCCGGCCCGTCGCCCGCCCCCGCCCCGGCCGGAGCGGAAAGCCCCCGCCACGCGGGAAGCTGACGGCGCCTCGCCCGGCGCCCCCGCCGCCCAGTGCCGGCCCGGTGCCCGCCCGCCGCCCCCCGCCGGCGCCCACACCCGGCTCCGGAGCCCGGAGCCCCCCGCACCACCCTGCGATGATTTCAGCATGGACACTCTGATCCTTGTCGTCATCATCGCCGTGCTGGCGGTGGGCGCGGCGGCCGGCCTGGTGGTCACCGGACGCCGGCGCCGGCAGGTGCCGCCGCCCGCGCGCCGGCCGGAGCCCGTCGAGCCGCGGGTGGGCGAGGACGCCGAAACCCCGCGGGACACCCCGCGCCGCACCATCGAGGACGTCGGCCCCCCCGGCACCGGCACCGGGCTCCTGGAGCCGGGCGCCCCGACCGCGCCCCCCGCCCCGGCCCCCGCCCCGGAGGTCGAGGTCGCCCCGGAGGAGGCCGCGGCCCCGCCGGCCATCGAGAAGCCGGAGCCGACGGCCGGCCGCCTGGTCCGACTGCGCGCGCGCCTGTCCCGCTCGCAGAACACCCTCGGCAAGGGCCTGCTCGCCCTGCTGTCCCGGGAGCACCTCGACGAGGACACCTGGGAGGAGATCGAGGACACCCTCATCACCGCCGACGTGGGCGTCGCCCCCACCCAGGAGCTCGTGGAGCGCCTGCGCACCCGGGTGAAGGTGCTGGGCACCCGCACCCCCGAGGAGCTGCGCGCGCTGCTCCGCGAGGAACTGGTCGAACTGGTCGGCACCGACATGGACCGCTCCCTGCGCACCGCCGCCCACCCCGCCGCGGGGGACGGCGCCGCCGCCCGTCCGGCCGTGCTGATGGTCGTGGGCGTCAACGGCACCGGCAAGACCACGACCACCGGCAAGCTCGCCCGCGTGCTGGTCGCCGACGGGCGCAGCGTGGTGCTCGGCGCCGCCGACACCTTCCGCGCCGCCGCCGCCGACCAGCTGCAGACCTGGGGCGAGCGGGTGGGCGCCCGCACCGTGCGCGGCCCGGAGGGCGGCGACCCGGCCTCGGTCGCCTTCGACGCCGTCAAGGAGGGCATCGCCGAGGGCGTGGACTGCGTCCTGATCGACACCGCCGGCCGCCTGCACACCAAGACCGGCCTGATGGACGAGCTGGGCAAGGTCAAGCGGGTGGTGGAGAAGCACGGGCCGCTGGACGAGGTGCTGCTCGTCCTGGACGCCACCACCGGCCAGAACGGCCTGGTGCAGGCGCGGGTCTTCGCCGAGGTGGTCAACATCACCGGCATCGTGCTCACCAAGCTGGACGGCTCCGCCAAGGGCGGCATCGTGGTGGCGGTCCAGCGGGAGCTGGGCGTGCCGGTGAAGCTGATCGGCCTGGGCGAGGGCGCGGACGACCTGGCGCCGTTCGAGCCCGGGCAGTTCGTGGACGCACTGATCGGCGACTGAGGCCACCCGGCCGGAACACCACCCGGCCCGGACACCACCCGGAACACGCGCGGGGTGGGGCATACCGCGGCGAACGCGGTGCGCCCCACCCCGCGCGTCGTCATCGGGACGGGAGCCGCCGGGGTGCGCTCAGGCGCTGGCCCAGCCGTGGCCGCCGGCCGAGGCGTACCGGTCCGGCGCGCCTTCCGCGACCCGGTCGGTGAGCCGCTCGGCGTGGCGTTCGCGGTGCGGCTCCGGGCCGCGCCGCCGGTGGCAGGTGTAGGCGAGGATGCCGAGCAGCAGCCGGGCCTGCGGGGGGCGGCGGGCCTGCGGGCCGTTCGGGGGGCGCAGCCAGTGCACGCCGGTCCCGCCGTCCCCGCCGCGGCCGACGGGCAGCGACGGCACCGGGATCCAGTCGCCCTGGCCGAGGCAGCGCAGGTCCAGCGCGGCGTCGTCCCAGCCCATCCGGTACAGCAGGGCGGGCAGTTCGCTGCGGGCGCCGGCGGCGACGAAGAACAGCACGCGCGGCGCGTGGGCGTCGCCCGGCTGACCGGGGGCGACGCGCGCGGGGCTGGCCGGCAGCGCGAGCACCGGCCCGAGCGGGGTGCCCATGCGCTCCATCCGGACCAGTGCCTGGCGGCCGGCGGCGGCCGGCACGTCCAGCACGTCGAACGCGTGGCCGGCGGCGACCAGCACCGGTGCGTCCGGGTGGGCCCGCCACACGGCGGCCACGTCCATCGGGGAGGCGCCTTCGCGCAGTGGTAACGGAACCGGGCCGTCCGCCGGGTGCATCCCCGGCAGGGCGCAGTCCGGCCGGCCGCAGGAGCACCGTTCCGCGCGGCCGCCCCGGACCAGGTGGGTGCCCGGTGCGACGGGCCAGCCCAGGCGGCCGGCGTACTCCGCGACCGAGCGGCACACCGAGGCACGGGAGCGTCGCCGCGAGCCGAGCATGATGTCCATGTCACCTCCAACGTTCGTCGTCGCCCTCGGTTACGTTCCCGGCGCGCACCGAAATCGGCCGGGCCGCCGGTTCGGCCGGCCCGCCGACCCCGGTTTCGACACGCCGGGCTTTCCAGTGAACCGTGTCGGCGCCCCCAGCGGTTCACCCGCAGGGGTGGCGAAGGGTGGCGTTTCCGGCCGAGTGGTGCGTGTGCCGGTGATGGAGGCGTTACTTTCGGTACCACGCCGGGGCGCATGCCGGTTTGGCGGCTCGCGATACGTAAGGTTGTGCTCGCGATACGTAAGGTTGTGTCAGACCTCGGGCACCGGCCCGGAGATGGGGGCGTTCGGTGGGTGGCAAGCAGCCCAACGAGCGGCTGACCGCGTGGTTCGGCCGCAGCGGGTGGTCCAAGGGTGAGCTGGCGCGCCAGGTCAACCGCGAGGCCCGCCGACTGGGTGCCGGCCACGTGAGCACCGACACCTCCCGGGTCCGCCGGTGGCTGGACGGCGAGCAGCCGCGCGAGCCCATCCCGCGCATCCTCTCCGAGCTGTTCTCCGAGCGCTTCGGCTGCGTGGTGACCGTGGAGGACCTCGGGCTGCGCTGCACCGCGCCGGCCGCCGCCTCCAGCGGCGTCGACCTGCCGTGGGCCGGCGACCGCACGGTCGAGATGATCAACGAGTTCACCCGCAGCGACCTGATGCTGAACCGCGGCTTCCTCGGCACCTCGCTGTCGGTCGCGGCCGGGCCCGCCCTGCTGGAGCCGTTGCAGCGCTGGCTCGCCCCGGTCACGGCCGAGCCGGCCGCCCCCGCCACCGCCGGCAGAGCCGCCCAGGGCGCCTCCGGCTCCGGCGGCACGGCCGGGCGGCCGGTCGCCGGCCCCCGGCTGACCCCCGCCGACCTGGACTTCCTCACCGAGACCACCACCCGCTTCCGCGAGTGGGACGCCCAGTGCGGCGGCGGGCTGAGACGCAAGGCGGTCGTCGGCCAGCTCCACGAGGTCAGCGAACTGCTCCAGGAGCCGTGCGACGAGCCCACCCGCCAGCGGCTGTTCGCGGTCACCGCCGAGCTGGCCCAGCTGTCCGGCTGGATGTCCTTCGACGTGGGGATACAGCCCAACGCGCAGAAGTACTTCGTGCTGGCCCTGCACGCCGCCAAGGAAGCCGGCGACACGCCGCTCGGCGCCCTGGTCCTGTCCGACATGGCCCGCCAGATGGTGCACATGGACCGCGCCCGGGACGCGCTGGAGCTGGTGCACCTGGCCCAGTACGGCAGCCGGCTGTCGGCCACCGCCAGCACCCAGGCGATGCTCTTCGCCATGGAGGCCCGGGCGCACGCCCGCACCGGCGACGCGGCGCGCTGCCGGCGGGCGCTGCGGCTGGCCGAGGAGACCTTCGAGGACGCCGAGCCGGACACCGACCCGTCCTGGATCTCCTTCTTCTGCCTGGCGGAGCTGCGCGCCGAGGCGGGCCGCGCCCACCTGGACCTGGCCCACGCCGACCGGGCCCAGCTGACCCGGGCGCTGGTGGAGCTGGAGCGCGCCGTGGAGCTGTACCGGGGGGACCGGGTGCACCGGCGGGCCTTCGCCCTCGCCCTGGTGGCCGAGGCCGAGGCGCTGCTGCTCGCGGACGAGCCGGACGAGGCGGCCCGCTCCGCCTACGAGGCGGCGGAGGTGGCGGCCGGCATCCGCTCGGAGCGGCTGGACACCGCGCTGTTCACGGTGGCCCGCACGGCCGTGGCCCGGCACGGCGCCCTCGCCGAGGTGGCCCGGCTGGCCGACCGGGTCGGGGCCGACTCGTCGACGATGCGCCGTGCCGTGTGACGTTCACACGCCGCGCGATCCGACGTCACACGCCGCGCCCCCTGCATCGCCCCGTCCCGCCGCAGGTCACTGACCCCGGCCACCGGCTCCGGAGGGCCGGAGCCGGTGGCCATGAGGTGGGTGAGACGGCAGTGGCCGGTGTGGTGGAGACGGCCGCGCTGTGTGACGCGACACGCCCGTCCGAGTGACCCGCGCCACCCGGTGGACGCGGCCCGGTCGAGCTCCGGTCACGGCTAGATTACGTTCGCTCCCGATGAGGGCCGTTTGACCTCGATGTAACACGTAGCCGCCATCCGTCACATCCGCGTAACACGCGTGGCCCTGGCGCGAAACGGTCACACGCCAAGGTTCCTGGACAACGCGGGCCCCTGGCGGGAGGGGGTCGGCAAGGACTCAATGGGAGTTGCTGATGCCGGAAGGCTTCAGCGCGGGAGATACCGCGTTCGTACTCGTCTGCGCGATGCTCGTGATGCTCATGACGCCCGGCCTGGCCTTCTTCTACGGCGGCATGGTGCGGGCCAAGTCCACGCTCAACATGCTGATGATGTCCTTCATCAGCCTCGGCGTGGTCAGCGTGCTGTGGATCCTCTTCGGCTACAGCCTCGCCTTCGGCCCGGACGTCAGCGGCGTCATCGGCAACCTCGACTTCGTCGGCATGCGGAACATCGAGATGGACGGCCTGCTCGACGGCTACACCATCCCGGTGTTCGCCTTCGTCGCGTTCCAGCTGATGTTCGCCATCCTCACCCCGGCCCTGATCAGCGGCGCCGTCGCGGACCGCTTCAAGTTCTCCGCCTGGGTGGTCTTCATCGCCCTGTGGGTGACCATCGTCTACTTCCCGGTCGCGCACTGGGTCTGGGGCGGCGGCTGGATCTTCGACATCCCGGTGATCGACTTCGCCGGCGGCACCGCCGTCCACATCAACGCCGGTGTCGCGGCGCTGGCCCTGGTCCTCGTGGTCGGCAAGCGCATCGGCTTCAAGCGCGAGGCGATGCGCCCGCACAGCCTGCCCCTGGTCATGCTCGGCGCCGGCCTGCTGTGGTTCGGCTGGTTCGGCTTCAACGCCGGCTCCGGCCTGGCCGCCAACGGCCTGAGCTCCGTCGTCCTGCTCAACACCAACGTCGCCGCGGCCGCCGCCGTCCTCGGCTGGCTCGTCCTGGAGCGCATCCGCGACGGCCACTTCACCTCGCTCGGCGCTGCCTCCGGCGCCGTCGCCGGCCTGGTCGCCATCACCCCCGCCTGCTCCGTGGTCAGCCCGCTCGGCGCCATCGCCATCGGCCTGATCGCCGGCGTGGCCTGCGCCTGGGCCGTGGGCCTGAAGTACCGCCTCGGCTACGACGACTCCCTCGACGTGGTCGGCGTGCACCTGGTCGGCGGCATCATCGGCTCCCTCCTCATCGGCCTGTTCGCCACCGGCACCTACGGCACCGAGGACCAGGGCCTGTTCTACGGCGGCGGCCTCGAACTCCTCGGCCGCCAGGCCATCGGCGTGGCCGCGGTCGCGGTCTACTCTTTCGTCGTCACCTACGTGATCGCCCTCGTGCTCCGCTCCACCATCGGGATCCGCGCCTCGGAGGATGATGAGCGCACCGGCCTCGACCAGGTGGCGCACGCCGAGACGGCGTACGACTTCACCGGCGGCGCCGGCGTGCTGTCCCGGTCGGCGAGCCCGGCCGCGACGGCCACGGGCAAGCCCGGCCGGACCGACGACGCGGACGGCGGCAGGTCCGGACACACGGCGGAAGCGAAGGTGGAGGCATGAAGCTCATCACCGCGGTGATCAAGCCGCACCGGCTGGACGACGTCAAGACCGCCCTCCAGGCGTTCGGCGTCCACGGCCTGACCGTCACCGAGGCCAGCGGCTACGGCCGCCAGCGCGGCCACACCGAGGTGTACCGCGGCGCCGAGTACACGGTCGACCTGGTCCCCAAGGTCCGGATCGAGATCCTGGCCGACGACGCCGACGCCGAGGACCTGCTGGACGTCCTGGTCAAGGCCGCCCGGACCGGCAAGATCGGCGACGGCAAGGTCTGGAGCAGCCCGGTGGACACCGTGATCCGGGTGCGCACCGGAGAGCGGGACGCCGAGGCACTGTGACCCGGCCGGCCGCGGACGCCCGCGGCCGCGCGGACCACGCCCCGGCGGCCGGGACGCAGCCCGGCACCAACGGCACCACCTGACCCACGAGGGCGGTGGAAGGGGGACCCCCCTTCCACCGCCCTCGTCCCGTACCGCCCCACACCACGCCGGGCCCACACCGCCCGCACCACCCGCACCGGCCTCGTTCCGTCCCGGCCCGCCGCACCGGCCGTCCGGCACAATCGACAGCCAGGCCACGCCCCACCGACCCCACCGCGACCGCCGGCCGAACCAGCCGAGTCGAGCGAGGCGGACCCGCGCCCGTCCGCACCGGCCACCAGGCCACCAGGCCGGCGGCCCGAACAGGCCCCACAGGCGAAGGGGAGAATCCCGATGCAGCACGAGCCCACGTCGGCACTCGGCAGCACCCGCAGCGCCGACACGCTCCGCGACACCCCCCCGACCGCCGGCGCCGAAGCCGCCCCCACCCCCACCCCCGGCGACCCGGCCGCCGCCACCGCCGCCTGGCAGGCCGCCCGCGACACACTGCTCGCCACCACCACCCTCCCCGGAGCGACCCGCCGGCAACGGCTCTCCGCCCTCACCGACGACTGGCTCGCCCACCTGCTGCGCGCCGCCGTGCGCGCCGCCACCCCCCGCGACGGACGCGCCGCACACGGCCCGCGCGTCGCCCTCGCCGCCGTCGGCGGCCACGGCCGCCGCGCCCTGTCCCCGCGCAGCGACCTCGACCTCGTCCTGCTGCACGACGGAACCCTCGGCCCCGACCAGCTCACCACGCTCGCCGAAGCCATCTGGTACCCCATCTGGGACGCCGGGACCGCCCTGGACCACTCCGTGCGCACCCCCCGCGAAGCCAGAGCAGTCGCCGCCGAGAACCTCAAGACCCAGCTCGGCATGCTCGACCTGCGCCACGTCGCCGGAGACGACGACCTCACCGCCGAACTGCGCGGCGCCGTCCTCGCCGACTGGCGCGCCGCCGCCCCACGCCGGCTGCCCGAACTCCGCGAGATGGGCCGCGAGCGCGCCCTGCGCCACGGCGACCTCGCCTTCCTCCTCGAACCCGACCTCAAGGAGGCCCGCGGCGGCCTGCGCGACGTGGTCGTCCTCGACGCCGTCGCCGCCACCTGGATCGCCGACGCCCCACGCGACGGGCTCGCCGCCGCCCGCGACCGGCTGCTGGACGTCCGCGACGCCCTCCACCTGGTCACCGGCCGCGGCACCGACCGACTCGTCCTCCAGGAGCAGGACGCCGTCGCCGACCGGCTCGGCGTGCTCGACGCCGACGCGCTGCTGCGCACCGTCTCGGAGTCCGCCCGCGCCATCGCCTGGGCCGAGGAGGTCACCTGGCGCGAGGTGGAACGCGTCGTCCGCGGCCGCCGCCCCGGCGCCGGACGACTGCGCCGCCTGCGGATGTCCGGACAGGTCGACCCCACCGGGGGCGGCGCCACCCGCCGCCCGCTGGCGCACGGCGTCGTCGAGGAGGACGGCGAGGCCGTCCTGGCCCGCGGCGCCCGCCCCGAACGCGACCCGCTGCTGCTGCTGCGCGCCGCCGCGGCCGCCGCCCAGGCCGGGATCCCGCTGTCCCGGCACGCCGTCGCCCGGCTGGCCCGCGAGTGCCCGCCGCTGCCCGTGCCCTGGCCCCGCGAGGCCCGCGACCTGCTGGTGGCGCTGCTCGGCTCCGGCGAGGCACTGCTTCCGGTGTGGGAGGCCCTGGAAGCCGAACACCTCATCGGCCGGCTGCTGCCGGACTGGGAGCGGGTCCGCTGCCGCCCCCAGCGCAACGCCGTGCACCTGTACACCGTCGACCGGCACCTGGTGCAGACCGCCGTGCACGCCTCGGCGCTCACCCGCCGGGTCGCCCGCCCCGACCTGCTGCTGGTGGTCGCCCTCCTGCACGACATGGGCAAGGGCTGGCCCGGGGACCACTCGGTGGCCGGGCGCACCATAGCCGTCGACCTCGCCGCGCGGATGGGCTTCGACCCGGTCGACGCCGAACTCCTCGGCCGCCTCGTCCGCCACCACCTGCTGCTGGTCGACACCGCCACCCGGCGCGACCCGGAGGACCCGGCCACCGTCGCCACCCTCACCGCCGCCGTGCGCACCCCCGAGGAACTGCGCCTGCTGCACGCGCTCACCGAGGCCGACGCGCTGGCCACCGGCCCGGCCGCCTGGGGCGGCTGGCGGGAGGCCCTGGTGGAGGTGCTGGTCGACAAGGTCGAGGCCGCGCTGACCGGCCAGACCCGCCCCGGCGCCACCGCGACCGGGACCGCCGGAACCACCGGCCCCGCGGGGGCCTCGGGCGCGGCCACCGAGCTCACCGCCGAGCAGCGCCGCGCCGTGGAGGCCGTGCTGGCCTCGGGCGGCCCGGTCGTCGAGGTCGCCGGCCCGTCACCGGAGAGCGTGGAGGACGCGGAGGAGGACGGCCCGCCGCTGCCCGGGATCGAGGTCACGCTCGCCGCCCCGGACCGCCCCGGCCTGCTGGCCCTGGCCGCCGGCGTGCTCGCGCTGCACCGGCTCACCGTGCGCTCCGCCGTGCTGGCCGGCGTCGACGGCGTCGCCGTGCAGACCTGGACGGTCGCCACCGGCTACGGGCGCGGCCCCGCCCCGCGGCGGCTCACCGAGGACCTCGGCCGGGCCCTGGACGGCCGGCTCGACGTGACCGCGCGACTGGCCGAACGGGACCGCTCCCACCCGGTGCGCCGGGGCGCGCGCGTCGCCCCGCCCAGGGTCGTGGTGGCCCCGGGGGCGGCGACCGGCGCCACCGTGCTGGAGGTGCGGGCCCACGACCGGCCCGGCCTGCTGCACCGCGTCGGCCTGGCCTTCGCCGGCCACGGCCTGGACGTCCGGCAGGCGCGGGTGAGCACCCTGGGCGCGGAGGCCGTGGACGCCTTCTACGTGGTGGACGACAAGGGCGCCCCGCTCACCCCGCGGCACGCGGCGGCCGTGGCCCGGGCCGTGGAGGCCGAACTCTCCGCGCTGGCCGGCGACTGATCCGCCGGACGCCGCGGCGGGTGGGTGCGCCCGCGCGCACCCACCCGTTCCGTCTCCGCGGACGCTCTTCCTCCCCCGCCCGATACCCTGGGGGACGACCCCGGGAGCGCCCGGCGTCGCGGGGCCGGGCCCGAGACAGCCACGGGCCCGGCCCCGCGACACCGGTGGCTCCCACCCACCGCAGCCACGAGGACCCGCGACCGACGTGTTCGACACCCTTTCCGACCGCCTCGCAGCGACCTTCAAGAACCTCCGGGGCAAGGGCCGCCTCTCCGAGGCGGACATCGACGCCACGGCCCGCGAGATCCGCATCGCCCTGCTCGAAGCGGATGTCGCCCTGCCGGTGGTCCGCTCGTTCATCAAGCGGGTCAAGGAGCGCGCGCTCGGCGCCGAGGTGTCCAAGGCCCTCAACCCGGCGCAGCAGGTCATCAAGATCGTCAACGAGGAACTGGTGGCCATCCTCGGCGGCGAGACCCGCCGGCTGCGGCTGGCCAAGAACCCGCCGACGGTCATCATGCTCGCCGGCCTCCAGGGCGCCGGCAAGACCACCCTGGCCGGCAAGCTCGGCCGGTGGCTGAAGGCGCAGGGCCACGCGCCGCTGCTGGTGGCCTGCGACCTCCAGCGCCCCAACGCCGTCAACCAGCTCAGCGTGGTCGCGGAGCGCGCCGGGGTGGCCGTCTTCGCGCCCGAGCCGGGCAACGGCGTCGGCGACCCGGTGCGGGTGGCCGAGCAGTCCATCGAGCACGCCCGCACCAAGCAGTACGACGTGGTGATCGTCGACACCGCCGGCCGCCTCGGCATCGACGCCGAGCTGATGCAGCAGGCCGCCGACATCCGCGACGCCGTCAAGCCCGACGAGGTCCTCTTCGTCGTGGACGCGATGATCGGCCAGGACGCGGTCACCACCGCCCAGGCGTTCTTGGACGGCGTCGGCTTCGACGGCGTGGTGCTCTCCAAGCTCGACGGTGACGCCCGCGGTGGCGCGGCGCTCTCGGTGGCCGAGGTCACCGGCCGCCAGATCATGTTCGCCTCCAACGGCGAGAAGCTCGACGACTTCGACGCCTTCCACCCCGACCGGATGGCCTCCCGGATCCTGGGCATGGGCGACGTGCTCAGCCTGATCGAGCAGGCCGAGCGGACCTTCGACGCGGCCGAGGCCGAGAAGACCGCCCGCAAGCTCGCCTCCGGCGGCGGCAAGGGCTTCACGCTGGACGACTTCCTCCAGCAGATGGAGCAGGTCCGCAAGATGGGCTCCATCTCCAAGCTGCTCGGCATGCTGCCGGGCATGGCCCAGATGCGGGACCAGATCAACAGCATCGACGAGCGCGACGTGGACCGCATCGCGGCCATCATCAAGTCGATGACCCCCGCCGAGCGCGAGGACCCGAAGATCATCAACGGCTCCCGCCGGGCCCGCATCGCCCGCGGTTCGGGCGTGGCGGTCGGCGAGGTCAGCGGGCTGGTCGAGCGCTTCTTCGAGGCCCGCAAGATGATGAACCGCTTCGCCCAGGGCGGCATGCCGGGAATGCCCGGCATGCCTGGTATGCCGGGCATGGGCGGTGGCGGCAAGCGCAAGGGCGGCAAGGCGCAGAAGAAGGCCAAGGGACGCTCCCGCAGCGGCAACCCGGCCAAGCGGGCCGCCGAGCCGCAGCGCGGCGGGCAGCCGTCGATCGGGGCCGGCGCGTTCGGCCTGGGCGACGGGGCCGGGCTGCCGGACGACTTCGAGCTGCCCAAGGAGTTCCGCGACCTGCTGCCGCCGGACGGCAAGCGGTGACGAGGCCCGGGCGCCCCTCCTTCCCGCCCCGGCGGCACGCCGGGCGGGAGGGGGCGGTGGCGCCCCGGGTACTCGTCCGTGCCCCGGCGGAGGCCGACGTCGCGGCCGTGCGCGCGGCCGTGCTGCGCTCCCGGGAGCACATCGCGCCGTGGAACCCGGTCGTTCCGGACGTCCTGGCGGACCTGCTGCGGCGGCAGGGCGACCAGCTGCGCACGTTCATCATCCTGGACCGGGCGGACGGCGGGATCGTGGGCCGCTGCAACGTGGCCAACATCGTGCGCGGGGCCTTCTGCAACGGCACCCTCGGGTACGACTCCTACCTGCCGTACGCCGGGACGGGGCGGATGACGGAGGGCATGCGGCTGATCGTGGACCGCTGCTTCGCCCCGGAGCCGGACGGGCTCGGGCTCCACCGCCTGGAGATCAACGCGCAGCCGGACAACCTCCGCTCCGTGGCGATGGCCCGCCGACTCGGCTTCCGGCACGAGGGCTTCTCGCCCCGGATGCTGTACATCAACGGCGCCTGGCGCGACCACGACCGCTTCGCGCTCACCGCCGAGGAATGGCCCGGCCTCTGAGCGGGAGGGGCTTGGGCCCGGCCTCTGAGCACGAAGGGGCTTGGCCCTGGCCTCGGGGCGCGAGGGCCTTGGCCCTGGCCCCTGAGCGCATGGGCGCGGCCCCGGTTTGTGGAGGGCACGTGCCTTGGCCTCGGTTTCCGGGCGCACCGGGCGCGGCCCCGGCCTCTGGGCGCACGGGCCCTCGGCTTCTGGGCGCACGCGCGCTGGCTCGGCCCAGCCCTTCCCGGAGGCCCGGCCCCGCCTGGCCCCCCCGGAGGCCCGGCCTGATGGCAGACTCCCGACTTCCCCCGCCCTGGAACCCCGCCCTGGAACCCCGCCCAACCCCCGGTAGGGGGATTTTCGCCCCCCTTCTTCAGGATCCCACGGGGGAGCAACGCGGCGCAGTCCCCCATTTCCCGCCTGTGGATAACTTCAGTTGAGGAGGACGGCGCCGCACCCGGAGGGTCCTTCAGGTGTAGCGGGCACCTGTCTGGGGCGGAGCGGGCCCCTCGGGCGGAGCGACCCCTGGGGCGTAACTGGTGCTTAGCGAGCCCTCGGGCGTACCTGGCACCCCAGGCGTCGCGGGCGCCTCAGGCGTAGGCGAGCACGTAGCGGAAGGTGTTGGCCAGCCGCACCGTGCCGTCCGGTCGCACCCGGGTGTGCAGCAGTTCGCCCACCTCCTTGGTGACCTGCACCTGCCCCACCGACTCCACCGCCGTGTCGAACCAGCCGGTGGCCAGCAGGCCGGCGACGGCGCTGTCCAGGTCCGCGTAGTGGAACGGGCAGTCGACCTGCCCCACGCCCGCCGGCCGCAGCAGGGCCCGCTCCGCCACGTCCTCCAGCGCTCCCGGGCGGCCCAGCGCGAAGGCCTCGCGCAGCCTGGCCTGCGCCTGCGCGGGGGAGGGCAGCGGCCCGCTCAGTCGCTCCGCGAGCTCCAGCAGCGCCCGTACCTCGCACTCGTCGGCCGGCCCCCACGACGCCGCCGCCACCAGCCCTCCGGGGGCCACCACCCGGCGCAGCTCGGCCAGCGCGCCGGAGGCGTCGGCCGCGCCGGGGGCTCCGGAGAACCACGCCGCGGCGGTGAAGGCGCCGGCCGGGTAGGGCAGCCGCTCCGCGCCCGCGACCCGGAAGGCGAACGGCCGCGCGGCCGGGAACGGCAGCTCCGGCACCGCTGGCCGCGGCTTCACCGGGCGGCCGTGGCCCGGCACGGCACCGGCTCCCGAGGACGGGGCGGCCGACGGAGTCCCGCCGGCGCTTGCCGGGCAGGACGAGCCCACCCCGCCGCCACCGCCGCCGGCAGCGGGTCCGGTACCACCAACCGAACCACCAACCGAGCCACCGCCGGAACCGCCGCCCCCGGCAGGGGCGTGTGGGGGCCGGGTCGCCGCGGTGGTCCGGGCGTGGGGGCGGGCCTCGGCGCGACGGCCGCCGTGTCCGGCGGCCCAGGCGCGTTCGAGGCGTTCGGCCGCCAGCCGCAGCAGCCCCGGGTCGGTGTCCACGCCGGTGACGTGTGCGCCGCGGGACCGTGCCAGCAGCAGGGCGAGGCCGGAGCCGCAGTCGGGCAGCAGCAGCCGGCTGTGGGCGTCCAGCCCGAGCCGCCGCCAGACCTCCTCGTACACGGGCACGAGCATGCGTTCCTGGATCTCCGACCAGTCCCGCAGCCGCTGCTCGGCCGGCGAGGGACGCGCCGGCAGATAGGCGGGGGTGGGACCCCCGGTGTAGCGGTGGGCCGACGCCAGGGCGGCGCCCAGGCGGGTGGTACCGCTGCTGTCGGCGCTGCCGGTGCGGTCGCTTCGGTGCGCGGTCGGCATGGCGTCGCCCCCCATCCCGCGCCGCGGCGCTGGCGGCGCGACGAGTGGTCGGTGATGGCAGATGCTTGCGTGGTGGCCGGGAGCGCTGCCGACGGCGTCGCCGGCGTGCGGGTGGCGGGCGTCTTCACGGACCCCGTGCCGATCGCTCCCATGGCGACCGACCGAGCGTGCTCCGGCGCGCGGGACGTGCGCTCGTGGCCGCTCGGTTTCTCCAGGGAAGTCGTTACCGGTCGGTCCGTCCAGGGTGCACTCGGGGCGCGTGGGTAGTGCCGGTACCGGCCACCGTGCGCCCCGGGCGACCCCGGTGCGGCCCCGCCGCGTCCCGTGGGCGCGTCGCCCGGCGCCCGGGCGGTGGCCTGGGGCGTCGCGCCGGCGGCGGCGCGCGCCCACCGCCGCCGGGCATTCGGTGGCGGCGTTGTCACCTGACCGGATCTTGTCCCTCCTCCTCGGGGAGTCGCGTCCGATTTGAGAAGAATGTCATGAAAAATCAGTTGTCGGATGGCTCGGCATCCCGTCGCGTGCGACAGGCAGCACCGAGAGAGCACCGACCCACGAGGAGCAGTACGTGTACAGCAAACGTTTCAAGCGTTCCGCGGTGGCCGTGGCGGCCACCGTCGCCATGGCCGTCCCGCTCGCCGCCTGCGCCGAGGGCGGCGAGGGCGGCGATGAGGCCTCGGCGGCGGGCGGGGCGGTCGCCGGGGAGCAACCCGTCACCCAGACCGAGTCGCCGCAGAGCCCACAGCCGACCGCGGGCGCCACGGGCGAGCCCTTCGGCCCCGCCTGCGCCGACCTGCCCACCGAGGGCGACGGCTCGCCGGAGGGCATCGCCGAGGACCCGGTGGGCACCGCCGTCACCGAGATCCCGCAGCTGTCCACGCTCGCCGAGGCGGTCCAGACCGCCGACCTGGTCGACACGCTGAACAGCGCCGACAACGTCACGCTCTTCGCCCCGGACGACTCGGCCTTCGAGAAGCTCTCCGAGGACGAGTTGAGCGGCCTGCTGGACGACCAGGACCAGCTCACCCAGGTGCTGACCTACCACGTGGTCAACGAGCGCCTGGACGACCCGACGCAGCTGGAGGAGGGCGACTTCGTGACCCTCCAGGGCGACAACCTCACCACCTCCGGCTCCGGCGAGGAGTTCTGGGTCAACGACGAGGCGGCGGTGGTCTGCGGCAACCTGGCGACCGCCAACGCGACGATCTACATCATCGACACCGTGCTGACCCCGCCCGAGGGGGCCCCGGGGGGCGGCGCCTCGCCCGGGGAGACCACTCCGGAGGAGTCCCCGACCGAGGACTACCCGACGGACGAGGAGACCCCCACCGAGGAGGACACCCCCACCGAGGAGGACACCCCGACCGAGGAGCGGGCCCCCGAGGAGGAGCCGTCCTACTGACGGACCGCCCCACCGGCCTGCCCCGCAGGTCCACCTCCGCCGGTCCGCCCGCGCCGGCGGCCTGGGGGCCTGGGGGCCGGCGCCCGGAACGACTCCGGCCCAGGACCGAGGGAAACCCCTCTGACCTGGGCCGGAGCAATATGGAGCGGGCGACGGGAATCGAACCCGCGTAGCCAGTTTGGAAGACTGGGGCTCTACCATTGAGCTACGCCCGCGCGAGGCGCACCCGGCGCCGCCACCCACACCGAGGTGACCTGCCGTGCGTGCCGCCGACAGCTTAGCGGGTCCCCGGCCGCCCGCGCAGCAGGCACCCCGCCGGTCGACGGCCGGCCGGGCCGTCCGGCCCGCATCCGGCCCCCGCGCCCGCCCCGCCCCCCGGCCCGCCGGCGGCTTCCCGCCGCCGCGGGCGGGGCGGCGGGGCACGCGCGCCCCAGCGACCGGCCCGTGTCGTCGTGCGCTCCGCCGCCGCCCCGGGCGCCGCCGTCGCCACGCAGATATGCGTGCGCCCCGCAGCCGTTCGGCATGTACGCTACGAGCGTCGATCACGGGCGGGGCGTGGCGCAGTTTGGTAGCGCGTCCGCTTTGGGAGCGGAAGGTCCTCGGTTCAAATCCGGGCGCCCCGACCATCGAAGGCCGCGGTATCCGCGGCCCCGAACGCCTGCCCCATGATCGTTCTGCCCTGCGTGGCCCGGACGGGTACTATGCAAGGCGCGCCTGTTACGGGGCGACGAGGGTCAGGGACCGCACGACCGGCCCGCCGAGACGGCGGGGACGGGAGTGGACGGAGCCCCGCGCCCCCACACCACGTCCTGTCGGCTGCCGGCTCGCACGGCCCGGCCCGCGTCCACACGGCGGGCCAGTCCGGGTGGCCGGCTGCCTGCGCGCGGTGCGGGGCACCGATGTTCGGCCGAGGGGCCACCGGTAGCACCGGGGCCCGCCGTCCCGGACGGTGCTCCGCGCTCGACGGACAAACCGACCGCAAGCCCCAAGGAGACCACAACCGTGAAGAGCGCCGTGGAGACTCTGAACCCGACCCGGGTTCGGCTCACCGTCGAGGTGCCCTTCGAGGAACTGAAGCCCAGCCTCGACGCGGCGTACAAGAAGATCAACAAGCAGGTGACGGTTCCCGGTTTCCGGAAGGGCAAGGTCCCCGCCCCGATCATCGACCGGCAGTTCGGCCGCGCGGCCGTGCTGCAGGAGGCCATCAACGACGCCCTTCCGGGTCTGTACGACCAGGCCGTGCGCGAGGGCGAGATCAAGGCCATCGGCCAGCCCGAGGTCGACATCACCGAGCTCAACGACGGCGCCGAGCTGAAGTTCACCGCCGAGGTGGACGTCCGCCCGGAGATCACCCTCCCGGAGAACTTCGAGTCCATCGAGGTCACCGTGGACGCCGTCGAGGTCACCGAGGAGGACATCGACTCCACCGTGGAGCAGCTGCGCGAGCGGTTCGCCACCATGGTGCCGGTCGAGCGCGCCGCCGAGGCCGGCGACACCGTCGTGGTCGACCTCGAGGCCCGGATCGACGGCGAGGTGCTGGAGGACGGCGTCGCCCAGGGCGTCTCCTACGAGATCGGCTCCGGCCGGCTGCTCGAGGGCATCGACGAGGCCGTCACCGGCCTGGAGGCCGGCGGCAGCGCCACCTTCACCTCCGAGCTCAAGGGCGGCTCCGGCGCCGGCCGCGAGGCCGAGGTGACCGTCACCGTCACCGCCGTCCAGGTCAAGGAGCTGCCCGAGCTGGACGAGGAGTTCGCCCAGACGGTCAGCGAGTTCGACACCCTGGAGGAGCTGCGGGCCGACACCCGCAAGCGCCTGGAGGAGCGCCGCAAGGTCGAGCAGATCCAGGAGGCCCAGACCAAGGTCCTGGACGCCCTGCTGGACTCCCTCGACGTGCCGCTGCCGGAGAAGCTCCTGGAGGCGGAGATCTCCAACCGCAAGCACAACCTCGAGCACCACCAGCTCCCGCAGATGGGCCTGGACCTGGACGGCTACCTGTCCATCCAGGGCAAGACCCGCGAGGAGTTCGAGGAGGAGATCGACCAGCAGGCCAAGCGCGGCATCAAGGCCCAGTTCGTGCTGGACGCCATCGCCGAGCGGGAGAAGCTGTCGGTCAGCCAGGACGAGCTCACCGAGCACCTGCTGCGCCGCGCCGCCGACTCCGGTATGGCCCCGGACCAGTTCGCCCAGCAGATCGTGCAGGGCGGCCAGGTCCAGGCGCTGGTCGGCGAGGTCATGCGCGGCAAGGCGCTCGCCTCCGTGGTCGAGGACGCCAAGGTGCTGGACAGCAACGGCGACGTCGTCGACCTCGAGGACGAGGAGGCCGAGGAGGGCGAGGAGTCCGCCGCCGAGTCCGCCGAGTCCGAGGCCGAGGGCGCCGAGTCCGGCGAGGCCCGCGACTGAGGTCGGCCGGCCGGGGCCGGATGAGCCCCGTGTGAACCAACCGGGAGGGCCCGGGTGCTCGATCGAGCACCCGGGCCCTCCGCGTGCCGGCGGCCGAAACGGGGTCAGCAGGCCGCCGGCAGTCACCCGTTCGGCTGTTGCCTGCGCTCACAGCGAACAGGTCCGTGTGGGGGATGGCGCCGTACCGGCCGCGCGTTAGGGTCAAATGCACAAGGGGCCGGGGTGGAAGCGGCACACCGGGTGGCTCGCCCCCGGACGGTCCACCCGAGCGGCCCGCGCAGGACACGTCAGGCGCCGCGCGCGAGAGAGGCGGCGCACCCGACACGAGACGGCTCCCAGCCGTCGGACGAAGCAGGTGGATACGTGACGACTCCGCAGATCCAGACTCCGGGGCTCGTGGTGCCCTCCGCCCGCAGCCAGGGTCCCGGCGAACCGTTCGGCCTCGACGGCCAGGTCTACAACCGGCTGCTCCGTGAGCGGATCATCTTCCTCGGATCGCAGGTGGACGATGAGATCGCGAACTCCATCTGCGCCCAGCTGCTGCTCCTCGCCGCGGACCCCGAGAAGGACGTCTACCTCTACATCAACTCCCCGGGTGGCTCCATCTCGGCCGGCATGGCGATCTACGACACCATGCAGTACATCCAGAACGACGTGGTGACCGTGGCGATGGGCATGGCCGCCTCGATGGGGCAGTTCCTGCTGACCGCGGGCACGCCCGGCAAGCGCTTCGCGCTGCCGAACGCCGAGATCCTGATGCACCAGCCGTCCGCCGGCCTCGCCGGTTCGGCCACCGACATCCGCATCCAGTCGGAGCGGCTGCTGCGCACCAAGGAGAAGATGGCCCGGCTGACCGCCGAGCACTCCGGCCAGACCACCGAGGCGATCAAGCGCGACTTCGAGCGCGACCGCTGGTTCTCCGCCCAGGAGGCCAAGGACTACGGCCTCATCGACGAGGTCTACCGCAGCGCCGCGAGCCTGCCGGGCGGTGGCGGTACCGGGGCCTGACCCGCCCCACGACGCCCCCGCTTCCAGCCGCCCCGAACTCCCGGAGGACCTTCCCCATGTCCAGCCTGTACACCCCGCGCTCCCAGTACGAGGGAGTGCGCCCGGAGAGCCGCTACGTCGTCCCGCGGTTCGTGGAGCGCACCTCCCAGGGCATTCGCGAGTACGATCCGTACGCGAAGCTGTTCGAGGAGCGCATCATCTTCCTCGGCGTGCAGATCGACGACGCCTCCGCCAACGACGTGATGGCCCAGCTGATCTGCCTGGAGTCGATGGACCCGGACCGGGACATCTCCATCTACATCAACTCTCCCGGTGGCTCGTTCACGGCGCTGACCGCCATCTACGACACCATGCGGTACGTCAAGCCCGACATCCAGACGGTCTGCATGGGCCAGGCCGCTTCGGCCGCGGCCGTGCTGCTGGCCGCCGGCACGCCGGGCAAGCGCATGGCGCTGCCGAACTCCCGCATCCTGATCCATCAGCCGTACAGCGAGACCGGCCGCGGGCAGGTCACCGACCTGGAGATCCAGGCCCGGGAGATCCAGCGGATGCGCGAGCTGCTGGAGGAGATGCTCTCCGAGCACTCCAACCGCTCCATCGAGCAGGTGCGCGACGACATCGAGCGTGACAAGATCCTGACCGCCCAGGAGGCTCTGGACTACGGTCTGGTGGACGAGATCACCACGCCGCGCCAGTCCATGGTCGGCTCGAAGTGACCCCTCCGCCGCGGCGCCCGGCGCCCCGACCTGCCCCCTTCGGGCCGGTCGGGCGCGGGCGCCGCGGCGGATCGACGATTCCGTACGCGGAGAACACGCCGAACCGGGTGAGAGCACCCGGACGGACGGAGTACCGTCGTACAGCAGGAGGCCCTGCGGCATCGCCGACCGACCGGCCGCCCCTCCACCTCACGACAGACGTCTTCCCGGGAGGCGCTCGATGGGCGATGGTTTCCGGGACGACCGACCCCAGGCACCAGGTCCTGCACGACGGGGGCCGAGGCGAAGGAGAAGCACCTCGTGGCACGCATCGGTGACGGTGGCGACCTGCTCAAGTGCTCGTTCTGCGGCAAGAGCCAGAAGCAGGTCAAGAAGCTCATTGCAGGGCCGGGCGTGTACATCTGCGACGAGTGCATCGACCTGTGCAACGAGATCATCGAGGAGGAGCTCGCCGAGACCTCCGAGGTGAGGTTCGAGGAGCTCCCCAAGCCCCGGGAGATCTACGAGTTCCTCGACGGCTACGTGGTCGGTCAGGAGGCCGCCAAGAAGGCCCTCTCGGTGGCCGTCTACAACCACTACAAGCGGGTGCAGGCCGGTGAGAACGGCCAGCGGGACGACGGCATCGAACTGGCCAAGTCCAACATCCTGCTGCTCGGCCCGACCGGCTCCGGCAAGACCCTGCTCGCCCAGACCCTGGCCCGGATGCTGAACGTGCCGTTCGCCATCGCGGACGCCACGGCGCTGACCGAGGCCGGCTACGTCGGCGAGGACGTCGAGAACATCCTGCTCAAGCTGATCCAGGCGGCGGACTACGACGTCAAGAAGGCCGAGACCGGCATCATCTACATCGACGAGGTCGACAAGGTCGCGCGCAAGAGCGAGAACCCGTCGATCACCCGGGACGTCTCCGGCGAGGGCGTGCAGCAGGCCCTGCTGAAGATCCTGGAGGGCACCACGGCCTCGGTGCCGCCGCAGGGCGGGCGCAAGCACCCGCACCAGGAGTTCATCCAGATCGACACCACCAACGTGCTCTTCATCGTCGGCGGCGCGTTCGCCGGCCTGGAGCGGATCGTGGAGGGCCGGGCCGGCGCCAAGGGCATCGGTTTCGGCGCCAACCTGCGCTCCAAGCGGGAGCTGTCGTCGGCCGACATGTTCGCCGACGTGATGCCGGAGGACCTGGTCAAGTACGGCATGATCCCGGAGTTCATCGGCCGCCTGCCGGTGATCACCTCGGTGCACAACCTGGACCGCGAGGCCCTGCTGCAGATCCTCGTCGAGCCGAAGAACGCCCTGGTCAAGCAGTACCAGCGGCTGTTCGAGCTGGACGGGGTGGAGCTGGACTTCGACCGGGAGGCGCTGGAGGCCGTCGCCGACCAGGCGCTGATGCGCGGCACCGGCGCGCGCGGCCTGCGCGCCATCCTGGAGGAGGTGCTGCAGTCGGTGATGTACGAGGTGCCCTCGCGCAAGGACGTCGCCCGCGTGGTGATCACCCGGGACGTGGTGCTGCGGCACGTCAACCCGACGCTGGTGCCGCGCGAGGTGGTGCAGCGCGAGCGCCGGGACAAGAGCGCCTGACCTCGACCGGCGGCGGCCGGGCCGGGCCGGGGCGCCCGGCCCGACGCGCCCGGCCCCGTTGGGCGCCGCCGGCCCCCGGGGGGTCGGTGGTCGAAGAGTTGTCCACAGGCCGCGAGGCGGTGGCGCGAGGCGGACCGTCGGTTTCCGTAGACTGGTCCCCGTGACCGACAACACCCCGACGCAGCCCCGTGAGGCGGGCCTCGGCGCCGCCACCGCGGCTCCCAGCGCACCCGCGACCCTCCCGACCCAGTACACCCCCGCCGACGTCGAGTCGCGGCTGTACGAGCGCTGGGTAGCGGCCGGTCACTTCACCGCCGACGAGACCAGCGACAAGCCGCCCTTCACCATCGTCATCCCGCCGCCGAACGTCACCGGCCAGCTCCACCTCGGCCACGCCTTCGAGCACACCCTGATCGACGCCCTGACCCGGCGCCGCCGCATGCAGGGCTACGAGGCGCTGTGGCTGCCCGGCATGGACCACGCCGGCATCGCCACGCAGAACGTCGTGGAGCGCGAGCTCGCCAAGGAGGGCAAGTCCCGCCACGACCTCGGCCGCGAGGCGTTCGTCGAGCGGGTGTGGCAGTGGAAGGAGGAGTCCGGCGGCCAGATCCTCGGCCAGATGCGCCGGCTCGGCGACGGCGTCGACTGGTCCCGGCAGCGCTTCACCATGGACGAGGGCCTGTCCCGGGCCGTCCAGACCATCTTCAAGCGGCTGTACGACGACGGCCTCATCTACCGCGCCGAGCGCATCATCAACTGGTGCCCGCGCTGCCTGACCGCCATCTCCGACATCGAGGTGGAGTACCAGGACGACGAGGGCGAGCTGGTCTCCATCCGCTACGGCGACGGCGACGACTCCATCGTGGTCGCCACCACCCGCGCCGAGACCATGCTCGGCGACACCGCCGTGGCCGTGCACCCGGCGGACGAGCGGTACGCGCACCTGATCGGCCGGGAGATCGAGCTGCCGCTGACCGGCCGCCGGATCCCGATCGTCGCCGACGAGCACGTCGACCCGGAGTTCGGCACCGGCGCGGTCAAGGTGACGCCGGCTCACGACCCGAACGACTTCGAGATCGGCCGCCGGCACGGCCTGCCCTCGCTCGCCGTCCTCGACGAGCGCGGCGTGATCACCGCGCACGGCCCCTTCCAGGGCCTGGACCGCTTCGAGGCCCGCTCGGCGATCGTCGCGGCGCTGCGCGAGGAGGGCCGGATCGTCGCGGAGAAGCGCCCCTACCTGCACTCCGTCGGGCACTGCTCGCGCTGCAAGACCACGATCGAGCCCCGGCTGTCCATGCAGTGGTGGGTGAAGGTCGAGCCGCTGGCCAAGGCCGCCGGCGACGCCGTCCGCGACGGCCGGGTCGCCATCCACCCCAAGGAGATGGAGTCCCGCTACTTCGGCTGGGTCGACAACCTCCACGACTGGTGCATCTCCCGCCAGCTGTGGTGGGGCCACCGCATCCCGGTCTGGTACGGCCCGGACGGCGAGACGGTCTGCGTCGGGCCGGACGAGCAGCCGCCCGCCGGCCCCGGCTGGCACCAGGAGACGGACGTCCTCGATACCTGGTTCTCCTCCGGCCTGTGGCCGTTCTCCACCCTCGGCTGGCCGGAGGACAACCCCAGCCTGGAGAAGTTCTACCCGACCTCCGTGCTGGTCACCGGCTACGACATCCTGTTCTTCTGGGTCGCCCGGATGATGATGTTCGGCCTGTACGCCATGGACGGCACCCCGCCGTTCCGCACCATCGCGCTGCACGGCATGGTCCGCGACCAGTTCGGCAAGAAGATGTCGAAGTCCTTCGGCAACGCGGTGAACCCGCTGGACTGGATGGACGCCTACGGCTCGGACGCCGTCCGCTTCACCCTCGCCCGGGGCGCCAACCCCGGCACCGACGTGCCGATCGGCGAGGAGTGGGTGCAGGGCTCGCGGAACTTCTGCAACAAGATCTGGAACGCCACCCGCTTCGCGCTGATGAACGGCGCCACCGTCGCCACCGAGGTGCCGCCGGCGGAGCGGCTCGGCGCCGCCGACCGCTGGATCCTCTCCCGGCTGAACGCGGTGGTCGCCGAGGCGGACGCCTACTACGAGGACTTCCAGTTCGCCAAGGTCTCCGACACCCTGTTCCACTTCGCCTGGGACGAGGTCTTCGACTGGTACGTCGAGCTGTCCAAGACGACCATCGCCCGGGGCGGCGAGGAGGCGGAGGCGACCCGGGCCGTGCTCGGGCACGTCCTCGACGTCACGCTGCGGCTGCTGCACCCGATCGTGCCCTTCGTCACCGAGGAGCTGTGGACCACGCTCACCGGCCGGGAGTCGATCGTGGTGGCCGAGTGGCCGACGGCCGACCCGGCGCGCCGGGACGAGGCCGCCGAGGCCGAGATCGCCGTGCTGCAGCAGGTCATCACCGAGATCCGCCGCTTCCGCGCCGACCAGGGCCTCAAGCCCACGCAGAAGGTGCCGGCACGGCTGACCCTGGCCGGTTCGCCGTGCGCGGACCACGAGGAGGTCATCCGCTCGCTGGTGCGCCTGCAGCCGGAGGGCGAGGGCTTCACCCCCACCGCCGCGCTGCCGGTGGCCGGGGTGACGGTCGAACTCGACCTCTCCGGCGCCATCGACGTGGAGGCCGAGCGCAAGCGGCTCACCAAGGACCTCGCCGCCGCCGAGAAGGAGCGTGACCAGAACGCCCGCAAGCTGGCCAACGAGGGCTTCCTGGCCAAGGCCGCCCCGGCGGCGATCGAGAAGGCGCGGGGCCGGCTGGCCACCGCCGAGGCCGACATCGAGCGCATCGCCAAGCAGCTGGCCGCCCTGCCGGCCGGCTGAGCCCGGCCCGGCCCCGCCCGTGCGCGACGGCACGGGCGGGGCCGGGGCCCTGCCCCACGGCACCCGCGGGTGGTCACCGTAGACTGGGCTGGTGAGTGACAAGGCAGCCAAGCGTCCCGGTGGCGGCTCCGCCCGCCCCGTCGAATCCGAGCAGGAGGCGGCGCGGGAGGCGCTGAGGGACGTCGAGGAGGAACTCGCCGCCCGCTGGCCGGAGACCCGCATCGCGCCCTCCCTGGACCGCATCCGGGCCCTCATGGACGTCCTCGGCGAGCCGCAGCGCGCCTACCCGTCCATCCACATCACCGGCACCAACGGCAAGACCAGCACCGCCCGCTTCGTCGACCAGCTCTTCCGCGCCTTCCAGCTGCGCACCGGGCGCTACACCAGCCCGCACGTCGAGTCGGTCACCGAGCGGATCAGCCTGGACGGCGAGCCCATCGACGCCGAGCGGTTCGTGAGCACCTACCGCGACATCGAGCCCTACGTCGACATGGTGGACGCGGCGGGCGCCAAGGAGGCCGACGCCGCCGGCGCCGACCCGGTGCCGATGACCTTCTTCGAGATCGTCACCGGCATGGCCTACGCCGCCTTCGCCGACGCGCCCGTCGACGTCGCCGTCGTCGAGGTGGGCATGGGCGGCTCCTGGGACGCCACCAACGTCATCGAGGCCCCCGTCTCCGTCATCACCCCGATCGCCGTCGACCACGCCGGCATCCTCGGCGACACGCCCGGCCGGATCGCGGTGGAGAAGGCCGGCGTGATCAAGCCCGGCGCCGTCGCCGTGATCGGACAGCAGCCGCTGGACGCCGCCGAGGTGCTGCTCCGCCGGGCCGCCGAGGTCGGCGCCACGGTGGCCCGCGAGGGCCTGGAGTTCGGCGTGCTCCGCCGCGACGTCGCCGTCGGCGGACAGCTCGTCACCTTCCGCGGACTCGGCGGCGAGTACCCCGACGTCTTCCTGCCGCTGCACGGCGCCCACCAGGCGCACAACGCCGCCTGCGCGCTCGCCGCGGTGGAGGCGTTCTTCGGCGTCGGCGCCGCCCGCGCCGAACCGCTCGACCTCGACACCGTCCGGAACGCGTTCGCCGGCGCCAGCTCGCCGGGCCGCCTGGAGGCCGTGCGCTCGAGCCCCACCGTGCTGCTGGACGCCGCCCACAACCCGGCCGGCGCCCGGGCCACCGCCGAGGCGCTGTCCGAGGCGTTCGCCTTCACCCGCCTCATCGGCGTGCTCGGGCCCTCCGGGGACAAGGACGTGCGCGGCGTCCTGGAGGCGTTCGAACCGATCCTGGCCGAGGTCGTGGTCACCCGGAACGCCTCCGGGCGGGCCATGCCGGTGGACGCCCTGGCGGAGATCGCCGAGGAGGTGTTCGGACCGGACCGGGTGCACGTCGAGCACCGGCTGGACAACGCCATCGACCGGGCGGTGGAACTGGCCGAGTCCGAGGGCGACCTCGGCGGCGCCGGAGTCATCGTCACCGGATCGGTGATCACCGTGGGGGAGGCCCGGCTGCTGCTGGGCCGCCGCTGACCCACGCCCGCACCCGCACCCGCCGCACACCGGCATCGGAGGAACCGCACCCCATGCGCACCCTGTGCTCCAGCACGCTGATCGGCGAGGCCATGGTCATCGGCTTCGCGGCCCTGGTCGCCTCCCGGCTCACCGACATCCCCGGCGCGACGCTGTGGCTCGTCACCGGCGTCGCCATGGTGCTCTGCGTGGCCCTGTGCGGCGCCCTGGACCGCGCCTGGGCCGTGCCCGTCGGCTGGGGGCTCCAGGCCGCTCTGGTCGCGGCCGGCTTCGTGGTGCCGATGATGTTCCTGGTCGGCGCCCTGTTCGCGGTCATCTGGTGGCTGGCCGTGCACTACGGCCGCAAGGTCGACGTCATCCGGGCGCAGCGCGCGGCCGCCTGACCGGGGCCCGGCCGCCCCTGTGGGCCGGCCGGGTGGCCGGCGGCCCGCTCGCGGCCGGTCGGCGGCCCGGCTGACGCGGCGGGAGCGGGGCTCGGGGAACGGTCGTTACCCGGGGGAAGTAGTCTTCGTACACCCGAAGGCCCCGGCCCGCGCGGCACGCGGGACCGTCCGCGCGGGTGCGCCGGACGCGTGCGTCCTGACGACCGGATCGGGGCCCGAGGCAGCCGACACCTTCCCCAGGGAGAACAGCACAGTGAGCCAGCAGCGCACCCTCGTGATCGCCAAGCCCGACGCCGTCCGCCGGGGCCTCGTCGGTGAGATCATCGGCCGGATCGAACGGAAGGCCGGCTGGACCCTGACAGCCCTGGAGCTGCGCACCCTGGACCGGGCCACCCTGGAGCAGCACTACGCCGAGCACGTGGGCCGCGACTTCTACGCCCCGCTGCTGGAGTTCATGTCGTCCGGGCCGTCGGTGGTGATGGTCGTCGAGGGGGAGCGGGTCATCGAGGGCGTGCGCGTCCTGGCCGGCGCCACCGACCCGCTGAAGGCGGGTCCGGGCAGCATCCGCGGCGACTTCGGCACCATCGTGCGGGAGAACCTGGTGCACGCCTCCGACTCGGAGGAGTCCGCGGAGCGCGAGATCAAGATCTTCTTCCCGGAGCGCTGACCCCGGGCGGCCAGGGGCGTCCGGCCGCGCCGGACGCCCCCGCGGCGTGCCCGGAACCGGGGGAGCGCCAGGACGGCCGGCGCCTGCCGGAACCGCCCGCGGGTGAGGACCGCCGGCGCGTCCGCCGTCGCGGCGAATGGGCCGTTCGGGTGGTGTGCCGGCCGGCTGGCCCGGTGCCGGCCGGAGCCGTCACCCGAACGGACGCGGGCGGGAACCACCGGGGGCCGACACAGCGTCTCCAATGCGTCGACGCTCCTGGCGCAGCGGTGACAATGGCAAGGGCGCGTCTGTCCCCCGCAAGGGTGGTCGTGACTACCATGGGCTGACGGCCACCGGTCGTACCGGCAGTGCCCGTGTACTGCCAGTCGTACGGCCGGCGAGCCGTGTGCCCGCACGGTGGTCTCGACCGCCGCCCGCGGCACGAGCCGCCCGAGGTGTGCCGGAGTCCCGGTCGCAGGAGGGCGTCGGCTGCCCCTCCGGCCCGTTCCGCGGCCGTGCCCGGAAGGTCCATGACCCGCCGTCGGCTTGACGGTCGATCCCGTCCTCCTCCGCCACGCCCGCCGTCCGCAACCTCCAGCCCGGGAAGGCCACGTTCCACCATGGCGAACAACATGTCGTTCATCGGCCGTGACATGGCTGTCGACCTCGGCACCGCCAACACGCTCGTGTACGTCCGGGGCCGCGGCATCGTGTTGAACGAGCCCTCGGTGGTGGCCATCAACACCAACACCGGGGGGATCCTCGCGGTGGGTGCCGAGGCCAAGAAGATGATCGGTCGTACGCCCGGCAACATCGTCGCCATCCGCCCGCTCAAGGACGGCGTGATCGCCGACTTCGAGATCACCGAGCGGATGCTCCGCTACTTCATCCTGAAGATCCACCGCCGCCGCTACCTGGCCCGGCCCCGGGTCGTGGTGTGCGTGCCGAGCGGCATCACCGGGGTGGAGCGCCGCGCCGTCATCGAGGCGTCCACCCAGGCCGGGGCGCGCCAGGTGCACATCATCGAGGAGCCCATGGCGGCGGCCATCGGGGCCGGCCTGCCGGTGCACGAGGCGACCGGCAACATGGTGGTGGACATCGGCGGCGGCACCACCGAGGTCGCCGTGATCTCCCTCGGCGGCATCGTCACCGCCCAGTCCATCCGGGTCGCCGGCGACGAGCTGGACAACGCCATCATCCAGCACGTCAAGAAGGAGTACTCGCTGCTGCTCGGCGAGCGCAGCGCGGAGAACATCAAGATGTCGATCGGCTCCGCGCACGCCGTGGCCGAGGACGAGCACACCGAGATCCGCGGCCGGGACCTGGTCAGCGGGCTGCCCAAGACCGTGGTGATCTCCGCCGAGGAGGTGCGCCGGGCCATCGAGGAGCCGGTCAGCTCCATCGTCGACGCGGTCAAGACCACCCTGGACAAGTGCCCGCCGGAGCTGTCCGGCGACATCATGGACCGCGGCATCGTGCTCACCGGCGGCGGCGCCCTGCTGCGCGGGCTGGACGAGCGGCTCCGCGAGGAGACCGGCATGCCCATCCACATCGCCGAGGACCCGCTGGACTCGGTGGCGCTCGGTTCCGGCAAGTGCGTCGAGGAGTTCGAGGCGCTCCAGCAGGTGCTGGACGCCCAGCCGCGTCGGTGACCCGATCGGACGAGCGGCCCCGGCCCCGGGCGGGGAACGGTGAGCCGTCCGCCGTACGGTGTCACCAGCGAAAGATCAGCAGGCATCCGAGGAAGGCGCGCAGCGCACCGTGAGGGATACCCGAGAGAGCCGACTACTGCTGGTGCTGTTGGTCGCCGTCTCGTTCGCACTGATCACCGTCGACCTGCGGGGCGGCTCGGCGCCGCTCGCCGGTGCCCGCAGCGCCGCCGCGGCGGTCTTCGGCCCGGTGGAGACCTCGGTGGCCGGCGCGGTCGACCCGGTGGCCGACGCCATCTCGGCGGTGCGGGAGTCCGGCCGCTACCAGGAGGAGCTCCAGCGGCTGCGCGAGGAGAACGCGGCGCTGCGCCAGCAGGCCGCGGGCGCCGGGGTGGACCAGACCCGGGTGGCGGAGCTGGACGCGCTGCTGCGCACCGCCGGCGCCGGCCGGTACCGCGTCACCCCGGCCCAGGTGGTGGCCGTCGGCGCCGCCCAGGGCTTCTCCTGGACGGTGACCATCGACGCGGGCGAGCGTGACGGCATCGCGCCGGACATGACGGTGATCAACGGCGACGGGCTGGTCGGCCGGGTCACCAGCGTCGGCCCGACCACCGCCACGGTGCTGCTCGCCATCGACCCGGACTTCACCGCCGGCACCCGGATGGCCGGGACCAACGAGATCGGCATGGCGAACGGCCAGGGCGACCAGCCCATCCAGCTGCAGCTGCTCAACGGCAACGCCAAGGTGGAGGCCGGCGACCGGCTGGTCACCTTCGGCTCCCAGGAGGGGCGCCCGTTCGTCCCGGGTGTGCCGGTGGGCGAGGTGGTGGCGGTGGAGGCCACCCCGGGCGGGCTCACCCGCACGGTGGAGGTCGAACCGTTCGTCAACTTCACCAGCCTGGACCTGGTGGGCGTGGTGGTGGAGCCGCCGCGCACCGATCCCCGCGACTCGGTGCTGCCGCCGGAACCCGCCGAGCAGGAGCCGGCCCAGCAGGAGCCGGCCCAGCAGGACGAGGACCGGCAGGACGAGGACCAGCAGAACCAGGCCCGGCCGCAGGGCGGCCGGGAGCCGGCCGAGGACTCCGACGAGGAGTCCGACGCCGACCCGGCCGATTCCGGCTCGGAGCCCGACGCGGACGGCTCCGGGGCGGAGGAGACCGACGCGGACACTTCCGACGCCCGGGCACCGGAGGACGAGCGCCCCACCTCCGGGGCGGGCGACCGTGACGGCGACGGCGGGGCGGACGGCGACGAGGACGAGCCCGTCCGGGCCGACGAGGGGGACTGACCGGTGCGCACCAAACAGATCGTGCTGTCCACCCTGCTCGTCGTGGTGTCGCTGGTCTTCCAGGTCACCGTGCTGGCCCGGCTCCAGCTCCCCGGAGCCGTCCCGGACCTGCTGCTGATCGTGGTGGTCTCGCTGGCGCTGGTGCTCGGCCCCCGGGCCGGCTCGCTGATCGGCTTCGGCGCCGGCCTGCTCGCCGACCTCGCCCCGCCCGCCGACCACGCCGCCGGCCGCTTCGCCCTGGTGATGTGCCTGGTGGGCTACCTCGCCGGCCTGTTCCGGCAGGACGCCTCCGCCGCCCGCTCGCCGGTCGGGCCGATCCTGATGGTCGGCGTCGCGGCGGTCGTCGCCACCGCGCTCAACGCCGGCGTCGGCTTCCTCACGGGCGAGCTGACCGGCAGCGAGAGCGGCATCGGCGGCCTGATCCTGACCGCCGTGCTCTACGACCTGCTGCTGGCGCCGTTCGTCGTGCCGTGGGTGATGGCGCTGGCCCGCCGCACCCAGCCCGACCCGACCGCCATCCCCTCGCTGGGCGGGGCGGCCGGCCAGGTGCCGGGCACCACCCCGCTGGCCGGGCGGCCCGGGCGGTCCGGGCGCACCGCACCGGTCCGGGTCCGGCTCGGCGGCCGGCGCATCGGGGGCGGCCGGCTCGGCGTCGGACGCGTCGGCCGGATGGGGCGCAAGGAGGCGAAGCGGCTGTGACCAACATCCCGGCCACCGGCAGCACCCCGCGGGTCACCACCCGCCTGGTCATCCTGCAGGTCATCGTGGTCTCGCTGCTGGCCACCCTCGGCGGCCGGCTGTGGTACCTGCAGATCCGCAACGGCGAGGAGTACAGCACCCAGGCCGTCGGGCAGCACGTCCGGGAGATCGTCACCCCGGCCGTGCGCGGCCAGATCCTGGACGCCAACGGCCTGCCGCTCGCCGACAACCGCACCGCCCTGGTGGTCTCGGTGGACCGCACCGAGCTGTCCCAGCAGGAGGACGGCGGGGACGCCGTCCTGGACCGGCTGGCGGACGTGCTCGGCATGGACCCGCAGGACGTCCGCAACCGGATCCGGCTGTGCGACGCGCAGACCCCGCAGCCCTGCTGGAACGGCTCCCCCTACCAGCCCGTCCCGGTGACCGACGAGGCCACCACCCAGCAGGCCCTGCAGATCATGGAGCGCCGGGAGGACTTCCCCGGCATCATCGCCGAGCCCACCGCGGTGCGCCGCTACCCGGCGCCCGAGGGCGCCAACGCCGCCCAGGTCCTCGGCTACCTCTCCCCGGTCACCGACGAGGAGCTCCAGGAGTCCGAGGCCGAGGGCGGCACCCTGCAGCGGGCCGACCAGATCGGCCGGATGGGCCTGGAGCGCTCCTACGACGACGTGCTGCGCGGCACCGACGGCATCGAGAGCCTGGAGGTGGACAACCTCGGCCGGGTCATGGGCACCGCCAGCACCACCCCGGCCGTCCCCGGCCAGCACCTGGTCACCAGCATCGACGCGCGCATCCAGGCGATCGCCGAGGAACAGCTGATGGACGCCCTGGAGCGGGCCCGCAGCCAGGTCGACACCGGCAACACCGGCCGCCGCTTCGAGGGCGACTCCGGGGCCGTCGTGGTGATGGACACCAGGACCGGGCGCATCATCGCCATGGCCTCCGCGCCCACCTACGACCCGAACGTGTGGACCGGCGGCATCTCCAGCCGCGACTACGAGGCGCTGACCAGCGAGGAGGCCAACGTCCCGCTGCTGAACCGGGCCACCCAGGGACTGGCCCCGCCCGGCTCGGTGTTCAAGGTGGTCTCCACCGCCGCGTCCATCGAGGCCGGCTACGACCGCGACGGCACCTACCCCTGCCCGGCGTCGATGAACATCGGCGGCCAGACCTTCCGCAACCACGAGACCAGCGACCGCGGCTCCATCACCTTCGCCGAGGCGCTGATGTACTCCTGCGACACCGTCTACTACCAGCTGGCGTACGAGATGTGGCTGGCCGACGGCGGCACCGACCCGGTCGACGACCCGGCGGACCCCATGCACACCATGGCGCAGGAGTTCGGCCTCGGCTCGCTCACCGGCATCGACATCCCCGAGGAGTCCGCCGGCCGGGTGCCCACCCGCGAGTGGAAGCAGGAGTTCTGGGAGGCCAACCGGGACACCTGGTGCGAGCAGGCGGAGAACCCGGACGAGGACGAGGACCCGTACATCGTCCGGCTCAACCGGGAGAACTGCCTGGAGGGCAACGTCTTCCGGGCCGGCGACACCGTCAACTTCTCCATCGGCCAGGGCGACCTCCAGGTGACGCCGCTGCAGATAGCGACCATCTACGCCGCCATCGCCAACGGCGGCACCCTGTGGCAGCCCAGCGTCGGCAAGGCCACCGTCACCGCCGACGGCACCCGTGCCACCGAGATCCAGCCGCAGGCCAACGGCGAACTGCCGGTGGACGACTCCATCATCGACTACCTCGACGAGGGGCTGCGGCGGACCGCCATGGAGGGCACCGCCGGCGGCGTCTTCGCCGGCTGGCCGCACGAGGAGATCCCGGTCGGCGCGAAGACCGGTACCGCCGAGGTCGCCGGCAGCCAGGCCCGCTCCTGGTTCGCCAGCTACACCGAGGACTACGCCATCGTGATGACCGTCTCCCAGGGCGGCAGCGGCTCCGGCACCTCCGGCCCCAGCGTCCGCAAGATCTACGACGCGCTGTACGGCGTGCAGCCCGACGGCAGCATCGACACCGCCCGGGCGATGCTGCCCGCCCCGCAGGACCAGCTGCCCACCGTCAACGACGACGGCACCATCGACCCGCTGGCCACCTCCGGCTCCTACACCGACCCGGAGGACGTCGAGCAGGACGCCGACGCGGACGGCTCCGGGCGGGGCACCGAGGCCGCGGGCGAGGCGGAGCAGGGCATCGTCGAACCGGCCGCCTGGTCGCCCGCCGGCGGCCGGCCGCTCGGCGACGGCGGACCGGCCACCGCCGCCGCCGCCGCCGTGGTCCCGGCCGACGGGGCCGCCGCGCCCGCAGCGCCGGCCCCGGCCGCCGACCGGCCCGAGGAGACCAGACGCCGCTACGACCTGGCCCTGCTCGCCCAGGTGCCGCCCGGGAGGACGACGTGACCGCCGGCCTGACCACCAGCTACCGGGTGGGCCGCGGCGCCCGCCCGGGCGGACTGCGCCGGCTGCTGGACGCCGACTCCCCGCTGCGCACTACCGACTGGCTGCTCACCGGCAGCGCCCTGGCACTGTCGCTGCTCGGCAGCCTGCTGGTGTGGTCCGCCACCCGCAACCGGGTCGAGCTGACCGACGGCGACCCCCGAGAGTTCTTCTACCGGCACCTGGTCAACCTGGCCATCGGCCTGGCCCTGGCGGTCGGCGTCGTCTGGTTCGGGCACCGGCGGCTGCGCGCCGCCGTGCCCGTGCTCTACCTGCTGTCGCTGGCGCTGACCGCCCTGGTGCTCACCCCGCTGGGCGCCACCATCAACGGGGCCCACGCCTGGCTGCTGATCGGCGGCTTCAGCCTCCAGCCGGCGGAGTTCATCAAGGTCACGGTGATCATGGGGATGGCGATGCTGCTCGCCGCCCGGGTGGACGCCGGGGACCGCGAGTACCCGGCCGGCCGCGCCGTGCTGCAGTCGCTGCTGCTCGCCGTGGTGCCCTGCGTGATCATCATGATGATGCCGGACCTCGGCTCGGTGATGGTGGTCGTCGCCATCGTCCTCGGCGTGCTGCTGGCCTCCGGCGCCTCCAACCGCTGGGTGCTGGGGCTGATACTGGCGGGCGTGGTCGGGGCGGTCGCGGTGTGGCAGCTCGGCCTGCTCAGCGACTACCAGATCAACCGCTTCGCCGCCTTCGCCAACCCCGACCTCGACCCCTCCGGCGCCGGCTACAACACCAACCAGGCGCGCATCGCGATCGGCAACGGCGGCCTGTTCGGCACCGGCCTGTTCCAGGGCACCCAGACCACCGGCCAGTTCGTGCCCGAGCAGCAGACCGACTTCGTCTTCACCGTGGCGGGGGAGGAGCTCGGCTTCGTCGGCGGCATGGCGATCCTGCTGCTGATGGGCGTGGTGCTGTGGCGGGCCTGCCGCATCGCCCGGCAGGCGCAGGACCTCTACAGCACCATCGTCGCCGGCGGCATCGTGGCCTGGTTCGCGTTCCAGATGTTCGAGAACATCGGGATGAACCTCGGCATCATGCCGGTGGCCGGCCTGCCGCTGCCGTTCGTCAGCTACGGGGGCACCTCGATGTTCGCCGTCTGGATCGCCGTCGGCCTGCTCCAGTCGATAAAGGCCCGCAGGCCGCTGGCCGCCGTCTGAATCCGGGTGCGACCCGCCGCCCGGCCCGCGGTCCGGACGGCGGTGGCCGGCCCCCGGCGCGCGCGCGGGCGGGGTTCGGCCCGGGGACCGGTTACGCTGGATGGTCACCACGCCCGCTCACGAAAGACGCGCACCAGCATGAGTGTCGAGTCGGTCTTCACGCGCCTGGAGGCCCTGCTACCGCACGTCAGCAAGCCGATCCAGTACGTCGGCGGTGAGCTCAACTCCACCGTCAAGGACTGGGACGCCGCCGAGGTCCGTTGGGCGCTGATGTACCCCGACGCCTACGAGGTCGGCCTGCCCAACCAGGGCGTGATGATCCTGTACGAGGTCCTCAACGAGCGCGAGGGCGTCCTGGCCGAGCGCACCTACTCGGTCTGGCCGGACCTGGAGAAGCTCATGCGGGAGCACGGCGTCCCGCAGTTCACCGTGGACGCCCACCGGCCGGTGCGCGCCTTCGACGTCCTGGGCGTCAGCTTCTCCACCGAGCTCGGCTACACCAACCTGCTCACCGCCCTGGACCTCGCCGGCATCCCGCTGGAGGCGGCCGACCGCACCGAGGACGACCCGATCGTGCTCGCCGGCGGCCACGCCGCATTCAACCCGGAGCCGGTCGCCGACTTCCTCGACGCCGCCGTGCTCGGCGACGGCGAGCAGGCGGTGCTCACCATCACCGAACTGATCCGGGGCTGGAAGCGCGAGGGCCGCCCCGGCGGCCGGGACGAGCTCCTGCTGCGGCTCGCCCGCACCGGCGAGGTCTACGTGCCGCGCTTCTACGACGTCAGCTACGCCGACGACGGGGCCATCGCCGCGGTCACCCCGAACCGCGAGGGCGTTCCCGAGCGGGTGCGCAAGCACACCGTGATGGACCTCGACGAGTGGCCCTACCCCAAGCAGCCCCTGGTGCCGCTCGCGGAGACCGTGCACGAGCGGATGAGCGTGGAGATCTTCCGCGGCTGCACCCGCGGCTGCCGCTTCTGCCAGGCCGGCATGATCACCCGGCCGGTGCGGGAGCGCTCCATCACCGGCATCGGCGAGATGGTCGACCGCGGCCTGAAGGCCACCGGCTTCGAGGAGGTCGGCCTGCTGTCGCTCTCCTCCGCCGACCACTCCGAGATCGCCGACATCACCAAGGGCCTCGCCGACCGCTACGAGCAGGACAAGGTCGGCCTGTCGCTGCCCTCCACCCGGGTCGACGCCTTCAACATCGACCTCGCCAACGAGCTCACCCGCAACGGCCGCCGCTCCGGCCTCACCTTCGCCCCCGAGGGCGGCAGCGAGCGGATGCGCAAGGTGATCAACAAGATGGTGACGGAGGAGGACCTCATCCGCACCGTCGCCACCGCCTACGGCAACGGCTGGCGGCAGGTGAAGCTGTACTTCATGTGCGGCCTGCCCACCGAGACCGACGACGACGTGCTGCAGATCGCCGAGATGGCCAAGAAGGTCATCGCCAAGGGCCGCGAGGTCTCCGGCCGCAGCGACATCCGCTGCACCGTCTCCATCGGCGGGTTCGTGCCCAAGCCGCACACCCCCTTCCAGTGGGCCGCCCAGCTGGACGCGGAGACCACCGACGCCCGGCTGGCCAAGCTGCGCGACGCCATCCGCTCCGACCGCAACTACGGCCGGGCCATCGGCTTCCGCTACCACGACGGCAAGCCCGGCATCGTCGAGGGCCTGCTCTCCCGCGGCGACCGCCGCCTGGGGCGGGTCATCAAGGCCGTGTACCAGGACGGCGGCCGGTTCGACGGCTGGCGCGAGTACTTCTCCTACGACCGCTGGATGGAGTGCGCGGCCCGCGAACTCGCCGACACCCCGGTGGACGTCGACTGGTACACCACCCGCGAGCGCGGCTACGACGAGGTCCTGCCCTGGGACCACCTCGACTCGGGGCTGGACAAGGACTGGCTCTGGGAGGACTGGCAGGACGCCCTCGACGAGACCGAGGTGCCGGACTGCCGCTGGGACCCGTGCTTCGACTGCGGCGTCTGCCCGCAGATGGGCACCGACATCCAGATCGGTCCCACCGGCCGGAAACTCCTGCCGCTGACCGTGGTGAAGTAACGGCGTAACCTGATACACGACGTCCGTACCCATCCGAACAGCACGAGGGACTGAGCGACACTGGCACGCCGTACGCCCGACGGACCCCCGCCCGCACCGGTGGTGCAGCGCATCCGACTGCGCCACACCAAACGCGGGCGGCTGCGGTTCACCAGCCACCGGGACTTCCAGCGTGCCTTCGAGCGCGCGCTGCGCCGGGCCGAGGTGCCCATGGCGTACTCCGCCGGGTTCACCCCGCACCCGAAGATCTCCTTCGCGGGCGCGGCGCCGACCGGCACCGCGAGCGAGGCGGAGTACCTGGAGATCGCCCTCGCCGAGCGGCGTGACCCGGAGGCCCTGCGGGCACTGCTCGACGAATCACTGCCGACCGGGCTCGACATCCTCGAAGCCGTCGAGGCGCACACGCCCGGGTTCACCGACCGGCTCGAAGCCTCGGTGTGGCGCCTGGTCCTGCCGAAGGTCACCCGACCGGAGGCGGAGGACGCCGTCCGCGCCTTCCTGGCCCGGCCCCACGTGGAGGTCGAGCGCCTCACCAAGAACGGTGTGCGCGCCTTCGACGCCCGGGGTGCCGTGCTGGAGCTGACGGTGACCGAGGCGGAGAAGGAATCGGGGGAGAACGGGCCGGATCCGTCCGGCTGTGCGATACTGCGGCTGGTTGTACGGCATTCCACACCCGCCGTACGGCCAGACGACGTCCTGTCCGGCCTCCGCGCGGCGGCCGGCCTGGCGCTGCCGGTCCCCGCTGAGGTGACCCGGCTGGCGCAGGGGCCGCTCGACACGGAGACCGGCGAGGTGACCGATCCGTTGGCGCCGGATCGCGAGGCCGCGGCACAGACGGCCGCGGCCCACGGCGCCGGATAGCTCGCCCTGAAGGGGGCCGCACCCGGCGGTCCCGCGCGCACCGGCCGACATCCAGTCCGGCCGGGCGGACGAAACCGCCGGGGTGCGTGGACTGCGTCACACCCATCGGCGCGGCCGCGGGGGATCCCCGCGCGGCGCCGGCCCCGCCTTCCTGTCCGTCCCGCCGGGACGGGGACACCGGAGGGCCGGGGTACCACCGACAGACTTTCGCCCTCCCGCCGAGGCGGGGCGGCGAGTGAGACAACAAGCTCCCGAGCGGCGCCGAGCCCCGGGTCCCGGCCGTGCCCCCAACGGAGGCGGCACCGGCACGGGCCCGCGCGACCGGCGCCCGGGAGCGTGACGGGAGAACCGCCCGCATGCTCGACAACACCGAGCCGCACGGCCCGGGGGACGGCGAGAGCACGCCGACCCGGTCCGCCGTGCCGAACGAGGACAACACCACCAACAGCGCGGCCGGGGAGAGCACCCCGCCCGCCGAGGGCGCGCGCAAGGCCGCCCCGCGCCGCCGCCGCGCGGCGACCCGCCCCGCCGGACCACCCGCGGTGAGCGCCGAGCCGACCACCCCGACCGAGCCCGCCGCGGCCGAGCCAGCCGCCGTGGCACCGGCCGCCGCCGAGCCGGTGGCCGCGGAGGAGAAGCCGAAGCGCACCCGGCGCACCCGCAAGCGGGTGGAGCCGGAGCCGGTGGCGCCGGCCGCCGCCGAGGCCGAGCTGCCGGGGGCCGGTGTGGAGCCGGCCGGAGCCGAGCCCGCCGCCGTGGAGCAGGTTGCCGCTGAGCAGGTGGCTGCCGAGCCGGCGGTGGAGGAGAAGCCCAAGCGCACGCGCCGCACCCGCAAGCGGGTGGAGGCGGAGCCGGTGGCGCCGGCCGCCGCCGAGGCCGAGCTGCCGGGGGCCGGTGTGGAGCCGGCCGGAGCCGAGCCCGCCGCCGTGGAGCAGGTTGCCGCTGAGCAGGTGGCTGCCGAGCCGGCGGTGGAGGAGAAGCCCAAGCGCACCCGCCGCACCCGCAAGCGGGTGGAGACCGAGCCCGCCGCCGAGGTGAGCGCCCCGACCGAGCCCGCCGCCGAGCCGGCCGCGGCCGAGCCCGCCGCCGTGGAGCAGGTTGCCGCTGAGCAGGTGGCTGCCGAGCCGGCGGTGGAGGAGAAGCCCAAGCGCACCCGCCGCACCCGCAAGCGGGTTGAGGCCGAGCCCGCCGCCGAGGTCGCGGAGCCGGTCGCCGCCGCGGAGCCCGCCGCCGCCGAGCCGGTCGCCGAGGCCGCCGAGGTTCCCGCGGTCGAGGCCGAGGCCGAGGCGGCCGAGGTTCCGGAGACCGAGGAGGAGCCGGAGCAGCCGGTCGAGCCGGAGGCGGCGGAGCCGCAGCCGGAGCCCGAGCCGCAGCCCGAGGCCGCCCCGGCACGCCGGCCGCGCCGCGCCGTGCGGCCGGTCACCGCCCTCTTCCAGCCGCCGGTCTTCCAGGCGCCCGCTCCGGTGGAGGTGCCGCAGCCGGCGCCCGCGCCGAGCGCCACCGAGGAGGAGCGCCAGCGCGCGGAGGCGGCCGAGTCGTACCGCGCCGAGGACGAGCGCGAGGACCACGAGGAGGAGGAGACCGCCGAGCGCGGCCGCCGCCGCCGTCGTGGCGGTCGCCGTCGCCGTCGCGGCGGGGAGGCCCCGGAGGAGGTCGAGACCGCCGAGACCGAGGAGGCGGGCGCCGAGGCGGCCGCCGAGGAGGGCCCGGAGCAGCCGGCCGAGCGCGTCCGCACCCGGCGCCGTCGTGGCGCGGCCGAGCCGGCGGAGGCCGCCGAGCGGGCCGAGGGCGACGAGGACGAGAGCGTCGAGGCCGGCGAGTACCTCGAGAGCGAGGAGGAGGCCGCCGGCTACGAGGAGGAGGCCGAGGTCGTCGGCGGCACCGGCAGCCGCCGCCGCCGTCGCCGCCGCCGTCGCGGCGGAGAGGCCCAGCTGGAGGAGCGCGCCACCGACGACCCGGAGCGGACCGTGGTGAAGGTGCGCGAGCCGCGCCGTCGCCGCGAGGAGCCGGCGGAGACCGTCGACGAGGTGCGCTCGATCAAGGGCTCGACCCGTCTGGAGGCGAAGAAGCAGCGCCGCCGGGAGGGCCGCGAGCAGGGCCGCCGTCGCGTGCCGATCATCACCGAGGCCGAGTTCCTGGCCCGCCGTGAGTCCGTGGAGCGGGTCATGGTGGTGCGCCAGGCCGGCGAGCGGACCCAGATCGGCGTGCTGGAGGACGGCGTCCTCGTCGAGCACTACGTCAACAAGGAGCAGTCCAGCTCCTACGTCGGCAACGTCTACCTCGGGCGCGTGCAGAACGTGCTGCCCTCGATGGAGGCGGCGTTCGTCGACATCGGCAAGGGCCGCAACGCCGTGCTCTACGCCGGCGAGGTCAACTTCGACGCGGTCGGCGTGAAGGGCCACGGCCCGCGCCGGATCGAGGCCGCCCTGAAGTCCGGGCAGCCGGTGCTGGTGCAGGTCACCAAGGACCCGATCGGCCACAAGGGCGCCCGGCTGACCAGCCAGGTCTCGCTGCCCGGCCGCTACCTGGTGTACGTGCCCGAGGGCTCGATGACCGGCATCAGCCGCAAGTTGCCGGACACCGAGCGGGCCCGCCTGAAGCAGATCCTGAAGAAGGTCGTGCCGGACGACGCCGGCGTCATCGTGCGGACCGCCGCCGAGGGCGCCAGCGAGGAGGAGCTGACCCGCGACGTCGAGCGGCTCCAGGCGCAGTGGGAGGAGATCAAGCGCAAGGCCGAGACGGCGAACGCGCCGGCCCTCCTGTACGGCGAGCCGGACATGACCGTGCGGGTCGTCCGCGACATCTTCAACGAGGACTTCAGCAAGGTCATCGTCTCCGGCGACGGCGCCTGGGAGACGGTGCACGGCTACGTCTCGCACGTCGCCCCGGACCTGGTGGACCGCTTGCAGAAGTGGACCAGCGAGGTGGACGTCTTCGCCACCTACCGGATCGACGAGCAGCTGATGAAGGCGCTCGACCGCAAGGTGTGGCTGCCCTCGGGCGGCTCCCTGGTGATCGACCGCACCGAGGCGATGGTCGTCATCGACGTCAACACCGGGAAGTTCACCGGCCAGGGCGGCAACCTGGAGGAGACCGTCACCCGGAACAACCTGGAGGCGGCCGAGGAGATCGTGCGCCAGCTGCGGCTGCGCGACCTCGGCGGCATCATCGTCGTGGACTTCATCGACATGGTGCTGGAGTCCAACCGCGACCTGGTGCTGCGCCGGCTGCTGGAGTGCCTGGGCCGTGACCGGACCAAGCACCAGGTGGCCGAGGTGACCTCGCTCGGTCTGGTGCAGATGACCCGCAAGCGGGTCGGCCAGGGCCTGCTGGAGTCGTTCTCGGAGACCTGCGACCACTGCAACGGCCGGGGCGTGCTGCTGCGGATGGGTCCGGGCGGTGTGCCGACCGCCGCCGGTGTCGGCGGAGCGGCCGCGGCGGTGGCCGCCGGTGGCAAGCGCAAGCGGAAGAAGGGCGCGCAGCCGCAGGAGCAGCCGGAGCGGGTCGTCGCCGAGGTGGAGGCCCCGGCGGAGGCCGAGGAGGCCGTCGCCGAGGTGGCCGCGGAGGCGCCGGAGGTGACCGAGGCTCCCGCCGCGGCCCAGCCGCCGGCGGCGGTCGCGGAGCCGGTGAGCGCGCCGGAGTTCGTGTCCGAGCCGGAGCCCGCGGCCGCCGCGGGCGCGGTGAAGCCGGTCGAGGCCGGCCGGCCGACCCGCGGTCGGCGCCGCGCGGCGCGTCGCGCCATGGCGCCGGCGGGCTCGCCGAGCGGAGCGCCCTCGACGCCGGTGGTCGTGGTGGTCGACTCGACGCCGCGCGCGGCCCGTGAGGAGGCGCCGGCCGAGGCGGCGGAGGCGGACATAGCCACCGTGGCCGAGGCCGCCCCGCCGGCCCCGGTGCCCGCGCCGGCTCAGGCCGAGCCGGAGCCGGCGCGGGAGGACGAGGGCGCGCCTGAGCCGGCGGTGGTCGCCCCGGCGGCGGTCACCCCCGGGGTGCCGACGGAGGCGACCGAGGCGGAGCCCGCCACGGCGGTGGCCCCTGGGGCCGAGCAGGCCGAGGTCGAGCAGGCCGAGGCGGCCCCGGCCGAGGCCGAGCAGGCCGAGGCGCCGGCGCGCAAGGCACCGGCCCGCAAGACCGCCGCGAAGAAGGCGGCCACGGCCAAGAAGACGGCCGCGAAGAAGACCGCCGCCAAGAAGACGGTCGCCAAGAAGGCGCCGGCCAGGCGGACGGCGGCCGCGAAGGTCGCCGCGGCGGAACAGGCCGCGGGGGACCAGGCGGTGGCCGAGCTGCCGGCGGTCTCCGAGACGGCCGGTGCCCCCGCCGAGGCGGTGGCCGCCCCGGCGGCGCCCGCGGAGCCCTCCGGGGCCGAGCCGGCCGCCCCCGAGGCGCCGACGCCGGCCGAGGTCCCCGCGGGTGCCGAGGCCGCCGAGGCGGCCGAGCCGGCGGCCCGCAAGGCCCCCGCGCGCAAGACGGCCGCCCGCAAGACCACGGCCAAGAAGGCCGCCCCGGCGGCCAAGAAGGCCGCGGCCAAGAAGACCCCGGCGCGTCGGACGGCGAAGAAGGCCGCGCCGGCCGCCACGGAATCCACGGACGCCCCGGCGGAGGCCGGGGCGGAGGTGGAGGCCGGCAGCACCACCCGGGCCGGCGGGGAACCGGCCTGACGGGCGCCGTGGGGGATCGTGGCCGCCTCGCGACCGCGATCCCCGTCGGGCCCGGTGATCCATCCAAGTGAAGAGAAGACGTCCGGTCCGCCGGATGGACCCGAACCGATCATGGTCGGGTTTGACCGGTGGACTGGGCAACCGTAATCTTGACCCTCGGCGTGTTTCTTGCGCGTCCCTGTGAAGCGCCCAGCTCATCGTCCCGCCCGTGTTGAGGGCGGCGACGTGCCGGCGCCGGGGGCCCCGATCGAACAGAGAGAGAGTTCCGCGGTGTACGCGATCGTCCGTAGCGGCGGCAGGCAGCACAAGGTCGCTGTCGGCGATGTCATCGAGGTCGACCGGCTCCAGGCCCAGGCAGGCGACTCGGTCGAACTGAAGACGCTCCTCGTGGTCGACGGTGACTCGGTCACGAGTGACCCGTGGGTCCTTGACGGCGTGACGGTCCGGGCCGAGGTCGTCGGCGAGACCAAGGGCGACAAGATCGACATCCTCAAGTACAAGAACAAGACCGGCTACCGCAAGCGCCTCGGCCACCGCCAGAAGTACACGGCGCTCAAGGTCACCGGCATCGAGACCGGGAAGTAGACGACATGGCACACAAGAAGGGCGCCTCCTCCACCCGGAACGGGCGCGACTCCAACGCTCAGCGTCTCGGCGTCAAGCGCTTCGGCGGCCAGGTCGTCAACGCCGGCGAGATCATCGTCCGCCAGCGCGGCACCCACTTCCACCCGGGTGCCAACGTCGGCCGCGGCGGCGACGACACCCTGTTCGCCCTGTCCGCCGGTGCGGTGCAGTTCGGCAGCCGTCGTGGCCGCCGAGTGGTGAACATCGTCCCGGCCGGCGAGTGACCAGCCAGCACGGGACAGCCAGCTAGCCGCTGATCCGCGCGGAACCCCCGCGCGGCGACGCGGCGGCACACACAGCACGACGTACGAGGACGGGCCGGGCCATCCGACCCGTCCTCGGCGTTTTTCCGCGCACGCGCGTGACCGCCCCGGGCACGCACGCGCATCCCGAGAGGAAACCCCGCAGTGACCACCTTCGTCGACCGCGTCGTCCTGCATGCCGCGGCGGGTAACGGCGGCCACGGCTGCGCCTCCGTCCACCGCGAGAAGTTCAAGCCGCTCGGCGGTCCCGACGGCGGCAACGGCGGGCGCGGAGGCGACGTCGTGCTCGTCGTCGATCCCGGCGTCACCACCCTGCTGGAGTACCACCACTCCCCGCACCGCGCCGCCACCAACGGCAAGCCCGGCATGGGCGGCCACCGCAGCGGCGCCGACGGGCAGGACCTGGTGCTGCCCGTGCCCAACGGCACCGTCGTCAAGCGGGTGCGCACCAAGCGCGACGGCACCACCGAGGAGGAGACCGTCGCCGACCTGATCGGCGCCGGCACCCGGTTCGTGCTGGCCCAGGGCGGCCGCGGCGGCCTCGGCAACGCCGCGCTGGCCTCCCCCCGACGCAAGGCCCCCGGCTTCGCCCTGCTCGGCGAGCCGGGCCGCTCCGGCGACTACGTGCTGGAGCTGAAGACCGTCGCCGACGTCGCCCTGGTCGGCTACCCCAGCGCCGGCAAGTCCTCGCTGATCTCCGTGCTCTCCGCCGCCCGGCCCAAGATCGCCGACTACCCGTTCACCACCCTGGTGCCCAACCTCGGGGTGGTCACCGCCGGCTCCACCGTCTACACCATCGCCGACGTGCCCGGCCTGATCCCCGGCGCCAGCCGCGGCAAGGGGCTGGGGCTGGAGTTCCTGCGGCACGTGGAGCGGTGCAGCGTGCTGGTGCACGTCCTGGACTGCGCGACGCTGGAGCCGGACCGCGACCCGATCTCCGACCTGGACGTCATCGAGGCCGAGCTCGCCGCGTACGGCGGCCTGAACGACCGGCCGCGGGTGGTCGTGCTCAACAAGGTGGACGTGCCCGACGCCCGGGACCTCGCCGAGCTGGTGCGGCCGGAGCTGGAGGAGCGGGGCCTGCGGGTCTTCGAGGTCTCCGCCGTGGCCCACGACGGCTTGAAGGAGCTCTCCTTCGCCCTGGCCGGCATCGTCGCGGAGGCGCGCGCCGCCGCGCCGGTGGAGGAGCCGACCCGGATCGTGCTGCGCCCGAAGGCGGTGGACGACGCCGGGTTCACCGTCACCGCGGAGGACGGCTTCTTCCGGGTGCGCGGCGAGAAGCCGGAGCGCTGGGTGCGGCAGACCGACTTCAGCAACGACGAGGCCGTCGGCTACCTCGCGGACCGGCTGGCCCGCCTCGGCGTGGAGGAGGAGCTGTTCGCGGTGGGCGCCAAGGCCGGCGCCGAGGTGGTCATCGGTGACGACGACGACGCCGTGGTGTTCGACTGGGAGCCGACCATGGCGGCCGGCGCCGAACTGCTCGGCCCGCGCGGCACCGACCTGCGGCTGGAGCTGGAGGACCGTCGGCCCAGCCGCGCCGAGAAGCGCGGATCCCACCGCGACGAGGACTGAGGGCGCGCCCGGCCTCCCTGCGGATGGGCAACCGGGGTGCCCGGCCTTCCCTGGCCGGGCACCCCGCCGCGCGCTCCCGAGCGGAGCGGGACCGCCGCGCCGGGCGCCGCGCGCCGCCCCGCCGGGCGCCGCGCGCTGGGCACCCGGCACCGGGCGCTGCGCACCGGGCCTGACGGGAATCGCGCCGGCGCGTTCGTTGGGGAGTTCGCGCATCCGTTCGGATTTTCACCCGAGCCCCGGAGTTGTCCACAGGCCGTGAGAGGGGGCCTGCGGAGCGCGGCCCCCGGATGGGATCCTGAAGAAGGGGGCCCGAAAGCCCCCCAAGGGGGGGTTGGGGGCATGAGCGCGCCAACCAGGAGGGGCGCCGGCGAACAGTCGGTGTCCGGATGGCAAACCGGAATGCCATCGGCCGCCCGCCGGCCGTAGATTGGCGGCACGAAGATCCCCGCCCCACCACCTCGGCGCGGGGACGCAAGGATCCCCGGGATCCCCGCCCCGTTCCCCGGGGCGGTAGGAAGAGCCACGCCCCGCCCGGGGCGGCAGGAAGCCCCCGCCCCCACCGGTGCGGGGGCGGGACGACAGCGAGCAGAACAGGAGGCCGCGTCGTGGATGCGGAGCACCGGACGGCCGAGCAGGACGGCGCGCGGACGGCTCCTCACCAGCCGCCGGCGGCCCACCCGGAGCACGGCCCCGGGCGGAGCCAGCTGACCCGGATCGCCTCCGGAGCCGAGTCCGGGCTCGCCCTCACCGCCACCGCCTCCCCCGCCCGGCAGCTCCGCGACGACGTGCTCTCCGCCCGCCGCATCGTCGTCAAGGTCGGCTCCTCCTCCCTCACCACCGCCGCCGGCGGCCTGGACGCCGACCGCGTCGACGCCCTGGTGGACGCCGTCGCGGCCCGCCGCGCCGAGGGCTGCGAAATCGTGCTGGTCTCCTCCGGCGCGATCGCCGCCGGCCTCGCCCCCCTCGGCCTCGCCCGCCGCCCCGCCGACCTCGCCCGGCAGCAGGCCGCGGCCAGCGTCGGGCAGGGCCTGCTGGTGGCCCGCTACACCGCCTCCTTCGCCCGCTACGGCGTCCGCGTCGGCCAGGTCCTGCTGACCCCGGACGACGTCATCCGCCGCGCCCACTACCGCAACGCCCTGCGCACCCTGGACCAGCTGCTGTCCATGGGCGCCGTGCCGGTGGTGAACGAGAACGACACCGTGGCCACCGACGAGATCCGGTTCGGCGACAACGACCGGCTCGCCGCGCTCGTCTCCCACCTGGTGCGCGCCGACCTGCTGGTGCTGCTCTCCGACGTCGACGCGCTCTACGACGGCGACCCCTCCCGGCCGGGCACCAGCCGCATCGCCGAGGTACGCGGCCCCGAGGACCTCGCTGGCGTCGAGGTCGGCAGCGCCGGCAAGGCCGGCGTGGGCACCGGCGGCATGGTCACCAAGCTGGACGCCGCCCGGATCGCCACCTCCGCCGGCATCCCCGTGGTGCTCGCGGCCGCCCGGCACGCCAGGGACGCGCTGGCCGGCCAGCCGACCGGAACCCTGTTCCACCGCACCGGTCCGCGCACCGCCAACCGGCTGCTGTGGCTGGCCCACGCCACCGAGGGGCGGGGCACGCTCCGCCTAGACGCCGGCGCCGTGGACGCCGTGGTGCGCCGCCGGCTCTCCCTGCTCCCGGCCGGCCTGACCGGCGTCGAGGGTGACTTCTCGGCGGGCGACCCGGTTGACCTTATCGACGAAAACGGCCACATCGTCGCCCGGGGACTGGTCAACTTTGATGCGAGGGAACTGCCCGTGCTCCTCGGCCGGTCCACCCACGAGCTGGCCAAGGAGTACGGCCCGGAGTACGAACGGGAGGTCGTGCACCGCGACGACCTCGTGCTGCTGGACGGCTGACCCTCCCACCCCGCCCGTTCCGCCCCGCGGCCCGGCGGTGGCGGGGACCGGGTGGCCCGGCGGGGCGGGTGCGGGCCCGGGTGACCGGCAGGAGTCGTGAGGCGACCGGCAGGAGGCCGTCGGTGGAGGGACGTACTGGCACGACCCCGGGGTGGGGTCCCGAGCGACGGTCGACCGCGGGCCTTCCCCGCGCCGAGGTGCCCGGGGAGCGGCCACCGCGCGGCTCCGCCACGCCGCCCGCCCGGCCGACCGGGCCCTCGGCCCCGCCGCCGGGCGGGCCCCGGGTGCCGTCCATCGGGCCGACGCGGCTGCCCGCGCCCACCGGGTCGCCGGACGCCGCCGACGTCGGACGGCTGTGGCACATCACCCTCAGCATGTCCGGCCCCGCCGAGCCGCTGCCGCGGCTGCGCCGGGCGCTGACCAAGCTCGCCGACGACCACCCGTTCCTGCTCACCAGCCGGTACGCCGACGACCACGCGGAGATCCGCTACTGGGAGGAGGCCCGCGACCTGCACGACGCGGCGGCGATGGCGCTGCGGCTGTGGGGCGAGCACCGCACCTCGGCGGGGTTGCCGCCCTGGGAGATCGTGGGGCTGGAGGTCGTGGACCGGGAGACCTACCGGCGCCGCGCGGCGGAGGGCTGGGGGGCGCCCCCGACCCTGCCGGTGGGCGTACACCCCTTCCGCGCCATCCCGGACCGGGAACGCTGAGCGCCGACGGCCCGGCGTGGGTGCTCCGGCCTCCCGCGGTCCGGGGGTGGTGCCGCGACCACGCTCCGTGCCGACGTGGTCTCGCTCCCTGGAAGGTCGCACTTCCCGGCCCGGACGCTCAGTAGGCTTGCCACATGACTTCCGAGCAGGCCATCGACCGCACCTCCGTGACCGCCGCCGCCCGACGCGCCAGGACCGCCGCCGAGGCGCTGGCGCCGCTCCCGCGCAGCGTCAAGGACGCCGCCCTCCAGGTGATCGCGGACGCGCTGGTCGCCGCCACGGAGGCCATCGTCGCCGCCAACGCCGAGGACGTGCGCCGGGCCCGCGAGGCCGGCACCGCCGAGTCGGTGATCGACCGCCTCACCCTGGACGCCGGCCGGATCGCCGGCATCGCCTCCGACATCCGGGACGTCGCCGACCTGCCCGACCCGGTCGGCGAGGTGGTGCGCGGCTCGACCCTCCCCAACGGGCTGGAGCTGCGGCAGATCCGGGTCCCGCTCGGTGTCGTCGGCATCGTCTACGAGGCGCGGCCGAACGTCACGGTGGACGCGGCGGCGCTGTGCCTGAAGTCCGGCAACGCCGTGCTGCTGCGCGGTTCCTCCTCCGCGGCGGCCTCCAACCGCGCGCTGGTCGAGGTGATGCGCGGGGCGCTCGCCGAGGCCGGGCTGCCCGAGGACGCGGTGCAGCTGCTGTCGTCGGAGAGCCGGGAGAGCGTCAAGGAGCTGATGCGGGCGCGGGGCCTGGTCGACGTGCTGATCCCGCGCGGCGGTGCCTCGCTGATCCGCGCGGTGGTGGAGGAGTCCACCGTCCCGGTCATCGAGACCGGGGTGGGCAACTGCCACGTCTACGTCGACGCCGAGGCCGACCTGGCGATGGCCGTGGACATCCTGGTCAACTCCAAGGCGCAGCGGCCCAGCGTCTGCAACGCCGCGGAGACGGTGCTGGTGCACGAGGCGGTCGCCGCGGACTTCCTGCCGATGGCGCTGGCGGCCCTGGCGGAGGCCGGGGTCACGGTGCACGGCGACGAGGCGACCCAGCGGATCGCGGCGCGGGCGGTCGGCGAGGGCGCGCTCCGCGAGGGCGTGGTGGTTCCGGCCGTCGCCGAGGACTGGGACACCGAGTACCTCTCGTACGACATCGCGGCCGCCGTGGTGCCCTCGCTGGACGCGGCGGTGGCGCACATCCGGCGGCACTCCAGCGGGCACACCGAGGCCATCGTGACCCGCTCGCTGCGGCGCTCCCGCCGGTTCGTGCAGGCCGTCGACTCCACCGCGGTGATGGTCAACGCCTCGACCCGGTTCACCGACGGCGGCCAGTTCGGCTTCGGGGCGGAGATCGGCATCTCCACGCAGAAGCTGCACGCCCGCGGGCCGATGGGCCTGCCGGAGCTGACCTCCACCAAGTACGTGGTGACCGGTGACGGCCATGTGCGCGGCGGTGGCGGCGTGACCAGCTGCTGATCGGCCGGCGTGACGGGCGCGGGGTGGGGGCGTGCGGCGTTGCCGCGCGCCCCCTCGCCACTGGAACGGCGGAAAAGCGTCCTCGACCGGTGCCCACGCGTGCACCTGGGGTAATACCCTGGAACGGTGCCCGATGACTTGGGGGATGTGCCGCAGCCGGAAGGCCGAAGCGGCGACCACGGCGGGGCGGATGACGAGTTCGCCAGCCTGGTCCTCGACGACGCCTTCGTCCGAGCAGCGGCCGTACACGAACCGTCCGCGCAGGAACGACTTCGACCCGCCGTCGACGGCCCGGCCGGTTTCGGCCCATCGGCGATCACGACCTCCGGCTCCGGTCCCGCGCCGCGTGGTTTCGGCCGCACCGGGCGGGCGCGTTGGGCCCGCGATCCCCGCTCCGGCGACCGCTTCGATCCGGACGACTACGACGACGATCCAGAGGCCGAACTGGTCTACGGGGCCGGGCTGCGGCCCTGGCGGCCGGTCGACCACAGCCGCTGGCACCGCTTCATCGCGTGGATCCTCGCGCTGGTGATGGGGGTGGGCGTGCTGGCCCTCGCGGCGGCGGCGGTCTACCGGGGCACCAACGCCAACCCGGCGGTCACCAACCCGGACGGACGGAACCAGCAGGGCCCCTCCGGTGGGACCGGGCAGCCCGGCGAGGCGGAGCGGTTCAGCGGGACCGGCCAGCCGGACGGGCTGCCGGGGCAGGAACTCTCACCCCGGGAGAGCGGTTCCTGGGTGCGGCTGGACGACCGGTCGGTGGTCCTCACCCCGGGCTGAGGCGGGACGGCCGGCGACGGGCCGTGCCCGGGACGGGGCGGGACGGCTCCGCGGGCGCGTCCACCGGGTCCCCGGGGCGGGCGGCCCCCGCCGCGGGCGGGGGCGTGCGGGCGGCGTACCCTCGGACGGGCAGCCCGGTTCGGCGCCGTCCCGGCGCCCACGCCGTATCCGCCCGGCGGCCGGCCGTGAGGCGTCCGCCCGGTGGACCGGGTGTCCCCGCACGCACAGGAGTGACCCAGTGACCGCATCCACGCTCGTCCAGCAGCTGTCCGATCCGTCCGTCGTGCGGCTCGCGGCGGACGCCGGGGCCCAGGGGCCGGGGACGCTGCTGCGCGTGGTGATCGTGGTGAGCGTGCTGGGCGCCGTCCTCGGTGCGTGGTTCCTGCTGCGCGGCTACGCGGACGACGCCCCGTCAGGGCAGGGCCCGGCCGGAGGTCCGGCCGGCGGCCGGGAAGCGGACGGGCGGGCGGCCGGCGGTGCCGCGGAGGGCGCGGCGGCACGCGTCGCGGGGCCGCGGCGCGGTGGCGACGGGACGCCTGAGTAGCATGATGCGGCGGTCACCGGCTCCGGCAGGAGCGTGGCCGTGATCACATGTTCCTCCCCACCGCCCGACGAGCCCCGGAGACCTGACCACCGATGAGCCCCTTCGCCTCCTCCGCCGTCCTGTTGCTCGCCGAGTCCTCCGAGCAGCACAGCAACGACCAGACCACGCCGATACTCGCTGGTGCCGGGGCGTTCGTGGTGCTGCTGCTCCTGCTCTTCATCACCACGCGCTTCAACCGCGACCGCTGAGCACGGCGGTCCCCGGGGCCCTGGCCGCCTCCGCCGCGACGTGGTGCGAGCGGGCGGCCGGGGCCCCGGGCCGTGGCGGTGCGCCGCGGGCTGGGGCGGGCCGCCGCCGCTCGACGGGGTACGCTCTGAACACGTGAACGAGCGAAGCGGGCGAGCCGGTCGGGGCGCTCGCCTGGCGACGCGGAAGTGGCCCTGAGCGGAGCGAGTGAGTCATGACCGAGCAGTCGGCGCCGGCACCGGCACCCGGTAGTCGGGGGCTCGCTCCCATCCCGGGGCGCAAGGCGAGGCGCCTGGGCGTGATGGGTGGCACGTTCGACCCCATCCACCACGGGCACCTGGTGGCGGCCAGTGAGGTCGCGGCGATGTTCCACCTGGACGAGGTGGTGTTCGTGCCGACCGGCCAGCCCTGGCAGAAGAGCGACCGCACCGTCACCCCGGCGGAGGACCGCTACCTGATGACGGTCATCGCGACGGCCTCGAACCCGCAGTTCTCGGTCAGCCGGATCGACATCGACCGGGGCGGCCCCACCTACACCAGTGACACCCTGCGCGACCTGCGCGCCGAGCGCGGCCCGGACACCCAGCTGTTCTTCATCACCGGCGCCGACGCCATGTCACAGATCTTCTCCTGGCGCGACCCGCAGGACCTGTTCGGCCTGGCCCACTTCATCGGCTGCACCCGGCCGGGCCACGTCCTGAAGGACCCGGGCTTCCCGGAGGGCGGCGTCTCCCTGGTGGAAGTTCCCGCGCTTGCCATCTCCTCCACGGACTGCCGTGAGAGGGTTGCCCAGGGCCTGCCCGTCTGGTACCTCGTTCCCGACGGCGTGGTGCGCTACATCAACAAGCGGGAGCTGTACCGGGGAGAGGCGTGACGGGAAGCGGAGACCGCGGCGGGCAGCCGCCGCACGGCCCCGGCGGGTGGGACTGGCCCGAGGAGGGCCGGGACACCGCGGGAACACCCCGTCAGGAGGGCTACGACGACGGCCGGGCGGGTGACGCCGCGACGGCCGGCTACGGCGCCGAGGGCTACCCGGCGGACGGCTACGGCTACGGCGCCACCTCCACCGGCTACGGCACGGGCTACGGCGCCACGGGGTACGACGGCTCCGCGTACCAGGGCGAGGGCTACCAGGCCCAGGGCTACCAGGCTCAGGGTTACCCGGCCCAGGATTACCCGGCCCAGGACCACCAGGGCGGCGGCTACCAGGGCGGCTACCAGGGCGCCGGGTACCAGGGCGAGGGCCACTCGGACCCCGGCGGCCACCAGGGGCGGGCGCAGGCCGGGTACGGGCAGTCCTACGGCGAGGCGTACGGGCAGTCCTACGGCGGCCCGTCGTACGGCTCCGAGGGGGCGTACGGCGGCGCCCCGACCTACGGCACCGGCGACGCGTCCTACGGCACCGGCGACGCGTCCTACGGCACCGGCGCGCCCTACGGTTCCGCGGATCCCTCCTACGGTTCCGCGGATCCCTCCTACGGTTCCACGGGTACGTCCTACGGTTCCACGGCTACGTCCTACGGTTCCGCGGACTACGGCTCCACCGACCGGAACGCCGGCGGGACCGCCGACACCGCCGGCCACCGGGCCGTCGGCGCCCAGTGGGGCTCCGTCTCCACCGACCCCACCGGTGCGCCGTCCGCCGTCGAGGCTCCCGGCGCCGCCACCGGTTCGCACGACGTCACCTCCGTGGTCCCCGGCGGCACGCGGCCGGCCGGCGGCGGGTCGCCGACCGCCCGCCGCGCCGCCGAGCGCGGCACCGCGGACGACTCCGCCGGCAGTGAGGGCGCCGGCAGTGAGGGCGCCGGCCGCGCCGGCACCACGGCCGCCGCGGGCGGGGCCCGGCGTACCCGGCCGGGCGTGCCCGCCGCACGGGGCCGGGGCGGCGCGGGCGCCCGGGCGGGCGGGGCCGAGGGGAGGGACTACGACGACGAGGAGTTCGACTTCGTCGACGACGAGTCCGAGTCCGAGGACGTGATCGACTGGCTGGCCTTCGCCGAGACCCGCAGCGAGCGGCGCGACGAGCGCCGCCGCCAGGCGCGTCTCCGGCTGGTGGCGCTGGTCGTGGTGGGGGCGCTGGTGCTGCTCGGCGGGGGCGGCTACCTGCTGTGGAACTCGCGCGGGGACGGTCCGGGCGGTGCCCCGGCCGACCGTGACGTCCTGGTGCTGCACCTGCGCGACCTCGACGGCCTGACCTCCACCGCCCTGCTGGTGGACGATCCCGCGGGCGACCGGGGGACGGTCGTGCTGCTGCCGGACGCGCTCACCATCAGCGACAGCAGCACCGGTGTCACCTCGCTGGGCGCGTCGCTGGACTCCCAGGGCGCCGGCGGCACCCGGGACGCGCTCTCCGACCTGATCGGCGTGTCGGTCGACGGCACCTGGCGGCTGGACACCCCCTTCCTGGAGGTGCTGGTCGACGCGGTGGGCGGGATCGACCTGGAGGCGGACGTGGAGGTGCGCGGCGTGCCCCGGACGTCCGCGGACTCCGCCGCCGAGCCGTCCGCCGACCCCTCGGCCGAGGAGGGCGCCGGGAGCCCGGAGGCGGCCGAGCAGGTGCTGGTGCCGCAGGGCCCCGGCCACCTGGACGGCTACGCCGCCGTGGCCTACGCCACCTACCAGGCGCCGGGCGAGGACGCCTCGGCCCGGCTCGCCCGCTTCGGCCGGGTGATGGCCGCCGTCTTCGCCGAGGTGCCGCAGACCACCGAGGCGGCGGGGACGCTGGTGCGCCGGCTCGGCGTGCCCGACCCATCCCTCCCGGACGACGAGCTGGCCGCTGCCATGGTGGCCCTCGGCGGCCACGCCCGCGACGGCCGCCTGGAGACGGTGGAGCTGCCGGCGGCCGACGACGGAACCCTGCAGGGCGAGCAGGCCGCCGAGGTGGTCCGGGACGTGCTGGGCGGGGCGATCAGCAACGCCGAGGGCAACGGCCTGCCCCGGGTGACCCTCCGGGACGCCTCCGGCGACGAGGCGAAGGCGCAGCAGGCGCAGGTGGAGCTGGTGAACGCCGGCTACACCTTCGTGCCCGGCGGCGGCACCGCGGAGGAGGTCGCCGCGACCACCGAGGTGCTGTGGACGGATCCCGCCGACGAGGCCACGGCCCGGCAGGTGGCCGGCATCCTCGGCCTCGGCGAGGAGGCGGCCCGGCGCTCGGAGGTGGCGCAGACCGCGGACGTGCTGGTGGTGCTCGGCCAGGACTACGCCGGCGCCGCCGGTGAGTAGGGTTCCGGCGCGCGGGTCCGGCCCGGCGGCCGGTCGGCGGGCGGGGCGGCCGGCCGGTGAGCGGGCGGGTGCGTTCGTGAGAACCTGGGAGTCGTACCCGGCCCGCCCGCCGTTCCCCCGTCCGGCCCCCAGCGCCTGGGCGGATCCCACGGCCGGTGGGGCCCCGGCCCGACAGAGAGAAGCCACGTGACCGTATCCGACCGCGCCTTGGAACTCGTCGCGCACGCCGCCCAGGCGGCCGCGGACAAGCTCGGGCAGAACATCATCGCCTACGACGTGAGCGGTGTGCTGCCGTTCGCCGACGCCTGGCTGATCGCCTCGGCGGCCAACGACCGCCAGGTCAAGGCGATCGTCGACGAGATCGAGGAGCGCCTCCTGAAGGAGTGCGCCGCCAAGCCCGTACGCCGCGAGGGCGAGCGTGACGGACGCTGGATCGTGTTGGACTACTCCGACATCTGGATCCACGTCCAGCACGCCGAGACCCGGGTGGAGTACTCGCTGGAGCGGCTGTGGAAGGACTGCCCCGAGCTGCCGCTGCCGGAGGACGCGCAGGCCACCCGCAACCGCCCCGGCGCCGCCCAGGACGCCCCGGCCGAGGGAGGCCCCCGCTGAGCCGGGGCCGCCGGGTCGTGCTGTGGCGGCACGGCCAGACGACCTGGAACCTGGAGCGGCGCTTCCAGGGCACCACGGACATCCCGCTGACCGAGACCGGCGTCCTGCAGGCCCGCCGGGCGGCGCGGCTGCTGGCCTCGCTCGATCCGGACGCCATCATCGCCTCCGACCTGTCCCGGGCCGCGGCCACGGCGGCGGAGCTCGCGGTGCTCACCGGCCTGGAGGTGACCCACGACCCGGGGCTGCGGGAGACCTACGCCGGGGTGTGGCAGGGGCTGACGGACGCCGAGATCCAGGAGCGCCACGCGGAGCAGTACGCCGCCTGGCGGCGCGGTGAGCCGGTGCGGCGCGGTGGCGGCGAGCTGGAGACGGAGGTCGCCGAGCGGACCGTGCCGGTGGTGGAGCAGGCCGTGGAGAAGCTGGAGGAGGGCGGGCTGCTGGTGGTCGCGAGCCACGGCGGCGCCATCCGGGTGACCCTCGGCGCGATGCTCGGCCTGGATCCGCAGGTCTGGGGCGCCCTGGGCGGCCTGGCGAACTGCAACTGGTCCATCCTCGGGGAGAGCCGCCGGGGCTGGCGGCTGCTGGAGCACAACGCGGGGAGCCTGCCGGAGCCGGTGCTCGGCGACGACAGCTGACGGCACCGCGACGGGCCCGGGTACGTCCGCGTGGGCCCCGCCGATCCGGATTTCACGGTTCGGCGGGGGACCCGCTAATGTGTACCTCGTTCACGGCGCGAACAACGCCGGTGAACGGCGGGGCTATAGCTCAGCTGGTAGAGCGCTTGCATGGCATGCAAGAGGTCAGGGGTTCAAGTCCCCTTAGCTCCACGGTCCGCCTCCTTCGGCGGTCACCACCCAACCATCGCGCGGCGGTTCGCCGGTTTCTCCCTTTCCGGGGAGGGGCGGCCGGTCGCTCCCGTTCCGCGCGGCGGGGCTATAGCTCAGCTGGTAGAGCGCTTGCATGGCATGCAAGAGGTCAGGGGTTCAAGTCCCCTTAGCTCCACAGTTCGACTCTGCGAGTCGACAGCCGTCACGACCGAGGGCCTGGTCACCGAATCCGGTGGCCGGGCCCTCGGTCGTCTCCGGTCCGTCACCCCGCGCCGTCCCTCACCCGGGCGCGTCCGTCACGGGTGGGCCGTCGGCCCGGTCGTCAGCCGGGCGCCTGGACGGACAGCGCGTGCCGGAAGACGTTGCGGGGATCCCAGCGCGCCTTGACCTGCTGGAGCCTCGGGTAGTTGTCCTTGAAGTACAGGGTGTGCCACGGGACGCCCGACCGGTTCCACTGGGAGTCCAGCAGGTCCACGTCGGGGTAGTTGATGTAGGAGCCGTCGGTGCTGTCGTTGGACAGCGGGACGCCGCCGGTGCCGGCGTACAGCTCCTGGTAGAAGCCGCGGATCCAGTCGACGTGCTTGGCGTCCTCGTTGGGGTCGGCCCAGTAGGTGCCGATGTAGCTCTTGATGATGGAGTCCCGCTGCGGCACGGCCGTCGCCGAGGGCGCCACCGTGTTCACCTTCCCGCCGTAGGAGTACAGCAGCACCAGGGCGCGGCCGTTGTAGGCCGGGTCGGAGACGTGCTTCCAGACGGTGGCGATCTCGGCGTCGGTGTACGGCTTGCGCAGGTAGGCGCCCTTGCCCTTGGCCCGGCTGTACATGCCGGGGTCGGCGAGGCCGGCGAGGGTGGACGCCAGCCAGGGCGCGGTGCGGTTGGTGACCGTGCTCGGGGCGGTCACCCCCGCGTTCAGCGCCGCGACGTAGTCGTCCATCAGCGCCTGCGCGTTCGGCAGGCTGCCGTCGATCAGCGCGTCCAGGGTCACCGCCCCGACGATCCGCTGGTTCAGGTAGAGGCCGCTGAACAGGCTGGCGTACGGGGAGCCGTCGCCGCTGTTGCGGGCGTGCCACTCGCCGTGGTTGCGCACCAGGCGGGCGAAGGACGCCTCGTTCATCCCGCTCCACGGCCAGCTGACCGTGGTGCGCAGGATGGTGCGGGGCGGCTTGGGCAGCAGCGTGGTCGGGTCGTCGCCCTGGGCGCCCGGGGCGCGGAACCAGTAGCGGGTGACGACGCCGAAGTTGCCGCCGCCGGCGCCGGTGTGCGCCCACCACAGCTCGCGGTTGGGGTCGGAGGGCTCGCGGGTGGCGACGACGGTGCGGGCGCGGCCGGCGCTGTCCACGACGACCACCTCCACGGCGTACAGGTGGTCGACGATCAGCCCGTGCTGGCGGCACATCGCGCCGAAGCCGCCGCCGCTGACGTAGCCGCCGAGGCCCACGGTGGGGCAGGTGCCGCCGGGTATGGTGACGCCGTAGCCGAGGTACAGCGAGCGGTAGACCTGTCCGAGCTGGGCGCCGGCCTCGGCGGCGAAGGCCTGCCGGGCGGGGTCGTAGTAGACCTCGTTCATCTCGGCGAGGTCGATGACGGACCGCACCTCGGGGTTGTCGACCAGGCTCTCCAGGCAGTGCCCGCCGCTGCGCACGGCGATGCGGCGTCCGGCGCGGACGGCGTCCTCCACCACCTGCCGCACCTGTTCGGTGGAGAACACCTGGTGGATGGAGTCCGGCTGGTTGCTGAAACGGGTGTTGAGGCCCCGGGTGCTCAGGTAGGCGTATCGGGGATCGTCCCGGGTGACGGTGACCGCGCCCGGCAGCGGAGGGCAGGAGCCGCCGCCGCTCACGGTCTCGGCGACGGCCTTCTCGGTGGTGACCGGGGCCACGGTCAGTCCGGCGGCCGTGCCTCCCAGCGCGGCCGCGAGCCCCAGGAATCCACGGCGTGCGACGTCAGGCAACGTCTACACCCGCCTTTCTCGTTGTTGAGTCAACGGCGGGACCGTGGCGGGTGCCGACCCCCCGATCGCTGTCCCCGCCGTTTCTGCCGTGGCCAGTTCTAGGCGCGGCACGGCGGGGTGGTCGAGCGCGGACAGGGGTGGTGTTTACACCGGTATCACCGGTATCAGAGGTCTCAGGAAACCCGACATCCCGCTGAGCTGCCGTTTCGGGCGGTGGGCGGGTACCGCTGCGGCCGGGTTCCGGTGGGGCTGCGGCGTGCCTCTTGGCGGGTTCGGGCGGGATTCTGGCGAGCCTCGGGGGCGGATCGGCGCTATCGCGACACGAACCGGGAACGCTCCCTGCCGGCCGGGTCCGCGCCGCCGCCCGCGTCGGCGGCCCCGGGCGCGCCGGTGGCCCCGGGCGTGGCGGACGACTCGGGCGCCGCGGCCGGGGCGGAGCCGGCCGCCCGCGGTCGGCGTGGCCGCAGCGCCAGCCGGACGCACAGGCCGAGCATGCCCAGTGCCAGCAGGACGTAGGCCGAGCCGATCACCATCTCCGGCGGGGTCTGCGACAGCTCCACGTGGTCGTAGTGCGGCAGGCGCCAGGTGGGCTGGGCCAGGAAGACCACCGCGGTGACCCCGGTCAGCGCCCACCACGCCGTGCCGCGCCGGGCCCGCGCCTCGACCACCAGCAGGATGCCCAGCGGCACGCACCACACCCAGTGGTGGGTCCACGACACCGGACTGACCAGCAGCCCGACCAGCGCGCAGGCCACCACCGCCCAGGCCAGCGGCGACGGCCTCCCGGGCGCCGGGGCGCCGGGGGGAGCGGTCGCCGACCGCAGCGCGAGGGCCACGGCGGCGGCCAGCCCCACCGCCGCCACCAGGACCGCCGCGACCTGCCAGGAGATCCCCGGCTCGACGGTGTGCAGCAGCCGTGCCGCGGCGCCGCGCAGCGACTGGTTCTGCGAGTCCTCCACCCGCCCCACCCGGTCGGCGGAGAACATCAGGTCCGTCCAGAACGTCACCGCGGCCGACGGCAGGGCGGCGAAGCCGAGGGCGACCGTGCCGAGGAAGACCGCCACCGAGGTCAGCGCGGCGCGTCCGGTGCTCCGCGCCTGGGCCCGCAGCCGGGCGGCCCGTCCCGGGTCGGCGTCCCGGGCGGCGCGCACCGCGGCGACGACCGCGCAGCAGGCGAGGAAGAACACGAACAGGGCCGGGGTGAGCTTGATGCCGGTGGCCAGTCCGGTGCCGAGGCCGGTGAGCGGATGCCCCGGCCGCCGGGTGAAGTCCCACAGCACCAGCGTGCCGATCAGCAGGTTGACCTGGCCGTAGCCGAGCGTGGTCCACACCGGTTCGACGAATATGGCGGCGGCCGACAGCCCGAGCACCCAGCTGACCGCCCGGACACCCCGCGGGGCCCGCTCGCCGAGCACCAGCCGCAGCGACAGCCACACGAAGGCCGCGAGCAGCGCCGCGTTGGCGGCGTAGGAGGCGATCGCCAGCGTCGTCGGGCCCATCGCGGCCAGCGGGACGAACAGCATCGCCCCGAACGGGGGGTAGGTGGCCGGCAGCCGCAGCGCGGTCGCCCGTACCTCGTACAGCGGCGTGCCGGCCACCAGCGCCTCGCCCTGGGCCTGGTACACCCGGGCGTCGATCAGCGAGGCGCCGGCCAGCTCCCGCACGGTCAGCCCGGCCACGACGGCGAGCAGCAGCAGGAGCGGGAGGAGCCACGGCCGCCCCTGGCGCGGCGGGCGGCCGGCGGCGGTACCGCCCCGCGAGGCAGCGGGGCGGCGGTCGGGATGCGTGCTGGCGGGGGACGCACTCGACGTGCGGTCTGCGTTCACGGTGCGCGGCTCGCGTCTTCCATCTGGCTGCTGGATCGGGGGCGCCGTCCGGTGGGTCCCGGCGGCCGCCGCAGTAACTTTTTCCCATGGACGCCCCCGGTAGCCACTCGGGGGCCGGTTCGGTGAGCCGCCCGGCCGGGGGGATTCGCGGCCGGCCGCCGGGCCCGTGTACAGTGAGTCAGGTCGCCGCGGGCACACACCCAGCGGTTGACATGGGGCTATAGCTCAGCTGGTAGAGCGCTTGCATGGCATGCAAGAGGTCAGGGGTTCAAGTCCCCTTAGCTCCACTCCTTGACTCCCGTGCCCGGGCGGGGCGGAACGCGACGCTCCGTCGCCGACCGGTCGGGTACCCTGGCCCCATGGACGCCGCGCAGCTTCTGCTTCGCCGGCCGCGCTGAACCCGGAATCGGACAACCGACGGGCAGCGCGGCGGCCCCCTCCTGAGCGAGGGGGCTTTGTCGTTTCGTGGAGTCGAGGTCGAGAGAGAGCATGAACGAGCAGAGCGACACGGGCACGCACCGCTACACGGCGGAGCTGGCCGGACGGATCGAGCGGCACTGGCAGGACTACTGGGAGTCCGCGGGCACCTTCGAGGCGCCCAACCCCGCCGGCCCCCTCGGCGAGCCGGACAAGCTGGGCGACCGCCCGAAGGTGTACGCGATGGACATGTTCCCGTACCCCTCGGGGGCGGGCCTGCACGTCGGACACCCGCTCGGCTACATCGCCACCGACGTCTTCAGCCGGTACAAGCGGATGACCGGCCACAACGTCCTGCACACCCTCGGCTACGACGCCTTCGGCCTGCCCGCCGAGCAGTACGCGGTGCAGACCGGCACGCACCCGCGGGTGACCACCGAGGCCAACATCGCCAACATGCGCCGCCAGCTGCGCCGGCTGGGCCTGGGCCACGACTCCCGGCGGTCCGTCGCGACCACCGACCCGGAGTTCTACCGCTGGACGCAGTGGATCTTCCTGCAGATCTTCGACTCCTGGTACGACCCCGAGGCGCAGCGCGCCCGCCCGATCGCCGAGTTGCGCGCCAGCTTCGAGCGCGGTGAGCGGCCGACGCCGGACGGCCGCCCGTGGGCGGAGCTGGGCCGCGCCGAGCAGGAGGACGTGCTGAGCGGCTACCGGCTGGCCTACGCCGACGAGGCGCCGGTCAACTGGTGCCCGGGGCTGGGCACGGTGCTGGCGAACGAGGAGGTCACCGCCGAGGGCCGGTCCGAGCGCGGCAACTTCCCGGTCTTCAAGGCCAACCTGCGGCAGTGGAAGATGCGCATCACGGCCTACGCCGAGCGGCTGCTGCGGGACCTGGACCGGCTGGACTGGCCGGAGGCCATCAAGCTGCAGCAGCGGAACTGGATCGGCCGCTCCGAGGGCGCCCGGGTGGACTTCGCGCTGGACGGCCACCCGGAGCTGGGGCCGGTCACCGTCTTCACCACCCGTCCGGACACCCTGTTCGGCGCCACCTACATGGTGCTGGCCCCGGAGCACCCGCTGGTGGACGGGATCGTGCCGCAGGCGTGGCCGACCGGCCCGGACGGCGCCGAGCCGCCCGCCGCCTGGACCCGCGGCGCCGCCACGCCGGCGGAGGCCGTCGCGGCGTACCGCAAGGCGGTCGGCGGCGAGTCGGACGTGGAGCGGCTGGCGGAGACGCGGGAGAAGACCGGCGTCTTCACCGGCGGGTACGCGATCAACCCGGTCAACGGGGAGCGCATCCCGGTGTTCGTCGCCGACTACGTGCTGATGGGCTACGGCACCGGCGCCATCATGGCCGTGCCCGGCCACGACTCCCGGGACTTCGCCTTCGCGCGCGCCTTCGGCCTGCCGATCCGCTGCGTGGTCGCCCCGCCGGCCGACTCGGGGCTGGGCACCGACCCGGCGGCCTGGGACGACGCCTTCACCGCCAACACCGACGCCACACTGACGGCCTCCACCGGCGAGGGCCTGTCGCTGGACGGGCTGAGCGTGCCGGACGCCAAGAAGGCCGTCATCGGCTGGCTGGAGCAGCGCGGGCTGGGCGAGGGCACCGTCACCTACCGGCTGCGGGACTGGCTGTTCAGCCGGCAGCGGTACTGGGGCGAGCCCTTCCCGATCGTCTACGACGAGGACGGCGTGGCCGTTCCGCTGCCGGACTCCATGCTGCCGGTCGAGCTGCCGGAGATCGACGACTACCGGCCGCGGACCTTCGACCCGGAGGACGCCGACACCAGCCCGGAGACGCCGCTGTCCCGCAACCGGGAGTGGGTGGAGGTCACCCTCGACCTGGGCGACGGGCCGAAGCGCTACCGCCGTGAGACCAACACCATGCCCAACTGGGCCGGCTCGTGCTGGTACGAGCTGCGCTACCTGGACCCGACCAACACCGAGCGGCTGGTCGACCCGGCCGTCGAGGCGTACTGGATGGGGCCGAAGGACGGCACGGACGCCTCCACCGGCGACCCGGGCGGCGTGGACCTGTACGTGGGCGGCTCCGAGCACGCCGTCCTGCACCTGCTGTACGCGCGGTTCTGGCACAAGATCCTGTTCGACCTGGGGCACGTCTCCTCCGCGGAGCCGTTCCACCGGCTGTTCAACCAGGGCATGATCCAGGCTTACGCCTTCACCGACTCCCGGGGCGTGTACGTGCCGGCGGAGGAGGTCGTCGAGCGCGACGGCGGCTGGTTCTGGAACGACGAGCCGGTGCGGCGCGAGTACGGCAAGATGGGCAAGTCGCTGAAGAACTCGGTCACCCCCGACCAGATCTTCGAGGAGTACGGCGCGGACACGCTGCGGCTGTACGAGATGGCGATGGGGCCGCTGGACGTCTCGCGGCCGTGGGACACCCGCGCGGTGGTGGGCTCCTTCCGCTTCCTGCAGCGGCTGTGGCGCACCGTGGTGGACGAGGCCACCGGCGAGGTCGTGGTGGTCGACGAGCCGCTGGACGCGGAGACCGAGCGGCTGCTGCACCGGACGATCGACGGGATGCGCCGCGACATGGAGGGCCTGCGGTTCAACACGGCGATCGCCAAGGCCATCGAGTTCAACAACCACCTCACCAAGCGGGCGGCCGGCGGGCAGGCCACCCCGCGGGAGGCGGCCGAGAAGCTGGTGCTGCTGGTCGCCCCGCTGGCCCCGCACATCGCCGAGGAGCTGTGGCGGCGGCTGGGGCACGAGGGGTCGCTGGCCCACGAGCCGCTGCCGCAGGCCGACCCGGCGCTGCTCCGCGAGGAGACCGTGACCTGCGTGGTGCAGGTGCGCGGCAAGGTGCGGGCGCGCCTGGAGGTGCCGCCGTCCTCCAGCGAGGAGGAACTGCGCGCGCTGGCGCTGGCGGACGAGGGCGTGGTGGCGGCGCTCGGCGGCGCCGAGGTGCGGAAGGTGATCGTCCGGGCGCCCAAGCTGGTGAACATCGTCCCGGCCTGACCGTTCGGCCCGATCGTTCGGCCCGATCGTTCGGCCTGACCGCTCGCCGCCGTCGGTGTGACGCCGTCGGCCCGGCGCGGCCGCTCCCCGTGGGGGGCGCGCCGCGCGGGGCCGGCGGCGTCGGCGCGTTCCGGCGCCTTCCTGCCCGGCCCGGCGTGCGCCCGTGCGGGCCCGCGTGGTTCGGCGGTGATGGCGGGCGCGCGCACTGACGGAACCCCGGGACCCCTCGCTACCGTTGACGGGGAAGGGGGCGCCCGAGCGGAGGAGGCGAACGGTGCCGGAAGTCCAACTCGCCGACGGAGGAGATGCCATCTTGACCGTCTTCGGCATGCTGGCGGTCCTCTTCGTGCTGGTCACCACGCTGTCCGTGTACGCCGCCGTGCGGGTCAAGCGCACCGTCGAGCAGCGGGTGATCCCCCAGGTGCGGCGCACCGCGGAGGACGCCGCCCTCCAGGTGCGCAGCCGGACCCGTCCCGGCCTGGCCGGGCGGATCGCCGCGGCCCGGCTGGCGCTGCGCGGCAGTCTGCAGCAGACCCGGCAGGTGCTGGCCGCCTCGGTCGAGGCCGACCCGCAGCTGCGGGACTCCCTGGCCATGCTGGACGCGCTGGCCGAGCCGGCCGCCGGGCTCGACGCCGAGCTGGGCGCCCTGGAGCGCGAGGTGGACGACGCCCGGACCGGGCAGCGCTTCGAGGCGCTGCGCCCGCAGGTCGAGCAGATCGTGGAGGCGTCCGACGCGCTGCGCCGCGCGGCGCGGGAGCGTCGCTACCGGACGGACGCGCACGACCTGTCCCGGCTGACCGACGCCATCCGCACGGAGACCGAGGCCCTGCGGCACTGGGAGAGCGCGTCCGGTCCGGCCCCCTCCGACGGGGCCGCCTCCGACGCCGGCGCGGGGGAGCCGGCGCGGGAGGAACGGCGGGAGCGGGGTGGCCGCGGCGGCGCGCCGGGAGGGCGGCCTTCGCTCGGCAAGCGTGATCCGGACGCCGGCCGGTGGGGCACGCTCGGCGCCTTCGGCACGGCCTCGCCCGGCGATCCGGCGGCGGAGCCGGAGGCGGATCCCCGCCGCTCCGGGCCGACCCGTCAGGACCGGCCGCGCCCCACGGGGGAGTCCGGCTAGCGGCGGTGACGGGCCGTGGGGCGGACCGGAGCGCCCGGTTCCGCCCGGTGGCCGGCCCCGCCACCCGTGCCGGTTCGGGAGCCTCGCTGTGCCCGCGGTGGGGCTGCGGGTACCCTCGCGCCCATGCCCCACCCCGTCGCCCTCGTCACCGACTCCACGGCCTACCTGCCGCACAGCGCCGTGGAACGGCACCGCGTCACGGTCGTGCCGCTGACCGTGGTGATGGGTGGCCAGGCGCTGGAGGAGGGCACCGAGGTGTCGCCGCGCTCGGTCGCCTACGCCCTGCAGCGGCTGCGCACCGTGACCACCTCCCGGCCGCCCATCCAACACTTCGTCGACGCCTACCGGGCGGCCGCCGAGGCCGGCGCCGAGGCGGTGGTGTCGGTGCACATCTCGGCGCAGCTGTCCGGGACGGTGGAGGCGGCGGAGCTGGCGGCGGCGCAGTCGCCGATCCCGGTGCGGGTGGTGGACAGCCAGATGGTGGGCATGGCGCTCGGTTACGCGGTGCTCAGCGCCGCCCGGGCGGCCGAGGCGGGCGGCGGGCTGGAGGAGGTGGCGACGGCCGCCCAGCACCGCCTGGCGGGCACCCGGGCCTACTTCTACGTGGACACCCTGGAGTACCTGCGCCGCGGCGGCCGGATCGGCGCCGCTCGCGCGCTGCTCGGCTCCGCGCTGGCGGTCAAGCCGCTGCTGCACCTGTCGGAGGGGCGGATCCTGCCGTTGGAGAAGGTGCGCACGGCCTCCCGGGCGATCGCCCGGCTGGAGGAGCTGGCCGTGGAGTACGCGGCGGCGGAGCGGGTGGACGTGGCGGTGCACCACCTGGCCGCCGCCGAGCGGGCGGTGCCGCTGGCCGAGCGGCTGCGTGAACGGATTCCCAACCTGCGCGACCTCTACGTGGAGGAGGTCGGCGCGGTGATCGGCGCGCACGTCGGGCCGGGGCTGCTGGCGATCGTGGTGTCCCCGCACTGACCTGCGGTTCTCCTGGGGCCGGCGAAGTTATCCACAGGCAGAAGTGGGGGCTGTCGCGCCCCCGTGCCGGCGACCTAGCGTCAGGACATGGACACCGAACGCCTTCCCGGCCCCGCCTCCGCTTCCGTCTCCGCTTCCGGCACCGCCTCCGCTCCCGTCGCCGCTCCAGCCCGTCTCGCCCCTGCCGCCCGTCCCGCCCGTGCCGACGCCGCCGCCGGTCCGGTGCCCGCCCCCGCCGGGCCGCGCGCCGCGACCGGCCCCGGCACCCCGCCGGAGGCGGCCGAGCACGCCCGTGCCCGGATGCGGGCGCTGTTCGACGCCGCCGCCCCGCGCCGGCCGCTGCTGGTCCTCGGGCAGCCGCCGGGCCCGGCCACCCACGCGCCGCCGCCCGGGGAGGCGCCGCCCGGCGAGGCTCCGTCCCCGGCGGCGTCGTCCGGCGAGGCGTCGCCCGGGGGCGCGTCGTCGTCCGCCGGGGCGTCCGCCGCCGGGTCGCCGTCCGCCGGGCCGTCGGCGCCGGGTGGGCCGCCGGCCTCGCGAGCGGGGGCGGCCGGCCGGGTCCGGCGCCCGCTGCTCGCCCTGCGCCGGCGCGCGGGCGCCGCCCGGGAGACCGTGCGGCTCGGCCTGGACGGCCGCTCCCTGCTGGCGCTGGCCGCCGTGCTGGTGGTCGCCGCCGCGCTGGCCGTGCACCACCTCTGGCTCGCCCGGCCGCGCGCCGTCGAGATCCCGGCCGTCACCGCGGCGGCCGAGCCCGCCCAGGACCCGCCGGAGGCTCCCGGCGCCACCGCCCACCCGGAGGGCCCGGAGGACCTCCCGGCGGAGGCCCCGTCACCCCCGGCGCAGCCGGCCTCGACCGCGCCGCCCTCCGCGTCCGGCGCCCTGGTGGTGCACGTCGCCGGGCGGGTCGAGGAGCCGGGGGTTCGTGAACTGCCGGCCGGCTCCCGGGTGGCCGACGCGGTGGCCGCGGCGGGCGGCGCCCTGCCCGGCGTCGACACCACCTCACTGAACCTGGCCCGGCCGCTCAGCGACGGCGAGCAGATCCTGGTCGGCCTGCCCGCGGCCTCCGGTGCCCCGCCGGTCGCGCCGGACGGCCCCGAGACCCCCGGACCGGCCGCCGTGGCCGCGCCGGTGAGTCTCAACCAGGCCACGGCCGCACAGCTGGACGCGCTGCCCGGCGTCGGCCCGGTGCTGGCCCAGCGGATCATCGACCACCGCGAGGACCGCGGCGGCTTCACCTCGGTCGACGAACTGCGCGACGTGGACGGCATCGGGGACCAGCGGTTCGCCGAGATCGAGGAACTGGTGCGGCTGTGACCGGCCTCCTCCCGCTCCCCGCGCCGGCGACGGCCGTGCCCCGTCCCGCGGCAGCGGCGTCCCGCCCGCCGGCCGCACCCACCGACCTGCGGCTGGCGCTCCCCGCCGGGGTCGCCTGGGCCGCCGCCGCGGCCGCCCTGTCCGGGACGCCCGGGGCGGCCTGGGCGGCCGCCGGGGTGCTGCTGGCGGCGGCCGTCGTGGCCTGGGCGGTCGCCCGCCCGGGCCGCTCGGCGGTGCGGCGCCGGGCCGGGCCGCCGCGCCGGGGCTTGACGGTCGTCGGCGCCCTGCTGTGCGCGGCGGTGGTGTGCGCCGCCTGCGCGGCCCGGCTGACCACGGTCCGCGGCGGTCCGTTGGCCGAGCCGGCCGCCCGCCGGGCCACGGTCACCGCCTGGTTCACCGTCACCGCGGACCCGGAGCGGAGCCCCGCCGCCGGCGCCCCGCTCGCCGAGCACGACCAGGCGACGCTCGAAGTCCGGGTGGAACGGGTCGCGCTGCCGGGCGAGGGCCCGCCGCGGCGGCTGCGCGCGCCGGTCCTGCTCGTGGTCACCGGCGGGCCGACCGGCGCCTGGCTGGACCTCCAGCCCTCCACCCGGGTGGAGGCGACCGTCCAGCTCGCCGAGGCCGGGCCCGGGGAGCACCTCGCGGCGGTCGCCTTCGCCCACGGCCCGCCGCGCGTCCTCGCCGCGCCCCACCCGGTGCAGCGGGCCGCGGAGACCTTCCGGGCCGGCCTGCGCGCCGTCACCGACCGGCTGCACCCACACGCGCGGGCGCTGCTCCCGGGCCTCGTGGTGGGTGACACCTCCCGGATGCCGGACGGACTGACCGAGGCGTTCCGCCGCACCGACCTGCTGCACCTGACCGCCGTCTCCGGCACCAACCTCACCATCCTGCTGGCGGTGGTGGTCGGGCCGGGCGGACTGTCCCGGGCGGCCCGGTCCGAGCGAGGCGGGCCGGCCGGCCGGCTGGGCCTGCCGCTGCGGTGGGTGGCCGCCCTGGGGACGCTGCTGGTGGTCGCCTTCGTGGTGCTGTGCCGGCCGCAGCCGAGCGTGCTGCGGGCGGCGGCGATGGGCCTGATCGGCATGGCGGCGCTCGCCCTGGGCCGGCGGCGGCAGGCGGTGCCGGCCGTGGCGGGGGCGACGCTGGCGCTGCTGCTGCTCGACCCCTGGCTCTCCCGGTCCTGGGGGTTCGCCCTCTCCGTGGCCGCCACCACGGCCCTGGTCACGCTGGGCCGGCGCTGGGGCGAGGCGCTGTGCCGCCGGGGGTGGCCGGGGCCGCCGGCCCGGTTGGTGGGCGGCGCGGCAGCCGTCCAGGTGTGCTGCGCCCCGCTGGCGGTGGTGTTCACCGGGCAGGCCAGCGTGGTGGGCGTGGTCTGCAACCTGCTGGTGGAGCCGGCGGTGGCCCCGGCCACCGTGCTGGGCTTCCTGGCGCTGGGCTGTGCCCCGTTCGCGCCCGCGGTGGGCGGCGCGCTGGCCTGGCTGGCGGCCTGGCCGGCGCGCTGGATCGCGGCCGTGGCCGAGCAGGGCGCCGCCCTGCCGGGCGCCACGGTGGCCTGGCCGTCCGGTTGGGCCGGTGGGGCGCTGCTCGCGGTGGTCGCCACGGCGCTGGTGGCCGTCGCGCGCCGGGCGGCGCGGCGGCCGCCGGTGGCCGCGCTGGCCGCCGTGGCGCTGCTGCTGGCGCTGGTGCGCCCGCAGCCGGTGACCGGCGCCCTGACCGCCCCGCTGACCGGCTGGCCGCCGGCGGGGTGGCGTCTGGTGGCCTGTGACGTCGGCCAGGGCGACGCGCTGGTGGTGCGCGCCGGCGAGGGCAGCGCCCTGGTGATCGACGCGGGCCCCGACCCGGAGGCGGTGGACGACTGCCTGCGCGACCTCGGGGTGCGCAGCGTGCCGCTGGTGATCCTGACCCACCCGCACGCCGATCACGTCGCGGGCCTGCCCGGGGTGTTGCGCGGCCGGGCGGTGGGGGCCGTGCAGGTTCCGCCGCCGCCGACGCCCGAGGACCGGGCGCGGTGGTGGGCGGACGACGCGGACGACGCGGCCGAGGAACTGGTGGCCCGCTGGGCGGAGGAGGCCGGGGTGCCGCTGCTCCTGGCGGCGGCCGGTGAGCGGCGCGCCGTGGGCGGGGTGAGCTGGCGGGTGCTGTGGCCGCGCGCCGGGCCGGACGGAACGCTGCTGTCCTCGGCGCAGGCCCGGGCGGCCCCGGGGCACAACAACAGCAGCGTCGCCCTGGAGATGGAGGTGGACGGTCTGCGCGTGGTGGCCCTCGGCGACCTGGAGCCGGAGGCGCAGCGGTTGCTGATGCGGGAACACCCGGAGCTGCCCGCGGCCGACGTGCTGAAGGTCGCCCACCACGGCTCCGGCATGCAGGAGCACGAGCTGACCGGCCGGCTGGCGCCGCGGGTGGCGGTGATCTCCTGCGGCGCCGGCAACGGCTACGGGCATCCGGCGCCGACCACCCTGCGGGCCCTGGAGGCGGTGGGGGCGACGGTGCTGCGCACGGACCGGCACGGCGACGTCGCGGTCGCCGGCGGCGGGGACGCCCCGCGCGCGGTGATCCGCGGCTCCTCGGCCTCCGACGACCGCGGCTAGTCGAACTCCAGCCAGCCCTCGTACTCGGCGACCCGCTCGCGCAGGGCGGCGACGTCCTCGGCCGTCAGGTGTCCGGCGGGGTCCTCCAGGACCACCAGCCACTGGGCGTCCTCGGCGTCGTCCTCACCGGCCAGGTACTCGCGGACGACGCGGGGAGCGGGCAGCCCCGGGTGTCGCGCGGCCACCTCGTGGGCCAGCTCCTCGGCGTCGTCGCGGTCGGCGAGGACGAGCAGCAGCGCGGTGTCGGGGGCGTGGGCGGTGTCGTGCTCCATGCCCCCCATTCTGGGGTGGTGGGCCGGGTGGGCCGTCGCCCGCCCCGGAGCGCCCGGGAGCGCGCAGGCCGCGTCCCGGGCGGCCCGTGCACCGGTGGCCCGTGCACCGGTGGCCCGCGTACCCGTGCCGGGGGTGTCCGGGCGGCGTGCCATGCTGGTGCGGTGGCCAGGAAGAAGGACGAGGACGATCTGCTCGCGCCGGTGACGCTGGCGGTCGGCCCGGAGGAGTTGCTGCAGGACCGCGTCGCCGCGGCGGTGCTGCGGGCCGCCCGCGAGGTCGATCCGGACACCGACGTCAACGATCTGCAGCCCGGCTCGCTCCAGCCGGGGCGGCTGGCCGAACTGCTCAGCCCGTCGCTGTTCGCCGAGCGCAAGGTGATCGTGGTGCGCGCGGCGCAGGACCTCGGCGCGGACGTGATCAAGGAGCTGAAGGCGTACCTGGCCGCGCCGGACGAGTCCACGGCGCTGGTGCTGCTGCACGCGGGCGGCGCCAAGGGCAAGGGGCTGCTGGACGCGGCCCGCAAGGCGGGGGCCCGTGAGGTGGCGTGCGCCAAGCTCACCAAGGCCGCCGAGCGCCTGGCGTTCGTCCGCGGCGAGTTCCGCGCGGCCGGGCGGCAGGCCAGCGAGGACGCCTGCCGCAGCCTGCTGGACGCGGTCGGCAGCGACCTGCGCGAGCTGGCCTCGGCCTGTGCCCAGCTGGTGGCGGACATCGAGGGGCCGGTGGACGCCGCCGCCGTGGCCCGCTACTACTCCGGGCGGGCGGAGGCGACGAGCTTCCAGGTCGCCGACCGGGCCGTGGAGGGGCGGGCGGCGGAGGCGCTGGAGCAGCTGCGCTGGGCCCTGGCCGTGGGGGTGGCCCCGGTGCTGGTGACCAGTGCGCTGGCGCAGAGCGTGCGGGCGATCGGCAAGGTGGGGTCGGCGCAGCAGCGCGGGGTGCGCGGTGCCGACCTGGCGCGGGAGCTCGGGATGCCGCCGTGGAAGGTGGAGCAGACCCGCAAGCAGGCGCGCTCGTGGAGCCCGCAGGGGGTGGCGTTGGCGCTGCGGGCGGTGGCCGAGGCCGATCTGGCGGTCAAGGGCGGCGGTTACGACCCGGCCTATGCCCTGGAGCGGGCGGTGGTGACGATCTCCCGGGCGGCCCGGATGCGTTGAGCGGCGCACGGCGGCCACCCGCCTGGGCGGCCGCCGTGGGCGGCCAATCGTGGTGGCCGGCCGTGGAACGGCGAAGCGCCGGGACCGTCCTGGGGAGGCAGGTCCCGGCGCTTCGTCGTGCAGCTGGGTCGGCGCGCCCGCGTGGCGAACAGGCCGGTGCGCGCCGGATGACGGCGGTCGGGGGCCGCGCTGGCCTCCTGCCCGAGGGGGCCGGGAGGCGGAGAGAGGGGCGGCGGCGAACCCGGTGCCGGGGAGGGGTCAGCCCTGGAGGGAGGCGACCTGGGAAGCCAGGGCCGACTTCTTGTTGGCGGCCTGGTTCTTGTGGATCACGCCCTTGGAGACGGCCTTGTCCAGCTTGCGGCTGGCCAGGCGGGCGGCCGCGGTGGCCTTCTCGACGTCGCCGGCGGCGACGGCCTCACGGGTGCTGCGGATCGCGGTCTTCAGCTCCGACTTGACGGCCTTGTTCCGCTGGCGCGCCTTCTCGTTGGTCTTGATCCGCTTGATCTGGGACTTGATGTTCGCCACGAATAGCCTCTTGCTTCTCGCCTTGGTGGGTGTCGCCGCACGCGGGCGTGCCGCGCGCAGTGGAACAGGTTACCAGCGGGGCGAATCGGGCCCAAACCGGAGCGGGGCCCGGAACGTGGGACGATGGGAGGGTTCCCCTAGACCGCTGCCACCGGTTGGCCGGTCTAATCGGCCCGTCTTCGAGAATCTGGACCCCGAGTGCCCGCGACCCCCACGAACGTGCCGGAGCCGAGCCGCACCGATCCGGCGCTGATCCGCAACTTCTGCATCATCGCCCACATCGACCACGGCAAGTCCACGCTCGCCGACCGGATGCTGCAGCTCACCGGTGTGGTCGAGCAGCGCCAGATGCGCGCCCAGTACCTGGACCGCATGGACATCGAGCGTGAGCGCGGCATCACGATCAAGTCGCAGGCGGTGCGGCTGCCGTGGGCGCCGGTCCGGGGCGAGGACGGCGCGGTGGGCCGGACCCACATCCTCAACCTCATCGACACGCCGGGTCACGTCGACTTCACCTACGAGGTCTCCCGTTCGCTGGCGGCCTGCGAGGGCGCGATCCTGCTGGTGGACGCCGCGCAGGGGATCGAGGCCCAGACGCTGGCCAACCTCTACCTGGCGCTGGAGAACGACCTCACCATCATCCCGGTGCTGAACAAGATCGACCTGCCGGCGGCGCAGCCGGAGAAGTACGCCGCGGAGCTGGCGCACATCATCGGCTGCGACGCGGCGGACGTGCTGAAGGTCTCGGCGAAGACCGGCCAGGGCGTGGAGGAGCTGCTGGACGAGTGCGTCCGGCAGATCCCGGCGCCGGTGGGGAATCCGGACGGCCCGGCGCGGGCGATGATCTTCGACTCGGTCTACGACTCCTACCGGGGCGTGGTCACCTACGTGCGGGTGGTCGACGGGCAGCTCTCCAAGCGGGAGCGGATCGCCATGATGTCGACCAAGGCGAGCCACGAGCTGCTGGAGATCGGGGTGATCTCGCCGGAGCCGAAGGCCGCCGACGGCCTGGGCGTGGGCGAGGTGGGGTACCTGATCACCGGCGTGAAGGACGTGCGCCAGTCCAAGGTGGGTGACACGATCACCTCGGCCAGCAAGGGGGCCGTCGAGCCGCTGGGGGGCTACAAGGACCCCAAGCCGATGGTGTTCTCCGGCCTGTACCCGATCGACGGCTCGGACTACCCGCTGCTGCGCGACGCGCTGGACAAGCTGCTGCTCAACGACGCGGCGCTGGTGTACGAGCCGGAGACCTCGGCGGCGCTGGGCTTCGGTTTCCGGGTGGGCTTCCTCGGCCTGCTGCACCTGGAGATCATCCGGGAGCGGCTGGAGCGGGAGTTCAACCTCGACCTGATCGCCACGGCGCCGAACGTGGTGTACCGGGTGGTGATGGAGGACGGCACCGAACACGTCGTCACCAACCCGAGCGAGTTCCCGGAGGGGAAGATCGCCGAGGTGCACGAGCCGATGGTGCGGGCCACCGTGCTGACGCCGAACGACTTCGTCGGCGCGGTCATGGAGCTGTGCCAGTCGCGGCGCGGCAACATGCAGGGGATGGACTACCTCTCCGAGGACCGGGTGGAGCTGCGGTACACCCTCCCGCTCGCGGAGATCGTCTTCGACTTCTTCGACGCGCTGAAGTCGAAGACCCGCGGGTACGCCTCGCTGGACTACGAGCCGACCGGGGAGCAGTCCGCGGCCCTGGTGAAGGTGGACGTGCTGCTGCACGGGGAGAAGGTGGACGCCTTCTCGGCGATCGTGCACAAGGACAAGGCGTACCACTACGGCGTCCAGATGGCCTCGAAGCTGCGTGAGCTGATCCCGCGCCAGCAGTTCGAGGTGCCGATCCAGGCCGCCATCGGCGCGCGGGTGATCGCGCGTGAGACGGTGCGCGCGATCCGCAAGGACGTGCTGGCCAAGTGCTACGGCGGTGACATCTCGCGCAAGCGCAAGCTGCTGGAGAAGCAGAAGGAAGGCAAGAAGCGGATGAAGATGGTGGGGCGCGTGGAGGTGCCCCAGGAGGCCTTCATCGCGGCCCTGTCCACCGACACCGACGGCGGCGGCGGCGACAAGGGCAAGAAGTAGCGCCCGGTAGCGGGGAGCGTCCCGGTGGGGGGCGGCGTGCGGGAGCGCGCCGCCCCCCACCGGCGTGTTCGCCGCGTGCAACTCCTCCTGGACTCATCGGGTGATCTGAAAATCAGACCTTATTTCCGGTTGCGTAGTGTGTTCATCGGGTTACTAATGGTGGTGACGGCGCTCCCGCACCGCAGATCCGACCAGCGGGAGCGGGCGGTGTGACAGTCGCACCGCCTGAGCGTCCTGAAGGAGGAACCGTCACATGAGCATCACCCAGCGCATCGCCACCGTGGCCGTCGGCGCCGTCGTCGCCCTGGGCCTCGGCACCCCGGCCTACGCCGCCGACGCGTTCGAAGACGACGTGGTCGGCATCTTCGACGACAAGGTGTTCGTCTCGCAGCTCGACTTCGCCAAGGCCGGCGACGCGTTCGCGGTCGACGGCTTCAACGCCCTCATCGGCGACGACGCGCTGCTGTTCGAGGACTTCGAGTTCGCGAGCACCGACCTGTTCGGTGACTTCGACGACGACAAGGACGACGACGACAAGGACGACGACAAGAAGGACGACTTCAAGGACGACGACAAGAAGGACGACGACAAGAAGTACTGAGCCTCGCTCGGTCGATAGTCGTCACCCATAGCGCCCGCCCTGGCGGTGCGCGGCGAGGGAGGCGGGCCCGTACGGGCCCGCCTCCCGTGCGTGCCCGGTGTGCTCTCTTCGGGTGGTTCGGGCGATCAGCCCCCGCCGTTCGATTGCGGACGGTGTCCGCCGCGCCACTAATGGCCAGTGACGCTACCCGGCGGGCCCCGGCCGACCGGGCGACGGCGTGAGGGACGCGCCGCCGGACGTCTCCAAGGGAGGTAACCGTCTCATGAGCAGCAAGGTGACCCGGCGCGCCGCGGTCGCGGTGGCCGGCGCCGCGATGGCTCTCGCCCCCGGCGCCACGGCGCACGCCCAGGGCAGCGGCGAGGTCGACTGGTTCAGCTGGCGACCGTGGGGCTTCCAGGCCGCCCAGGACCAGTACGCCCGGACCGGGTGCACCGTCGCGGAGACCGGCTGGTACATCGACTCGCGCGGCACCTGGACCTCCTACCTGCACGCCGACACCGACGCCTGCCGGTAGCACCCGCGCCGGCGCGAACCCTCCAGGCGGGCCCGCTCACGGGCCCGCCTGCGGCATGCCCACGGCCGCGAGGCCCGCGGTCCGCGCAGAAGGCGGCCGTCGCGGCCTTCCGCCAACCGCACTCGGGCGCCTACCCTGACGCCCACTACGGTCGGTAGTGGGCGGTGGTCCCCCCTGGTCCGCCCCAGGCCCCCGGCCACCCACGCCGCGCACAAGGGAGGTATCCGTGAGTGATCCCCGACTCGCGGCGGCCGCCGCCCACCCGGCCGCGTCCGGCCGGACCGCCGGCGGTCTCACCGGCAGCCCGTACGGCCGGCACGTCGACGAACTGATCGCCCGCCGCCCGGAGTCGGTGGCGCACCTGCTGCTGGACCGGGCCGCCGCCACCCCCGACGCCGAGGCCTACCGCCACCCCGTGCCCGCCCGGACCGGCGGGGCCGAGGAGTGGCGCTCACTCACCTGGCGGGAAACCCTGGAGCGGGTCGAGGCCATCGCCGCCGGCCTGATGAGCCTCGGCATCCTGCCCGAGGACCGGGTCGCCATCGCCGCCGGCACCCGCGTCGAATGGGTGTTCGCCGACTTCGGCGTGATGTGCTCCGGCGCCGCGACCACCACCGTCTACCCCAGCACCAACGCGGACGAGTGCGCCTTCATCCTCGCCGACTCCGGCAGCCGCGCCGTCTTCGCCGAGAACCCCGACCAGTTCGCCAAGATCCACAGCGTCCGCGAGCGGCTGCCCGAACTCCGCACCGTCGTGTTGTTCGACGGCCCCGTTCCCGAGGAGGCCGCCTCCTTCGGCGGCGAGGTGATCACCCTCGCGGAGCTGGAGCGCCGCGGCGCCGCCCACCTGGCCAACCACCCCGACGCGGTCCGCCGCGCCGTGGCCGGCATCCGGCGCGACCACCTCGCCACGCTCATCTACACCTCCGGCACCACCGGCCGGCCCAAGGGCGTCCGGCTCAACCACGACTGCTGGGCCTACGAGGCCGTCGCCCAGCAGGCCGCCCCCGGCCTGCTGCGCCCGGACGACCTGCAGTACATGTGGCTGCCGCTGTCCCACGTCTTCGGCAAGACCCTCACCTCCGGCCAGCTCGCCGTGGGCTTCCCCACGGCGGTCGACGGACGGGTGGACCGCATCGTGGCCAACCTCCCGGTCGTCCGGCCCACCTTCATGGCCGCCGCGCCGCGCGTCTTCGAGAAGATCTACGCCGGCGTCGCCGCCCGCGCCCAGGCCGCGGGCGGGGCGCGGAGCCGGATCTTCGGCTGGGCCGCCGACGTCGCCCGGCGCTGGGCGAAGACCCGCCAGGACACCCAGCGCCGCACCGGGCGGGCCAGCGTGCCGTTCGGCCTCGCCGTGCAGCACGCGATCGCCGACCGCCTGGTCTACCGGCGGATCCGCGCGGCCATGGGCGGCCGGATGCGCTGCTGCATATCCGGCTCCGCCGCGCTCTCCCCGGAGATCGGCTACTTCTTCCTCGGCGCCGGGGTGCCCGTCCTAGAGGGCTACGGGCTGACCGAGACCAGCGCCGGCTCCTGCGTCAACCTCGACGACCGGTTCGTCATCGGCACCGTCGGCCCGCCGCTGCCCGGCACCGAGGTGCGCGTCGCCGACGACGGCGAGCTGCTGGTGCGCGGCCCGGGCGTGATGAGCGGCTACCACGGCCGTCCCGACCTGACCGCCGAGGTGCTCCAGGAGGACGGCTGGTTCCACACCGGCGACATCGGCGAGATCACCGAGGAGGGACACGTCCGCGTCACCGACCGCAAGAAGGACCTGATCAAGACCTCCAACGGCAAGTACGTCGCCCCCTCGCTGGTCGAGGGCCTGGTCAAGGCCACCTGCCCGTACGTGGGCAACGTCGTCGTGATCGGCGACAAGCGCAGCTACTGCACGGCGGTGATCACCCTCGACGAGCCGGCGCTGCTGGGCTGGGCCGGGCAGCACGGCCTCGGCCACCTGGGCTTCGCCGAGCTGGTGGCCCACCCGCGGGTCCGCGCGCTCGTCCAGGGCTACGTCGACCGGGTCAACGGCGGACTCCAGCGCTGGCAGACGATCAAGAGGTTCACCCTGCTGCCGCGCGACCTGTCGGTGGAGACCGGTGAGCTCACCCCCAGCCTCAAGGTCAAGCGCCCCGTGGTGGAGCGCCTGCACCGCGAGGCGATCGAGGAGATGTACCGGGCCGGCCGGGCCGGCTGAGCCACCCGGTCGGAGCCGGCCGGCGCGGGGCGGGGAGGACGGGGCGGGGAGGACGGGGAGCGGCGGAGGAGAGCGGGGGAGGGGACGGCGGAGCGGGCCGCCGGCAACGGCCCGCTCGGGGGGATACTGGACCAATGCCCTCCGCACTTCCCGACGGCGAGCCGGTGCCCACCGACGGCGCGCTGCCCGCCCCGGCCCTCGCCGAGCTCGGCGAGCGGCCGTTCGGCTTCTACCTGCACGTCCCCTACTGCGCCACCCGCTGCGGCTACTGCGACTTCAACACCTACACCGCCGCCGAGCTGCGCGGGCGCGGCGGCGCCCTGGCCTCCCGGGAGAACTACGCGGCCACCCTGGTCGAGGAGGTGCGGCTGGCCCGCCGGGTGCTCTCCCAGGGCCCGCGCGGGGCCGTGGACCTGCCGGTGCGCACCGTGTTCGTCGGCGGCGGCACGCCCACCCTGCTGCCCGCCGCCGACCTCGCCCGGATGCTGACCGCCATCCGCGACGAGTTCGGCCTCGCCGACGACGCCGAGGTCACCACCGAGGCCAACCCCGACTCGGTGGACGCCGGCTACCTCGCCGCGCTGCGCGAGGCCGGCTTCAACCGCGTCTCCTTCGGCATGCAGTCCGCCCGCCCCCACGTGCTGCGCGTCCTGGAGCGCACCCACACCCCCGGGCGGCCCGAGTGGTGCGTCGCCCAGGCCCGCGCCGCCGGTTTCGAGCACGTCAACCTGGACCTCATCTACGGCACCCCGGGCGAGAGCGACGACGACTGGCGGGCCTCCCTGGAGGCGGCGCTCGGCGCCGGCCCGGACCACGTCTCCGCCTACGCCCTGATCGTCGAGGAGGGCACCCGGCTGGCCGCGCGCATCCGGCGCGGCGAACTGCCCATGACCGACGACGACGAGCACGCCGACCGCTACCTGATCGCCGACGAACTGCTCTCCGCCGCCGGACTGGACTGGTACGAGGTCTCCAACTGGGCCGCCTCGCCCGAGGCCCGCTGCCGCCACAACGAGCTGTACTGGACCGGCGCGGACTGGTGGGGCGCCGGGCCGGGCGCGCACAGCCACGTCGGCGGGGTCCGCTGGTGGAACGTCAAACACCCCGCCGCCTACGCCGAGCGGCTCGCCGCCGACGCCTCCCCCGGCCACGGCCGCGAACTGCTCACCCCCGAGGACCGGCGCGTGGAGCGCATCCTGCTGGAGCTCCGGCTGCGCTCCGGCTGCCCGCTGGACCTGCTGCGCCCCGACGGCCGGCTGGCCGCCGAACGGGCCCTCGCCGACGGCCTGCTGCAGGAGGAACCGTGGAAGGAGGGGCGGGCCGTGCTCACCCTGCGCGGACGGCTGCTCGCCGACGCCCTGGTGCGCGACCTGGTGGACTGACCGCCCGCGCCCGACGACCGGGCGGGCGTCTCAGGCGGTGACGAAGTCGATCAGCTCCTCCACCCGCCCCAGCAGCTCCGGCTCCAGGTCACGGTAGGAACCCACCGCCCCCAGGATCCGCCGCCACGCCGCCGGGGTGTCCACCGGCCACCCCAGCGCCCGGCACACGCCCTCCTTCCACGGCACGCCGCGCGGCACCGCCGGCCATCCGGCGATCCCCAGCGACGCCGGCTTGACCGCCTGCCACACGTCCACGAAGGGGTGCCCCACCACCAGCACGTGCTCGCCGCGCACCTGGTCGGCGATCCGCCGCTCCTTGCTCCCCGGCACCAGGTGGTCCACCAGCACGCCGAGGCGCCGCCCGGCCTCCGGGCGGAACGCCCGGACGATCTCCGGCAGGTCGTCCACCCCCTCCAGGTACTCCACGACCACGCCCTCCACCCGCAGGTCGTCCCCCCACACCCGCTCCACCAGCTCCGCGTCGTGCCGGCCCTCCACGTAGATCCGGCTGGCGCGGGCGGTGCGGGCCGGGGCGTCCGGCACCGCGAGGGACCCGGAGGCGGTGAGCCGCGGGCGCGGCGGGGCGGGGGCGCGCTCCGCCTTCGCGGGGACCAGCGTCACCGGGCGCCCCTCCAGCAGGAAGCGCCCCGGCTCCAGGGGGAAGGCCCGCCGCCTGCCGAAGCGGTCCTCCAGGGTGACCACCACGCCCTCCGGCATCCGTTCGGTGCCGATCACAGCCCCGCACCACCCGGTGGCGGCGTCCTCCACCACCAGGTCCGGCTCGGCCGGCACCTCGGGGACACTCCTCGGCTTCTTCCACGGCGGGGTCAGGTCGGGCCCGTAGCTCCTGCTGCGCATGGCCGAGAGGGTAGACGCACCCACGCCGGCCCCGCCGGCACGACCCGGCGGCGCGCCGACGCGCCCGGCGGCGCCTCCACGGCCGCGCGTTCAGCCGGCGCCGCCGCCCGGCCGCCCGTCGCCGGCCGCGCGGGCGGCCAGTTCGGCGCGCTGCCGCCGGACGAATCCGGCGTCCACCGCCGCCCCGTGCCCCGGCAGGTACACCGCGTCCGGCCCGCCCAGGGCGAGCAGCCGGTCCAGCGCCTCCGGCCAGGCGCCGGGGAAGGAGTCCGGCCCGGCCTGCGGCGGCCCGGACTCCTCCACCAGGTCCCCGCAGTACACCACCGCCCGGGCCCCCGGGGCCGCGCGCCCGCCCGAGGCCGGCGGCACCCGCACCACCAGGTCGTGCCCGGTGTGCCCGGGACCGGGGTGCAGCAGCTCCACCCGGCGGCCCCCGCCCAGGTCGAGCACGGCCGAGGCGGCCACCGGAAGGTCCACGACGGCCGGCGGCCACGGCGTGTCCCGCACCTCGGCCTCCGGCACGCCCCAGCGCACGGCGTCCGCCCGCAGCTCGGCCTCACCGGCCGCCAGGTAGCCGGTCAACCCCGGATGGGCGGCGACCAGCACCGCCGGGTCGGCGGCGCGGAAGGCCGGCGTGCCGAAGCAGTGGTCGAAGTGCCCGTGGGTGATCACCAGGTGCGTCGGCGGGCGGCCGAACCGCCGCGTCACCTCCGCGCGCAGCCACGCCCCCCGCTCGGGCGAACTCCCGGTGTCCACCACGAGCAGCCCGTCCGACCCGGACACCACGCCGATCCCGAGCTCCAACTCCGCCAGCCGCAGGCGGTGGCACCCCGGCCCGTGCTCTTCCCAGACACCCCGTGTGGACGGCATGCAGCGCAGCCTGCCACAGCCGCCGCGGTGTCCGGCCGGTGCGGCTCGGCCGTGTCCGCGCCGGAGCCGCTCCCTCCGGGGCCGCATTCGCCCTGGACACGCGTCATCCCGGTCGAGCGTGCGGGGCCGTACACTGGCGGGGACGGATGATCTGGCACTCCGGCGGTCGGAGTGCCAGGCGGGGAAGCCGGGCGGCGGGCGTCTGGAGGTGCGTGCCATGGTGGAAGATCGCAAGCTGGAAGTCCTGCGCGCGATCGTCCAGGACTACGTGGGCACGCAGGAGCCGGTGGGCTCGAAGGCGCTCGTGGAGCGCCACAACCTCGGCGTCTCTCCAGCCACGATCCGCAACGACATGGCGGCGCTGGAGGAGGAGGGCTACATCCACCAGCCGCACACCAGCGCCGGCCGGGTGCCCACCGACAAGGGCTACCGGCTGTTCGTCGACCGGCTGGCGAGCGTCAAGCCGCTCTCCCAGCCGGAGCGCCGGGCCATCTCCAACTTCCTGGAGGGCGCGGTGGACCTGGACGACGTGGTCGCCCGCACCGTGCGGCTGCTGGCGCAGCTCACCCGGCAGGTGGCGATCGTCCAGTACCCCTCGCTCACCCGTTCCACGGTGCGTCACATCGAGCTGCTCGGCCTGGCACCGTCCCGCATCATGCTGGTGCTGATCACCGACACCGGGCGGGTGGAGCAGCGCAACATCGAGACCCCGGGCGACGTCGGCGAGACCTTCCTCGCCGACCTGCGCGCGCGGATCAACAGCGTCACCTCGGGGCGTCGCTTCACCGACGTCCCGGAGCTGCTCGACGGTCTCCCGGAGTCGTTCGCCGTCGACGAACAGCCGGTGGTCCGGCAGGTGATCGCCACCCTCCTGGAGACCCTCGCCGAGCAGACCGAGGAACGCATCATGCTCGGCGGCACGGCCAACCTCACGCGCTTCGGCCACGACTTCCCGATGACGATCCGGCCGGTGCTGGAGGCGTTGGAGGAGCAGGTGGTGCTGCTCCGGCTGCTGGGGGAGGCCGGCGAGTCGGCCATGATGGTGCGCATCGGCCACGAGAACGACCACGAGGGGCTCTCCTCGGCGTCCGTCGTCTCCGTCGGCTACGGTTCGGGCGGCGAGGCCGTCGCCAAGCTGGGCGTGGTCGGCCCGACCCGCATGGACTACCCGGGAACGATGGGAGCGGTACGCGCAGTGGCACGGTACGTCGGACAGATCCTGGCGGAGTCATAGGTGGCCACGGACTACTACGCAGTGTTGGGCGTCCGGAAGGACGCGACCGCAGACGAGATCAAGAAGGCGTTCCGGCGCCTGGCCCGCGAGCTGCACCCTGACGTCAATCCCGACCCGAAGACGCAGGAGAAGTTCAAGGAGATCAACGCGGCCTACGAGGTCCTCTCCGATCCGCAGAAGCGGCAGGTCTACGACCTCGGCGGCGATCCGCTGTCCAGCAGCGGCGGCGGCGCCGGAGGGTTCGGCGGCGGAGCGGCCGGCTTCGGTTTCAGCGACATCATGGACGCCTTCTTCGGCACGGCGGCGCAGCGCGGCCCGCGCTCGCGCACCCGCCGGGGCCAGGACGCCATGATCCGGGTCGAGATCACCCTGGAGGAGGCGGCGTTCGGCGCCACCAAGGAGCTCCAGGTGGACACGGCCGTGGTCTGCGCCACCTGCAACGGCGAGGGCGCCGCCCCGGGGACCTCCGCGCAGACCTGTGACATGTGTCGCGGGCGCGGTGAGGTCAGCCAGGTCACCCGCTCCTTCCTCGGCCAGGTGATGACCTCCCGGCCGTGCCCGCAGTGCCAGGGCTTCGGCACCGTGGTGCCCAACCCGTGCCCGGAGTGCGCGGGGGACGGCCGGGTGCGGTCCCGCCGCACCCTGAAGGTCAAGATCCCGGCCGGCGTGGACACCGGAACCCGCATCCAGCTCGCCGGCGAGGGCGAGGTCGGCCCGGGTGGCGGCCCGGCCGGCGACCTCTACGTGGAGATCGCCGAGCGTTCGCACCCGGTGTTCCAGCGGCGCGGCGACGACCTGCACTGCACGGTGACCATCCCGATGACGGCGGCGGCGCTCGGAACCAAGGTCCCGCTGGAGACCCTGGACGGCACGGCCGAGGTGGACATCCGCCCCGGTACCCAGTCCGGGCAGTCCATCCCGCTGCGCGAGCGCGGCATCACCCACCTGCGGGCGGGCGGACGCGGCGACCTCATCGTGCACGTCGAGGTGCAGACGCCCGGCAAGCTGGACGCCGAGCAGGAGGAACTGCTGCGCCGCCTGGCGAAGCTGCGCGGCGAGGAGCGGCCCGCGGGCCAGTTCTCCCCGGGCCAGCAGGGCCTGTTCTCCCGCCTGAAGGACGCGCTGAACGGCCGCTGAGGCGGCCCGGACGAACCGCCCGACGCCCGGTCGGGCGCCCACACCCGGACGGGGTGGGCGCCCGACCGGGCGTCGTCGCGTCCGGAGGCAAGTCGCCGGACGAGTTCGTGACAGTCCTATGAAAATTCCGTGAGAGGACTGTTGTGCAGGGCAATCCCATGCAGAACGGACAAAGACCCTTGATCGCCGCAAGTGGGCCTTGACCCGGAAACACCGCTACCAGCAGGCTGAACCGCCTGATCCCCGGCGTTCCGTCCCCGCGATAAGGATCCGTCATGTCCGTTCGTTCCACGACCATGGCCCGTTGGGCGGTGATCCCCGCCGCCGCGTCGCTCGCCGTCATGGCCGGGGCCGCCACGGCCACCGCCGCCGACTCCACGTACACCGTGGAGCTGCGCCAGGAGCTTCCGCGCACCGCCACCACCGACGACGGTGGCGCCCCGCAGCAGGGTCGCGACGGCTGCCCGGGAATCCCCGAGGGGCAGGACGGGTGGCACTTCGTGCTCCCGGGCAACTCCTCCGACTTCGTCACGCTCACCGTGACCTTCGAGCCGGGCGGGCAGCAGGTGATCACCGACTTCGGCCCGCCGTCGGACAAGCACGCCTACGTGGCGTCGGAGCCGGGCGCCACGCTCACCTCGGCCGTCGCCGAGGTGCGGGGCGGCGAGCTGGAGCTGTTCAACCTGTCGCACACCTGCCCCGCCGAGGACGACTCCACGGAGACCACCGGGGGCTCGTCGGAGGGCTCCGACCAGGGCGGCACCACCGGTGAGACGAGCTCCGGCGGGGCCACCACCGGCGAGACCTCCACCGGTGGTTCCGGTGAGGCCACCACCGGTGGGACCACCACCGGCGGCTCCGGCGAGGCCACCACCGGCGGCGCCAGCACCGGCGGTTCGGGTGAGGTCACCTCTGGGGGGGCCACGACCGGCGGCTCCGGGGAGACCACCACCGGTGGTTCCGGTGAGGCCACCACCGGCGAGACCACCACGGGCTCCACGGGCGAGCCGGGCGTGGCGGGCGGCACCGAGCCGTCCGACGGCGCCTCCGCCCCGGCGCCGGCCGAGTCCGCCCCGGCGACCTCGCCGGACGACGACGGCGACGGCTCCCTGGCGCAGACCGGCGCCTCCATCACCGTCACCTCGATCGCGGCGGCGCTGCTGCTCGGTGTCGGCGCACTGCTCCTGGTGCGCCGCCGCTCCGCCCGCTCGGGCAGCTGACCCACCCCAAGCCGAAACGACGCCGGGGCGCTTCCTCGCCGGGGAGCGCCCCGGCGCCGTCGCGTCGGCCGTCCGCCCGCGCCGACGGCTGCTGATTGACTGGACCCATGACCGCACCTGTCTTCCTCCTCGGCACGGGCGAGCCGACCGATCCCGACGCCGCCGCGACCACCTCCCCGCTCGCCGCCGCCGCTCCCGGCCAGCACCTCCGCCTCGACGGGCCCGAGGGCAGGCACGCGGTCGCGGTGCGGCGGATGCGCGTCGGCGAGGAACTGGTGCTCACCGACGGGGCGGGACGCGGGGCCCTGGCGGAGGTGAGCGAACTCGACGGCAAGCAGGCGCTGGTCGCCACCGTGCTGGAGGTGCTGGACGAGCCCGAGCCGCGCCCCCGCATCACCGTCGTGCAGGCCCTTCCCAAGGGAGACCGCGGCGAACTCGCCGTGGAGACCATGACCGAGGTGGGCGTGGACGCCATCGTCCCCTGGCAGGCCTCCCGCTGCGTCACCCAGTGGAAGGGGGAGCGCGGCGCGAAGTCGCTCCTGAAGTGGCGGGCCACCGCCCGCGAGGCCGCCAAGCAGGCCCGCCGGCTGCGGTTCCCCGCCGTGCACCAGCCGATGTCCACCGCGGCGGTGACCCGGCTGCTCGCCGAGGCGGCATGGCCGGTGGTGCTGCACGAGGAGGGCACCGCGCCGCTCGCCGGCCCCGCCGCCCCCGCGGTCCCCACCACCGGCGAGATCGTGCTGGTGGTCGGCCCGGAGGGCGGGGTGGCCCCGGAGGAGCTGGCGGCCTTCGCGGAGGCCGGTGCCACGCCGCGCCGCCTGGGTCGCACCGTGCTGCGCACCTCCACGGCGGGCACCGCCGCCGCGGCGGTCCTCCTCGCCGCGTCCGGGCGCTGGAGCTCCCCGGACGCCTGAGCGCCGGCGTCCGCCCGGCCGCGCGTCCGGCGGCCGGGCGCCCCATCCCTCCACCACGGCCCGCGGTCGCGGCCCCCACCCCTCCCGCCCCTCCCGCGCCCGGTCGTGTCCGGCCCCGGTGGACGCGACGTCAAGAAACCGTGGACCGTGCGTCAACGACTTCCTGACCGTGTTCAAACATCCTGATGTCGCGTCATCCCAGGCCGCGCCCCCCGCCCCACAGGCGGCGAGCGCGGCCTGAGTGGTGCCTTCCGACAAGCGGGTCGCCCCGCCTCGGCGGCGGCCCTTCACAGAGACGGGGACACGGGATGGGGACCGGGCGGTGGGAGGGGCGCGGCGGCGGACGCCGAGCCCCGTGGCGGCGTGGGCGCGGCAGGCCCGCGCCGCGCCCTGCGACGACCGTGGCGCTGGCCGCGGCACTGCTGATGAGCCTGCTGCCACCGACCGTGGTGGCGGCGGCGCCGGTTGACGGCGGGGGAGGGGGACGTCCCGAGCTGCCGGCCTCCGAGCCGGCGCTGACCGGCCGGGACGGCGCGGTGCGGCCACGACCGGACGACCCGACGGCGGCGCCGGCGGCCGCGCCGGCGGCGCAGTGGCCGTCGGCCGGAGTGAGCACCGTGACGGTCACCGGGACGGATCCCGCGCTGGAGCGGGCCGTCGCCAAGGACGCCGCGGCGAGCGCGGGCGGTTCCACCGCCGAGGCGGGCCCCGGCTCGCCGGTCAGCGTCCATCCGGCCTCGGGCGGCGGGGCCGGGGCCCGGGCCGCGGCGGAGGCCGTCGAGCGGGTCCGGGTGGAGGTGCTGGACCGGGCGGCGGCCGAGCGGGCCGGCGTCGACGGGCTGCTGTTCACCCTGGCGGGCACCGGGCCCGGCGCGGGCGGCGAGGTGGCCGTCGAGCTGGACTACTCCGCGTTCGCCCAGACCTTCGGCGGCGGCTACGGCTCCCGGCTGCGGCTGGTCCAGTTGCCGTCCTGCGCGCTGACGACCCCGGAGCGCCCCCAGTGCCGGGAACGCACCCCGGTGGAGTCGGTGAACGACGCGGCCGGGCGTACCGTGACGGCCGGGGCGGTGGAGCTGCCGGCCGTTCCCGACGGTGTGGCGAATCGTTCCGCCTCGACCGCGTCCCCGGCCGCGTCCCCGGCCGTCGTGCTGGCCGCTGAGGCCGACGACAGCGGCGAGACCGGCGACTACAAGGCCACCGAGCTGTCCTCGGCCGCCTCCTGGGAGGTCGGGCTCAACTCGGGCGAGTTCTCCTGGTCGTACGACATGCCGGTGCCGGAGGTGCCCGGCGGCCTGGTCCCGGCCGTCTCCGTGGACTACTCCTCCGGCTCGGTCGACGGGCGCACCTCCGCCTCGAACAACCAGTCCTCCTGGGTGGGGGACGGCTTCGAGCTGTGGCCCGGCTACATCGAGCGGTCCTACAACCCCTGCGCCGACGAGGGGGTGGAGAAGGACGGCAACGACGTCGGCGACCAGTGCTGGGCGTACGACAACGCCACGCTCAGCATGGACGGCCGGGCCGGCGAACTCATCCCGGACGGCACGAACACCTGGCGGCTCAAGGAGGACGACGGCACCCGGGTCGAGCGGCTGACCGACTCGGGCCGCGCCAACGGCGACAACAACGGCGAGTACTGGAAGGTCACCACGCCGGACGGCACGCAGTACTTCTTCGGCTACCACCGCCTCCCCGGATGGGCGTCGGGCAACCCGGTCACCGACTCGACGTGGACCGTCCCGGTGTACGGCAACGACTCCGGTGAGCCGTGCCACGCCGGCACCTTCGCCGACTCCTGGTGCCAGCAGGCGTACCGCTGGAACCTGGACTACGTCGTCGACCCGCACGGCAACGCGATCGCGTACTTCTACCAGAAGGAGACCAACTCCTACGGGCGCTACCTCACCGCGGCCGACGACACCCCGTACGTGCGCGGGGGTGTGCTCAAGGAGATCCAGTACGGCCTGCGTTCCACCACCGTCTACAGCGCCAAGGCGCTGGCCAGGGTGGTCTTCGGCACCGCGCAGCGCTGTCTGCCTGAGACCGGTGTGACCTGCGCGGCGGACACCATCGACGACAAGGCCACCTACTGGTACGACACGCCGTGGGACCTGAACTGCGCCGCCGGGACCGACTGCGACGAGGGACGCTTCTCGCCGACCTTCTGGTCCCGGCACCGGCTGACCACCGTCACCAGCCAGGTGCTGAACACGTCGGGCGGCTTCACCGACGTCGACTCCTGGGCGCTGACGCACCGGTGGGCGACCGGGGACATCGACTACACCCTGCTGCCGACCTCGATCCGGCACACCGGCCGCGCCGCGACGCCGGCGATCACCCTGCCGGCGACGGAGTTCGTCTACGAGCAGGCGCCGAACCGGCTGGACCGGATGGGCGACGGCATCGCGCCGTTCATCAAGCACCGCCTGTCCACCATCACGGACGAGACCGGCGGCCAGACGGACGTGAACTACTCGGCCCCGGCCTGCGACTGGAACGCCCTGCCGACGCCGCAGACCAACACCACCCGGTGCTTCCCGCAGTACTGGACCCCGCCGGGCGCGACGGATCCGGTGCGGGAGTGGTTCAACAAGTACGTCGTCACCGACGTGGTCCAGACCGACCGCACCGGTGGCGCGCCGGAGGCCGTCACCCGGTACACGTACTACGGCGGCGGCGCCTGGCACTTCGACGACGACGACGGCCTGACCGAGCAGAAGTACAAGACGTGGTCGCAGTGGCGCGGCTACGGTCTGGTCCGGGTGCAGACCGGTGGCAACCAGACCATGACCACGCAGACCGACCACTACTTCCTGCGCGGCATGGACGGCGACCGGGCCGGACCGGACGGCGGCACCAAGACCGTCACCGTGGAGGACGGCGAGGGCGGCACCCTGACCGACCACGACGCCCACGCCGGCTTCGAGTACCGCACCCTCACCTACTCCAGGCCCAACGGGGTCGTCCTGGAGAAGACCCTCAACACCCCCTGGCGCCACCGGACCGCCTCCAAGACCCGCGACTGGGGCACCATCGCCGCCCACTTCACCGGCACCGCGACCGCGCGCGCCTTCGTGTCGCTGGACGACGGCGCGGGTGAGCGCTGGCGCGAGACCCGGACCAACACCACCCACGACACGGTGGCCGGCCGGGTCACCCGGATCGCCGACCTCGGCGACGTCGCCACGGCGGACGACGACCGCTGCACGACCACCACCTGGGTCGACAACGCCTCCGCCAACCTGCTGAACCTCGCGTCCCGGCAGCGCTCCTGGACCGGCTCCTGCTCCACCGAGCCCACCGAGGCGGGCCAGGTCATCTCGGACGTGCGGACCGCCTACGACGGGCTCGCGCACGGCGCCGCGCCGGTGCGCGGCGACGCCACCAGCGTGCAGACCATCAGCGATCTGGCCAACGGCACGCCGTCCTACCGCACCGCGACCGCGACCTTCGACGGCTACGGCCGCCAGCTGACCGCGACCGACCACGCGGGCCGCACCACCACCACCGCCTACACCCCCACCACCGGCCGTCCCAGCAAGGTCACCGTCACCACACCCCCCGCCGTGGCCTGGACCGCGAGCACCGCCCAGGTCACCACCACCGAGCACGACCCGGTGCGCGGGATGCCGACCTCGGTCACCGACACCAACGGCAGGGTGACCACCCAGTCCTACGACGCACTCGGCCGGCTCCTGCGGGTGTGGCTGCCCAACCGAGACGTCAAGGGAACCCCCACGTACGAGTACAGCTACCAGGTGGCCGAGGACGCGATCGTCGCCGTCGGCACCACCACCCTCTACGGCACCACGACGAAGACCAGCTACGTCCTCTACGACGGCTTCCTCCGCCCCCGGCAGACCCAGGCACCGGGCCCGGGCGGCGGCCGGCTGCTCACCGACACCCTCTACGACGCCCGCGGCCAGGTCGACCGCACCTACGCGGCCCACCACACCACCGGCGCCCCGGCCCCCGCACTCTTCCTCCCGGACAAGCCCGCGGCGATCGAGTCGCAGACGGCGTTCGCCTACGACGGCCTCGGCCGGGTACTCACCGAGCGCCACTTCGCCGGCAACGGCGAAGGCCTCGCCCCGGACGAGCTGTCCCGCACCACCTACGCCTACGGCGGCGACCGCGTCCACATGACCCCACCGGACGGCGGCACCGCCACCACCACGATCAGCGACGCGCGCGGCAACGCCACCGAGCTGTGGCAGTACCACGGGCCCACCCCGACCGGCGCGCACGACGCCATGACGTACCAGCACAACCCGCGCGGCGAACTGGTCGAGGCCGTCGACCCGGCCGGCAACACCTGGAGCTGGACGTACGACATCCTCGGCCGGCTCACCCGGAGCGTGGACCCCGACGCCGGCACCACCACCCGCACCTACAACAACCGCGACGAACTGGTCACCGTCACCGACGGGCGCGGCCAGACCCTGCACCACACCTACGACAACATCGGCCGCAAGACCGCCGTCCGATCCGGCTCCGCCACCGGACCCCTGCTCGCCACCTGGACCTGGGACACCCTCGCCGAAGGCCAACTGACCTCCTCCACCCGCTACGACCAGGACGGCGCCGCCTACGTCAACCGCGTCAACCTCTACGACACCCTCTACCGACCCGTCTCCACCTCCGTGGTCATCCCACCGGCGGAAGGCGAGGAGGCGCTCGCCGGCACCTACACCAGCGGCACCGCGTACAACACCGACGACACCGTCCAATCCACCGCCTACCCCGCGGTACCGGGTGCGGCCGGTGCCACCGTGCTGCCCGGCGAGGTGATCACCCCGATCTACGACGACATCAAGCGAGTCGTCGGCCTGACCGGGACCGGGAACGTCACCTACGTCGCCGACGTGAAGTACAGCCACACCGGGAAACCGCTCCAGTACACCCTCACCGGCGGCGCCACCAAGGCGACCTGGGTCACCAACTCCTACGAGTGGGGCACCCAGCGCCTGCACGACACCCGCGTGGACCGCGAGGACGTTCCCGGCGTCGACCGCTCCGTCACCTACGCCTACGACGACGCCGGCAACGTGCTGTCCATGGCGGACGTCTCCGCCGGCGGCACCGACACCCAGTGCTTCACCTACGACCACCTGCGCCGGATGACCGAGGCGTGGACCGAGGGCGACACCACCTGCTCGGCCACCCCCAGCACCGCCGTGCTCGGCGGTCCGGCGCCCTACTGGACCAGCCACACCTTCGACGCCGTCGGCAACCGCACCCGGCAGGTCGAGCACGCCACCACCGCCGGCGGCCAGGACACCACGATCACCTACGCCTACCCCGCCCCCGGCGAGGCCCAGCCGCACACGCTGCGGTCCGCCACCACCCGCTGGCCGGACGGCACGACCACCCTGTCCAGCTACGAGTACGACGCGGCCGGCAGCACCACCGCGCGCGTCATCGGCGGCGACGAGCAGACCCTCGCCTGGACGCCGGACGGGCGGGTCGCCTCCGTCACCGGGCCCGAGGGCACCACCTCGTTCCTCTACGACGCCGACGGCAACCGCCTGATCCGCCGCACCGCCACCGAGACCGTCCTCTACCTCGGTGGCACCGAGGTGATCCTGGACCGGACCACCGGGACGGAGGAGGCCCGCCGCTTCTACGACCTCGGCGGCGGCCACACCGCCGTCCGCGCCAGCGATGGCGGCGTCCACCTGCAGATCGCCGACCACAACGGCACCGCCGAGACCAGCGTCGACACCGCCACGCAGCGGCTCACCCAGCGCCGCAGCACCCCCTACGGGGAGCCCCGGGGCGAGCAGCCCACCGCCTGGCCCGACGAGAAGACCTTCGTCGGCGGCACCCAGGACCCCACCGGCCTGATCCACCTCGGCGCCCGCCTCTACGACGCCGACCTCGGACGCTTCATCAGCGCCGACCCGGTGATGGACCTCACCAACCCGCAGCAGATCAACGGCTACGCCTACAGCAACAACAACCCCGTCACCTTCACCGACCCCACCGGGCTGATGCTCGACACCTGCTGGAACGGCGGGTACAGCTGCGAGCAGGACGGCAACGGCAACATCACCGCGACGAAGAACCCGTCCCCCGCGCAGGTGTGCCACCCGCAGTACGGCTGCGGCACCGGCGCCCCGCCGCCCGGCCTGTCCGGCAGCGGTGGTGGAGGCAGCGGTGGCGGAGGCGGCGGCGGTGACGGCGGCGGTGGTGGAGGCGGCGGCGGAGGCGGCGGCTTTCTCGGTGGCCTCGGTGACCTGGCCGGTGACGGGCTCGGCTGGCTCGGCGACCGCGCCGTGGACACCTACGAATGGGCGCGGGACGACGGGATCGACGTAGTCGCCGAGGTCACGGGGGTCAACGACTTCCTGGACTGCGGCACGAGCATCGCCGGCGGCGGCTTCAACGTCATGGCCTGCGGCGGCGCGGCGGCCACCTTCATTCCCGGCGGCCGAGGAGCCGTCACGGGCTTGCGCTACCTGGACGAGGGCATCGACGCGGCCCGCCAGTTGGACGACGTGACCACCTGCGTCACAGGCGGCCGCCGCCACTCCTTCCTCGCCGGCACCGACGTCCTGCTCGCCGACGGCACCCGCAAGGACATCGACGACCTGGAGGTCGGCGACGAGGTCCTGGCCACGGACCCGGAGACGGGCGAGACCCGGGCGCGCAGGGTCGTGGCGACGATCATCACCGACTCCGACAAGGAGTTCACCGAGATCACCGTCGCCACCTCGGGCGGTCCGGCGGAGATCATCGCCACCTCGCACCACCCCTTCTGGGACGAGGCCACCGACACCTGGGTCCACGCCGGCGACCTCGCCGAGGGCGCCGAACTGCGCACCCCGGCAGGCGACACGGTCACCGTCACCGGCGTCCGCACCTACCACGGCACGGCCCGCACCTACGACCTGACGGTCGAGGAACTCCACACGTACTACGTGGCGGCGGGGACGGACCCGGTCCTCGTGCACAACTGCGGGACCGGGCCCCGGGACGGCGCGGGGCTCACGCGCGACGAGTTGATGGCGCGGGCCCAGGCGCTCCGCGACCAGTACGCGAACGACCTGAACAACGGGCCAGCAAGCCGACGTCCGGCAACGGTGACCGCCGGTTACAACACGCAAACCGGGCAGTACGCCGCCGGTGCTTCGAACGGGCGCGGCGTGTGTGCGGAGTGGTGTGTTGTCAATCAGCTTGGAGGGGATCCCGCGCACATCGTGTTCACCTCCGCTATTCGCCCGAGAACGGGGAGGCAGGTTAACATATGCGTCACATGCGAGGCGCAGTTCGGTAGGGGCGCCTTCCAGGAGCCTGGGACCGTATTCGATACGGACGAACTGAGTCAGTACGATTAGTGGCCTGTCGGGAGACGCGCAGGATGGAAAACGAGATCGGTCGGCACGATTGGCCGTCGCTCCAGGGGGTGGCGGGTGACGCCAGGGCGCTCGGTCCGGCGCTCCATGCCCTCCTGGGGGCGGACGGCCGGGAAGCCGCGCTCGACGCGGCGCGCCGCGTCGAGCGGGTCATCGACGGACAGGGACTGCTCTGTGAGGCGTCGGAAGCGGTGGCGAGCTGCCTGGTGCACGGGTTGTGGTCCCGCTCGCAGCACAACGAGGACCTGATCCTCGGCATCCTTTCCGACATCTCGGCGGGCACGGTGGACGACACGGACCCGGAATGCTACGGGCCGGTTTCGGTGGATCGGTGCATGAGTGAGATCTGCCGTGGATTTCCCGCGTATGTCGAGATTCTGGAAAACGGCGTCAAATCGGAATCGCGGAGAGCCTGCATCGATCTCATCCTCATGTGCGGGCTCAGGTGTGAAGAGATGAGGGAAAGGGCGCTCCATCATCTGCGAAGCGTGCTCCGCCTCGATGGGATCGAGGATTTCCAGGCTCTCCTGCAGGCCAGTCTGAAGGAACTCGAAGGCGGGGTGTGAGATACTGGCCGCATCGTCGTTGTCCCCGGGAACTCGTGGTGCGGTGCTTTCGATGGCCGTCCCGCGATGACATTCCCGGGGCATGCGGCAGTGCGGTCGGTCGCCGTCCTCGTACGAGAAGCCCTGGGTCCTCGGCCCCAGGGCTTCTCCGCTTGCCGGCGGGGTTGACGGGGCGGACGTGCCGGTTCTGACACCCAAACGGGCTGAGGAATCCGGCCGTCGGAGCTAGCGTGGCGCGCGTGACCCAAGCTGTTCGCGTGACTGAGAAACCCGGCGCCGGAACCGACACCTACCTGCGCCATCCCCACCTGCACGGCGACCTGATCACCTTCGTCGCCGACGACGACGTCTGGCTGGCCCCACTCGACGGTGGCCGGGCGTGGCGGGTGACCGCCGACCAGGTGTCCGTCTCCCACCCCCGCTTCTCCCCCGACGGCACCCACCTGGCGTGGACCTCCACCCGGGACGGTGCTCCCGAGGTGTACGTGGCCCCGGTCGAGGGCGGGCCGGCGCGGCGGCTCACCCACTGGGGGAGCCGTACCACCGTGGTGCGCGGCTGGACGCCGGACGGGCGGGTGCTGGCGCTGAGCGCGGCCGGCGAGGCGTCGGCGCGGCGCGTGTGGGCGCGGGCGGTGCCGCTGGACGGCGCGCCGGCGGAGCGGCTGCCCTACGGGCCGGTCGGCGCGGTCGCCTGGCAGTCCCCCAAGGCGGCGGGGGAGGGGCCGGCGGCCGTGGCGCTGCTGTCGGCGGGCATGAACCGCGAGGCGGCGTGGTGGAAGCGGTACCGGGGCGGCACCGCCGGGAAGCTGTGGATCGGCGAGCCGGCCGGTCCGCTGGCCCCGACCGAGTTCCGGCGGCTGCTCCCCGAACTGGACGGCCGGGCCAACATCGAGTCGCCGGTGTGGATCGGCGGCCGGCTGGTGTTCCTCAGCGACCACGACGGCATCGGCAACGTCTACTCGGTGCTGCCGGACGGCACCGACCTGCGCCGGCACAGCGACCACACCGAGTTCTACGCCCGTGGGGCGAGCGGGGACGGCGCCCGGGTCGTCTACCACAGCGCCGGTGAGCTGTGGCTGCTGGAGCCGGCCGGCGACGGCGCGCCGGGCGGATTCGCCGAGCCGCGCCGGCTGGCGGTCCGGCTGGGCGGGCCGCGCACCGGGCGGGAGCCCTTCCCGGTGGACGTGCGCCGCCACCTCGGTGACGCCGTCCCGGACCGCACCGGCCGCGGCGCCCTGGTGGAGGTGCGCGGCACCGTGCACTGGACGGCCGCGTGGTTCGGCCCGGCACGCGCGCTGTCCGTGCAGCCGGGCGTACGCGCCCGGCTGCCCCGCCTGCTGGGTGACACCGGCCTGGCGGCCTGGGTGGACGACGCCGAGGGCGAGGACGCGGTGGTGATCGCGCCCACCGGCGACGCCGCCGACGGGACGACGGCGGCCGGGGCGGGCGCCCAGGCCCCGGGCAACGGGACGGAGGACACCGGGGACGGGCGGCAGCGGGCCGGCGGCCCGCGCCGGCTGGCCGCCGGGCGGCTGGGCCGGGTGCTGGAGATGGTCGCCTCCCCGGACGGCGAGCGGATCGCGCTGGCCACCCACGACGGACGGGTGCTGCTGCTCCGGGTGTCCTCCGGCGAGCTGACCGAGCTGGCCCGCAGCGAGCACGGCGACGCGGACGGCCTCACCTTCTCCCCGGACTCCCGCTGGCTGGCCTGGTCCAGCCCCGGCCCGGAGCCGCTGCGCCAGCTCCGCCTGGCCGACCTCGCGAAGGCCGACGAGGGCGACGTCGCCGGCGCCGTCTTCGACGCCACGCCGCTGCGGTTCGCCGACTTCTCCCCGGCCTTCACCCGCGACGGCAAGCACCTCGCCTTCCTCTCCGTGCGCAGCTTCGACCCGGTCTACGACGCGCACGTCTTCGACCTGTCCTTCCCGGCCGGCTGCCGGCCCTTCCTGCTGCCGCTGGCCGCCGAGACGCCCTCGCCCTTCGACCCGCTGCTGCGCGGCCGGGGCTTCGGCGGGGACGACGACCCCTCGGGCGACGACACCGAGGACGACTCCGACACCGGCGACGGCGACAAGAAGACCGAGGACGCCTCCGGCACCGGGGACGGCGCCGCGGACGACGCCGAGAACGGCTCCGGGAGCAACGCCGGCGGCGCGAAGGACGGCGCGAAGGCGGGCGCCAAGAACGGCGGCAGGAACGCCGACCGCGCCCCGCGCACCAGCGTGGACCGCGAGGGGCTGGCCGAGCGGGTCGTCCCCTTCCCCGTGCCCGCCGGCAACCTCGCGGCCCTGCGCGCCGCCAAGGGCGCCGTGCTCTGGCTGCGCGAGCCGGTCGCCGGCGTCCTCGGCGACAACCTCGCCACCCCCGACGACGACGCGCCGGAGACCGTGCTGGAGCGGTTCGACCTCGGCAGCCTGCGCACCGAGGAGCTCCTGGACTCCGTCGACTCCTACGAGGTCACCGGCGACGGCACCCGGCTGCTGGTGCAGGACGGCCACCGGCTGCGGCTGGTCCCGGCCGACCGCAAGCCCTCCCCGGACAGCCCCGAGGACGACGTCCGCCCTGACCTCGACCGCATCCGCTTCGACGTCGACCCGGTCGCCGAGTGGCGGCAGGCGTACGACGAGGCGTGGCGGCTGATGCGCGACCACTTCTGGCACCCCGGCATGGTCGGCCCCGACTGGGAGGCGGTGCGGCGCCGCTACCTGCCGGTGCTGGCCCGGGTCGGTACCCGGGACGAGTTCGTCGACGTCCTGTGGGAGGTCCAGGGCGAACTCAACACCTCGCACGCCTACGTCATGCCGCCCGGCAACGGCCGCGACCCGGCCCGCGCCGTCGGCCTGCTCGGCGCCGACCTGCGGGCGGACGGCGACGGCCGCTGGCGGGTGGAGCGGGTGCTGCCCGGGGAGAGCTCCGACCCGCGGGCGCGCTCCCCGCTGGCCGCGCCCGGCGTGGCCGTACGGGCCGGCGACGAGCTGGTCGCCGTGGACGGCCGCCCGGTCGACCCGCTGACCGGCCCCGCCCCGCTGCTCGCCGGCAAGGCCGGCAAGCCGGTGGAGCTGACCGTGCGGCCGGCCGCCGGCGGGGCGCTCCGGCGGGTCGTGGTGGTGCCGCTGGACAGCGAGGAGTCGCTGCGCTACCAGGACTGGGTGGCGGACCGGCGCCGCTACGTGCACGAGCGCTCCGGCGGCCGGCTCGGCTACCTGCACGTGCCGGACATGGTCGGCGCGGGCTGGGCGCAGCTCCACCGCGACCTGCGGGTGGAGGTGGTCCGCGAGGGCCTGGTGGTGGACGTCCGGGAGAACCGCGGCGGGCACACCTCGCAGCTGGTGGTGGAGAAGCTGGCCCGGCGGATCGTCGGCTGGGACGTGCCCCGGGGCATGCAGCCGGTGAGCTACCCGCAGGACGCGCCGCGCGGCCCGGTGGTCGCGGTGGCCGACGAGTTCTCCGGCTCCGACGGCGACATCGTCACCGCGGCGATCAAGGCGCTGGGCATCGGTCCGGTGGTGGGCACCCGCACCTGGGGCGGCGTCGTCGGCATCGACTCCCGCTACCACCTGGTGGACGGCACCCTGGTGACCCAGCCGCGGTACGCCTTCTGGCTGGACGGCTACGGCTGGGAGGTGGAGAACCACGGCGTGGATCCGGACGTGGAGGTGGTCTGCGCGCCGCAGGACTGGGCCGCCGGGCGGGACCCCCAGCTGGACGAGGCGGTGCGCATCGCCCTGGAGCGGCTGGCGGCCACGCCGGCGCGGACGGCGCCGCCACGCCCGTGATCGCCTGATCCCGCTCGCTACGATCGGTGCGGCCCGCGCGCTTCCGCGCGGGCCGCACGGCTGACACTCACACTCGAGGAGGTCGGGCGGTGGCGGGTGAACCGCAGGCCGACTGCCTGTTCTGCAAGATCGTCGACGGGGAGGTCCCGGCGACCGTCGTGCGCGAGACCGACCACACGGTCGCCTTCCGGGACATAAACCCGCAGGCGCCCACCCACGTGCTGGTGGTCCCGCGCGCGCACTGGCGCAACGCCGGGGAGCTGGCGGCGGGCGACCCGGTCGTCGCGGCGGCGCTGCTGGCCGACGTGGCCGCCGTCGCCGAGGCCGAGGGGCTGGTGGACAGCGGCTACCGGACGGTGTTCAACACCGGCTCGGGCGCCGGCCAGACCGTCTTCCACGTGCACGCCCACGTGCTGGGCGGGCGCGGGCTGAACTGGCCCCCCGGCTGAGCCGCCCGGCCGACCAGCCAGGCCGACCAGCCCGGCCGAGTCGTCCGGCCGGGCCCGCCCGCCACCGCTCGCACCGCCCGCCGCCCGGCCGCCGCACCGGCCGGGCGGCGCCATCCGAAGGAAGACCCTTGCGCGAACTCGTCGTCCTCGGCACGGCCAGCCAGGTGCCCACCCGGCACCGCAACCACAACGGCTACCTGCTGCGCTGGGACGGCGAGGGGCTGCTGTTCGACCCGGGCGAGGGCACCCAGCGGCAGATGCTGCTGGCCGGCGTCCCCGCCACCGCCGTGACCCGGCTGTGCGTCACGCACTTCCACGGCGACCACTGCCTCGGCCTGCCCGGCATGGTGCAGCGCCTCAGCCTGGACCGGGTGCCGCATCCGGTGAGCGCGCACTTCCCGGCGTCCGGCGCGCACTTCTTCGCCCGGATGCGCCACGCCAGCGCCTTCCACGACACGGTCACCATCCTGGAGCGGCCGGCCGAGGGCGAGGCGACCAGCTGGGAGGGCGAGGGGTTCGAGCTGCGCGCGGTACGGCTGTCGCACTCGCTGGAGTCCTACGGCTACCGGCTGCGGGAACCGGACGGTCGCCGCATGCTGCCCGAGCGGCTGGCCGCGCTGGGGATCGCCGGGCCGGCGGTCGGGGAACTGCTGCGGGAGGGGTGGGCGCGCGGCGCGGACGGCCGGGTGGTGCGGCTGGAGGACGCCTCCGAGCGCCGGCCCGGGCAGCGCTTCGCGTTCATCATGGACACCCGGCTGTGCGACGCGGCGTTCGCCCTGGCCGACGGCGCCGACCTGGCCGTGATCGAGTCCACCTTCCTGGAGCGGGACGCACTCCTGGCCGAGCAGCACGGGCACCTCACCGCCCGGCAGGCCGGCCGGATCGCCCGGGAGAGCGGGGTGCGCACCCTGGTGCTCAGCCACTTCTCGCAGCGCTACGCCGACCCCGCCGAGTTCGCCGAGGAGGCCGGCGCGGAGTTCTCCGGGGAACTGGTGGTCGCCGAGGACCTCACCCGGGTACCCGTCCCCCGCCGCCGCCCCTGACCCGCCAACCCCCGGAGGGAACGAGCAGGGTATAGAGCCGGCCCGCAAAGCATTGGACGCCCTGTCGGAGCCTCCCGATACCATGAAGACAGCGCGGCTGACCGGAAGCCGCGCCCGGGCGGCCTGGCGGTCGGCCGGACCACAGAGCACCGGGCACCCGCCCGCCAGCGCAGATCGGGATGAGCAGGCCGTCTCGGCCGACCCATGACTCGTACACCTCAGGCGCGCACCCCCCAGGCACGTTCCTCCCAGGACACCCGCAGGCCCGGTGCGGCCACCGCCGCGCGCGGCCCCCACGACCCGTCCGTCGAGTCACCTCGGGGCGACGCCGCGGGTCCGGCGCAGGCACGCATCGTCGTGCCGGCCAAGCACCCCATGGTCACCGTGCTCGGTTCCGGTGACTCCCTGCTGCGACTGGTCGAGAACGCGTTCCCCGGCACGGACATCCACGTGCGCGGCAACGAGGTCTCCGCGGTCGGCGACCCGGCCGAGGTCGAACTGGTCCAGCAGCTCTTCGACGAGATGATGCTGGTGCTGCGCACCGGCCAGCCCATGACGGAGGACGCCGTCGAGCGTTCCATCGCGATGCTGCGCAACACCCAGCAGGACGCCACCGCCGAGCGTCCCGCGGAGGTGCTGACCGCCAACATCCTGTCCAACCGGGGCCGCACCATCCGGCCCAAGACCCTCAACCAGAAGCGCTACGTCGACGCCATCGACAAGCACACGGTGGTCTTCGGCATCGGCCCGGCCGGTACCGGCAAGACGTACCTGGCGATGGCCAAGGCGGTGCAGGCGCTGCAGTCCAAGCAGGTCAACCGGATCATCCTGACCCGGCCCGCGGTCGAGGCGGGGGAGCGGCTCGGCTACCTGCCGGGCACCCTCTACGAGAAGATCGACCCGTACCTGCGCCCGCTGTACGACGCGCTGCACGACATGATCGACCCGGACTCCATCCCCCGGCTGATGGCCGCCGGGACGATCGAGGTGGCGCCGCTGGCGTACATGCGCGGCCGGACGCTGAACGACGCGTTCATCATCCTGGACGAGGCGCAGAACACGAACCCCGAGCAGATGAAGATGTTCCTCACCCGGCTCGGGTTCAATTCCAAGATCGTCGTCACCGGTGACGTCACCCAGGTGGACCTGCCCGGCGGCACGCGCTCCGGCCTGCGGGTCGTCCAGGGCATCCTGGAGGGCGTGGAGGACGTCCACTTCGCCCGGCTGACCAGCACCGACGTGGTCCGGCACAAGCTGGTGGGCCGGATCGTGGACGCCTACGAGCGCTGGGACGCCGACGAGCGCGGCCGCGAGGCGGCCGAGCGCGGCGGCGAGTCCGGTGACCGCCCCGGCCGGGGCGACCACTCCGGCCGTGGCGAGCGCGCGGCCCGCGGTGAGCGGCGGGGGCACCACACCCGCTCGCGGACGACGCACCACATCAACCCACCGCAGACCGAGAGCTGAGCTGAGCCCCGCAATGTCGATCGACGTCAACAACGAGTCCGGCTGGGAGGTCGACGAGCAGGCGGTGCTCGACGTCGCCCGCTTCGCCCTGGACCAGATGCGCATCCACCCGCTCTCCGAGCTCTCGGTGATCTTCGTGGACGCGCCGGCCATGGAGCAGCTGCACATCCAGTGGATGGACGAGCCGGGCCCGACCGACGTGCTGTCCTTCCCGATGGACGAGCTGCGTCCGGGCAAGGAGGGCGAGGAGCCGCCGCAGGGGCTGCTCGGCGACATCGTGCTCTGCCCGGAGGTCGCCGAGCGGCAGGGCAAGGACGCCGGCCACTCCATGGACGACGAGCTGCACCTGCTCACCGTCCACGGCGTCCTGCACCTGCTCGGCTACGACCACGCGGAGCCGGAGGAGGAGCGGGAGATGTTCGGCCTGCAGAAGGAGATCCTCCAGGCGTGGCGGAGCCAGCGCGCCCGGGCCTGACCGCCGGCGGCCCACGGGGTGGAGGGTGCGCGCGGTGGGAGCGGGGCCCGTGGCGCGCGGGGGGTGCGCGGTGCGCGCGGGCTTCGCGGTGCGGACGGGGCGTGCCGGCGGCGGCTCGATAGCATGGCGTCATCCCGGCGCGCAGCCCGCACGCCGCCGTCCCCCCGGAAGCGAGTGTGAGTGGGCCACCGGCCCGCTGCCATGACCGACCAACCCTCCCCGCCGCGTCCCCGTCCCGCCGCCCACCGGCCGTCCCCGCGGGGAGGTGGTGCACGGTGAACGCCACCCTGCTGCAGCAACTGGCCGGGGTGGTCGCCCTGGTCGCCCTCGCCTGGGTCGCGGCGTGCGCCGAGACGGCGCTGAGCCGGGTGTCCCGGTTCACCGCCGAGGACGCGGTGCGCGAGGGACGGCGTGGCGCCGAGCGGCTGCTCGTGCTGGCCGAGGACCACACCCGCTACTTCAACCTCACCCTGCTCATCCGGATGATCTGCGAGATGGGCGCGGCGGTGCTGATCACCGTCGCCTGCGTGGGGGGCGTGCGCCCGCTGTGGCGCGGCGGGCTGCTCGCCGTGCTGATCACCGTGCTGGTGTCGTACGTGGCGATCGGCGTCTCCCCGCGCACCGTCGGCCGGCAGCACCCGCTGAGCGTGTCGATCGCGGCGGCCGCCGTCCTGGTTCCGCTGGCCCGGGTGCTCGGCCCGCTGCCGAAGCTGCTGATCGTGCTGGGCAACGCCCTCACCCCCGGCAAGGGCTTCCGCGAGGGCCCCTTCGCCTCCGAGGCCGAGCTGCGGTCGCTGGTCGACCTCGCGGAGGCCAACGCGGTGATCGAGGAGGAGGAGCGCCGCATGGTGCACTCCGTCTTCGAGCTCGGCGACACCATCGTCCGCGAGGTCATGGTGCCGCGCACCGACATGGTGGACGTGGAGCAGCACAAGACCGTCCGCCAGGCGCTCACCCTGGCGCTGCGCAGCGGCTTCTCCCGCATCCCGGTGATCGACGGCGGGCAGGACGACGTGGTCGGCATCGTCTACCTCAAGGACCTCAGCCGCCGGGTGCACATCAGCCGGGCGGCGGAGTCCGAGCCGGTCTCCACGGTGATGCGGCCGGCCACCTTCGTGCCGGACAGCAAGCCCGCCGCCGACCTGCTGCGGGAGATGCAGCGGGACCGCATCCACATGGCCGTGGTGGTGGACGAGTACGGCGGCACGGCCGGGCTGATCACCATCGAGGACATCCTGGAGGAGATCGTCGGCGAGATCGCCGACGAGTACGACCGGGCCGCCCCCAGCGTGGAGCCGCTGCCCGACGGCGCCTTCCGGGTGACCGCCCGCCTGCCGGTGGACGAGTTCGGCGAGCTCTTCGGCCTGGAGTGGCAGGACGAGGACGTGGACACCGTCGGCGGCCTGCTCGGCAAGGCACTGGGCAAGGTGCCGATCCCCGGGGCGACCGTGGTGGTGGACGGAATCCGGCTGACCGCCGAGTCCGCCGCCGGCCGCCGCAACCGGATCGGCACGGTGCTCGCCGAGCGGGTGCCCCAGGAGCCGTCCGAGGCGCCGGACGGCCGCGACGACTCCCTCGACGACGACGGCGCCGCCCCGGCGGGCGACCGGCGGGACGGCGCCGGAGCGGACGCCGACGGGACCCCGGCCGGCGCCGGGAACTCCCCGACCGGCCACCACCGGTAGCCGCATACCCTTACGCCATGGCTGACACCCCGACCTCTCCGGACGCCGCGCTCGATCCGGAGGACAAGAAGATCCTCACCCTGGCCCGCTCCACCCGCGCCCGCAACGGCGTCGCCGAGGGCGCGGCGGTGCGCGACGAGACCGGCCGCACCTACGCCGCCGGCACCGTGGAGCTGCCCTCGCTGCGGCTGAGCGCCCTCCAGGTGGCCGTCGCCATGGCGGTCGCCTCTGGCGCCCGGGGCCTGGAGGCCGCGGCCGTCGTCAGCACCGCCGACGCCCCCGCCGACGCCGACCTCGCGGCCGTGCGGGACCTCGGCGGCCCGGGCACCCCGCTGCTGCTGGCCGGCCCCGACGGCGTCCCGCACACCACCGCCCGGGCCTGAACGGCTCCCTCCCCGGGCCGCCGCACCGGCCCGGGAAGCCGTGACCGGGGCCGGCGCGGGCCGGAGCACCGCGTCCGATCGGGGAGAATGGCAGGCATGAGCGTTCCGTCCTCCCCGACCAAGCGGCCCCGGCCCTCCGTCGCCCCGGCCACGACCGGCACCCCCGGTGACGCGGCCGGCACCCCCCACCGCGCCGGGTTCGCCTGCTTCGTGGGGCGGCCGAACGCCGGGAAGTCCACGCTCACCAACGCCCTCGTCGGCACCAAGGTCGCCATCACCTCCGGCCGCCCGCAGACCACCCGGCACACCGTGCGCGGCATCGTGCACCGCCCGGACGCCCAGCTCGTCCTGGTGGACACCCCCGGCCTGCACAAGCCCCGCACCCTGCTCGGCGAGCGCCTCAACGACCTGGTGCGCTCCACCTGGGCCGAGGTGGACGTGATCGGCTTCTGCCTGCCCGCCGACCAGAAGCTCGGCCCCGGCGACCGCTTCATCGTCAAGGAACTGGCCGAGGCGCGCCGCACCCCCAAGGTGGCGATCATCACCAAGACCGACCTGGTCACCCGCGAGCAGCTGGCCGAGCAGCTCCTGGCCGTGCACCGGCTCGCCGGCGAGCTCGGCTTCGAGTGGGCCGAGATCGTGCCGGTGTCCGCCGTCGGCGACGACCAGGTCGGCCTGCTCGCCGACCTGCTGACCGGGCTGCTCCCGGAGGGGCCGCCGCTGTACCCGGACGGCGAGCTGACCGACGAGCCGGAGCAGACCATGGTGGCCGAGCTGATCCGCGAGGCCGCCCTGGAGGGCGTGCGCGACGAGCTGCCGCACTCGCTGGCCGTCGTCGTGGAGGAGATGCTGCCGCGCCCGGACCGCCCCGCCGACCGTCCGCTGCTGGACGTGCACGCCAACGTCTACGTCGAGCGGCCCAGCCAGAAGGCGATCGTGATCGGCCACCGCGGCTCCCGGCTGCGCGAGGTCGGCACCACGGCGCGCAAGCAGATCGAGGCGCTGCTCGGCACCCCGATCTTCCTCGACCTGCACGTGCGGGTGGCCAAGGACTGGCAGCGCGATCCCAAGCAGCTCCGTAAGCTGGGTTTCTGAAGCGACCACGCACGACCACGAGGGAGCCACCCCTCCCGGTGGAGGTGCCGCCATGGCCGGTCACACACCGCGCGTCGCGCTGCGGCGCGTCTACGACGAGGCGGAGCCCGGCGAGGGCGACCGCGTGCTGGTGGACCGCCTCTGGCCCAGGGGCGTGGCCAAGGACGAGGCCGGCTGGGACCGCTGGCTGAGGGACGTCGCCCCCTCGCCCGAACTGCGCCGCTGGTACGGCCACGCACCCGAGCGGTTCGCCGAGTTCGCCGAGCGCTACCGGGCCGAACTGGCCGACGAGGAGCACGCCACGGCGCTGGCCGAACTGCGCCGGGCGGCGGCCAGCGGCGACGGCGTGACCCTGCTCACCGCCACCCGGGACCTCGCGCACAGCTCCGCCGCGGTGCTGCGCGACGTGCTGCGCTGATCCCCCTCAGGCGCCGCCCCGGCACCTGCCGGCGAGCCCGCCGACCGGCCCCGGCCGCGTCTCAGTGGGCGAGATCTCCACGCCACGCCGTGCGCCGCCGCGGGCACCTCGGTTAGGGTGCGTTTCATCATGCGTTACGGACTCCTCCTCCTTAGCTGCCGCGGCGAGGGCCTTCAGTAGAGGCCGGCTCCCTCGCCGCGGGGTGAAGGTGCTGCCGATTTCGGCGTCCGCCGGCCGCATGACGACCCGGAGGTCCCCCCGTCCGTGACGCGGGAGCGCGCCTGCCGAGCAGGCTCCGGGCGTCATCCGAACCGCACCCAGGAGCCCACATCCCCATGGCGAACCCCTCCTCCCCCTCGTCGTCCGCCGCGTCCGCCGACGCCGCGCACCCCATCGCCGGCCGCCCCACCCCGGTCACCCGGGACACCGTCGCGCAGCGCCCCTCCGGCATGCCGATCGGCCGCTACGCGCCCTTCCGCGGCGTGGACCTGCCCGACCGCACCTGGCCGACCCGCACCATCACCGCCGCGCCGCGCTGGCTGTCCACCGACCTGCGGGACGGCAACCAGGCGCTGATCGACCCGATGAGCCCGGCCCGCAAGCGCGAGATGTTCGACCTGCTGGTCCGCATGGGCTACAAGGAGATCGAGGTCGGCTTCCCCTCCGCCAGCCAGACCGACTTCGACTTCGTCCGCTCGATCATCGAGGACCCGGAGGCGATCCCGGAGGACGTCACCATCTCGGTGCTGACACAGGCCCGCGAGGAGCTGATCGCCCGCACCGTGGAGTCGCTGGTCGGCGCCCGGCGGGCCACCGTCCACCTGTACAACGCCACCGCCCCGGTCTTCCGGCGGGTGGTGTTCAACGTGGACCGCGAGCAGTGCAAGGAGATCGCGGTCGCCGGCACCCGCCACGTGATGGACTACGCGGCCAAGCTGCTGGGCGAGGAGACCGTCTTCGGCTACGAGTACTCGCCGGAGATCTTCATCGACACCGAGCTGGACTTCGCGCTGGAGGTCTGCGAGGCGGTGATGGACGTCTGGCAGCCCGGCCCGGGGCGCGAGATCATCCTGAACCTGCCGGCCACCGTGGAGCGCGCCACGCCGAACGTCTACGCCGACCAGATCGAGTGGATGAGCCGCAACCTGAGCCGGCGCGAGTACGTGTGCCTGTCCGTCCACCCGCACAACGACCGGGGCACCGGCGTGGCCTCCGCGGAGCTGGGCGTGATGGCCGGCGCCGACCGCGTCGAGGGCTGCCTGTTCGGCCAGGGCGAGCGCACCGGCAACGTGGACCTGGTCACCCTGGGCATGAACCTGTTCAGCCAGGGCATCGACCCGATGATCGACTTCTCGCGGATCGACGAGATCCGGCGCACCGCCGAGTACTGCAACCAGATGGACATCCACCCGCGCCACCCCTACGCGGGCGACCTGGTCTACACCGCCTTCTCCGGCTCGCACCAGGACGCCATCAAGAAGGGCTTCGAGGCGCTGGCCAAGGACGCCGCCGACGCCGGCGTGCCGGTGGAGGAGCACCCCTGGGCGGTGCCGTACCTGCCGATCGACCCCAAGGACGTCGGCCGCTCCTACGAGGCCGTGATCCGGGTGAACAGCCAGTCCGGCAAGGGCGGCGTGGCCTACGTGCTCAAGAGCGACCACCAGCTGGAGCTGCCGCGCCGGCTGCAGATCGAGTTCTCCCGGATCATCCAGCGGCACACCGACGCCGAGGGCGGCGAGGTTACCCCGACGCAGATCTGGGAGACCTTCCGCGACGAGTACCTGCCCACCCCCGAGCACCGCTGGGGACGGGTCGCGCTGCGCAGCCACCAGACCCTGGCCACCGCCGACGGCCGTGACGCGCTCACCGTCGAGGCGGTGGTGGACGGCGCCGAGGTCGAACTGCGCGGCACCGGCAACGGGCCGGTCTCCGCGTTCGTCGACGCGCTGACCGCCATCGACGTGGACGTGCGGGTGCTGGACTACGCCGAGCACGCGCTGAGCGCGGGCGGCGACGCCCAGGCCGCCGCCTACGTGGAGTGCGCCGTGGGTGACAAGGTGCTGTGGGGTGTCGGCGTGGACGGCAACACGGTACGGGCCACGCTGAAGGCCATCGTCAGCGCCGTGAACCGGGCCTTCCGCCCGGCCGCCGCCGAGGCGGAGCAGGGCGCGGCGGTCGCGAAGTAACCGCGGGGGAGCCGCGGAGCAGGCCGCGCGGCGGCCGGTGACGGCACGGGCCGTCCGGAGGGTGCGGGCCCTCCGGGCGGCCCGTCCGCGTCTGCGGGGACGGGAGGGTCCCCGGGGACGGTCGTGCCGGAACGGGTGACGACGCCGCCACACTGTGGCAACATCGCCGCAACGCGCCGGTGACGCCGTCGTCGCCGGCCTGGCGAAGCGGGGAGTGCCGGCATGCCGCTGATCGGCGATGTGCGCACCGGCGGCCGGACGGTCGCCTCCGGAGACTTCTACTGCCCGTCCTGCGGCGGCGACCGCCGCTACCGCAAGCGGATCGGCCGCCGCTGGCACGGCATCGGCGGCCTGCCGCTGCTGCCCTCGCCCGGCCGGCTGGCCGTCGTGGAGTGCGTGACCTGCCACACCGCACACCAGCCGGAGGTCCTGGAGCGGCCGACCACCGCCGCCCTGGCCGGGATGCTCCGCGAGGGCGCCCGCACCGCGGTGACCGCCGTGCTCACCGCGGGCGGGCCGCCCGGCGCGGCCAGCCGGGAGCGGGCCGCCGCGGCGCTGCGCCAGTACGGCTGGGCGACGCCCCACTTCCCGCGGGCCTCCGGGGAGGCGCCGGCGTCCGGCGCCCCGGCCGATCCGCTGCGGGACGCCCTGGAACCCGTCGCCCGGCACCTCGCCCCCCAGGGCCGCGAGCGGCTGCTGCGGCTCGCGGCCGGGGTGGCGCTGGCCGACGGGCCCTACGCCCCGGCCGAGCGGGCGGTGCTGGCCGCCGTCGGCCACCGCCTGGGCCTGACCGCCCCGGACGTCGAGCGGATCACCGCCGAGGTGGCGCGCGCGTCGGACGGCCCGCCCGGCGACACCCGCCGGGGCGGCGGGGCCGGCCACGGCGGCTGAAGCCGCCGGGCGCGCGGGACGAGACGCCCGCCGGATACGGGACAATGGCCCCATGACTCTGTTCCGCGACGAGGGCGTTGTGCTCCGCACCCAGAAGCTGGGTGAGGCGGACCGGATCATCACGATGCTCACCCGCGGGCACGGTCGGGTGCGGGCGGTGGCCCGAGGGGTCCGCCGCACCAAATCCAAGTTCGGCGCCCGCCTGGAGCCCTTCTCCCACGTCGACGTGCAGTTCTTCAGCCGCGGCGGAGACCTGGTCGGCCGGCACCTGCCGCTGTGCACCCAGGTGGAGACGCTGGCGCCGTACGGGCGGGGGATCGTGGACGACTACGATCGATACACGGCCGGCACGGCGATGCTGGAGACGGCCGAGCGGTTCACCGAGAACGAAGGGGAACCGGCCGTCCAGCAGTACCTGCTGCTCGTCGGCGCGCTGCGCACACTGGCCTCGGCCACGCACGCCCCTCGGCTCGTCCTGGACGCGTTCCTGCTACGGTCGCTGGCCGTCGCGGGTTTCAGCGCCAGTTTCGAGGACTGCGCGCGCTGCGGCCTGCCCGGGCCCAACCGGTTCTTCTCGGTGTCGTCCGGCGGGGCCGTGTGCTTCGACTGCCGGCCGCCCGGCTCGGTGGTGCCCGCACCCCAGACCATGCAACTACTGAGCGCCCTGCTCACGGGCGACTGGGCGGCGGCGGACGCGGCGGAACCGCGGTACTGCCGCGAGGGCAGCGGGCTGGTCGCCGCCTACCTCCAGTGGCACCTCGAGCGGGGGCTCCGCTCACTGAGATACGTGGAGAAGTAACCATGGCACGTCGCGGGATGCTGGGACGCAACCGACGCCAGTACCGGGACCCGAGTCCGCACCCGAGCGGGGCGCGCCCCCCGGAGCTCCCGGCCGAGCTCGTGCCCGCGCACGTCGCGGTGATCATGGACGGCAACGGGCGCTGGGCCAAGGACCGCGGGCTGTCCCGCACCGAGGGGCACCGCCAGGGGGAGTTCGCCCTGGTGGACACCCTGGAGGGGGCGCTGGAGATCGGCGTCAAGTACCTGTCCGCCTACGCCTTCTCCACGGAGAACTGGAAGCGCTCGCCCGAGGAGGTGCGCTTCCTGATGAAGTTCAACGTCGAGGTGATCAAGCGGCGGCAGCACGAGCTGAACGACCTCGGGGTGCGGGTGCGCTGGTCCGGCCGGGCGCCCCGGCTGTGGCGGAGCGTGATCGACGCCCTGCGGGAGGCCGAGGAGCTCACCAAGGACAACGACCGCCTCACGCTGAACATGTGCGTCAACTACGGCGGGCGGGCGGAGCTCGCCGACGCCGCGGCGGCCATGGCGGCGGACGTCCAGGCGGGGCGGCTCGACCCCCGGAAGATCGACGAGAAGACGGTCGGCAGGTACCTGTACGACCCGACCATGCCGGACGTGGACCTGTTCGTCCGCTCCTCCGGCGAGCAGCGGGTCTCCAACTACCTGCTGTGGCAGCTGGCCTACGCCGAGCTGGTCTTCCTGGACACGCTGTGGCCGGACTTCGACCGCCGCCACCTGTGGCACGCCATCGAGCTGTTCGCCTCCCGGGACCGCCGCTACGGCGGGGCGATCCCCAACGAGCTCCTGCTGCCCCAGCCGACCGGGCCGCGCGCCTAGAACGCGCCGGTGCCCGCACGCTCCGCCGTGGGCGGGCGCGCGGGCACCCGGGTGACCGGCCCGTTGGCCGGTTCGGTCGCCGTGGAGCCGGTCCTGTTCGGCGCGGCCCCTGTTTCGGCCCGGTCCTTGTCGGCTCAGTCCTTGTCGGCGCAGTCCGCGCAGGTGCCGAAGATCTCCACGGTGTGCGCGACGTTCACGAAGCCGTGCTCGGCGGCGACCGTCTCGGCCCAGCGCTCGACGGTGGGCCCGGCCACCTCCACGGTGCGCCCGCAGTGCCGGCACATCAGGTGGTGGTGGTGCTCCTGGCTGCACCGCCGGTACATCGCCTCGCCCTCGGAGGTGCGCAGCACGTCGACGTCCCCGGCGTCGGCCAGGTTCTGCAGCGTCCGGTAGACGGTGGTCAGGCCGACGGAGTCGCCGCGGCTCTTGAGCAGGTCGTGCAGCTCCTGCGCGCTGCGGAACTCGTCGCTCTCCTCCAGTGCGGCTGCGACGGCCGCGCGCTGGCGGGTGGACCGTCCGCGCGTGGGCGGGTTGGCGGTGGGCACCGCTCCTCCTTCTCGGTCGTCCTGGTGGTCTGGGCCCTTTCGGGTTCGAGGCCACTGGCCATTGTGCCAGGGGTGTACGCCGCGTCGGGGTCTTACGGGCGCCGCCTGGCCGGGGTGGTGTGGCCGACCGGCGCGCCGCTCCGCCGCGGTGTCCCGGGCGCCCCACCGGCCGCCTCACCGGCCGGCGTCCGCGCGGCCTCCTCGGCCGGCGCCCCGGTGGTCCCGCCGGAGGCGCCGGCCGCCCCGCCCGGGGCCGTCGCCGCGCCGGCGGGCGGGTGCGCCCCCGCGCCCCGGGCGACGGCCCGCCGGGCGCGCAGCGCGGCCAGCGGACCGGCCACCGCGGTGATCAGCAGGAAGACGCCGATGGCCAGCAGCACGATGCTGGCGCCGGGCGGCACGTCGGCCTGGTAGGAGACGACCACGCCGGAGAACGACACCGTGACACCGAGCGCGATGGCCAGGCCCAGGGTGGCCCGGAAGGTCCGGGAGACCGTCTGCGCCGTGGCCACCGGGACCACCATCAGCGCGCTGACCAGCAGCAGCCCGACCACCCGCATGGCGACCGTGACGGTGACCGCGGCGGTGACCGCGAGCAACAGGTTCAGCAGCCGCACCGGCAGCCCGCTGACCCGGGCGAACTCCTCGTCCTGGCAGAGCGCGAACAGCTGGCGGCGCCAGCCCAGGCCGACCACCAGCACGAAGGCGGCCAGGGCCACGATGGCGACGATGTCCTGCTGCGAGACGGTGGTGATGGAGCCGAAGAGGTAGGCGTTGAGGTTGCTGGTGCTGCCGCCGGGGGAGAGGTGGGTCAGCATCACGCCGCCGGACAGGCCGCCGTAGAACAGCAGGGCCAGGGCGACGTCCCCGCTGGCCTTGCCGCGCTCGCGGATCAGCTCCATCAGCACCGCGCCCAGCGCGGAGACCACCACGGCGGTCCACACGGGGTTGGCGCCGGTCAGGAAGCCGACGGCGACGCCGGTCAGCGCCACGTGCCCGATGCCGTCGCCCAGGATCGCCTGGCGGCGCTGCACCAGGTAGATGCCGACGGTCGGCGCGGCGACGCCGACGATCACGGCGGCGAGCAGCGCGCGCCGCATGAAGTCCAGGTCCAGCATCTCGGTGATCACAGCAGCCCCGGGGTGGTGGCGCCGGTGACGGCGCGGTCGGCGGCGTCGGCGGTGGCGCCGGCGTGCGGGTGGACGTGGTCGTGGCCGGGCAGCGCGTGCTCCCCGACGGGCTCGGGCGGCGGCCCGTCGTGCACCACGCGGCCGTCCGCGAGCACCACCGCGCGGTCGATGAGCGGGGCCAGCGGACCGAGCTCGTGCAGCACCAGCACCACGGTGCGGCCCTGGGCGACCTGCCCGCGCAGCGTCTCGGCGAGGACCCGCTGGTTGGCGAGGTCGACGCCGGCCATCGGCTCGTCCATGATCAGCAGGTCGGGTTCGCCGGCCAGGGCGCGGGCGATCAGCACCCGCTGCTGCTGTCCGCCGGAGAGCGTGGCGACGCCGTCGCGGGCGCGTTCCAGCATGCCCACGGTCTCCAGCGCGCGGTCCACGGCCGCCCGGTCGCGGCGGCGCAGCGGGCCCAGGCGGTGCCGGGCGAGGCGGCCGGCGGCCACCACCTCGCGCACCGAGGACGGGACGGCGCTGTGCGCGGTGGTGCGCTGGGGGACGTAGCCGATCCGGTGCCAGGCGCGGAACCGGGCCAGGGGCGTGCCGAACAGCTCCAGCCGGCCGGCGCTCAATGGGACCAGGCCGACCACGGCCCGCACCGTGGTGGACTTGCCGGAGCCGTTGGCCCCGAGCACCGCGACGACCTCGCCCGACCGCACGGTCAGGTCGACGTCCCGCAGCACCGGCTTGCCGCCGAGCTGGGCCCGGGCGCCGGTCAGCGAGATCACCGGGACGCCCGTGCCGGCGGGGGCTCCGGGGCCCTCGGGCGCGGGGCCGGGCGTGCCGGGCTTGCCGTGCGGCGGCGTGGCGCCGTGGTGCTGGTCGGGCTGCATGTGCCTACTCGTCCCTCCGACCGGGTTCCGGGTGGGTTTCGTACGTTTGCTCGTACGAGCCATTGTCCGCATTGTCGGAAATGATTGTCAATTTGCTCGGGTGTGCGGCCGACCACGCCGAGGCCCGCTCGCGCGGGCGGGAGAGCAATGCCGATACGGATTTGTGAGTGCGGTGGGCGCCGCCGGTAATCTGAGGTGTTCGCTCACGCCGTCCGACCCGGCGGGCGCCGCAGCGGCGCTCGCGGCCGGGCCCCGCAGCAGCACGTCACTGACCGCTTCGTCGCACTGAAGAGAGCACTGTGGCCGCCGACAAGATCGACACCATCGTCAGCCTGAGCAAGCGCCGTGGCTTCGTCTACCCCTGTAGCGAGATCTACGGTGGGCAGCGCGCCGCCTGGGATTACGGGCCGCTCGGCGTGGAGCTGAAGGAGAACATCAAGCGCCAGTGGTGGCGTTCGATGGTGACCTCCCGGGAGGACGTCGTCGGCATCGACTCCTCGGTGATCCTGGCGCGGGAGGTGTGGGAGGCATCCGGCCACGTCGCCACCTTCACCGACCCGCTGACCGAGTGCACCTCCTGCCACAAGCGCTTCCGTGCCGACCACCTGGAGGAGGCCTACGAGGCCAAGCACGGCCGCCTCCCGGAGAACGGCCTGGCGGACATCAACTGTCCGCACTGCGGCACCAAGGGCGCCTTCACCGAGCCCAAGCAGTTCTCCGGCCTGCTCAGCACCCACCTCGGCGTCACCCAGGACTCCGGCGGCCTGACCTACCTGCGGCCGGAGACCGCCCAGGGCATCTTCGTGAACTTCGCCGCGGTGCAGCAGACCTCGCGGAAGAAGCCGCCGTTCGGCATCGCGCAGACCGGCAAGTCGTTCCGCAACGAGATCACCCCGGGCAACTTCATCTTCCGCACCCGCGAGTTCGAGCAGATGGAGATGGAGTTCTTCGTCAAGCCGGGCGAGGACGAGAAGTGGCACGAGTACTGGCTCCAGGAGCGCTGGAACTGGTACCTGGGCCTGGGCATGCGCGAGGAGAACATCCGCTTCTTCGAGCACCCCAAGGAGAAGCTGTCCCACTACTCCAAGCGCACGGTGGACATCGAGTACCGCTTCAACTTCGGCGGGTCGGAGTTCTCCGAGCTGGAGGGCGTGGCCAACCGCACCGACTACGACCTCTCCCAGCACGCCAAGCACTCCGGCCAGGACCTGTCGTACTTCGACCAGGAGGTCGGCGAGCGCTGGTTCCCGTACGTCATCGAGCCGGCGGCGGGCGTCAACCGCGCCATGCTGGCCTTCATGCTGGACGCCTACACCGAGGACGAGGCGCCCAACGCGAAGGGCCAGATGGAGAAGCGCACCGTGATGCGGCTGGACCCGCGGCTGGCCCCGGTGAAGGTCGCCGTGCTGCCGCTGTCCCGCAACCCCGCCCTCTCCCCGAAGGCCCGTGGCCTCGCCGCCGACCTGCGCAAGCACTGGAACGTGGAGTTCGACGACGCGGGCGCGATCGGCCGCCGCTACCGCCGCCAGGACGAGATCGGCACGCCGTTCTGCGTCACCGTCGACTTCGACACCCTCGACGACAACGCAGTGACGGTGCGCGAGCGTGACTCGATGCGGCAGGAGCGGGTCTCCCTGGACCAGATCGAGGGCTACCTCGCCGGGCGCCTGATCGGCTGCTGACCCCCGCCGGTCGACCACCCCGTGGCGTCGACCGGGTGACCGCGCCCCACCGAGCCGTCCGGCACGGTGGGGCGCGGCCCTTCGCCTGGCGGGTACCGGGTTAACGGCCGGCCAGCACGGCGCGGGCCGCCATCAGGGCGAAGCCCAGGAGGTTCGTGCCGCGCCAGCGGGTGGGATCCTCGGCCGCCGGATCGGTGGCGGCCAGCCCGATCCCCCAGATGTGGTCGCGGGGGCTGGCCTCGACCAGCACCCGGTCCCCGGTGGAGAGCAGATAGCGGGTCAGCTCCGGGTCGCTGGCGAACTTCGCCACGTTGCCGGCCGTCACCAGCTCCATGCGGTGCGCCGCCCAGGTCTCGTCGTCGAAGCCGCGCACCCGACGGCCGGCGGCCTTGGCCTGGCTGGGGTGCGTGGCGGACAGCACCTCGGCGAGCGCGGCGTCGTCTCCGAACAGGCGGGCCTTGCCGGCCATCATCCAGTGCTCGGCGGTGGCGTAGGTGACGCCGTCCACGGTGAACGGGGAGGGCCACCACTGGCTCAGGCAGCCACGGCCGACGGAGCCGTCCGGGGCCGGCTGGTGACCCCAGAAGAACAGGTACCGGATCCGTTCGCCGGCCTGCTGGCGGCGGATCAACTCGTCGACGTCGTGCGGGAACGTGGTGGCGGTCATGCAGGCAGTATCGGCCGCGCGGCCGACCGCGGTCATCCGGGATATCCCCGGCCGCCCTCCCGGACCGGGCCGCGGGCCTTGGCCGGCTTCCCTCACACCCGCACCACGGTCAGCGTCGCGTCCAGCGCCCGGATGTCCTCCGGTGCCGAGGTGAACACCGGCGCGTCCAGCCGTCGCGCCAGCAGGGCCACGTGCGCCTGCACCACGTCCGAGGTGCGGGTGGAGGCCAGCACCAGGCCGAGCCGGCGGGCCAGCGGCTCGTCGAGCACGTCGACGTGCACGGCGTCGGACCGCAGCAGGCGCGCGATCGGCTGACGGATGTCCGCCCGCCACACCTGCGCGACCACCCCCGCCGGGACGTAGGCCCGCATCCGGTTCCACACCAGGTTGGCCGCGAGCGCCAGCATGTGGTCGTCCCGGCATTCGAGGGCGAACAGCGCTCCGGAGTCCAGGACGACGTTCCTCACGCGGCTCCCTCCGCCGGCGGTGACAGCGGCACCAGCGCCTCGTCCAGCCCCAGGATGCCGCGCGCCCAGCTGTCGGCCTCCGGGGACACCCCGCCGACCTCGTCCAGCATCTCGCTCAGGGCGGCACGTGCCTCGGCCCAGTCCGGCTCCCGGTTGGCCAGGTCGGTGAAGTATCCGGACACCGAGTCGACCAGCCCGGCGTCGGCGGCCCGTTGGGCCTTGGCGGCCACATCGGTGGGGACGCTGATGGTGATCCGTTCGTACCGCATGCCCTCGAGCATGCGGCGCCGGCCGGCCGCGCGCCGAGGAGTCCCGCCGGCTTCATCCGTCCGGGTGACCGCGGGTGTGCGGGAGAATGGGAGGTCGGTCCACCGGCCGACCCGCGAACCGTCCCCAACCCCTGCCGTCCCGTCCCGTCCTCCGCCCGGCCCCGCCCGCGGCCCCCGCCGGACGCGGGACACCGGGAGCCGGCCCAGCCCCAGAGGTGATCCACGCCATGACCACCCCCGCCGCCACGCCCGCGCCGGCCCCGGCCACCGGCGGGCCCAGCGAGCCCGCCGTCCGCCCGGGCGAGTTCCGGCCGTTGGAGTTCGGCCGGGAGCAGCCGGTGACCGTGTGGCCGCCGGTGGTCCTGGCGCCGATGGCCGGGATCACCAACGCCCCCTTCCGCACCCTGTGCCGGGAGTTCAGCGGCGGCCGCGGCCTGTTCGTCAGCGAGATGATCACCACCCGGGCGCTGGTCGAGCGGGACGCCAAGACCATGCGCCTGGTGCGCTTCGACGCGACCGAGAAGCCGCGCTCGCTCCAGTTGTACGGCGTGGACCCGACCACGGTGGGCCGGGCGGTGCGGATGATCGTCGAGGAGGACCTCGCCGACCACATCGACCTCAACTTCGGCTGCCCGGTGCCCAAGGTCACCCGTCGGGGCGGTGGCTCGGCGCTGCCCTACAAGCGTCCGCTGTTCCGGGCGGTGCTGCGGGAGGCCGTGCGCAACGCGGGACCGCTGCCGGTCACCGTGAAGATGCGCAAGGGCATCGACGACGACCACCTCACCTACCTCGACGCCGGACGGATCGCCGCCGAGGAGGGCGTGGCCGCGATCGCCCTGCACGGCCGGACCGCCATCCAGCACTACGGCGGGCAGGCCGACTGGACGGCGATCGCCCGGCTGAAGGAGGCCGTGCCGGAGATCCCGGTGCTGGGCAACGGGGACATCTGGTCGGCCGCCGACGCGGTGCGGATGATGCGCGCCACCGGCTGCGACGGGGTGGTGGTCGGCCGCGGCTGCCAGGGCCGGCCGTGGCTCTTCGGGGACCTGCTGGAAGTCTTCGAGCCGACCTCCGGCACGGCCTCGCCGGCCGGATCCGGCTACTGGCGGCCCACCCTGCGCGAGGTGGCGGACGTCATGCTGCGCCACGCCCGGTTGCTGGGGGAGTGGATCGGGGACGAGTCGCGCGGGGTGGTCGACTTCCGCAAGCACGTCGCCTGGTACACCAAGGGCTTCGCCGTGGGCTCCGCGGCCCGGCAGCGTCTGGCGATGACCTCCTCCCTCACCGAGCTGGCCGACGAGCTCGGCCGACTCGACCTGGACCAGCCCTGGCCCTCGGCCGGTGCGGAGGGCCCGCGGGGGCGGACCACCGGGCAGAAGCGGGTGGCGCTGCCCGACGGCTGGCTGGCCGACCCGTACGACGGGGCGACGGCTTCGGAGGGTGCCGAAGTGGACACGTCCGGCGGCTGATCGGATGTGATCTATGTCACTTTCGCATGGATTGTGACCCTCCCGGATGAACGGTCGGAGGCCGGGAGGGGAACGTCCCGCCCGTCGTCGTGATCGAAGGCGCCCCGGTGAGACAACGCTGTCTGCGGCCAATCCTTGTACACGCCACCGACGAGCCCTCCGCTCGGCGGCCCCGGGAGGCGGCGGTCGATCGGGGTCGGGGGCGGTGGCCGCGGACGGCCATGTTCAAGTCCCGAAGAAGCGCGGAAACAGAGCGATCCCTCCGAAGTAAAGGGCTCTTTACCTCCTAGCCTTTGATCACTGGGTGAATCGCGAGAGCAAGGGGTGGTTTCGGAGATATCGATCACCTTGCCCCGCCCTCGATCTGGGTACGCTCCCCGCCGTCAGGGCAGTTGTGCGCGAGGAGAAAGACCCGTGCTGGACTCTCACCCGATCACCTCAGGCAACCCGAAAGACCAGACGAACACCCCCCTCAAGTTCGTCTACGACTTCTCGGAGGGAAACAAGGACCTCAAGGACCTGCTCGGCGGGAAGGGTGCGAACCTCGCCGAGATGACCAACCTCGGCCTGCCGGTCCCTCCCGGCTTCACCATCACCACCGAGGCGTGCCGCGCCTACCTGGCGGACGGCGCCGAACCCCCCTCCCTGCGTGACGAGGTGAGTGCGCACCTCGCCACCCTGGAGGCCACCATGGGCCGGCGGCTCGGCCAGGAGGACGACCCGCTGCTGGTGTCCGTCCGCTCCGGGGCCAAGTTCTCCATGCCGGGCATGATGGACACCGTCCTCAACATCGGCCTCGGCGACCGGTCCGTGCGGGGCCTGGCGCGGCGGGCCGCGGCCGGGCAGCCCGCCGGCGGCGAGGCCGCCGCCGAGCGCTTCGCCTGGGACTCCTACCGCCGGCTCATCCAGATGTTCGGCAGGACCGTCCTCGGCGTCGACGGCGAACTCTTCGAGGACGCCATCGACGACGCCAAGCTCGCCAAGGGCGCCGCCGACGACCTCGACCTGGACGCCGAGGACCTGCGCGCGCTCGTGGAGGTCTTCAAGGAGATCGTCCGCCGCGAGGCCGGGCGCGAGTTCCCCCAGGACCCGCGCGAGCAGATGGACCTCGCCATCAGGGCCGTCTTCGACTCCTGGAACGGCGACCGCGCCCGCCTCTACCGCCGCCAGGAGCGCATCCCCGGCGACCTCGGCACCGCCGTCAACGTCTGCTCCATGGTGTTCGGCAACCTCGGCCCGGACTCCGGCACCGGCGTGGCCTTCACCCGCGACCCCGCCAGCGGCCACCAGGGCGTCTACGGCGACTACCTGGCCAACGCCCAGGGCGAGGACGTCGTCGCCGGCATCCGCAACACCGTGCCGCTGGCCGAGCTGGAGCACATCGACCCCGCCAGCTACGACCAGCTGCTCTCCATCATGGAGACCCTGGAGAACCACTACCGCGACCTGTGTGACATCGAGTTCACCATCGAACGCGGCAAGCTGTGGATGCTGCAGACCCGGGTGGGCAAGCGCACCGCCGGCGCCGCCTTCCGGATCGCCACGCAGCTCGTCGACCAGGGCCTGATCGACATGGACGAGGCGCTGACCCGGGTCAACGGCGCGCAACTGGCCCAGCTGATGTTCCCGCGCTTCGACCTCGCCGCATTGGCCGAACACGGGGGCGAGGCCAAGCACCCGCGGATCGCCTGGGGCATCGCCGCCTCGCCCGGCGCGGCCGTGGGCAAGGCCGTCTTCGACTCCTACACGGCGGTCAAGTGGTCCCGCTCGGGAGAGAAGGTCATCCTGATCCGCCGGGAGACCAACCCGGACGACCTGGACGGCATGATCGCCGCCGAGGGCATCCTGACCAGCCGCGGCGGGAAGACCTCGCACGCCGCCGTGGTGGCCCGCGGCATGGGCAAGACCTGTGTCTGCGGCGCCGAGGAACTGGAGGTGGACACCAAGCGCCGGCGCTTCACCGCCCCCGGCGGGATCGTCGTCGAGGAGGGCGACCTGGTCTCCATCGACGGCTCCACCGGCAAGGTCTACCTCGGCCGGGTGCCCGTGGTCGCCTCGCCGGTCGTGGAGTACTTCGAGGGCCGGATCCGCCTGCCCGAGCAGACCCCCGTCGCGGGCCCGGAGGCCGGCCCCGCGACCGCGGGCGTCACCGGGCCCACCACCGGATCCGCCGTCGACCCCGGCGCGGACCAGCCGGTCGCGGACGAACTCGTCACCGCCGTGCACCGGATCATGAACCACGCCGACGCGGTGCGCCGCCTGGCCGTGCGCGCCAACGCCGACACCGCCGAGGACGCCGCCCGCGCCCGCCGCTTCGGCGCCCAGGGCATCGGCCTGTGCCGCACCGAGCACATGTTCCTCGGCGAGCGTCGGGAGCTCGTGGAACAGCTGATCCTGGCGGACGGTGACGAGGAACGCGCCGCCGCCCTGGAGGCGCTGCGCCCGTTGCAGCGCGAGGACTTCCGTGGGCTGTTCCGCGCCATGGACGGCCTGCCGGTCACCATCCGGCTGCTGGACCCGCCGCTGCACGAGTTCCTGCCGGACATCACCGACCTGTCCGTGCGGGTGGCGCTGGCCGAGGCGCGCCGGGAACCGCAGGAGAACGACCTGCGGCTGCTCCAGGCCGTGCACCGGCTGCACGAGCAGAACCCGATGCTGGGGCTGCGCGGCGTGCGGCTGGGCCTGGTGGTGCCCGGGCTGTTCGCCATGCAGGTGCGGGCGGTCGCGGAGGCGGCGGCCGAGCACGTCCGCGAGGGCGGCCGGCCGCGGGCCGAGGTGATGATCCCGCTCGTGGGCACCGTGCAGGAGCTGGAGATCGTGCGCGAGGAGGCCGAGGCGGTGCTCGCCGAGGTGCGGGCCGCCACCGGCGAGGAGCTGGAGGTGGCGCTCGGCACCATGATCGAGCTGCCGCGGGCGGCGCTGACGGCCGGCCAGATCGCGGAGGCGGCCGACTTCTTCTCCTTCGGCACCAACGACCTCACCCAGACGGTGTGGGGCTTCTCCCGGGACGACGTGGAGGCGTCCTTCTTCACCGCCTACCTGGAGAAGGGCATATTCGGCGTCTCGCCGTTCGAGACGATCGACCGGGACGGTGTCGGGGCGCTGGTCCGCCGGGCCGCGCGGGACGGCCGGGCCACCCGGCCGGACCTGAAGCTGGGCGTGTGCGGCGAGCACGGGGGCGACCCGGACTCCGTGCACTTCTTCCACGAGGCGGGCCTGGACTACGTCTCCTGCTCGCCGTTCCGCGTGCCGGTGGCCCGCCTGGAGGCCGGCCGGGCGGCGCTCGCGGAACGGAGGGCCGCCGCCGCGGTCGGCCTCGCGGCCGAGCGGGTGACGACCGCCTAGAGCACCCGGACGCGGGCCCGTCCCGGGCCGGGTGGGGGCCGGCCGCCGCCGGCCCCCACCGCTGCCCGCTCCCTCCCGGCCACCGATGGCCGGGAGGGAGCCGCCGCGGGATTCGCTGACCGTGTTCATTTCCGCTCCCCCTCCGTCGCCGTCGATTTCGACGTTCCCACAGATCCGAGGAACTCCGAAAGGCCCGACTGCCGCCCTGTGGATAACTCGGGGCATGCCCATGTAAAGGCATGCCCATGCAAAGCCCCATGACAAGCCCTCGCAATTGGCTCGGGGGACCCCCCGATTCAAGATTCTCATGAGGAAGAGTTGCGGCGGGAGCCCTCTTTTTTCGCCTGTGGACAACTCACGGCACGCCAATGCGGAGGGCCTTGGGGGACCCCCTGATTCAACATTCCCACGGCGGCTCGGCGCGCCGGAAGACCCCTTCTCCCGCCTGTGGATAACTCAGGGCGCGCGTATGCGGAGGGCCTTGGGGGACCCCCTGATTCAAGATTCTCATGGGAGTGCGAGGCGGCGGGAGTCCCCTCTTCCGGCCTGTGGATAACCGGCTCGACCACTCCCGGTGTGGGCTGACCGCCCGTGGGGCCAGGCGCGCGCTCCGGCTGCTGACGGGCCGTGGCCCGCTCAGGGCGGGGCAGGTCGGCGGGGTGGGATGCCGGGATGCCGGGATGCGGCGGGGTGAGCCGGGGGAAGAGCGCGCGAAGCGCGGAGCGGAGGGTGCGGAGCGCGGGGGAGAAGGGCGCCGAGCCTGCAGTCGAGGGGCGGGGAGCCCGGACAAGCCGCCGGCCGCGCTCGCAGATGCGCGGCCGACGGCGGCGCCGACCTCGGGGCCGGGGCGCGGGAAGCCCCGCCCCACTGACGCCGGAGGTGCCTCGCGGACGCCACGGCGCCGGCACCGGCCGTACGTCGTCGTCGGCTCGTCTCGGAGAATGGAACGGCGACGTTTCCCAGCAGCGTCAGTTCTGTTACGCGTGGGATACGAAATGGAGAACCGCCTGCTTGGCCGGATCACGCCGCCCCGGGCGGCGGACGCCCGAGCGGAGTCCGGGCGACGACCAGCGCCGCCGCGCCGCCCCGGCCGGGGCCATCCGCTGACGGCCGCTGGCCCGCGCCGTACGATCGATCCACCGCGGGGTGGGCCCCACCAGCGCGGGAGGAGCCGGGAGGAGGAGCTGTGGCCGGCTACACCGAGCACGACGTGGCGCGGTGGGTCCCCGAGCCGGACAAGCGGCCCGGCCGCACCGCCTTCCAGCGTGACCGCGCCCGCGTCCTGCACTCCGCCGCCCTGCGCCGCCTCGCGGCGAAGACGCAGGTGGTGGCGCCCTGGGAGAGCGACTTCCCGCGCACCCGGCTCACCCACTCCCTGGAGTGCGCCCAGATCGGCCGGGAGCTCGGCGCCGCCCTCGGCTGCGACCCCGACCTGGTGGAGGCCGCCTGCCTCGCGCACGACCTCGGCCATCCCCCCTTCGGGCACAACGGCGAGGCGGCGCTGGACGCCGTCGCCGCCCCCTGCGGCGGGTTCGAGGGCAACGCGCAGAGCCTGCGGCTGCTCACCCGGCTCGAACCCAAGCGGTTCGCCCCCGCCGACTCCCCGATCGGCCCGCGCAGCGTGGGGCTCAACCTCACCCGCGCGGCGCTCGACGCCGCCACCAAGTACCCGTGGCCGCGCGGGGGCCACCCCACCGACCCGGCCTCCCCCAAGTACGGGGTCTACGCGGACGACATCGACGTCTTCGCCTGGGTCCGCCAACCCGCGCCCGCGTCCGGCCCGGCCGGCGTCCCCGTGCCCGGGCGCCGGTGTCTGGAGGCCCAGGTCATGGACTGGGCGGACGACGTCGCCTACTCGGTGCACGACTTCGAGGACGGCCTGCACGCCGGTTACCTCACCATCGAGCAGCTGCACGACCCCACCGAGTCCGCCGCCCTGTTCGCCCTCGCCGCGCGCCGCCAGGCCGCCCCCGGCGCCGTGGATCCGACCGTCGGCGCCGGCGGCGCCCCCGGTGGCGCGCCCACCGACCCGGAGGCGTACGCCGAGGCGCTGCGCCGGCTGGCCGCCCAGGAGTACTGGCCGCGGGGCCACGACGGGGCGGCGGCCGGCCGGGCCCGGCTGAAGGACGCGGCCAGCCAGCTCATCGGGCGGTTCGCCATCGCCGCGGAGCAGGCCACCCGGCAGCGCCACGGGCCCGGCCCGCTCACCCGGCACGGGGCGGACCTGGTGGTCCCGCCGGAGATCCGCGCCGAGGTGGCGCTGCTCAAGGCGGTGGCCGACCGCTACGTCATCCAGCGCGACGACCAGGAACGACGCCGCGCGCGGCAGCGCCAGGTGATCGCCGAACTCGCCGACGCGCTGTGGCGGCGCGCGCCGCTGGCCCTCGACGACCTGCACCGGCCGCTGTTCCAGGAGGCGCCCGACGACGCCGCGCGGCTGCGTGCCGTGGTCGACCAGATAGCCTCGCTGACCGACACCTCCGCGCTCGCCCTGCACCGCACGCTGGTCGGCTGAACCGCCACCCTGTCGCGCCGGCCACTGTGTCGGGCCGCCATCCCAGGCACGCCCCGGGCGCGGAACGCCGCAACCCCGGACTGCTCGGTTAAGGGAGAACGCCGCCGATGACCACCGCCCTCGCCAGCCGCGACGAGATATTCGCCGTCCGCCACGCCGTGCTCCGCCCCGGCCTGCCCGCCGAGACCGCCCTCTACCCGGAGGACGAGCTGCCGGAGGCCTTCCACGTCGCCGCCCGCGACTCCTCCGGTGCCGTCGTCGGCTGCGTCACCTTCTTCCCCGAGGCGCTGCCCGAGGATCTGCGGGCCGCCGCCGGGGCGGGCCTCGACGCCGGCGGGGCCGACCCCGCGGCTGCGCTCGGCTACCGCTTCCGCGGCATGGGCACCGCCCCCGAGGTGCGGGGCCAGGGGTACGGCGGCCGGCTGCTGGCCACGGCCACCGAGGAGGTGCTGCGCAGGGCCGCGGAGGGCGGTTCCAAGGCCGCGGTGATCTGGTGCAACGGCCGGGTCTCGGCCCGAGGCTTCTACGAGCACCTCGGTTTCCGGGCCGTCGGCGAGCAGTTCACGATCGAGCCGAGCGGCCCGCACTACGTCTTCGTCCGCGTCGTCCCGGTGGGCTGACCGCCCCGGTCGAGGGCGCTCTTGACCGGCTCCCCGGCCGCGGATAGCTTCGCCGGAACGGATGGGCGGAAACGTCCTTTCGCATGGCGAAAGCTTTTTGGCTCGGCATTCGGGAGGTCCACGGCATGGCCGGTCAGACGGCTCGGACGGCGGCGGGGGCGGAACCGGCCGCCACCGGCGCCCTCACCCCCGAACTCCTCGCCGCCATCGACCGGGACCTCGCCCCCGTGGACGCGGAGCTCGCCGGCCGCTACCCCGGCGACCCGGCCGGCCGGCGCCCCGTCCACACCGTCTACGTGCCCGCCGACCGACTCGCCCCGGGCACCGCCCGCGCCTGGGGCGAGCGCGCGCTGGAGGCGCTGGACCGGCACGCCCCCGACGCCGCCGCGCTCGCCGACGTCCTCGGCACCCCCGCCGCCCTCGCCGACGAGGTCCACCGGCGCGTCCGCGCCAAGCTGGAGCGCGAGCCCGTCGAGGACCTGCGGATCGACTTCGAGGACGGCTACGGCGTGCGCTCCGACGCCGAGGAGGACGCCCACCTCGACGCGGCCGTCGCCGCCCTCGCCGACGACCGCCGCGCCGGCACCGCCACCCCCTGGGCCGGCATCCGGACCAAGTGCCTGGAGGCCCCGGTGCGCGCCCGCGCGCTGCGCACCCTGGACCGCTTCGTGGCCGCCCTGGTCGACGCCGGCCTGCTCGGCGCCCCGCCCGGGGGCGATCCGGAGCATCCGGGCGCCGCGCCCGGCGGCCTGCTCCTCACCCTCCCCAAGGTCACCTACCCGCAGCAGGTCACCGCCTTCGTCACCGCCCTGGCCGCGATCGAGCGGGCGCACCACCTCCCCGCCGGGGCGCTGCGCTTCGAGGTCCAGGTGGAGACCCCGCAGGCCATCCTGGGCGCGGACGGCCGGGCCACCGTCGCCCGTCTGCTGACCGCCGGCGCCGGCCGGATCACCGGCCTGCACTACGGCACCTACGACTACAGCGCCTCGCTCGGCGTGGCCGCCGCCCACCAGTCCCTCGACCACCCGGCCGCCGACCACGCCAAGGCCGTCATGCAGCTCGCCGCCGCCGGTACCGGCGTGCGGGTCAGCGACGGCTCCAGCAACGTCGTCCCGGTCGGTGACACCGAGGCCGTGCACGCCGCCTGGCGACTGCACCACCGGCTGGTCCGCCGCTCCCTGGCCCGCGCCTACTACCAGGGCTGGGACATGCACCCCGCCCAGCTGCCCACCCGCTACGCCGCCGTGTACACCTTCTACCGCGAGGGCCTGCCCGCGGCGGTGGACCGCCTGGCCGCCTACCGTCGCGGCGCCGGGGGCGGCGTGCTGGACGAGCCGGCCACCGCCAGGGCCCTCGCCGGCTTCCTGCTCCGCGGCGTGGACTGCGGCGCCCTGGACGAGGACGAGGTCACCGGCCCCACCGGGCTGGCCCGGACGGACCTGGACCGGATGGCGGGACGGTCGGTGACCTGACCGCGGATGGGCGTATCCTGTACACGAATGATCACACAGCGTCCCAGTCCTTGTGCGGGAGGACCTGAAGTGAGTCAACTGTGGATCGATGTCGACGACGCCGCCCTCACCGCCGCGGGCGACCTGCTCGGCACCGAGACGCCCCAGGACACCATCAACACGGCCCTACGACTGACCTGCGCGGACCGCCGGCGCCGCCTCGCGGAGGAGGCCGCGGCCGGCCACCGGACGGCCGGCGACCCCCACGGCACGCGTGAGCCGCGGGGACCGGCGGCGCCCCGGGCGTGACGGCGGCGGCGCGGCGCCCCTCCCGGCACCCCCGCGGGAGGGGCCCGCGCTCCCGCCGCGGCCGTAGACTGGCCCATCGTGGCAGGCAGGATTCGCGATGAGGACGTCAAGGCGGTGCGCGACGCCGTGCCCATCGACGTCGTCGTCTCCGACTACCTCCAACTGCGCAACGCCGGCGGCGGCAACCTCAAGGGCCTGTGCCCCTTCCACGAGGAGAAGACCCCCTCCTTCCAGGTCAGCCCCTCCAAGAACCTCTACTACTGCTTCGGCTGCCAGGAGGGCGGGGACACCCTCGACTTCGTGATGAAGGTCGACCACCTGACCTTCTCCGAGGCCGTCGAGCGCCTCGCCGCCCAGGCCGGCATCCAGCTGCGCTACGAGGAGGGCGGCTACACCCCCGGCCGGCAGCAGAGCGAACGCACCCGCTTGGTCGAGGCCCACAAGGTCGCCGCGCAGTTCTTCGCCGAGCAGCTCGCCACCCCCGAGGCCGAGGTCGGCCGCCGCTTCCTCGCCGAGCGCGGCTTCGACCGGGCCGCCGCCGAGCACTTCGGCGTCGGCTACGCGCCGGCCGGCTGGGAGAACCTGGTCCGCCACCTGCGGGCGCGCGGCTTCAGCGACAAGGAGATGCTCGTCGGCGGCCTGGCCAGCGAGGGCCGCCGCGGCCCGATGGACCGCTTCCGGGGGCGCCTGATCTGGCCGATCCGCGACGTGGCCGGGGACGTCGTCGGCTTCGGTGCCCGGCGGCTGAGCGAGGACGACAAGGGCCCGAAGTACCTGAACACCCCCGAGACGCCGCTGTACAAGAAGTCCCACGTGCTGTACGGCATCGACCTGGCCAAGAAGGACATCGCCAAGACCTCCCGGGCCGTGGTCGTCGAGGGCTACACCGACGTCATGGCCTGCCACCTCGCCGGCGTCACCACCGCCATCGCCACCTGCGGCACCTCCTTCGGGGAGGACCACATCCGGATCCTGCGCCGCCTGCTGATGGACACCGGCGAGTTCCGCGGCGAGGTGGTCTTCACCTTCGACGGTGACGCCGCCGGCCAGAAGGCCGCGCTGCGCGCCTTCGAGAACGACCAGAAGTTCGTCACCCGCACCCACGTCGCCGTCGAGCCCGGCGGCATGGACCCCTGCGACCTGCGCCTGGCCCGGGGTGACGCGGCCGTGCGCGACCTCGTCGACAGCCGGGTGCCGCTCTTCGAGTTCGCCATCCGCTCCCGCATCCAGGGCTACGACCTGGACACCGAGGAGGGACGGGTGGCCGCCCTGGACGCCGCCGCCCCGATCGTGGCCCGGATCAAGGACCACGCCCTGCGGCACAGCTACGCTGTGCGGCTCGGCGGCCTGCTGGGCTTCCTCGACGAACGGTTCGTCGTCGACCGGGTGCGCTACCTGGAGCGGCTGCGCCGGGAACGCGAGGCCGCCGGCGGCGCGCAGCCCCAGCGCAACGGCCAGCCCCAGCGGAACGGGCAGCCCCAGCGGAACGGCCAGCCGCGCCCCGGAGCGACGGAGGCGGCACGGGGCGGCCGGCCGACCGCGCCGCTCCTCGACCCGCGCGACCCGCGCCAGCTCATCGAGCGCGAGGCCCTCAAGCTCGCCCTGCAACAGCCGGCCCTGGTCGCGCCGGCGTTCGACAACTACCGCGAGGACGAGTTCACCGCCGCCCCCTACGCGATGGTCCGCCGCGCCGTCAGCGAGGCCGGCGGCGTGGGCGCGGGGGCCCTGGCCGGCGGCGACTGGGTCGGCTGGGTGCGCGAGTGCGCGCCCGACGACCGGCTCCGGGCCCTGGTCACCCAACTGGCCGTGGAGGGCCTGCGCACCCGCAAGGAGGCCGACGGGCTGCGCGAGTACGCCGCCAAGGTCCTGGTCGACCTGCGGCTCCAGGCCGTGGACCGGGAGATCGCCCGGATGCAGTCGCAACTGCGCCGGATGGGGCGCGGCACCGACCCGGAGCACGCCCTGGCGGTGCAGGCGGAGCACATGGCGCTCACCCGCTACCGGGAGGCGCTCAAGGCCGACGGCGCCGCCGCGCTCTAGCGGGCCCGTGCCGGCACCACCCCGGTGACGCGTGGCTGGGCCCCGCTCGCGTCGCGGCGGACCGGGTGGTTCACGGCCGGGTGAAGTTCCGCTCGAAGCGGTACCGCCGCGTCCGGCAGGCGTTCCGGGACAGGCCGGGGAAGTCGCGGAGCCGCTCCCACTCCGGGTCGGTGAGGCCGCCGCGCGCCCCGGCCGCCTCGATGTGCGCCCGCTCGCTGGTCCACTCCGCGTAGTCGATCACCCGGGTGCCGTCGGTGCTGAGATGGAGGTGGGCGGAGAGCCGGTCCGGGTTCGGGGTCTGGCGGGCCAGCGTCTCGCAGACCGCGTCGGCCCAGTCCCGTTGGCGCCGCTCGTCCGGACCGTCGAACCGGACGTCGACGACGACCACGCAGCCGGGGACGGCCGGCCGGTCGGCCAGGCGGAGGCTGCGGTAGCGCCGGTAGGCGGCGATCTCGACCCGGTGGATGCCGGGCACGGCGGCGTCGATCTCGTCGTTGCGCGGCTGGCGCCCGGAGCGCACGAACCGGTGGTAGGCGTCCTCTCCGGTCCATTGGGAGTAGTGCAGCATGGTGTCCCCGTCCGTGCCGGCGAAGACGCTGTAGGAGAGCAGGTCGGGCGTCGGCCAGGGCTCGCGTTCCCAGACGGTGGTGATGGCGTCCACGGCGGCCCGCTGGCGTTCGGGCGTGCCCACCGACCAGGTGCTGATCATGGTGGTCCCCGCGTCGGAGCGGGTGATGTCGGGGAGGGAGTGCTGTCGCGTCGTCACTGCGGGGCTCCAGTCGGTGGTCGGATCGTCCTTCCGGGAGCACTCTGCTTCCTCAATATTGGTTGAGGTCAAGCCCATCCCGGCCGCCACGACGGGCCCGGCCGAGGAGCCGGTGACGCCCCGGATCAGGCATGATCTCGTTCATGGCGATAGTCGCGGGGATCGATTGCTCCACCACCCACACCACGGTCGTCGTCTGTGACGCGGAAACCGGACAGATACTGCGCAGCGGCCGTGCCGCGCACGCGCGCCCCGGCGGGCAGACGCCCCCCGCCCCGGACCTCCCGATGACCGAGACCGACCCGGACGCCTGGCTGATGGCGCTCGGCGAGGCGGCGCGCTCCGGGATGCTGGAGGGCGTCCAGGCCATCGGCGTGAGCGCCCAGCAGCACGGCATGGTGGCGATGGACCCGGCCGGCGTGGTGCTGCGCCCGGCGCTGCTGTGGAACGACCAGCGCTCCGCCGCCGCGGCGCTGGACCTGGTGGAGGAGCTCGGCGGGCCCGGCGCGTGGGCCGAGGCGGTCGGCGCCGTGCCCCAGGCGGCCTACACGGTGTCCAAGCTGCGGTGGCTGCGTGACCGCGAGCCCCACGTGGCCCAGCGGGTGGCGGAGGTGCTGCTGCCGCACGACTGGATCACCTGGCAGCTGCTGGGGCGGCCGGCGCGCCGCACCACCGACCGCGGGGACGCCTCCGGCACGGGCTACTGGTCCCCGGTGACCGGCACGTTCCGCCCCGACCTGGCGGCGGCGGCCCTCGGCCACCACATCGCCCTGCCGGACGTGCTCGCTCCCGCCGAGCCGGCCGGGTACACCCCGGAGGGCCTGCTGATCTCGGCCGGCACGGGGGAGACCATGGCGGTCGCGCTGGGACTGGGGGTGCGCCCCGGGGACGCGGTGATCTCCCTGGAGGCCTCCGGCACGGTGTACGCGCCGCACCCGGAGCCGCTGCTGGACGCCAGCGGCACGGTGGCCTCCTTCGCCGACGCCACCGGCCGCCACCTGCCGCTGGTCAGCACCCTGAACGCGGCGGGCGTGCTGCACGGCGCGGCCCGGATGCTGGGCGTCGACCTGGCCGAGCTGTCCCGGCTGGCGCTGCGCTCCACACCGGGTGCCTTCGGCCTGGTGCTGCTGCCGTACCTGGAGGGGGAGCGGGTGCCGGACCTGCCGGACGCCTCCGGCACGCTGACCGGTCTGCGCGGGGAGTCCATGGCGCCGGAGCACCTGGCGCGCGCGGCCGTGGAGGGCCTGGCGTGCGGCATGGCGGAGGCGCTGGACGTGCTGCGGCTGAGCGGGGTGCGGGTGGACCGGGTGTTCCTGCTGGGGGAGGCGGCGCAGCTGCCGGCGGTGCGGCAGATCATGCCGCTGGTGCTGGGCGTTCCCGTGGTGGTGCCGACGCCGGGCCCGCACGCGGCGGTGGGCGCGGCGCGGCAGGCGGCGTGGTCGCTGGCGGCGGCGGTGAGCGGCGCGGTGGAGCCGCCGCCCTGGTCGGTGGCGGGCTCGGTGGTGGCCCACGAGGAGAGCGACCACGCGGTGGGCCTGGCGGTGCGGGAGCAGTTCGTCGGCGCCCGGCGCCGGCTGCATCCGGAGATGGCCGCCGCGGTGGACCGGCGGGGGCGGCACCGGCGCTTCTGAGCCACGTCGCCGTCCGCGAGCGGACCCTCGCGCGACCCCCGGCCCCTCACCGGGCCACGCCCCGGCCGTCCGCCCGGGGCGTGGCCCGGTGGCGTTTTCCCGGGCGCTCGCCGGACCGCCGCCGTGGGTGGTTCGTACGGTCCTGGACGGTTCTTTGTTCCGTGGCGGGATGAAGCTGCGTCGAGTTCTGTCCGAAGTCTTCCGATCATGGTCCCAAGGCCGTAGCTTCCCGGCACGTGGGTGTGACCGACGTCATGGTCATGTCCGCTCGCGTTGGTGCACCCGGGAGGGGAACGCTCGATGGCGGAGTTGGACGTGGTGCGGTCCGGTGGTCCGGGGATCCGTCCGGAGAGCGCCCAGCAGGCGCGCCTGCTGCGGCTGCTGCGGGACCTCGGGCCGAGTTCCCGGGCGGAGCTCGGGGAGGCCGCCGGGCTGTCCCGCTCCCGGCTGGCCGTGGAGGTGGACCGGCTGCTGCAGTCCGGTGCGGTGGTGCAGGACGGTCTGGCCGCCTCGCGCGGCGGCCGGCGGTCGCACCGGTTGCGGCTGTCCCCGCGGATCGGCTTCCTGGGCGTCGACATCGGCGCCACCTCCCTGGACGTCGCGGTGGCCGGCGCGGAGCTGGAGCTGCTGGCCCACGTGTCGACGCCGGTGGACGTGCGGGACGGCCCCACCGAGGTGCTCTCCCGGGCGGTGGAGATGGCCGGTCGCGCCCTGCGCGAGTCGGGCATCGACCGGCCGCTCGGGGCGGGCATCGGCCTGCCGGGCCCGGTCCGCTTCCCCGACGGCCGCCCGGTGGCGCCGCCGATCATGCCGGGCTGGGACGACTTCCCGGTGCGCGACCACATGGCGGCGGCGCTGGGCTGCCCGGTGCTGGTGGACAACGACGTCAACATCATGGCGCTCGGCGAGCTGCACGCCGGGATCGCCCGCTCGGTGCGGGACTTCCTGTTCGTCAAGATCGGCACTGGCATCGGCTGCGGCATCGTGCTGGGCTCCCGGGTGCACCGGGGGGTGAACGGCTCGGCGGGCGACATCGGGCACATCCAGGTGGACCGCGGCGGGCCGCCGTGCAGCTGCGGCAACACCGGCTGCCTGGAGGCCTACTTCGGCGGCCCGGCGCTGGTGCGGGACGCCATGGAGGCGGTGGCCACGCAGGGGTCGCCCGGCCTGGAGGAGCGGATCGCCCGCCGCCGCAAGGAGCGGGAGCGGGCCGGGCTGCCGTTGGCCGTCGGCGCCGGGGGCGGGAGCGCGGCGGAGGCTCCGGGCGGCGTGGAGCTGACGCCGGAGGACGTCGCGGCGGCCGCCACGGCCGGGGACCGGGTGGCGCTGTCGCTGATCCGTCAGGGCGGCCGGCGGGTCGGTCAGGTGGTGGCCGGTCAGGTCAGCTTCCTCAACCCGGGGATGATCGTGCTGGGGGGCGGGCTGGTGCATCTCGGCCCGGTCCTGCTGGCCACGATCCGCACCGAGGTCTACCGGCGCTCGCTGCCGCTGGCCACCGGACAGCTGCCGGTGGTGGTGAGCGAGCTGGGCGGCACGGCCGGGGTGATCGGAGCCGCCCGGCTGATCAGCGACCACGTGTTGGAGGTGCCCGCCCCCGGCGGCGGATGAGCCGCCCCCGCGAGGCCCGCCCCCGCCGGGCCCCCGCCGGGCCGCGGCCGGGCACCGCACGGCGGCGGGAACCGGCCGTGACATGTCCATGCCTTTTTGATGCCCTTTCTTCCGCACACGCCTGCCCACCGGGAGGTTCGCGAGGATGCCGACAGAGACCGTGGGACGCGCGGCGCCGCCCCCACCACCCGACCCCGCGCCGCCGCTGCTCCGGATGAGCGGCATCGTCAAGCAGTTCCCCGGCGTGCGCGCCCTGGACGGCGTCGAGCTGTCCGTCGCCGAGGGCGAGGTGCACTGCCTGCTCGGCCAGAACGGCGCGGGCAAGTCCACCCTGATCAAGGTGCTGGCCGGCGCCCACCAGCCCGACGCCGGAACCATCACCTGGGCCGGCGAGCCGATCAGCCTGCCCACCCCGATCGCCGCCATGCGCCGCGGCATCGCCACCATCTACCAGGAACTCGACCTGGTGCCCGGGCTCTCCGTGGCCGAGAACGTCTTCCTCGGACACGAGCGGGCCACCGCCGGCTGGGTGCGGCGCGGCGGCACCCGCCAGGCCACCGCCCGGCTCCTGGCCCGGCTCGGACACCCGGAGATCGACCCGGACCGCGAGGTCGGCACCCTCTCCGCCGCCGGCCAGCAGATCGTCTCCATGGCCCGCGCCCTCTCCCACGACGTCCGGCTGATCATCATGGACGAGCCCTCGGCCGTCCTCGACCACGACGAGGTGGAGAACCTCTTCGCGATCATCGGACAGCTCGTCGCGGACGGCGTCGCCGTGGTCTACATCTCGCACCGGCTGGAGGAGATCCGCCGCATCGGCGACCGGGTGACCGTGCTCAAGGACGGCCGCACCGTCGCCTCCGGCCTGCCGGCCCGCACCACCCCCACCAGCGAGGTGGTCAGCCTGATGACCGGCCGCGCCATCGCGGACCAGGTCTTCCCGCCCCGCCGTCCCGCCGGCTGGACGCCGCCCGGCCCGGAACTGCTCCGGGTCACCGGCCTGGCCCGGCGCGGCGAGTTCTCCGACGTCTCCTTCGCGGTGCGCGCCGGCGAGATCCTCGGCCTCGCCGGGCTGGTCGGCTCCGGCCGCTCGGAGATCCTGGAGACCGTCTACGGCGCCCGCCGCCCGAGCACCGGCCGGGTGGAGCTGGACGGCCGCCCGCTACCCGCGGGGAGCGTCCCGGCCGCCGTCCGCGCCGGCATCGGCCTCGCCCCGGAGGAACGCAAGGCCCAGGCCCTGCTGATGCACGACTCGATCGCCGGCAACATCACCATCGCCGCGCTGGCCGACTTCGCCCGCCTCGGCTGGATCGACCGGCGCCGGGAACGCGCCGCCGCCACGACGCGCATCCGCGACCTGGACCTGCGCCCCGCGGATCCGGACCGGTCCGTGGCCACGCTGTCCGGCGGCAACCAGCAGAAGGCCGTGCTGGCCCGCTGGCTGGTCAAGCGGTGCCGGGTGCTGCTGCTGGACGAGCCCACCCGCGGCGTGGACGTGGGCGCCCGCGCCGAGATCTACGCCCTGGTGCGGCAGCTCGCCGACGCCGGGCTGGCCGTCGTGCTGGTCTCCAGCGAGGTGCCGGAGGTGCTCGGACTGGCCGACCGGGTCCTGGTGCTGCGCGAGGGCCGGGTGGTCCACGAGGCACCCGCCGACCGGCTGGACGAACACCGGGTGCTGGACCTGGTCATGTCCGGCGATCCGGCGGCCCCACCCGCCGCCACCACCGGCGGCACGGCCACCACCGACACCACCACGGAAGGGAGATCGGCATGAGCACCTCGGCGGGCGGCCCGTCGCTGGACAAACCCCGGCGCGGCCCCGAGTCCACCCCGACGCCCGCGTCCGGCGCCGCGGGCACCGCGGCCGCGAGGAGCACGGGCGGCGCGAGCACGACCACGCCGCCGACCGGGGACGGCCGGCGGAGCGGGGCGTGGGCCAGGCTCACCGGCGGCGGTGGGGTGCGCAACCTCGGCCTGGTGGGCGTGCTGCTGCTGCTCGTCCTGGTCGGCGCCATCACCTCCCCGGACCAGTTCCTCAGTACCTCCAACCTGGTCGTGATCCTCACCCAGGCGTCGGTGATCGGCGTGGTCACCGTCGGGATGACCTTCGTCATCATCGGCGGCGGCATCGACCTGTCGGTGGGCGCCATCGTGGCGCTCGCCACCGTCTGGGCCACCACGCTGGCCACCCAGAGCTACGGACTCGGCGGCATCCTCTTCTGCGCGATCGCCGTCGGCCTCGGCTGCGGCCTGCTCAACGGCGTGCTCGTCGCCTACGGGCGGATGGTGCCGTTCATCGCCACGCTCGCCATGATGGCCTCCGCGCGCGGCCTGTCCCTGCAGATCTCCGGCGGACTCACCCAGGTGGTCCAGGTCGACAGCGTGCTCAGCCTCGGCTACCGGGAGAGCCGGATCCTCGGCATCCCGCCGCTGGTGATCATCTGGGTGGCGGTGATCGTCCTGGGCTGGCTGGTGCTCAACCGCACCACCTACGGCCGCCGGCTGTTCGCCCTGGGCGGCAACCCCGAGGCCGCCCGGCTCGCCGGCATCGACGTCCGCCGGCAGCGGCTGACGCTCTACCTGGTCTCCGGGCTGTGCTGCGGCATCGCCTCGTTCATGCTCATCGTGCTCACCGGCTCCGGCCAGAACACCAACGGCAACCTCTACGAGCTGGACGCCATCGCCGCGGTGATCATCGGCGGCACCCTGCTCACCGGCGGCCGGGGGACCCTGATCGGCTCCGTGCTCGGGGTGCTGGTCTTCACCACCATCTCCAACCTGTTCGCCCTGAACAACCTGCAGAGCGCCGTCCAGGACATCGCCAGCGGGGCGATCATCGTCATCGCCGTCCTGATCCAGCGCCAGTCCGGCGGCCAGAGCCGCGCCGGATGAGCCGCCCCGCGGCGCCCCAACCCCTCCCGCCCGGTGCGCCACCGCGGCCCTCGTGCCGCCCGTGCCGCCCGTGATCCCCGTGCCGCCCGTGATCCCCGTGCCGCCCGTGAACCGCGTGACGCCCAGTCCGCCGCGAACACCGTGACAACCGTGAAAGGACCGACGATGTCCCTCTCCGACCGTCCGACGCCCGACCTCCCGAGCCTCGACGCCACCCCGTCCAGACCCGCGCGCGCCGCCGGCCGCCGCGGTTTCCTGCTCGGCTCCGCCGCCATCGGCGCCGGGGCGCTGCTCGCCGGCTGCACCAGCAACGAGGTGGGGACCGACGACGCCGCCGCCCCCGCGCCCGCCGCCGAGGGATCCACCTCCGCGACCGGCGCCCCGGTGACCATCGGCTTCGCCGGGCCGCAGGCCGACCACGGCTGGCTCAACGCGATCAACGAGCAGGCCCGGGCCGAGGCCGAACGGTACCCGGACGTCACCCTGGAGGTCGTCGAGGGCACCAACGACGCCGCCGCGCAGTCCGGCCAGATCGAGACCCTGATCAACCGGGGCGTGGACGTCATCGTCATCCTGCCGGCCGACGGCAAGGCGATGACCCAGTCGGGGCTCGCCGCCATGCAGGCCGGCATCCCGGTGGTCAACCTGGACCGGATCTTCGACACGCCGCGCGCCTACCGGCTGTGGATCGGCGGTGACAACTACGGCATGGGGGTCAGCGCCGGCCACTTCATCGGGGAGCGGCTGCGGGACCGGCCGGAGGCCAGGGTGGTCGAGCTGGCCGGCATCGACAACCTGGAGCTGACCCAGCAGCGCAGCCAGGGGTTCGCCGACGCCCTCGCCGAGTACCCCAACATCGAGCTGGTGGCCCGGCAGGCGGCCGAGTTCACCGTGCAGTCCGGCCAGGAGAAGATGGCCCAGCTGCTCCAGGCCGTCCCGCAGATCGACGCGGTGTGGAACCACGACGACGACCAGGGCGTGGGGGCCGAGCAGGCCATCCGGCAGGCGGGGCGGGACGAGTTCATCATGGTCGGCGGCGCCGGCTCCCGGCACGTGATGGACCAGATCAAGGCGGACAACACCGTCATCAAGGCGACGGTGCTCTACCCGGTGACGATGGCCGCCTCGGCGATCGCCTGCGCCCGGCTGATCGCGCAGAGCAGGGCGCTCGGCGACCTGCGGGAGACCGAGGTGCCCACCTCCATCACGCTGCACTCCGCGGTGGTGACCAAGGAGAACGTCGACCGCTACCTGCCCATCGCGTTCACCTGAGCCGGCCGGCGCCTGAGCCCGCCGCCCGCCCGGCGTGCCGCGGGCGCGCGCACGCGGGTGGGGCCGCCACGGTCGTCACCGTGGCGGCCCCACCCGCGGGTCGAGGGCAGGCCCCGACCGCCCCGCCGGCATCCCGGCGGGGTCAGGCGCTGCCCCGCACGTCCTGCGCGGAGTCCGGCCAGCCGGTCGCGCCGGCGCCGTCCCAGTCGCCCGAGCCCCAGTCGCGCTCGCGGGCGGTCCGTCCGCGCAGGTTGCCGAGGGTGTCCTCGAGCCGTGCGCCGACGCCCGCCGGCAGCCGGTCTCCCCAGCGCTCGTTCACCGTTCCGGCGACCCGGCCGGCCGCCTGCACGCCGGCGTCCACGGCGGTGCGCCCGGCCCGCTGGACGGCGGGCCGCTCGCGCAGCGAGCGGAGCGTCCGGGCGATCTGGTCGTAGCGTTCCCGGCCTGCCCGGGCACCGAGGACGTAGCCGGCGGCCAGGCCGCCGAGGAAGGCGAGTCGATACCGCATGGCACCACCTTTCCGTGCCGCGTGTGGCCGCGGCGAGGACCTGCCGGGCGCCTACCCCTGACTCCTGGCGGGCAATCGCCGGTGCCGGCGGCGGGGCGGCGTGGCCGGCCGTCGGGCACCGGGGGACGGCGATTGGCCAAGCACCCCCCTGGTTGCGCTAATGTATGTCTCGCGCCGAGCGCCGAACCCCGAGGGGAACGACGCTCACCGCACCTTCCCGTGTAGCTCAATTGGCAGAGCAGCCGGCTGTTAACCGGCAGGTTACTGGTTCGAGTCCAGTCGCGGGAGCTCCACCGAGATCCCCGGAGGCGGCGACTTCCGGGGATTTTTCGCGTTTCCGGGCGGCGGTGCGGGGCAGGGCAATTCAGGACAAGGCGTCCGGATTCGCACGCGTGTGCGGCGGTCCCCGCCCCGAATGCCGTGGGCGCCACGGCATGACGTATCCTCTCGGCACATACGGGTTCTCCCGCGAGGCGCCAGCGCCCCTCGGGGTCCCGGGTGTTTCCGGGGCGGTAGCTCAGCCGGTTAGAGCAGGGGACTCATAATCCCTGGGTCGTGGGTTCGAGTCCCACCCGCCCCACCCGCGTGGTCTCCCGCGCGTCGCCGGTGCCGTGGCGCCCCGTCCGCGCGGTGGTGCGTCCGCGTCCCGAGGCGTTCGGCGGTGGCGCCGCGGATCCGGCCCGACGGCGCCGGCCCTTTCCCTCCGGGCGCCGAGCCGTGCGTGGTGCCGTGTGAGTCGTAGCGGTGAGTGTGTGCCCTGATGTCCCGGCGCGCGTCCGGGGAGATGTGCCCGTGCCGGTATCCGGACGGGTGCGCTGCGTCACGGATGAGCCTACCGCGATCGAGGGGCGTGTTCTGGATCCTTTCACCCCATCGGGTGGTCGGGCTTGCGCGCCGAACCGGGCCCGGTCTCCGGTGGGCGTGGCGGTCCTCACATATGCCCCATAACGGGCAGAAAATCGGGGCACTGGTTGCTGGGAACGGTTGTAGTCACCAACCAACGACAGGAAAGGCGCGGTGAGACCGCATGCCCACCCCCTCCGCCCCCTCCCTGACCGGCCGGGAGGTCCACCTGGTGGCGCGGCCCGAGGGCTGGCCGACCCCGGCGGACTTCGCGCTCCGCGAGGTCACCGTCCCGCGACCCGGGCCCGGACAGGTCGTGGTGCGCAACCTGTACCTCTCGGTGGACCCGTACATGCGCGGGCGGATGAACGACGCGGAGTCGTACGTGCCGCCGTTCCGGCTCGACCACGTCATGGAGGGCGGCGCCGTCGGGCGGGTGGTGGCCTCCGAGGCCGAAGGGCTCGCCCCGGGCGACGTGGTGCTGCACGGCCTCGGATGGCGCGAGTACGCCGTGCTGGACGCCGACCGGGCCACCAGGGTCGATCCCGAGCTCGCCCCGCTGACGGCCTATCTCGGCGTCCTCGGGCTGACCGGCCTGACCGCCTACGTGGGGCTGCTCCAGGCGGCCTCCTTCCGCGCCGGTGACACCGTCTTCGTCTCCGGCGCGGCCGGGGCGGTGGGCAGCGTGGTCGGCCAGATCGCCCGACTGCGCGGGGCGCGCCGGGTGGTGGGCAGCGCCGGCTCGGCGGAGAAGGTCCGGCTGCTGACGGAGCGTTATGGCTTCGATGCGGCCTTCAACTACAAGGACGGCCCGGTGCGCGAGCAGCTCGCCGCGGCGCTGCCGGAGGGCGTGGACGTCTACTTCGACAACGTCGGCGGGGAGCACCTGGAGGCGGCCATCGCGCTCGCCAACAAGGGCGCCCGGATGGCGCTGTGCGGCGCCATCTCGCAGTACAACGAGGCCGGCGAGCCGGTCGGCCCGCGGAACCTGGCCCGCGCGATCGGCTGGCACATCCGCCTGGAGGGCTTCCTGGCGAGCGACTACCCCGAGCAGCGCGGCGAGTTCCTGCGGGAGGCCGCCGCCTGGCTGCGCGACGGCGAGCTGGTCCACGACGAGACCGTGGTGGACGGCATTGAGCACGCCGTGGACGCCTTCCTGGACATGCTGCGCGGCCGCAACATCGGCAAGATGCTCGTCCGCCTCCCCGAGTCGCCGGACGAGGCGCCCTCCGGGACCTCCGTCGGGGCCTCCTGACCGGGGCGGGAGCACGCCGAGAGGCGCGGTCATACGATCCGACGACTCTCCCGGACGGCGGCGGCCGGCGGACGCGCCCCGGCGCCCGCGCCGGCCCGCCCCATTCCGGCTCTTCGCTGGGCACATGCGCCTGGCACATGCCACGGGTACCTCCCACCGCGGACTAGCCCGCTCGGTTGCGCCGTTCGGGCAAAGCCACCCTTTCGGGTGATGACCTCGCGCGGACGGGCGGGGTATGTCTGTGGGGGTCGCAGGCGCGGGGCGCGTGCACGCGGGTCCGCGCAAGCGGGTCCGCGGCAACGCCCCGCCGCCTAGGATGAAAACGGCCGACGACGCGTCACGCGGCGCCGTCGGCGGGTGCGGGAGACGGCGCGGCGGCGGTCGCGTGCCTCCGGCCCGCCGGGGCGAAGCTGTCACGCATGGTCAGCTGACGCCCGATTCGCCCCGTGTTGGTTTCGGAGTGTTTACGCAAAGTTACGATGAGGTACTGTTGCCGTAGTGGGAGATGGGGCAGAATGCCCGTGGGAGCAATGGCCTGTCAGGCAATGGAACGAGGCCGCTGGGGAAGGCGCACCTCATACACAGCCTGGAGGTCCCGTTGACGACACGTGGAGTTCTGTACGTGCACTCCGCGCCGCGCGCGCTGTGCCCGCACGTCGAGTGGGCCGTCGCGGGTGTGCTCGGCGTGCGCGTCAGCCTGGACTGGATCCGGCAGCCGGTCGCCCCCGGCACCTGGCGGGCCGAGCTGTCCTGGCAGGGCGAGGTGGACACCGCCTCGCGGCTCGCCTCGGCCCTGCGCGGCTGGCAGATGCTCAGATTCGAGGTCACCGCCGAACCCTCCGCCGCCTCGGAGGGCGAGCGCTACAGCAGCACCCCGCACCTGGGGATCTTCCACGCCGTCACCGGCGTGCACGGGGACATCATGATCCCGGAGGACCGGCTGCGCGCCCTGCTGGTCCGCTCCCGCGGCGGCGAGGCCGACCTGGAGAGCGAGCTGGAGAAGCTGCTCGGCAAGCCCTGGGACGACGAACTGGAGCCCTTCCGGTACGCCGGCGAGGGCGCCCCGGTGCGCTGGCTGCACCAGGTGGTCTGACGGCCCCGACGGGCCCCGCGCCCATCAGCGCAGACGGCGGCGGCCCGGTCCCGGAGTGATCCGGGACCGGGCCGCCGCCGTCTGACACCGTGCGGTGCGCCGGGCACCGCGGCGAGGCCGCCGACCCGGGCGCTTCGACTCAGACGCTGCGCACCGCGATGACCACGTTGTGCCCGCCGAAGCCGAACGAGTTGTTCAGCGCGCTGATCCGGCCCTCGGCCGGCAGCGGGCGCGGCTCGTGCACGACCACGTCCAGGTCGACCTCGTTGTCCCGGTCCTCCAGGTTGATCGTCGGCGGCACCAGGCGGTGGTACAGCGCGAGGACCGTGGCGATGTTCTCCACGGCGCCGGTCGCGCCGAGCATGTGACCGGTCATCGACTTGGTCGCGGTGATGACCAGGCGCGAGGCGTGCTCGCCGAGGACCTCGCGCAGCGCCTTGATCTCGGCCAGGTCACCGAGCTCGGTGGAGGTGGCGTGCGCGTTGACGTGCAGCACCTCCTCCAGGGGTATCCCGGCGTCGGCCAGCGCGGCGCGGACCGCCTGGATGATGCCGCGGCCGGTCGGCTCCGGCTGCGCGATGTGGTGGGCGTCGGAGGACAGCCCCTGACCGGCGATCTCCGCGTAGATGCGGGCGCCGCGGGCCTCGGCGTGCTCCTTGGACTCCAGCACCAGGATGCCGGCGCCCTCGCCCATCACGAAGCCGTCGCGGCCCTTGTCGTACGGGCGGGAGGCCCGCTCGGGCTCGTCGTTCCGCTTGGACAGCGCCATCATGGCGGCGAAGGCGCCCAGCGGCATGGGGTGGATGGCGGCCTCGGTGCCGCCGGTGACCACGACGTCGGCGCGGCCGGAGCGGATCATCTCCATGGCGTAGCCGATGTTCTCCGCACCCGTGGCGCAGGCGCTGACCAGGCTGTGCGCGCCGCCGCGGGCGCCCACCTCCAGCTCCACGTTGGCCGACGGGCTGTTCGGCATGAGCATGGGCACCGTGTGCGGCGACATCCGCCGGGCGCCCTTCTCCCGCAGCACGTCCCACTGGTTCAGCAGGGTGGTCACGCCGCCGATGCCGGAGCCGACGGCCACGGTCACCCGGGTGGCGTCGGGCAGCGCGGCGTCCTCGCCGGCCGGCGCGGTGAAGCCGGCGTCGGCCCAGGCCTCACGGGTGGCGACCAGCGCCAGCTGGGCGCTGCGGTCGAGCTTGCGGGCCTCGACGCGGGACATCACCTCGGTCGGGTCGACGGCGACCTGGCCGGCGATGCGCACGGGGAGCTGCTCGGCCCACGGCTCGGTGATCGCCCGCACCCCGGAGCGGCCAGCGAGCATGCCCTCCCAGGTCGAGGCGACATCGCCACCCAACGGGGTGGTCGCGCCCAGCCCGGTGACGACCACGGTGCGCGGTTCGGTCCCGCGGGAGCGGGAGGTGTCAGAGGCAGTCACGGAAACTCCCGGTGGTGCGGAGGAACAAAGGGTGACGCCGGGGCGGCGTCGGAGCCGGTGGGTCCGGCTCCGACGCCGCCGCCGACGACGGCCCAGGGCGGGTCAGCCCTGGTTGTTGAGGATGTACTCGACGGCGTCGCCCACGGTCTTGAGGTTCTTGACCTCGTCGTCCGGGATCTTCACGCCGAAGCGCTCCTCGGCGGCGACGACGACCTCGACCATGGACAGCGAGTCGACGTCCAGGTCGTCGGTGAAGGACTTGTCCACCAGGACGTCCTCCGCCGGAACGCCGGCGATCTCGTTGACGATGTCGGCGAGGCCGGACAGGACCTCTTCCTTCGTGGCGGCCATGGTTGGCTCCTTGTTCGTTACGGGACTTGCTGGTGGACAAACCCGCCCGTCCGGTCGGTGTCCCGTCGAAGGACGGGGCGCCCGGTCGGGCGGCGGGTCACGAGGGTCGGGGACCGCCGAGACACTCCTGGTGGTTCACGGCAGAGTGACCACGGCGGCGGCGTAGACCAGGCCTGCGCCGAAGCCGATGATGAGCGCGGTGTCGCCACTCTTGACCTCGCCCCTCGCGAGCATGCGCTCCATCGCGAGCGGGATCGAGGCCGCCGAGGTGTTTCCGGTCTCCTCCACGTCACGCGCGACGGGGACCGATTCGGGAAGCTTCAGCGCCTTCACCATCGCGTCGATGATCCGCATGTTGGCCTGGTGCGGGATGAAGGCGTCCAACTGGTCGACGGTGACGCCGGCCGCGTCCAGCGCCTGCTGGGCGATCTTGGCGCCCTCCCAGACGGCCCACCGGAAGACCGTGCGGCCCTCCATGGTGACCGCGGGGAAGCGGTGGTTCGGGTCCTCGCGGAAGACGTCCCACGGGGCCGTCTGGGTGATGACGCCGGCCTGCGCGCCGTCCGAACCCCACACCAGGCCGCCGATGCCGGGCACCTCGGAGGGGCCGACGACGACCGCTCCGGCGCCGTCGCCGAACAGGAAGGCCGTGGAGCGGTCCTCGATGTCGGTGAGGTCGGACAGCTTCTCCACGCCGATCACCAGGACGTGGCCGGCGGCGCCGCTGCGCACCATGGAGTCGGCCAGGCCGAGCCCGTAGCCGAAGCCGGCGCAGGCGGCGGAGATGTCGAAGGCGGGGACGGGGCCGCAGCCGAGCCGGTGGGCGATCTCGGTGGCGACCGCGGGGGTCTGCTTGAGGTAGGTGACCGTGGCGACGATCACGCAGCCGATCTGCTCCGGGGCGATGCCCGCGTGGGCGATCGCCTTGCCGGCGGCGGCCAGCGACATCTCGGCGACCGTCTCGTCCGGCCCCGCCCAGTGGCGGGTGGCGATGCCGGAACGGGTGCGTATCCACTCGTCCGAGGAGTCGATGTGCTTGAGCAGTTCCTCGTTCGGGACCACCCGGCGGGGGCGGTACCCGCCCACGCCCATGATCCGGGCGTGGGGGGCACCTGTGGAAACGTTCAGGCTGGGGGCCGTCATGGTCAGCTCACCTCGGCCGCGGGCGCGGCGGGGGCGGGCACGGCGGCCGGGGCGGTGGCGTGTTCGGCGATGAACTCGCGGGCGGCGTCGAGGTCGCCCGGGGTCTTCACGGCGAGGGTCTTCACGCCCGGCAGGGCGCGGCGGGCCAGGCCGGTGAGCGGCCCGGCGGGGAGCACCTCCAGCACGCCGGTGACCCCGAGCGCCCGGAAGGTCTCCATGCACAGGTCCCAGCGCACCGGGTTGCTCACCTGGGTGACGATCCGGCGGAGGACCTCCGCGCCGTCGTGGAGCGTGCCGCCGTCGGTGTTGGACACGTACGGGACCACCGGGTCGGCCGGCGTGATGCCGGGCACGATCCGCTTCAGCTCGTCGACCGCGGGGGCCATGTGCTTGGTGTGGAACGCGCCGGCGACCGCCAGCGGGATCACCTTGACGCCGGCCGGCGGGTCCTCGGCCAGGGCGTCGAGCTCCTCGACGGTGCCGGCGGCCACGATCTGGCCGGCGCCGTTGATGTTGGCGGGGGCCGCGCCGTGCTCGACGATCTTGGCCACCACCTCGTCGTGGTCGCCCCCGAGCAGCACCTTCATGCCGGTCTCGGTCCGTGCGGCGGCCTCGGCCATGGCGAGTCCGCGGCGGCGGACCAGCACCATGGCGGCCTCCGGCGTCAGCACGCCGCCGATGGCCGCGGCGGTGATCTCACCGACGCTGTGACCGGCGACGGCGCCGACCCGCGGTCCGGCGGGGTCGGCGACGCCGTTCGGGAACAGCGCGGCGCTCGCCGCCAGCCCGGCGGCGACCAGCAGCGGCTGGGCGACCGCGGTGTCCTTGATCTCCTCGGCGCTCGCCTGGGTCCCGTAGTGGACCAGGTCGAGGCCGGCGGCGGCCGACCACCAGGCGAGGCGGTCGGCCACGCCGTCGAGGTCGAGCCAAGGCTTCAGGAAGCCGGGCGTCTGGGCGCCCTGGCCGGGAGCGACGAGTACTAGCACGGTTCCACTTTCCCTTGGGGAACGGCCGTTCCCGGCATGGGGACGGGAACGAAGATCCACCAGGGGTTTTGTCATCCCTCTACAAGTGGACTCGGCCAACCAGCTCACTGGCGGACGCCGTTGCCCACACCCTACGGCTCCTGGGACAACCGGCCGAGCGCCAGGGCCAGTCGCAGGGTGAACGCGGAGCGGGCCTCGGTGGGCGTGTAGCCCGTGACGTCGGTCACTCGGCGCAGGCGGTACCGGACGGTGTTGGGGTGCACGAACAGCATCCGGGCGGCTCCCTCCAGGGAGGCCGCCTGCTCCAGGTAGACCGAGAGGGTGTCGAGCAGCGCCGAGCCGGCCTCCTTGAGCGGGCTGTAGAGGTCCTCCACCAACTGACGCCGCGCCATCTCGTCACCGGCCAGGGCGCGTTCGGGCAGCAGGTCGTCGGCGCTGACCGGGCGCGGGGCGTCCGGCCAGGCGGGGCAGGCCCGCAGCCCGGCCAGCGCCGCCTGCGCGGAGGAGGTGGCCTCCAGCAGGCCGGGCACGGCCGGTCCGACCACGACCGGGCCGGCGGCGAACTGGCCGATCAGCGCCTTGGCGGCGTGCAGCGGGTCGTCGGCGCCGCCGAGCACCACGACCAGGCGTTCGCCGAGCACGCCGGTCAGGGCGTGCAGCCGGGCGTGCCGGGCGGCGCGGCGGATGGAGTCCACCACGAGTTCGCTGTCGCCGTCGGGGGCGTTGCCGACCAGCACAGCGACCGATCCGGGGGAGCGCCAGCCCAGCGCGGCGGCCCGGGAGAGCATCGACTCGTCGGCGTCGCCGCCGACGACCGCGTGCACCACCAGGGCCTCCAGCCGGGCGTCCCAGGCGCCGCGGGCCTCCGCGGCCTGGGCGTAGACCCGGGCGGTGGCGAAGGCGATCTCCCGGGCGTAGACCAGGACGGCCTCGCGGAGCACCGCCTCGTCGCCGGGGCCGGCGACCTCCTCGATGGCGTTCTCGACGACCTCGATGGTGGCCCGCACCAGTTCCACGGTCTGCCGCAGGGTCACGGCCCGGGTCAGCTCGCGGGGCGCGGTGCCGAAGACGTCGGTGGAGACCGCCTGGGCGTGGTCGGGCCGGCGGAACCACTCGATGAAGGCGGCGATGCCCGCCTGGGCCACCAGCCCGATCCAGGAGCGGTGCTCCGGGGGCATGGCGCGGTACCAGGCGAGGGTGTCGTCCATCCGCGAGATGGCCGCGGTGGCGAGCCGGCTGGAGGCCTTCTCCAACCGGCGGACGGCCCCCTCGTGGTCCTTGGCGCGCGGCGGGGCCGGCGGGCCGGGGGGACGGACGGCGCCGCGGTGGGCGGGGCCCGCCGGCTTGGGCGCGGTGGGTGGCTTCGGGCCGCCCGCGGTGGAACGGCTGGTCGCGGTGGCGTTGGCGGGCTCGGCCGGGGTGGGGGCGCCGTTGGGCTCCCCGCCGGCCGCCCGTTGGTCTGAATGGGTCGGGGCAGGCACCTGTCCAGCATGCCCTGTCCCGGGCCATGATCCGCATTCGGTTGTCGGTACTGGACGGTTGGCTCGGCCGCCGGGCGGGCGCCGAGCCCCTTGACAGCGGTGCGGTCCGCCGGCCGGTCGCGGCGCCGGAGGGGCCCGCGGCCTGGGCGTACGTGCCCCGGCCCGGCCCGGGCCGGGGCACGCTCGGGCGTCGCTGGACGCCGGCTGGCCGCGGCCTCGGGCGGGCCCGGCCGAACGGCTCGGTGGTGGCTGCGGCGCCGCTCAGCCGCCGGCCAGCTCGGCCAGCACGGCGTCGGTGAACGCCGGCCACAGCGGCTGGCACCACGCGCCGAAGGGCCGGTCGGTCAGCAGGACGCAGGCCGCGCCGGCGTCCGGATCCACCCACAGGAAGGTGCCGGCCTGGCCGAAGTGGCCGAATGTGCGCGGCGAGGAGTGCGCGCCGGTCCAGTGCGGGCTCTTGGCGCCGCGGATCTCGAAGCCGAGGCCCCAGTCGTTCGGCCGGTGGTGGCCGTAGCCGGGCACGACGCCGTCGAGGCCGGGGAAGACCACGGAGGTGGCCTCGCGCACCGTCTCGGGCGCCAGCAGCGTGGGCGCGAGCAGTTCGGCCGCGAAGCGGACGAGGTCGGCGCAGGTCGAGGTGGCGCCCGCGGCCGGGGAGCCGTCCAGCGTGGTGGCGGCCATGCCCAGGGGTTCCAGCACCGCCTCGCGCAGGTAGTCGGCGAAGGGGATGCCGCTGGCCTTCTCCAGGTGCGCGGCGAGCACCTCGAAGCCGGTGTTGGAGTAGATCCGGCGGGTTCCTGGGGCGGCCAGCAGTCGGTCACCGGAGAACTCGTAGCCGGCGGTGTGCGCCAGCAGGTGGCGCACGGTCGCGCCGGGTGGCCCGGCCGGCTCGTCCAGCTCCATGGCGCCCTCCTCGACCGCCACCAGGCAGGCGTAGGCCGTCAGCGGCTTGGTGACCGAGGCGAGCGCGAACCGGTGCCGGTCCGGGCCGTGGACGCCGGCCGTGCCGCCGTCGGCCCGCACCACGGCGGTCGCGGCGTGCGGGACCGGCCAGCTGTCGATCAGTCGAAGGCTCTCCATGGTTTTCCCTTCTGGGCTCGTTCGCCTGCGGGCCTTCACGCTGGTCCTCCTCGCTCCAAGCGCCGGGGGCCCTCCGGCTCACTCGCCGGTTTGGTGGCGGCTCGTTCGCCGGTTTGGTCGCGACTTGCCGAGGGCCCGGCCCACCCGGTGCGGTCGGGTGGGTCGGGCCCTCGGGCGTGTTCAGTTGTGGTGCCTCAGGCGGCCGGGGATCAGGCGTCGCCGCCGGCGGCGCCCGGGTCGGCGGAGGCGACGTCGAGCAGCTGGTAGCGGTCGATGGCGGCCTTCAGGGAGGAACGGTCGATCTTCCCCTCGGCGGCCAGCTCCGTCAGCACGGCCAGCACGATCGACTGGGCGTCGATGTGGAAGAACCGGCGGGCGGCGCCACGGGTGTCGGCGAAGCCGAAGCCGTCGGCACCCAGCGACTGCCAGCGGCCCGGCACCCAGCGGGAGATCTGGTCCGGCACCGCGCGCATCCAGTCGGACACCGCCACGAACGGGCCCTGCGCGTCGTTCAGCTTGGTGGTGACGTACGGGGTGCGCTGCGGCTCCTCCGGGTGCAGGAGGTTGTGCCGCTCGGCCTCCACCGCGTCCCGGCGCAGCTCGTTCCAGGAGGTGGCGGACCACACGTCGGCCTTGACGTTCCACTCCTCGGCGAGGATCCGCTGCGCCTCGACGGCCCACGGCACGGCCACGCCCGAGGCGAGGATCTGCGCCGGGATCTCGCCGGCCTGGCCCGCCTGGTAGCGGTACAGGCCCTTGAGGATGCCCTCGACGTCCACGCCCTCCGGCTCGGCCGGCATCTTGATCGGCTCGTTGTAGACGGTGAGGTAGTAGAAGACGTCCTCGCCGTGCGGGTGCTCGGCCGAGGAGCCGTACATCCGCCGCAGACCGTCCTGGACGATGTGCGCGATCTCGTAGCCGAACGCCGGGTCGTAGGCGACGACGGCCGGGTTGGTGGAGGCCAGCAGCTGCGAGTGGCCGTCGGCGTGCTGCAGGCCCTCACCGGTCAGCGTGGTGCGGCCGGCGGTGGCGCCCAGCACGAAGCCGCGGGAGAGCTGGTCGGCCATCTGCCAGAACTGGTCGCCGGTGCGCTGGAACCCGAACATCGAGTAGAAGACGTAGATCGGGATCATCGGCTCGCCGTGGGTGGCGTAGGACGAGCCGGCGGCGATCAGGGAGGCGGTGCAGCCGGCCTCGCTGATGCCGTCGTGCAGCATCTGGCCGGAGCGGGACTCCTTGTAGGCGAGCAGCAGCTCGCGGTCGACGGACTCGTAGGTCTGGCCCACCGGGGAGTAGATCTTCGCGGAGGGGAAGAGCGAGTCCATGCCGAAGGTGCGGTACTCGTCGGGGGCGATCGGCACGAAGCGCTTGCCGATCTCCTTGTCCCGCATGAGGTCCTTCAGCAGCCGGACGAACGCCATGGTGGTGGCGATCGACTGCTGGCCGGAGCCCTTCTTCAGCGCCGCGTAGGCCTTGTCCCCGGGCAGTTCCAGCTTGCGCGGGTTCACCCGGCGGGTGGGCACGTAGCCGTCCAGCTGGCGCCGGCGGTCGTGCATGTACTGGATCTCCTCGGAGTTCCGCCCCGGGTGGTAGTACGGGGGCAGGCCGCCTTCGAGGTCCTTGTCCGGGATCGGCAGGTGCAGCCGGTCGCGGAAGCGCTTGAGGTCCTCCACCGTCAGCTTCTTCATCTGGTGGGTGGCGTTGCGGCCCTCGAAGTTCGGGCCGAGGGTCCAGCCCTTGACCGTCTGGGCGAGGATCACCGTCGGCTGGCCGGTGTGCTCGCGGGCGGCCTTGAACGCGGCGTAGATCTTGCGGTGGTCGTGGCCGCCGCGGCCGAGGTGCAGGATCTGGTCGTCGGTGAGGTTCTCGACCATCTTGCGCAGCCGCATGTCGTCACCGAAGAAGTGCTCGCGGATGTACGCGCCGGTCTCGGTGGCGTAGGTCTGGAACTGGCCGTCCGGGGTGCTGTTGAGCTTGTTCACCAGCACGCCGTCCACGTCCTGGGCCAGCAGCGGGTCCCAGTTGCGGTCCCAGACCAGCTTGATCACGTTCCAGCCGGCGCCGCGGAAGTACGACTCCAGCTCCTGGATGATCTTGCCGTTGCCGCGGACCGGGCCGTCCAGGCGCTGCAGGTTGCAGTTGATCACGAAGGTCAGGTTGTCCAGACCCTCGCGCGCGGCCAGGCCGATGTTGCCCAGGGACTCCGGCTCGTCCATCTCGCCGTCGCCGAGGAAGGCGTACACGTGCGAGTTGGAGGTGTCCTTGATGCCGCGGTGCTCCAGGTAGCGGTTGAACCGGGCCTGGTAGATGGCACCGAGCGGGCCGAGGCCCATGGAGACGGTGGGGAACTCCCAGAAGTCCGGCATCAGCCGCGGGTGCGGGTAGCTGGACAGGCCGTTGGGGGCCTTGGACTTCTCCTGGCGGAACGCGTCGAGCTGGTCCTCGGTGAGGCGGTCGAGGAGGAAGGCGCGGGCGTAGATGCCGGGCGAGGCGTGGCCCTGGAAGAAGATCTGGTCGCCGGAGCCGTCGCGGTCCTTGCCCCGGAAGAAGTAGTTGAAGCCGACGTCGTACAGGCTCGCGGAGGAGGCGAAGGTGGCGATGTGGCCGCCGACGCCGATGCCCGGGCGCTGCGCGCGGGAGACCATCACCGCGGCGTTCCACCGGGTGGCGGCGAGGATCTTGCGCTCGATCTCCTCGTTGCCCGGGAAGAACGGTTCCTTCTCGGTGGGGATGGTGTTGATGTAGTCGGTGCTGCGCAGGCCGGGTACGCCTACCTTCTGCTCGCGCGCGCGCTCCAGCAGTCGCAGCATGAGGTAGCGGGCGCGTTCCTGGCCCCGCTCGTTGACGACGGCGTCCAGCGACTCCAGCCACTCGCGGGTCTCGTCCTGGTCGATGTCCGGGAGCTGGCTGGGCAGGCCGTCACTGATGATCGAGATGCGCTCTCGTCCGGAAGCCACGCTGTTCCTCACTGTCGGTGTGACTGGTTGTTTCGCGCCGCCTTCATCGTGTACCGCGCCCGGCGGGTCCGTCATCCCTACCGGGGGGTAGTCGAGCTCGGCTCGAGGGCCGCCCTGTGGTGGTGCTGGGCGGGGTGGCTCGGGCTGGAGCGCTCCCTGTCGGCGCCTGTGACAGGTGGTGCTCCGCGACGGGAGGCGGTCCTTGTCCCCGGACGGTTCCGGCCGGCGGGCCGTGCGGTTCCACCTGCGAAAACTGTACGCCGCGCAGGAGAGGCCGCACACCGTGGAGGGCCCACGGGCGCCGGGCCCGTCGGCCGTCCCGGCGTGCCGCCGGCCCCGCCGCCCGGCCGATCTCCCCGCCGTGGCGGGGGTCGTCGGGCGGCGGGGAGGGGAAGGTCGGGGAATTCAGTTGTGTCGCAGATCTCGCGCGCATCCCACATGCGTGCGGACGCCGGCGTTCCGCGGCCTGGACGCTCGGGAGTTCGAACATCCACGCGCATTGTCGCGCGTGCGGGGGAGAGTGGGATACGGGGCCTGTTCACCCACGGCTGATTTCCTGGGGCTCCTGGGGTGGTCGAGGCACACCAGATCGGACGAATCGGGCGGACATAACGGAGCACACCACCATCTTCCCCCCTGAGCTGTGGTGATGAGCGACACGTCCGGAGCCGGGCGGCCGGCCCCGGCCGCGCCGCCGCGCCGCCGCGGGACGGCCATTCGTCCGGCTCACCCTGCGGGTACTTGCGTGATCGGCCCGGCACGTGTGGACTACGGCCACAGCCCCACACCGAGGTTGGGGCAGAACATGGGAGGTCATTCCGTGAGCGCGACCGCGGACCACGCGGAGGAGAAGTCCAACCCGGCGACCCGGTTGGGCCTCCAGCCCGGACAGGTGGTCCAGGAGCTCGGCTACGACGACGACTGCGACGAGGCGCTGCGTGAGGGCATCGAGGACCTCACCGGCTCCGACCTCGTCGACGAGGACTACGACGACGAAGCCGACGCCGTCCTGCTCTGGTTCCGTGAGGACGACGGCGATCTGACCGATGCGCTGGTCGACGCCTCGTCCCTGCTCGATCGGGGTGGGGACATCTGGCTGCTCACCCCCAAGACCGGGCGGGAGGGCCACATCGAGCCAAGTGACATCGGTGAGGCCGCGAGGACGGCTGGACTCGCCCAGACCAGCACCATGAGCGTGGTCAAGGACTGGTCCGCCACCCGTCTGGTGGCACCCAAGGCGGTGCGTGCGGGCAAGAAGTAGCGTTCGGCGCGCCGCGCGCGCCGGTGACGCCCACCGATCTCCGGGCACGGTCACGTGCCGGACGGGTCCGCCCGTCCGGCACTTCGGCACGCCCGCGGCCGGTGGGCCGTCCCGCCCGGCCGGTACCGTCGGCCGCTCCCCGCCACCGCCGGCGGCACCGGTGACGTCGGGGCGCGCGGCGCCGGCCGGATCCACTCACGCCGCGGCCGGGGAACCTCCCACTACGATCGAGCCGTTGGCCTGTCAGCACGAAAACGCAAGGGGTGCCGCCCGTCGGCGCCTCGCGAGCAACGGGAGGACTCGTGGGAGTCAGCCTCAGCAAGGGTGGCAACGTCTCGCTGACCAAGGAGGCGCCGGGCCTGACCGCCGTCACCGTCGGTCTGGGCTGGGACGTGCGCACCACGACCGGGACCGACTTCGACCTGGACGCCAGCGCGATCATGGTCAGCGAGTCCGGCAAGGTCATCTCCGACCAGCACTTCATCTTCTTCAACAACCTGACCAGCCCGGACGGCTCCGTCGAGCACACCGGTGACAACCTCACCGGTGAGGGCGAGGGTGACGACGAGCAGATCAAGGTGAACCTGGCGACGGTTCCGGCCGAGGTCACCAAGGTGGTCTTCCCGGTCTCCATCTACGAGGCCGAGGCCCGCCAGCAGAGCTTCGGCCAGGTTCGGAACGCGTTCATCCGCGTGATGAACCAGGCCGACGGCGTCGAGCTGGCCCGTTACGACCTCACCGAGGACGCCTCCACCGAGACGGCGATGATCTTCGGCGAGCTGTACCGGCACGGCGCCGAGTGGAAGTTCCGCGCCATCGGCCAGGGCTACGCCTCCGGCCTGCGCGGCATCGCCCAGGACTTTGGCGTCAACGTCTGATTGACGGCGTTCGCACCCGGCGTGGAACGGCGCGCACGCGCCCTCCGCGTGGTGCATCGCACCTGGTCCAACCCGGGTGCGCCACGGCCCGGCCCCGGTACAGTCGCAGGGGCCGGGCCGCGTGCGTCGCGGGCCGGCCACTGGTTGTCGAAGCGAACGGACGAAGCAGGGGAGGCTTCGCATGGGGATCACGCTCGCCAAGGGCGGCAACGTCTCGCTGTCCAAGGTCGCGCCCAACCTGACCAGGGTGCACGTCGGGCTCGGCTGGGACGCCCGCTCCACCACCGGGGCCCCGTTCGACCTGGACGCCAGCGCGCTGCTGTGCCGGGCGGGGCGGGTCCTCAGTGACGCCCACTTCGTCTTCTACAACAACCTGACCAGTCCCGACGGGTCGGTCGAGCACACCGGGGACAACCGCACCGGCGAGGGCGACGGCGACGACGAGTCGCTGGTGGTCGACCTCACCCTGGTGCCGGCGGAGGTGGACAAGATCGTCTTCCCGGTCTCCATCCACGAGGCCGAGGCCCGCGCACAGAGCTTCGGCCAGGTGCGGAACGCCTTCATCAGGGTGGTGAACCAGGATGACGGCGTGGAGCTGGCCCGTTACGACCTCACCGAGGACGCCTCCACCGAGACGGCGATGATCTTCGGGGAACTCTACCGCTACCAGGGCGAGTGGAAGTTCCGCGCGGTGGGCCAGGGCTACGCCTCGGGCCTGCGCGGGATCGCTCTCGACTTCGGCGTGGACGTCGACTGAGGCCGCCCGCCCCGCGGGTGGCCCGCACTCGTCCCCGCCCGCACCATCCCGCTCCTCCGTGCCGGTCCGGACCCGACCGTGCCCAACCCTCACCGCTCCTCGCGCACGTTAGGACCTGCAACCCGTGGTTGTGAGAACATTCGGCTGGTCGTTCGCGATCACCGCCATAGGCCTGATCGCCTCCTACCTGCTGTGGGGCTGGCAGGGCTTCGCCGCCGTGGCGATCCTGTCCGTCCTGGAGATCTCGCTCTCCTTCGACAACGCCGTGGTCAACGCCACGATCCTGAAGCGGATGAACCCCTTCTGGCAGAGGATGTTCCTCACCGTCGGGATCCTCATCGCCGTCTTCGGCATGCGGCTGGTCTTCCCGGTGCTGATCGTGGCGATCACCGCCGGGCTCGGCCCGATCGAGGCGGTCCGCCTGGCCGTGGACGACCCGTCGGCGTACGAGCACGCCATGGAGGAGGCGCATCCCGCGATCGCCGCCTTCGGTGGCATGTTCCTGATGATGATCTTCCTCAACTTCATCTTCGAGGACCGCGAGCACCGCTGGCTGGCCCCGATCGAGCGGGTCACCGCGCGGATCGGCGGCATCGCGGGCATGCCGATCATGGTGGCGATGGTCGCCCTGGTGATCGCCGGCACCACCTTCGCCACCGAGGAGACCGCCAGCACGGTGATGATCTCCGGTGTGCTGGGTCTGGTGACCTACCTCGCCGTGAACGGCCTGTCCGACTTCTTCGAGGGCCAGGTCGAGGAGCAGCAGGAGGCGGAGGAGAAGCAGGAGAAGTCCGGCAACGCCGCCGTGGTGGGCCTCGCCGGCCGCGCCGCGTTCTTCTTGTTCATGTACCTGGAGGTGCTGGACGCCTCGTTCTCCTTCGACGGTGTGGTGGGCGCCTTCGCCATCACCAACGACATCTTCGAGATCGCGCTGGGCCTCGGCATCGGCGCCATGTACATCCGTTCCATCACGGTGTACCTGGTGCGCCAGGGCACCCTGGACGAGTACGTCTACCTGGAGCACGGCGCGCACTGGGCGATCGGCGCGCTGGCCGTGCTGCTGCTGGTCACCATCGAGTACGAGGTGCCCGAGGTGGTCACCGGTCTGATCGGTGTCGGCTTCATCCTGCTGGCGCTGGCCTCGTCCATCGTCTACAACCGCCGCCACCGCGGCGGGGACGGCGAGGGCGCCGCCGAGGACAAGGTCGCCGCCACCGTCTGACCCCGCTCGCCCCGTGCCGCCCCGTGCCGCCCCGCGCGCCGTCCGCACGCCCTTCGGGACCCGCGTCCGCCCGCCCGCCGATCCTTTTCGGACAGGCTTCGATGCGCCCCTCGTGCGCCGGTGTGTCGATCGGGTCAGATGGGCACGACACTTGCGGCGTGCCTGCCCGGGCCGTCCGCCGGCTCCCCTCGCGGGGAGCCCGGTGGGCGGCCCGGGCGCGTGCACGGGGCTGGCGGGACACGGAGGGAACGGCCAGATGAGCCTGCGGGACTATCTCAGTCGCACCGCGCAGACCACGTTCGACGGCCACGGCCGTGGCCGGGTGGTGCTCACCCGGGCGCGCCCGGTGTTCTCGCTGACCGACACCGAGTCCGACTCCGGCCGCCTGGAGGTGTCGCTGACCTGGCGGGCCCGCGAGCCGGAGATGTTCACCCGGGAGCGGGGTTCGTTATTGCGCCCGTTCCGCCCGCAGCCGGTCCAGGCGCCCGGACGCGCCATGGTCAACATCGACCTGGACCTCGGCTGCCTGTGGGAGCTGGCCGACGGCAGCCGGGGTGTGGTGCAGCCGCTCGGCGGGCTCTACGGCAACCTGGAGGAGCCGCCGTACGTGCTGCTCAGCGGGGACGTGAAGGCCGGGGGGACGTCCGGGGAGACGCTCAGCATCAACCTGGACAAGAAGGACGAGATCCGGCGCATGCTGATCTTCGTCTACATCTACGACGGCACCCCCGCCTTCGACCGCGCGCACGCCAAGGTGACGATCCGGCCGACCGCCGGGCAGGGCGGCCTGCCGGTGGAGATCGACCTGCTGGAGCGGGCTCCGCAGGCCCGCTCGGTGGCGGTCGCGCTGCTGGAGAACCGGGGCGGGCGGCTGCTGGTGCGCCGGGAGATGCGGTACGTCTACGGCTTCCAGGGCGAGTTGGACCGGCTGTACGGCTGGGGGATGGCCTGGGGAGAGGGCGTCAAGCCGGCCCAGTGAGCCGCGGACGGCGTCCGGCGGTCCGGCGCCGACGCGCGGGGCGGGCGCGGCGGCCGCGGTCCGCGTGCCGCTGGACGACTCCCGCCCGTCATACACGCGTCATGGTGCGTCCATATCCTGTACGCGTCGACGCGACCGGAAATCGCCTACGGTGGTCTCCGCCACCGGACACGCGGGGCCGGGGAAACCAACCTTTTCGGTCGGTTCATCAGATCATCTGTCTGGTGTGTGTCGATGTGTGCGCCCCTCGCCGGAGCGCCACACGAAACATTCCGACAACCAACCGACACCGAACGCCAACACCGGCCACACCGGGACACCGAACGCGCGTCACCGCCCGGCGCGCACCGTGCTATCCGGACACCGGCAGGGCGCGGCATAGCAGCACGGGGAGCCGCATGCGCCACTTTCCGCACCTGGACGACGCCGCCCGTCACCGGCTCTTCCACCGGATGCCGGGCGAGTTCGACCGCGACAGCGACGCCGCCGTCCTCGCCGTCGCCCTCGGCGCCACCCTCTACTGCCCCGCCACCCGCGGCGACCTGGCCGACCTCGTCACCCGCCGGGCCGCCCACGGAGTCGTCTCCATGGTGCTGTGCCTCGAGGACGCCATCGACGACAGCGACGTCCCGGCCGGCGAGGCCAACCTGGTCCGCGAGGTCACCGCCCTGGTCGAGCGCGGCGGGGACGGCGCCGCCGCCCCCCTGCTCTTCGTCCGGGTCCGCACCCCCGAACAGATCGGCGACCTGGTCGCCCGGCTCGGCCCGGCCGCCCGCCGCATCTCCGGGTTCGTCCTGCCGAAGTTCACCGAGAGCACCGGCGGCGCCTTCCTCGAAGCCGTCGCCGACGCCGAGTACGCCGCCGGCCTGCGGATGTTCGCCATGCCCGTCCTGGAGTCACCCAGCCTCATCCACCTGGAGACCCGCCGCCAGGAACTGACCGCGATCGCCGGGCTGCTGGAGAAGTACCGCGAGCGCGTCCTCGCCGTCCGCCTCGGCGTCACCGACTTCTGCTCCGCCTACGGCCTGCGCCGCGCCCCCGACCTCACCGCCTACGACATCCAGCCCGTCGCCTCCGTCATCGGCGACGTGGTCAACGTCTTCGGCCGGGCCGACGGCACCGGCTACACCGTCACCGGGCCCGTCTGGGAGTACTTCCCGGTGCAGGAACGCATGTTCAAGCCGCAGCTGCGGCGCACCCCCTTCGAACAGGCCGACGGCGCGTCGCTGCGGCTGCGCCAGCGGCTGATCGACAAGGACATCGACGGACTGATACGCGAGATCGAACTCGACCGCGCCAACGGCCTGCTCGGCAAGACCTGCATCCACCCCAGCCACGTCGCCCCCGTGCACGCCCTGTCCGTCGTCACCCACGAGGAGTGGAGCGACGCCGTGGACATCCTGGACGGCCGCAACTCCGGCGGCGGGGTGCTGCGCTCCACCTACACCAACAAGATGAACGAGGTGAAGCCGCACCGCGCCTGGGCCGAGGGCATCATCCGCCGCGCCGAGGTCTTCGGCGTCGCCCGGCCCGAGATCACCTTCGCCGAACTCCTCTCCGCCTGCCTCACCGGCGAGTGAGCCGACCCGCCGCCCCCACCGGCGCCGACCCCGGACCGCGCCCCCCCACCCCACCCGCCCCTGCCCCGCCCGCCCCGGCCCGCGCGCCCCCCCACCGCGACCCGCCGAGTATCCTGCGCCAGCCGAACCGCCCCGCACCCGAGCAGCAACGGAGCCTTCATGAACCATCCGGCCCCCACCTGGACCGGAACCTGGGTCACCGACCATCTCGGCCTGCGCCTGCACAGTGCCGCCCGACCCGGCACGGCGGGCGACCAGGCCGGCGCCGGCAGGACGGGCGGCCACCGGCACGGAGGCGACCCGGACGTCAGCGAACTGGTCGGCCTGGCGATACGCGACAACCCGCGCCGCGCCCACCTGCTCGTCTCCACCGTCCTCGGCAAGCACGTCCCCCAGGACCCGGCCGTGGTGCTCGGCGCCGGCCGCGAACTCGGCCGCCGGACCGCCGAACTCCTCCGGGCCGCGGCCGGCGAGGGCGCCGACGGCGCCGCCCCCCTCGTCCTCGGCTTCGCCGAGACCGCAACCGCCCTCGGCCACGCCGTCGCCGACGGCATCGGCGACGCCGCCTACCTGCACTCCACCCGGCGCGCCGTCCCCGGGGTGCGGCCCGTCGGCGGCTTCGAGGAGGAGCACTCCCACGCCACCTCCCACCTGCTGCTTCCCGAGGACCCCGCCCTCCTCGCCGGCACCGGCCCCCTCGTCCTCGTCGACGACGAGCTGTCCACCGGCCGAACCTGCCTGAACACCATCGAGGCGCTGCACGCCCTCGCACCCCGCACCCGCTACGTCATCGCCGCCCTGGTCGACATGCGGACCGACACCGACCGCGCCCACCTCGCCGACCGCGTCGCCGCCCTCGGCGCCCGCCTCGACGTGGTGTCCCTGGCCGCCGGCACGGTGCGGCTGCCCGAGGACGCGCTGGAGCGCGGCGCCGAACTGGTCCGCCGCCACCGCCCTGCGGCCACCGTCCCCTCCGCCCCCGTCCAGACGCCCGCCCCGGTGCGGCGCATCGACCTCGACTGGCCCCAGCGACTCCCCGACGGCGGCCGCCACGGCTTCACCCCCCGCCACCGGGAACGGCTGGAGAGCCACCTGCCACGCATGGCGAAACGTATCGCCTCCGCGCTGGACCAGGACGGCTCCGCCCCGGCCCCCGACCGCGTCCTGGTGCTCGGCACCGAGGAACTGATGTACGCCCCGCTGCGCCTGGCCGACTCACTGAGCCGGCACTGGGCCGAAGCCGGCCGCGTCACCACCCGCGGCCACGCCCCCGAGGTGCGCTTCTCCACCACCACGCGCTCCCCGGCCCTCGCCGTCGACGACCCCGGCTACGCCCTGCGCACCGTGCTCACCTTCCCCGCCCACGACCTGCCGGACGGCCCGGACGAGCCCGCCGGAACCCGCTACGCCTACAACGTCGCACCCGGCGCCGACCCCACCCGCCGCTTCGACGCCGTGGTCCTGGTCACCGACGACGTCGCCGACAGCGCCGCCCTGCACGCCCCCGGCGGCCTGCTGACCCGGCTCGCCGCCGTCACCGACCGCCTGCTGCACGCCGTCGTCCCCGCCTACCGGCCGACCGCGACCGCCGAGACCGCCGCGACCGGCCGGCGGACCGCCGCGGGCGCCACCGGGCGCCTGCCGGAACCACTGGAGGGCCCCGACTTCTCCTCCTACTCGGCCGCCGACGTCCGCTGGCTGCTCACCGACCTGTCCGGGGTCCGCCTGGAGGCCCCGACCGAGGAACGCGAGGAGGCCATCCAGAGCGGCGGCGCCCACTACGCCGAGTCCCTCCCGGTCGAGTACCAGCCCAGCGAGCAGTACCAGGCCCTCTTCCACGCCGCCCTGGACGACTCCGCGCGGCGGATCGCGCACGCCGTCGGAGTCGTCACCGAGACCGTGCTCGCCGAACGGGGCCCCGGCGCCGTGATCGCCTCCCTGGCCCGCGCCGGCACCCCCGTCGGCATCCTGATGCGCCGGTGGGCCGCCTACGCCCACGGCCTGGACCTGCCGCACTACGCGGTCTCCATCGTCCGCGGCCGCGGCATCGACCAGGTGGCGCTGCGCTGGCTGGCCGCCAACCACAACCCCGCCGACGTCGTCTTCGTCGACGGCTGGACCGGCAAGGGCGCCATCACCCGCGAACTGCGCGAGGCCCTGGCCGCACCGGGCACCCCCGCCGGCTTCGACCCCGCGCTGGCCGTCCTCGCCGACCCCGGCGGCTGCGTGGAGACCTTCGGCACCCGCGACGACTTCCTGATCCCCTCCGCCTGCCTGAACTCCACCGTCTCCGGACTGGTCTCGCGCACCGTGCTGCGGGCCGACCTGATCGGACCCGACATGTTCCACGGCGCCAAGTTCTACCGCGAGCTCGCCGGGGCCGACGTCTCCGGGCAGTTCCTGGACACCGTCTGCGCCCGCTTCCCGGAGGTCGCGGACGCCGTCGCCACCGACTGGCCGGAACTCGCCAAGGCGGACCGGACCCCGACCTGGGCCGGCTGGGACGCCGTGGAGCGGATCAGCGCCGAGTACGGCATCGGAGACGTCAACCTGGTCAAGCCCGGGGTGGGGGAGACCACCCGGGTGCTGCTGCGCCGGGTGCCGTGGCGCATCCTGGCCCGGCGCGACGCCACCGCCGACCTGGCCCACGTGCGGCTGCTGGCCGAGCAGCGCGGCGTGCCGGTCGTGGAGGTCGACGACCTGCCCTACAGCTGCGTCGGACTGATCCACCCGCGCTTCACCCGGGCCGCCGTCGGCGCGGACGGCACCGCCGCGGGGGCCGGTGCCGGTGCCGGTGTGGGTTCCGGTGTCGGTGTGGCCGGGACCGGCCGCGCCGGCGCCGCCGTCACCGTGCCGGCGCAGCGAACCGCCGGCAGCGCCGCGGGCGGGGGTGAGGGCCGATGACCGTGCTGGTGGCCAGCGACCTGGACCGGACCCTCATCTACTCCCCGGCCGCCCTGGAACTGGCGCCGCCGGACGCGGCGGCACCCCGGCTGCTGTGCGTGGAGGTCTACGAGGGCAAACCGCTCAGCTTCCTCACCGAGCGGGCGGCCCACCTGCTCGCCCGCCTCGCCGAGGCCGCCGTGTTCGTCCCGGTGACCACGCGCACGGAGGAGCAGTACCGCCGCATCCACCTGCCCGGTGCGGCCGAGGTGGCGCCGTTCGCGGTGACCACCAACGGCGGCCGGCTGCTGGTCGACGGAGTGGTGGACGAGGACTGGTCGCAGCTGGTGCGCAAACGGCTGGTGGAGGGCTGCGCGCCGCTCGCGGAGATCGTCGACCACCTGGCGGAGGCAGCCCACCCCGAGTGGACGCTCAAGCACAGGGTGGCGGAGGAGCTCTTCGCCTACCTGGTGGTGCGGCGCGACCTGCTGCCGGCGGGCTGGGTCGCCGAGCTGACCGGCTGGGCGGCGGAGCGCGGGTGGCGGGTGTCGCTCCAGGGACGGAAGGTGTACCTGGTGCCGGGGCCGCTGACCAAGCGGGCCGCCCTGGAGGAGGTGGCGGTGCGCAGCGGCGCCACCCGGACCCTCGCCGCCGGCGACTCCCTGCTGGACGCCGAACTGCTCAGCGCCGCCGACCTCGCCTGGATGCCCGGGCACGGCGAGCTGGCCGACGCCGGCTGGACGGCCGCGGGCGTGGTCCCGCTGACCGAGCGCGGAGCGGCCGCCGGCGAGGAGATCCTCCGCCGGATGTGCGCGGAGGCGGGGGCGGTGGTGGACTGAGGGCCGGGGTGGACTGGGGGCCGCGGTGGACTGAGGGCCGCGGTGGACTGGGGGCCGGGATGGCCGGTGGGGCCTCCGTAGCTGGGGTGGGCCCTGTCGACAAGGGGGTACCTGGGCCTGTGGATATCTCCGAGCCCCCTTGGTTCCAGGGGTAGCTGATGCGGGGCCTGTCGGCAAGGGGGTGCCTGGGCCTGTGGATATCTCCGAACCCCCCTGGCTCCAGGGGTAGCTGATGCGGGGTGACGGGCGCAAGGGGGCGGCGGAAGGCTGTGGACGGCGTGGAGGGGGTGACGGGATGACGGCTGCGTGACGGGATGACAGTTCACCCGGGCCGCCAAGGAACACCGGGAATCCGGATGACGGCTGCATGACAAAGGCGACGCCGTGGTGGGGCTACGGCGGCGCACGGCCCGGCCTGGCGGTCATCGGGGCCCTGATCGGCAGGGCCGGCGGCACCGGGTGCCGGCGCGGACCTCGGCGGTCATCCCGGCTGGTGCCCGGCCAGTGCGCGCAGGCGGCGCGCCTGGGCCGCGCGTTCGGCGGCGCGCTGCTCGTCGTAGGAGCGCTCCGCCGCCCCGAGCAGCAGCGCCTTGGTCTCGGTCACGGCGTCGCTCGGCGCGGCCAGCAGCGCGGCGGCCAGGTCGTTGACCGCGGCGTCCAGCTCGGTCTCCGGCACCACCAGGTTCGCCAGCCCGATGCGCTCCGCCTCCGCCGCCCCCACCCACCGGCCGGTGGCGCAGATCTCCAGGGCCCGTCCGTAGCCGACCAGGTCGACCAGCGGCTTGGTGCCGGCGAGGTCCGGCACCAGCCCGAGGCTGGTCTCGCGCATCGAGAAGCGCGCGTCCGCGGCGCAGACCCGCAGGTCGCAGGCGAGCGCCAGTTGGAAGCCGGCGCCCACCGCGTGCCCCCGCACGGCCGCGACACTCACCACGTCCGCCCGGCGCCACCAGGTGAACGCCTCCTGGAAGCCGGCGATCGCCGCGTCGAGCTCGGCGGCCGGCAGCGCGGCGAGGTCGGTCAGGGAGGGCGCCGACTCGACGCCCTCCGGGGTGAACATCCGCCGGTCCAACCCGGCGGAGAAGGACACCCCCTCGGCCGCGAGCACCACCACGCGCACCTCGTCCGGCAAGGCCCGCCCCGCCTCCGCCAGCGCCCGCCACATCGCCGGCGTCTGCGCGTTGCGGCGCTCGGCCCGGCACAGGGTCACGGTGGCGACGGGGCCGGCGGTCGCCAGCCGGACGCCGTCGCGTTCCCACAGCGGGGTGGTGGCGGGGGAGGGAAGCGGCGACGGGTCGGGCACGGGAACCTCCAGCTGACCACAGCGTTGCGGGACCGCGCGGCGCCCAGGCGGGCGACGCGTTACCTACCGAACAGTAACGTCGCCGCGCGGAGCTGGCGATACCCCAGAACCCCCCACACCCCGCCGGCCGGGAAAGCAGTCGCACCCCCGCCCCGAGCGTGGTTGGCTCCTCCCCATGGAGCCGATCCAGCCCATCGAGCCGACCGAGGCCCCCGAGCCGACCCAGCCGACGCCGCCCCAGCAGACGCCCACCGCTCCCCCCGAGCCTGCCGAGAACCACTGGATCCAGCAACCGGCCACGACGACCGAGGAGATCCGGCTGCGCCACGAGGCCAACCGCGTCGCCTGGAACGAAGCGGCCTCCGCCTACAGCACCGAGCTCGAGCAGACCATCGCCGAACTGCGCGCCGGCACCTCCCACCTCCACCCCCTCGAACGAGCCGCCCTCGGAGACCTGCGCCCCTGGTGCACCCGGGCCGTCCACCTGCAGTGCGCGTCCGGCGCGGACACCATCTCGCTGCTGCTCGAAGGGGCCACGGAGGTCGTGGGGGTGGACATCTCCGACGCGCACATCGCCAACGCCCGACGCACGGCCGAAGCGCTCGACGCCCCCGCCACCTTCCTGCGCTGCGACGTCCTGGACACCCCGCACGACCTCGACGGCACCGCCGACCTCGTCTACACCGGCCGAGGGGCCCTGTGCTGGATCCACGACCTGGACGGCTGGGCCGCCGTCGTCGCCCGCCTGCTCGCCCCCGGTGGCGTCCTCAGCATCCTGGAGGACCACCCCGCCAAGTTCCTGTTCCGCACCGACAGCGACCGGCTGGACCCCTCCGGCCAGGACTACTTCCAGCACGCGGAGGCCAACCGCGGCTGGGGCGAGCAGTACATCGGCGGCGACGGCGTCACCCGGCAGGCCGTCAAACACGAACGGATCTGGCCGCTGTCCGCCGTCGTGCAGGCACTGATCGACCAGGGGCTGGTCATCCGCCGTCTGGAGGAGCACCCGGTCGACTACTGGCAGGCGTTCCCCCACCTGCCCGAGGACCTGCGCCGCACCCTGCCGATGACCTTCCTGCTGCTGGCCGCCAAGCCGCGCTAGACCCCACCGCCCTCCGCGGCTGGCGCCGGCGCGGTCGCCGCCACCACCTCCACCACCCGGGCCACCTGCTCCGGCGTCAGGTCGGCCCGGGCGGTGAGCCGCAGACGGGACATCCCGTCCGGCACGGACGGCGGACGGAAGCACCCCACCGCCACGCCGGCCTCCCGGCAGGCCGCCGCCCACGCCACCGCCGCCTCCGGCGAGGGCGCCCGGACGGACACCACGGCGGCCTCCGGCACGCTCACCGCCAGCCCCGCCCCGCCCAGGGCGTCGGCCAACCGCCGGGCCACCGCCCGCACCCGCGCCGCCCGTTCCGGCTCGGCGCGCAGCAGCCGCAGCGCCCCCAGCGCGCCGCCCACGCACGCCGGGGCCAGCCCGGTGTCGAAGATGAACGTCCGCGCCGTCTCGACCAGGTGCCGCACCACCCGGCGCGGCCCCAGCACCGCCCCGCCCTGCGCGCCCAGGGACTTCGAGAGCGTCACCGTGGCCACCACGTCCGGCGCCCCCGCCAGCCCGGCCGCCGCCAGCGCCCCCACCCCGCCGCCACCCAGCACGCCCAGGCCGTGCGCGTCGTCCACCAGCAGCGCCGCGCCGTGCGCCCGACAGACCGCGGCCAGCTCCGCCAGCGGCGCCGCGTCGCCGTCCACCGAGAACACCGAGTCGGTCACCACCAGCGCCCGCGCCGAGCCGGCGGCCGCCAGCTCCCGCTCGACCGCCGCCACGTCGCGGTGCGGGAACACCACCGTCCGGGCCCGGGACAGCCGGCAGCCGTCGATCAACGAGGCGTGGTTGTAGGCGTCGGCGACGACCACCGTGCCCGGCCCGGTCAGCGCGGTCAGCGCGGCCAGATTGGCGGCGTAGCCGGAGGCGAAGACGAGCGCCGCCTCCGCCCCGGTGAAGGCGGCCAGCTCCGCCTCCAACTCCTCGTGCAGCTCCGTGGTGCCGGTGACCAGCCGGGAACCAGTGGCCCCGGCACCCCACTCCCGGGTGGCCGACGTGGCCGCCGCCACCACCTCCGGGTGCCGGGTCAGACCCAGGTAGTCGTTCCCGGCCAGGTCCAGCAGCGGGGAGGAGGCCGACCGCGGGCGGGTGACCCGGGTCAGCCCGGCCCGCGCACGCAGCTCGGCCCGCCGGTCCACCCAGTCGAAGACCCGCGCGGGGTCGGGCCCCCCGGACCCGTCCACCGGCACGGCCCCGACCCCGGACGCGACCCCGGGCACGGGCGCCGGCGTCGACACGGGCGCGATGGGCGCGGGCGGCGTGGGCTCGGGCAGGGGCACGGAAGCGAGGACTACGGGCGAGGAACCGTCGTTTCCCACAGGCAGGTCCGATCGTCGCGCTGGCCGATTCCGCACGACCCTACGACGCGCCGGCGCCCCGCGGGGCACTCCCGCGCCCCCCGCACCACTCACACCACGTGGGGTCCATCACTCGGGAACCCCCTACGGCCAGAACCGGCCGCGTGCTACGTTCCGGCCATGACGATCCCGGCAATGACCGAGACCGTGCCCGAAGCCGCCCTTGGCGGACCGTCAGAGACGACGGACCCCCTGGACGCCCTGGACCTCTTCGGTACCGCCTTCGTGGCGAACCCGTACCCCACGCTCGACCGACTGCGCACCGACGCGCCCGTACACCACGACCCCCGCACCGGCCTGTGGCTGGTCAGCCGGCACCGTGACATCCGGCACGTCCTGCTCGACCCGGACGCCTACCGCCCGGACAACGCGCAGCTCGCCGTCACACCGGTGCCCGTCGCCGCGCTGCGGACCCTCGTCCGCGCCGGGTTCTCGCTGCCCCCCGCCCTGGCCAACAACCCCACCCCCAGCCACACCGGGCTGCGCCGCCTGGTCACCCGCTTCTTCAACGCCGCCCGGGTCGCCGCCGCCGTCCCGGTGATCGAACGCATCGCCACCGACCTGCTCGACGGCGTGGTCGGCGAGCTGGCGGCCACCGGAGAGGCCGACCTCGTCCGGCACTACGCCCGCCCGCTGCCCTGCCGGGTCCTCACCCACCTGCTCGGCATCGACGGCACCACGCCCGAGGAACTGGCCGACTGGAGCGACGCCGCACTGGAACTCTTCTGGGGCCGGCCCACGCCGGAGCGCCAGCACGAACTGGCGGACCTCGCCGCGGACTTCCACCGCTGGCTCGACCGCACCGTCCGCCACGCCCGCACCACCGGCGCCCCGCCGGACAGCCTGATCGGCGCCCTCGTCCGCCACCGCCTCCCCGACGGCACCCCGCTGGACGACGCCACCGCGGTCGCCGCCTGCTACTTCGTCTTCATCGCGGGACAGTCCACCACCGGCCAACTGCTCTCCACCGTGCTGTACCGGGCCCTCACCGAGCCCGACCGGTGGCCGGCCGCGGCCGCGGCGGCCGAGGACGACGTCGACACCCGCGACTGGGTGGAGGAGGTGCTGCGCCGCGAACCACCCGTGGCCACCTGGCGGCGGATCACCGCCCGCCCCGTGGAACTCGCCGGCACGCCGCTGCCCGAGGGCGCCCACCTGCTGCTGATGCTCCTCGGCAGCGGCTCGGACCCGGAGGTCTTCGACGACCCGGAACGGCTGTGCCCGCACCGCGCCAACACCCGCCACCACCTCGCCTTCGGCGCCGGCCGGCACCGCTGCCCCGGGGCCGCGCTGGCCCGCACCGAGGCCGCGGTCGCGCTGCGCACCGCCGCCCGGCGGCTGCCCGCGATCGCCGTCGCGGAGGAGACCGCGCCGCCGATGCTCGGCCTGATCTCCTTCCGGGCGCCGCTGCGCCTGCGGGTGCGGCCGGGCGGCGCCGACGCGCCCGAGGCACCCCGGCCGGCCGTGGCGGGAGGACCGGCATGACCGCCGGCGACACCGCGCTGACCGGCACCGCGCTGACCGGCACCGCGCTGACCGGCACCGCGCTGACCGGCACCGCGCTGACCGGCACCCCCCGCCGCCACCCGGGCGGGCCGGCCACCCCCGACAGCACGACGGCCGAGCCCGGCACGGCGAACCCGGACTCCTCCGCACGGGTCCGGGAACTGCTGGCCCTCGACCGCGAGCACGTGTGGCACCCGTACGGCGCCATGCCCGCCCCGGTGCCGCCGCTGCTCGTGGAGTCCGCCTCCGGCGTGCGGCTGCGCCTGGCCGAAGCCGTGGAGGGCCGCCGCGAACTCGTGGACGGCATGTCGTCCTGGTGGGCCGCCATCCACGGCTACGGCCACCCGGCGCTGGACGCCGCCGTCACCGAGCAGCTCGGCCGGATGAGCCACGTGATGTTCGGCGGGCTCACCCACGAGCCCGCCATCCGCCTGGCCGCCCGGCTCGTCGACCTCACCCCGGAGCCGCTGCGCCACGTCTTCCTGGCCGACTCCGGATCGGTGTCGGTCGAGGTGGCCGTCAAGATGTGCCTGCAGTACTGGCGCTCCCTGGGGCGGCCGGAGAAGCGGCGGCTGCTCACCTGGCGGGGCGGCTACCACGGCGACACCTTCCAGCCCATGTCGGTGTGCGACCCCGTCGGCGGCATGCACCACCTGTGGAGCGGGCTGCTGCCGCGTCAGCTCTTCGCCGACCTGCCCCCGGCCGGCTTCGACGCCGCCCCCGACCCGCGCTACGTGTCCCACCTCGCCGAACTCGTCGAGCGGCACGCCGACGAACTGGCGGCGGTGATCGTCGAACCGGTGGTGCAGGGCGCCGGCGGCATGCGCTTCCACAGCCCCGGCTACCTCGCCGTGCTGCGCGAGCTCTGCGACGCGCACGACGTCCTGCTGGTCTTCGACGAGATCGCCACCGGCTTCGGCCGTACCGGGGAGCTCTTCGCCGCCGACCACGCCGGAGTGGCGCCCGACGTCATGTGCCTGGGCAAGGCCCTCACCGGCGGCTACCTGACGCTGGCGGCCACGTTGTGCACCACCCGGGTGGCCGAGGGGATCAGCGGCGGCGCGGTGCCGGTGCTCGCCCACGGCCCCACCTTCATGGGCAACCCGCTGGCGGCGGCGGTCGCCGGCGCCTCGATCGACCTGCTGCTCGGCCGGGACTGGCGGGCGGACGTCACCCGGATCGAGGCCGGGCTCCGCGCGGGCCTGGAGTCCGCCGCGGGGCTGCCGGGCGTGCGCGACGTCCGGGTGCTCGGCGCGATCGGGGTGGTGCAACTCGACCACCCGGTGGACATGGCCGCCGCCACCCGGGCCGCCGTCCGGCAGGGCGTCTGGCTGCGACCGTTCCGCGACCTCGTCTACACCATGCCGCCGTACGTCACGGCGGACGAGGACGTGGCGAGGATCGCCGACGCCGTGACGGCCGCGGCCGCCGCCGGCTGAGCGCGAAGCCCACCGGCGAGCCGTACGACAGCGTGGAAGAGGAGGCGGGAGGCCCGATGGGTGTGCTCGTGGTCACCGGGACCGGGACCGAGATCGGCAAGACGGCGGTGACGGCCGCCGTGGCGGCGCTGGCCGTGGCGGACGGCCGCTCGGTCGCCGTGCTGAAGCCGGCGCAGACCGGCGTCGCGCCGGGGGAGCCCGGCGACGTGGACGAGGTCGCCCGACTCGCCGGCGCGGTGACCACCCGGGAACTGGCGCGCTTCCCCGAGCCGCTGGCCCCGGAGACCGCGGCCCGCCGCGCCGGCCTGCCGCCCGTGCCGCCGGCGAGGATCGCGGCGGAGGCGGTGGACCTCGCCCGCCGACACGACCTGGTCCTCGTGGAGGGCGCCGGTGGCCTCCTGGTGCGCTTCGATCCACGGGGCGGCACGCTCGCGGACGCGGCCGCCCTGCTGCGGGAGGACGGCGCGGACGTCTCGGTGCTGGTCGTGGCCGCCGCCGGCCTGGGCACGCTCAACGCGACCGCGCTGACGTCGGAGGCGCTGCGGGCACGGGGGCTGGCACCGCTCGGGGTGGTGATCGGCAGTTGGCCGGACGAGCCGGACCTGGCCGCCCGCTGCAACCTCGCGGACCTGCCGGAGGCCGCCGGCGCGCCGTTGTTGGGCGCCCTGCCGGCCGGGTGCGTCCGGACGCCTGCGGAGTTCGTCGGCGTGGCGAGGCAGGCGTTGGCGCCGGCGCTCGGCGGGCGCTGGGAACCGGCGGCCTTCCTGGCCGACCAGGCGGCCGCCCCCGCCGCCACGGCTGCCGCGGCCTCCGCGACCTCCTGAGCGCCCGTCGGCACACACCGCGCCATGGCGACGCCATCGCGCCATGTGATGGCATGTGCACATACCGAGTTATCCACAGGCTGAACGAGAGGGCTGCGCCACGCCCGAGAGTCGTGGAATCGTAGAAACAGGGGGTCCCCCAGGGGCTCCCTATGGGGCGTTACTCGCGAAAGCGGCGAATTGCGAGTAAAAACGGTGAAAGTGGCGTGCCCCGGAAAGGCCCGGTGCGGGGGAGTGGGTCCGCGGAGAAGGGATGGGAGGGAATACCCGACTGCGGCGGGAGCGGGGCGAGGAAAAAGGGAGGATCGGGATGAGATGGGGGAGTTCGGGAAAAGGGGGATCGGCCGGAATGGTGAGGGGGGAGCGCGGGGAACGCCCGCGCCCGGGGCCGCTCAGGCGCTCGGGTGCGCGCCCTGCAGCGCGTCGATCGCCCGGGTGAGGGCCGCCTGCTCCTCGTCCGGCAGCCGGCGCGTCGCGTGCAGCCTGCGCATCGCGGTGTCCAGCCTCGCCAGGTCCTCCTGGCCACCCAGGTCACCGACGTACGCAGGCAGCAACAGGCACAGTGACAGCAGGTCGGCCCGGGCGCACAGGGCGTTCAGGAGGTCCCGCAGCGTCTCCTCGGCCGGGCGCGGCGCCGCGCCGCCGGTGGCCCGCAACCCCTCGGCGATGCCGTAGCGCACCCACTCCCCGTACCCGTCGTCCGGCGCGTCGGCCAGGTGGGCGGCCGCCAGCCGGTAGTGCCGGCGGGCCTGCTCGACGTGCCCCAGGGCCTGGTGGGCCCGCCCCATGTTGGTGTGCAGCGAGGCGTAGAAGCCGCCCACCCGCTCGTCACCGACCGCGTCGGCCAGGTCCAGGCACTGCTGGTTCCAGCGCAGCGTCTCCTCGGGGGTCGGCTGGTGGCGGGCGAGGTAGTGGGCGGCGACACACCGTTCGTAGTCGTCGGTCGCCGCGTTCCACGCCCGGAGGAACGCCGCGCGGGCGTCGGCGGGGCGGCCCTCGGCCTCCTCCCGCATGCCGCGGACACACAGCTGTATGACGGCGTTGTTCGGATCCATCGCGTCTTCTCTCCTTATTCGTCAGGATCGTGGTGGATCGTCAGGACCGTGCTGCCAGCTGGGGCATCACGAGCGTGGTGAAGCCGCCCTGGTCGGCGGAGCGCACCACGACCGGTTCGCCGGGGGCGGCGATCTCCAGCAGGACGTCCGGCCCCACGCTGGCCTCCAGGGCGGGCAGCAGCACGCCGCTGGCGAACCACAGGCGCGTGGGAGGGCCCGCGCAGACGGCCCGCAGCACGGTGGTGCGGGTCGGCGTCACCGCGGACGCGTCCTCCGGCTCCACCTCGGCCTCCGCCTCCGCCTCCGTCCGGGCCCGCGTCCCGGTCCCGCCGTCGGCGACGGTGAGGCGGAGCTCGTCCGCGCCGGCTTCCAGGCCGACCCGGTCCGTGGCCGCACGGTCCGCCAGCGCCCCGCGCAGGGCGCCGCGGTCGACCAGGATCCGGCTGCGGCGCGGCGTCAGGTGCTCCAGCACCGTGCGGTAGTCGGGGAACTCGCCGCCCTGGACCGGCGCGGTGCGACACGACCCGTCGGCGCCGGTGAAGCGGACGATCCGCCGGGCCGCCCCGGTGTCGTCCGCAGCCCCGGCGGTGCTCACGCCCTCGTTCGCGTCACCGTCTTCATCCAGGTCCGCGTCCCCGTCCGCGCCCTGGTCACCGCCCGGGGCCGCCGCGGCGTCGCCGACCTCGATGGTCAGCTCGGGAAGCCGGGACGCCCACGCCGCGACGGCGCGCAGGTGCGCGACGTCCACCAGGGCCCGGCCCGGGGCGCCGTCGACGGCCAGCGGGCGCAGCGCACGGACCGACAGCCGGTAGCGGTCGGTCGCCGCCAGCCGGACCTCCTGCCCGTCCCACTCCACCAGCACGTGCCGGAGCACCGGGAACCGCGCCCCGGCGGCCCCTCCGGCCGCCGCCGGGGCGACCTGCCGCACCGCGCTGGCCAGCTCCGCGCCGCCCAGTCGGACGCGGGCCGGCGGGGCGTCGTCCGGCCGCGGGACCGCCAGTCCGCCTCCACCCTCCCCGGCCCCGTCCGTGGGCGGCAGGGTGCGCAGGACGCCCTCGATCGCCGTGCGCGCCGCCTCCGCCGCCTCCCGCCCACGGCGCAGGTGCTCCATGAGGATCTCCCGTGCCCGCGCGGGCGGGCCGTCGAGCACCACGGACACCTCGGCCAGCGGCAGATCGGCCTCGCGCAGCGTGCGCACCAGCGTGGCCCGGGCCTGCTGGGAGGGGGCGTAGAAGCGGTACCCGGTGGCGGCGTCCACCCGTGCGGGCCGCAGGACGCCGCAGTCGTCGTAGAAACGCAGGGCGCTCGGTGTCAGACCCACATGCCTGGCGAACGCACCGATGCTGATCAGGGCTTCCGTGTCTTCCACACGGGCAATCCTGGACGTTCGAGCGGCATGAAGGTCAACCAGGAATAGCTCGAACGGGTGGTGACGGGAGAACGAAGAGTGGGAATATTCCGTGTTACAGGGGTTCGGGGGAGTTGACGGTCAATCATCATGGTATCGATCAGCCGCCTTCCGGCAGATCGCCTGAGACCCTCTCACCTGACCATCGCCGTTACACATGCCAACGGGGGGCATCATGCCTGAGGAGATTCGCGCCGCCACCACTACCGACGGATGGCCGCCGGGTTCCGTTCCGGCGCCCCCGCGTCCCGCGGGAGCGCAGACGGCGCCCGAGACGGCGCGGGCGGAGGCCGCGGCCGGGCTGCGCCGGGCGGCCGGGCGGGTCGAGGCGGGCGTGGAGCGGCTGGACGAGGTCCGGTCGCGGCTGGAGGGGTGCGAGGCCGAGCTGGACGCCGACGGAGTCGGCGGGGTGGCGACGGCGGTGTCCGCCGCCTGCCCGGGCTCGCTCACCGCCGACGCCACCCACATCCTCGTCGGCAGCCTGATCGCCCTGGCCGAGTCGTCGATCGGCCGCGGGCACCGGCTGAGCGCCGCCTGGGCGACGGCCGCCGGGGAGAACGCCGAGGCGGCGGCCGCCCCGGGCGGGACCGTCACGGGGGAGACGGTCACCGGGGAGCCGGACGGGACGTCGCCGGGGGTGCCCGGGCGGGCGCCGGAGCCCGTCGCCGGCGGGGCGCGCACCCTCGCGGTCTCCGCGCCACTCGCCACCGTCCCCACGCTGCCGGCGGACGCCCAACCGGCGACCACCCCACCGGCCGCCGGCACCGCCGCCGCTCATGGCGTGGCGGGGGGTGCGTCCACGTGCTGACCTACCCCCACCTGCGTGACGGACGCTTCGCCAGCATGGCGCAGGCGGCCGAGGAGTTCCGCGCCGTGCGGCAGGCCGCGGCCGAGGCCGCCGAGGAGGCCCGCCGCGCCGCCGAGGCCGCCCCGCCCACCGTGCTGCGCGAGATCCCCGCCGGACCGGCCGGCCCGCCGGCCTCGCTGCGGGACCAACTCGCCGACGGCTGGGACCTGGTACGCGGCCTGGACACCGCGGCCACGGTGCTGGCCCGCGCCGCCGAAACCCTGGCGGCCCGACAGGAGGAACTGCACACGGTGGTCCGTCAGGCCACCGAGGCCGGCTTCACCGTGCACGAGGACGGCTCCGTCAGCGCGCCACCGGTCGACCTCAACCCGCTCAACGAGGGCCCCGTGGTGCTGCTGCCCTGGCAGTTCGACGAGGTGAGGCGCCGACTGGCACGCGAGGCCGAGGCGCACGCGGGCGCGATCGCCGCCGTGCTCGCCCGGGCCGTCGAGGAGGACGACGCCTTCGCCCGGGCCCTGCTCGCGGCCGGACGGCCCCGCACCGGCCGGCTCGCCACCGGCGCCGTCCCGACCGGGCCGGTGCTGGTCGACGAGACGGTGCTGCCCGCCCCCGGCGATCCCCTGGCGGCGAGCGCCTGGTGGACCTCGCTGGCGCCGGCGGAGCGCCTGCGCCACCTGGCCCAGCACCCCGAGCGGATCGGCGCCCTCGACGGCATCCCGGCCCGCTCCCGGGACCGCGCCAACCGCCTGCTGGTCGGCGAGGCCCGCAGCCGACTGGAGCGCGACCTGCTGCGGCTGCTCGCCACCGAGCCGGAGGAGATCCTGGTCGACGGCGTCGTGCCCGGCACGGACCACGACGACTGGCGCGGGCAGGTCGAGCGGGTCCGCGCGAAGATCGCCGGCCTGGCCGCGCTGGAGAACCGACTGGGCGGCGGCACCGGCCGACCGGGGGACGACTACCTCCTGCTCGCCCTCGACCTGTCCGGAGGCGGACGGGTGGTGGTCTCCGTCGGCGACCCCGACACGGCGGACAACGTCGTGACGTACGTTCCGGGCACCGGCTGCGGGCTCTGCTCGCTGGACGGCGACCTGGCCCGCGCCGAGGTGCTGCACGCCGCGGCCAGCGGGCGGGCGGCCGGGCGCACGGCGTCCATCGTGTGGCTCGGCTACGAGGCCCCGCAGGACCTGCTGGAGGCCATCTCGCCCAGCTTCGCCGAGAACGCCGCGCAGTCCCTGGACAGCTTCCTGCGCGGGCTGCGGGTCGCCCGCGAGGTCCACCAGCCCTCGAACGCGGCACCGGTCACCGCCGGCGCGGGGCAGCCGGCCGATCCCGCCCCGGGCCGCCCGGCCAACTCCACGGTGATCGGGCACTCCTACGGCTCCACCGTGGTCGGGTACGCCCTCACCCACGGCTGCCGCACGGCCCACCGCCCGGTGGACCGGGCCGTGCTGCTCGGCAGCCCCGGGGTGGGGCACCACGTGGCCCACGCGGCGGACCTCGGCCTCGGCAGGGACCGGGTGTGGGCGGCCACGGCCGAGAACGACCTGATACGGCACGCCATCGACCCGCTGTACCCGCTGGCGAAGGGATCGGCGATCCACGGCACCGATCCCACCGATCCGGTGTTCGGCGCCCGGATCTACACCGTCCCACCCGGCGACCCGGCGTTCAGCGAGACCGGGGCGGTGCCGGCGCACTCCCAGTACTGGGACAGCCAGGCGCTGGACACCCTGGCCGGCATCGTCACCGGCCAACTGTCCTAGCGCCGGCGGTTCGAGCACCGGCGGGTCGACGGTTCGGGGAACCGGCGACGCGGAGCCGCGGTCCGCGTCGCCACGGCACCGCTGGGGAGGCCGGCCCGACCGGGAACGGTGGCGGCGTGAGCCGGGGCGCTACCCGGCCCGGCCGCCCCGCTCCTCGCGGATCCGCCGCACGACGTCGGCGGCGGTACGGCGCACCGCCGCCAACTCGGTGAGGAAGTGCCAGTAGTCCGGGTGCCGGCCGGTCAGGCCGGCCTCGGCCCGGTCCAGCCTGGCCACCGCCGCGTCCAGCGGCTCCGCGTGGCGGGGGTCGGGAACGCTGCGCCCGGCCATGGCCAGCCGCTGGGCGTCCCGGACCGTGAAGCGGGCCCGTTCCAGGTGTGCCCGTGGATCGCGCCGGACGTCCGTCAACTCGGTCAGACGGTCGCGGACGGAGGCGATCAGCTCGTCGGCGTCGCCCAGGGTGGCGCGGGCGGCGGCCAGCCGGGCGGTGGCGTCGGCCCAGTGCTGCTCCCGCAGGGCGGTTTCGCCCTCGGCGAGGCGGTCGTCGGCGGCCTTGAGCAGGCCGGGTATCCGACCGGGGACGTCCTGGAGGTCCTCCCAGCAGGGCAGGGAGAAGGCGCGGCGCAGCTCGCTGAGGGCCGGGGCGACCCGCTCGGCCTTGGTCTCCACGGCCTGGCGGCGGGTGCGCAGCGAGGCGAGCCGACGGACGAGCTCGGCGCGCTGCTCCGGCAGCCTGACCAGCTCGCCGCGGATCCGCTCCGCCGCGCGGGCGACCTCGTCGGCGCGGCGCAGGGTGTCGGTCACGCCGTGCACCCTGGCGCCCTCGCCGAGCCGGGTCAGCTCCGGGCCGAGGGCGGCGAGCCGGGCGGCCAGCGCCTCCGCGCGGATGCCGGCGGCCCGGACGGCGTCCAGCGCCTCGGTGGCGGCGCGCAGGCCGGAGCGGGCCCGTTCCACCGCGGGGGCGAGCCGGGACAGGCTGGTCGCCGCCCGTTCCATCAGCGGTTCGATGGAGGTGTGGTAGCGGTCGAGGTCCTCGTGCGCGGCCTCCAGCCGGGCTCGCACCTCCTCCAGTTCCCGGCGGGCGGTGGCGGCGCGGTCGGCGGTGAGTTCCTCGGCCTCCAGGTCGTGGCGGTCCACCACCGCGATGTAGGCCGCGCTGACCTCGTCCACCCGGCGGCGCTCGGCCTGGAAGCGGGTGGCCGCCCGCCGCCCCTCGGGGCTGTCGTCCACGGCGGTGACCGTCTCGACGGAGATGGCGACGTCGCGCAGGGCGGTGTCCAGCTCGTAGAAGGCGTGCGCGGCGGCGTCCCTGGCCGCCTGCGCGTCCGCGCGAGCGGTGGCCGAGCCGCCGCGCCGCCACCAGGAGCGTGAGCCGCGGGTGCCGGCCTGACCGGCACCCGGCCCCCAGGAGGAGGCGGCGAGGGTGCCGGCCAGCACGGCGCTGGCCGCGCCGGTCGCCAGGGTGGTGGCGGCCACCCCGGCCACTGCGGTGGCCAGGGTGGCGAGCAGCATCAGTCCGGCGCGAGGGGCGCCGAGGTGTGAGCGGAGGGAGGCACGGAGCGAGCGGGGCCGGGGTACGGCCGGGGAGGGGAGAGTCGCGCGGCGGGGAGTACGGGAAGCGCCGGAGCGCGTGGGGAGGACGGGCCGGGACGGCAGGGAGGTCAGAGAGGTCGGCGGGGTCAACAGGGGCAGGGAGTTCAGGGAGGTACGGGGCCTGGCGGATGAGGGTGCGGGCGGGGGAGGGACCGCGACGGAGGACGGGGCGGACGGGCCTGCCGGGAGGGGCGGAGGGACGGCGCTGGGCGGGGTCGGCGGAAGGGCCGGCAGCGGGGACGGGGCAGGGTGGGTGGCCCGGGGCGGGGTGGAGGGGGGTGGGCTCAGGGCAGGGAGGGTGGCTCCGGGCTGGGTGAAGGGGTGTGGGAGCAGGGGCGGAAGGGTGGCCCCGGGCTGGGGGGAGGGGTGCGGGGGGAGGGCGGGGAAGGGCGGGAGGGAGGGGAGGGGGAGGGGGGCCCGGGGGCGGCGGGGGTGGGGGGAGGGCGAGGGGGTGGGCATGGAGGTGGGCGAGGGCGCCGCCGTGGGTGGTCCGGGGGTTCTCCGGGGGTTCCGCCGTGGGGGCACCGTCACATCACTCTCCTGACTCTCCTGCCGGGCTTCGATCGGCCGTGTGGCGGCTGTCGCGAGGCCCGGTGGTCGCCTGGTGTCTCCCCATCCTGCCACCGGGGGCGAGCGCGCCGGAGTGGGAGGCGGGCATCGCCGGGGCGCGTTCGGTGGGGTGGGTTCACCGGGCGGTTCGGGCCGTCTTCCGATCCTTTCCCCGCTACTTCACCCACCCCGGCTGTTATATGAACTTACTTCTTGCATATTGTTTGCAGGTAGCTGTCGAGGGCCGGGAACCGGCCGCTCGGCGTGGCCGGCGTGCCGTGGAACGGGTCCGCGCGTCGCCGGAGGCACGGAAGGGGAGAGCAGCGATGGAGGAGATGCAGCCCGGACCGGGCGGGACGGCCGGCGGCCGGCCGGCAGCACCGGCCCGACCGACCTCGCCGGCCGGCCGCCGTCGGGCCACCCGGGTCGCGAGCGCAGCCGGCGCCGTCGCGCTGCTGGTCGGCGCCAGCGCCTGCACCGCCCCCTCCGACGGCGGCAGCGGAGACGCGGCCGAGGCGGCCGACGCCGCCACCTCCGTGGTCATCGGCACGGCAGCGGAGCCGGAGACCCTCAACCCGCTGCTCGGCTTCGGCAAGGACGGCTCCGCCAAGATCTTCGAAGGGCTGCTCACCACCGACCAGGACCTGACCCTGGTGCCCGCCCTCGCCCGGGAACTCCCCGAGATCTCGTCCGACGGCCTCACCTACACCTTCACCCTGCGCGACGGGGTCACCTTCTCCGACGGCGAGCCGCTGACCGCCGCCGACGTGGCGTTCACCTACCGGGCGATCCTCGACGAACGGGTGGCCAACGCCTCCCGCTCCGAACTCGACGCGGTGCGCGCCGTGGAGACCCCCGACGACTCCACCGTGGTCTTCCACCTCAAGTACCCCTACGCGCCCTTCGCCGCGCGCACCGTGCTGCCGATCGTCCCCGAGCACGCCTTCGGCGGCACCGCCGACGGCCAGCTGGACGACGCCGAGGCGGCGGCCGTCGCCAGCGGCTCGTTCGACTCCGCGCCCGTCGGGACCGGCCCCTACCTCCTGGAGAGCTGGCGCAAGGGCGACCAGCTCACCCTCACCGCGAACCCCGACTACTGGGGCGACGGCCCCGCCGTCACGCACGTCACCCTCGCCTTCATCCCGGACGACAACACCCGCGCCACGCGGCTCGCCGCCGGCGAGCTGGACGCCGCCGTCCTGCCTCCCCAGCTCGCCGCCACCTTCGACGAGGGCCAGCCGCAGGGCGAGGGCAAGCGGGTCATCGCCGCCGAGAGCGCCGACTACCGGGGCGTCATGCTCCCCATGGACAACCCGGTCACCGGTGACGTGGACATCCGCCGCGCCCTGGACCGGGGCATCGACCGGCAGGCCATGGTCGCCGACGTGCTCGACGGCCGCGGCGAGGCCGGCCTGAGCGCCATCGCGCCCGCCTCGCAGTACTACGAGCCGGCCGCCGAGACGGCGGTCGACCGGGGGCCGGAGGCGGCCGCCGCCCTGCTGGACGAGGCCGGGTGGCGGCTCGGCGCGGACGGCATCCGCGCCAAGGACGGCCAGCGAGCGGCCTTCACCCTGCTCTACCCCTCCGGTGACACCCTGCGCCAGGACCTCGCCCTCGCCTACGCGGCGGACGCCCGGGAACTCGGCGTGGAGGTCACCGTGGAGGGCCTGACCTGGGAGGCCATCGACGGGCGGATCAACCGTGACGCCGTCCTGATGGGGGGCGGCAGCGCCCTGGATCCGGACTTCGTCACCTACCCCGCACTGCACTCCTCGCACGCCGGCGACGGCTACAACAACCCCGGCATGTACCGCAACGACGAGGTGGACCGGCTGCTCGACGAGGCCCGCCGGAGCACCGATCCGGCCGTGCGGGCCGAGGCCTACTCGGCGCTCCAGCAGGAACTGGTGCGGGAGCCCTACTGGAACGTGCTGGTCTTCCTGGACCACGTCTACGTGGTGGCGGACCGCTGGGACAACGTCACCACCCAGCTGGAGAGCCACGACCACGGGCTGCTGAACGGTCCGTGGTGGAACATCGAGGACTGGACGCCGGCCGCCTCATGACCAGCGTCCCGCCATCCGCGCGGTCCGACGGCCGCCCGCCGGGCGCCGCGCCCGGCCCCTCGCCGGACTCCACGCCGCGTGCCCGCGGCGGCGCCCCGGTGAAGGCCGTGCGGCGGGGCGGCCGGCTCGGCTCCGGCCGGGGCGCCGCCCTGGCCCGGCTGGTCGGCCGCCGCGCCCTCGCCGCGCTGCCGGTGCTCCTCGGCGTGAGCCTGCTGATGTTCGCCATCGGTGCCGCCTCGCCGTTCGACCCCGTGCACGCCTACGCCGGCAGCGCCGTGTTCACCGCCTCCGAGGAGACCCTGGCGCAGCTGCGGGAGAGCTTCGGCGTGGACCGGCCCTGGCCCGCCCAGTGGTGGGACTGGTTCACCGGCGCGCTGACCGGGGACCTCGGCGACTCCCGCGCCCTGCGCCAGCCGGTCGCCCAGGTGATCGCGGAGCGGCTGGGCTGGTCGGTGCTGCTGGCCGGCGTCGCCTTCCTGCTCACCCTCCTGCTGGGCCTCCTCCTCGGCACGCTGGCCGCGCGCCGCCCCGGCGGCCTGGTCGACCGCGCGGCCACCTCGCTGTCGCTCACCCTCTCCGCCGCCCCCGCGTTCTGGCTGGCGCTGCTCGCCATCTGGCTGTTCGCGCTCCGCCTCGACTGGCTGCCGGCCGGCGGCCTCACCGACGCCGGCAGCACCGTCGTCACCCCCGGCCAGCTCGTCAGCCACCTCACCCTGCCCGCGCTGGTGCTGGCGGTCTCCCAGACGCCGTGGTTCACCCTCTTCGTGCGCGAGTCGCTGCTCGCCGCGCTGGAGGAGGACTTCGTCACCGGCGCCCGGGCCCGCGGACTGGCGCCGCGCACCGTGCTGGTCCGGCACGCGCTGCGCTCCGCCCTGCTGCCGTTCGTCACCCTGGTGGGGTCGCGGGTGCCGGAGCTGATCACCGGCGCGCTGCTGGTGGAGACGGTCTTCAGCTGGCCGGGCGTGGCCGGGGCCACCGTCGAGGCCGCCCTGGCGGTGGACTTCCCGCTGCTGGCCGCCCTGACCCTGCTCGCCACCGGAGCCGTGCTGCTCGGCAACCTGCTCGCCGACGTGCTCTACGGCCTCGTCGACCCCCGGACGGCACTCGATGGCTGACTCCCCGCTCGCCACCCCGACGGCCGCCGCCCCGACGGCCGCCGCCGCGAAGGCCACCGCCCCAACGGCTCCCGCGCGGACGCCCGGGCCGGACGCCTGGCGGCCGGCCGCCGGACGGCGCACCGCCCCGTGGCGCCGCACCGACCGCTGGAGGCTGTGGACGTCCGTCGGCGTGCTGGCCGTCGTCGCCCTCGCCGTGCTGCTCGTCCCGCCGATCGTCCAGCTCGACCAGCAGCACGTGGACTTCGCCGCCAAGCTGCGCCCGCCGTCGGCGGACCATCCGCTGGGCACCGACGACGCCGGCCGCGACCTGCTGTGGCGCTGCGTGTACGGGCTGCGGGTGTCGCTGATGGTCGGGCTGGTCGCCGCGCTCGTCGCCACCGTCGTGGGCATCCTGGTCGGCGGGGTGGCCGGCGTCCTCGGCGGCTGGGTGGACCGCGTGGTGATGCGGCTGGTCGACGCCTTCTCCTCGATCCCGCACCTGCTGCTCGGCATCTTCCTGGTCGCCATGTTCCGCCCCGGGCCGTGGGGCGTGGTGGTCTCCGTGGGGCTCACCCACTGGCTGTCCACCGCCCGCATCGTCCGCTCGGAGATGCTCAGCCTGCGGGAGCGGCCGTTCGTCGAGGCCGCCATCTCCGGCGGCGCCTCCCGCGGCCGGGTGCTCGTCCGCCACCTGCTGCCCGGCGTGCTGCCGCGTGCCGCGCTCGCCGCGGTGCTGATGGTGCCGCACGCCATCTGGCACGAGTCCGCCCTGTCCTACCTCGGCCTCGGCATGCCCCCGCACCTGGCCAGCCTGGGCGCGATGATCGAGGCCGCCCGCGGCTCGCTGCTGCTCGGCGCCTGGTGGCCCACGCTCTTCCCCGGACTGTTCATCATCGTGCCGACGCTCGCGGTCTCCGGCCTCGCCGGGGTGCTGCGGGACCGGCTCAGCCCACGCCGCCGATCGGAGCTCATGCTGTGACGACGCGGTCCGACCCCACCGAGGCCCTGCCGACCCACCGGCCGTCGCCCCCCGCGCCGTCGACGCCGCTGCTGTCCCTGCGCGGCCTGTCGGTGCGCTTCCGCATGCCCGCCGAGGAGCGGGACGGCGACCGGGGCGGGCGGCGCCGAGGCACGGCCCCGCCGCGCTACGTCGCGGCCGTCACCGACGCCACGCTCGACCTGCTGCCGGGCGAGGTGCTGGCGCTGGTCGGCGAGTCCGGCTGCGGCAAGTCCGTCATGGCCGGGGCGGTGCTCGGGCTGCTGCCGGGCAACGCCGAGATCGCCGGCGCCGCCATGGCCGGGGGCATCGACCTCACCACGGCGGACGAGCGCACGCTGGCCCGCCGGGTGCGCGGCCGGCTGATCGGCCTGGTGCCGCAGAGCCCGGGCACCCACCTCACGCCCGTGCGGACCATCCGCGCCCAGCTGGAGGAGGCCGTCCGGGAGCTGCACGGGCTGCCCCGCCGCACCCCGCGCGGCCGGCTGCGCGAGGAGGCCGAGCGGGCCGCGGACCGCGCCTGGTTCCCGCTCGACCACCTCGACGCCTACCCGCACGAGCTCTCCGGCGGCCTCGCGCAGCGCGCCGCCACCGCCCTGGCGCTGGTCGGTGACGCGCCGGTGCTGCTCGCCGACGAGCCCACCACCGGCCTGGACCGGCCGCTCGTCGAACGCACCGTCGACCAGCTGCGGCTGCTCGCCGACCAGGGCAGGGGAGTGCTGATCGTGACGCACGACCTGGCCGCCGCCGAGCGGGTCGCCGACCGGATCGCGGTGATGTACGCCGGGCGGATCGTGGAGGTGGCGCAGGCCCGGGAGTTCTTCGCCGGGGCGGGCCCGCGGCACCCCTACGCGGCCGGGCTGCTGGACGCCCTGCCGAGCCGGGCCTTCACCCCGATCGCCGGCATGCCGCCGGAGCTCAGCCGGCTGCCCGGCGGGTGCGCCTTCGCCGCGCGCTGCGCCCACGCCACCGACGTCTGCCGCGAGGGCGTCCCCGCCCTGCTCACCCCGTCCGCGCCCGGGCCGGCGGCCACCGGGACCGGCACGGTCCCGGCCGCGCCGGCGAGCGGCGCGGTCGCCTGCCACCATCCGCTCGGGGCGCCGGCGGCGCGGCCGCGGCCGAAGCCGCCGGCGGAAGACCTGGAGCCCGTCCATGACTGAGTACCGGGGCCGCGACGGCGCCAGCCTCACCGCCCGCGGGATCACCGCCGGCTACGACCCGCGCCGCCCCGTCGTCCGGGACGCCACCCTGGTGCTGCCCGCCGGCTCGGTGCTGGGGCTGGTCGGGCCCAGCGGGTGCGGGAAGTCCACCCTGGCCCGCGTCGCCGCGCTGCTGCACGCGCCCTACGCGGGCACGGTGCTGGTCGACGGCACGCCCGCCCCCGGGGCGCGGTACCGGGCGCCACGCGAGCTGCGCACCGCCGTCGGCGTGGTGTTCCAGTCTCCCCGGGCCGCCGTGGATCCCCGGCTGCGGCTGCGCGACGTCATCGCCGAGCCGCTGCGCGCCACCGGCCGCGGCGGCGAGGCGGCGGACCGGGTCGCGGAGCTCGCCGAGCTGGTCGGTCTCACCGGCGAGCTGCTGGAGCGCCGCCCGCACGCGGTCAGCGACGGGCAGCTCCAGCGTGCCTGCCTGGCCCGCGCGCTGGTGGCGCGCCCCCGCTACCTGGTCTGCGACGAGATGACCTCGATGCTGGACGCCTCCACCACGGCCGCCCTGGTCGGCGTGGTGCGGGACTACCAGGCGGCGACCGGCTGCGGGGTGCTGGCCGTCAGCCACGACGCCGAGCTGCTCGGCCGCTGGGCGGACCGCACCGTCGAACTGGCGGAGCTGTCCGGGGCGGCCGGGGGCGCCCCGGGCTGACCGGGGCGGTCGCTTCCGCGCGGGTGCGATGCGTGGGCGAACGGGGCAGCCGCGCGGGGTGGTTCCCGGAAAGGCTGGCCTTTCCCGGCCGACCGAGGTGACGGACCGTTGTGAGCGGGCGCCGACTTGCCTAGGCTGCCGGAGTTCGCCTGTCGCTTCCCGCCCGTGCTGTCGGGGCGGGCGGGAAGCGAGGGCGCCGGTGGCCTGCGTATGAATCGATTCACACCCCGTGTGGTCGGTGGGTGGCGGCCGGCGCTCCGTCGCCGGGGCCGAGCGTCCGCTCCGGCGCGCCCCCCGGCCCACCCGGACGCCCCGAGCGGACGGGGGCGGCCTGGCCGTGCCACGGGTCAGCGCCAGGGCTCCAGCAGGCGTTCCGTCGTGGCGTGCAGGCGGTCGGCCTCGGCCTGGTCCGCTGGGGTGATCGTCAGCGGTACCGGCCGGCCCCGGTCATAGGCGGCCACCGGCTCCGTCCCGGGCGCGGCGACGAGGTCCAGGATCGGTGCGATCGCCCGGTCCGGGGTGGGGGTCCGGGTCACGCGGGCCAGGCCCGTGATGAGCGCCCGCTCCAGCCGGCTCACCTCGCCGGCGAAGCTGCTGCGGACGAAGCCCGGGCTGTACAGCACGTGCCGGATCCGGCCCGCCGGGTGCCGCCTGGCGAGCGTCAGGCCGAGGAGTTCGTTGGCCCGGCGGCTGAGCTGGTTCGCGGTGCGCCAGCGGAAGGACCGGGTGAGCTGGAGGTCGTCCCAGCGGATGGCGTCGCGACGGGCGCCGGGCACGGAGGTGTTGAGCACCACCGGCAGTTCGGCCGCCGACAGCCGGTCGGCGAGGCCCATGGTGAGGACGTAGCGGCTCAGGTAGTACAGGGCGAAGGTGTGCTCGAAGCCCTCCTCGGTGACCACCCGGCGGCGGTGGACGTACGCGGCGCACAGGACGAGGGCGTCGAGCGCCTCGAACCGGCTGGTGAACGCCTCCACCACGCGCCGGTTCTCGCGGACCAGCCGCAGATCCGCCGGGAAGAAGTGGGCGCGGTCCGAGTCGGGCGCGAGCCCCGCCTGCCGGAGCAGTGCCTGGAACTTGGCCGCGCTGCGGCCGACCACCACCACGGTGTGGCCGTCGCGCAGGTAGGTCACGGCCAGCGCCCGTCCGATGCCGTCCGTGCCGCCGGAGATGAGGTACGTGCCCATGCGTGTGCTGCCCCCGAAGCTGTTGCGGAACGATGATTCCGGAACAGCGTAGCCGTCCGCCGAGCCGTTCCGGAAGGCGCGTTCCGGAACGGCTCGGCGGACGGCTACGATGCCGCCATGGAGACCCCCGGCAGCGCCCCCCAGCCGGCGCGTCCCCGGCGCCAGCGCTGGGACGCCGCCCGCAACCGCGAGCGGATCCTCCAGGTCGCCGCCCCCGCCTTCGCCCAGGGCGGGGCCGGGGTGGACATGCGGGAGGTCGCCCGGCTGGCCGGGGTCGGGGTCGGCACCCTCTACCGGCACTTCCACACCAAGGAGGACCTGCTGCAGGCCGTCGTCCAGCAGGACGTCGCCGCCTGGACGGAGGCCGTGACGCGGGCGAACGCCACCGAGGACGCCTGGACGGGCCTGGCCGCGCTGCTGGAGGCGACACTGACGACGATGGCCCGTCACCGGGCCCTGCTCGACGGCCTGGCCGCGCAGCCGGAGGCCGACAGCGCGGCGGCCTTCGACGCCTGCCGCGACCACCTGGAGCGGGCCGTGGCCGACCTGGTCGCCCGTGCCCACGCCCAGGGAACGCTCCGCGCGGACGTCACCCCGGCCGACCTCGTCCTCCAGGTGATGGCGCTGGGCCGGGTCATCCAGCTCACCGCGCCGGGCAACGGCCGATCACCGGCGGACGCCGACGCGACCTGGCGCAGACACCTGACCGTGGTCCTCGACGGCCTGCGCGCCCGGGGCGGCGCCTAGGGCGCCTCGCCGACGGACGTGGTCCCGTCCGGCTCCCGGGAGGACGGCGGCGCCGCGCCGTGGATGCGCAGCACGGGCGGGCGCCGGCCGGCCGGGGGCAGCTCGGGCGGCTCCTCGACGCCGTCGAGCACCACCAGCCCGAGGCCGGACCAGCCGCTCCGGCCGGCCGCCGGCGACGCCCCCGCCGGCCGGACGAAACGGAACTCGGCCTCCGCCCCCGCCTCCGCCGCCATGGCCTCGCGCGCCGCCGCGTCCGGCGGGCGGGCCAGCGACGGCGGGGCCGCGGCCGGCGGCCTGCCGCCGCGCCGCCCCGGGGTCGCGGCGGCGGAACGCCGACCCGGCCCGTCCGCGCCGGCCTCCGCGGCCTCCTCGTCGAGCGGCTCCCCGGGGGACACCCACAGCGTCCCGCCGGGGGTGCACACCCCCGCCAGCAGCGCGGCCGTGGCGGCGCCGCTGCCCGGCGGCCCCTGGTACGCGGCGTCCTCGCCCCGGAGCACCGCGTCCAGCGCCGTCCGCTGCGCGGGACGCGCCTCCTCGTGCCCGAGCAGGCGCAGCGCGTCGGCGAGCGACAGCGCCTCGTGGTGGCCCCGGCGCAGCGGCCAGCGGGGGAAGGACGGCTTGGGCCACACGTAGGGCAGGTCGTCCGGCAGTTCCTCGCCGAAGAGCGGGCGGTAGTACCCGGGGTCCTTGCGCAGCAGCGCGGAGCGGTGGCTGAGGTGCACGGCCTGCCGCCCCAGCCAGGGCGGCAGCAGGCCCCGCTCGCGCAGTTCGGCCCAGCCCGCGACGCGTCCGCCGGTGAACTCGGCGAGCTGCCGGGCGAGGGAGTCCTGGTGGCCGCGGGCGGTCCACTCGGCGCACACGGCGGTGCCGTAGCTCACCAGGGCGGGGACGAACCCGCGCCACATGGCGACGGCGGGGTGGTTCTTCCAGCCGTAGCTGGGCCACACCAGTGCCCGCAGGATCTGGAAGGTCTCCACCCGCTGCTTGCCGAGCCGCCGGTCGTCGAGCAGCCGGGCGGAGGTGGCGAAGCCGGGGTGCGGGAGGAAGGTCTGCATGGCTGGTCGCCCCGTTCGCCGGTGCGGGTGTGCGTTCCCTTCCAGGGTGCGGCGTGGCGTGCCGCCGTGCGCGGCGTGCGGGCGCGGGGTGGGTGCCGCCCCCTGTTCCGGTGGAGCCGGGGCGGTTACCGTCCGGGCATGGTGCGTGGTGGTGACAGCCTGTGGGACAGGCGGGGGCGGAGGTTCGGGGCGGTCGTGCGGGTGCCGCCGTCCTGGCCGGAGGTGGGGGAGGGGGACCGCGTCCGCCCGGGGTATCCGGAGGAGCTCTTCGACGACTTGGTCGCGCTGCTGCCGGGGGACCGGGTGGTGGAGGTCGGGGCGGGCACCGGCGGGGCGACGGCGCGGCTGGTGGCGCGCGGGGTGCGGCCGTGCTGCGTGGAGCCGGATCCGCGCATGGTGGAGGTGCTCACCGAGCGGCTCGGCGCCCTTCCCGGCGGCCGGCCCGGGGGCGGCGTGCTGGTGCGGGAGAGCACCTTCGAGGAGTGGTCGGCGCGGGATCCCGGCGGGTGGGACGCCCTGGTGAGCGCCCAGGCGTGGCACTGGACGAACCCGGCGACGCGGTGGGCGCGGGCGGCGCGGGTGCTGCGCCGGGGCGGGCTGCTGGCGCTGCTGTGGAACGTGGAGCGGTGGGGGGAGCGGCCGGAGCACGCGGTGGTGGACCGGGTGCTGGCGCGCTATGGGGAGGCGCCGCTGGCGGTGGCGGCGCGGGTGTCACCGGAGGCGAGGGGGTGGCCGGCGCGGGAGATCGCCGCCCTGCCGGAGTTCGACGGGCCGCGGGTGCGTGGCTACCGGTGGTCCCGGTGGTGGCAGGCGCGGGAGTTCGCCGCCTACCGGTCGGTCACGCCGGCCTTCCGGGCGATGCCGGAGCGGCGGCGGGAGGCGCTGGTGGCGGACATCGCGGCGGCGCTGTTGGAGGAGAACGGCGGCCGGTTGCGGCTCGACTGGGACACCCACCTGTTTCTCGCCCGGCGGGTGTGAGCGCCTGGCGGGGGTGGGTGCCCGGGGTCGGGCCGGAGCCGGCCGCCGTCGCCTCGTGGCCTACCGCGCGCCGCACTCGCCCGTGGTGGGGCCGTGGACGGTGTTCGGTGCGCCGCCGTCGCTCGGGGCGGAGGTGTTGCCGGTGCAGCCGAGGGGGCCGTGGACGGTGTTGCCGGCCAGCAGCGGTGCGCCGTCGCCGGTGCCCGGGGCGCCGCCGGAGTCGGTGAGCGTCACGGGGCCGGTGATCCGGTTCCAGGCCAGCGCGACCTGGCCGTGCACGCCCCGCACGGTCACCGGTCCGGTGATCGTGGAGTCGGTGACGGCGATGCGGTCGGCGGCGCGCGCGGTCAGCGGGCCGGTGAGGGTGGCGCCGGTGGCGAACAGGGTGGCGCCGGGGCCGGTGACCGTCACCGGGCCGTGGACCCGGGCGCCGTCGGTGAGGCAGGTGGTTCCGGCGGTGACGGTGAGCGGGCCGTCGTGGCGGCCGTCGATCACCCGGTCGCAGTGCGGGGTTCCGCCGCCCACGGTGACGGTGTGCTCGGCGGTGACGCCGCCGACGGTGACCCGCAGCACGGCCTGGCCGGGGCGCAGGCCGGTGAGGGTGCCGGTGGCCGGGTCGTAGACGGCGACGGGCGCGCCCTGCGGGCGGGGGCCGGGCTGTTCGGCGGCGTCCCGGACGGCGCGGGCGGGGTCGCCGACCAGCACGCCGTCGCCGGACCACCGGGCGCTCACCGGCCAGGCGACCGGTACCCGGCGCCCGCCGTCCTGGGTGAGGGTGGCGGTGACGGGTGTGCGCGCGAGCAGGGCGAGGGTGTCGGGGGCCTGGAGGGTGAGGGCGTCGACGCGGGGGTGGGTCTCGGCGCGCAGCCAGGCGGAGGCGTCGTCCGCCGGGGTGGCGAAGCGGTCGGTGACGGTGCCGTGGGCGGGGTCGATGCCGAGCATGGTCCAGCCGGTGAAGCCGCCCTGGTCCGGGGTGCCGGCGGGGTTCTTGCCGGAGTTGCCGTTCACCAGGTGGGGGACGCCGTCGACGGACCAGGCGGCGAAGACGCCGACGTGTCCGGCGACGTAGGCGGCGGACTTCCCGGCCTCGGCGCGGAAGTCGGCGAGCCAGCGTTCGACCATGGCCGCCTCCTTGCGGTCGGCGAGCTGGCTGGCCGCGTCGGGCAGCGGGTCGCGGGCGGGGTGGTGGGCGAAGAGGACGACGCCGCTGACGGCCGGGTCGGCGGCGGCGTCGTCGAGGGTGTCGCGGAGCAGTTGGAGCTGGTCGAAGCCGCCGCCGCGCAGGGTGCCGGTGGAGGAGTCCAGGGTGATCAGCCGGGTGCCGGCGAGGTCGAGGGTGCCGAAGGTGTCGCCGAACTCGGCGCGGAAGTTGGCGGTGCTGCCGGGGCCCATGATCTCGTGGTTGCCGGGCACGTACCTCCAGGGCACGGTGCCGCCGGTGCGCGCCTCGAACTCGGTGAGCAGTCGGCGGGCGAGGTCGAGGTCGGCGGGTGACGCCTCGTCGACCAGGTCGCCGTTGATCACCAGCAGGTCGGGTGCGGCGGCGGCGATCTCCTCCAGGGTGCGGCGCGCGGCGGCCACCTGCGGGCTGTTCGGGTCGCGGGCGACGAACTGGGCGTCGGACATCACGGCGATCCGCAGCGGCCGGTCGTCCACGGTGCCGTGGGCCTGGATCACCGGGTCGGTGGTCCGTGGGGCGGCGGGGAGTTCCACCTCGGGGGCGACCCGTGCCCGCAGGTCGCTGATGGTGACCTGGCCGCGGTAGGAGCGGGCGGCGCTGGTCTCCAGGAGGCGGAAGCGCTGGAAGGTGAGGGGGTGGCGGACGCCGGCGGGGACGGGGAAGGTGACCTGCCGCCAGCCGGTCCAGGTGATGGTGGGGCCGTCCAGGTTGGCGGTCACGCCGGCCGCGTCGCGGTACTGGACGCGGGGCCAGGCGCCGTTGCCGTCGCCGTGGATCCAGACGGTCAGGGCCTGCGGCTGGCCGGGCAGCGGGATCGGGGCGGGCGGGACGGCGTACTGGCCGCGGGTGCCGGTGGACTGGGTGAAGTCGTAGGCGAGCCGGAGCCCGGGCGCGCCGCCGTGGCCCTCGGCCGGGGTGACGGAGCCGCCGGGGGCGCGGTCGTGGGCGGAGGTCCAGGCGGCGGCGTCGGCGAGGTCGGCGAACGGTTCCTCGGCCAGTCCGACGGTGACGGCGACGTCGGTGCCGAGGTCGCCGACGGTGAGGTGGAGGGTGGCGGATCCGCTGTCGGTGAGGGCGCGCAGGGTGAGGCGGATTACCATAGAGGAGTTGACTGATTACTGTATGTGTCATTAGTGTGGTGAGCGTGGATGCTGTGCCTGTGAGGCGGACCTACCGGTATCGCTTTCATCCCACAGACGTGCAGGCGGCCGAGCTGGAACGTACATTCGGATGCGTGCGGAAGGTGTACAACCTGGCACTGGAGGTCCGCACCAGGGCATGGTTGCAGCGTCAGGAGCGCGTCAGCTATAACGACACCTCGGCGATGCTGAGCCAGTGGAAGAAAGCCGAGGAGTTGGCCTTCCTTTCGGAGGTTTCCTCCGTGCCTCTCCAGCAGGCGCTGAGGCACCTGCAGGCCGCATTCTCGAACTTCTTCGGGGGGAGAGCCGAGTATCCGCGCTTCAAATCAAAGAAAAGAAGTCGAAAGGCGGCGGAATACACTCGTTCGGGATTTACTTTTCGGGGTGGAAAGCTAACCCTTGCGAAAATGGCTGACCCGCTGAGTGTGGTGTGGTCCCGCCCTCTGCCGGAGGGGGTGGTGCCCTCCACTGTGACGGTGTCGCGTGACGGCGCGGGACGATGGTTTGTGTCGATGCTGTGCGAGGATGCCGGCGTTCGACCGCTTCCCGTCACGGACGCGGCGGTCGGGATCGATGCAGGTCTCAGTTCTTTGGTGACTCTGTCCACCGGTGAGAAGGTTGCCAACCCGCGGCAGGAACACCGTGACCGGGCTCGCCTGGCCAAAGCTCAGCGCGAGCTGTGCCGCAAGGCTCCTGGCCGTGGGGCGAATCGGGAGAAGGCGCGACGCAAGGTCGCGCGCATTTATGCTCGAATAGCCGACCGCCGCCGTGACTATCTGCACAAACTCACCACTCGGCTCGTTCGTGAGAACCAAACGATCGTGATCGAGGACTTGGTCGTCAGCAACATGATGGGCGGTAGGCTGGCCCGAGCGATCTCAGATGCGGCTTGGGCGCACATGCGTTTCATGCTGCAGTACAAAGCCGCCTGGTATGGGAGGGAACTCGTGGTCGTCGATCGCTGGTTCCCCTCTTCGAGACTGTGCTCGGCGTGCGGCAGCATTCGAGCGCACCTGCCGCTGAACGTCCGTGAGTGGACCTGTGGTTGCGGCCAGGTGCATGACCGCGATGTGAACGCGGCACGGAATATTCTCGCCGCCGGGCTGGCGGTGACCGTCTGTGGAGGCAGTGTAAGACCTCACCGGAGTACTCCTGAGAGGCCGCGGTCAGTGAAGCAGAAAGTCCAACCCGCGAGGGAAGGAATCCGCCCTGTTCGGGCGGAGGAGGTCAAGTCGAAGTAGTCGCCGTTCACCGGGGGTGCTGGGGATCCGGGAGGTCGGCGTGCTGGCCGTGGCCGGTACCGGCGCGGCGGTGGCGCCGGCGGCCGGGCCGAGCAGGGCGGCGAGGGTGGCGGTCAGGGCGGTGAGCAGCGCCGTGCCGGCGGTGCCCGGGACGGCCCTGCGGGGGACGGCGCGGCGCGCGGGGGCCGTGCGGGCCGGGCGCGGGGCGGGGGACGCGGGTGGGAGTGGCACTTCCGGTTCAGCCTCCGTCGACGGGTCCACGGGTGGGGGATGTCGCCGGATAGTGCATCCCCGTACGCCCACCGGTTCCTGACGAACAGGTGAAGAATCGGCGGTGATCCGGCGGCGTCCCGGGGTGCGGGGCGGGACGCGGGGGTGGTGGGGCCGTTCGCCGGTTACCCATGGCTCCCACGCGTCCCGCTGACTACATTGGTGCCGTTGGGCAGGCACAGGCTCCGCGACCCGGGCTGGTGGTCGATGTGGACGTCTCCGATGCCGTCGACGGCGCGGTGGGGACCGGGTTCCCGCGGGCGCCGACGGCCGGCCGGGGGGCCGGCGCGCCGGACCGGCGGCAGGCGCTGGCGCGGACCGGCCTGGCCGCGCGGCCGGACGAGGCGATGGACCGGTTCGCCCGGATGGTCCGCGCCCACCTCGGGGTGGACGTCGGGCTGGTCGCCCTGGTCGACGGGGAACGCCAGCTGTTCCCGGGCGCCGACGGCCTTCCCGAGCCGTGGGGGAGCGCCCGGCAGTCCCCGCTCAGCCACTCCTTCTGCCAGCACGTGGTCGCCAGCGGGCAGCCGCTGATCATCGCCGACACCCGGGAGCACCCGCTGCTGCGGGACAGCCTCGCGGTGGTGGAGATGCGGGTGGTCGGCTACGCGGGCATGCCGCTGACCGACGACGACGGGCGGGCCATCGGCTCGCTGTGCGCCGTCGACCACCGGCCGCGCCGTTGGACGGGCGCGGAGGTCGCCGCGCTGGCCGACCTGGGCGCGGCCTGCTCCTCGGAGCTGCGGTTGCGGCTGTCCCGGTACGACGCCGAGCACGCCCGGGACGCCTCCCGGGCCGCGTGGCGGGTCGCCGAGCGGGAACGCGGCCGCGCGGAGGACGCCCTGGAGGCGGCCCGCCGGGCCAACAGCGAGCTGACCTGGCTGGGCGCGGTCGACGCCGCCCTCGCGGACAACCGGGATCCGGACGACTCGGCCCGTCGGCTCGCCGGGGCGGTGGTCCCCCGGCTGGCGGACTGCGCCTTCACCGTGCTGGTGGAGGAGCCCGGCATGGTGCGGGTGGCCGGCGCGGCGCACCGGGACCCCTCGCGCCTGATCGGCCTGCCGGTGGCCGCGCGGCTGCCGCGGCAGCCGTCGCTGGCGCCGCTCGGGCGGGTGCTGGACTCCGGCCGGGCCGTGCTGGTGCGGCACTTCGCGCCGCTGGAGCGGGCCCGGGATCCGGTGGAGGCCACCTGGTTGCGCCTGTGCCACTGGCTGGGGATCGGCACGGCGCTGCTGCTGCCGCTGCGGGTGGGCGGGCGGGGCGGGGCCTTCGGGGCGCTGGTGCTGCTGCGCGAGCGCGCCCGGAGGTTCGGCGACGCGGACGCCGCGCTGGCCCGGGTGGTGGCCGAGCGGGCGTCGCTGGCCATCGACAACGCCCGGCTGTTCGCCGCCCAGGCGAACATCGCGGCCACCCTGCAGCGCGGCATGCTCACCGAACTGCCGCGGCCCGACGGCCTGGAGCTGGCCGCCGTCTACCGGCCGGCCGAGCGCGCGGCGGAGGTGGGCGGCGACTGGTACGACGCCTTCCGGCTGCCCGGCGGCACCCTGGCGCTGGCGGTGGGCGACGCCACCGGCCACGACATCCAGGCGGCGACCCGGATGGCGCACCTGCGGTCCAGCCTGCGCACCCTCGCGGTGCACGCCGAGCACACCCCCGGCCTGCTGCTGGACTGGCTGGACGAGGCGGTGGACCGGCTGGGGGCCGCCGACCACAGCACCGTGCTGTACGCGCAGCTCGCCCCGGAACCGGGGCCGGACGCGGCCGGCGGCTACCGGCTGTCCTGGAGCAACGCCGGGCACCCGCCGCCGGTGCTGCTCGCCCCCGACGGGCGCGCCCGGCTGCTGTGGGAGGGGCACGCCCCGCTGCTGGGGCTGGCGGCGCTGTCCGGCGGCCGGCGGGTGGACGGCCGGCCGACCGGGCGGGTGGCCCTGCCGCCCGGGAGCACCCTGCTGTGCTACACCGACGCCCTGGTGGAGAGCCGGACCCGCCCGGTCGACGAGGGGATCGCGCGGCTGCTGGTGGGCGCCGAGCGGCGGCACGGGCTGTCGCTGCCGCGGTTGTGCGTGGAGCTGGCCGACGAGCTCGGCGACACCCGCGACGACCTGACCGTCCTGGCCGTCCGGGTCACCCGCTGACCGCCGCGCCCCCGCCGTCCTGCGCCGCCGCCGTCCGCGTCACAGCAGGTCCTCGACGGTGATCGGCAGGTCGCGCACGCGTCGGCCGGTGGCGTGGAAGACGGCGTTGGCGACCGCGGCGGCGACGCCGACCAGGCCGATCTCGCCGACGCCCTTGGTGCCGGCCGGGTTCACCGGATCCGGTCCGCCCACGAAGAGCACCTCCATCTCCGGCACGTCGGCGTGCACCGGCACCAGGTAGTCGCCGAGGGTGGCGTCCGCGACCCGCCCGGTTCCCGGATCGCGCTCCGTGCGCTCCATCAGGGCCATGCCGATGCCGCCGACCGTGCCGCCGACGATCTGGCTGGTGGCGGTCTTGGCGTTCAGCACGCGCCCGGCGTCCACGGCCGTGACCACCCGGGACACCCGCAGCAGCCCGAGGCTGGGGTCGACCCGTACCTCCACGAACCGCGCCCCGAACGCCCCGGCCGGCGCCATGCCGATGTCCTCGGGCCGCGGCGGGGCGCTGTCGCCGTCGGCGGTCAGCTCGTGCACCCCGTGGCGGGCCAGGATGTCGGTGTAGGACTCGCCCAGTGCCGGCTGCCCGGTGCGGTGGATGCGGCCCTCGGCCACCGTGACGTCCGCCGGCCCGAGTCCGCGCAGCGGGGAGCCGGGGTCGTCCCAGACCAGGTCGAGGAAGGCTTCGACGAGCTGCCGGCAGGCCGCGTGCACGGCGCTGCCGAGCGCCCCGGTCAGGCCGGAGCCGCCGGCCTGCGGTGCCATGGGCATGTCGGTGTCGCCGAGGTCGAACCGGACCCGGGCCAGCGGCAGGCCGAGCAGGTCCGCGGCGAGCTGGGTCATCACCGTGGCGGTGCCGGTGCCGATGTCGGTGACCGCCGAGCGCACCAGCGCGGTGCCGCGCAGGTCCATGGAGGCGCGGGCCCGGCAGGGCTGCTGGTACCAGGGGAAGGTGACGCCGGCCATGCCGAGGCCGACCAGCCAGCGACCGTCCCGCATGGAGCCGGGGTCGGGGGTGCGCCGGTGCCAGCCGAAGCGGGCGGCGCCCTGCTCGTAGGCGTCCCGCAGGGCGTTGCTGGACCACGGCAGCCCGGAGGTCTGCTGGACGTCGGCGTGGTTGCGCAGCCGCAGCTGGAGCGGGTCCATGCGCAGCTCGTGGGCGAGTTCGTCCAGCGCGCACTCCAGGGCGAAGTTGCCCTGGGCCTCGCCGGGGGCGCGCATCGGGCCGGGGCTGGGCAGGTGCAGCCGCACCGCGCGGTCGCGGGTGGCCACGTTGGGGCAGGCGTAGGCGTTGGACGTTCCGGCGGCGGCCGGCTCGATGGTGTCGTCCTCGATCGCCGTCACCGAGGTGCTCTCGTGTTCCACGCCGACCAGGTCGCCGTCGCGGGTGGCGCCGATCCGGACGCGCTGCACGGTGCTCGGGCGGTGGCCGACGCCGGTGAACATCTGCGGGCGGGTCAGCTCCAGCCGCACCGGCCGGCCGGTCACCCGGGCGGCCAGCGCCGCCAGCACCACGTGCGGCCACACCCGCAGTCCGGCCCCGAAGCCGCCGCCGACGTGCCGGGCGAGGACCTGCACGCCGTTCTCGGGGACGTCGAACGCCCGGGCGAGGGCCGCGCGCACGGCGTACGGCCACTGCGTGGAGTCGTGCACGGTGAGCGCGGTGCCGTCCCAGGCGGCGACGGTGGTGAACGGCCCCAGCGGGTTGTTGGTCTCCTCGGGGGTGGTGTAGGTGGCCTCGACCAGCACGTCGGCCGAGGCCAGGGCGGTGGCGGCGTCGCCGCGTGCGGTGTCCAGCCGCGCCGGGTCGGTGAGCGTCTCCGCGCGGGGGTCGTGCGGGTCGAGCAGGGCCTCCGCCGGCTCGTAGTCGACCCGGACCAGCCGGGCGGCCTCGTTCGCGGCCTCGGCGGTCTCGGCGACGACCACGGCGAGGTACTGCCCGTGGTGGATGATCCGGTCGTCGCGCAGCGGTGGCGGCGGGGCTGCGCCCAGCGCGGTGTCGGGTGCGCGCTCCACGCGCGGCGCGTTGGCGTGGGTGAGGACGGCCAGCACGCCGGGGACCGCCTCGGCGGCGTCGGTGGTGATGGCGCGGACCCGTCCGGCGGCGATCGTGGAGCGCACCAGCGCGGCGTGCGCCAGGTCGGGGTAGTGGACGTCGCCGGGGTAGGCGGCGGCGCCGGTGACCTTCGCGGGGCCGTCGACCCGGTCCACGCCGGCCCCGACGGAGGGGACGTGCCGCAGTGTCGTCACCAGTACACCCCCGAGACGGTCTGCAGCGCCCGCACCAGCGCGCGCCGGCCCAGTTCGACCTTGAAGGCGTTGTCGCGGCGGGGCACGGCGCCGTCGAGGGCGGCCCGGCCGGCGGCGTGGAAGACGTCGGTGCGGGCCGGCGCCCCGAGCAGGACGTCCTCCGCGGCCCAGGCCCGCCAGGGGACGGTGGCCAGCCCGCCCAGCCCGACCCGGGCCCGCCGCACCACCCCGTCCTCGACGACCAGCGCCACGGCGACCGAGGTGAGCGCGAAGTCGTAGGAGGCCCGGTCGCGGATCTTCAGGTAGTGCGAGCGGGCGCCGGGCGGCAGCAGCGGCACCTCGACGGCGGTGATCAGCTCGCCGTGCTCCAGCACGGTCTCCACGTCGGGGGTGTCGCCGGGGGTGCGGTACAGGTCGGTGAGCGGCACGCGCCGCTCGCCGCCGTCCGGGCCGCTGACGCGTACCGCGGCGTCCAGGGCGACCAGGGCGACGGCGAGGTCGGAGGCGTGGGTGGCGATGCAGTGCTCGCTGGTGCCCAGCACGGCGTGGCCGCGGTGGACGCCGTCGAGGGCGGCGCAGCCGGCGCCGCGGTGGCGCTTGTTGCAGGGGGTGGTGGGGTCGCGGAAGTAGCGGCAGCGGGTGCGCTGGAGGAGGTTGCCGCCGATGGTGGCCATGTTGCGCAACTGCACCGAGGCGCCGAGCAGCAGCGCCTCGTGGACCACCGGCAGCAGTTCGGCCACCGCGGGTTCGGCCGCGAGTTCCTCCATGGAGGTCAGCGCCCCGACGACCAGGGTGTCGCCGTCGCGGTCGACGCCGCGCAGCGGCAGCCGGGTGATGTCGACGAGCCGGTCCGGTGCCAGCACGCCGTCCTTCATCAGGTCCAGCTGGGTGGTGCCGCCGGCGAGGAAGGACGCGGCCGGGTCGGCGGCGACGGTCGCGGTGGCCTGGCCGACCTCGGCGGGGCGCAGGTACTCAAAGGCGTGCATCGCCGTCCCCTCCTCCCGCGGTCGGTCCGGTTCCGGCCGCCGGGGCGGTGGTGCCGCCGGCGGGCCCGGCGGCGGCCTCGGGCACGCCGGCGCGGGCGCCGCCGCTGGTGGTGGCCACCTCGCGGATGGCCGCGACGATGTTCGGGTAGGCGCCGCACCGGCACAGGTTGCCGCTCATGAACTCGCGGATGTCGTCGTCGGAGCCGGTGCGTCCCTCGGCGAGCAGCGCCACCGCCGACATGATCTGGCCCGGGGTGCAGAACCCGCACTGGAAGCCGTCGTGCCGGATGAAGGCGTCCTGCACCGGGTGGCGCACTCCGTCGCGGGCCAGCCCTTCGATGGTGGTGATCTCGCGGTCCTCGCACTGCGCGGCCAGGGTCAGGCAGGCCAGCACCCGTTCGCCGTCCACCAGCACCGTGCAGCTGCCGCAGGCGCCCTGGTCGCAGCCCTTCTTGGTGCCGGTGAGGCCGAGCCGGTCGCGCAGCGCGTCCAGCAGGGTGACCCGGGCCTGGATCCGGAGCCGGTGCGGGATCCGGTTGACCCGCAGCGTCAGGTCGACGTCCGGCGGGAGGGTGGGGGCGGCGCGTGGTGTGGCGTGCGCGCCGCCGCCGGGCGCCGCCGCGCCCGGTTCGCCGCTTCCCGCTGACTGACCGTCCATGCCGCCTCGACCGTCCGCTCGACTCGATCCGTCCCCGCTTCCACAGATATGCGGCCCGGGCGGCGTCGGCACCTCGGGGCGGGCGTCCGGGGGATCGGCGGCGGCGGTCAGCCGGTGCGGGGTGGGCCGTACAGGCGCAGGAAGGCCCGCACCCCGGTGGTGACGATCTCGGTGACCTCCGACTCGGGGAGCGGGATGGCCCCGTAGAAGGAGCGGTCGGTCACGCCGAAGAAGGTGAGCAGCGTGAAGTGGGTGGCGGCCAGGTCGGGGTCGTCGACGGCGAGCAGGCCCTGGTCGGCGATGCGCCGCAGGTGGCGGACGATGACCCGGTGGCAGGCGAGTGGGCCCGCCTCCTGCCACTCCCGGAGCACCTCGCGGGGGATGCGGCCGGCCTCGGCGTGGATCGCCCGGACGATGGCGAAGTGGTCGGGGGCGGAGACCACGGCGGTCGCCCGGGCGAGGCCGAAGGTGACGAGGTCGGCCTCCAGGTCGGCGATCTCGGTGAGGTGGCGGTCGGCCATCTCGGTGATGGTGCGGGTGACCTCCAGGGCGCCGTCCAGGACGACCGAGAGGAACAGCCGCTCCTTGTCGGCGTAGTGGTTGTAGATGGTGCGCTTGGAGACGCCGGCCTCGGCGGCGATGGCGTCCACGCTGGCCCGGGTGTAGCCCTCCCGGCCGAACACCACGCGGGCGGCCTCGGCGATGACCCGGCGCTTGGCGGGCATTCCCCGGGCCCCGCTGGGCGTGACCTGCGACGTGGCCATCGGCGTGCTCCCATCGACCGTGCGCCTGCGTGACTCGGTGCAGGTTACTTCCCCGACGGTACACCGACCGGTTTTGACATGACACTGCACGGTGTAGTTTCCTGTGTGAACTGCACCGTGCAGTGTATTTCTGTCCGGGAAGAGGTACCCATGCCCGACGCAGTCGCCCCGCCCGCCGACGCAGCCGCCCCCGCCTCCCGCCCGGCCACCGGAACGCCACGGCCACCCGGCGGCCGGCCCCCCGGGAGGATCCCCGCCCTGTGGCTGGCCCTGCTCGCCGCGCCCATGGCCACCAGCGCCAACGGCCCCGTCCTGATCCTCGCGGACATCGCCGCCGACCTCGGCGTCCCGGTGTCCGCCGCGACCTGGCTGACCACCGCCTTCGGCTGCGCCCTCGCCGTCGGCACACCCCTGATGGCGGGCCTGCTGCGGCGGCGCGGCCCGCACCTGGCCCTGTACACCGGCGCCGCCCTGGTGCTGGCCGGAACGCTCGTGGTGGCGTTCGCCCCCTGGCTGCCCCTGCTGGCCGCCGGCCGCGCCGCCCAGGCCCTCGGCGGCGCGGGACTGATCGCCACCGCGATGAACCTGGCCGGCTCGGTCCGCCGGATGGGCGTCATCACCGCGGGCTTCGGCATGTGCGGGGCCGTCGGACCACTGGCCGGATCGCTGATCGCCGACGCCACGTCCTGGCACCTGACGCTCACCCTGTCCGCCGTCGCCCTGCTCGCCGTGGCCCCCGTCGCCCGGCGGCTGCCCGACCCCGCGCCGGCCGACCCCGCCGCCCGGGCGGCGGACCGCTTCGACGCCCTCGGCGCGCTGCTGCTGACCGCCCTGGTCACCTCGCTGGTCTTCGCCACCCGCTTCCCCGCGGCCGCCGGGACCGGCGCCGTCCTCGCCGCCGGGCTGCTCGCCCTGCGCCTGCGCGCCCGCCCGGACGGCTTCGTCCCCGTCGCGCTGCTGCGCACCCCCGCCTTCCTGCTCGCCAGCGCGGTCGCCTTCGCCCTGGCCACCTCCTACTTCGCGCTGCTCTACGCCGTGCCCGACCTGCTGCGCCGGGACACCGGGTGGACGGACGGCCGGATCGGCGTCGGACAGATGGCCGCCCTGCTCGTCGGCTCCGCGCTGTCCTGGGTGCTCGCCTCGGTCGCCGACCGGATGGGCCGCCGCGCCGTGCTCGCCGTGCTCCTCGGCCTCGGCGCCCTGGCGCCGGTCACCGCGGCGCTCACCCCCTGGGCGCCGCTGCTGCTCGCCGTGGCCACCCTGGCCATCCTCGCCGCTTCCGCCGGTCAGGCCGTCCTCGGGGTGCTCGCCACCGGCGCGGCGCCCGCCCCGCTCCGCCCCATCGCGATCGGCCTGTTCAACCTCTGCTACCAGCTGGGGATGGCCGTCGGCCCGGCCGTCCTCGCCCTGCTCGCCCTCGGCTGACCCGCCGGAACTACCACGGCTCCCCCCGCTTGCGCTTGTATGGCGCCATGACGACCACGCTCACCACCCACCCCGCCACCGCCCGGCCCGACCTGCTGGCCCGCCCGGTGGCCGCCGCCCTCGCCGGGTGGACCGGCAGCGTCCCGGTCACCGAGGTCGAGGTGGCGGCGATCGACCCGGAGCTCGCGGACACCGCGGTGTTCTGCGAGCGCCACGGCGTCAGCCTGGCGGAATCGGCGAACTGCGTGGTCGTCGCCGCCAGGCGGGGCGGCGAGGTGAGCCACGCCGCCTTCGTGGTGACCGCGACGACCCGGGGCGACGTCAACGGGCTGATCCGCCGCCACCTCGGCGCCCGCAAGGTGAGCTTCGCGCCGATGGCCGAGGTCCTGGACGCCACCGGCATGGAGTACGGCGGCATCACGCCGATCGGCCTGCCGGAGGGCTGGCCGATCCTGGTGGACTCCGCCGTGGCCGCGCTGCCGCGGGCGGTCGTCGGCTCCGGGATCCGCGGCTCCAAGCTGTGGGTCCCCGGGCCGCTGCTCGCCGAACTGCCCGGCGCGCAGGTGCTGGACGGGCTCGGCCTCCCCCTCGACTGAGGTCGCGAGCGGCCCCGGCCGCCCTGTTATCGTCGCCCGGTGAGGACCCGAACCGCCGCAGCAGGGCCGCGGGCGCTCCTCGCCCGCCACTGGTCCCGGCTCCGCGTGCCGGCCGGCCGGGTCGACGGCCGCACCGTCGCCGGGCACGCGGCGCTGTGCGCCGTCGTGGCCGCGCCGCTGTTCCTCCGCGTCGTGGAGACGGACGCGACCGACGCCTTCGTCTCCTCGGCGCCCGGCAGGGTGGTGGGCGGTCTGGTCACCGTCGCGGTGGTCGCGCTCGGCCGGACCCACCCGCTGGTCTCCCTGCTCGCCGCCGGCGCCGCCGCCGCCGCCGACTGGCGGTTCGCGCTGCTGATGGTCGCCAGCGGCTACCTGGCCGGCCGGCGGACGCCGGACGGCCGGCAGGGCACCGTGGCGCTCGCCGTCCTCGCCGCCGCCGCCCTGCTGAGCTGCCTGGTCACCGGGGCGGAGGTGTACCGGTACCTGGTGATGGCCACCGGTCTGCTGCTGCTCGGCGTCTTCCCCTGGCTGATCGGCCGCTACCGGCGCCAGCAGGTGCAGCTGGTGTGGGCCGGCTGGGAGCGGGCGGAGCAGCTGGAGCGGGAGCAGCGCATCGTCAGCGAGCAGGCCCGGCTGCGGGAGCGCGCCCGGATCGCGCAGGACATGCACGACTCGCTCGGCCACGACCTCAGCCTGGTGGCCCTGCGCGCCGGGGCGCTGGAGGTGGCGCCGGACCTCGACGAGCGGCACCGGCGCGCCGCCGCCGAACTGCGCTCCGGCGTGGCGGACGCGGCTGAGCGCCTGCGGGACATCATCGGCGTGCTGCGCGACGACGCCGATCCCTCGCCCTCGCCGACCGGACCGGTGGGGGAGGGGATCGAGGAGCTGGTGGAGCGGGCCCGGCGGTCCGGGGTGGCGGTGCGGCTGCGCGTCGAGCCGGGGAGCACGGCGTCGGACGCCACGACCACGGATGCCGCGGCCAAGGACGCCGCGGGCCCGGACGCCGCCGGCGGCGGCCCCGGCGCGGAGCCGGGGTACGCGCGGGACCTCCCACCCGCCGTCCGGCGGGCCGCCTACCGGGTGGTCCAGGAGTCGCTGACCAACGCCACCAAGCACGCGCCGGGCGCCGAGGTGACGGTCCGGCTGACCCGCACGCCCGGGGAGCTGCTGGTCACCGTCGCCAACACGGCCCCCGCGCCGGGCGCGCCGGCGCCCGAGCTGGCGCGCGGTCACCGAGGACTGGCCGGACTGCGGGAACGGGTGCGCCTGGTGGGCGGGACGCTGCGGGCCGGGCCGGCCGACGGCGGCTTCCGCGTCGAGGCCCGGATCCCGCTCGGGCCCGCCGGCACGGCCGGCGCCGTCGCCGCGGAGGCCGACGCGCCGGACGGCGCCGGCGACGGCCCGGAGCCCTGGGCCCGGCGCAGCGAGTCGGCCGCGCAGCTGGAGCAGGGCCGCCGGCGGCTGCGGCGCGGACTGGTCACCGCGATCCTGGTGCCGGGCGGGCTGCTGCTGGCGCTGGGCGCGGCGATGGCCGGGCTGTACGCCTACGACTCCTACAACTCGCGGCTCACCCCGGCCGCGTTCGAGGCGCTGGCGGTGGGGCAGCCGCAGCGGGAGGTGGAGGAGGTGCTGCCGGCCTGGGAGGCGCCGGAGCGGCGGGACGGGCGCCAGCCGCCGATCCCGGAGGGGGCGCGGTGCCGGTACTACCGCTCGGACGCGGGTTTCCTCCCCGCTCCCTTCGACGTCTACCGGCTGTGCTTCCGCCAGGGCGCCCTGGTGGCCAAGGACGTCATCCCCCCGCCGTGACCGCCCCGGTCGGCGCGGTCACCGCCCGCGGCGCGCGGGGCGGGGGCGGTCGCCGCCGGCGGGTTCGATGCGGCGGGACTGCACGTGCTCGTAGGCCATCGTGGTCTGCACGTCCGCGACCTCGCGGCGCTCGGTGAGGCGGTCGATGACGAAGGCGTACACCCCGCTGACGTCCGGGACGGCGATGTGGATGAGGAAGTCGTGCGGCCCGGAGGTCACGAACAGGCCGATCACCTCGGGCAGCCGGGTCGCCCACTCGCGGAAGGCCGCGATGACCGGGCGGGCCGGCGGCCGGATGCGCACCGAGATGAGGGCCTGCACGGGGCGGCCGGCCGCCTCCAGGTCCAGGGCCGCGTGGTAGCCGGTGATCACGCCGCGTTCGCGCAGCTGCCGCACCCGCTCCAGCGAGGTGGACGGCGAGACCCCGGTCTTGGCGGCCAGGTCGCGGTTGGTCTGCCGTGCATCGTTCTGCAACTCCCGCAGCAGGGCACGGTCCAGCGAATCAAGTTCCATCGAATCCGCGACCTTCCGTACGACGTGTGACAACGGGTGAACCGCGGCGGACACCTGCCTAGCGTATCGAGCCACGGGCACGCGGACGCCACGGCCGTCCGCCGACCCGCTGGTGACGTGTCGGCGCCGTCACCACCCCCTCCCGCTCACCCGTGGCCCCCGAGGAGTCCTGTGATGTCCGACCTGACGCTGTCCGCAGACGTCCGCACCGACCTGTCGACCCGGCAGACCACGCTCAAGTGGGTCATCGTGGTCGACCGGGCGCTGCCCGCCGGGCTGCTGGTGAACGCGGCGGCGTGCGTGTCCGCCGCGGTGGGGAGGAACCTCCCCGAACTGATCGGCCCGGACGGCGAGGACGCCGGCGGGGTGCGCCACCGCGGCCTGCCCTGGATGGGCTGCCCGGTGCTGGCGGCCGACGCGGACACCCTGCGGGCCGTCCACGCGGGGGCCGTGGCCCGTGGCGACGAACTGCTGGTCGTCGGCATGTCGCAGCTCGCCCAGAACGCCCGCGTCTACGACGCCTACCTGGACGAGCTCGCCGGCACCAAGGGCGAGGACCTGGCCTACCGCGCGATCGGCCTGGTGGGCCCGCGCAAGGCGGTGGACCGGCTGGTCGGCGGGCTGGGGCTGCTGCGCTGAGCCACGCCTGCCGCTCGCGGCCCCGGCCCGCGATCCGGCCTGTGACCCGTGATCCGGGCCGCGCCGCCGGGCGGCGGTCCGCCCCGCCGGGGCGGGGTGGGTAGGGTCTGGCTGGCGTCCGGGGCGTCGGACGACGGTGTGGCGGAAGGGTGGCACGGGGTGATCCGGGTTGTACTGGCCGACGACGAGGTGCTGATCCGCGCCGGGGTGCGGGCGATCCTGGCCGCCGACCCGGAGATCGAGGTCGTCGCCGAGGCGGCCGACGGCCACCAGGCCGTGGACCTGGCGCGCCGGCACCGCCCGGACATCATCCTGCTGGACATCCGGATGCCGGGCCTGGACGGGCTGGCGGCCGCGGCGGAGATCCGGCGGGCGGCCCCGGGCACGGGCGTGGTCGTGCTGACCACCTTCTCGGAGGACGACTACATCGACCGGGCGCTGGCGGAGGGCGCGAGCGGGTTCCTGCTCAAGACGGGCGCGCCGCGCGAACTCATCGCCGGCGTCCGCGCGGTGGCGGAGGGCGCGGCCTACCTGTCCCCGCGCGTCGCCCGCCGGGTGGTCAGCGAGTACGGCGCCGCCACGCGGTCCGGGCGGCGTCCCGGCGGCGCCGCCACCCGGGACGAGCTGGCCGGGGTGCTCACCGAGCGGGAGCTGCGGGTGCTCGCGCTGGTCGGCGCGGGCCGCACCAACCGGGAGATCGCCGCCGAACTGCACGTCGTGGAGGGCACCGTGAAGGCGTATGTGAGCGCCATCCTCGGCCGGATCGGCGTCCGCAACCGGGTGGAGGCCGCCATCGTCGCCTACAAGGCCGGGCTGGTGCCGGACGAGCCGTCCTGAGGCGCCCCGCCGGCGGAATCCGTTGACGAAAGTAAGGGCGATCGGTGCCCATCGTGCGATCCGCCCGCCGCACCGCCCTTCCTAGCCTCCTGAGGGTGGCCCCCGTGCCGTGGGGCCACGGGAACCAGGAGTGTGTGGATGAGGATGACGAGGCGGCGGACATCGGCGGGCGTCACGGCGGTCCTGACGGGAGGAACGTTCCTTCCCGCCGCGACGGCCTCGGCCGCCGAGCCGGTAGGCGCCGGGACCGGGGGTGCCGAGGCCGGGAGCGCCGGTGAGAGCGGCGGGGCGGCCCCCGCGCCCGGGCCCGGGGGCGAGCCGGGCAACATCGAGGACGTCCCGGACGTCATGGCCGAGTGGTACCTGGACGTCGTCGACTTCGCGGACTCCACGCCCTCCGCGGTGCAGGGCTTCATGGAGCTCTTCACCGAGGGCGTGGTGCTGCTCTTCGGCGTGCTGATGCTGCTGGCCTGGTGGCGGGCGCGTGGCCGGGACTCCCGGGCGATGGCCGGCGCGCTGCTGGCCCCGGTCGCGGTGGTCGCGGCCTACCTGACCAGCGAGGTCTCCAAGCTGTACCTCACGGCGGAGCGGCCCTGCCGGACGCTCCCCGACGTGGTGCCGATCGCCGAGTGCCCCCCGCCCGGCGACTGGTCGTTCCCCAGCAACCACTCGGCCATCGCCGGCGCGTCGGTGCTGGCGCTGTTCCTCGCCTGGCGCCGGCTCGGGGCGCTGGCGCTGCCGCTGGGCCTGTTGGGTGCCTACTCGCGGGTGTTCGTGGGCGCCCACTACCCGCACGACGCGATCGTCGGCTTCCTGCTGGGGGCACTGGTCGCGCCGCTGGTGGTGCTGGTGCTGCGCGGCCCGACCACCCGGCTGGTGGCGCGGCTGCGGGCCGGCTCGCCGACCTGGCTGCTCACCCGTTCCTAGGGAGCCGGGCGGGGCGGACGCGGGTGGGGGCCACGCCGGGCGTGGCCCCCACCCGCGTCACCGGTTCGGCGCGGCGAACCGGCGGGCGTCACCGGCGGCTCAGCCGCCGCTCTTGCGCCGGAAGGAGCGCTGCGTCGACGCCGGGCCGTGCGCCCCGTGGATCTTCGAGGCGCCCGAGCCGGTGCCGCCGCCGGCGGCGGCACCGCGGCCGCGCTTGCGTTCCAGCGCCTCGCGGAACTTGCGCTTGACGTCGTCCTCCGGCGTCGGCGAGGCCGCGGCGTCCTCGGGGGCCGGTGCGGTCCGGTCCGCCGGGGCCGGCGCCGTGGCCGGGCTGCCGTCGGCGACCTCGGCGAGACGCGTCTGGTCGTTCTCGGCGCCTTCGGGCGTCGGTGTGTCCACGGCCATGGGGACCTCCTGGAGGGGCGATGGTGCGGTCGAGGTGACAGCGTCGCACGTCCGGGGGGCGGGCGGCCTCCCCAATTCCGCCCGGCCCGCCCGACGAGCGGTCACCGCGCCGCCGTGTGCACCCCGCAGGGGGCGGTGCTGCCCCGTGGCACGAACCGCGGGGTCGGCGACCAACGGTCGGTCACCTCGACCCCGTCGATCAGCTCCAGCGCGGTCTCGGCGACCGACAGCCCGTACTGGTGCACGTCGACGCTCATGGTGGTCAGCGCCGGCGACGCCAGCCGGCAGAGCGTGGAGTCGTCCCAGGCCACCAGGGACACCTCCTCCGGCACCGGCACGCCGAGCTGCCTGGCCGCGCTCAGCCCGGCGACCGCCATCACGTCGTTGTCGTAGAGGATCGCGGTCGGGCGGGGGCTGAGCCGCAGCAGCTCGGTGGTCAGCCGCACGCCCGCCTCGTGGGAGTAGTCGCCCTCGACGATCACCGGCTCGTCCACTCCCGCCTCGCGGCAGCCCTCGACCAGCGCGGTGGTCCTGGCGCAGGTGTGCAGCAGCGCTGCGGGCCCGCTGACCCGGGCGATCCGCCGGTGGCCGAGGTGCAGCAGCTGCGCCAGGGCGTCGCGCACCGCGACGGCGTCGTCCGAGCGGACGGCCGGCGCCGCCGGGTTCTCCTCCCAGGTGCCCACCAGCACCGCGGGCAGGCCCAGTTCGCGCAGCAGGTGCGGGCGGCGGTCGCCGACGGTCAGGTTGACCACGACGACCGCGTCGACCAGCCGCCGCTCCGCCCACCTGCGGTAGGTGGCCATCTCCGCCTCCTGCGTCGCGACGACGTGCAGGAGGACGGACATGCCGCGCTCCACCAGGCCTTCCTCTATCCCGCCGATGAACTCCATGAAGAACGGTTCGACCCCGAGCAGCCGCGGAGGGCGGGCGAGCACGAGACCGATCGCTTCGGAGCCGGTCCGGTGGGGTTCCGTGGCGTCGTCCACTTAGGGCCGCACCACCCGTGTGGACAGGTCGTTGGCGCAGCGGAGCACCAGCGGGTCGGTCAGCGCGGTGGCGTCGAGGCCGGCGGCGGTGGTGACGGTGAAGGAGTGGCGCTCGCCGGGCAGCAGGGTGACCAGCATGTCGTCCACCTCGGCGTCCGGGGCCGCGCGGTCGGCCAGCAGGGCCACGTCGCGGGCGAAGGAGGTGGCGGTGACGTCGACCCGGTAGCCGCCCGGCACGGCGGTGACCTCCGCGCGCAGCGGCCGCGGCTCGTACGCCAGGTCGATGTCCTCGCCGAACAGGTGGGTGGCGCGGGCGTCCTGAGACGTCGCCACGAGCACCTCCTTCTTGGCGTCGCCCGGGGTGGTCAACGAGTCGGCGAGGTCGAACCGCGCGACGGAACGGGGCGGCACGTCAAGTGTGATTGTAGCCGTGGCGCACCGGACCCCGTCGAAGGTGAGGCGTTCGACGACGACGGGGCCGGTCCACGCCTCGTCGTGGTCGTTCACCGCGATCAGCACCTCGCGGCCGTCGCGGGGCTGCACGGTGAGCAGCCGCGGCGCGTAGGCGTGGCGCAGGCCGTACCACAGCGGCTTGGGGCGCTCGTCGCCGTCCACGGCGGCCCAGGAGGTCACCGGCCAGCAGTCGTTGAGCTGCCAGACGATGGCCCCGGCGGTCCGCGGCCACCAGGAGCGGAAGTGCTCGATGCCGTAGGCGACGGCGCGGGCCTGGTTGAGCTGGGTGGCCCAGTGCCAGTCCTCGAAGGCGGTGGGGACGCCGATGTGGGGGGCGAGTCCGCGGTCCAGCTTGCCGTTGCCGTCCTCGGCCTTCTGGTGCAGCAGGAAGCCGGGGGAGGTGGGGGTCAGCGGCGCGTCGTGCACCCAGGAGGTGAGGGTGGCCCAGGTGGGCGGGCCCTGGAAGCCGAACTCGGAGCAGAAGCGCGGCACGAAGTCGCGGTAGGTCGTGTAGTCCTGGCGGTTCCACACCTCCCACTCGTGCCGGGTGCCGTGGTCGGCGTCGTTGGGGTGCACCTCGTCGACGGCGAAGGCCGGGCTGTAGGGGCTGCCGGCGGCGTAGAAGCGGGTGGGGTCGAGTTCGGCGACGATGCCGGGGAGCAGCTCGGTGTAGTAGCCCAGGCCCCAGGTGCGTCCGGCGAGCTGCTCGGGCCAGCCCCAGTCGACGTACCCCCACAGGTTCTCGTTGCAGCCGTTCCACAGGGCCAGGGAGGCGTGCGAGGTCAGCCGGGCGACGTTCTCCCGGGCCTCGGCCTCGACCTCGCCGCGCAGCGGCTCCTCCTCGGGGTAGGAGGCGCAGGCGAACAGGAAGTCCTGCCACACCAGCATGCCGCGCTCGTCGCAGACGTCGTAGAAGTCCTCGGTCTCGTAGATGCCGCCGCCCCAGATCCGCAGCATGTTCATGTTGGCGCCGACGGCCTGGTCGACGCGCCGCTCCAGGCGCTCGCGGGTGATCCGGGTGAGGAAGTGGTCGTCGGGGATCCAGTTGGCGCCCTTGACGAAGACGGGGGTGCCGTTGACGACGACGGTGAAGGGGGTGCCGATCTCGTCCGGCGTGGTGTCGACGGTGATGGTGCGGAAGCCGACGCGGCGGGTGGTGGCGTCGAGGGTGTCCGCGCCGGCGCCGGCGGTCGCCAGGGTGACGTCGAGCTGGTACAGCGGCTGCTCGCCGTACCCGACGGGCCACCACAGGCGGGCCTCGGGCACGGACACGGTGACCACCGCGGTGGTGGCTCCGGGCGGCACGGCAACCGTGGCGCGGCGGCCGTCGACCGTGGCGGTGATCTCCAGCTCGGGCTCCGCCCCGACGCCGGCCCGTTCGATGTCCACGTGCACCTCGACCCGGCCGGTGCCGTCCTCGCCGACGGTCACCAGCGGGCGGACCGTGGCGAGGCGGGCGGTGCGCCAGCGCTCCAGGCGCACCGGCTTCCAGATGCCGGCGGTCTGCAGGTCCGGTCCCCAGTCCCAGCCGAAGCTGCACGCCATCTTGCGGACCATGTTGAACGGGTGCGGGTAGACGTGGTCGCGCCGGCCGAGCTGCCGCTCCACCTCCTCGGCGTACTCCAGGGCGGAGCGGAAGCGCACGACGAGGTCGTTGGCGCCCTCGCGCAGCGCCTCGCGCACGTCGAAGCGGTAGGAGCGGTGCATGTTGGCGGTGCTGCCCAGCACCTGGCCGTTGAGCTCGATCGTCGCCACGGTGTCGAGGCCGTCGAAGGCCAGGTCGACGCGCTCGTCGGCGGCGGGGGCGGTGGCGTCGAAGGTCAGCGCGTAGGCCCAGTCGGTGCGGTGGGCCCAGACCAGCTCCTCCTCCTCGCGGTCGAGGTAGGGGTCGCGGATCAGGCCGGCGGCGAGCAGGTCGAGGTGGGCGCTGCCGGGCACCTGGGCGGGGATGGTGCGGCCGGCGATGTGTTCCGGGACGGGGCCGGCCGTCGTCGAAAGCTGCCAGCCGTCGTGCAGGGTCTGACGGATCATCCTCGATCACTTCCAAGGTCGGCTCCGCACCGCGCGTGGTCGGCTGGACGGAGGGGGGAGGGGATTTGCAGGGCGGAAACCCTTGCGCTGATCACGTATCGTGCTGGATTCTTACGCCGCCGAACAAAGTAAGTCAACCGGCCTTCCAGGCCGTCTCCGGGCAAAGGACGCAGATCACCGTGGCAACACACACCGCTTCCTTCGAATCCGGCCTCGCGCACCTGCGCGCGGCCGGCGTCTCTCTCGTGCTGGACCTCTCCGGTGGAACGCTCCCGCGCGTGGTGCACTGGGGCGGCGACCTCGGCGCACTGGGAGCGCGGGAGCTGGAAGCCGTCCGGCTGGCCCAGTCCCCCCAGCCCATCGGCTTCTCGGTGGACGGGCCGGTCCAGGTGGCCGTGCTGCCCGAGCAGTCGGCCGGCTGGCTGGGCACGCCGGGCCTCGTCGGCAACCGCGCCGGCACCGCCTTCTCCACCGCCTTCCGGGTCACCGAGACGCACGTCACGGGCACCGAAGACGCCGCCGGCGGCCGGGTGGTGGTGCGCGCCGCCGACGAGGGCGCCGGCCTGCGACTGGAGCTGCTCATCGAGCTGACCGCATCCGGCCTGGTCCGCCAGCGCGCCAGCGTCACCAACCGCGGCGCCGCCCCCTTCGCCGTCGAGGCCGTGAACCTGACCCTGCCGGTGCCCGCCGTCGCCACCGAACTGCTCGACTTCACCGGCCGCCACCTGCGCGAGCGCAGCCCGCAGCGCACCGCCTTCACCCACGGCCTGCGGGTGCGGGAGAACCGCACCGGCCGCACCGGCTACGACTCCGCCTACCTGCTGGTGGCCGGCACCGCCGGCTTCGGCAACCGCTCCGGCGAGGTCTGGGGCGTGCACACCGCCTGGTCCGGCAACCACCGCACCTTCGCCGAACGCACCTTCCACTCGGTCTCGCTGCTCGGCTCCGGTGAACTGCTGCTCTCCGGCGAAGGGCTGCTGGCCCCCGGCGACACCTACACCACGCCCTGGCAGTACGGCTCCTACGGCACCGGCCTGGACGAGCTCTCCGCCCGCTTCCACCGCCACCTGCGCTCCCGGCCCCACCACCCCACCAGCCCGCGGCCGGTTGTGGTCAACACCTGGGAGGCCGTCTACTTCGACCACGACCTGGACCGCCTGCGCCAGCTCGCCGACGCCGCGGCGGCCGTCGGCGCCGAGCGCTTCGTCCTGGACGACGGCTGGTTCGGCTCCCGCCGGGACGACCGCCGCGGCCTCGGCGACTGGTACGTCTCCGACGAGGTCTGGCCCGACGGCCTCGGCCCGCTGACCGACCACGTGACCGGCCTCGGCATGCAGTTCGGCATCTGGGTCGAACCCGAGATGATCAACGAGGACTCCGACCTGGCCCGCGCCCACCCGGAGTGGATCATGGCCACCGGCGACCGGCTGCCCGGCCGGGCCCGCTCCCAGCAGGTCCTCAACCTCGGCATCCCCGAGGCCTACGCCTACATCCTGGAGCGCCTCGACGACCTGCTCACCACCTACCCGGTCTCCTACCTGAAGTGGGACCACAACCGGGACCTGGTCGAGGCCGGCCACCAGATCACCGGCCGGGCCGGCGTCCACGAGCAGACCCTGGCCACCTACCGGCTCATGGACGAGCTGCGCCGTCGCCACCCCGGCGTGGAGATCGAGTCCTGCTCCTCCGGCGGCGGCCGCGTCGACCTGGGAATCCTGGAGCGCACCGACCGGGTGTGGGTCTCCGACTGCATCGACGCCCTGGAGCGCCAGAGCATCCAGCGCTGGACCAACGCGCTCATCCCGCTGGAGCTGATGGGCACCCACGTCGGCTCCGGCGCCTCCCACACCACCGAGCGCCGCCACCCCATCGACTTCCGGGCCGGCACCGCCCTGTTCGGCCACTTCGGCATCGAATGGGACCTGACCAAGGCGGAACCGGAGGACGTGGCCCGGCTGGCCGAGTGGGTGACCCTCTACAAGGAACTGCGCCCACTGCTGCACACCGGCACCGCCGTGCACGCCGACCACCCGGACCCGGCCTACCAGCTGCACGGCGTCGTCGCCGAGGACGGCTCGGAGGCCGTCTACGCGCTCGTCGCCACCGCCACCTCCGCGCTCTACCCGACCGGACCGGTCCGGCTCCCCGGCCTGCGCCCCGACGCCACCTACCAGGTGCGCCCGCAGGCCCCCGGCGACGTCCCGGACGGCAACGCCCACCACTGGGGCGCCGCCCTGCCGTGGTGGACCGCCGACGGCGTCCGGCTGAGCGGCCGGGCGCTTCAGGTCGCCGGGCTCCAGGCCCCGGTGCTCTACCCCGAACGGCTGGTGCTGATCCGCGCCACCCGGGTCGACTAGGAGGACGGTGGTGGGGCGGGGCGGTCGCCCGCCCCGCCCCACCACCCGCCGTGGACGGCCGGTCATGCGCGCCGGCGCAGCCGCAGCACCCGGGCGGTCGGCACCGCGCCGGAAGAACAGGACAGCCGCAGCACACCGGTGTCCGACCGCCAGTCGAACGCCCAGTCCGGGGCCGCGCGGGGGAAGAGCACCTCCACGTCCACCTCGGCGCCCCGCAGGTGCGCGACCGGCAGCTCCAGCACGTCCGCCGCGCCCGGGCGCCGCCACACCGTCAGCAGGCTGTCCCCGCGGCCCCGCGGGTCCCGCAGCCCCTGCGCCACCCACGGCCCCGCCGGCCCGGTCAGGCCCAGCGGCCAGAACGGCACGGACGACGCCACCGCGTCGCGCAGCCCCTTGTGCACCTCGACCGCCTCGCGCACCAGGGCCAGCTGCCCCGGCTCCATGCGGTTGAGGTAGCCGGACAGGTACAGCCGCCCGAGGACGCCGGTGGCCAGCGTGAACGCCGACTCCTCCACGCTCATCTCCGGCTGCGTGTACGCCCAGTTGCCCGCCTGCTCCGGCAGCAGCGAGGCCGGCGCCGCCGCCGCGATCGGCGGGTACAGCAGCGGGTTCTGCTGGTCGGAGGTGGACTGGATGTGCAGCCGCGACATCATCGCGTAGTCCATCCGCATGGCACCCGAGGCGCAGTTCTCGATCAGCAGCCCGGGGTGGCGCCGCAGCAGCGCGTCCAGCCACTCCAGGTGGGCCCGGTTGTGCGCCAGCAGCCCCTCGCCCGGGGCCAGCCCGCCCAGGTCGGTGCCCGGGCCCGGCATGATGTTGTAGTCCAGCTTGAAGTAGCCGACGCCGAACTCCTCGACCAGCCGGTCCACCACCTCGTCCAGGTGCGCCCGCGCCCGCGGGTGCCGCAGGTCCAGGTGGTAGCGGCCGTGCTCGACGACGCGCTCGCCGTGGCGCTGGAAGAACGCCTCAATCGGGAGCGCCGCCGCCATCGGCGAGCGCACGCCGATCACCTCCGGCTCCAGCCAGATGCCCGGCACCATGCCGCGCTCCCGGATCCGGTCGGTGACCTCCGCCAGGCCGCGCGGGCCGGGGAAGCGGGTCCGCGAGGGCCGCCACTCGCCGACGCTGTCCCACCAGCGGCCGTCCTCGTCGTACCAGCCGGCGTCCACGCAGAAGTAGTCCGCGCCGGCCGCCGCGGCCGCGTCGACCAGCGGCAGCAGCTTCTCCGTCGTCGGATCCCCCATCAGGGTGTTCATGTAGTCGTTGAAGATCACCGGCAGCGCCCGGGACGGCCGGGGCACCAGCAGCGCCCGGCGCTGGAGGGTGAGCGCCGCGAGGGCGTCGTCCAGCCCGCCCGCGCACACCGCCACCGACACCGGCACGGTGCGGAAGCCGTCCCGCGCGGTGACCACCGTGCTCCACTGGTGCTCGGCGTCGGTCGGCCCCAGCAGCGCGAGGTACGCGCCGACCTGGCGCTCACCCACCTCCCAGTGCCAGGCGCCGTTGTGCTCGATCTGCCAGGCGCACGCCCAGCCGTCGTCCCGCGCCACCAGAGCCCCGGTCGGCAGGTGCTCCCCGGTGGACCAGGAGCTGCGCGAGGTCAGCGCGAACCGGCTGCGGGAGGGGTGGTGGTGCGCCACCGGATCCATCTGCGGCAGCCCGGCCTCGCGCAGGGGGGTGCGGTGCCAGCGGGACTCCACCACCCAGTCGGAGTCGCCGTGCACCACGTCCAGGTCGTCCACGGTCCGCCCGGAGTCGGCCAGGAAGGCGCCGGTGGCCAGCGAGGTGACGGCCAGCAGCCGCACGGAGCCCTCGCCGCGGACGGTCAGCTCCGTCCAGCAGCGCACGGCGGGCGCGCCGTCGCTGGCCTGGAACACGCTGGTGGCGACCAGGCCGGTGGCCTCGTCGAGCTGGGTGACCCGCAGCTCGGCGACGCCGCCGCGGTGGTCCGTGTGGTGGCCGGTGTAGCGCAGCCGGGCCCCGACGGTGGTGTCGGCGTAGCGGTGGCTGCCCGGGAAACGGCCGTGCCCCAGCGCCATCACCTCCACCAGCGGCGCGACCGCGGCCGGATCCGCCGGTGGCGGCGCCGGTGTGCCGGCGGGGCGCAGGGAGACCAGGCCGACCGGCCGGTCCCCGCCCGTGGTCAGGGTCAGGGTCACGTCGCTGCCGGACCAGGTCAGGGTGGTGTCGGGGGACACGGGGCGGCTCCTCGGGGGCGTGGTCGGACTCGGCGGGCGGTGGGGCGGTGTCCGGGCGCGGGCACACGTCGGCGGGGCAGGTCCCGCGGAGGGAACCTGCCCCGCCGCGACGGTGGGGAGGCCCGGGTCGGGGGAGGGCCTACCCCACGCGCTCGCGCCCGGGGGCGCCCTCGGAGGTGGGTGTGCCGTCCGGCGTCACCCAGGAACCGAGATTGTGGTCGTAGGCGCGCTGGCCGAAGGCGGCCCGCTCCGCCTCGGTCGGCGCCGTGAAGCGGCTCCGGCCGCGGGCGTCCGGATTGGGGGCCGCCGAGGCGAGCAGCTGCGTGTAGGGGTGCTGCGGGTTGAGGATCACGTCGTCGGCCGGCCCGCGCTCCACCACCCGCCCCCGGTACATCACCAGGATGTCGTCGGAGAAGTGCCGCGCGGTGGCCAGGTCGTGCGTGATGTACAGGACCGCCAGGTCGTCCTCCCGCTGGAGGCGGGCGAGCAGGTTGAGCACCCCCAGCCGGATCGAGACGTCCAGCATGGAGACGGGCTCGTCGGCCACGACCACCTGGGCGCCGGGCGCCAGCGCGCGGGCGATGGCGACCCGCTGGCGCTGACCGCCGGACAGCTCGTGCGGGCGCCGCTGCGCGATGTCCTCCGCCGGCGTCAGGTTCACCCGCTCCAGCAGCTGCTCCACCTGACGGCGGGTCTCCGCCCGGTCACCGCCGCGGCCGTGCAGCTTCAGCGGCCGGGCGAGGTGGTGCTCGATGGAGTGGAACGGGTTCAGCGAGGCGAACGGGTCCTGGAACACCATCTGCACGTGGTCGCGGTACTCGCGGTCGCTCACGCCCTGGCCGTCGGACTTGACCGCCTGGATGCGCCCGGAGCTGGGCCGCTCCAGCCGGGCGATCATCCGGGCCACCGTGGACTTGCCGGAGCCGGACTCGCCGACCAGGGCGACGGTGCGCCCGGGCACCAGGGTGAAGGAGACCCGGTCGACCGCGCGGAGCGTGGAGCGGCGCAGCCCGGAGCGGACGGGGAAGTCCTTGACCAGGTCGCGTACTTCGAGCGTGGTCATGGCCGCTTCCCCTTCGTCGGGTCGGGTTCGGTGGCGTGGTCGCGGGCGCTGGACTCGCCGGTGCGCAGGAAGGCGCCGCGGTCGCCGGTCAGGCTGGGGAAGGAGTCCAGCAGCCTGCGGGTGTAGGGGTGCGCGGGCAGCCGGTAGATCTGCTCGGCGGTGGCGTACTCGACGACCTCGCCCTTGAGCATGACGGCGATGCGGTCGCTGAGCTCCAGCAGCAGCGGCAGGTCGTGGGTGATGAAGATGACGGCGTAGCCGAGCTCGTCGCGCAGCCGCAGGATCTCCTGGAGGATGCCGCGCTGCACCACCACGTCGAGCGCGGTGGTGGGCTCGTCCATGATGATCACCTGCGGGTCGAGCAGCAGCGCCATGGCGATCATCACGCGCTGCCGCATGCCGCCGGAGAACTCGTGCGGGAAGGAGTTCATCCGCGCCGGGTCGACGCCGACCAGCCGCAGCACCTCCGCGCAGCGCTCCCGCCGCTGCTGCTTGGACATCTTCGGCTCGTGCGTGGTGAGCACGTCCTCCAGCTGCGCCCGGATGGAGATCACCGGGTTCAGGGCGTTCATCGCGCCCTGGAACACCATGGAGAGCTTGGACCAGCGGAAGGCGCGCAGCTCCTCGTTCTCCAGGGCGAGCAGGTCGATGTCCCGGCCGCCGCGGTCGTGGAAGGTGATGGAGCCGCTGGTGACCTCGGCCGGCGGCTTGTGCAGCCGGTTGATGGCGTAGGCCAGGGTCGTCTTGCCGCAGCCGGACTCGCCGGCGAGGCCGAGGATCTCGCCGCGGCGCAGGGTGAGGGAGACGTCCTTGACCGCGTGCACCGGGTTGTCCACCTGGTACATCACGTTGAGCCGGTCCACCGTCAGCACCACGTCGTTGGCGGTGGCGGGCCCGGGCTGCGGGCTGGTCTGGGTGGGGACGGTCATGCGGCGGTGCTCCTCGTGGTCTTGCGGGCGGAGCGCTTGGCGGCGGTGGCGGTGCGGAGCCGGGGGTTGATGATCTCGTCGATGCTGAAGTTGATCAGGGACAGGCCGCAGCCGAAGAGGGCGATCAGCAGGCCGGGCGGGGCGAACCACCACCACGCCTCGCGCTGCAGGGCGAAGCCGTTCTGCGCGAAGTAGAGCATCGTGCCGAGCGTGGAGGAGTTGGAGGCGCCGAGGCCCAGGAAGGACAGGCCGGCCTCGCTGAGGATGGCGGCGATCACCGCGAAGACGAACTGCGAGGCCAGCACCGGCAGCAGGTTGGGCAGGATCTCCACGGAGACCACGCGCCAGGGGCGCTCGCCGGCCACCCGGGCGGCGGCCACGTAGTCGCGGTTGCGCAGGGAGAGGGTCTGGGCGCGCAGCACCCGGGCCGAGGCGGCCCACCCGGTGATGGCCAGCACCAGCGCGATGGTCCACCAGCCGCGCTGGGCGGCGGGGACGAAACCGGAGATGACGATGACCAGCGGCAGGCCGGGGATGACCAGCATGACGTTGGACAGCAGGGAGAACAGTTCGTCGACGAAGCCGCCGACGTAGCCGCCGATGATGCCGAAGAGGGCGGACAGGGCGGTCGCCAGCACGCCGACGAGCAGGCCGATCTGCAGCGAGCCGCGGGTGGCGTGGGCGAGCTGGGCGAGGACGTCCTGGCCGGTCTGGGTGGTGCCGAGGAGGTGTTCGCCGCTGGGCCCGGCCAGGCCGATGTTGCTGATGGCGTTGGGGTCGCCCACCAGGAACGGGCCGATCAGGCCGAACAGGGAGATCGCGCCCACCAGGCCCAGGCCGATGGCGAGCCGCGGCGACCAGCGGGGCAGCAGCGAGCGGGCGCCGCTGCGGCGCGGGGCCTTGGCGGGGGCGGTCGGGGCGGTGGCCTCGGCCCGCGGGGCGCCCTCGTCGGCGATCTCGGTGAGGGGAGTCAGGTTCGTCATGGTTCTCGGGCTCCTTCCTCGATCAGTTGCCGACGCGGGTGCGCGGGTCGATGACGCCGTACAGCAGGTCGACGATCATGTTGGCGCCCAGCACCGCCACCGTGATGACGAGGAAGATGCCCTGCATGAGCGCGTAGTCGTTGTTCTGCACGGCCTGGAGCAGCTTGGAACCGATGCCGGGGTAGGAGAACACCTGCTCGGTGACGATCGATCCGGAGACCACGAAGCCCAGCGAGATGGCGAAGCCGGCGACCGAGGGGAGCACGGCGTTGCGCGCGGCGTAGCGGGTCATGATCCGGCCCTCGCGCAGGCCCTTGGCCTGGGCGGTGAGGATGTAGTCGTCGGAGGAGGTGGACACCATCATGTTGCGCATGCCCAGCAGCCAGCCGCCGACCGAGGAGATCACGATGGTGAGCGCGGGCAGCGTGCCGTAGTAGACGGCGGAGGAGATGAACTCCCAGTTCCAGCCGGGCATCAGGGAGACGTCGTAGCCGCCCAGCAGCGGGAACCAGCGCAGGGCCGAGGCGAAGATCGCGGCCAGGATGAGGGCGAGCCAGAAGTAGGGCACCGCGGAGAGCACGGTGGTGGCCGGCACCAGCGAGTCCAGCCAGGTGCCGCGGCGCCAGCCGACCAGGGCGCCGAGGACCACGCCGAGGACGAAGGAGATCAGCGTGGCGATGCCGACCAGCACGATCGTCCACGGCAGGGACTGCCAGATCACGTCGGAGACCGGGGCGGGGAAGGCACTGACGGAGACGCCGAGGTCGCCGCGGGCCATGTTGCCCAGGTAGGAGAAGTACTGGGAGAGCAGTGGTTCGTCGGTGTTCGCCCCGAGGAGAAGCTCGTAGGACCGGCGCGCCTCGGGGTCGACGACCCCGCCGCGCTGTTGCAGCTTGGCCATGAGGATGTCCACCGGGTTACCCGGCATCAACCTCGGGATGAGGAAGTTCAGTGTCAGCGCCGCCCACAGGGCGACGAGGTAGAACCCGATCTTCCTGGCGTAGTACCTCATGGATGGTTGCCAATCATTAGGAGCTTCTCCTCGGGGGGTGGTGCGCTAGGCGACCGTCAGCTCGCGGGCTTCAGGTTCAGGAAGATCTGGGACTGGTCGGGGCGCGACCACACCGCCGGGATCGCGTAGAGGTTGTCCAGGGTGGGCCAGCCGGTGAACTTCTCGGCGTGGTACTCGCTGGTGGTGCCGCCGGTGAGGACCGGGATGTACGGCATCGCCTCGGCGATCCGGGTCTGGATGACGTCGAACTGCGCCTGGCGGGCCGCGGTGTCCTCGGGGTTGATGCTCTTCAGCGCGGCCAGCGCCTCGTCCACGGCAGGGTCGGAGTACCGCGCGAAGTTCGGCTGGGCGACCTCACCGACCGGGGCGGTGGTGTCGCTGGAGAAGAAGTAGCTGTACAGGAAGTAGGGGTCGGCGGCCGGCCCCTGGTAGAGGGAGTCGATCAGCAGCTGGTACTCGCCGCGGCCGCGGGCGTCGGACCACTCGTTCCAGGAGACCTGCTGGGCGACCAGCTCGATGCCGGCGGCCTTGAGCTGCTGGGCCATGGTGTCGACGGCGGTGATGTAGTCGGTCCAGCCGGCCACCACCTTGACGGTCAGCGAGAGCCGCTCGCCGTCCTTGGCGTAGATGCCGTCGCCGCCCTTGGTCCAGCCGGCGCCCTGGAGCAGCTCGTCGGAGCGGGCGGTGTCCGGGGACATCGGCGCGGTGGGCTCGGGCAGCTGGTCGGAGATGTACTCGGCGTCGCGCTCCAGCAGGGCGAAGCCGGGGGAGATCTCGCTGGAGGTGTTCTCGAAGGCGAGGGCGTTCAGCTGGGTGCGGTCGATGGCGTAGTAGATCGCCTGGCGCACGGCCTGGTCGGTCTGCGGGCCGGTGCACCCCATCTCCGCGTTGGAGCAGGTCATCAGCGTCGTCTGGTTCATCGGGACGGTGATGGCCTCGTAGCCGGGGTAGTTCTCGGAGACGTTGGCGATGTCCGGCACCGGTCCGGTCTGCCAGTCGATGGTGCCGGCGGAGAGGGCGTCGGCGCCGGACTGGTTGCCGGAGAGCGCGACGTAGCGCACGTTCTTCAGCGCCGGCTCCCCGTCGTAGTAGTCGGGGTTGGCGGTGAGCGTGAAGGCCTGCGGGGTGAACTGGCCCAGCGTGAAGGGCCCGGTGCCGACCGGGTTCTCCATCACGTTGGTCGCCGGGTCCTCCAGGTCGGCCCAGATGTGCTCGGGGACGATGAACAGCTTCCCGAGGATCTGCGCCTCCTCCATGTACGCCGGCTCCTCGAAGGTGATCCGGACGGTTGTGTCGTCCACCGCCTCGGCGTCGCCGGCGTAACCGGTGCTGTTCAGCGTGGGGTTCTCGGCCACCATGTCGAGGGTGAACTCCACGTCGGCGGCGGTGAAGGGCTCGCCGTCGGTCCAGGTGGCGTCGGACCGCAGGGAGATGGTCAGCTCCGTGCCGTCCTCGTTCCAGGAGAAGTCCGTGCCCAGGCGCGGCGTGGGCTCGGAGTCGCTCAGGTTGTTGTAGTAGAAGAGCGGCTCGAAGATCGTGCCCGGGCCCTCCAGCATGGTGGGGGAGTACGGGTTGAAGTTGATCTGCCAGTCGCCGGCCTGTCCGGTGTAGACGATGAGGGTGTCGGCGTCGGTGCCCCCGGCACCGCCGCCCCCGTTGTTCGCCGAGCCCGTGCACCCTGCCGCCGCGAGGGCGAGGGCGACGGTCCCGATCGCCGCCGCGCGCCCGTGCCGGCGGGGCCCTCTCCTGTGGAACATGCTCGATCCTCCATCAACTGGTCGGCACCTCGGTGTGCCTGTGCCAACCGGACCCCTGACAGGCCTAGTCGGTCGCGATAGGCGGATTGTTAAGCCGCCAAAGAAAGAAAGTCAATACCTCGTGCGCTGTCGGAGGGCGGGGGTCCGGGTGCGGCGTGGGTGGCCGGTCCCGCCCGCCCCGCCGCATTGACCTGCGGCGGAGTAAGGAAGGTAAGCTAACAAAGTTGCCTGGCGAGATCCGCCGGGCGGCATCCGGCATCATGAGCGCGACAGCGTGGCGTGAGGTGGAGGGACCAAGTGGGCGGAGCAGCACGAGCCATTCCGCACGCGAGCAGCAGGGCCGCCGTCCTGGACGTGATCCGGGCGGCCGGCACCATCAGCCGCGTCGGCCTGATCGACGCCACCGGCTTCACCGGCGCCACCATCTCCACCGTGGTCCGCCGGCTGATCCAGGACGGCCTGGTGCTGGAGAGCGGGCGCGCGGAGTCCACCGGCGGCAAGCCCCGGGTCCTGCTCCAGCTCAACCAGTCCTCCCGGTACGCCGTCGGCGTCCACCTCGACCACGCCGGGATCGCCTACGTCCTCACCAACCTCGGCGGCTCGGTCGTCGCCCGCACCGCGCGCCCCGGCGTGGGGGCGGAGGAGCCGCAGGCCGTCGTCGACCGGATGTCCGGGGAGGTGGAGGCGCTGATCGACGGCGCCGGGGTCGAACGCGGCCGCGTGCTCGGCCTCGGCCTGGTCTCCCCCGGCCCGCTCACCCCCACCAGCGGCATGCGGCTCACACCCCCCTCGATGCGGCACTGGGAGGACTTCCCGCTGGACCGCGCCCTCTCCGAGGCCACCGGCCTGCCGGTCATCCTGGACAACGACGCCACCGCCGCCGCCCTCGGCGAACACTGGTCCGGCCTGGTCGGACAGACCTCCACCTTCGCCGCGCTCTACATGGGCAGCGGCATCGGCGCCGGCCTGATGGTCAACGGCGTGGCCTACCGCGGCGCCAGCGGCAACGCCGGCGAGATCGGCCACATCTGCCTGGACGTCGACGGCCCCGAGTGCTGGTGCGGGGCGCGCGGATGCACCGAGGTGCTCGGCGGCCCGGCCGCGGTGGTCGCCGCCGCCCGCGCCGACGCCAAGGTCGCCCGCGCCGCCGGCCTCACCGGCCGCAAGCGCTCCCGGCCCTCGGTGGCCGCCGAGTTCGCCGCCGTCGCCCGCGCCGCCCGCCGCGGCGAACCCGGGGCCCGCGCCATCCTGGAGCGCTCCGCCCGCTACCTGGCCGTGGCCGCCCGCACGCTGGCCAACGTCATGGACGTCGAACTCCTGGTGCTCACCGGGCCGAGCCTGGCCATAGCCGGCTCCACCTACCTGCCGGTGGTCCAGGAGGAACTCGACCGCGCCTTCTTCCCCCGCGCCGCGCACCGCGTCGAGGTCCGGCTCTCCCGCTCGGCCGCCACCGCCTCCGCCATCGGCGCGGCCACCATGGTGCTGCAGAGCGAGCTGGTCCCGCTGCGCCAGGGCCTCCAGCTCCCCGACAACCTCTCCGACTCCGAGCCCGCCCCCGCCCACCTCACCAGCGCCTGAGCACCGGATCGCGCCCGCCGCCGGGGCGGCCCGGCGGCACTGACATACTGCGACGGTGAGGACGACGGTGATCGAGCGGGCCGGCAGGCGGAGCGCGGGAGCGATCACCGAGCTGATCCACGCCTCCAGCGCCTACCAGGGCCGGTACGCCTCCAGCATCGCCGGATACCGGGTCACGCCCGGCTACGTCGCCCGCCACCTGGTCTTCCGGGCCGCCGACGCCGGCGGGCGCCTGCTGGGCTTCTACGCGCTCGTCGCCGACCCCCCGGAGGCGGCCGAGCTGGACCTGCTGTTCGTGGCCGACCACGCCCAGGGCAGGGGACTGGGCCGGCGACTGGTCGACCACATGCTGGGGCAGGCACGGCTGGCCGGGCTGCCGGGGGTGCGGGTGGTCTCCCACCCGCCGGCCGAGAGCTTCTACCGGCGCACCGGCGCCCGGCGCGTCGGCACCCTCCCCGCGGCGCCTTCCGGCGTGGACTGGGAGCGCCCGGAGCTGTGGTGGCCGCTCGGGCCGCCGCCCGCGGCCGAGCCGCCCCCGCGGTGACGGCTCGCCAACCGAAGCCGCGTCACGGCCGTGGCGAACGCCGGCTGGCGAACGCCGGCCGTGCCGATACCGGCCGTCCCCGGGCGTTTCCACGGGAAACGGGGGAGGGCCGCCGGGTGGGCGCAGACGGTTTCGAACCGCCGACCCCTGCTTTGTAAGAGCAGTGCTCTACCACTGAGCTATGCGCCCGTGCGTGGCGTGGACCGGTTGCGGGGAGCAGCCGGGGGCCGTGCACGCGTACGGAGGGACACAGCGTACCTGTTCGAGGGGCGCCAGGGTCAATCGAGCTGGGCTCCGGTCGCGCGACACGCCGAGGGAGAGCCGCTTCGACGCAGGTCGGAGCGGGTGTAACCCCCCGAACGTGTGAATGCGGTGGTGGGTGCCGCAACCGATCGGTGGCCGCCGCGTTGAGTGCAGTGCCGGGTCACCCGGTTGGCTCGCAACGCTCGCAACGCTCGGAACGCGAATGAGGAGATTTTGAGGATGATCAAGAAGTCTGTCGCCGTCGTCGCCATGACCGGTGGTCTCGTCGCCGGTCTCGCCGGGACCGCCCACGCCGAGGCGGAGGCCGAGGGCGCGGCGGTCGGCTCCCCGGGTGTCGTCTCCGGCAACGCCGTGCAGGTGCCGATCCACATCCCGGTGAACGTGTGCGGCAACACCGTCGACATCATCGGCGTGCTGAACCCGACCCTCGGCAACACCTGCGCCAACGTCGACAAGGACGTCGAAGCCGGGCGCTGAGCGGCTCCCCGCTCCGAGTAGGCGCGGGCCCGGGGACGGAAACTCGCTCCCGTCCGCCGGGCCCGCCCTCCGGTTCCCGTGGCCTCCGTGTGAGGCCAAGACGAGGAAGAAGTGCCATGAACCTCAAGAAGACCCTGGCGCTGGGCGCCCTGGCCATCGGCCTGATCACGGGCAGCGCCACCACGGCCCACGCCGAGGCGGAGGCCGAGGGCGCGGCGGTCGGCTCCCCGGGTGTCGTCTCCGGCAACGCCGTGCAGGTGCCGGTCCACATCCCGGCCAACGTCTGCGGCAACACCATCAACGTCATCGGCGTGCTCAACCCCACGATCGGCAACACCTGCGTCAACGCCGAGAAGGGCTGACCGCCCCCGGCAGGGGCCGCCACCACGGCGGCCCGGCTCTCCCCCGACCTCCGCGGACCTCCGTGGACAGCCGCGGAGGTCCGAATCGCAATCAGTGCATCCCGAGGAGTGACATGAACGTCAAGAAGTCCCTCGCCGTCGTGGCGATGGCCGGTGGCCTGGTCGGCGGCATCGCCGGTACCGCCAACGCCGAGGCCGAGGCCGAGGGCGCCGCGATCGGTTCCCCGGGTGTCGTCTCCGGCAACGTCGTGCAGGTGCCGATCCACATCCCGGCCAACGTGTGCGGCAACACCGTCGACATCATCGGCGTGCTCAACCCGACCCTCGGCAACACCTGCGCCAACGTGGAGAAGGAGCAGGACCGCCGCTGACGGCCCGGTAGCCCGGTGTGGACGGGCGGGCGGGGACACCGATCACACGGTGTCCCCGCCCGCCCCGGCGTTTCACCGCCGGGGCGTCGCCGGTCCTCGCCGGCCGTCGCCGGACCCGGCTCACTCCTGCTCCAGGCGCCAGGTCACCGGCGCGGTGTCCGGCGCGGCGTACCACAGCAGGGAGGCCACCCGCTCCCCCGAGCCGACGAAGAAGACCTCGCACTCGGTGCGGGTGCCGTCCTCCGTCCAGCCCTCGGCGGGGTCGTCCGCGCAGGCCGGGAGCGACCCCAGCAGGCTCACCTTGGCCGCGGCGTCGCCCTCCCCGGTCGCGGCGGCCAGCGGATTGCTCAGCTCGGGCTCCTCGGAGGGCTCCCCGGCGAGCAGCTCGTAGCCGACCGTCACGTAGTACGGCGTGTCGTCGGTGTGCTCCTCGGCCACCTCGAACCCCTCGAAGTCCGCGATGTCCCCCTGCTCGACGGCCTGCGGGGTGATCAGCACGGTGAGGTCGCCGCCGTCCGCGCCCGCTCCGGGCAGCGACAGCACCGCGGCCTCTCCCATCAGCAGTTCCGTGCCGGGCGGGGTGATGCCCAGGGGCGCGCTGCTGCTCACCGAGGGGGAGGGGGACGGCGAGGCCGGCGGTGAGGGGGAGGGCGGCGGGGAGGTCGGGGCGGGTGGTGCCCCGGAGGGCGGCAGGGTGATCGACGGGGAGGCCGCCGAGCCGTCCACGGTCCCACCGCCGTCGCAACCCGTGAGGGTGGCCGTCACGGAGGCGGTGGTGACCGCGACGGCGACGGCCACCAGACGTCGATTACGCATGAGATGCCCGTTCCCCGGGATCGGCCGGTCGCAACCGCGCGGACCGCACCGCTTTCCGTGCCCGCCCCGCCCGCCGGGGGAGCGGCGCGCGGTGCGCCGAGGCGGGCCGGCGACCGATGTGTGGCGAATGTGTCTCCCGGAGTTCATCCGTTGTTCAGGAGCCGGGTGGGGGTGGAGCCGAACGGATGGACGTGTGCCGCGGACCGGTACTCTTCGTTCGCCAGTCCGTGCAGATCTCGCCACATCCAGAAACGGCCCGACTACATGCAGACCGCTTCCCACCGGCGCGCACTCGGCCGCGCCGCGGCGTCGTCCAGCGCAGCCCCCATACAGCGGCTCCGTACCGCCACCGCAGTACCCGTGTCCGAGCAGTTCCGGGGCGGTGCGGCATGAGTTGGTTCGAGGCCGTCATCCTGGGGCTGGTCCAGGGCCTGACCGAGTTCCTGCCGATCTCCTCCAGCGCCCACCTGCGCGTGGTCTCCGCGTTCGCCGGCTGGGACGACCCGGGTGCGGCGTTCACCGCCGTCACCCAGATCGGCACCGAGGCGGCGGTGCTGATCTATTTCCGCAAGGACATCGTCAACATCGTCTCGACCTGGTTCCGCTCGCTGTACACGCCGGCGCTCCGTTCCGAGCTCGACGCCCGGATGGGCTGGTACGTGATCGTCGGCACGATCCCGATCGGCGTGCTGGGGCTGCTGTTCGAGGACACCATCGAGACGACGTTCCGCGATCTGCGGCTCATCGGAACGACCCTGATCGTTTTCGGCATCATCCTGCTGATCGCCGACCGGATCGCCCTGAACAACCGGGGATTCGACAAGCTGAACTTCCAGGAGTCCCTGGTCTACGGCTTCGCCCAGTCGCTCGCGCTGGTGCCGGGCGTCTCGCGTTCCGGCGGCACGGTCACCGCCGGCCTGCTGATGGGCTACAAGCGCGAGGTCGCCGCCCGCTACTCCTTCCTGCTGGCCATCCCGGCGGTGCTGGCCTCGGGCGGCCTGCAGCTGTTCGACATCGGCAGCGGGGAGAGCCCGGCCTGGGGGCCGACGATCGTGGCCACGATCATCGCCTTCGCGGTCGGCTACGCGGCGGTCGCCTGGTTCCTGCGCTACATCAGCACCCACAGCTTCACCGGCTTCGTCGTCTACCGGGTGCTGCTGGGCATCGCCGTGTGGTGCCTGGTTCTCTTCGGGGTGCTGGACCCCAGCGCCGGCGCCCACTGACCTCCGCGGTCCGGGCGCCGGACGGCCCCCGCCACCGGTGGCCTCGGCCGTCGGAGATTCCCGAGCCCGGACGCCTCCGCCCCGGGGCGCGGTTCAGCCCGCCCCGGGCCCCGGCGCTCGCCCCGTCGCCGACCCGGGCCCCGTCGGCGATCCGGGCCCCGGCTCGGTCCCGGGACTCGGTTGGGGCTCCGGCTCCGTCGTCCAGCGCTGCAGCAGGCCCCAGGTGAACTCGGCCGAGCACCGCTGCGGCAGCCCGTCCGGATCCGGCGCGCGGAACGCGAGCCCCCACCGGGTGGGCGCGCTGCCCTCCAGCGGCCGGGCCGGCGGGAAGGCCCGCGCCACGTCGTCCACCACGGCCCCCCAGGGGCGCAGGTCGGCCGTGGTGCGCAGGGGCGGCGCCGTCGCCGGATCCGGTCGGACCAGCCACTCGTTCCAGGCCGCCCCGTCCGGACCGAGCAGCACTTCGAAGCGGAGATCCGGCCACAGCGGCAGCCGCCACCACAGCGCCGTGCAGGGCAGGTCGCCCACCTGGCGGGTCACCCGCGACTCGGGCGGGCCGAGGACCAGCCGGTAGCGCCGCTCGCCGCGCGGGAAGGTGCGCGAGCGCACCATCGCCTGCCAGCGGCGGTTCGCCTCCCGCATCGCCGCGCGGCCGGCGCCGAGCCGGCGCAGGGCCTCCTCGACGAGCTCCGGGCGGTGGTCGGCCATGCGGCGGAGCAGCACCTGCTGGAACTCGTCGACGCCGAAGCCGGGGAGGCCGTGGGCGTGGTCGGGTGCGCTGGGCTCGGGGCTCATGGGGCCACTGTGACCCGTGGCAGGCCCCGAACGCCAACGGCGCCCGCCGTCGCCCAGCCCTCGCCAGCCCTCGCCCGCCCTCGGCCGCGTGGGAGCCTGGCGCTCCGGGGGTTGTCCGGCGGCTCGGCGGCTCGGTTGGCACCCGCCCGTCGACTCAGCCGGCCTCGGTCGCGGTCAGCCGACGGCGGATCCAGTCGGTGACGGAGTCGTGCTGGGGCTTCCACCCCAGCTGCTCGCGCGGGGCGACGCCGCGCACCCGGCTGTTGGACCCGAGGGCGTAGACGGCCGCCTCGTACCCCCACTCCTCGATCGCCGAGTCGATGTCCCACGGCTGGGCGGTGCCGAGCCCCAGGGTGTCGGCGATCGCCTGCACGATCTCGGCGAAGGACGCCTCGCCGTTCTCGACGAAGTGGAAGGAGCCGGGGGCCGCCGCCTCCAGCGCCCTGGTGTAGAGGTCGACGACGTCGTCGATGTGGACGGTCGACCAGATGTTGCGGCCCGGGCCGATGTGCCGGGCGACGCCGCTGCGCCGGGCCTGCTGGACCAGCCGGGGGACCTGCACGCTGTCGCGTGCGATGCCGTGGCCGTGCCCGTAGATGAGGGTGTTGCACAGCACGACCGACCGGACGCCGCGCTCGGACGCGGCGAGGACCAGCCGGTCGATCGCCACCCGCGGAGCCTTGTCCGGCTCGGGCTGCCACGGGCTGCCCGGGGCGACGTCCGCCTCGGTGAAGGTCCGGTCGGACGCCTCGCCGCGGGCGTCGTCGCCCACGATGCTGGAGCCGCTGGTGTGCAGCAGCGCCTTGCCGGTGCCGGCGAGCGCGTCGACCAGGGCTTCGGCGGCGCCGCGGTGATCGCTGTCCGCGGCGTTGATCACCGCGTCGGCCCCGTCGGCGGCCAGGGTGAGGGCGTCACGGTCGTCGAGGCCGCCGAGGACCGGGGCGATGCCCCGCTCCCGGAGGGCGTCCGCCTTCTCGGCCGTTCGGACCAGGCCGGTCACCTCGTGACCCGCTTCGACCAGACGCGCGGCGACCGAGCCGCCGATGTATCCGCTGGCGCCGGTGACGAAGACACGCATGGGCAGTACCTCCAGTTGGTTGCATGCGCTTTCTATTGTTGGCGATGCGATACGGCTCGTGCAAGTGTTTGCTCGGGGTGGCGGGGTGGAAGGGGTGTCCCCGGCGGCCTGGTGGTCCAGCGAGGAAGGGGGCGGCCTGGGTGGCTCGGTGGTTCGGTGCTCTTGTGGCTGAGGGCTCGGTGGCTCGGCGCTTCCGCGGTCCAGTGGTTCTGGGGCGGGATGGCGATCTGGAGGGGCGACCGCTTATTGGCATGCCCTGAACCGGAGTTATCCACAGGCGGCGAAAGGGGACTGTGGAGCCACCCCATTTCTGTGAAAGCCTTGAAATAAGGGCGTCCCCCTTCGGGCCCCCCGGGGGCATTTGGGCAAGAGCATGTCAATGGCAGGAAATCAGTGAGGGGTGGGAATCGGGCCGGCGTAACGAGGGGGGTGGGCGAAAGGGGGTGGGCCAGGTGGCGGGCGATGGGGGCGGGATGAAGGAGGGGGGTGCTGAAGTTGGGCGGTGAGGGCGGGGCGAGAGGTTGAGCACTGAAGTTGGGTAATGGGGGCGGGGCGAGAGTTTGAGCACTGAAGTTGGGTAATGGGGCGGGGTGAAGGGGTGGGGCATCCCGGGGACAAGGGGCCGCCAAAAGGGGAGCCCAACAAGGGGGCAAAGCCCGGGGAAACAGCCGGGGCCCTACGGTCGGGCCAGCCAGGGCTCCGGGCTGACGGCGTGGCGCAGCGCAGGGGTGGGGGCCGGCGGGGGTTCGCGTAGGCCGCGGAGGAGGTCCTCGATTGCCTCGCCGGCGGTGTGGCGGGGGGACCACCCCAGTTCGCGCCCGGCCCGGGAGGCGTCCATCAGCGGCAGTCGGAGCATGGCGTCGAGCAGGTCGGGTGAGGCGCGCAGCAGGCGGAGGTGCCAGGCGGCGGACGCGGCGGCGAGCAGCGGGCGGGTGGGCAGCGGCAGGGGGCGGGCGCGCAGGATCCTGCCCAGCAGGTCGGCGTCCACCGCGGGTTCGGCCGCCAGGTTGAAGGCCCCGGAGACGGGGCGCAGCGTGGCGAGCCGGTAGGCCTCGGCGGCGTCGTCGGTGTGCAGGGCCTGGAAGCGCAGGCCGGGCGGGTTCGGCACGGCAGGCACGAGCCGCTGGAGGGCGAGGCGGCTCGCCAGGGCGTCGGGCAGCACGGCGTGCGGTAGCAGCGCGGGCGCGGCGAAGAGGCGTGCCTGGGCGCGGGCCGCCTCCCGTTTGAAGAGGAAGCCGGGGCGCATCCGGACCACTCGGATCCGCGGGTGGCGGCACTCGAAGGCGTCGAGGGCGCGTTCCAGGTAGGCCTTCTCCACGCAGTAGGCGGCCTTCGGCCAGCCGTGGGTGGGCCAGGACTCGTCGACCCGTCGCTGCTGGGGGCCGGGTGAGTAGGCGCCGACGGAGGAGGCGTGGATCAGCGCGCCGACGCCGGCCTGGGCCACGGCCCGGAAGACGTGCAGGGCGCCGAGGACGTTGTTCCGCCAGGTGGCGACCGGGTCGTGGGAGGGCTGGAGGGCCCAGGCGAGGTGGATCAGCGCGTCGCAGCCGTCGAGGTGCCCGGTGAGGTGGTCCCGGGTGATGTCGGCGGGCAGCCAGGTGGTCTTGCCGGGGGACCAGTCGGCGCGGCGTGGTGGGCGGCGGGCGACGGCGAGCACCGACGCGATCGCGGGGTCGTCGGTGAGTGCGCGCACCACGCTGGTGCCGACGTTTCCGGTGGCGCCGACGACGGCCACCCGCATCCCGTTGGGGGGTGAGGTCATGAGAGCCGGGCCCTTCCTCGGCTCGCGCGGTTGTCCGGGCGCGTCGGCGGCTACCCCGGGCCCGGTGGGTCAACCTCGGTGGGTCTCGCGCTCGGTACGGGGCGACCCCGGTGGGCCGACCTCCGGGCCCGTGAGGGCGGGGCCGGTCAGCCGCGGCCGAGGGCCCGGTCCATGGTCTCCCGCGTGTTGGGGCCGTAGACGCCGGGCGGGTCGCCGACGACGTCGTGGTCGTCCTGGAAGCGGTACACCGCCGAGGTGGTCGCCTCGTCGTACCGCCCGTTCACCCGGACCCAGCGGTAGCCCATCGTGTTGAGGTCGCGCTGGAGGTCCTCCACCTCCTCGCCCTCGTCCCCGGGGGCGAGGGTCCCGCCGTCCGTGGGCTCCTCCTCGCCGTCGCCCCCGGAGTCGCCCCCGTCCTGGCCGGCGTCGTCGCCGCCGGACGTGTCCTCCTCGTCGCCGCCCGAGCCGCCCTGCGGGTCGCCGGGCCGGCTGTTGCCCGGGGGTGAGGAGGAGGCGTCGTCCGAGCCGCCGTTGTCGTTGCCGCCCCCGCCCGATCCGGAGCCGCGGTCGTCCGACGGGGCGGCGTCCGGTGGTGCGGAGGTCTGCTCGCCACCGTCCGAATCGCCGGCCGACGGGGTGCCGTCGGGGGTGTTGGGCGACGGCGACGCGCTGGCGTCGGCGGTCTCCGTGGCGGTGGCGGCCACGGTCGGCGGGGCGGACGGGGCGGCGCTGCTGGACGCGCTGGCGGACGGCGACGGCGTGGCCGAGGCCGTGGGGGAGTCGGAGGGGGCGGGGGAGGCGAAGCCGGTGGGGAGGTTGAGTCCGGTGAGGTCGTCGACCTCGTTCCCGGTGGGGGAGGCCAGCGTGGTGCCGAGCACTGCCACGGCGGCGACGGCGGCGGCCGATCCGAACACCATCAGGCCGCGGTTGCGGGGCTGGCGGTGGGAGCCGCGCCCACCGCGGGCGGTGTCCTGCCCGGCCTCGGTGTCGACCTCGGTCGGTCCGTTCGGCCAGGCGCCGTCGGGGCGGCCGATGGTGGTGGGCGCCTGCGGGACGAGGGGGAGGGTCCGGGTGGCGGGTTCCCCGCCGGACGGGCCGGGGTCGGCCGCCGCGGGGTCGATCCGGCCGAGGACGGTGGTCTGTTCGGCGTCGTTGGCCGGTCCGCCGGGCCGGGACGTGCCGGGCGGTGGGCCGTCGGGCCGGGTCCCGTCGGTGCCGGCCGGCGGGGTGTCCGGCCCTTCCATGGCGCCGGAGCGGTCGGCGCCGTCGGTGGGGCCCGCGACGTAGGGGCGGACGAGCGGCGTGGGCGGCTGCTCGGGACCGGGACCGGGGCCGTGGCCCGGGTCTGGCTCGGGGCCGGGGCCCCGCTTCCCCGGGTTGCCCTCGGTGTGCGCGGCGGAGCCGGTGGGGCCGGCGGGGCCCCGGTCGCCGTCCGAGCCGGGGCGACCCTGATCAGCTGCCGTCATCGTGGTCTCCCTCGTCGCGCCGCATGCGGGCCCGTCGCTCGCCCCCCTCTGGTGGTCCGTGAGCGCCTGGCGCACCGCGGGCTCCACACGAACGAGTGACGATTATGCACGCCGCTCCGTCCCGGACGCACCGCTTCCCCCACGCCGCCCGGGCGTGCGACTACGCCCTCCGGGCGCACCAAATGTGTCGTACGGTCATTTTGTCGGAATGATGTGGAAGATTTGGGTCGTCATCACGAGACGCTGACGTGCGCGCACCCGGGCGGGGGGACAGGACGGGGAACAGGAGGAGCCTCATGGCCTCACCGGCTGTGACCCATCGCGAGGGACGACCCGCGGAGCCTGACGCTCCACCGCCGAGCACCTGGGTGATCCTCGGATCCCTCATGCTGGCGATGCTGCTCGCCGCGCTCGACCAGACCATCGTCTCCACGGCGCTGCCCACCATCGCCAGCGAACTCGGCGGCCTGGAGCACCTGTCGTGGGTGGTCACCGCCTACCTGCTGGCCTCCACGGTGGCCACTCCGCTGTGGGGCAAGCTCGGCGACATGTACGGCCGGAAACGTTTCTTCCAGGCCGCCATCGTGATCTTCCTCATCGGCTCGGCGCTGTGCGGCATCGCCGGGAGCATGCCCGAGCTGATCGCCTTCCGCGCCCTGCAGGGGCTGGGCGGCGGCGGCCTGATGGTGCTGACCCAGGCCATCATCGGCGACGTCGTGCCGCCCCGCGACCGAGGCCGCTACCAGGGACTCTTCGGCGCGGTCTTCGGGGTCAGCAGCGTGCTCGGCCCGCTGCTCGGCGGTCTCTTCGTGGACCACCTCTCCTGGCGCTGGGTCTTCTACGTCAACCTGCCGCTCGGGGCGGCGGCGCTGCTGGCCATCGCCGTCGTGCTGAGCCCCCGCGGCGGCCCGGTGCGCCACCGCATCGACTACGCCGGCACCGTGCTGCTCGCCGCCATCGCCACCTGCCTGGTGCTGGTCGCCTCCCTCGGCGGTTCCACCTGGGCGTGGGGCTCCGCCCAGGTGGTCGGGCTGCTGGTGCTGGCCGCCCTGCTCACCGCGGTCTTCGTGCCGGTGGAGCGCCGCGCCCCGGAGCCGGTGCTGCCGCTGAAGATGTTCCGGCTGCGGGTCTTCACCGTCTGCGCCCTGATCAGCTTCGTCGTCGGCTTCGCCATGTTCGGGGCGCTGACCTTCATCCCCACCTTCCTCCAGGTCGTCGACGGGGTCTCGCCGACCATGTCCGGCGTCCACATGCTGCCGATGGTGCTCGGCATGCTGCTCACCTCGATCGGCTCCGGGCAGATCATCAGCCGCACCGGCCGCTACCGGCTCTTCCCGATCATCGGCACCGCCGTCACCGCCGGCGCCCTGCTGCTGCTGTCCACCATGGACGAGACGACCGGCGCCTGGACCCGCAGCCTGTACTTCCTGGCCCTCGGCCTCGGCCTGGGCCTGGTCATGCAGGTGCTGGTGGTGGCGGTGCAGAACGTGGTGGACTACCGGGACCTGGGCACCGCCACCTCCGGGGTGACCTTCTTCCGCTCCATCGGCGCCTCCTTCGGCACGGCCGTCTTCGGCGCGATCTTCGCCAGCCGGCTCACCGACCACCTCGCCGACGCGCTGCGCGGAGTCGTGCTGCCGCCCGGCTTCGACCCCTCCGCCGCGCAGTCCGACCCCCGGCTGAGCGAGGCCCTGCCGCCCGCCGTGCAGCGCGACTTCCTGCACGCCTACGCCGAGTCCATCGGCAACGTCTTCCTCTACGCCGTGCCGGTGGCGCTCGCCGCCTTCCTGCTCTCCTGGCTGCTGAAGGAGGTGCCGCTGCGCAGCGGCATCGAGACCACCGACATCGGGGAGACGGTGCCGCCCGGGCCGACCCAGCGCAGCTCGGCGGAGGAGCTGGCCCGGGGGCTGTCCGAGCTGGCCTCGCACCGGGCGGGCCGGGAGCTGTACCGCGCGATGGTGCGGCGGGCCGGGCTGGACGTCGACACCGGCGCGGCGTGGATGCTGTTCCGGCTGCGGCGGATGGGCCGGGCGTCGCCGGCCGAACTCGTCTGGGGGCGCCGCTGGAGCGAGGCGGAGACCGACAACTTCGCCGCGCAGCTGGCCGCCCTGGACCTGGTGCGGCTGGACGACGGCGCGCTGGTGTGCACGCCGGAGGGCGAGCTGGCCTGCGAGCGGCTGATCGAGGCCCGGCGGGAGGTGCTGGCCGAGGCGCTGCGCGAGTGGGACGCCGACGCCGACCCGGAGTTCCACCGGCTGCTGGTGTCGATCAACCGCAGCTCGGCCGGGTGCGACCGGGAGCATCCGATGTACGACCTCGCCGAACCGCGCGGGCCGCGGCACGCCCGGCGCTGAGCCGGCCCGGACCTTGGACCGGGGCGGGCGGCGCCCCGCGGGTCAGGAGGCGGAGTTGGTGGCGAGGCCGAGGAAGATCAGCCACACGACGACGCTGACCGCCCCGAGCGCCATGGCGGCGGTCGCGATCCCGGAGCGCTGTCCGCCCGTGCGCCGCGGCGAGTTGGCCAGCGCGCCGAGGACGAAGGCGAGCGGCCCGAGCACGATGGGGAGGAGCAGGAAGCTGGTGATGGCGCAGACCAGCGCGGCCACCGCCATGCCGTTGGTCTGCCCCGCCGGTGTGTTCGGCGCGCCGTTGCCGTAGTTCGCCATGAGCTTTCCCCCCGGAAGACGAGTCCGCCGCGCGCGTCGCCGCCGCCCTGAGGGGATGCCCGGGCCGGCACCCGCCCAACCGAAACGGAGCGGGCCGCTCGGTCCACCGGGCGGGCGTGCCCGCGCCCCCGCCGGCGCGCGCCGCCGCACGCGCATCATCCCCGCGCGCCGGGGCACACGCGGGGTCGCGCCCCGTGAGGACGAACGCGACGCGACGGGGCGACCACCAGGGAGAGGACGAGGGAACGGCCATGCCCATCGCCACCGTGAACCCCGCCACCGGCGAGACGATCGAGACCTTCGAGCCGCTCGACGCCCGGCAGGTCGACAAGTGCCTGGCCAGGGCGGAGGCGGCGTTCCGCCACTACCGTCTGACCTCCTTCCCGCAGCGGTCCGCCTGGCTCAAGGAGGCGGCGGACGTGCTGGCCGGCGAGGCCCGCGAGCTGGCCCGGACCATCGCCGTGGAGATGGGCAAACCGGTCACCCAGGCCGAGGCCGAGATCGCCAAGTCGGTGCGGGCCATGCGCTGGTACGCCGACCACGCCCCGGCGCTGCTGGCCGACGAGCCGGCCGACGCCGACGAGGTGGGCGCCACGGTCGCCCTGGTCCGCTACCGGCCGATGGGCCCCGTCCTCGCCGTCATGCCGTGGAACTTCCCGGTCTGGCAGGTCGTCCGGTTCGCCGCGCCCGCGCTGATGGCCGGGAACGTCGGCCTGCTCAAGCACGCCTCCAACGTCCCGCGGACCGCGCTCTACCTGGGCGAGCTGTTCGAGCGGGCCGGGTTCCCGCCCGGCTGCTTCCAGACCCTGCTGGTGGGCTCCGGGCAGATCGAGGGCGTCCTGCGCGATCCGCGCGTCGCGGCGGCGACGCTCACCGGCAGCGAGCCGGCCGGCCGGTCGGTGGCCGCCATCGCCGGTGACGAGGTGAAGAAGACGGTGCTGGAGCTGGGGGGCAGCGACCCCTACCTGGTGCTGCCCTCGGCCGACGTCGACCGGGCGGCGCGGGTCGCGGTCACCTCCCGGACGCAGAACACCGGGCAGTCCTGCATCGCGGCCAAGCGGTTCATCGTGCACGCCGACGTCCACGACGCCTTCCTGGAGCGCTTCACGGCCGGCATGCGGGCGCTGACCGTGGGCGATCCGCTGGACGAGGCCACCGAGGTCGGGCCGCTCTCCAGCGAGCGGGGGCTCACCGACCTCGCCGCGATGGTGGACGACGCGGTGGCGCGCGGCGCGCGGGTGGAGTGCGGCGGACGGCGACCGGATCGCCCCGGCTGGTTCTACGAGCCGACCGTCCTCACCGGCGTCACCGAGGAGATGCGGGTGTTCCGCGAGGAGACCTTCGGCCCGGTGGCCAGCGTGTTCCGGGTGGCCGACATCGAGGAGGCGATCGGCCTGGCCAACGCCACCTCCTTCGGCCTGAGCTCCAACGCCTGGACGCGTGACCAGCAGGAGCAGGAGCGGCTGCTGCGCGACCTGGAGTCCGGCAGCGTGTTCATCAACGGCATGACGGCCTCGCACCCGGCGCTGCCGTTCGGCGGGGTGAAGCGCTCGGGCTACGGCCGCGAGCTGGCCGGGCACGGCATCCGCGAGTTCTGCAACACCACGACGGTGTGGATCGGCAGCTGACACCACCCTGCGCCGCGGGCGGACCGCGCCCGGCCCCGGAGGCGGCGCGCCACCGCCGGGAGCCGGGCCGCGCCGCGCCGCGCCGACGCGCACGGTGGCCGGCGCGGTGGCCCGGCCCGGCCATCGGCCGTGTCAGCTGCTCTTCGGCCCGGCCTGCTGCACCACCTCGAAGGACCACACCTCGGAGGCGGAGGCGGCCGGACGCTTCGGCTGCTCGCCGGCGTCCACCCCGGCGCCCGTGCCCACGCCCGCCTCCGAGCCGGCGGTGGCCGAACCACCCCGGTGGGCGGCCTGCATCGGGCCGGACATCCAGTTGGCGAAGTCCTCTTCACTCCGCCAGCGGGTGTACACCAGGTACTTGTCGGTGCCCTCCGCCGGGCGCAGCAGCTCGAACCACTCGAAGCCGTCCGAGCTCTCCACCGCGCCCGCCCGGGAGGCGAACCGCTTCTCCAACTCCTCGCGCATCTCCTCGCCGACCGTCAGCACGTTGATCTTGACGACGCTCATCCGACGTCCCTTCCTCGTGTGCGCTCCGGGCCGCGGTCGTCGCGGTCCGCTCGGTGATCCAACCTGCCACAGGGCGGGGCCGGTTCCCGTCAGCGGGTCAGGTCCGGCCGGTTCCCGTTGGACGCTGTGTCAGTGATCACCAGTGCGGATCCCGTCCGACCGGCTTACACAAGGGCGATATTCGGATATTTTGAGCTGCCGATCCGGTGGCCGCGTCGGCCCGGATCGCGCCGCCCGGTGTCGGTCTCCTCCGCACCGCCCCGGCGCCACTGCGCAACGAGGAGCCACATCCGCTCATGAGACTTCGTCGTTCCCAGGCCGTCGCGGCCTGCCTGCTCGCCGGTGTGATGGCGACGGCCACGGCCGGCGGCGCCCAGGCCGCCGCGTGGAGCGGGGCCCCGGCCGCGGCTGTCGTCACCGACACCTCCTCCGACGGCTCCCTGGCCTCCGACCTCCTGGAGTCCCTGGTCGCGGGGGAGGGTGACGACCTGGGCGAGGTCGCCTCGGGGATCAACGGACTCGTCGGGCGCACCCCGTTCGACGCCACGGTCACCGGCCTCGATGGCGCCGAGCTCGTCCCCGGCGGCGACCCGGTGGTCGCCCGGGCCGTCCTCGCCGCCACCGACGGGGCCGAGGCGGACCGGCTCGGCGTGCTCTTCGGCCTGACCTCCTGGGGCGGGCTCGAACCCGAACACCTCACGGTGGAGGTCCGGGGCGCCGACGGCGCCTGGGCGCCCGCCGCGGTCTCCGCGCACGGCGGGGGCCTGGTGCTCGCCGGCGACCTGGGCGAGTACCCGGTCTCCGCGGACGGCACGGTCACCGTCGACTTCCGGCTGACCGCCGACGGGGACGCGCCGGCCTGCGGCCCCGTCCTGGGTGGCGTGGTCGCCTACGACGCCTCCGCGCACACCGCCGACGACTTCCTGGACCTCCTGGACGGCGCGGCCGAGTACCCGGGTGACGCGATCCAGGCGGCCGCCGCCAGCGCCCTCGTCCTCGGCGACGGCGGCGAGGACTGCGCCCCCTGGGGCGACTACCACGACCTGCCCACCACCTGGGACGGCCTGGACGGCGCCGAACTGGTCCGGGGCGAGCCGACGGTCACCACGCTGACCATCGCCAACGACACCGGGCGGGACGTCGCGGACCTGGCCACCTCGCTGTTCGTCTGGCCGGAGGACGGCGACGACCTGGTGCACGACGGCGACCTGGTCGTCGAGGTCGCGGACGGCGACGGCGGATGGCGTCCCGTGGAGCTGCCGACCATGGAGAACCTGGACGACGAGGACGCGTACGGCGACCTGGGCAGCTACGACATCCCGGCGGGCGAGGAGGTCACCCTCTCGCTGCGGGTCACCGCCGGCGCCGAGGCACCCGAGGGCGGGTACTACGCGACCTTCGGCGGCACCGCCGGCCTGGGCGACGGCGACCTGGGCTGGTACGCCTACGGCGGCGGCCACTCGACGGACGGCGTGGAGCTCCCCGACGCCCTCGCGTCCTCCGCGGACCGGCTGACCGCGGACGAGGCGGCCGGGGACGACCCGGCCGGGGACGCCGCCGAGGTGTACTTCGCCGACGCCGAGGCCACCTTCACCGTGGCGGCGGCGACCGACGACGCCACCGCCGGCCCCAGCCCGTCGGCCACCCCGCAGGCCACCACCGGCGGCACGTCCGGCGCCGGCGGGAACACCCCGAACCCGAACGGCCAGCTCGCCTCGACCGGGGCCGGACCCGCCACCACCCTCACCGCCATGGGCAGCGCCGCCGCGCTGCTGGCCGGCCTGACCCTGGTGCTGGCCCGCCGCCGGGCCGACGTGCGCGCCCTGCGCGCCCCCCGCGCCTGACGACCGGTACGCCTGACGACCCGTTCGCCCGGCGACCGGTACGCCTGACGACCGGCGCCGCGCGCCACCGGCCCGGGGGATCCCCCCGCAGGGGGCTGGTGGCGGGCGGCGGCGTGTCCCCGGGGTCGCCTGACGCGCGTTCACGGGCGGGCGCCCGCATACTGCTCGGGGTGAGCAACTGGTGAGCACCAGCGGAGGAGGGAGTCACGCCATGGCCGACCTGCCGGAGCGCACGGCTGCCGCGTGGATCGACCGTCCCGGTCCCGTCGACGCCATCCGCGTGGGCGAGCTGCCGCTGCCCGCCGTGGGCAGCGGGGAGGCGCTGGTGCGCGTGGAGGCGGTGGCGGTCAACGCGGTGGACACCCTCGTCCGCTCCGGCGCCTACCCGACCCCGATGAGCTTCCCCTTCGTGATCGGCCGGGACCTCGCCGGCACGGTCGTCGCCGTGCCGGACGACGGCTCGGCCGGCGGCTTCGCCGAGGGCGACCGCGTCTGGTGCAACAGCATGGGGCACGACGGCCGCCCAGGGGCGGCGGCCGAGTACGTCGCGGTGCCCGTCGAGCGGTTGTACCCGCTGCCGGAGCAGACCGACGCGGTGACCGCCGTCGCCGTGGTGCACCCGGCGGCCACCGCCCACCTCGCCCTGTTCACCCACGGCCGGCTGCGGTCCACCGACACCGTCTTCGTCGCCGGCGCGGCCGGCAACGTCGGCGCCGCCGCGGTGCGCATGGCCAGCGCGGCCGGTGCCCGGGTGATCGCCAGCGCCGGCCGGCCGGACCTGGAGTACTGCCGTTCGCTGGGCGCCTCGCTGGCCCTGGACTACCACGCCCCGGACCTCGCCGAACGGATCCGGGCGGCGGCACCGGACGGCGTGGACGTGTACATGGACACCTCCGGGCGGAACGACCTGACCACCGCCGTCGAACTGCTCGCCGTGCGCGGCCGGATCCTCGTGCTGGCCGGCCTGGGGCGGGCCGACGGCGACCCGCCGCTGCCGGTCGGCCCGCTGTACACCAAGGACGCAAGCGTGCTCGGGTTCGTCATCAGCCGGGCGCGGACCACGGAGCTGGCCGCCGCGGCGGAGCGGGTCAACGAACTGCTGTCGGCTGGCATGCTCTCGCCACGGCGCATCGAGCTGCTTCCGCTGAGCGCCGCCGCGGAGGCCCACCGGCGGGTCGAGTCCGGCGAGGCGCACGGCATCCGCCTGGTGCTGCGCCCCTGACCGCCGGCCAGGTGGCGTGACGCGGATCACGCCGCCGGGTGTCACGTTTCCGCGGGCCGCCCGGTCTCACGGGGGAGGACACCGGCGAGCGACGAGGAGGTCCCCATGACACTGATCGGTTCGGGCGGAACGGAACCCGTGCTGGTGCGCGCCGACGACGCGGAGGTGCTCGCCGTCGGCGGCAACACCCTCCGGCTGCTGGCCGACGGCGGCCCCGGCGGAGCGCCGAGCGCCATCCGCAGCACGATGGCCAGCAACACCGACGGGCCGGCGCCGCACTACCACGACCACGCGCCGGAGATCTTCTTCATCATCGAGGGCGGCCTGCACGTCCTGGTCGGGGAGCGGGTGGTCACCGCCCGGGAGGGCGACTACCTGCTGGTCCCGCCCGGCACCACGCACACCTTCCGCACCCCCGCCGACACCGGGGTGGACATGCTGTTCCTGATGCCCGGGGCGGAACGCTTCGAGTACTTCCGGCTGGCGGAGCGGATCAGCCGGGGTCTGGCCGACCCGCGCGAGGTCCTGGACTCCCAGGACCTGTTCGACAACCACTTCGTGGACAGCGCGCCGTGGCACGACTTCCGTTCCGCCGCCGGGGCGTCAGCGCAGCAGCGACCTGGGGGTGGGCGCCAGCCGTAGCAGCTGCCCGCGCCGGGCGAGGCGCCGGGTGATCTCCGGGACGACCTCCTCCCGCCACCCGGGGAGCGCGGCGAGCCGGTCGAGGTGGTCGCGGTGGTGGCCGGCGTCCCGGAACGCGGTGATCGACACCAGGACGTGCTCGCCGGTGCGCACCGGCAGCCGGGGGAAGGTGTTCTCCGCCGGCTCGGTCCGCAGCACGGCCACCGGCGGGGCCCCGGCCGCGGTGAGCGCGGGCCGCACCCGGGTGTGGAAGAACTCGACGAACTCGGCCAGCTCCGCCGGGCCGGCCAGGTGGTGGACGGCCGCCGTGACCAGCGAGGAGGGCGGCGCCCCGGCGGCGTCGAGCGGCGGGCGGGCGGCGGCCGGGCGGGGGAAGACGTCGGTGGCCGGATCCGTCGCCGGCCGCAGCAGCAGGACGTCGTCGGAGTCCACCATGGTGGCGTTGGCCGCGGCGCCGTGCTCCCGCCAGGCGGGGTGCCGCAGGTAGAAGGCGGCCAGCGACTCGGCCCGCGCGGCCATGTCGGGGAAGGCCCGCAGCCAGACGAAGCGGTCGGGGGAGCCCAGGTCGAGGAACTGCCCGACGACGCGCATCCCGACCTCCTCCTGCGACTCCACGAAGTGCCGGTCGAAGAGGTCGACCAGCTCCGCGCGCCGGCCCGGCAGCAGGGTGTACTGCCGCAGTTCCACGACGCCGCAGGAGGCCGGTCCGGTCGGGACGGGGGCGGGAGAGGGGGACATGGCGCTCCTCGCGGGGATGGGGAGGGGAGCGGCCGGCGGGGACGGGCCGGTCGCGGGCGCCACGCTAGCCGCCGCCACCGACAGGACCACTGGCGGCTCGTCAGCACCGGCCGGTGGCTCGGCCCGGCGCCCGGCCCGGTGCCCGGCCCGGCGTCCGGCCCGGCGTCCGGCCCGGCGTCCGGCCCGGCGTCCGGCCCGGCGTCCGGCACGGCGCCCGGCCCGGCGTCCGGCGGCCGTCGCGCCGGCATAATCGCTGGACGCACGGGCCGGGGTAGGCGAGCATCCGCGGAATGACCCGCACCGACACCCCGCCCAGCTGGGACGAACGCGCCGTCCTGACCACCATGCTCGACTACGCCCGGGCCACCGTGCACGCCAAGTGCCAGGGCCTGGCCGAGGAGGACGCCCGCAGGGCGCCGCTGCCGGGATCGCCGCTGATGACCGTCTCCGGGCTGGTGAGCCACCTGCGCTGGGTGGAGTACTACTGGTTCCGGGTGGCGTTGCTGGGCGAGGAGGACGAGGGGCCGTGGACCGAGGACGACCTCGACCGTGAGATGCGCCTCGGCCCGGAGCGCCCGCTGGCCGAACTGCTCGCCGAGTACGAGGCGGAGTGCGAGCGCGGCCGTCGCCTGGTCGCCTCCCTGGACCTGGACGCCTCCGCCGCCCGGCCCGGCGGGGACGGCCGGCACCCCACGCTGCGCTGGGTGCTGACCCACCTGGTGGAGGAGACCGCCCGGCACAACGGCCACCTCGACGTGCTGCGCGAGCTGGCGGACGGCGTCACCGGCGCGTAGCCGGGGATCCCGGGTCCCGCCGGCCGCCGGTGGATGGCATCGTCGGACACGCGGCCCGGGGCGGGACCGACGCGTGACATTCGGGGAGGGAACCGATGACCGATCCTGTGCGGGGACAGGGGGACCAGGGGGCCACGCCGCGCGTCGCCGCCGTCCCGGTCCCACCGGGCATCCCGGCCGTCCCACCGGCCGTCCCACCGGGCGCCACGCCGGACGCCGGGGGCGGGGAGGGCCTCGGGGGCACCGACGTCCTCCCCCTCGAACCCTTCGACCGGCGGGTGCGGCTGCTCGTCGAGGTGGTGGACCAGGCCGACGAGATCGCCCTGGCGCACAGGCTCCTGGAGTCCCGTGGTTGGCCGGTGCGGCGGGTCGTGGAGGCCGACCAGGCCACTGTCGGGGAACGCCGCGCCGGCCTGCTCGTCGAGGTGCGGCTGCGCGGCGCCCGCCGTGGCGCCCGCGCGGCCGCCGTACGCCAGGTGGAGCGGATGGCCGCCCAGGCGAAGATCGGCCTGTGGGTGCGGGACTCCGCACTGGTCGAACCCGAACGGGAGCTGCGCACCACCTACTTCGTGCGGACCCGGGTTCCGCCGAGTGGCCCCTTCACCCGGTGGTTCACCCGGCTCTGGTTCGCCGCGGTCGGCTCGGACCTCGAACGGGCGCTGAGCCTGCCCCGCCCCGCCGACGAGGCGGCGGCGTCGGCGGAACTCCAGGCCCGCGTTCTCGCCGGCCCCGCCTTCGACCCCGACGCGCACACCGTGCGGGTGCAGATCGGCCCCAGCCGCTTCGCACCGGCCGGCGGCGGCCCGGACCAGTGGCGGGCCTGGGTGCTGCGCGCCGGCTCCGTGGCGCTCGCCGGCATGGCGGTTCCGCTGGTGCTGGGCGCGCTGATCCAGAACCTCCCCGGCTGGTGGTGGGTGCCGGCCGCGCTGCCGCTGCCGCCCTACGCCTGGGTGGTCGGCCGCTGGCTCACCGACGACGCCCCCCGGCACTGGGCGTACCGGCTGCTGGTCGGCGCCTTCGTCACCCTGGCCTTCACGACCGTGGGCTACCTGCTGTTCGCCGATCCGCCCGACGACCTGCCGGGCCGGCTGGTGCTCGCCGTCCTGCTCATCCTCGGGGCGGTCGGGGTGTGGCTGGCCTGCCGGCACTCCTGGTTCAGCCGCAACGCCAGTTGGGTCGTGCCCGTGCTGGCCACCCCGCTGCCGTTCGTGCTGCCCTGGTTCGGCGGGCTGCTGCACACGGTCTACCTGGAGGACGGGTTCGGCATCCCGGTGGACACCGTGCCGGTCACCGGCTTCTGGCGGTCCGCGGCGGCGCTCGAACCGGTCGCCGTCGCCACCGTGTTCCCCCTGCTGTTCGTCGGCGCGGCCGGCTGGCTGCGCTACTTCCACCAGTGGACGGTCCTGCGGGAACTCGTCTCGGTGATGGTGCCGCTGCTGTGCCTGGTGTACGTGCTGACGGCGCTGCTGCTGGGGCTGGAGGACGCGCGCGCGGCGGCCGACCGGGCGGCGCGCGCGGCCCGGGCGGGCGAGGTCCCGGCGTCCTACTTCGGCCTGCGGGGCGACCTGGTGTGCGTCACGCCGATGGCCCCGACCATCCCGGTGTTCAACGGCCCGCTGCCGACCGACCGTCCGGTGCTGACCTTCGGCTCGGCCGCGGACCGCCTGTGGCTGTGGGACCCGGCACGGGCCGGCGAGGGGCCGGGGAGCGGCCGGCCCGCCGTCAGCGTCCGCCTGGAGGACGTCACCGTCACCCGGCCCGCGAACGGCTCCGGCGGGGCGTGCCCCCCGGTTCCCGCCCAGACGCCGCCCGCCCAGACGCCGCCCGCCTCGGCCTCGCCCGCCGCGACCCCGCCCGCCGGTTGACCGACCGGCCCCGTGCCGGTGGCTCAGCCGAGGGGGATCGGGCCCAGCGGCCCGCCGGCCACCGCGTCGGCGCAGCTCACGCAGTCGGGGTCGGCGCAGTGGGTGATGCCCTGGTCGGCGGTGATGGCGGCCACCGCCGCGTCGAGGGCCTCCTCGGCCGGGTAGGCCCGCCAGCGGGAGGCGCCCACCGTCACCGTGCGCTCCAGCGGGCGCAGGGCCGGCTCCAGCCGGCCGAACCCCTCCGAACAGCCGCCCGACTCGACCAGCACGATCCGCCCGTCGGCCTCGCGGGCGCACCGGGCGAACAGCCGCCGCCCGGACCGCTGCTCCGCCAGGTGCAGCGCCGTCATGCGGTTCAGGCCCACCCCGACCAGCAGCACCGCGCCGCCCGCCGCGGCGAGCGCCCGCACCGGTCCGTAGACGTCGACCGGGCTCTGCGCGGCGGCCAGTTCGTCGGCCAACGGCCCCAGCGCGGCGAAGGAGCAGTGCGGGTGCCGGCCGCGCCGCGCGCCCCGGCGGGCGATCAGCGCGGCCGGGAGCGCGCCCATGGTGGTGTCGACCAGGCCGCAGTCCGGCGAGTACACCGCCGCCTCGGCCCCGGAGTCGGCCCCGGCGTCCGGTCCGTCGCCCGCCCCGGGCCAGGGGCGGTCGTCGTAGACGCAGCCGTTGCGGGCGGGGCGCATCGCGGGCGGAGCCGGGACGTCGAAGTACTCCCAGGTGAAGGAGGGCACCAGCACGGTGCAGCCCAGGGCCAGCAGCGCGTCCAGCAGGGCGTCCGCCCCGCCCTCGACCGGCTCCCCGAAGGAGCGCAGGGAGGTGTGCGTCATCACCGGCCGCGCGGCCAGGCCCAGTTCCTCGGCCGCCCCGCGCAGCCGATCCGCGCCGACCACCATGACGTCCCCCTTCCCGCCACGCGCGCGGAGCCGTCCCGCCCCTCGGCAGCAGGATGACACGCCGTGGCCGCCGCCTCACCCGGATTTCCCGGAGCCCTCCGGTTCGGTGGGATCCGCCGGGCCGGCGAAGGCCACCGGGGCGGCGAAGGCGGCGCGCCGGGTGGCGCGGCGCAGGGCGAGCAGCACCGGCCGCCCGAGGACCAGGCAGAGCACGGCGGTCAGGGCGGCGCGCGGCACGTCCCAGCCGAGCGAGGTCGCCAGGACGTAGGCGGCGAAGCGGGTGAGGTTGTCGGCGAGCGGATCGCCGGGCACGAAGCTGATCGAGCTGGACAGCCCGGCGAGGTAGGGCCAGCCCTGGAGGTTCATCAGGATCCCGTAGCCGGCGGCGGACACCGCGCCGTAGCCGGCCAGGAGCAGCAGTTCCGGCCGGCCGCGCAGGGCCCGTCGGCCGCCGGCGCCGGGGAGCAGCCCGGCGCCCATCGACACCCAGCCCATGCAGAGCATCTGGAACGGCATCCAGGGGCCGACGCCGCCGGTGAGCAGCGCGGAGGCGAACATGGTCACCGCGCCCAGCACGAAGCCGAAGCCGGCGCCGAGGGCCCGTCCGGCGAGCACCATCAGGAAGAACATCGGTTCCAGGCCGGCCACCCCGGCGCCGACCGGGCGCAGCGCGGCGCCGGCGGCGGCCAGGACCCCGAGCATGGCGACGGCCTTGGCGTCCATGCCGCGGGTGGCGTCGCCGCGGCCCTCGCTGATCTGGGCGAGCACCACGGCGAGCAGCAGCGGCAGCAGCAGGGCGAAGAGCCAGGGGGCGTCGGCGGAGTGCTCGGCCAGGCCGGAGTTGGCTCCGGCCAGCAGCGGCCATCCGAAGGCGACCACGCCCACCAGGGAGACCAGGGCGACGGCGGCGGCCGAGCGGGGGCCCAGCCGGACGGCGTCGACCCGGACGGCGTCGGCTCGGGCGGCGTCGGCCCGGCCCGTGCCGCCCGGCCCGGTCGGGTGCCCGGCCGCCCGCCCGCCGCGGCGCCCGGTCACGTGGCGGGCCCCGTGACGGCGAGGGCGGCGACGGCCTGGTCCACCGTCAGCCATGGCCGGGGCGCGAACACCTTGGCGACCTGGGGCGCGAACTGCGGCGAGGAGACCACCACCTCCGCCGTGGGCCCGTCGGCGACGATCTCGCCGTCGGCCAGCACCACCACCCGGTCGGCCAGCTCGGCGGCCAGTTCGACGTCGTGGGTGGCGAGCAGCACGGCGTGCCCCTCGGCGGCCAGGGCGCGCAGCACCTCGACCAGCCGCCGCTTGGCGGCGTAGTCCAGGCCGCGGGTGGGCTCGTCCAGGAGCAGCAGCGGCGGACGCGCGGTCAGGACGACGGCGAGGGCGAGGCCGAGGGCCTGCCCCTCGGACAGGTCGCGGGGGTGGGTGCGGTCGGCCACGCCGGGCAGCAGCCGGGCGACCAGTTCCCGGCAGGTGCCGGGCGTGGCGTGGGCGTCCCGGTCGGCGGCGGCGCACTCGGCGGCGACGGTGTCGGCGTACAGCAGGTCGCGGGGGTCCTGCGGGACCAGGCCGACGTGGCGGACCAGCCGCGACGGGCTCAGCCGGTGCGGCTCCAGCCGCGGCGCGGCCGCCGCCCCCGCCGGCGGACCGTCGCCCGCCCCGCCCGCGGGTTCGCTCTCGGCCGGCCGCGCCGCGAGGAGCACGGAGCCGGCGGCGGGGCGGTGCAGTCCGGCCAGCGCGCCGAGCAGGGTGGACTTCCCGGCGCCGTTGCGCCCCATCAGGGCGACCACCTCGCCGGCGCGCAGCCGCAGCGTCACCCCGTCGAGGGCGCGCAGCGGGCCGCGGGCGACCACCAGCCCGGTCGCCTCGGCCAGCGGCGTGCGGTCGCCCGGCAAGGCGGGGGCGGGCCGCGCCGCCTGCCGCGGGGCACCGGCCGGCGTGGGCCCGGCCTGCGCGGACTCGCCGCGCGCGGACTCGGCGCGCAGCGGCGCGGCCCGGCGGCGCGCGTCCCGCACGCTGAGCGGCAGCGGACGCCAGCCCAGCGCCCGCCCGAGCCCCACCACCGGCGGGTGCACGGGCGAGACGGCCATCACCTCGGCCGGCTCCCCGACGACCGGCGGCTGCCCGCGCCCGGGCAGCAGCACGACGCGGTCGGCGTACTGCACGACCCGCTCCAGGCGGTGCTCGGCCATCAGCACGGTGGTGCCCAGGTCGTGCACCAGCCGCTGCAGCACGGCCAGCACCTCCTCGGCGGCGGCCGGGTCGAGCGCCGAGGTGGGCTCGTCCAGCACCAGCACGCGCGGGTGCACGGTGAGCACCGAACCGATGGCGACGCGCTGCTGCTGCCCCCCGGAGAGGGTGCCCAGCGGGCGGTCGCGGAGTTCGGCCAGCCCCAGCAGGTCGAGGGTCTCCTCCACCCGGCGGCGCATCACCTCCGGCGGGGTGCCGAGCGACTCCATGCCGTAGGCCAGTTCGTCCTCGACGGTGTCGGTGACGAAGTGCGCGGCCGGGTCCTGGCCGACGCTGCCGACGACGTCGGCAAGGTCGCGCGGCCGGTGGGAGCGGGTGTCCCGGCCGTCCACCAGCACCCGCCCGTGCAGGGTGCCGCCGGTGAAGTGCGGGACGAGACCGCTGACCGTGCCGAGCAGGGTGGACTTGCCGGTGCCGGACGGGCCGGCCAGCAGGCAGAGCTCGCCCTCGGGTATGTGCAGGTCGACGCCGGCCAGGGCCGGTTCGGCGGCGTCCGGGTACGTCACGCCGACCTGTTCGAGGCGGATCACCGGGTCTCGGTCTCCTTCGTGGCTGGGTCGCCTGGGCTGTTCCGTTCCGGCCGCCCCCGGCGCGCGCCGGGCACCGCGCGCTCCCCGCGCCCACCCCGCTCCCCGGGGAGGGGGCGGGCCGCCGCCGGGGCGCCGCGCCAGGTCGGCGGCGGTGGGGCGGCGACGGCCGGCAGCAGCCCCAGCAGCACCCCGGCGGCCGGGAGCAGCGGCAGCACCGGGGCGGTGGGCGGCGCGACCGTGGGGTGCAGGGCCGTCTCCGCGCCGGGCAGCAGGGACGCCGCCGTCATCAGCGCGGCGGCGGCCAGCCCGGAGCCGGCCACCAGCCACTCCGGCAGCAGCCAGCGGTCGGGCCGGTAGCGGGTGCGCGCGCTGCGGCGCCCGCCCAGCCGGAGCCCGACCAGGGCGCAGCCCAGCCCGGCCAGCAGCAGCGGCAGGCCCAGGGGGCCCGAGGTGGTGGCGAGCAGCCCGTAGCTGCCGGCGGCCACGCCCAGCAGGCCGACGAGCGTGCAGGCGGCGGTGGCGCGGCGGACGGCCGGGCGGACCGGCCGGGCGCGGCCGAAGCCGCGGGTGTCCATGGCGGCGGCGGTGGCGACGGAGCGTTCCAGGGCGCCCTCCAGCACGGGCAGCGCCACCTGGGCGAGGCCGCGCACGCCCCGGTCGGGTCGCCCGCGCAGCCGGCGGGCGGCGCGCACCCGGCGCACGTCCGCGAGCAGGTTGGGCGCGAAGGTCATCGCCACCACCACCGCCACGCCCGCCTCGTACAGCGCCCCGGGCAGGGCGCGCAGCAGCCGGTAGGGGCTGGCCAGGGCGTTCGCCGCGCCGACGCAGACCAGCAGCACGGCGAGCCGCAGGCCGTCGTAGAGGGCGAACAGCAGCGCCTCGGCGGTGACCCGTCCGCCGAGGCGCACGCCCTGCGCCCACTCCGGCAGCGGCACCCGGGGCAGCGTGAACAGCACCGTGCTGCCGCCGATCGGCGAGCCGAGCAGCACGGCGAAGAGCAGCCGGATGGCGAGCACCACCAGGGCGAGCCGCAGGAAGGCGCCGTAGGAGCGGGCCCACGGGGCCTGGCTCCGCCGGGCCGCGACGACGTAGCCGGCGACGGCGGCGAGCAGGGCGAGCAGCAGCGGGTTGCCGGTGCGGGTGGCGGCGGCGCCCAGGCCCAGCGCCCACAGCCACCAGGCCGCGGGGTGCAGGTGGCGCCGCGCGCGGGGGACCGGTGGGGGTGGGGCCGCCGCGGGGGTGCGTGGCGCGGTCAACGGTCGTCCCGGCTCCGGGCGCGTCGCACGCGTTGGACGCCGGCTCCGGCGGCCAGCGCCAGGAGCAGCGCGACGCCGACGCCCCAGCCGGCTGAGCCGCCCGACCCGCCGACCTCCCGCCCCGCGACGACGTGCAGCGACCCGCTCGGCTCGCCGCCCTCCAGGCCGTAGCCGGAGGGCAGGGCCGACGGCAGCCCGGTGGGGGCGCCCGGGGACGGGGTGGGCGCGTCGTCCCGTTCGACCGGCGCGCCGCACTCGTCCGTGGGGTAGCCGGCGATGGCGCACAGCATGCCGGAGGTGCCGTACCGCAGCGGCAGCAGTTCCGGAACGGCGGCCAGCACCTCCGCGGAGGTGGCGTCCTCGGCGACGCTCAGGCAGCCGGACCACGCCGCGGGCGGCGTCTGGCCGGCGGGGGCGTCCGCGGGGCCGCCGGGATCGACGACCAGTCCGACCCGCTTGCGGCCGGAGCGCTCCGGGGTGTCCGCGCAGAGCGCGGCGAAGTCGGGGCCGTCCGCCGGCGCGGCGTCCACCGCGCCGCCCTCGCTGGTGACGGCGAACCGCCAGCCGTCCACGGTGCCGTCCGCCGGCACGGCGGTGGCCGGCCCGGCGGTGGCGTACGACCAGCGCGCCGAGGCGCCCGGGGAGGTCTCCGACTGCCAGAACGACCAGTAGCGGTAGTCGACGGCCTGCGCCGGCGCGGCGGTGCCGAGCAGCAGGGCCGCGGGCAGCAGGCAGGCGACCAGCGCGCGCGGCGCCCGCCGGGTGGGGGATGGCCGTGTCATGGGTGACATGGTGTCACCGGCCGGGCGCGGGTCGCCCTGCCTCATTCGGCGCCGCCGCGACGCCGCATGGACACCATCACACCGGCCGCCACCAGCACCGCCAGGCCGCCGACGGCCGCCCACAGCGCCGTGCCGGGGCCGGAGGACCCGTCCCGCGTCCCGCTGTCGGCGCCGTCCGCGGCGACCAGGGCCGCCTCGGCGGACGGCTCCGGCACGCTGCCCGGGCCGGCGGCCGGCTCGGGGCCGGTGGCGGCCAGGCGGGCGATTAGGTCGACGCCGCCGAAGTCGGTGGGGGACTGCCCGGTGGCGACGGCCGCCAGCACCAGCACGCCCAGGGCGGAGGGGGAGTCGCCGGCGAGGAACTCCGCGGAGTTGGCGGTCAGCCAGTCCACCGCGGCGGACGCCTGGTCCGGGTAGCCGGCGGCGGCCAGGGCGAGCGCCGCGTAGGCGGTGGCGCCCGCGTCCGGGGTGGGCGCGGCGCCGGGCATCACCATCTCCAGGTGGCCGCCGCCCTGCTCCAGACGGGCGGCCAGGTGGGCGGCGACCGCGTCGGCGGAGGCCGTCTCGGTCGCCGCGTCGGTCGCCGTCGCGGTCGCCGTGCCGGCCGCCGCGTCGTCGGCGGGGCAGGGCAGCGGCGAGGGCGCGGCCGTGCGCTCGGCCGGCCGGGTCACCTGCAGGGCGGAGCCGGCGGCGGCGATGCCGGCCTGCGCCGACGCCAGGTCGTTGGCCGTGGTCGCCGTCTCGCCGTCGCGCTGGAAGGCGAAGCCGCCGCGCTGGTCGGCCGGCGCCGCGCAGTCGACCTGGAAGGACAGCAGCCCGTCGCGGGCCGACGTGCCCGCCCGGACGACCGTCCCCGGGTCCGTGCCGGTGGCCAGGAACGCGCTGGTGACCAGGGCGGTGGAGTTGCCGTCGCTGGTGTCGCCCGGGTAGTAGGACCAGCCGCCGTCCCGGTTCTGCACCGCGCGCAGCCAGCCCAGGGCGTTGTGCACGGCGGTGTCCACCCGCGCCTGCCGGGCCTCGTCGGCCTCGCCGATCGCGGCGCCGGTGGCGTCCAGCCCCTCGACGGCCACCAGGGCCTGCACCGCGACGGCGCTGGCGTTGGTGTCCTCGGTGCCGGTCTCGCAGGCGACGCTGGCATCGGCCCGGTAGGAGGTCCAGCCGCCGTCGGCGCACTGCTGCTCCAGCAGCCAGTCGACGGCGGACTCGGCCGGGACCGCCCCGACCGCGTCCAGCGCCAGCAACGCCAGCGACTGCCGGAAGACGCCGTCGTAGGTGGGGTCGGCGGCCCCGTAGAGCGCCCCGGAGGCCGCCGGCGTGGCGGACGGGGCGGCACCGGCCGGGTCGGCGGCGGTGCCGGCGGCGGCGGGCGCCGCGCCCAGCAGCGCGACGGCCGCGACGGCGGTGGCGGTGGCGGTGGCGAGGAGCTGACCCGCTCGGTTGTGGGCGGCGGAGGACATGCGGGCGCCTTCCTGTTCCTGCGGGGACGGACGGATGGGACGGACCAAGCCGGGCGGACGGGATGGTGCCGCGTGCGGCCCCGGGTAGTCGAGCGCCCCGCTCCCGGGAAGGCGGGGGCGGGGCCGGGCATATTTTACGTGCCGGTTTCCGACAGTTTGAGCGCGGGTTGGTCACCGGCCACTCCCGGCCCGCCCCCGGCCGCGCCGGATGATCGCCCGGGCGGCCGGCCACCGCGCGGCGGTCCCGGACGGCCCGGCGGCCGGCGGCGCCTGATCGTCCGTCCGGTGGCGGACCGTCGGGCACACCCGCCCGGCGCCGCCGAACGGGCCACCCGCCGGGCCGTTCGCCGAAGCCCGTGTGCACCCCCCGCGCCCCAGTGGCGGGCCCGCGGCAGCCGCCCCGGGCACCGTCCGTACCGATCGGTAACCTCTCCGCGCAGTGCCCGGGGCGGTCGTGCACCCGTTCGTCCCCCTCAGGTACGCTCCCGCGAGCAGGTACATTGGAGACGAGGGGACGCGAGTGACGGTCGAGTCCGCCGCGCCGGTACACCCGGCACCCGACCCGGCTCCCGAACCCGGACGGGCCACCGAACGCCCGCTGCGCATCGCCCTCCTCAGCTACAAGGGCAACCCCTACTGCGGCGGCCAGGGCGTCTACGTCCGCCACCTCTCCCGCGAACTCACCCGGCTCGGCCACCACGTCGAGGTCATCGCCGCCCAGCCCTACCCCGTCGTGGACGAGGGCGTCACCCTCACCGAGCTGCCCAGCCTCGACCTCTACCGGCAGCCCGACCCCTTCCGGGTGCCCAGGCTGCCCGAGTACCGCGACGCCGTCGACGTCCTGGAAGTCGCCACCATGCTCACCGGCGGCTTCCCCGAACCCCTCACCTTCTCCCTGCGCGCCCGCGCCCTGCTCAGCGCCCGCCGCGCCGACTTCGACGTCGTCCACGACAACCAGACCCTCGGCTACGGCCTGCTCGGCCTGCACCGCTTCGGGCTGCCGCTGGTCACCACCGTCCACCACCCGATCACCGTGGACCGCGACCTGGAACTGGCCGCCGCCCCCAACCGCCGGCGCCGCCTGTCGCTGCGCCGCTGGTACGCCTTCACCCGCATGCAGGGCCGGGTGGCCCGCCGCCTGCCGGACATCATCACCGTCTCGGAGTCCTCCCGCCGGGAGATCACCGAGCACCTCGGCACCGCGCCGGAGCGCGTCCGGGTCATACCGATCGGCGCCGACGCCCGGCTGTTCCGCCCCGACCCGGCCGTCCCCGAGGTGCCCGGACGGATCGTCACCACCTCCAGCGCCGACGTGCCGCTCAAGGGCCTGATCCACCTGGTCGAGGCGCTCGCCAAGATCCGCGTCGAACACCCCGGCGCCCACCTCGTCGTCGTCGGCAAACCCCGGCCGCAGGGCACCGTCGCCCGCGCCATCGAGGACCTCGGCCTCACCGAGGCCGTCGAGTTCCGCCACGGCATATCCGACGCCGACCTCGCCGACCTGGTCCGCGGCGCCCAGGTGGCCTGCGTGCCCTCCCTCTACGAGGGCTTCTCGCTGCCGGCCGCCGAGGCCATGGCCACCGGCACCCCGCTGGTCGCCACGACCGGCGGCGCCGTGCCCGAGGTCGCCGGCCCGGACGGGCAGACCTGCCTCGCCGTCCCCCCGGCGGACTCCGGCGCGCTCGCCCAGGCCATCGGACGGCTGCTCGCCGACGCCCCGCTGCGCCGCCGCATCGGCGAGGCCGGCCGGCGGCGCGTCCTGGAGCGCTTCACCTGGGAGAGCGCGGCCCGCGCCACCGCCGAGCACTACCGCCGGGCCATCGCCGCGCAGCGACCGGACTCCGCGGCCCGCTCACCCGCCTGACGCACCGCACGCACGCCACCCCACGCCACCCCAGACCAGTCCGCCCAGCCCGCCGCGACCCGCCTGACGCACCCGCAGCCAGCCCCCCGCCCCTCCCCCCGGCCCCTGACGCAAGGGCTGGCCGGCCGAGCCGAACGGAGCGCCCGCCCCGTGCTGACCGTTGACTTCGCACGCTTCCCGCTCGCCCCCGGCGACACCGTCCTGGACGTCGGCTGCGGCGCCGGCCGGCACTCCTTCGAGGCGTACCGGCGCGGCGCCCGGGTGGTCGCCCTGGACCGCAGCGCCAAGGACGTCCGCGAGGTGGCCACCATGTTCGCCGCCATGGCGGCGGAGAAGCAGGTGCCGGCCGGGGCCGAGGCCATCGCCATGGAGGGCGACGCGCACGCGCTGCCCTTCCCCGACGACTCCTTCGACAAGGTCATCGCCTCCGAGATCCTCGAGCACATCCCGGACGACAAGAGCGTCCTCGCCGAGGCCGCCCGGGTGCTGCGCCCCGGCGGCCTGCTCGCCGTCACCGTGCCGCGCTGGCTGCCCGAGCAGATCTGCTGGAAGCTCTCCGACGCCTACCACGAGGTCGAGGGCGGCCACATCCGCATCTACCGCGGGGACGAGCTGGTCGCGCGCATCGAGGAGGCCGGGCTGCGGCCCTACGGCACCCACCACGCGCACGCCCTGCACTCGCCCTACTGGTGGCTCAAGTGCGCCTTCGGCGTGGACAACGACCAGGCGCTGCCCGTCCGGGCGTACCACCGGCTGCTGGTCTGGGACATCATGAAGCGCCCGGCGCTGACCCGGCTGGCGGAGAAGGCCCTCGACCCGGTGATCGGCAAGAGCCTGGTCGTCTACGCCACCAAGCCGCACCGCACGCCGGCCGACCTGGCCGCCACCGACCGGGCGGCCCGCCGCGGCGCCCCACGCCCCGCCGACCACACCGGCCCCACTGACCCCGCCGCCCCCGCCGGCCTGGCCGGCCTCCCCGACCCGGCCGACCGTTCCGCCGCCTCGGCCCGCCCGGGCAACACCGCCGGCGGCGAAGGCGACGCCACATGAGCACCCCTCCGCCGCCCTCCGCCGGCGCCCCCGCCGCCCCGAGCACGCCCGCGCCGGCCCGCACACCGGTGCCCGCGCCCCGCCCCACCTCGGTCGCGACCCCCCTGCCCGCCGCGTCCCTCGCGGTCTCGGTCTCCGACCACCTGGCCCTGCCCGGCGTGCTCACCCCCGAGGAGGCCGCCGCGACCGCCGGCGCGATCGCCGCCGTGCAGCTCGCCGACGGCGCCATCCCGTGGTTCCCCGGCGGCCACCTGGACCCGTGGGACCACGTCGAGGCCGCCATGGGGCTGGACGCCGCGGGCCTGCACGAGCAGGCGGAGAGCGCCTACCTGTGGCTGGCCCGCCGGCAGAACCCGGACGGCTCCTGGTACGCCGCCTACCGCGACGACCTGGCCACCGACCGCAAACGGGACGCCAACTTCACCGCCTACGTCGCCGTCGGCGCCTGGCACCACCACCTCGCCACCGGCGACGACGCCTTCCTGGACCGGCTGTGGCCGACCGTCCGCCGGGCCCTGGACTTCGTCGTCGGCCTGCAGAACTCCACCGGCGAGATCCGCTGGCACCGCGCCGAGGACGGCACCGCCCCCGACGAGGCCCTGCTCACCGGATCGTCCAGCATCCACCAGGCGCTCCGCTGCGGCCTGGCCATCGCCGACCACCAGGGCAGCCCGCAGCCGGAGTGGGAACTCGCCGCCGGACTGCTCGGCCACGCCGTGCGCCACCACCCCGAGCTCTTCCTGGACAAGTCCCGCTACTCGATGGACTGGTACTACCCGATCCTCGGCGGGGCGCTGCGCGGACCGGCGGCGCTGGCCCGGCTGGAGGCCGACTGGCCGCGCTTCTACGTCTCCGGCCTGGGCGCGCGCTGCGTCTCGGACCGGCCGTGGGTCACCGGCGGGGAGAGCGCCGAGCTCGCCCTGGCGCTGTGGGCGGTGGGGGAGTCCGACCGGGCCCTGGAGATCCTGCAGGCGCTCGGCCGGCTGCGGCACGCCGACGGCCTGTACTGGACCGGCTACGTCTTCGAGGACGATGCCATCTGGCCCGAGGAGCGCACCACCTGGACGGCCGGCTCGCTGCTGCTGGCGGTCGCCGCGCTGGGCGGGGACCCGGCCACGGCGTCCGTCTTCGGCGGCGGCGAACTGCCCGAAGGGCTGCCCGTCGAGCCCGGCACCTGCCCGGTGCGCGGGGCGCGCTGCACCCACGAGTGACGGGCCCCGCCGGACGGGCGCGGCACGGCGGTCCGGCGGGCGCGGTTCTCGGGCGGTGCGGTCTTCGGGCGGCGCGGTCGTCCGAGGGCACGGCGGGTGCGGGTGCGGGAGCCGACCACGGTGGACGGGCGCGCACCGGGCCGACGCCGGATCCGCCGTAGCATCCGGGCCATGTCACAGACCCTCGGATCCTCCCCGGACCCCTTCGGCCGGTTCTCCGTCACCCTGCGGGGCCGTCACTTCGCCTACCTGGACACCGGGCCGGTGGCCGGCCGCGGCAGCCCCGTCCTCGCCCTGCACGGACACTTCGGCCGCGCCCTCCAGTACGCCCCGCTCGCCGCCGCCCTCGCCGGCCGGCACCGCGTGGTGGCCCTCGACCAGCGCGGCCATGGGCACAGCGAGCACGGCGGCGACTTCCACCCCGACGAGTACGTCGCCGACGCCGCCGCGCTGCTGCGGCACCTCGGCCTCGGCCCCGTCGTGGTCCTCGGCCACTCCATGGGAGGCGTCGTCGCCTACCGCCTCGCCGCCCGCCACCCGGAGCTGGTCCGCGCCGTGATCGACGAGGAGGGCTCGGCCGTGATCGGGCCGCCGGTCCTGGACATCACCGACTGGCCCCCGCTCGCCCCCAGCCGGTCGGCGCTGGCCGCCGCCATCGTGGCCCGGGGCATCCCCGATCCCGCCTACTTCATGGCGAGCGCCGTGCCGCTGGCCGACGGCCGGTGGCGGCTGCTGTTCGACGCGGCGGACATGCTCGCCTCGCAGCGTGCCCTGCTCGGCGACTGGTGGCCGGACTGGCTCGCCTCCACCTGCCCCGCCCTGCTGCTGCACGGCACCGCCAGCCCGCTGCTGCCCACCGCGACCGCCCGGGAGATGGCCGAACGGCGCCCGCGGACCACGCTGCGGGAGTTCCCCGGCGCCGGGCACTGGGTGCACGAGGACGACCCGCGCGGCCACCTCGACGCCGTCCGCCGCTTCCTGGCCGAACTGGACGGTCTGGCCGAACTGGACGGTCTGGCCGAACTAGACGGCCTGACCGAACCGGGCGGCCTGACCGAACCCGACCGCCTCGCCGAAGCCGACGGCGCGGGCTCCTGACCCCTCTCCCTCGCCGTGTTGCCCCGCGTTACTCCGCCCGCTCCGGCTTCCGGAGCACCTCGACCAGGGCCGAGATGTTGTGGTCCGCGTGCCCCTCCTCGACGGCCCGCCGCACCAGCCGGTACATCGGCTCCATCCAGTCGGCGTCGACGCCGGCCTCCTCGGCCACCCGCTGCTCGTCGGCCAGCGCCCCGTCGAAGAGGCCGACCGCGGAGAACGGCTCGCCGTAGTCGCCGGCGTCGATCTCGTCGGCCAGGGCCGGCAGGATGGAGCTGATCATCTCGAACCACTTGATGGAGTACGGCACCATTGACCGAGCCGGCAGGCCGCGGGCGGTGATCAGGGCGGCGCCGTGGAAGAAGCCGACCAGGGCCGGCAGCAGGGTGCTGCCCACGGCGGACTCGTACAGCGCGGCGAGGTCCACCTCGTCGCCGAGGTGCACGGTGTCGCCGCCCAGCGCCCGCAGCGTGGCCTCGTGCTCGTCGAACACCGCCCGGTCGCCGCTGTAGTACAGGAGGGTGTCCGGCCCGCCCACCGCCTGCGGCACGTTCTTGACCGCCCCGTCGAGGAAGCGGGCGCCGTGCGCGCTCGCCCAGGCGGCCGTCTCGCGGGCGTCGTGCGGCCCGCCGCTGTTCAGCGTCACCACGGTGCGCCCGGCCAGCGCGGCCGCGGCCGGCTCCAGCGCTTGCCGAGTGGCGTCGTAGGTGCTCAGGCAGGTCACCACCAGCGGGCTCGCCCGGACCGCGTCCTCGACGGTCGCGGCCCGGCGCGCGCCCCGGTCGACCAGCGGCGCGGCCCTCCCGGCGGTCCGGTTCCACACCGTCGTCGGATGTCCGGCCGCGAGGAACGCCTCGGCCAGCGCCCTGCCCATCGAACCCAGTCCCACGACGGTCACCGGTGCGCGGTCGTCCCCAGTCATGTCGTTCCGTCCAATCCCCAGTCGGTTTCCGAGAAATGCGCGAATGCGGACGGCGGCGTCGGTGCCGGTTGATATCGGCGCGCCGCCGGTTCCATGCTGGGGCCGGAGCGAACATTCCCTCAAGTACCGACATTTCTGTGCGGTACTTACCTTTCTGTCAGTGGAGTGGTGATGAAGAAGCGGTCCTACACCTGCGGACTGGACGCCGCGATCGACGTCATGGGGGGCAAGTGGAAGGGGCTGATATTGTTCTCGCTCGGCGACGGCCCGCTGCGCTTCGGGGAACTGCGGCGCGCGGTTCCCGGAATCAGCGAGCGGATGCTGATCCTGCAACTGAGGGAGATGGAGAACAGCGGCCTGGTGCACCGTGAGGTCTACCACCAGGTGCCGCCGAAGGTGGAGTACTCGCTCACCGATTTCGGCCGCTCCCTGAACACCGCGCTCGTTCCGCTCGGCGAGTGGGGCGAGGCCAACATGGACCGCATCGAGGCCATCCCCTAGCACCCGGCCGGCCCCCCGATCCCGCCCTCGATCCGACGACGTCCCACCACCCCCGGCGCGTCCGGCGTGTTCGACGCCGGCGGCCCTGTCCCGGCATCGGCCAGGGCGGTAGCGTTCGAGGTGGGAGGGTGGCCACCGGCCGCCGTCCGGGCCACGGTGGATGGACGAGGAGAGGGCGCATGCTGGACTTCGAGCGGTGCACGGCCGGGCTGATCGCGGAGACCGAACGCCTGGCGGACACCGTGCGGGACGCCGAGGGCGACGCCATCGTGCCGACCTGTCCCGAGTGGACGCTCGACGTCCTGATCAAGCACGTCGGCCAGTGCCACCGCTGGGCCGCCGCCGCCGTGCGCTCGCCCGAGCCGAGGATGCCCGAGGAGACCGAGATCGAGGCGCTGCCCGTCCCCGACGAGGCGGACGAGCGGATCAAGTGGCTGCTCGCGGGCGCCGGCGACCTGGCGGACGCCCTGCGTGCGGCCGGCCCGGAGCACCCGGTGTGGACCTGGGCCAAGGATCCGCACGCCCGCTTCTGGGCCCGGCGGATGCTGCACGAGACGCTGGTGCACCGCGCCGACGCCGCGATCACCACCGGGGCCGAGTTCCTGGCGCCGGACGAGATCACCGCGGACGCCGTCGACGAGTTCCTGGACAACCTCACCACACCCGGGCTGGCCGAGGAGGGGGCGGAGGCGACGCCCGCGCCGCTGCGCGGCGAGGGGGAACGCCTGGTCTTCGCCATCCGCCCGGCGCCCCGGGCCGGTGCGGAGTTCGTGCGGGCCTGGACGGTGACCCTCACGCCGGACGGCTTCACGGTGGCCAACCAGCCGACGGCGGGCCGCTTCGCGGCGGCGGACCTCGGCCCCCGCGACGCCCTGCTGGCCGGCGACGCCACGGCCCTGCTGCTGGCCATCTACCGCCGCCTGCCCACCGGCGCGCCGGGCGTGGAGACCGCCGGCGACGAGGAACTGCTGAACCGCTGGCTCACCCACACGGCTTTCTGACGGCCGAGGATCTCCTGGATCTCCGCGCTCTCCGCGGGGCGTGTCCGTGCCCCGCGGAGAGCGCGGAGATCGCGGCGCTCTGTGCTGGGCTCGGCTCTGTGCTGGGCTCGGCTGTGTGCTGGGCCGGGCTCTGGGCCAGGGCCGGCGCGGCGGGCATGCGCTGCCACAGAGAGCCGCTGCCGCAGAGTGCCACTGCTCGCAGCGACCGCCCGGGATGGTGAAACCTTTCCCCCCGTCCCCCCCCCCATTGGGGGGCTCGCGACCCCCTTCTTCAGGATCCCATGGGAAGCATGGTCGGTGGCAGCCCTTGATGGCAGCCCTGTGGAAAACTCACGGCGCGTCCATGACATTTCGTGAGGTGGCGATGGGTGAGTGCCCGGTCGTGAGGATCGTCGCCGTGTGGCGCAGCGATGAGGGCGCCCTGCACGTGCTGCCGCCCTGCGGCCGTTGCCGGGAGTTCATCCGGCAGATCGACCCGGCCAACCTCGACACCGAAGTCTTCCTGGGCCGTGTCGAATCGAGGTGGCTCCGCGAGTTGCTCCCGGCCAACGAGTGGCCGAGCCCGCTGGACTGACCCGCCCGCTCCACCGCCTGTTCCTCCCACCCGAGTCGTGCCTGTGCCTGCCGCTTCCTCCTGAGTCGCGCCTGTTACTCCAATGGAGTCGGGAGAAAGGAGATGGACATGACATTCCTCGAATCTTCTCCCACCAGCGCCCTGGGGGGACCCCCTTCTTTTACGGTTTCATGAAATTTTGGCGTGTCGGTAGACCCCTCTTCCGAGCTGTGGATAACTCGGTGAACCGTCAACTGTTCGCGGAGTCCATCCCCGCCGGTGCCGGTGCCGGAAAAGGTGAGGGTCCCTCCGGCCGTGGCCGGAGGGACCCTCATGCGCTCGCCGCTCGATCTTCCGGCGGCCTCACGCCGTTCGGCGCGGGCGCCGGCTCAGCCGCGCTGGATGCCGGACGTGTTCTGCAGCAGTCCCTGCGCGCCCTCCTGGGTCTGGGCGACCAGCGCCGCGCCCCGCGCGTCCACCGCGAGGTACCAGACGCCGGGGTGCAGCTCGCCCACGACCCCACCTGCCGGGTTGTCCACCGGCACCAGCTGACGCACCTCCGGCACGGCGAACCAGAACGGGGCAAAGGGCTCGGCACCGCCCGCGGCGGGCGCACCCGCCCCGCCCTGCTCCTGCGAGGGCTGGGGCTGGGGCTGGGGCTGCTGAGCCTGCTGCGGCTGCCCTCCCTGCTGAGGCTGCTGAGCCTGCGGCGCCTGCTGCTGCGCACCGGTCGACGGCTGCGGGTAGCCGTACCCGGCGCCGGGCTGCTGCTGCGCCGGGCCGGGCTGCGGGTAGCCGTACCCGGCCGGCTGCGCTCCCATCGGGCCCTGCTGTCCGGGGCCCTGCTGTCCGGGACCCGGCTGCCCCGGCTGGCCGGGCTGGCCCTGCTGGCCGTAGGGGTACGCGTAGGCGCCGCCCTGCTGCGGGTACATGCCCGGCTGCCCCGGCTGCCCCATCGCTCCCGGATGCCCCATGGCCCCCGGCTGGACGGCGGCCGGCGGGCGGTTCGGCAGCAGCGGCGCCTTCAGCGCGGGCACCTGCCCGCCCGCCACCACCCCGAACGCCAGCACCAGGGCGAACAGCAGGGTGAGGAACGCGCCGAAGCCGTGCTCACCCTCGGAGAACAGGCCCCACAGCGCCGACCAGGCCGCCGCCACGCCCAGCGCCGTTCCCCACTGCGGGAGCGTGAGTCCGGCGATCGCCCGGTCCATGGGGCGGAACCGGGGCACCAGGTAGAGCACCGCCGCGATGACGCCCAGCCAGTACACCGCCTGCGTCAGCGGCCACAGGGCCTGGTCCCAGCCGTTGTAGCTGTAGCTGCCGTACTGCGTCTCGTCGCTGTAGTACGGCAGGAAGGAGGCGATCAGCAGCAGCAGCGCCCCACCGGCGACGATGGTGTCGCCCCGGGTGATCGTGCGCAGGTTCACAGGAAGGTTCCTCGGTTCTCTCGGTCGTCGTCCGGGCCTGCCGCGGGGGCGCGCCCGACCCTACCCGGGTGCGAAGTGACGATTCATCCATCACGCGGACAGCGATCCGCAACGGTTTCACCCGATCATGTCTGATTCCACCCACCCTCCTCCTCAATGACGGTCTGCGTCGCGCGTCTATGACAACTCAGGAGCCGGGGCGGTCCGTGGTCAGGAAGGCGGTGAGCGCGTCGGCGACTCCGGCCGCGGCGCGCCGCCGCCACTTGGGATCGGCCAGGGCGGCGGCGTCCTCGGCGTTGCGCATGTTGCCGCACTCCAGGAACACCTTCGGCACCTGTGACAGGTTCAGGCCACCGAGGTCGGAGCGGACGTCCAGCCCGCTGCCACCGGCCAGGTAGTCGGCGACCGGCATGCCGGTGGCCGCGCCGAACGCCTCCCGCAGCCGCTCGGCGAGCTCCCGGGACGGCGCCACGACCTTTTGGTTGTCGGCCGTGCCCGCGTCCACCGGCCCCGGCGCGATCACGTGGAAGCCCCGGCCGGTGGCCGGGCCGCCGTCGGCGTGCAGTGACACCGCTGCGTCCGCCCCGGCCTCGTTGCCGATCCGCGCCCGCTCGTCCACGCACGGCCCCCAGGGCCGGTCCCCGTCGTGGGTGAGCACCACGTCGGCGCCGCGTTCCCGCAGTTCCTCGCGCACCAGCCGGGCGAGGTCGAGGGTGAAGGCGTACTCCGGATTGCCGGCGGCGTCCTCGGCGCCCACCGTGTCGCACTCCTTGTGGCCCGTGCCGACGTCCACCTGCTCGGCGATCTCCGCCGGGTGCGCTGCGTTCCCCGGGTTGTGCCCGGGATCGATCACCACGGTGCGGCCGGCCAGCGGCGGCACCTCGGCCGTCGGGGTCGGAGCCGGCGTCGCCGTCGAATCCCCCGTCGGCGCGGCGGACGGCGTCGGGGCGGGCGCCGTCCCGGTGGCCGCCCCCGCGGACGGGGAGGGCGACGCCGATGTCACGGCCGGCCCGCCCCCGCCCCCGGGCACGCCCTCGGCGTCCCTGCCGAGCAGTCCGCACCCGGACAGCGTGACGGCCACCAGCAGCGCGGAGGCCGCCGCGGCGACAGCCGCACCGGTGTTCCCTCGGCTCACTCTCCCCCCGGCTCTCACCGCTGGCTCCTCGCCTCCCCCTCCGCGAGGGCCCCGGGCTCCGCCTCCCCAGGGGCCTCCCCAGGGGCCTCCCCGCGGGCCTCAACGGGGGCGGGCCCGCCGACCCGGCGCAGCACGCGCAACGAGCCCGTGGCGGAGACCTCCACGAACTCCCCGCCGTCCAGCGCCCGCCGGTAGAGGTGACGGTAGGGCGCCTGACCGCCGTCCGCCGGGTCGGGGAAGACGTCGTGCACCACCAGCAGGCCACCGGGCACAACCTTCGGGGCCCACCCCCGGTAGTCCGCGAGCGCGTGCTCGTCGGTGTGTCCGCCGTCCACGAACACCATCGCCAGCGGCCCGCCCCACAGCGCGGCCACCCGCGGGGAGCGGCCGACCACGGCCACCACGTGCTCCTCCAGCCCGGCGCGGTGGAGCGTGCGGCGGAAGCGGGGGAGGGTGTCCATGACGCCCAGTTCGGGATCCACCAGGGTGGGGTCGTGGTACTCCCACCCGGGCTGCTGCTCCTCCGAGCCGCGGTGGTGGTCGACGGTCACCACCACCGTCCCGGCCTCCCGGGCGGCGGCGGCGAGCAGCAGCGTGGAGCGCCCGCAGTAGGTGCCGATCTCCAGCAGCGGCAGTCCGCGGCCGGGACCGTCGCCGGCCGCCTCGACGGCCGCCCGGTACAGCGCCAGGCCCTCGTCCTCCGGCATGAACCCGTCCGCCGCCCGGAACGCCGCCAGCACCTCGGGGGTGGGGGAGACGGCCCCGGGGGCCGGGTCGGCGTGCGGGGCCGGGGCCCTCGTTTCCGACGTGGTCATGGGTGCAACCCCCGCTTTCCGGCACAGGCGTACGGCACGTGGTGTACGGCGCAGGCATCAGGCATCCGGGTACAGGCGCGGAGGGCCGGCGGCCCGGCGGCGCCGTGCCGACCCTACGGGATCTCGGATCCGCCGTGCTGGCGGGGGAGAGGACGCGCCCCGGACACCGGCCGGTTGCCGGCCCCCGGCGGACGGGCCCGGCGGGCGCCACGGCGATGCCGTGGCCGGTGCCACGGCGGGTGGCTCGGCGCGCGGCTCGGCCGGCGCCCCGGCGAGCGGCTCGGCGGGCGGCACGGCCGGCGGCCCACGGCGCCCGGGGCGCCGGCCACCTGCTTCGGGGTAACCTCGGACCGTGTCGACCCCCGATCCCCCCGCCGTCCCGAAACTGTCCGAGGTGCTCACCCTGCTCGACGAGCGCTACGACCCGGCCTGGGCCGAGCCGTGGGACGCCGTCGGGCTGGTCTGCGGTGACCCGGACGCCCCCGTCCGGCGGGTGGCGCTCGCCGTGGACCCGGTGCAGCCCGTCGTCGACGAGGCGCTCGCCGGCGGCGCCGACCTCCTGATCACCCACCACCCGCTGTACCTCAAGGGCACCACGGGGGTGCCGGCCACCACCTTCAAGGGGCGCGTCGTGCACACCCTGATCCGTGGCGGCTGCGCCCTCTACACGGCGCACACCAACGCCGACACCGCCGATCCCGGCGTCTCCGACGCGCTCGCCGCGGCGCTCGGCCTGACGGTGCTGCGGCCCCTCGTGCCGGATCCGGGCGACCCCGACGGCCGGCGCGGGATCGGACGCGTCTGCGCGCTGCCCGAGCCGCTCACCCTGGCCGAGTTCGCCGAGCGGGCCGCCCGGTCGCTGCCGGCCACCCGCGCGGGGCTGCGCGTGGCGGGGGACGGCGGGCAGGTGCTGCGCACGGTGGCGGTCAGCGGCGGCGCCGGAGACTCCTTCTTCGCCGAGGTGCGCGCGGCGGGGGTGGACGCCTACCTCACCGCGGACCTACGGCACCACCCGGCCGCGGAGGCGCGCGAGGCCGCCCCGGTCGCGCTGATCGACGCGGCGCACTGGGCGACCGAGCACCCCTGGCTGGACCAGGCCGCCGAGCTGCTGCGCGAGGACGCGGCCCGGCGCGGGTGGGAGATCGAGGTCACCGTCTCGCGCCTGGTCACCGACCCGTGGACCAGCGCCTGGCCCGCGAGCACCGACTGACCCGCGACCGCGCGCGCCGCCAGCCGCCGCCGTCGCCACCGAGGGGCCCACGCGGAGGGACGGGCCCCCGGGCACGCGGCGGCCCGGCGGGCCGACGGCTCCGGCCCGTGGGCCGGGGCCCGTCCGGCGCCGCCGGGCGACCAGGCCGGGGGCCGGCCGCGTTCGGCCCGCGCCGATCCGGGCCCGCGTCGCCGCCGGCCCGCTCCGCCCCGGCCCTCGCCGCCGGCCCGGCCCCCGCCGGCAGGCGGGCCTCCGCCGGCCGCGCCGGCCTTGTCACCGACCACCGCGGGCGCGGGTCCCAGAGACCTCCCGCACCGCCCCGACGAACCCAGGAGTCCTGACCAGTGAAAGCCGCCCCCGCAGACCAGCAGCGCCTGCTCGACGTGCAGGCCCTCGACCTCCGGCTCGACCAGCTCGCGCACCGCCGCCGCAACCTGCCGGAACACGCCACGATCGCCGAGCTGAACGGCACGCTGGCCAAGGACCGCGACCTGCTGGTCGCCGCCCGCACCCAGGAGGGTGACGCGGCCCGCGAGCAGACCAAGGCCGAGCAGGACGTCGACCAGGTCCGCACCCGTGCCCGGCGCGACCAGGAGCGTCTGGACTCCGGCGCCATCACCTCCCCCAAGGACCTGGAGAACCTCCAGCGGGAGATCGTCTCCCTGGGCCGCCGCCAGGGCGACCTGGAGGAGGTGGTGCTGGAGATCATGGAGCGCCGGGAGGCCGCCCAGGCGCGCGTCGCCGAGCTGGAGGCCCGCACCGCCGAGACGGAGGCGGCCATCGCCACCGCGCGGGAGCGGCTGGACCAGCTCACCGCCGAGATCGACGCGGAGTCGGCGAGCGTCGCCCGCGAGCGCGAGGCGGTGGCCGCGGCCGTGCCGGCCGACCTGATGGCGCTCTACGAGAAGCTGCGCGGGCAGTTCGGCGGCGTCGGCGCGGCCAAGCTGTACCAGAAGCGCTGTGAGGGGTGCCGGCTGGAACTGGGCGTCACCGACCTCAACGACGTCCGGGCCGCCGCCCCGGACGCGGTCGTCCGCTGCGAGAACTGCCGTCGAATCCTGGTGCGGACCGCCGACTCCGGTCTGTGACCGGTGCGGCGGGGGCGCGCGAACGGGTAGGAATCGGTGGCGGACGACGTGAAGGTGGGCCAGCGGTGAGCGAGCGGGTTCTGGTGGTGGAGGCGGACGGCGGGTCCCGGGGAAATCCCGGCCCCGCCGGCTACGGGGCCGTGGTGCGGGACGCGGCGACCGGTGAACTGCTCGCCGAGACGGCCCAGTACATCGGCCGGGCCACCAACAACGTCGCCGAGTACCGGGGCCTGATCGCCGGACTGCGCGCCGCCGCCGAGATCGACCCGGCCGCCCGGGTCGAGGTGCTGATGGACTCCAAGCTCGTGGTGGAGCAGATGTCCGGGCGCTGGAAGATCAAGCACCCGGACATGCGGCCGCTGGCCACCGAGGCCCGCGCGGCGTTCCCCGCCGAGCGGGTCGTCTACCGGTGGGTGCCGCGCGCGCAGAACAGCCACGCGGACCGGCTGGCCAACGAGGCGATGGACGCCGGCGGGGCCGGTCGGCAGTGGGTCGCCACGACCATCCCGGCACCGCAGCCCGCCGCCGCTCCCGCCACGGCGCCCGCCGGCGCCGCCGCTCCTGCCACGGCGGCCACGGCGGCCACGGCCGGAGCCGCGCGCGCCGGGGCCGCTCCCGCCGGCACGCCCACCGCGACCGCGCCCACCATGACGGCGCCCACCGCACCCACCGGGACCATGCCCGGCACGCCGCCCGCCGGCTGGGCCGCCGACCTCGGCACCGCCACCACCCTCCTGCTGCTGCGGCACGGCGAGACCCCGCTCACCCCGCTCAAGCGGTTCTCCGGCACCGGCGGCGACGACCCCGAGCTCTCCGAGCGCGGCCTCGACCAGGCCCGGCGGGCCGCCGAGGCGCTGGCAGCCGGCGGCGGCATCGACGCCGTGGTGGCCTCGCCGCTCGCCCGCTGCCGGCAGACCGCCCAGGTGGTGGCCGACCGCCTCGGGCTGCCGGTGCGCGTCGAGGAGGGGTTCCGGGAGGCCGACTTCGGCGCCTTCGAGGGGCTGACCTTCGCCGAGGTCCAGCAGCGGATGCCGGACGCGCTGAACGCCTGGCTGGCGGACACCGCCACCCCGCCGCCGGGCGGGGAGAGCCTGCGCGAGGTGGCCGGCCGCGTCGCGGTGGCCCGCGACCGGACCATCGCCCGCTTCGCCGGGCGGACGGTGCTCGTGGTCAGCCACGTCACGCCGATCAAGGCGCTGGTCGCCCAGGCCATCGGCGCACCGCTGGAGTCGCTGTTCCGGATGGAGCTGTCCGCCGCCTCGCTGACCGCCGTTCAGCACTACCCGGACGGCAACTCCTCGATGCGCCTGTTCAACGACACCGCCCACCTGCGCTGACCGGCGTCGTCGCACGGGATGGGAGGGGCGGACGGGCGGGAGGGACGGGAGGGGGGCGGGCCGCGCCCGGCTCCCCCGCGGCCCTCCCGCCGTCAGACCTGGTGCAGCCCCCGGCCGGCCAGGGAGAGGAAGACCTCGCCGACGGCCTCGGAGAGCGTCGGGTGGGCGTGCACGTGCTGGGCGACGTCGCCCGGCTCCGCCTCCCAGCCCACCACCAGCTGGCCCTCCGCGACCATCTCGGAGACGTGCGGCCCCACCAGGTGCACGCCGAGCACCCGCCCGACGCCCCCCGCCGCGCTGCCGGCGCGCTCGGCCACCACCTTCACCATGCCGCCCTGCCCGTGCACCATCCCCTTGGCGACGGCGGTCAGCGGCATGCTGTTGGTGACCACGTCGTGCCCGGCGGCCCGGGCCTGCTCCTCGGTCAGGCCGACGGCCGCCGTCTGCGGACTGGAGTACGTCACCCTCGGCACGCTCGCGTAGTCCACCGGCCGCGGCGCCAGCCCGGCCAGGTGCTCGGCGACCACCAGCCCCTCCGCGAAGGAGGCGTGCGCCAGGCCCAGCGAGGGCGGCGGCAGCAGGTCGCCCACCACGTGCACCCCGGGCACGGCGGTCTCCAGCCGGTCCCAGTCGGCGGGCGGGACGAAGCCGCGGGCGTCGGTCGCCAGGCCGATCCGCTCCAGCCCCAGGCCGTCGGTGACCGGTGCGCGGCCGACGGCCACCAGCAGCCGCTGGGCCACCAGCTCCGTCGTCTCCCCCCGCGCGGTGCGGACCGTCGCCCGCACCGCCCCGCCACCCGGCCCGGACTCCGGCTCGGTGACCGCCTCCAGCAGCCGCGCCCCGGTGAGGACGCCGATGCCGCGGCGCCTGAACCCGCGGGCCAACTGGCGGCTGACGTCGGCGTCCTCCAGGGGAACCAGCCGGTCGGCGGCCTCCACCAGGGTCACCTCGGCGCCCATGGAGCGGTAGAAGGAGGCGTACTCGCAGCCGATGGCGCCGCCGCCCAGCACCACGACCGACGCCGGCAGGTCGGCGGCGAACAGCGCCTCGTCGCTGGTCAGGATGCGCCGGCCGTCCGGCACCAGGCCGGGCAGGGTGCGCGGGCGCGACCCGGTGGCCAGCACCAGCCCCCGCCGCGCGGTCAGGCTGGCCGGCGTGTCGGGCGCACCGAGGGCGCCGCCGGCTCCGGCGGTGGCGCGGGGATCCATGGCCCCCGAGGGCGTGATGGCCACGGAGCGCGGTCCGGTCAGCGTCGCCGAGCCGCGCACCACCGTCACGCCGGCGTGCGCCAGGTGGCCCTCCACGCCCAGGTGGTTGCGGCGCACGATGTCGTCCCGGGTGGCGATCAGCGCCGCGTAGTCGACGCCGTCCAGGCTCGCCCTGACGCCCCACCGCTCGCCCGCCTCGGCGATGCCGTCGACCAGCTCGGCGGCGTGCAGCATCGCCTTGCTGGGGATGCAGCCGCGGTGCAGGCACGTTCCGCCCACCAGGTCCCGCTCGACCAGCGCGACCCGCAGCCCGAGCGCCGCCGCCCGCAGCGCGGCGCTGTAACCGCCGGTCCCGCCGCCGATCACGATGACGTCGGTCTGGTCGTACACGTGGGCCCCCAGAAGGAAGGAATGGACCACCGCCCGGGGGTCCTCCCGGGCCGGCGGGCCGGTCGCTGCCCGGCTCCGCCCCACTCTCCATCCGCGACCTAGGATGAGTCCAAGTCCTAGTTTCGATCGATCCGATGACGGCTGCTCATGGGTGGGCGGGAGAGGTGGGGGCGCGCCGCGATGAGCCTGCGTCAGATGGAGTACTTCCTGGCGATCGTCGAGCAGGGCTCGTTCACCCGCGCCGCCGAGGAACTGATGGTCACCCAGTCCGCGCTCTCCCACCAGGTCAAGGCGCTGGAGCGGGAGCTGGGCGGGGAACTGCTGGAGCGGCTGCCGCGCAGCGTGCGGCTCACCCCCATGGGGCGCGCCTTCCTGCCGCACGCCGAGACGGCGGTGCGCGGCGCCCGCCAGGCCCGCCGCGCCGCCCGCGCGGTGGGCGACGGCGCCTCCGGCGAGCTGCACCTGGCCACCCTGCACGCCACCGCCCACGGCACCCTGCCGCCGGTGCTGCGCGCGTGGCGGCGCCAGCGCCCGGGGACCCGGGTGGTGCTGCACGAGTACGCCACCGTGCCGGAGCTGGAGGAGGCGATGGCCCAGGGCGTGGCGGACCTGGCGGTGGGCCCGCCCCCGACGGGGTGGGGCGGCCCGCTGGTGACGCTGGGCGTGGAGGAGTACGTCTTCCTGCTGCCGGACGACGACCCCCTGCTCGGCGGGCCCGCGGGCCCGGCCCGCGGCCGGATCTCGGTCGCCGAGCTGGCGGACCGCTCCTGGATCCGCTGCCTGATGGAGCCCGGCCTCCAGGGGCCCGGCCCGGCGTTCCTCGACAGGCTCTGCGGGGAGCACGGCTTCGCCCCGCGCACGGCGGTGCTGGCGCACCACACCTCCACCGCGATCCGGCTCGGCGTCGACGGCCTCGGCGTGGTGCTCTGCGCGTCCTCCCTGGTGCCGCCGGAGCTGGTGGGCCGGGTGATCGGGGCCGACCCGCCGCTGCGCCGCGCCCTGACCGCCTACACCCGGGTCGCCGCCAGCGGCGTGGTCGCCGTCTTCCTGGACACGCTGCGCGCGCACACCGTGCTGGTCCCGCCGCGGCTGGAGGAGCGGCTGCGCGTGGGGGAGTGAGCGGCGGGGGACGCCCGCGACGCGGGGCCGGGCTTCCCCCTACCGGCGTGGCCGGTGGTCCTCGGTGTGCACCACGCGCAGCTCACCGCCGTCGCGGGAACGCTTGGCCCGGCCGGTCAGCCCGATCCTGAGCTGGTCGGTGCCGTTCACCTCGGAGGGCGCCACGTACGTCAGGACGTCGGGATGCCAGCCGGTGACGACCCAGCCCTCCGCGCCCTGGGGGACGATGACCCCGAAGTCCCCGGCCGGTCCGCCGGCCCGGGCCGGGCCGAACTCCCGCAGGATGTCCCTCGCCTGGGCGTCGAGGTCCTCGGCCGGCTCGGTGAGCACCACGCAGGTGCCGTTCTCGAACAGCACCCAGCAGACCTCCGGGTCCACCAGGATGCTGCGCCATATCTCCACCAGCGGTCGGGTCTCCACGGCGTCATGATGCCCGCCGCCGCCCCGGGGCGGGAGGGCGCGTGTGCGCGACCGGGTCGCCAATCCGGGCCGGACGTCGCTCGGGCGGCTCAGAGCTCGGACACGACCACGTCCAACTGCCGCACCTTCCCGGCACGCCGGGGGCCCGCCTGCGGCGCCGCCGGCTCCTCCACCCGGTACCCGAGGTCCCGCAGGGCGACGGCCAGCTCCACCGGCGACGCCGGCTCGGCCCCGTCCGCCAGCAGCGAGCGCACCAGGCGGCCCTTGGTGGCCTTGTTGAAGTGGCTGACCACCGTGCGCCTGGGCACGCCGTCCACCAGGCGCTCGTGGAGCACCCGGACCGTCGCCGTCCGCTCCGCCAGCTCGCCGGCCGGCTTCCAGGCCGCCGCGTACGCGGTCGAACGCAGGTCCAGCACCAGGCCGTCGCCGGCCGCGACCGGCACGGCCGCGCCGAGCCGGGGGCGCCAGAACGCCGGCAGCGCCCCCACCCCGGGCAGCCGCGCGCCCATCGAGCAGCGGTACGGCGGAACCCGGTCGGTGGGCCGCAGCACCCCCCACAGCCCGGAGAAGACCAGCAGCGAGCGCTCCGCCCGCCCGCGCGCCCCGGCGTCGAGGGTGGCCAGGTCGAGCGCGTCGTAGAGCACACCGGTGTACAGCTCGCCGGCCGGCAGGGTGGCGGCGGTGCGCAGCCCGGCGTTGCGCTCGACCTCCCCGCACAGCCCCGGGCCGAGGCCGAGGGCCTCCATCGCCTTGTCCGGGTCGCCTCCGCCACACAGCTCGACCAGCGCGCCGAGGACGGTCGCGCGCGGCTCGGTCAGCTCGGGCAGCCCGAGGGCGGCGAGGTCCAGCGGTGCGCCGCCGCCGTGGGTGGCCTTGCCCTCGGAGGGCGGGAGGAGGATCAGCACGGCGGTACTCCATCGGTGGTGGTGCGGTGGTGCGGTGGTGGTGCGCGGCGGGCGGGGCGCCCGGGATCCGGCCGGACGGGCGTGGCCCGGCGGCGTCCGCCAGGGTACCCAGCGCGGGCGGAACGGCGCCCCGGCGCCGGGCGGCGAGCCCGTCCGTACCGTTGGCTCCCTACTGGCTCGCCGCTGGCTCGCTGTTGGCTTCCCATCGGCCCCACTCCGGCTCCCCGCACTGGCCCGGTGCTGGGCGGGACGACCTTTGTGCGGGGCGCACAATCCAGGCGCCGAGTTCTTCGTTGGGCGCGATCGCCCGCGCCGGCGCCGCAGCAGGCAGGATCGGCGGGAGGCACACCAGTTCGCGCGGATGTCGCTCGTTTGGGCGGTCGCCGCCGCGCCGGACTCCTGCCTGGCCGCGCGCACCATCCGGCCGCACAACGCCGCCGAACCGCTGGAAGGACCGCCGTGACCGGATCACGCATCACCGCTTTCGGGTACCACCAGCCTGCCGGGATCCTCACCAACCAGGACCTGGAAGGAATGGTCGAGACCAACGACGAGTGGATTCGGCAACGGGTCGGCATCGTCACCCGGCACATCGCCGAGGAGTCCGAGCAGGTCGTCGACCTCGCCGTGCCGGCCGCGGAGAAGGCCCTGGCCTCCTCCGGCCTGGAGCCGGACGACATCGACCTGGTCGTGGTGGCCACCTGCACGCAGCGTGACCGCTCTCCCAACGTGGCGGCCTCGGTCGCCGCCCGCATCGGCCTGAGGACCCCGGCCGCCTACGACATCAACACCGCCTGCTCCGGCTTCTGCTACGCCCTGGCCACCGCCGACCACGCGATCAGCGCCGGCGCCGCCCGGCACGCCCTGGTGATCGGCGCGGAGAAGATGACCGACGTCACGGACTGGACCGACCGGACCACCTGCGTGCTGGTCGGGGACGGCGCCGGCGCCGTCGTGGTGTCGGCCTCCGACAAGCCGGGCATCGGCCCCGTGCTGTGGGGCTCGGAGCCGGAGAAGGGCAACGCGGTCCGCATCCTCGGCGACTGGAAGCCGACCTTCGCCCAGGACGGGCAGACCGTCTACCGGTGGGCCACCCACTCGCTGGCGCCGCTGGCCCGCGCCGCGATCGAGAAGGCCGGCTACAAGCCGGAGGACCTGGCCGGTGTGGTCACCCACCAGGCCAACCTGCGGATCATCGAGGGCCTGGTCAAGCAGCTCGGCGTGCCGCAGGCCGTGGTCGCCAAGGACGTCGTGGACTCCGGCAACACCTCCGCCGCCTCGGTGCCGCTGGCGCTGGCCAAGCTGGCCGAGCGCGGCGAGCTGCCGTCCGGCGGGCCGGTGCTGCTGTTCGGTTTCGGCGGTGGACTCACCTACGCCGGCCAGGTCATCACGATGCCGTGAGGCACCCTCGGGTGCCCTCGTGTTCCCGGGGGGCCGTGCCCCGGGCCTGCCGCGGCGCCGCGCCGCCCCCTCACCGGCGCGGCGTCGCGGCGCACACGTGCCGTCCGACCGCGGGGGGTCCCGCGGCGGGGACGTCCGCTGCGGGGACGCCCCGCTGTCGGGTGGTCCCGTCGTCCTACACCGGCTCGGTGGTGGAGCGCACCAGGTAGGTGAGGTCCGGGACGGGGACGCTCAGGGTGAACTCGCGGAAGCCCAGCCGCCGGTAGAACGCGCCGGCCCCGGTGTTCCTGGTCACCATGCTCAGGTACATCTGGGCCACGCCCCGCTCGGCCAGCGCCCCGAGGAAGGTGCGGATCAGCTGCCGGCCGTAGCCGCGCCCCTGGTAGTCGGGGAGCAGGTCGATGTGCAGGTGGGCGGGGTAGTCGGCGAGTTCGGGCTGCACCATGCGCTCCGGGTGGTGCAGCAGGTCCACCATGTGCTCCTCCAGGTTCTGCGGCGCGGAGGGCAGCGGGTAGCGGTCGGCGATCCGCGGCAGCCAGCGCTCGCGGTAGGCGGCGGCGAAGGCGGCCGTGTCGGCGGTGCCGACGACGTAGCCGACGGCGCGCCCCTCGGCCTCCACCACGAAGGCCAGCTCCGGCTCCAGGAAGACGTAGGGGCCGGCGAAGATGTTCGGCATCAGGTCCGGGTCGCTGTACAGGCCGGTGGCGTCCTGGCCGGCGTCGGCGGTCCGCAGACAGATCTCGTAGACGTCCGCCAGGTCGCGCGGCTGGTAGGAGCGGATGAAGGGCGCGTCGGACCGTGGCGACTCGGTGGGCTCGGGGGTCTGCTGGTCAGTCACCATGGGTGGGACTCCCGTGATTCGAGGGTTTGGTGGGTCGCCGGCGAGTCTATGAGAGCGCTCTCATGGCTGCCTAGGGGTTTGGCCCACGCGCCTCGACGAGTGTTTCGACAGGGGTGCGGGGCCGTTCACGGCCGCCCGTACCGCTCCGTCATCCGCCGCAGCTCCGCCATGACCGCCGCGCGCAGCTCCGGCGGGCCGAGCACCTCCGCCTCGGCGCCCAGCCGCAGCAGGCCCATCGCCGCCCCGCGCACCGACTCCACCGGCAGCCGCACCCGCATCCAGCCGGCCGCCTCCGGCGGCAGCGGCCGGCCCGGAGGGCCCCCGACCCGGATCACCGGCCCCGGCTCGCCCGTCACCGGATCCGGCTCCCCGCGCACCTCCGGCCGGCCGAACCCAGCGCCGAGGGAGGGCAGCAGCCCGACGCCGCGCGGGGTGGCCCGCAGCTCCGCCACGTGCGGATGGCGTTCCGCCTCGAAGCGCTCCGCCCAGGCGGCCCAGAAGGCGGCCAGGTCGAAGTCCGCCGGGCGCTCGAACTCCTCGTCGAGGACCTCGGCGCCCTCCGCCCGCGACACCCGGTACACCCGCGTCACCGGCCGCTCCGCCCCGCCGGCGCCGCTGCCCGTGCCGCCGCTGCCCGTGCCGCCGCCGTTCGCGCCGCCGTTCGCGTGGCCGCCCTCCGCCCAGCGCCGCGCGACCAGGTACCACAGGCCGCCCTTGAGCACGATCCCCAGCGGCTCCACGACCCGCACCGCCGGCGCCGACCCCCAGCCCCGGTAGCGCATCCGCACCCGGCGCCGCCCCCACACCGCCTGGGCCAGCGCCGCGAGGTGCGGGCTGCGCTCCTCCTCCGGGTCGCGGAACCAGCCGGCCGGATCCAGGTGGAAGCGTTCCCGCGCCAGGCCCGCGCGCAGCCGCATGGGGTCGGGGAGCGCGGCCAGGACCTTCTCCTCGGCCGTCGCCAGCACCGCGCCCAGGCCGAGTTCGGCGGCCGGTCCGGGGATGCCGGCCAGCAGCAGCGACTCCGCCTCCTCCGTGGTCAACCCGGTCAGCCGGGTGCGGTAGCCGTCCAGCAGCCGGAACCCCCCGTGCGGGCCCCGCTCCGCGTAGACCGGGACGCCGGCCGCGCCGAGGGACTCCACGTCCCGGTAGACGGTGCGCACGGAGACCTCCAGCTCCTCGGCCAGTTGCGTGGCGGTCATCGTGCCGCGGTTCTGCAGGAGGAGCAGGAGGGAGATCAGTCGGCTGGCGCGCATGGGGTCATGCTGCCGGAGGATCGCCGCCGGTACCTGACAGAAGGTGTCAGCTTCTGTGGCGAGCATCGTTCCCGTCAGCCCGACAGGCGCGTACGAAAGGCACCAGCATGTCCAACACCGTGACGCAGACCGCCACCACCACCCACGGCTCCTTCACCTTCGCCGACTGGGACGAGCAGCCGGTCACCGAGGTCGAGGGCGGGCCGAAGGTGGCGCGGGCGACGGTGACCAACACCTACACCGGCCGGATCGAGGGGGTGGGGAAGGCGATCTACGTGATGGTGTACGTCACCGAGGGCGTCGGCAGGTACACCGGTTGGGAGCAGATCACCGGCACGCTGGACGGGCGCTCGGGGAGCTTCGTGCTGCGGCAGGAGGGGGAGTTCGAGGGGGAGACGGTGAACTGCCGGTGGAGCATCGTGCCCGGTTCGGGCACGGGTGAGCTGGCGGAGGCGGAGGCGGAGGGTGGCTTCGTCTCCACCGGCGGTGCTCCGGCGACGCCGTACACCATCGAGCCGGTGTTCCCGGGGGCGCCGGCCTGAGCAGGGGTGACCGGTAGGGGAGGGCCGGCAGGGTAAGCTGACCGGTGCGGCGGAAGAGCCGATCGGGCGGTCGCGGCGGGTTGGTTTCGATCCGCTGAGGAACGTCCGGACTCCACAGGGCAGGGTGGTGGGTAACGCCCACCCGGGGTGACCCGCGGGACAGTGCCACAGAAAGCAAACCGCCGGGTGTCTCGGAGTTCTCCGGGACACCCGGTAAGGGTGAAACGGTGGTGTAAGAGACCACCAGCGTCCGGGGTGACTCGGACGGCTCGGTAAACCCCACCCGGAGCAAGGTCAAGAAGGGGCGTCGCCAGACGCTCTGCGCGGATGTTCGAGGGCGGCCCGCCCGAGTCCGCGGGTAGACCGCATTGAGGTCGTCGGTGACGGCGGCCCCAGATGGATGACCGCCTCCGCGCGGGCCGCAAGGCCCGCGCGAGACAGAATCCGGCGTACAGATCGACTCTTCCGTCGCCATTCAGGGTCGCGCGACGACGGGCACGGGATTGTCCGGCCGGTCCAGCCAGACCCGCTCCCGGTTGCCGTCCACGGTCAGCCCGAACCGCTCGAATCCCGGCCGTTTCTGTTCGTCCCACCAGAGGTAGGCCGCCACCACTTCATCCCAGAGGTTCCGCGGGCCGGACTGGTAGACCTCGAACTCCTCGTGGCCGGGGACGAAATCGACGGTTGCCCACGAGGTGACGGCGGTGTCCCGCAGCCAGAGCGTGTAGGAGCCGTCGTCGTACGGCTCCATCCACGGGAACGCCTCGGGGACCTGTACACCGATGGCGAACATGACCGGCCAGTCACCCACCGATTCCGGGGAAAGATCGGTCATGGTGCGGCGTCCGTCAGCCGGCCACTTCCGGCCCTCGAGGTATTCCCGGACGTGCTTCCGCGTCGTGCGCTGGGCGCGCAGCCGCATGAATGCGGAGGACCCCACGAACGGTCCGACAGCGGATTCGCTGTCGGCCACGGTGAGACGCACGATCCCTTCCCCGCCGTACGTCGGGCCCCACGGCGTGACGATGATCCCGCCCGGCTTCGTCTGGGCCACCCACTGCCGGGGGACGCGGCCGACCGATGCCGTGGCGATGACGCGGTCGTACGGCGCGCCGTCGGGATACCCCTCCGCTCCGTCCCCGATGACCGAGACGGGATGGAATCCGGCGTCGTTCAGACGCTTGCGCGCGTCCCGCGCGCTGGTTTCGTCCACCTCGATGGTGAACACATTGTCGGAGCCGAGCCGGTGGGACAGCAGCGCGGCGTTCCAGCCGGTGCCGGTGCCGATCTCAAGCACCCGGTGGCCGTCTTCGACGCCTAATGCGTCGAGCATCGAGAACACCATGGTCGGCATGGAACTGGAGCTCGACGGGATCTTGCCCTTGCCGGGGCCGGTGTAGTTCCCGTCATCCCATTGCGTCGTGATCGGTGCGTCGCGGTAGACGGCGGACCACCAGACCTCGGGTTCCTCGCTGCGGATCACTCGGTCGTCCTGCCGATTCATTCCGGCGCGACCGGGCCAGATCACGTCGGGGATGAACAGGTGCCGGGGCGCCGCGTTGAACGCGGGCAACCACTCGCTCGTCAGCGCTCCCTTTTCCATGAGCGCGGAGGCGAGCCATTCCGGGCCTGCCGTCTCCGTGGGGTGCGCGTCCACGTTCAGCGGCCGTCCGCCGGGCCTTGGCCGTCGTTCGTGTTGCCGCCCTCGTCCGATCCGCCCCCGCCGTGCTTGTTCCCCCTGTCGCTGTCGTCCTGAGGGTTGCCGTCAGCCATCGCCAGCCACCAAGCGGGCATGTTCTCCACCTCCGGGGTTGTGTTTACCACCCCGCGATCACGCAGTGGTCGAGTACGGCTCCAGACCGGGGCGGGTTCCCTGCGGTCGGGAGCGGTTGTCAGGGGATTGACGGGGGCCGGTAGATGGCCGTGTCGGGTGAGGGTTCGGCCGCTTCTACGACAGGGCAGAAGCCGGCGCGTAGCCTGCCTCGGCGGCTTGCGGCTGTAAGGACGCGCTCCAGGTCGTCGGGTCCGTAGAGCGGCTCGGCCAGCGGCGCGAGGAGAGCGGCGAGGGTGGCGCCGCAGTGGCGGTCGGCGGCCTGTTGCCATGGGGGGCAGTTGCTGCGAGAGGTCGTAGGCGATCGCGTCGCCGCCGTTCACCACGGTGAGGGAGCGTGCCTGGGGGCCGAGCCAGCAGCGGTGCCGGGTGGTGACCAGTGCGCTGGCGGCGGGATCCAGGCCGAGCGCGATGGAGAGCGTCTCCATGCGGCCCGCCACGCGGGGGATTGGAACGTCGTTGCCTTCGTAGACGAAGAGCAGGATCGGCAACCTGGAGCCGCGCAGGAGCGGGTAGCCGCGCACTCCGCGCCAGAGCTGCTGAGGGATCGTCGTGCCTCCCGACAGTAGGCCCTTCGCCGCGCAGGAGTCGCAGCAGCGCACCTTCCACGTCTGGTCGAAGGTGCACAGGACCCAGAAGCGCTCGCCGAGAAGTCGGTCGCCGCCGCAGTGGACGCAGACGCGGCCGTAACGCTCGTCGTCGTTCAGGGCGCGGTCAATCCGAGGGTGCGCAGGTGGGGTGGGCGATGGGATGGTCACTGGCTGATCCCTCCGAAGTCCTCGCTCTGCTCGGTCGTCCGGCCGTTGGCACGGACGTGAATGCGGCACCGGCGCCCGGCGGTGGAGACGGTGATCACGACCTCGGTCGCGTCGGCGTCCACTGCGGCGGCGAACAAGCGGACCGCAGCCTCGGTCGCGCGTTCCCGTTCGGCGTGTCCTTGGAGACAGGCGTGGACCCAGCGGCGGACGGCCCCACCCCGCCCGGTACCAGCCGGGATGCGTCGCCGCCACGTCGTGCCCTCCTCCACCGCACCTCCACGGGGCTTTTGTGTGCGCAGGATTATCTATACGTGTACAGATAACGCAAGACTTGGCCCTCTGCAACTCATCCGGCAGAATCTGTACGCAGATAACCCGCAGGAGTGAAGGAGGGCATGTGACCGACCGGCCCGGATACCAGCGCATCGCGGATGCGCTCCGCGACCGGATCGCGTCCGGCGACCTCCCCGCTGGGGCGCGCCTCGCGCCGTTGCCGCAGATGGCGGCCGAGCACGGGGTGAGCGAGACGATGATCCGGCAGGCCCTCGGCGTTCTGCGCGCGGAAGGGCTGATCGAGTCCCGTGGACGCGCGGGAACCACGGTGCGCCAGCGCCCACCGGTCCGGCGCCTCGCCGCGTCCCGGTACCGGGACGCAGGGGCGACTCCGGCCACGGCGTTCACCGTCGACCAGGGCGCCGAATGGAGTGAGTACCGCCTCGACAAGCGGTTCGAACGGGTTGAGGCCGACGCCGACCTCGCCGCCCTCTTCGGCGAGCAGCCCGGTCTTCAGCTTCTCGCCCGTCACTTCGTGTTCTGGGACCGCGGGGCGCCGGAGCAGATGAGCGTGAGTTACGTGCGGTGGTCGGATGTCGTCGGAACGCCCGTGGCGGATCCCATCAACGAACCATGGCCTGGCGGTACGAAGGCCCAGATGCGCACCCTGGGGATCGACGTCGTGTGCGTCACCGAGTCCGTGAGCGCCCGCATGCCCAGCCGTCTGGAGGCGGAGACGCTGCGGATCCCGGCGGCCACCCCGGTCATGACCATTACTCGGCGCATGCTCACCGCCGAGAAGCGCGTGGTCGAGGTGGCCCATCCGATCGTGCGTCCGGCCGATCGGGTCGTCCTCGACTACGAGATCGAGCTTTAGGGCGAGGGGTGCTCTCGGGGGAAGCACCTTGCCGCTACGCTGCGCGCGCTGCTCACCGTCTGACCGAGGAGGCACACGCTGGCCACCATCGCCGTGACCGGGCATATGAACCTCACGGACAGCACTGTCGACAAGATCCGTGCCGCCCTCGCCGACCTACTTGCCACTCGCTCGACGGGCGACCTGGTCGGCGTGTCCTGCCTCGCCCGAGGCAGTGACACCCTGTTCGCCGAGGCCGTGCTCGACGCCGGTGGGCGCCTGGTCGTGGTGCTGCCGTCTCAGGACTACCGGCAGGCGAAGGTGAAGCCGGACCACGCGGAGACGTTCGATCGGCTGGTGGCCGCTGCGGCCGAGGTGCGGACCGCGCCGCACGCCACCGCCTCGCGGGAGGCGTATGAGGCGGCCAACGAGATCGTTCTCGGCATGGCTGACGAACTGGTGGCGGTCTGGGACGGCGTGCCGTCCGGTGGTCGGGGTGGCACAGCGGACGTGGTGGAGTCAGCACGGGAGCGCGGCATCCCCGTGACGGTGGTGTGGCCCGAGGGTGCCGAGCGGTCCTGACAACCCCGGACATGACACCACCGCCCCCGTTCGGCCGTGCTGGCCGAGCGGGGGCGGTGTGGGCGAATGGTGATCAGGCGGTGGGCTCGTCGGCCGGGCCGGCCTTCCCACCACCGAACACCTCGCTGACGAGCCGCTGGGTGGCCTGCTGGAAGGCCACCGCCATGGAGAGCGTGGCGTCGTCCACGTAGTTCAGCGCGGCGGTCATGGTCGTGCTGCCGTCGGGCGTGCTGTACATCAGCGCGGCGTGGCCCGCCATGCCGCCGTTGTGGGTGATGACGGTGCCGCCGTTCTCGCCGACCTTCTGCACCATGACTCCCAGGCCGTAGCCGGCCTTGGTTTCCGGTGTGCACATCTCGGTCAGCAGGTGGGCCGGCAGCAGCTTGCCGCCCAGCAGCGCGGAGATGAAGGCGTGGAGGTCCCGAGTGGTGGAGATCATGTCTCCGCCGGTGGAGATCCACGAGGGATTGTGCCGGGTGACGTCGACGGTCCTCTCCTCGCCGTCCTCTTCGTAGCGGTAGTACGCGTGGCCGTGCGGCTCGGGGATCTCCCGGCTGCTGCCCGGCACGATGGTGTCCGACAGCCCGAGCGGCCCCAGGACCAACCGGTGCATCTCCTCGGCGAAGGAGCGACCGGTGACGCTCTCGACCACCAGCCGGGCCAGCACGTAGTTGGTGTTGGAGTAGTTCCAGTCGGTGCCCGGCTCGAACCGGGCCGGCTTGGACAGCGCCAGTCGCACCAGTTCCTCGGGCCGGTAGGTCCGGAACCGGTTGTCCACCCACTCCCGGCCCGTGTTGGTGGCGGGGATCCCCGGCGCGAACGTCCCGTCCTCGTAGTACTCGCCGGTGAAGTTGAACACCCCGCTGGTGTGCTGCAGCAGCATCCGCACGGTGATCCGCCGGTCCAGCCCGAACTCGGGCAGGTGGTCGGCCACCACGTCCTCCAGTCCGACCCGGCCCTCGTCCACCAGTCGCAGCACCAGGGCCGCGGTGAAGGTCTTGGTGTTGCTGCCGACCCGCACGTACCCGTTGGCGGGTGGCTCGGCGGTCCCGCCCAGCTCGCGCGCCCCGGCGGTGCCGACCCACTCGCCCCGCTCGTCGTTCACCCGCAGCTGCACCCCGACGAAACCGGAGTCGACCATCTCCTGGATGGCCTTGCGCAGTTCGGGGCGGTCGGTTCCGGCGGCGGCCTGCGGCATGGGGGACATGGTGGTGTGCTCCTTCGGGTCTGTGGCGGACGTCGATCGGGGGAGGGCGGAGGGGGAAGGGCTGGTCAGAGGCTGCGGGCGGTGATGTCGCCGTGGGCGGTGGTCGCGTGGATGTTCAGGTCGGCGGCGGGGCCGGTGGTGTTGGTGAGGGAGTTGTGGATGCGGCCGTAGGAGGTGCCGGCGTCCAGGGAGGCGGAGACCCCGCGGGCGGCGCCGACCGAGATCCCGCCCTGCTCGGTGCGCAGGGTGACGGTGCCGCGGACGGCCTCGGCGATGTGGATGTCGCCCCTGCGGGTGGTGATCTCGGCGGGGCCGCCGAGGCGGCCGACCTGGACGTCGCCGGCCTGGAGGGTGAGGCGGGCGCCGGCGGTCTCGTCGAGCTTGGCGGAGCCGTGCGCGCCCTCGTAGGTGACGTCGCCGAGGCGTCCGACGCCGCGGAACTCGGCGCTGGCGGCCTTGGCCTTGACGTGGGAGCCGGCGGGCAGCTGGACGGTCACCTCGACGGAGCCGGAGGGGCCGAGGAGCTCGTTCTTCGCCGGGGTCGCGATCCGCAGCACCCCGTCGCGGTAGTCGATCGTGGTCCGCTCCGCGGCCTTGGCGTCGCGGCCGTTCGAGGCGTTGGCGGGCAGGACCTCGACCGCGGTGTCGGCCCGGTCGGCGGCGATGAACCGGATGCGCCCGGCGGGAACGTCGAGGACGGCGGAGATCGGGGCGGGGGTGGCGAACGTCTGCATCGTGCTCTCCTTCGGCGGTGTTCCGACTCGGCGGTGCTCCGACCCGGTGTTGTTTCCGACGACGCAAACGCTACGTTGCATTCATAGGGTTGGCAATGTACTTGTTGCAGAAAAGCACCATCTTTGCAGCTCAAGGCCAGGAAATCGTTGCAATGATTCTGCGCGGAACGCAACGTGACGGATCCTGTTCGTTGCAATGGATTGCGGGTGAACGCTAGGCTGGAGGCACCACGAGGACCACGAAGGAGAACAGCGATGCCGGGAGGCAGGCTCACCCAGGCGGAACGCCAGCAGATCGCCCTCGGCCTGGCCGACGGCCTCGCCTACGCGGAGATCGCCAGACGTCTCGACCGCCCCACCTCCACGATCACGCGTGAGGTGATGCGCAATGGCGGCCCCACCGCCTACCGAGCCGACCTCGCCCACCGCGCCACCGAACGCCGCGCCCACCGGCGCAGGCAGACGGCCTCCCGGGAGGCGGACGAGGCCGCGCGGGCCCACGGGCGCGACGCCGAGGCCGTGCGCGAGTTCGAGGAGGTGTTCACCACCGTCCTCATGGGCTCGGGCATGCCCAAGATGATGTCCCGGGTGATGGCCTGCCTCACCCTCACCGACACCGGCAGCCTCACCGCCGCCGAGCTCGCCCAGCGCCTCCAGGTCAGCCCGGCGTCCATCTCCAAGGCGGTCGCCTTCCTCGACAGCCAGGGCTTCGTCCGCCGGGAGCGTGACGAACGCCGCCGTGAGCGCTACGTCGTCGACGACGACATCTGGTACCAGTCGATGATGGCCAGCGCCCGGTCCACCGCCAGCATCGTGGAGATCGCCCGGCAGGGCGTCGGCGTCCTCGGCCCGCACACCCCGGCCGCCGCCCGTCTGGAGAACATCGCCCGCTTCCTCGACTTCGTCTCCGAGAGCCTCGTCCGCGCCGCCGAGCAGGCCCGTGCGGTCCTCCACACGAAGCCCGAGACGACCTCCCCGGAGTAGGCGTTCGGACGGTTCAGACCGTTCGGACCAGGAGGTCGGCGAGTTCGGTCAGCGAGTCGACGACGTGGTCCGCCTCCACGCCGTCCCCCCACAGGTGCCCCCACGGCCCCCGCCGCAGGTGGGCGGCGCCCAGCCCGGCGGCGCGGGCGGGGGTCGCGTCGTTGGCGGGCAGGTCGCCCACGTACAGCACCGCCTCGGCCGGAACGCCGGCCCAGCGCACCACGCGGCCGAAGAACCCGCCGGACGGCTTGGCCACGCCCCACTCGCCCGAGGTGGCGACGGCGTCCGCCGGCAGGGCCAGTTGGCGCAGCAGCCCGGCGGCCCGTGGCGTCTGGTTGCCCGCGACGCCCACCCACAACCCGGCGGCGCGCAGACGTGCCATCGCCGGCCGCGCGTCCGGGTACAGGTCGTCCTCGGTCAGCGCCTCGCCGGCCCCGGCGGCCTCGCGGGCGGCGCGCTCGGCCTCGACGTCGATGCCGGGGCGGAGCGTCCGCAGGGCGTCCGCGTCGTCCCGCCCCAGTGCGACGACGGCGCCCACCAGGGCGGACAGCGTGTGCCGGGGCACGCCGAGCCAGTCCGCCCAGCCGGCCCAGTAGCGGTCCTCGCGCACCAGAGTCCCGCCGACGTCGAACACCACGGCGCGGATCGTCATGCTCGGGAGCGTAGCCAGCGCGGAGCCGGCTGTGCCGCAACCGCGCCCCGGTCACGGCCGCGCCCCGGTCACAGCAGGCCGATCAGGATGGGTACGGAGTTCGCGGCGCCGTGGACCACCAGGAGCGGCCACATCCTGCGGTAGCTGCTCCACAGGTAGCCCAGGAACAAGCCCTGCACCCCCTGGTTGACGAAGACCGAGGCGAGGTCGACGTCGATCCTCCCGGTGCCCTGGATGCCGATGTGCCACGCCGCCCAGAGCAGCGAGGCGAGCACGATGGCGGGCCAGCCGCCGAGGAGCCGTTCCCAGGCGGTCTGCAGCCAGCGCCGGTAGAAGACCTCCTCCAGTAGCGCGTTGACCAGGAATCCGACGAGGAGGGTGGCGGCCAGGGTGACGGCGTCGACGGTGCGCCCGTAGTCGCTGGCGGGCGTGGCGAGCGGGCCGAGGTAGCTGAGGGCCAGCCAGGCCGCGACCGGGACCGTCGGGCCGTAGCGCCGCCACGCCCCCGCCCCGGCCGTCCCTCCGCCGGACCCGCCGTCACCCGGGCGGAACGGTGCCGCGCCCCGGCGGCGCGTCACCCGGAAGAGCGCCGCCGGAACGCCGAGCAGCAGCGTCAGCTTCAGCAGGGTGTAGGCCGGTTCCCCGTCGAGCAGCCGCATCCCGACGGCGAAGAGCGCGGCGGCGGCCAGCAGGGCGACGGCGATCGGGCGCGACGGAGCTCCCGCCATCCCGCCCGTCCGCTCGACCCGTGGCGGGCGCGGCCGGCGTGGCAGGTGCGGCCGGCGTGGCAGGTGTGGTGGCAGCAGGCGGACCAGGGCGATGCCGACCAGTGCCGGGATCCAGCGCCACCACATCGGCACGGTCTCGTCGTGGTCCGCGCTGTACCGGATTCCGGTGTTGCCGGTCAGGGCCAGCCACAGCGCCGACCCGGCGAGCAGCGCGAGCCCCGCGGCGAGTACGACCGTCCCCCGAGTGCGGCTGCCGGGCAGCCGCCGTGTCGTATTTAGCACAGCTGTACGGTAACAGAGACCGTACGGCTGTGCTATAACGCGGTCATGCCGAAGCTCGTCGACCACGACCAGCGGCGCGAGGAACTCGTCCGCGCCGTGTGGGAGGTCATCAGCCGGGACGGGATCGAGGGCGCCACGGTCCGGAAGGTCGCCGAGGAGGCCGGCGTCTCGGTGGGCGGGCTCCGCCACTACTTCGACAGCCAGCGGGGCCTGCTGCTGTTCGCTGCCCAGGCGATCGCCCGGAACGTCGGCGCGCGCGTCCTCGCGCACGTGCGGCGGGACGGGCTGGCCGGCCCGGAGCGGGCCCGGCTGATGCTGGAGGAGTTCCTTCCCCTGGACGCCTGGCGCCGGGTGGAACTGGACGTGTGGCTCGCCTGCCTGGTGCGCTCCCGCGTGGACCCCTCGATGGCCGAGCTGCGCGAGACGAGCTGGGTCGGCGAACGCCACGTCTGCCGCCTCGCGGTGGCCTACTGCCGCGACGCGCGCCCCCCGGAGGACATCAGGGCACCCCTCGGCGATGCCCGTCTGGAGCGGTGGGCCGCCCGCCTGCACGTGTACGTGGACGGCCTGACCCTCCAGGCCGGGATGTTCCCGGAACAGCTCCCGGCCGAGGAGGTGCGCCGGGGCCTGCGCCGCGAGCTGGAGCTGGTCGTCGCCGGGTGATCGGCGTGCGCCGAGGTGCCACGGGCGTGCCCGCCCCGCCCTCCGCCGAACGCGCGGCGGAGGGCGGGGCGTGGGCACCGCCGGTCAGGCGTCGGCGCCGACCGTCCCAGCCGCCGCCGAGGGGTCCGGCACCGCCGACGGGCCCGGCACGCCCGTGGGCTGCGACACGCCCGAGGGCTGCGACGGCCCCTGGCGCTCCGCCAGCAGCCCGGCCAGCACCCTGACGAAACGGTTCGTCGCCTCCGGCTCGTAGGGCAGGAACAACTCGGGCTCGATCAGCTCCAGCTCCATCACGGCCGGCCCCTCGTCCAGCCGCACCAGGTCCACCCGGGCGTAGGCGGGCTCCGCCGGCGCGCAGGCCAGGGCGGCCGCCGCCACGGCCAGCTCCGCCTCGTCCGGGACGTGCGGCACCACCGTGCCCCCGTGGTACATCTGCACCCGGAAGTCGCCCTCGGCCGGGATCTTCCGGACGGCGTGGCTGAACCGGCCGCCGAAGTAGATCAGCGACGCCTCGCCGTGCGCCGTCACCGAAGGCGCGAACGGCTGCACCAGGACGTCGCCGTCACTGGCCAGCGCCGCCAGGTGGGCGTCCGCCTGCACGCTGCCGGCCGACGTCCGCAGCGTGCCCCGGGCGCCGACCGACACCGCCGGCTTGACGACGACCTCCCCCGGGAAGCGCCCCAGGGCCGCCGCCCGCTCCCCGGCCGTGGCCGCCCGGGGCACCAGCACCGTCGGCACGGTCGGCACCCCGGCCCGGAGCAGGTCGAGCAGGTAGCCCTTGTGGCTGTTCCACTCCACCACGGCGAGCGGGTTGCGCAGACGGGTGACTCCCGCCACCCGCCGGGCCCAGGCCAGGAACTCCGGCAGCCGGTCCACGTAGTCCCAGGGGGTGCGGATCAGCACCAGCGGGACGGCCGCCCAGTCGGCCTCCGGGTCGTCCCAGTGCCACATCCCCGCGTTCAGCCCCGCCGCGGTGAGCGCGTCGAGGAGCACCTCGTTCTCGGGGGCGGGGACGGGCATGTGGCGGGTGGTCACGAGGACGACGTCGGGCGCGGGCACGGGGGACTCCTGGCGGGATCAGGCGGGGGGAGCCGCGTGCTCCGGCGGAGCCCGACGTCTCCGGGGACACCGCCGACCCTACGGAGCGGACGCCCGAACCGGTACGGATTTCTCCCGCGGCAGAGGCCCGTCCGGCCGGTTCAGGCCCCGTCCGTCCGGTTCAGGCCTCGCTGGCCTCCGGCGCGGGCAGGGCGCGCCGCATCCGTCGGGCTCCCCGGTGGACCCGGGCGGCCGGCGTCGAGGGGGTCAACGGCGTCAGGGGCGTCAGGGGAGTCAGCGGACTCGCCGGGGCCGAGGCGGTCACCGGATCCGCCGGAGCCGCCGCGGCGGGTGGCTCTCCGGTGAGCGGCTCCCCGGCCGGCGGCGGCAGCGGGGTCCGTTCGGACATCGCGCGCAGTCGGGCCTGGCGCTCCCGCCACTCCTCGGTCTGTCGCAGGGGGCTGTGCCGGAAGCGGCGTGGGTTGCCGCCGATCGCGAGGTAGAGGAAGAGGGAGACGGAGAACAGGAAGCAGGCAAGGACCACAGCGGTTCCTCCGTGGGGTGGGGGGCCGCGGCGGAGCCGGGCCGCCCGCCTCGCCCGCACCCGGAGCCGCTGGCCATGGCGCCTGACGGGCTGGGCGGAGGTGGGCGGAAAGCGGGGGCAGGGGCTCGGTCCGGCGTGGACGGCGGGCGTCGCGTCCCCGTGACCACCCCCTTCGGCTGGAGGAACGGTCCCGGTTCGGCTTGGCTCCCACCCTAGGAGCGCCCCCGACCCCGCGCACTTCGGCGAGCCGAAGGGGTGAGCGGCGGCATCCGGGTGCCTCGGCCGCCGGCCCGGCCAGGGGTGAGGACGGTGGTGGGGGTGTGTGGTGGGGGCGTGCGGAGTGGGCGGTGGGCGTGCGGCGGGGCGCGGTGGCCGCTTCCCGACGTACTGTCGGCAAACCGTTGACTTAGGTAAGCCTAACCAGCAGAATGGGGCGCGTGGAGCGGGGCAACGTCACCGCACCACGCAGCGCGCCCCCGCACCACCCACCCGCGCCCGGGCTCCCCGGCCGCGCCCAGCCGAGGAGGGACCGTTGGAGCAGTCCGCGCAGTCCACACCGCCCGTGCGCGACGAGCGGGCCGGGCACACCAGGCAGGTCGGGCAGCCGTTCTCGGCGCTGATCCGCACCGCCAGCCAGGAGGTGCACACCGAGGCCGAGCGTTCCTCCTTCATGCACGCCCTGATGGGCGGGCGGCTCGGGATCGAGGCCTACACGGCGCTGACCGGGCAGCTCTGGTTCGTCTACCAGGCCATGGAGGCGGTGACGCCGCGGCTGGTCACCGACCCGGTGGCCGGCCCCTTCATCCGGCCCGAGCTGTTCCGCTCGCAGGCGCTGGAGCGCGACCTCGCCCACCTGGAGGGGGAGGGCTGGCGCGAGCGTCTCCACGCGCTGCCCGCCACCCGGCGCTACGCGGAGCGCATCGCCGAGGTGGCCGAGAACTGGCCGGGCGGCTACCTCGCCCACCACTACACCCGCTATCTGGGGGACCTCTCGGGCGGCCAGGTGATCCGCGGGCTTGCCGAGCGCAACTGGGGCCTGGCGCCCAAGGGGGACGGCGTCCGCTTCTACGTCTTCCCGGACATCCACAACCCGGCCGCGTTCAAGCGGGAGTACCGGGCGCTGCTGGACGCCGTGCCGGTGGACGAGGTGGGCCGCCGCCGGATCGTGGAGGAGTGCCGGCTCGCCTTCCGCCTGAACATCGCCATGTTCGAGGACCTGGCGCGCCGCTTCCCGCTCAGCGCCTGAGCCCGCCCTGCGCCTGAGCCCGCCCCCGTCCGCAGGGCGCCCGCCGCCGCCCGGAGGCTGGCCGGTCCCGCGCGGAAAAGGCCGGGAGAAGGCCGCCGCCCTTGCCCTATCGTCACTCCCGTCGCGCCACGGACCTCCCGGCGGCGCCACCCACGGGGGAGTGACGGATGAGCAGCAGACTGCGGCAGATCGCCGCGGAGAACGAGCGGATCGCCGCCGAGGGCCACTACGTGGTGCCCGGCACGGGCACGGTGTCCATCCGGCACGCGCTGGACGCCGCCCGTGCCGGCACCCGCTCCTACGCGCCCGACCAGCTCGACGCCCTGCTCGCCACCGTCACCGGCACCCCCGCCGGCGCCGCCACCGGCACCGTCGAGGTGACCGGTGAGGACAGCCTCCGGGCGGCCCGGCGCCTCGACGCGTCCGGCGCCCGGAACATCGCGGTGCTCAACTTCGCCTCCGCCCGCAACCCCGGCGGCGGATACGTCAACGGCGCCAAGGCACAGGAGGAGGACGTCTGCCGGGGCGCCCTGCTCCACCCGTGCCTGCTCCGGGCCCCCGACTACTACGAGGCCCACCGCGCCGTCCGCGACCCCTTCTACAGCCACCGGGTGATCCACTCCCCCCGGGTGCCGGTGCACCGCGCCGCCGACGGCACCCTGCTGGCCCAGCCGCCGCTGGTCTCGTTCCTCACCTGGCCGGCGCCCAACGCCGGGGTGATCGCCCGCCAGCTGCCGGAACGCGTCCACGAGGTCCCGGACGTGCTGCGCCAGCGCGCCGCCCGCGTGCTGGCCGTGGCGGCGCACCACGGCGCGCGCCAGCTGGTCCTGGGCGCCTGGGGCTGCGGGGTGTTCCGCAACGACCCGCGCCAGGTCGCGGCGGCGTTCGCCGAACACCTCGGGCCGGGCTCCGGCGGCGCCTTCGAGGGCCGTTTCGAGCACGTGGTCTTCGCCGTGCTCGACCGCTCCGCCGGACAGCCCACCCTCGCCGCCTTCCAGCGGGCGTTCGCGGCCTGAACGCCCGCTCAGTCCGCCGCCGGAACGACCCGCACCTCACACCGCGGGCCACCCGCGCGGCTCAGCCGGCCGTCCCGTCCGGGGCGGGGGTGTGGCTGAGGTGGGGGGTGGTCCAGCCGTGCAGGTCGTACTCGCCCAGGCAGGTGTCCACCAGCTCGCCGAGGCGGTCCACCAGGCCGGTGGCCTCGGCGTGCTGCAGCGCCTGCACCCGGGTGAGTTCCGGGGTGCCGCCGTAGAGCCGGTCGTACAGCTCGTGCCGGCCGGCGAACTCGCTGCCGACGCCGTCCCACAGCAGCTTCATCAGCTTCACCCGCTCCACCGCCGTGGTGCCGTGGGAGCCGCGCAGGTAGGTGTCCAGGTAGCCGCGGATCTCCGGGTCGCCGAAGTCGGAGGCGTGCGAGGGCAGGTAGATCAGCCCGCTGCCGACGCTGTTCTCGATCAGGTGCCGCAGCGTCGTGGTGGCGGTCGGCCCGAGCACGCGGAAGGCGTGCGCGTACTCCGGGCACGGCTCGAACACCCCGTCCGGGCGCGGCACCGCCCGCTCCACCATGGCGTCGGACAGCCCCCACACGGTGTGCCGCCAGGCCAGCGCCTCGCCGACGGCCGCCTGCACGCCGCGGAAGACGTCGCCACCGGTGGTGCGGGTGGCCCGCAGCAGCAGCCCGCACAGGAAGTCCAGCTTCACCCCGAGGCGGACGGCGCTGTGCAGCATCAGCCGGGGCAGGAACCCGGAGCGCTCCAGCAGGCCGTTGGCGGCGTCGACGTCGCGGTGGATCAGCACGTCCTCCCACGGCACCACGGCGCGGTCCAGCACGACGATCGCGTCGTTCTCGTCCAGCCGGCTGCTCAGCGGGTAGTCGAAGGGGCTCCCGGCGGTGGCGGCCGTCTGCTCGTAGGAGGCGCGGCAGAGCAGCCGCAGGCCCGGGTTGTCCAGCCGGACCAGGAAGCAGGTGGCGTAGGACGGGTCGGTGAGCGGCGGGCCGATGTGCCCGATGAGGATGTGCTGGGCCAGCGCGGAGCCGGTGGCCACCACCTTGGCGCCGCTCACCACCACCCCGGCGTCCGTCTCCTCCTCGATCCGCACGTACACGTCGTCGACCTCGTCCGGGGGGCGGTGCCGGTCGACCGGCGGGTTGATCAGGGCGTGTCCGAGGAACGCCGCCTCGCGCTGGCCCCGCCGGTACCAGGCCCGGGCGTTCTCCGCGTACGGCCCGTACGCGGAGGTGTCCCCGCCGAGCGTCCCCAGGAAAGCGGCCATGTTGTCGGGGGAGCGGCCCATCCAGCCGTAGGTCATCCGCTGCCAGACGGCGATGGCGTCGCGGGCGGCGCGCAGGTCGGCCACCGAGCGCGGGGCGCGGAAGAACGGGTGGGTGACCGCGGCGCCGTCGAGGTCGGCGGGCGCGGTGAGCACCCCGGCGTGGGCGGGGTCGTGCAGGGCATCGTACAGCCGGGCGACGGAGCGGGCGGTGTTGCGGAACGCCGGATGGGCGGTGATGTCGCCGACGCGCTCACCGTGGATCCACACCCGCCGTCCGTCGCGCAGCCGGTCCAGGTAGTCGGCCCCGGTCATCGGGCGGGTGGGCTCGCCGGGGCGTTCGGGCGCGGCCTGCGCCAGCGTCGAGGTCATCAGGGTTCCTCGGGGAGGGGGAGGGAGGTGCGGGTCGGGGCTCACGGCGGCGGGCAGGGCGGTCGGGGCCGGGCCCGTGGCCGCCGGCCGGATGGTGGCGTGGCCCATCCTGTCGGCCGGCGCGGCGGGTCACCCGTACGGCGCCGGCGAGTCGTGGGGAATCCACCGGAGGGAGCACGGCGTTCACCGCGTTGACGAGTGATCAAGCGCCGCCTGTTCGGAGGGCCGCGCGGTGAGGGAGGGTGGTGCCCGTGCGGTACGACATCGTGCTGCCGGACGAGTCGGCGCAGGACGATCCGCGGCGCGTCGTGGAGCTGGCGCGGCTCGCGGAGGAGCTCGGGTTCGGCGGGGTCTGGCTGCCCGACCACCTGATTCCGCCCCGGGGGTTCGGCGGCGGGTACGGCGGTGTCCACGAGCCGCTGGTGACGCTGGCGGCGATCGCCGCCGTCACCTCCCGGGTCCGCCTGGGCACCTCGGTGGTCGTCCTGCCGCTGCGCGACCCGTTCCTGGTGGCCAAGCAGACCGCCACCCTGGAGGCGCTCGCCCCCGGCCGGGTGGTCCTGGGCGTCGGCGCGGGGTGGGAGCGGTCGGAGTTCGAGGCGCTCGGGGTGCCGTTCCGGGAGCGGGGACGGCGCACCGACGCCGCGCTGCGGCTGATCCGGCACCTGCACACGGTGGGCCGGGGGCCCTACCGGGACCCGGTGGACGACCGCCTCTCCTTCGAGGCCGGCGTGCTCGAACCGCTGCCGGCGCGCCCGGTGCCGATCATGGTGGGCGGCACCTCCGAGGCGGCGCTGCGGCGGGCGGCGGCCCACGGGGACGTCTGGCAGGCCGTCGGGCTGGGTCCGGACCAGTTCGTGGAGCACCGGCGGCGGCTGGAGGCGCTCGGCTCGCGCCCCGTCGCGGCCGGGGCGCGGATCGCCTGGGAGGGGCCGGAACGCGATCGCCCGCTGGAGGAGCTGCGCGGGGAGCTGGCCGCGTGGGAGGAGGCGGGGCCCGAGCACCTGGCGCTGTGGCTGGGGCCGCTGGAGGGCTTCGCGACGCGCATGCGGCTGCTCGCCGCGCTGCGCGACCGGCGGTGAGCTTGCGCGACCGGCGGTGAGCCGCGGGGCGGGTGGTGCGGCGAGGCGCCTCACCACCCGCCCCGCGGTCAGGACCAGGTGACGGCGGAGTCCGGGATGGCGTCGCCGAGCCGGCGCACGTCGCGGGCCGGCAGGATCCGCTGGCGCTGGAGCATCCGCGCGACCAGCCGGGCCACCTCGATCGCGCCGTGCGGGGCGAAGTGGGTGTTGTCCCGCACGCCGTCCGGGTAGTTGGGCTCCTGGCCGGCGGCCAGCCACAGGAAGACCTCCTTGGTGCCCTCCGGGCCGAGCCGCTGCCACAGGGCGAGCGACTCCGCCTGGAGGTCCACCAGCGGTACCCGCTCCCGCTCGGCGAGCTCCCGCATCGCCCGCGGGTAGTCGCCGTGCGAGGAGTACGCCTGCCCGTCGGCGGTGAAGCGGCGGCGCTCCACCGAGGTGACCAGCACGGGGTGGGCGCCGCGCCGCCGGGCGCCGTCGACGTACTGGCGCAGGTACTGCTGGTAGCTGCCGAAGGGCTCGGTGTAGCGCGCCGGGTCCTCGGACTTGCTGTCGTTGTGGCCGAACGAGATCAGCAGGCGGTCGCCGGGCCGGATCGCCTCCAGGACGGGGGCCAGCCACCCCCGGTCGACGAAGCTCTTGGAACTGGCGCCGTTGACGGCGTGGTTGGAGACGGTCACCCGGTGGCCGAGGAAGAGCGGCAGCGTCTGCCCCCAGCCGGTCTCCGGCCGGGCGGCGGCGGTCTTGGTGGCGGCGGTGGAGTCGCCGGCGACGTAGACGGTGTAGTCGTCGGCGCGGCGGTGCCCGCCCGCGTCGTCGGCGTGGGCCGCGGTCGCGGTGGTCAGGCTCAGCGCGCCGCCCAGCAGGGCGGCGGCGACGTGCCGGCGGGGCAGGTGCTCCATGGGGGTGCCTTCCTGGGGGAGGGGACGGGACGGGGGTTCCGGTCCGCCGCGGCGCGCCGGAACCCCCGTGGGGGCGGGGAGCCGAACGGCGGCCGTCAGCCGCCCTGCCGCTCCCGCCAGCGCGCCTGGGCCTCGTTGAGGCCGGCGGCGAACTTGTCCAGGAACTCCTGGCAGGTCATCTCGCCGAGCAGCACCCGCTGGAAGTCCGGTTCCAGCTCCGCCTTGCTGAGGGAGTTCCACTCGGGCAGGTAGTACGGCAACTGGACGATCTTGGTGTTGGGGTCGTCGAACGCCTCGAAGGCCGCGTGCGCCGCGTCGGCGGCCTGGAACCACTCGTCGTCCACGGCGTCGGTGTTGGCCGGGATCGCGGCGACCTGCTCGTTCCAGTAGCTGTTCATCTCGTGCGAGGCGGCGAACTCGATGAACTTCCAGGCCGCCGCCTTGTTCTCGCTGGTGCGGAACAGGCCGAGGCCGTCGACCGGGTTGGAGACGATGGTGCGGGGCGCGCCGGGCGCGGACGGCGGCAGCGGGACGCCGGCGATGTTCTCCGCGCCGAACGCCTCCTCGTGGTTGGTGTAGGACGCCAGATTGTGCTGGAGCATGCCGATGTCGCCGCCGTCGAACTGGGCGATCATCTTGGTGGAGTCGTTGTTCAGGTCGGCGGTGGGGGTCTGCTCCCCGTACAGGGCGACGAACCGCTCCAGCGCGGCCACGTTGGCCGGGTCGTTGACCGTGGTGGTGTCGCCGCCCCAGAAGGTGTCGATGCCGGACTGCGCGTACATCGCGTCCAGGGCCTGGGCGATGGAGCCGGCCCCGCCCCGGATGGTGAACCCGTAGCGGCCCCGGTCCTTGTCGGTCAGCTGCTCGGCGGCCGCGTAGAAGTCCTCCCAGGTCTCCGGCGCCCGCAGCCCGGCCTCCTCGAACAGGTCGGTGCGGTACCACAGCGTGCCGGCGTTCGCCGAGGTCGGCACGGCGTACAGCTCCTCGCCGTTGCCGCTGCCCCGGACGATCTGCTCGAAGCCGGTGACGAACTTGCCCTCCAGGGCGCTGCCGGCGATGCGGTCGTCCAGCGGCTCCAGCGCGTTCTGCGCGGTCAGGCCGGCGAGGTAGGCGGTGCCGACGCCGCCGACGTCCGGGAGTCCGCCGGCGGCGATGGCGGTGTCGTACTTCTGCTGCACCTGGGCGATCGGCACGCCCACGTACTCCACGTCGATGTCCGGGTTCGCCTCCTCGAACTCCGCGATGATGTGCTCCCACACCGGGGTGCGGTCGGGTCCGGCATTGTTGTCCCAGAAGGTGATCGTGCCGGTGCCGTCGCCCTCGGCGCCCTGGGCCAGGCCGTCCTCCGCCCCGCCGCAGGCGGTGGCGGTGAGCAGGAGGGACGCGGTGAGGACACCGGCGGCCGTGCGGAACCGCCGGCGGTTGCGGGCGGAGCCGCCCGCCGTGCGGTCCGGTCTCGGCAAGCGTGCTGACATGGTCTCTCCCCGATCCTCGTGCTGGACGTGCCGGTCGTGCTGGACGTGCCGGTCGTGCTTGTCGTGTTCAGTCGTGCTGGACGTTCTGGTCGTGCCGTGTGCCCGGGGCGGTCACCGCCGGTGCGGGGCCCAGCCGTCCGTGCCGGCCAGGTAGTCGGCGACCTCGAAGTCGGCCGCCTGCTCGGCGGTCATCTGCGGCCGGTCGTCGTTGATCCCGGCCCCCGGGCCGTGGTTGCGGAACTCGGCGAAGCGCGCGTCCCGCCAGGAGAAGCCGCTCATGTCCGTCCACGGCGAGGACTTGATGGCCTCGTCCAGCCAGGTGTTCCGGATCAGCGCCTGGCCGACCGCGTCCGGGTTGCCGCTGGGGTGCCAGGGGCGCCCGAGGTGGAAGGTGCCGGCCGGGGCGTCGGACTCGATCCGGCTGTCGGTGATCAGGAAGCCGTACGGGTTCCCCCGCCAGGTGCTGGGCGCGGTGACGTAGCCGTTGTTGCTGGTGCTGCCCCGGCTGAGCGCCATGATGGTGCTGCGCTCGATGACGGTGGTGGCCCGGCCGTAGATGAAGTCGACGTCGCCCTCGATGTAGGAGTCGGCCACGTAGACCCGGCTGATGGTGGTGAGGCTGGGGCTGTCCGTCATCAGGGTGTCCTGGTTGCCCTTGAAGGCGACGTCCCGGAAGGTGATCCGGTCGCCGAAGGTCTTCAGCGCGAGCGCCTGGTGGCCGCTGATCTCCGGGTGGGCCTGCTCGTCGAAGTCGTTGACGAAGGTCAGGTGCTCGGCGGTGAAGTCGCTGGCCCGCACCAGCACGGTGGCGCTGCCGGTGGAGCCGGCCGTGCCGCCGCCCGGCAGCGGCTGCCCGGAGGGCACGTCCTCGACGATGACCACGTCGTCCCGGCTCCCGCCGGTGCCCCGGAAGGTGATGTACGGCTTGCCGGCCGGGATGACGACCTGCTCGCGGTAGGTGCCGGGGGCGATGGCGATGGTGACCGCGCCGGTGTTGCCGTCCGGCACGGAGTCCACCGCGCGCTGCACGCTGGTGAAGTCGGCGCCGCCGTCCGGGGCGACGGTCACCACCGTGGTGGTGCCCAGGGTGCGCTGCGGGCCGGAGAAGTTCCGCAGCAGCGCCGGCACGGCGGCGGCCGGGTCGAGCCGGTAGTCGTAGAACGCGCGCGGGTCGAAGGCGTCGCCCCAGGCGTCGGTACGGCCGGTGGTGTTCCGCAGGATGCTGCCGCGCTGCACCAGCTCGGCGGTGGCGTCCGCCTGGTAGGGGTTGCGGATGCCGTCGTAGTAGCTGTTCTCGATGACCATCCGGGTGGCGCCGCGCGACCAGTTGCCGTACGTCCACTGCGGGTCGTCGTCGCGGTGCTGCTCGGACAGGTAGTTGTTGTACAGGTGGGCGTGCGCGGCGTTGTCCACCACCGGGCTGCGCTGCTTGATGCCGCGGAACCAGTTGTGGTGGATGGTCACCTGCGCGGTGACGTTCGGGGACCAGCCCACGGCCAGCGCCTTGTTGTGGGTGTGCAGCCGGTTCCAGGAGACGGTCACGTAGGAGCTGTCCCGGCGGATGTCGATCAGGCCGTCGCCCATGCGGGTGAGCGTGTTGTGGTCGATCCAGACGTGGTGCGCGCCGTCCATCTGGATCGCGTCGAAGTCCTGGGGCTTGCCGTCCCAGTCGCCCTCGACGAAGGAGTCCCGGATGGTGAGGTTGCGGATGATCACGTTGTGGGTGCCGGGGCCGAGGAAGAACCCGCCCTGCACGATCTCGCCCGCGGTGCCGACGCCGATGATGGTCTTGTCGGAGGCCACCTCGAACTCGGTGCCCTTGGGCTGCACGGTGATCGCCGCCGCGACGCGGATGACGTACGGCTCGGGCGCCGCGGCGTAGCGGGCGAGGTCCTCCTGGGTGGTGACGGTCACGATCCGGCCGCCCCGGCCGCCGGTGGTGCCGTTCTGCCCGAGGGCGTCGAGCGAGGCGAAGCCCTCGGGCGCGGCCGACCAGCGCCCGTGGCCCGGCGCGGCGGCCTGACCTGCCGTGGCCTGGTCTGCCGTGGCCTGGTCTGCAGTGGCCTGGCCGGCGGCGGCCTGGTCTGCAGTGGCCTGGCCGGCGGCGGCCCGCGCCGGTGCCCCGGCGGCCGTGCCGGCCGGCCAGGCGAGCGCGGCGAGCGCCAGCAGCAGCGCGGCGAGCAGGACGGCCTCGGCGCGCCGCACGTGGTGGGCGGCGGGCCGCCCGGCGTCTCCGGTCCTGGTCTGTCGGGCTCCTGACAAAACCATGCTCCCCTCCGTCTGGGCTCCCTCCGCCGCCCGGTCCGGTCCGGGCGGCGGTCTCGCGGTGTCGCGGTGTCGTGCTCGGCCGGCCGCCTGGAGCCGGCCGTCGGTCAGTGCGGGCCGCGTCCGGCGCCGGCGCCCCGCGCCACCTCGGCGGCCACCCGCTCGGCCGGGTCCACCGGGCCGTGCAGGGTGGGCTCCCAGCCGACGTCCGCCGTCAGGTCCCGTTCGCTGGCGGAGTTGTAGGCGTTGTGGATCGGCAGCAGCTCGACGGGGAAGCCGTTGAAGACGGTGCCGCTCTCCCGGATCGCCGTCCCGTTCCAGCTGGTCATCAGGTCGGCCGGCTCGACGTGCGCGGGGGTGGTGAAGGCGTTGTTCTCGGCGTGGACGGCCGACTCGGTGCCGACGCCCCACGCGTAGCGGAACTCGCCGCCCTCGGGCACCTCGTAGGCGTTGTTGTAGACGTGCACCTGCCCGAACCGGACGCGCGGCGCCCGCTGCGTCACGTTGACGAAGGCGTTGTGGTGCAGGGTGACGCGCAGCCGGCCGCGGTCGGCGGTGGCGCCGTCGCTGTTGCCGATCAGCATGGCCTTGTCGTGGTCGGCGAACCGGCTCCAGGAGACGGTCACCAGGTCGGAGGCGTTCGTGATGTCCAGCAGGCCGTCGTGCTGGAGGTAGCGGCGGCCGAAGTACGCCGGGGCGTCCTGGTCCAGCCGCCCCCGGTCGCTGAGCGTCACGTGGTCGATCCACACCCGGGTGGCGCCCTGCAGGGTGATGGTGTCGTAGGCGGCCTTCCAGTCGCCGAGACCGCCGGTGTTGGGCTGCCAGGCGGGGAAGCAGTCGTAGGCGTCGCGCAGTTCGAGGTTGCGGACGATCACGTTCTCCACGTCCTTGAGCAGCAGGTTGGCGCCCCTCAGCACGGCGTCGTCGCCCAGCCCGACGATCGTGGTGTTGGAGCCGACCCGCAGCTGCACCCGCTCGGCCTGCCGGGCCGCGGACGCCCGCCGCGCCTGCTCCACCGGGCCGGACGGCGCGCCGCCGGTCCAGCTGCGCGGGTCGTAGGCGGCCAGGTAGGCGTCCAGGCTGTAACCCTCGGCGGTGTAGTCGGCGCAGCTCAGCCGGCGGCCGGAGTCGGTGGTGTTGGCGTCGATCGCGCCGCGGACGTAGATGATCTTGGGGGTGGCGCTGCCGCCGTCCAGCGCGCGGGCCAGTTCCGCCCGGTCGTCCACGGTGTACACGTGGGCCTCGTCGGCCGCGGAGCCCCCGGTGGTGCCCGCCCCGAGGGAGGCCCAGCCGTCGCCCTCCGCCAGCACCTCGCGGCCGAGCTCGCGGCCGAACCCGCCGCCCCGCTCGCCGCCGCTCCCGGGGCCCGCCTCCCCGCTGGCCTGGGCGTTGATCGGCGTCAGCGCGCCGGTGAGCAGCACGACCGCGGCGGCGGCCGTCGTCCAGACCTTCCGGGGCAGGACCTTCCTGGGCATGCGGGACGCTCCCTTTCCGGTTCGGGGGCAGCGGGGCACACGGTCCCTGGCCGACGTCGTCCGCCCGCCCGTTCTCGTATGTGAACGCTGGTCTCATCCGTGCACGGTGGACCATAGGAGTGACCTAGTTCACTGTCAACGAGTTCGGCGGGGCCGGTTCTGGCGCGCCATCAGGGCGCGGGCGCCCGACGCCCAGCGCCGTCCGCGCCTGCGCGGACGCGCAGCGTAACCAAGGGGGCGCAGCACCATGCCCCGGATCCCACGGTGAAGACCTCTGCACCCCGCCCGGGCCCCCGAACGCGCGGACGGCACGGCCACGCCTGCCCGAAACGGTCAGCCTCCTCGGAGGCGGCCGCGTCCGACCCGCCCGACCCCCGCCCCGCGCCCGCCGCGCCGCCCACCACCCCGCGTCAGCGGGCGGACCCCCCTCGCCCGGCGGACCGGCCACTCAGCCGGCGGCGACGGACTCGCGCAGGACCTCCGAGAGAAAGGCGTCCAGGTTCGCCCGGAGCCGCCGGATCCGCTCCTCCACGGTGAGCGACTCCGTCGGACGGCCGCCCATCTCGGGCTTCTTCCGCCCCCGCACGTACAGCGAACAGGCCAGGTCGGCGCACATGTACTGGCCAACCGAGTTGCCCTGCCGCCCGGAGGCCCCGGCCCGCGCGGCCGTCTGCAGCAGCACGCCCGTCCCCGGGTGGGGTGTCACGCACACCGCGCAGACGTTGCTCTTCATCAGCGACTTGCGCACCCCGGCCGGCATCCGCAGCGTGACCCCGACGAGCCCTCCGGCGGCCTCCGGCCCGCCCTCGCGCTCCGCGACGAGGTAGCTGCGGTCCGGCGCGCCCGGATCGCGCCACCCCAGGAAGTCCAGGTGCTCCCAGGGCAGGTCGGCCAGCCCCCTGGGCAGGTTCAGCCGGCGCGCCTCTCCCTTCGAGCAGTTCACGAAGGACGCGCGTATCTCACTCTCACTGACCGGACGCATGGTGTCTGAAACTAACACCGCCCCCGACCAGCCGTCGCGCCAATAAGACGTGACGGCCCTCACCGGTTCCCCGCCCGGCGGCACGGTCGGTGCCGCCTGCGAACCTGGGGATCAGCGGGGGTCGGCGGGATGGTGGGTGGGGGCGAGGAGGGGGGTGGGGGGAAGGTCGGCGACGGGCAGGTCGACGTCGGCGGTGCACTCCGGGGCGCCGCACTCGCAGGCGAAGGCGACGACGGTCGCGTGCAGGTCGAGGGTGCACCAGGGGCGGGCGCTGACCGTCTCGTACTGCTCCACCACGGCCTGGTTGGCGTAGCGCAGCAGGGCGCGGCGCTCCACGGCGCTGTCGGCGGTGGGGCCCTCGGCGAGCGGTCCGGCGAAGACCTTCTCCACCTCGGCCGCGGTCTGCTCCGGCGTGAGGCCGTCGACGACGATCCGCCGCACGTCCGCCCGGTCGAGCTCGGCCTCGATCACCTCGCGCAGGTACAGGTACAGCTCGGGGACGGCGCCCGGGCCGTGCCGCGCCTCCAGCCGGGCCCGCTGCTCCCGCGGCGAGAGCGTCAGCCACACCGCCCGGTCCGCCGCCCCGGGCGGCAGCATGGCCGGGGTGACCAGGGTGCCCTCGGCGATCGTCAGCGGCGCGGCGGGCAGCGCGCGCAGGTCGTCCACGGTCATCCGGCCGCGTTCGACGGGCAGGTCCAGCGCGTGCCGCTCGGCCGGCGGCAGGGCGGCCCGCTGGGCGGGCGTGAGCTCCTCGAATCGGAGGGCGGCCGGGTCGCCGGCGGCCAGCGCGCGGTCCCGGTGCGTCCAGGTGCGGGTGTCGGAGTTGTACCAGCGCAGGCCGTGACGGCGCGCCAGCGTCCGGGCCGCCGTGGACTTCCCGGACCCGGGCGGGCCCCCGATCCACAGCACGTTCGGCAACTCGTCCACCGTGTCCCCGCCCTCCCCTTGCTCCACCCGCGGCCGGTACCGAGCCTACGCGCCAGCGCCGCGGCGGGATCGACGTCGGATTGCCGCCAGCGGGATCCGGTGCGGCCGACCAGGCTGGCGGTATGACGAATCCCCCCAGCACCGGCACGGTGGCCGTCCTCACCGGCATGTACGCGGCCGAGGCGGAGTACCTGGCCGCCGGCGGCCCCGGCCGGGCCCCGTTCGACCTGCTCGCCCCGTTCTTCTCGCCCGACGTGGTGCTGCACCAGGCGGACGGCCTGCCCTACGGCGGGACCTGGCGCGGACACGCCGGCATGGCGCGGTTCTTCCTGGCGATGAGCCACGCCTGGGAGTCGTTCGAGATGGTGCGGCAGGAGTTCCTGGCCACCGGCGAGACGGCGGTCGTGCTCACCCAGGTCCGGGCCCGCGCCCGTGCCACCGGCCGGGAGCTGGCCTTCCCGATCCTGCAGACCATCACGGTCGAGGACGGGCGGATCCGTTCGGTCCGCCCGTTCTACTGGGACACCCGGGCGATCGCCGAGGCCTGCGCGGAACCCGCCGCCACCGACCGGGGGGCGTCATAGGGGCGGCGGGAGGCGCGTGAGCTGGTCAGGCCCCCGCGCCGGCGGGGCGCAGCGCCGGGCCGCAGAAGGTGCGGCGGTACGCCTGCGGCGTGGTCCCGAGCCGCCTGGTGAAGTGGTGCCGCAGCATGCCGGCCGAACCGAAGCCGGTCCGCTCGGCGATGACGTCGATGGTCTCGTCGGACACCTCCAGCAGGTGCTGGGCCAGCAGGACGCGCTGGTTGGTGAGCCACTGGAGCGGGGTGGTGCCGAGTTCGGCCTGGAAGCGGCGGGCGAAGGTGCGCGGGGACATGTGCGCGGCGCGGGCCATCCGGTCCACCGTCAGCTCCTCGTGCAGGTGCTCCTCCACCCAGGCGATGGCCGGCCCGAGCGGGCCGGTGACCGGCTCCGGCGCCGGGCGCTTGACGTACTGCGCCTGGCCGCCGTCCCGGTGCGGCGGCACCACCATGCGCCGGGCGATGCCGTTGGCCACCGTGCTGCCCTGCTCCTTGCGGACCAGGTGCAGGCAGGCGTCGATGCCGGCGGCCGTGCCGGCGCCGGTGATCACCGGGTCGTCGTCCACGTAGAGGATGTCCGGCCGCACGATCGCCTTCGGGTGGCGGCGGGCCAGCTCGTCGCAGTACCGCCAGTGGGTGGTGCACGGGCGGCCGTCGAGCAGGCCGGCGGCGGCGAGCACGAACGCCCCGCTGCAGATGGACAGCACCCGGGTGCCGCGGGCGACGGCCGCCCGCAGGGCCTCCAGGAGCTCCTCCGGGTAGTGGGCGTCCGGATCGCCGGAGGGGATGCCGATCAGGTCGGCGGTGAGCAGGCGTTCCAGGCCGTGCGGGGTGCTGAGCGTCAGGCGCTGCTTCATCCGCACCGGTTCTCCGGAGACGGAGACGACGTCGAAGTCGTAGACGGGCAGGCCGTTGTCGGACCGGTCCACCCCGAAGACCTCGCAGAACACGCTGAGCTCGAACATGTTGCCGCCCTCCAGGGCGACGGCGGCGACGTTCTGCAGCACGGGGCGGCTCCTCACGGGCGGTGATGAGGGCGGGGGATGGCGAGCCGGGGACCGGGGCGGCGACCGGACGGACACGGTGGCAGGAATTCGATGTTAGCTGTCAGTCCTGCCACTGACCAGAGTCACCCACCGTCAGCATCCTTGAAGCCATGGAACCCGTCATCGTTCTCGGAGCAGTCGTCATCCTCCTTGTCCTGCTCGGCATCGCCACCGTCAAGGGCTTCACCGTGGACAGCCGCGACGGGGCCGACTGGGCCTACCGCAACCAGGCCGCCCGGGCCCTGCGCCCCGGCGACCAGCTGACCGCCATCGACTCCGTCACCCGCGCCTCCGCCGAAGCGTCCGCCCAGGTCGCGCCGGTGGTGCGGGAGGAGGCGGAGCCGACTCGGGCGTCCGGGGACCCGGCGGCGCGGCCTTCGCAGGGCGGGGCGGCCGTGCCGCCCCGGCACCGGGTGCGCCGGCGCGCCGTCCCGACCGCGGCGCCCGCCACGGCGCCCGGGCGGCGCGCCGCCCAGCGCCCGGCGACCCGTCGCCCCGACGACGGCCGGGAGTGCAACGCAGGCGGAGGCAGCCGCTCCGCGTGACCGAGCGTGACGGCCGCGCCGGCGGCCACCGCGCCCTCCGAGCGGCCGGACAGCCCCGCGCTGCCCGGCCGCCGCGCCGCCAGGACGCCGCGCCGTCAGGCTCCGGTCCGGTCGGTCCGTCGGGCTCCGGCGCCGTCATGCGCAGGCCGCGTCACCCCTCGGCGCCGTCACGCCCGGCCCACAGCGCCTCGATGGCGGCGGCGCCGCCGCGCTGCAGCCAGGTCGGGAAGTCCATCAGGCCGGGGTGGCGCTTGCGCAGCGCCGGGATGTCCGCCTGCCAGCCGCCGCCCTCGTAGAGGAAGGCGTACGCCCTCTCGATGCCCGGCATGATCGCGGCGGCCTCCTCCAGCGGAAGCTGCCGGTAGCGGACCTGCCGGCCGAGGGCCCGGCCGATCAGCTTCACCGTCTCCTCGGGCGTCAGCTCGTCGCCCGCCAACTCGATCGCCTCGCCCAGGTACTCCTCCGGGTGGGCGAAGGCGAGCGCCGCGACGGCCCCGATGTCGTCCACGGCGATCAGCTGCACCGGCACGTCCGGACGGAAGATGTGCAGCAGGACGCCGTCGACGATTCCGCCCATCGGCAGCCCGGGAATGGCGTGGTTCTCCATGAAGCGGACCGGGCGCAGGATCGTGGCGGGCAGCCCGAGCCGTCGGACGTGCTGCTCGACGGACCACTTGGCGGCGAAACCGGCGGGCTGCTCCGCGTGGCGCTCGGCTCCGCCGACGGACGTGAAGACGTAGTGCCGCACGCCGGCCTCGGCGGCGGCCTCGGCCAGGTTCCGGCCCCACGCCACCTCCCGCAGCCCGGTGCGGTCGTCAGGCGTGACGCCGAAGACCCCGTGCGCCCCGGTGACGGCGGCGCGCAGCGACGCCACGTCGTCGAGATCTCCCGTGACCAGCTCGGCGCCCGCCCGCCGCAGTGCTCGGGCCGCCGGGGCGTCCGGATCGCGTACCAGCGCCCGCACCCGCCAGCCGTCGGCCAGCAGGTGCCGGGCGGCCGCGCCGCCCTGCCGGCCCGTCGCGCCGGTGACCAGGATCGTTCTGTCGGCCGTGTGCACGGCGTCCTCCCAGGGGGAGCGATGATGAGGGGGACAGCTCTCCAGGCAAGCGGAGGCTGCCTCCGAAACTATAGGGAGGCGGCCTCCGATTGGCAACGCCCGAGGCCCCCGAGGACGGCACCATGACCCCTGCGACGCCAGGCACCCCACCCCGCCCCCTGCGCGCGGACGCGCGGCGCAACCGGGAACGGCTGCTGGCCGAGGCGGACGCCGCCTTCACCGAACACGGAACCGACGCCTCCCTGGAGGAGATCGCCCGCCGCGCCGGCGTGGGCATCGGCACCCTCTACCGGCACTTCCCGACCCGGGAGGCACTCCTGGAGGCGCTGCTGCACCAGGCGTTCGAGGGCCTGCGCGCCCTGGCCGCCGACCTCCTGACCAGCGCCCCGCCCGACGAGGCGTTGGTGACCTGGCTGCGCGCCCTGCTGCGGCACGCCACCACCTACAGCGGGCTGGCCCACGCGCTGGTGACCACGCTGCAGGACGAGACCTCAGCCCTCTATGCCTCCTGCCACGCCGTCCAGACCGCCGGCGCGGCCACCCTCACCCGCGCCCAGACCGCCGGCACCGCCCGCCCCGACCTCACCGCCGCGGACCTGTTCCTGATGACCAGCGCCATCGGCTGGCTCGACGAACAGACCCCCACCGCCCCCGACCCCGGCCGCGCCGACCGCCTGCTCACGCTCCTCCTGGAGGGCGTGTGGTCCCGGGGCGGTGCGGGTGGCGGGAGTTAGGCGCTCGACCTCTCCACCCCAAAATCCCCCCAACCCCCGGTAGGGGGGATTTTCGCCCCCCTTCTTCAGGATTTCATGGGTGGGGGAGGGGCCGCAGTACCCTGATTTCTGCCTGTGGATAACTCGGATCGTGCTGGTCAACCGGGTGTCAGGCGGTCTGGCTGCTCTGGCCGTAACCCCCCGTAGGGGGATTTTTGATCCCCTTCTTCAGGATTTCATGGGAGGGGCACGTGCCGCAGTCCCCTTCCTTGCGCCTGTGGATAACTCGGCCGCGCCCGCCACCGCTCGGGGGTGGCGGGCGCGGACTCCGGCACGCATTTGGGGGCAGGAGAGGGGCCGGGGGTGGGGACGGGACCGGCTGGGGGTGGGGGAGGGACCGGGGCAGGAGGGGCGGAGGGCGGACCGGGGGATGGGCGGGGGAGGGGGCCGTGTCGGGGGCGAAAAAGGGGTCGCGCCGGGGGCGGGGCGACGGGGGGCCCGGGTCAGGCGTCCGTCCGCGGGGCCTCCGGCAACAGCAGCAGGCGCGCGTCGTACGGGGCCAGGTCCACGGTGTCCACGGGCTCGCCCGTCTCCGGGTCGACCAGCCCACCGCCCCCGGCCACCCGGGGGCGGACGGCCAGGGCCTCGGGGGACTGGCTGGTCAGGAAGGCGAAGCGGCGGCCGTCCCGGTGGCGCAGGGTGTCGGCGGAGACGTGCGGGTCGTCCACCGTCACCGGGCGCACCACGCCCGCCGCCTCCGCCAGCGCCTCGTAGAGGCGGCGGGTGTCCTCCGGGTTGACTCCCGGGGTGAGCGCGGCCATGTGCTCCAGCGGGTAGGTGGACAGCACCACCCAGCCGTCGCCCACCCGCCGTCGCAGCAGCGCGGGGCGTCCACGGCCGTCGACGGCCACCACCTCCGCGCCGTCGGCCTCCACGGGCAGGTACGCGCGGCTGTGCTCGGTGCCCGCCGCGCGGAAGCGCAGGGTGTCGCCCGGCCGAAGTCCGCCCAGCTCCGCCCGGAAGGTGAAGGTCACCTCGTCGTCCTCGATCGGGTTCACCAGGCCGTAGCGCAGCAGGTGCCGCACCCCGAAGAAGGAGTTGAGGTGGGAGTGCCAGGGCCCGCGCTGCACGCCGTGCGCGCCGTGGGTGTAGGAGACGAAGACGGTGGCGCCCGCCCCGGCCAGCTCCTCCAGCCGGTACCAGGTCGGGGCGGTGAGCTGCTTCAGCGACGGCACCAGGTACAGCCGGCAGTCGTCCGCGAGCCCGTCGAGCTCCCGGGTGAGCCCCACGGGCAGGTCCGCCAGCCGCGCCGTGACGTACGCCTGGCGCAGCGAGGTGAACGGCCCGCGGCGGTCCTCCTCCGTGGTGGAGGAGAAGACGCCCTCCAGGTACGCCGGCACGACCAGCGCCGCGTCGGCGTCCTCGCGGACGCAGCCGCGCACGTCGATCCGCTCCAGCGTGGCGGCGAACCGGGCGAGTTCGCGCAGGTGCGGCTTGGCGGTGCCGTCGACCGTGGTGAGGCCGAAGTGCAGCTCGAAGGGGTGGTGGCTGTACGGGGCCTGGTGGATGAGGTTGTCGTAGTCGGTGTTGTTCCACGCGATCCAGCCGGTGGCGCCGGCCAGCAGGGTGTTGTGCAGCACCTGCCGGTAGTAGGCGGCGGCGTGCTCGGCGGAGGCGAAGTCGGTGGACAGCCCGAACTCCTCCAGCACCACGGGCAGCCCCAGGGTGCCGGCCAGCTCGCAGATGAAGGCGGCGCCGTAGTGCTGCCGCGGCAGGTCGTCCTCCATGCGGTAGACGTGCGGGCCGAGGAAGTCGACCATGCCCGCGATGTCCCGCACCGAGAAGCCGTTGTCGACGCCGGTCACCTCCACGCCCCAGGCGCCGTCGCCGATCGAGACGGGCTGCCGGCCGCCGCCGGCGCGCACCGCCTGCACCATGAGCGTGGCCCAGGAGGTGACGGCCTCGCGCGGGGCCGGCTCGCCGTAGATCGGCATCTCGTTGCTGATCAGCCATCCGGTGACGGCCGGGTGGTCGGCGAACCGCCGGGTGGTCTCGGTGACGAACCACGCCTGCCGGGCGACCATCCACACGTCCCGGTACAGGTCGCGGCCGTTCCGCCAGGACGGGTCCCAGTTCTGGCCGGACATGTGGCCCACGATGAAGGTGGGGATGGTGGACATGCCGAGCTCGGTGTGGGCCTCCAGGAAGTCGGCGTAGCGCGCCAGGCAGCCGGAGTCGATCCGGTCCGGCTCGGGGTGGAAGTCCGGCCAGTAGAAGAAGGAACGGGTCATGGTGAGCCCGTGGTCGCGCAGCACGCGCAGTTCCTCGCGGACGAGCGCGGGATCGTAGTTCTCCTCCCGCCACATCAGCGGCCCGCCACCGCGGGACCAGAAGTTGGCGCCGAGCCAGACGACGGGTTCGTCACCGGAACGGACGGTGCGGAGCGGGCGGTGCATGGGCGTCTCCTGTGGAGGTGGGCCTCCGCGCGGCCGGTGCGCGGCCGGCCGCGCCCCCTGGGGCACGGCCGACCGGGCACGGGAGCTGGGGCACGGGAGCCGGGGCGCGGCGTGCCGCCATCGAAGCACTTAACCGGTTCACCGTCAACGATTCCGGCGCCCGGCGGCCGGAGGTGGCCCGGAAGGTACACGCCCGCGGGGACACCCACGGAGGCCGGGACCCGTCCGGCGGGTGCCGGGGGCGCCGGGGGCGCCGGATCAGCGGCGCGCCGGGGCCGTGCTGCCGCGCGGCACCAGCACCGGCGGGTCCAGCCGCGCCTGCTCCACCGGCCCGCCCGCCACCATCGACAGCAGGATCGTCGCCGCCCGCGAACCGTGCTCCGGCACCCGACGGCTCACCGCCGTCAGCCCCGGGTGCACCAGCTCGCACAGCGCCCCGTCGTCCCAGGCCACGATGGACAGCCGGCCCGGTACGTCCACCCCCATCTCGTGCGCCACGCCCAGCGCCGCCACCGCCATCACGTCGTTGTCGTACACGATCGCGGTCGGCGGCACGGCGGTGGACAGCAGCCGGCGGGTCGCCCGCGCCCCGTCCTCACCCGAGTAGTCGGCGTGCACCGTCGGCACCTCGGCCAGCCCCAGGCGCTCCGCCGCACGGGCGAACGCATCCGACCGCTCCCGGGTGTGCACCAGCGGCGGCGGGCCGGCCACCCGGGCGATCCGCCGGTGCCCCAGCGCCACCAGGTAGTCCAGCACCTCGTGCACGGCCACGCCGTCGTCGATCCAGACCGAGGACATCCCGGTGTCCTCGCCGGCGTGCCCCACGACCACCGTCGGCAGCTCCAGCTCCCGCACCAGGGCCGGGCGCGGGTCGTCGTGGCGCAGGTCGACAAGGAGCACGCCGTCCACCCGGCGCTCCCCCCACCAGCGCCGGTAGGTCGCCATCTCGGCCTCGGTGTCCTCGGTGACCTCCAGCAGCAGCGCCGTGCCGCTGCCGGACAGCTGCGCCTCGATGCCGGAGATGAGCTGCATGAAGAAGGGCTCGATGCCCAGCACCCAGGCGGGGCGGTCGACCACCAGTCCGATGGCCCCGCTGCGTCCCTCGGACAGCGCCCGGGCCGCGCTGCTCGGATGCCAGCCCAGCCGCGCGGCGATGTCCAGGATGCGCGCGCGGGTCTGGTCGGACACCCCGGCCTTGCCGTTCAGCGCGTAGGAGACGGCGCCCTTGGAGACCCCGGCCGCCTGGGCGATGTCAGCGATGGTGGGACGCTTCACGCGGACCTTCCGTTCGGGACGCCCCGACCGTGGACCGGGGGCACGTGCCGGCGACAGTTCAACCGGTTCACCTCGTCGGACCGGATCCCCTGAACATAACAAGGTTGGCACGGCGCCGTGGCGGCGGGCACGGTCCCGGCCGCATCGGTAGCCCCGGGCGCCACCGGGGGACGCCCGGGCCCGCCCCGGCGCGCGGGACGGGCGGACAGCCGGTGGTCAGGGGGCAGGGGTGGTCAGGGGGTGACGAGCTGGTTGGCGCTGCGCAGCACCAGCGGATCGGCCCACCGCTCGGCGGGCACCGCGCCCACTCCGGGCCCGCGCACCGTGAAGGTGGCGGACTCCCCGGGCAGCAGGGTGAGCAGCATGGTGTCCACCTCGGCCGCCGGGAGGACGCGGTCGGCGAGCAGCGCGAGGTCCCGCAGCAGGGCGCGCGCCGTCACGGTGATCCGCACCTGGTCGCCGTCCGGCCGGACGGTCGTGGTGAGGTCGGCCCGGGGCAGCGCCTGGTCCCGGTCCGGCAGGAAGAACCAGAGCGCACGGGGGCGCCCGCCGTCCCGCGCCGAGGCGCCGGCCACGCCGGCCCCGCCCGCCTCGCCTCCCCGCGTCTCGTCTGCCCGCGTCTCGTCTGCCCGCGTCTCGTCTGCCCGCGCCTCGGCCACCAGCAGTTCGGCCTCGGGGCGGTCCGGGGTGGCGAGGGCCGGCGGCAGCGGCGTGGCGGCGGCGGTGCGCGGGGCGGCGTGGACCTCGACCTCCGCCTTGGCCAGCGGGCCGCCGTCGAAGCCGAGGCGCACCACCTCCACCCGCTCCGACCAAGGTTCGGCGGTGTCGTTGACCGCCACCAGCGCCAGGGACTCCCCGCGTGGCTGGATGGTCAGCAGCCGTTCCGCGTGGCTGCGCCGCAGGGCGTACCACAGCGGCTTGCGCCGTCCGTCGCCGTCGATCGCCGCCCAGGAGGTGACCGGCCAGCAGTCGTTGAGCTGCCACATGATCGTGCCCGAGCAGCGTGGGGCGTGGGAGCGGAAGTGCTCCACGCCGAGGGCGACGGCGCGCGCCTGGTTGAGCTGGGTGGCCCAGTGCCAGTCGTCGACGCCCTGTGGCGGTGGGAAGTGTGGGGCGAGGCCGCGGGCGAGCTTGGCGGGGCCGTCGTCGGCCTTGTTGTGCGCCAGCACGCCGGGGGATTCGGGGGTCAGCGGCTGGTCGTGGACGGCGCGGGTGAGGGTGGCCCAGTTGGGCGGGCCCTGGAAGCCGAACTCGGCGGCCAGGCCGGGCACGTGGTCGCGGTAGGCGGTGTAGTCGACCTGGTTCCAGACGTCCCAGATGTGCGACAGTCCGTGGTCGGGATCGTTGGGGTGGATCCCCTCGTCGAAGGACCAGGGGCTGGTGGGGATGTAGGGGCGGGTGGGGTCGAGTTCGGCGACGATCCGCGGCAGCAGGTCGAAGTAGTAGCCGTGGCCCCAGGTGCGGTCGCCGAGTTGTTCCCGCCAGCCCCAGTCCCGGTGGCCGGAGACGCTCTCGTTGTTGCCGTTCCAGACGATCAGGCTCGGGTGCGGGCTGAGTCGGGTGACGGCCTCGCGGGCCTCCGCCTCCACCTCGCCGCGCAGCGGCTCCTCCTCGGGGTAGGCGGCGCAGGCGAACAGGAAGTCCTGCCAGGTGAGCATCCCGGCCTCGTCGCACAGTTCGTAGAAGTCGTCGCTCTCGTACAGGCCGCCGCCCCACACCCGCAGCAGGTTGACGCCGGCCTCGGCCGCCTGTCTCAGCCGGGTGGCGTAGCGGTCGCGGTCGACGCGGTGCGGGAAGCAGTCGTCGGGGATCCAGTTGGCCCCGCGCACCAGCACGGGGCGCCCGTTGACCAGGAAGGCGGCCCGGGTGCCGTGCTGGTCGCGGGAGGTGTCCAGCCGCACGGTGCGGAACCCGATCCGGCCCTGCCAGGCGTCCAGCGCGAGGGAGATCGCGCCGACGCCGGCGAGGCGGACGTGGAGCGGGTACAGCGGCTGCTCGCCGTGCCCGCGCGGCCACCACAGCTCCGGGTCGGGGACCTCCAGGTCGACGACGGCGGTCCGCGAGCCGGCCGGCAGCAGCACCTCGGCGGTGTGGCGGGGCCCGCCGGACCTTCCGGCGCCGCCGTGTTCGCCGTGCCCGCCGTGTCCCCCGGAGCTGCCGTGCCCCCCGGAGCGGCCGGGGTCGCCGATGGTGGCGGTCAGGCGCAGCGGCCGGTCGTCGGTGGCGGCGCCGCGTTCCACCTCGACGTGCACGGCGACGTGCCCGGTGGTGCGGCCGTGGCGCTCCGTCACGGTGACCAGGGGGCGCACCGAGGCCAGTCGCGCGGTGGACCAGCCCTCCAGCCAGATGGGGCGCCAGATGCCGGCGGTGGCCAGGTCGGGCCCCCAGTCCCAGCCGAAGTTGCAGGCCATCTTGCGGACGAAGTTGTAGGGGTGGGTGTTGATGTGCGGTCGGGGGCCGAGGGCGTCGCGGACGCGTTCGGCGTGGGTGACGGGCGCGGCGAAGGTGACGGTGAGTTCGTTGCGGCCCCGGCGCAGCCCGGCGCGGGCGCCGAACCGGTGGGTGCGGTGCATGTTCTCGGCGCGGCCGATCACGACGCCGTTGAGCGCCACGGTGGCGACGGTGTCCAGGCCCTCGCAGACCAGCTCCCAGCGGTCGAGGCCGACCAGCGGGTGCCATTCGAAGGTGGTGGTGTACCGCCAGTCGGTGCGGCCGATCCAGGCCAGGGCGGCCTCGTTGCGGTCCAGGTGGGGGTCGGGTATGAGGCCGGCGGCCAGCAGGTCGGTGTGCACGCAGCCGGGGACGGTGGCCGGGACGTCGATGTCACTCAGGCTGTCGGGGACCTCCCCGGCGACCGCGCGTACCGTCCAGCCGTCGTGCAGCGGTGTCCTCATTGGTCTAGACCTTCCTCGGGGCGTGGGAGTGGCGGGGGGAGGGCATGGATGGACTGCGGGACCGCTGTCGGCGCGCCGCGTCCCGGCGCTGCTGAAACGGCCAGTCCAGCCCCTGCAACACCGCCGCGTGCCGGCCGAGGTGGAGTCTTTCTAAGGTGAGTGAATCGGTTAAGTCAACCCTCGTGTAACGCTTCGTCCAGGTCCTGCCGGGCGAGCCATGATGGGTTGGGCGGGGCGGCGGCCGGGCATGTTATCCGGTTAAGCGCTCCTCGCGTGGACGCTCAACCGGGCAGGCCGCCGAGGCGCCCTTCCAGGAGGAGCAGCAGCTCGCCGAGGGTGTCGGCCAGCGCCTCGCGCCGGTCCTCCGCGATGCCGGCCAGCAGCCCCTTCTCGTAGGCGAGCTGCTCCGGCAGCACCGCGTCCACCAGCTCCTGGCCGGCGGCGGTCAGCCGCAGGTGGGCGGTCCGCTTGTCCCGGGGGTCGGCGCGCCGTTCGACCAGCTCGCGTTCCTCCAGGATCCGCAGCCGCTTGGTGACGGCCGCCCCGGAGGAGAAGGTCTCCCGGGCCAGCTGGCCGGCGGTCAGCTCGTGGCCGACCCGCCGCAGGGTGCACAGCACGTCGAACTCGTGCCGGGTGATCCCGTACCGGCCGAGCGGCGTGTCGGCCGCCTGCTGGAGCAGGGCGGCGCAGCGGTTGATCCGGCCGACCACCGTGATGGGGGAGACGTCGAGGTCGGGGTGGACCTGGCGCCACTGGCGCACCGCGCGTGCCACGGCGTCCTCGTGCACTGCCGGCCCTCCCTCGTCGCCCCGCCGTCACCCGGTGCCGGCCCGCCGCCTCGGGCGGGCCGGCACCGTGCCGCTGATCTTACGGTGGTGGGTGGGTCAGGACGGCGAGGGCACCGGCAGCTGGGACGGCGGCGCGGTGTGCGAGGGGCGCGGGCGCGGCAGCACCAGGCGGGCGAGGACCCGGTGGCCGGCTCGCTCGGCGCGCAGCACCTCCTCCGGGTCGATCCACCGCTGCCACCACTCGCCGGCGGAGACGTCGGCCGCCTCCCGCAGCTCGATCAGCGCGGCCCGCAGCCGCAGCCGGGCGTCCGCCAGATCGGCCCCTCCGCCGCCGGGGAGGCCTCCGCCCTCCGGGAGGGCGTCGAGGAGGTCCTCCGCCCGGCGCCGCTGGGCGCCCACGGCGTCGACGGCCCGCCGGATGCGGTCGGTGGCGCGCCGGTTGGTGACGGCGATGCTGCACAGCAGCCCGAAGGCGGCGCCGACGCAGGTGTCCAGCCAGCGGTCGAGCACCAGCGTGCCGACCGGCTGGCGGGCGGCGAACTGGGCCATCAGCAGCGCCATCGCCGTGACGCTGACGCTGCCGAGCCAGTAGTTCCGGGTGATGGTGGCCTCGGCGCCGAACTGGAAGACCAGGGTGGCCAGCACCAGCGCCCACGGGCTGGTGTGGGTCAGCGGGGCCACCGCGCTGAAGACCAGCAGTCCGACCAGGTTCCCGGTGACCCGCTGGACGGAGCGCTGCCAGGTGAGCGTGGTGTTCGCCTGGAAGACCGCGGCGGCGGTGACCACGGCCCAGAACGGGTGCCCGACCCCGGCCGCGGCCGAGACCAGGCCGGCCAGCAGCCCGCCGACGGCCACCCGGGCACCGATCGGCGACAGGTGTGAGCCGGGGCCGAGGGCGCGGGCCAGGTCGCGCCAGGCCCCCGCGCGGGCGGTGCCCCGTCCCCGGCCGGTGCTCCGTCCGCGGCCCGTGCTCCGCCCGCGGCGGGCGTTGCGCTCCGTCGGCCGGGGCTGCCCGAAGGCGTCCTCCTCGGCCCCGGTCAGCTCGGCGAGCTCGGCGCCGCCGAGCGCCACCCGGGGCAGCCGGTCGCGCCGCAGCTCGCGGGCCCAGGCGAGCAGCTCGGTGGCGCGCGGGGCGGGGGCGTGGTCGTCGGTCGCCGGCGCGTCCGGGCCCGCGGCGACCAGCACCGTCTCGGCCCGGAGCAGCAGGCGCTCCAGCGCCCGCCGGTCCTCCAGCGCCCGCCGGTCGCGTGCCCGCGCGGTGTTCCGGGCCGGGACCCGGAAGACGGTCTGCCAGGCGGCGTGCACGGCGGTGGCGGCGGCGTGGCGGGCGCGGGCGCGTTCCGGGGTGTCGCCCCCGGTGCCCCCGGTGCCGCCGGTCGCGTTCGCGCCGCCTCCGGCGCACCGTGCCGCGGCACCGCCCGACGCCTCGGTGGCGGCGGCCACCCGGGCCGTGGCCTCCAGGGCGCGCGCGGTGGCCACCCGCTCCGGGCCGCGCGGGCGCAGCAGCCAGGGCGCCATGCAGACCAGCCAGGAGATGGCGGCCCCGACCAGGCCGAGCGCCAGGTGGAACGGGATCTGGTCGAGTCGCTGCGGCAGGAAGAGGCAGCTGGAGCTGACGAAGGTGAAGATCACGCTCCCCGGCGGCCCGATCCGGGTGGCCTCGCAGACCGTCTTCTGGGCCGCCGCCAGCAGCGCGGCCACGGTGATCCGGATGACGACCGACTCGGTGAGGGCCGCCGTCACCAGCCCCACCGCGACGCCGGCCAGCATGCCGGCGATCACCCAGGCCAGGACCCGGGTCCGCGCCCGGTAGGGCAGGCCGTGCGCGAAGAGCGCGCACAGCGAGCCGGCCGAGGTGTACACCGCCAACTCCAGACGCCCCGACGCCAGCAGGGCGAGGTTGGGTATCGCGGCGGCGACCACGACGGACAGCGCGGGACGGTGCCAGCCGTCGGCGGAGGGGCGCAGCCGGAGAAGCCCGGTCAGCGGCAGCGGACGGGCGCGGACCACCGGGGGCCGGCGGGCGGTGGTGGAGGGGGTGGGGGCGGTGTTGGGGCTGGTCATCGCCTCCAATGCTAGCAAAGTGTTTTATCCGTAAAATAATGCGGGCGGCGCGGAGGCGTGGGCTCCCGCGGTGGCCACCGAGCACGGGCCGGGCCGGACGCCCGTTCGGGGGCGTCCGGCCCGGCGGCCCGGCTGAGGGGGAGGATCAGCCGGTGATCACGGGGTCCGCCGCCAGGCCCTCCGTGCGGGTGTCGATCACCTCCTGGAGCGTGGCCGCCGCGGCCTCGATCGCGGTGGCGTCCGCGCCGGCCGCCTGGGCCGCCGTGGCGATCTCCTGGAGCAGTTCGGTGGCGGTGCCGTCGGCGTACAGCTCCTGGTAGAGCTCCTGGTAGGCGGCGTCGTAGACCTCCAGCAGGGCGGAGGAGGCCAGGAAGCGCTCCTTGAGCAGGTTGCCGCTGTCGACGCCGCCCGGGGCGGCGCCCTCGGTGCCCCCGGGCGCCTGGCCGTCCGCCGGTGGTTCGAAGCCCTCCGGTGGTTCGAAGCCCTCGGGCGGCTGGCCGCCCCCGGTGGCCTGGCCGGTCTCCGTGCCGCCCGGCTGGCCGACGGCCTGCTCGCCCTGCTGCGTCTGCTCCGTCTGCTCGGTCTGTTCGGTCTGCTGCCCGGCGGGGCCTCCGCCCGGTCCGCCGGCCCCGATGCCGCCCTCCTCGTGCGGGCCCAGGGAGGCGTCGCCGTTGAAGGTGAGGTTGAGGTCCCAGGAGAGGATCGAGAAGAGCCGGGTGTCCAGGTCGTACCAGAGGTAGTAGTTCTTCCCCGGCCCCGACATGTCGTCCGAGTTCAGCAGCAGGTTCTGCAGCGCCAGGTAGTCGGCGAAGGACTCGACGTCCACGTGTTCGTCGAGGTCCCGCGCGAACTCCTCGTCGGTGGCCTCCTCGACCCACCGGATCAGGTCGATCACCGGCTGGAGGTCCTGGCTGCCCTCCTTGTTGATCTGCTTGAAGGAGCCCTCGTACTCCGTCGGGTCCTCGCCCAGGTACTCGAACGAACTGGTGCTGTCCGCCTTGTACAGCACGCCGTTCCCGAGTTCCTCGGCGTACTCCTCGTCCGGGTGCTCCAGGATCAGCCGGGTGGTGGTGGGCCGGTCGTTGACCGTGAAGGAGGTGAAGGACCACCGCTGGGTGGCGGCTCCGCTCTCGGCGGTCAGCGACAGGGCCAGCGCCTCGTTCAGCGGCAGTTCGCCGTCGGCGCCCGGGCGGACGGCGATCTCGTCGTGGCCCTGGTAGGTCCGGTTCTCCACGAACTCGCCGAAGCTGATCAGCCAGGGGAGTTCCTCGGGGGCGTCGTCGGTCAGCGTCGTGCCCATCGGCCCGCCGTCGCCCTGCGGGCCCGCGCCCTCCTCGGTCGCGCCCTCCTCGGCCGTGCCCTCCTCGGTGCTGCTGCCGCTGGTCAGCCCGCGCAGCGTGGAGTTGCCCTTCAGCCGGATGCCGACGTCGCTGAGGTAGGTGCCGTCGATGGTGATGTCCGCCTCGACGTACTCCTTGTTCCCCTCCTCGTAGTACTCCTGGAGGGCGCGCTGGTAGTCCTCCTCCGCGAAGGTGATCTCGATCGTGTGGGTGGTCGTGGTGTCGTAGAGCTCCACCGTTCCGGGCACGTCGTCCTTGGACGTCGCGGCGAGCGGGCTGGTGGCGCTGGTGACGTACGGCCGGACCCGGACGTCCCCGACGACCGAGACCAGCACGGCGACGAGCGCCGCGAAGGCGACCAGCGGAATCCAATGCTGCCGCAGCCGCACCGGGAGGAGGTGGCGCGCCCGGCGCCGCGGGCCGCGTGGGCGGCGGCGCGGCCGGCCCCGGGCGCCGCCCGGGGGCGTGGTGGTGCCGTCCATGGGCGTCACAGGTCCGTCTGGTCGTAGCCGGTGAGCACGGTGACCCGCTGGCCGAAGGTCCTCTCCCGCATGTCGGCCACGAGCCGGCCCGGCTCGCTGCCCTTCTTCAGCCGCACCGTGTAGAGCAGTTCGGTGAGGGCGCCGCCGCGCACGGACTCGGTGCTGACCAGTTCGAACTCCGAGGTGTGCTTCACCAGGACGTCGCCGATCGCCATGGTGTGGTCCTCGCCGGCGGGCACCTGCACCTTGACCACCTGGCGCTGCACGTTGAGGGCGAACCAGTTGAACCGGCTCATGATGAGGATGATCAGGCAGATGGCCACCGTGGCGACCGCCGCCAGGGTGTAGAAGCGGGCGCCGCAGGCCATGCCGATGCCCATCACCAGGAAGACGAAGCCGACGTCCCGGGTCTCCTTCACCGCGTTGCGGAAGCGCACCACGGACAGGGCGCCCACCAGGGAGAAGGCCCGCGCGATGTTGGAGCCGATCACCAGCAGGATCAGCGCCACGATCATTCCGACGATCACGAGCGTCTGCACGTAGGACTGGCTGTAGGAGACGTTGCGGTGGGTGGCGCGGTAGACCCAGCCGATGACGGAGCTGAGCACGAAGGACAGCGCCATGGCGATGACGATGTCGGTCACGCTGAAGGTGCCGCTGAGGTCCTGGAGATCGAGGTTCATGTCGGGGGTCAGGCCTTCACTCGGTCGGGGTGGCTGGGGATGCCGCGGTGGCGGCCCGTGCGGCCGCCGGCGTCGCTGCGGATGGTGAGGTCCTCGGCCACGTCCTCCTCGCGGACGTGGAAGGCGGACCGGGGGGCCTTGCCGTGCACCTCGATGCTCTGGCAGTACTTGGAGACCCGGACGACCTGGAGGTTCATGCTGGCCGTGATGTCGGTCAGCCAGTAGGGAACGCGCTCGTTCGCCTTCACCTCCATGATCGTCATGTGCGGAGGGATCAGGAACCGGTTGGTGGACTCGGCGCCGAGGTGGAAGTCGCGGTCCCGGCCGCGTACCCGCCGGTCGAAGGTGACCCGCAGCCCGAGGTCGGCGTCCCGGCCGACCAGGGCCTCGCGCTGGTAGCCGGTCATCGCGGTCGGCTGGAGGTTCAGCCGGCAGATCAGTTCCACAACCTCCTCGACGAACGCGCGCTGCGCCGGGGAGTGCTCGACGAGCGCGCGCCCGTCGCACAGCTCCCGGGCGGTGAGGTAGGGCAGCTGGACGCGGCGCTTCTGGGTGACCCGGTTGACCCGCTGCTTGATCTCGACGAAGACCGGTGTGTCGTCGGTGATCGCGGTGCGGTCGCCGTAGTGGCGCACCCGCAGCTTGCGGCGGAAGCGCAGCCCCTCGATCTTCTCCCAGTAGAACCGCAGGTCCGGGGTGTCGTAGTAGAGGCTCCACACCCCGTAGCCGCCGACCGGGCTGTGCGCGTCGCGGTCGAGGCGCTCGGCGAGCCGGTCGCGGATCCGGGTGGCGGTGGTGGTGTCGACCAGGTACTTGATCTCGTAGCGGTTGAAGGCGTGCAGCTTGCCGGCGGTCCGGGTGGCGCGCCCACCGTCGGCGGGTCCGGCGGTGCTCGGCCCGGTGCCCGGCCCGGTGCCCGCGGGCACGGCGGTCGGCGGTGGGACGGTCGGGGCGCCGCCGGTCGGGGCGGTGGTTGCTGGCTCGGGGGGTGGCGGCGCGGGCGCGGCGCGCCGCCGACGGAGTGGGAACAGCATGGGGGTCCTTCCTCACGGCACTGGTGTTCGTGCCGCGAGTAGGGAACACGCCCCGACTGATCGCCGACTAACAGTCAGATGTGAACGGCATGAGAAAGGCCGTGGAACCCCCGGTGAACGCGGGGTTGACGGCGGGTTGGCGCGGGGTGTGCGCCAGCACGTGCTCCCGCAGCAGGCGCGGGGCCGCGGCGTCCCGGCGCCGGAACGCCTCGACGATCGCGGCGCGGCCCGCGGCGTCCTCGTGCGGCTCGGTGCCGAACCACCGCCAGGCCAGGGTGGCCCATATCCCGACGCCGAGCGCCTCCCAGGCGTGCGACAGCACCTGGTTGCCGGAGGCGGCGACGATCGCGCGGTGGAAGGCGACGCCGTGCCGGATCCGGCCGGGCACGTCGCCGGCCTCGGCCGCCCGGTCCATGGCGTCGGCCAGCTCCCGCAGCGACTCGGCCCGGGCGCCGGCCAGCCGGGGCAGCGCCAGCTCGGCGGCGACCTCCTCCAGGCCGGCCCGGACGGGGTAGGACTCGGCCAGTTCCCCGAGGGAGACGGCGCGCACCCGGGCCCCCTTGTTGGGGACGGTCTCCACCAGGCGCAGCGCCTCCAGTTCCCGCAGCGCCTCCCGCACCGGGGCCTGGCTCACCCGCAGTTCGGCGGCGAGGTGCCGCTCCACGATGCGCTGGCCCGGTGCCCAGGCGCCGGAGAGCAGGCGGTCGAGCAGCAGGCGCCGGATCTGCTCGCGCAGCGGTACGCGGTTCAGGGTGGCGGCGGTGGGCGGGGTGGTGGCGGGGGCGGTGGCAGCAGGGGGGTGGGCGGGGGCGGTGACGGTGGCGAGCGGCACGGGGCTGGCTCCTGGTCGGGTGGTGTCACGGGCCGGGCGGGGCGGCGCGCCTGTGCTGGCGGCCGGGTGCGCGCCCATGCGGGAAGCCCCGTTCCGGTGAATTCCGCCCGCCGTTCCCCTGCCCCCGGGTAGGCCGCCGCGGGGTGGGGAAGGAGGTCCGGAAGTGGCCGGGCCGATGGGTGCCGGGCGCTGGACGATGACACTACCCACCCATGCGGCCCAATCTCATTCACATGAGCAAATGGACGGGATGTCGGTGTGTCGGACGACCTTCCCGGCCGTCAGGTGGTACATCGTTTCTGCGGCGAGCTGGACTGCGGAAAGAGCCGCCAGAAAGTCCCGTGCCGGTAGTGGACCGCCCTGAGGCGGTCCACTACCGGCCCCCCGCTAGACGTTAACACTAGTTCATGAGCGGGGGTGCGGCTAGACCGTTTCCGGCTGTACACCCGGGCGGGGCAGGACAAGTGACGACGCGTCGAACGTGGTGAGCGTGTCCGTCCGGTAGCTCGCCGTGGCATCGCCCCGAGTGGGGTGCGTACAGTTGACCGTTGGTACGGGTGGCGAGGGAAGGGGTGGCCATGGGGGACGGGGCACACGACGAACAGGTGGACGAGCGGGCGGGCACCGACCTCGCCGCCAAGCTCGACCAGCTGTTCCAGGAGGCCGCCCGGGCCAACGGCAAGCCACCGTCGCACGCCGAGGTCGCCCGGGCGATCAACGCCCGGTCCGGCGGGCGCACGATATCCGGCGTCTACATCTGGCAGCTGCGCACGGGCAAGAAGGACAACCCCACCAAGCGGCACCTCGAAGCCCTCGCCGACTACTTCCGGGTGCCACCCGGGTACTTCTTCGACGACGCCGGCGCACCGCCGTCGCCGGTGGCCGCGCCCTCCGCCGGCGCCCACCACCGGCCCTCCGCCGCCTCCCCCGCCCCCTTCCGGGTGCCGGGGGCGGCCGAGTGGACGGCGGGCGCGCCCACCGCCGGGCCGGCCGGCCAGGCCCTGCTCGACCCGGGCACGGTCGCGACCCGGCTGCGCTTCCTCTTCGACCACGTCCACCCGCAGAGCGGCCCGTACACCGACGAGGACGTGGCGGAAGCCGTCAACGGCAACCCCGCCAAGTACGGCGGGGTCCGGCTGGCCCCCGCGACCGTCGCCGCCCTGCGCGAGGGCCGCCTCCCCGACCCGGCGCCGGACGGCGACGCCCCGGACGCGCCGACGGATTCGGCGCTGCCCGCAACCCTCGCCGCCGTCGCCTCGTTCTTCGGCGTGGGGGCCGACTACCTGCTCGGTGACGACCCCGACGCCGTCGCACGCACCGAAGAGGAGGTCCGCTTCCTGGCCACCCTCCGCGACCAGCGGGTCCGGCAGGTCGCCCTGCGCGCCGCCGGCCTACCGCCGGAGATCCTGGACACCCTCGGCACGATGATCGGCCAGTTCCGCGCCCAGCTGAACCTGCCCGAGACGGCCACGGCCGCCACCCCGGCCACCGCGGCGGCCACCGTCGGCGGGGCCGAGCCCGGCCAGCCGCACGGTGCCGGCACGGGGGAGTCGCATGGCAACGCCATACGGTGAACCGCCGAGGCCGGCCGCCGGCCCGGGCGCCAGGGCCGGCGCCGCCCCGCCGAGGGTCGGCTACTTCCGGCCCGCCCACGCCGAGGCCCGCGGCCCGGCCACCGCCGGGCCCGGCGCGAACGACGCGTCGACCCGGCGGTACGGAACGGGGCAGCCGGCCGGCGGCGACCGGGCAGGACGGCGATCCAGGAGACGGGGGGAAGAGAATCGGGACGCGTGGCCGGCCCCGAGGCACGGCGAGGACGGAGGTCCGATGAGCGTTCGACAGGTGCGGCGGCGGTGCGAGGCCATGCTCGGCGCCCTGCGGCTGCGGCCCACATCGGACATCCAGAGCCTGTGCGCGCAGATCGCCGAGCAACGCGGCCGCCCCCTGCGACTGGTGCCCATGGCCTTCCCCGTCGGCTGCCCGAGCGGGCTGCTGTGCTCCGACGACGAGGGCGACTGGATCTTCCACGAGATGCGCACCTCCGCCCTGCACCAGGCCCAGATCATCGGCCACGAACTCGGCCACCTGCTCTGGGGCCACGTCGAGGGCGAGACCTTCGACCCGGACGCCTCCCGCACCCTGCTGCCCACCCTCGACCCCGAGGTGGTCGCCCGCGTGCTCGCCCGCCACCACTACTCGCAGACCGCCGAACTGGAGGCGGAGACGGCCGGCACGCTGCTGCTGCGCCGCCTCATCGAACGCCCCGGGCCGGCCGCCGGCACCGCCGCGGAACGGCTCGCGCCGGCGCTGGAGCACACGTGGGGCGGGCGTGTCTGACCCGGTCGCCTTCAACGCCGTCTACCTGACCTGCGGCCTCGGCGCCTACCTGCTGCTCGCCTTCAAGGTGCGGGCCGTCTGGCGCGCCCCGTCGCCGTCGCTGTACACCCTCACCTCCTGCCTGGCCTTCCCCGCCACCGCCTTCGTGGTCGCCGCCCCCGCCGTCTACACCACCGTGGACCGCCTCACCGGCGTGCCCAACCTGGCGACGCTGCTGGTCTACTGCCTGATCACCGGCTTCTCCGCCTCCGGAACGGTGCAGACCCTGCTGTGGACCCGCCCCGACCCCGACCGCGCCTGGGACCTGTCACGGCGCTCGGTGCGCTGGGTGCTGCTGCTGGCCGTGATCGTGGTCGCGATGATGATCACGCTCTTCCTCACCGCCGACCTGTCCCGGGTGGACAGCGCCGAGCACCCGCTCGACTTCGACACCACCTACGCCGAGATCCCCTCCGTCACCGTCTTCCTCCTCCTCTACCAGGCGTTCTTCGCGCTCTCCCTGCTCAGCATCGGCGTGGTCTGCTTCCGCTACGCGCGCACCCTGCGCCAGCCGTGGTTCAAGCGCGGGGTGTGCGCGGTGGCGGTCGGCAGCTGGATCGCCCTCGGCTACGGCGCCTGCAAGGTGGCGGCCATCCTGGCCTGCGCCAACGGGGCACACGGCCCCACCTGGGAGCTGCTCAGCACCTCGGTCGCCCCGGTCTTCGCCGCCGCCGGCGCCGCGCTGATCACCATCGGCATGGGCACCCCCTCGGCGGCCGCCTGGGCCACCCACGCCCGCGAGTTCCGCGCCCTGCAACCGCTGTGGACCGCCGTGCGGTCCGCCGCGCCCTCGGTGGTCCTGGACTCCGGGGCGGTCACCACCGGCCACGGCCTGCGCGCCCTGCTCGCCGTGCGCGACCTGGAGTGGCGGCTCGCCCGGCGCGTCGTGGAGATCCGCGACGGACAGCTGCAACTGCGCGGCTGGTACGACGTCGACACCATCGAGGCAGCCCGCCGCGGGGCGCTGGCGGCCCACGCCACCCCGGCCGAGGTGGACGCCGTCGTGGAGGCCGCCGCGCTGGCCTCCGCCGTCCGGGCCCGGCGGGCCGGCCTGCCGCTGCACCCGCACGAGGTCGCCGAGGTGGGACTCGCCGAGGCCGGCGCCGACCTGCGCCAGGAACTCGAACACCTGGTCCGGGTCGCGCGTGCCTGGAACGGCCCGGTCGTCGCCGCCGCCCTCGCCGAGACGGCCGCCGCCGTCGAGGGGCCCGCGCGGGCCCACGCGGGGTCGGTGCCGGCCGGAGACGAGGCGTGACCACCGGCACCGAACCCGCCACGCGACCCGGTTCGCGGGCCGGCTCGGCCCCGGACGGCTGCCTGGCCTGCGCACCCGTCGCGGACCACGCCCCCCGCCCGCCCAGCCACCACGCGGTCTTCCGCGCCCTCGCGCTGGACACCTGCCCGGCGGACCTGGAGATCGGCTTCGCGCTCGCCTTCCAGCGCACCTACGGCCTGCCCGCCGTCGCCACCGCGCTGCACGCCACCGGCAAGGCCGTCTCGCGCCCGCGCGAGCGGGCCAAGGACACCGGGCGCGTGATGTACGCCGTCATCCGGCACGGCCTCGCCCCGGGCAGCCCCGGACACGCCGCCGTGCGCCGACTCGACGCGCTGCACGCGCCGCACTGGCTCGGGGCCGACGCCGCCCGCTACGTGATCGCCGCCCTCATCGTGGTGCCGCTGCGCTGGCTGGACCGCCACGGCCGCCGCCCGGCCTGCCACCACGAACGGGCCGCCGCCCACCGGCTGTTCACCGAGATGGGCGAGCTGATGGGGGTGCGCGGCCTGCCCACCAGCTGGGAGTCCACCGCCGCCTGGGCCGACGCCTTCGAGGCCGACCACTTCCGCTACACCCCCGAGGCGGGGCGCCTGATGGCGGCCACCCGCACCTACCTCGCCCACCGGCTCCCCACCGCGCTGCGCCCCCTGGCCCCGCTCGCCGGCGCCGCCTGGGCGGCCCTGCTGGACGACCGCCTGCGCCTGGCCACCGGCGTGAGCCGCCCACCGGCCCCGGTGCGCGCCGCCGTGGCCGCCGCCCTCCATCTCCGCTCGCGCGGGCGGCGGCGCCGGGCGGTGACGGGCGCGGCGGACGGGGCGGACGGGGCGGACGGGGCGGTGACGGGCGCGGGCCGCGCCCCGGAGCGGCGGGCCGGCTCGCCGGCTACCCGCGCGGCTGGGTGAAGCGCAGCATGTTGCCGCTGGGGTCGCGGAAGGCGCAGTCCCGGACGCCGTACGGCTGGTCGATCGGCTCCTGCAGCACCTCGCCCCCCGCGGCCCGGATGCGCTCGAACGTGGCGTCCACGTCGTCGGTGTGGAAGATGACGCCGCGCAGCAGCCCCTTGGCCAGCAGTTCCGCCAGGGCCTGCCGGTCGGCGGGCGAGGCGTTCGGGTCGGCGAGGGGCGGTTCGAGCACGACGTCCACGTCGGGCTGTGACGGCGAGCCCATGGTCACCCAGCGCATCCCCTCGAACCCGACGTCGTTGCGCACCTCCAGGCCGAGGACGTCCCGGTAGAAGGGGACCGCCTGGTCGTGGTCGTCGACGGCGATGAAGCACTGTGAAAGCTTGATGTCCATGCGCTTCACGCTAGGCGCGGGGCGCGGGTTTCGCTTCTCCGTTCCTGACCGGTCGCGTGTAGATCTTGGCGACGCAGGGCGGGATGGCGGCGCCGTCGTCGTGGCGGCGGGCCCGGTACGCGCTCGGGCTCTCGCCGACCAGCTCGGTGAACCGCGAACTGAACGACCCCAGCGAGGTGCAGCCGACCGCCATGCAGACCTCGGTCACGGTCAGGTCGCCCCGCCGCAGCAGCGCCTTGGCCCGCTCGATCCGCCGCGTCATGAGGTAGCTGTACGGCGTCTCCCCGAAGGCGGCGCGGAAGCTGCGGGAGAAGTGCCCCGGCGACATCAGGGCGACGCGCGCCAGCGCCGGCACGTCCAGCGGCTTCGCGTAGTCGCGGTCCATCAGGTCACGGGCCCGGCGGAGCCGGACGAGGTCTTCCAGGTTCACCCGACCACCATCGCACAGCGCCCCGACGCCGCCGGCCTGGGGCGGTCGCCGGGCCGGCGCCGCCCGCTCCACGGGGTCACCCGGCCAGCAGGAGCCGGCCGGCCAGCAGGGCGACCACCCCCGCGGAGACCAGGGCGGTGACCAGCCGGCCCCGCCGGCCGGTGAGCAGCCGGCCGACCAGGTTGCCGCCGGCCGCGACCAGCAGTTGCCAGCTCGCCGAGGCGGCGAAGGCGGCCAGGGCGAAGAGCAGCTCGGTGGGGCCCGGGCCGGTCCCGGCGCCCGCGCCGGACTCCGCCTGCCTGCCCAGCACCAGCGCGCCGAAGTAGACGATGGTCGCCGGGTTGAGCACGGTCAGCCCCAGGAACAGCCAGAAGGCCCGCGGGGCGGTCGCCGCCCCACCGTCCGGCCCGGGGGCGGCGGCGGTCGCCGGGGCGTGGTGCCGCCGCAGGGCGGTGGCCACCGTCTGCACCGCCAGCGCCAGGAGCAGCAGCCCGGCCAGCAGGCGCATGGCCGGCGCCACCGGTTCGATCAGCCGCGCCGCCGCCGCGCCGCCCAGGACGGCGGCCAGCGCGTAGAGGCCGTCCGCCGTGGCGACGCCCATGGCCGCCGCGGCGGCCACCCGGAACGGGCGGCGCGCGCCGTAGTCCACCAGCAGGGCGGCGATCGCGCCGACCGGCACGGCGATGCCGTAGCCCGCCAGCAGGCCCGCGACCAGGACGCCGGTCACGACGGCGGGGCGTCGTCGTACCGCCTCACCGGCCTGCCGCCGCGCTGTCGCCGTGTGGCCCCCGGCACCGCGAGGGTGGGTGTGGTCCGCGTGCGGGTGGTCGTCGTCATGGGAGCAGATGCTGCTCGGCGCCGACCCGGCGACGCAACGGAATTCCGCCCGCATGCCCGCCGGGCGCCCGCCGCCGGCCGGCCGCCGGGCCCGCGCCGGGTTCCGAATTCCCTCGGCGGGCCGTGACCGGGCACTATGGGATCCGTGACTCTCATCGAACAGCTGCCCTCCGGCGCCGACCCCGATGCCCTGCTCGACGCCTTCACCGGATGGGCCGCCGACCGAGGGATCACCCTCTACCCAGCGCAGGAAGAGGCCCTGATCGAGATCCTGTCCGGATCCAACGTCATCCTCTCCACCCCCACCGGCTCCGGGAAGAGCCTGGTCGCGGCGGGCGCCCACTTCGCCGCGCTGGCCGACGGGCGCCGCACCTTCTACACCGCGCCGATCAAGGCCCTGGTCTCGGAGAAGTTCTTCGACCTGTGCGCCACCTTCGGCACGGACAACGTCGGCATGATGACCGGCGACGCCAGCGTCAACCCCACCGCCCCGATCATCTGCTGCACCGCCGAGGTGCTCGCCAGCATCGCGTTGCGCGACGGGGAGCGCGCCGACGTCGGCCAGGTGGTCATGGACGAGTTCCACTTCTACGCCGAACCCGACCGCGGCTGGGCCTGGCAGGTGCCGCTGCTGGAACTGCCCCGCGCCCAGTTCCTGCTGATGTCCGCCACCCTCGGCGACGTCAGCCGCTTCGAGACGGACCTGACCCGGCGCACCGGGCGCCCCACCGCCGTGGTGCGCTCCGCGACCCGCCCCGTGCCGCTCTTCTACGACTACCGCTCCACCGCCATCCACGAGACGCTGGAGGAGCTGCTCACCACCCAGCAGGCGCCGGTGTACGTGGTGCACTTCACCCAGGCCGCGGCCGTCGAGCGCGCCCAGTCGCTGATGAGCATCAACATGTGCAGCCGGGCGGAGAAGGACGCCATCGCCGAGCTGATCGGGAACTTCCGCTTCACCACCCGCTTCGGCCGCAACCTCTCCCGGTACGTCCGGCACGGCATCGGCGTGCACCACGCCGGCATGCTGCCCAAGTACCGGCGGCTGGTGGAGCGCCTGGCGCAGGCGGGCCTGCTCAAGGTCATCTGCGGCACGGACACCCTGGGCGTGGGCGTGAACGTGCCGATCCGCACCGTGCTGTTCACCGCGCTGACCAAGTACGACGGCGTGCGGGTGCGCCAGCTGCGGGCCCGGGAGTTCCACCAGATCGCCGGCCGGGCCGGCCGCGCCGGCTTCGACACCACCGGCTACGTCGTCGCCCAGGCGCCCGAGCACGACATCGAGAACGCCAAGGCGCTGGCCAAGGCCGGCGACGACCCGAAGAAGCGCCGCAAGGTGGTCCGCAAGAAGGCGCCCGAGGGCTTCGTGGGCTGGAACCAGAACACCTTCGAGAAGCTCATCGCCTCCGAGCCGGAGCCGCTGACCTCGCGGTTCAAGGTCTCCCACGCCATGCTGCTGAGCGTCATCGGCCGGCCAGGAAACGCCTTCGAGGCGATGCGCCGGCTGCTCACCGACAACCACGAGGACCGCCGCTCCCAGCTGCGGCAGATCCGCCAGGCCATCGCCATCTACCGCTCCCTGCTGGACGGCGGCATCGTGGAGAAGCTGGACCAGCCGGACGAGGAGGGCCGCATCGTCCGGCTCACCGTCGACCTCCAGGCCGACTTCGCCCTCAACCAGCCGCTGTCCACCTTCGCGCTGGCCGCCCTGGAACTCCTCGACCGGCAGTCCCCGGACTACCCGCTGGACGTCCTCAGCGTCATCGAGGCCACCCTGGACGACCCGCGGCAGATCCTCGCGGCGCAGACCAACAAGGCCAAGGCCGAGGCGGTCGCCCAGATGAAGGCGGACGGCCTGGAGTACGAGGAGCGGATGGCGCGCCTGGAGGAGGTCAGCCACCCCAAGCCGCTGGAGGAGCTCCTCACCCACGCCTACGAGGTCTACCGGCGCGGCCACCCCTGGGTGGGGGACCACCCGCTGCGGCCGAAGTCCGTCGCCCGCGACCTGTACGAGCAGGCGATGACCTTCTCCGACTTCGTCGGCCACTACGAGCTGGCCCGCGCCGAGGGCCTGGTGCTGCGCTACCTCGCCGACGCCTACCGCACCCTCGGCCGGACCGTGCCCGAGGACGCCAAGACGGACGACCTGCGCGACCTGATCGAGTGGCTGGGCGAACTGGTGCGGCAGGTGGACTCCAGCCTGCTGGACGAGTGGGAGCAGCTGCAGAACCCGACCGAGGAGGGCGCCGAGCCCGCCGACATCGAGGAGAAGCCGGCGCCGGTCACCGCCAACCGCCGCGCCTTCCGGGTGCTGGTGCGCAACGCCATGTTCCGCCGGGTCGAGCTCGCGGCCCTCGGCCGGTACGCGACGCTCGGCGAGATGGACGCCGAGAGCGGCTGGAACGCGGACCGCTGGGCGGACGCGATGGCGGAGTACTACGCCGAGCACGACGAGCTGCGCACCGGCCCGGACGCGCGCGGCCCGAAGCTGCTGATGGTCGACGAGGAGGAGCAGCCGGGGGTGTGGAAGGTCCGCCAGGTCTTCGACGACCCGGCCGGCGACCGCGACTGGGGCATCAGCGCGGAGATCGACCTGGCGGCCTGCGACGAGGCGGGCCGGGCGGTGGTGCACGTCACGTCGGTGGACCGGTGGTGACGGCGGGACACTGGTCACGGCACGACACTGGTCACGGCACCATCGGCCCACGAGGCATCACGGAGGAGTAGGCATGAGCCTGTACGACATCCCGCTGCGCACCCTGGAGGGCGAGCCGGCGTCGCTCGGCGACTACAAGGGCCGGGCGCTGCTGATCGTCAACGTCGCCTCCAAGTGCGGGCTGACGCCCCAGTACGAGGGGCTGGAGCGCCTCCAGCAGCGGTACGGCGACCGCGGTCTGACGGTCCTCGGCTTCCCGTGCAACCAGTTCCTGGGGCAGGAGCCCGGCACGGCGGAGGAGATCCGCACCTTCTGCTCGACGACCTACGGCGTCTCCTTCCCGCTCTTCGAGAAGGTCGAGGTCAACGGGGAGAACCGGCACCCGCTCTACGCGGAGCTGGTGCGGCTCGCCGACGAGGACGGCGAGGCCGGCGACGTGCAGTGGAACTTCGAGAAGTACCTGGTTTCGGCGGAGGGCGAGCCGGTGGCCCGCTTCCGGCCGCGCACCGAGCCGGAGGCCCCCGAGCTGCTGGCCGCGATCGAGGACCAGCTGCCCGCCACCGCCTGACGGGAGGGCTGCCCCGCCACCGCCCGCCACCGCCCGCCTCCTCCTGACGGGCGGGGCGCGGCGGGTCAGGTGGCTGGGGTCTCGTAGTTGGTGAAGACGAGGTCCCAGCTGCCGCGGCCGGCCGCGCGGAGGTTGATGTCCCGTCGGGTCGCCATCCGGGTGACCCGGAAGTCGGCGAAGATCTCCCGGCTCAGGGGGGTGTCGCTGTTGGAGAGGGTGACGTACACGCCGCGCCCGGCCGCCTCCCGCATGGCGGCGGCCAGCCGCCGGTGGTCGGCCTCGCCGAACTGCTCTGCGGTGTACCGCTGGAAGTCGGCGAAGCCGCCGAGGGGGACGTAGGGCGGGTCGAGGTAGACCCAGTCGCCCGCCTCCGCCTGCCGCAGGGCCTCGGTGAAGTCCCGGCAGTGGATCTCCGCGCCGCGCAGCGCGGCGGAGGCGGCGAGCAGGGTCCGCCGGTTGTAGTAGGGCCGGTCGTAGGCGCCGTAGGGGACGTTGAAGACCCCCCGCCGGTTGACCCGCCATAACCCGCGGAAACCGGTCTTGTTCAGGTAGATGACGCGGGCGGCCCGTTCCGCGTCGGACAGCGCCTCGACGCGCTGGGCGCGCACCGAGTCGTAGAACTCCCGGTCGTTCGGCATGGCGTCGAGCAGCGCCATGACCTTCTCCGGATCCTCGGCGACCTGCCGGAAGCAGACCACCAGCTCGGGGTTGGCGTCCGAGAGCACGGCGCGCGCCGGGCGCAGCTCGAAGAAGAGGGCCGCGCTGCCCATGAACGGCTCCAGGTACCGGCCACGGTAGGGCGGGGCGAGGGCGGCGAGCCGGTCGGCGTACCGGGTCTTGCCCCCCGCCCACTTGAGGAACGACCGCCCCTCGCCCGGTCCCCCGCTCGGCCCCTCGCTCGGCCCCTCACCGTCGGTCGCCCGAGGTCTACGCGTGGTCACGAGCGGTAATCTACCGGGCCGGTGGCCGGTCGTGCCGGGGATCCGGACGGGCTCCCTCCCGGGCGGCCTACAGATCCGCGGGCGGCGTGCCCGCCGGTTCCACGCGGAAGGGGTACGTCCCGGCCGCGGTGAACGCGTCGTGGATCGGCGTGATGAGCGAGGTGAGGCGGCGGACGCCTCCGTCGCCGATCGGCGTCCACAGCGCGGCGCAGTGCTCGTCGGTCTCGACCTCGATCTGCTCGCGCGCCGCGACGCCGGCGGCGGTCGGGGTGCCGTCGGCGTTGAGCCAGCCGCGTGCGACGAGGCGTGCCGTCGCCGCGGCCACCTCCTCGTCGTTCCACAGCCGGGTGGCACGGGCGATCGCCTCCGGGAAGTGACCGGTCGCGGTCTGCAGGACGTTGCAGTCGCACGGCCCGATGCCGTTGGCGGCGAGCACGGTGAAGTGCGCGTCGCCGCGCCACTCGCGCAGCACCGTGATCTGCTGCCACAGCGCGACGAGCGGATCGGACGGGAGGGGGACCGAGGCGTTGGCGGCGGCCATCGTCTTCCCGGCGTAGTCGGCACTCGCGACGACCGGGTCGATCAGCGATCGCGCCTCCGCGATCTGGTCGGCGGTGAGGTGCACGTCGACGCGCCGCATCGCACGGCCGACGGCCGCGAAGCGAGCGGCCTGCCACTGCTCCGGCGTCGCGGTGTCCCACACGCCTGCCATGGCCCGCACCGACCGCGGGCTGAAGTTGTAGAAGGCCGCGAGCGTGACCTGCCAGGGGACCGCGCCCATCGGGGCCGACCGGAAGGCGAAGTACGCCGGTCCGTACTCGGTCACGCCGAGCTCGGCGGCCTCTTCCCGTGCCTCGGGGATGAAGTAGACGAACAGGTGGGTCGCGCTGATGGTGCGGCTGACGTCGCGAACGGCCTTCAGGTCCATGGTGGCGGGACCGAACGTGCCGGCGAGGTGCATCCCAGGTTGTCTCACGACCACCACGATGCGGTCGCGCCGGCGGCGCGGTCCAATGATTTTTCCGGTACGTGTAATACGAAACGCGCATGACGCCAGCTAGGGTGGGGCGATGTCCGAGCCGTTCCCCACGCCCGTGGATCTCGACCTGCGGCTGGTGCAGTGCTTCACGGTGGTCGCCGAGCACCGGCACTTCGGCCGTGCCGCCGAGGCGCTGCAGACCACCCAGCCGTCCCTGAGCCGGCAGATCCGCCGCCTCGAACAGCAGGTGGGCGTCCGCCTGCTGGACCGCACCACGCGCGGCACCCGGCTCAGCGAGGCCGGCGAGATCTTCCTGCCGCAGGCCAGAGAACTGCTGCGCGCCGCGGTCGAGGCGATGGCCCGCACCCGGGCCGCGGCCCGGCCCAGCAGCGTCACCATCGGCTACACCAGGGGGCTGATCATCACTCCGGCCGTGCGCGCCCTGCGCGACCGCAATCCCGGTGCCGAGGTCCACACCCGCCTGCTCGCCTGGAACGACTCGCGCGCCGCGTTGCTGGAGCACCGCGTCGACGCCGTGGTGACGCGCCTGCCGTTCCCCACCGACCAGCTGTGCGTCACCGTCCTCTACGACGAGCCGCGCGTGCTGGTCGTGCCGCGCGACCACCGTCTGGCCGGCAGGGAGTCCGTCACCCTGGAGGACATCGCCGACGAGCCGATCCCCCACGTACGCCAGTCCGACCCGCTGCTGAACGCCTACTGGCGGCTCGATCCCCGGCCCGACGGGCGGCCCGCGCCCGCCGGCCCCCTGGTCGAAGCCCTCGAGGACAAGCACGAACTCATCGCCGCCGGGCAGGCCGTGGCCATCGGGCCGCCCCTCGACCACGCGACCGGCCTGCATCCCGGCCTCACCACCGTCCCCCTGCACGGGGTCGAACCCAGTCAGGTCGTGCTCGCCACCCGCACCGGAGACCGCAGCCGCCTGGTCACCGCTTTCCGCAAGCATGCCGAAGCCCTGCTCACCGGAGCCCACCGGGCCGCACCGACGCCCACCACGTGATCCACGTGCCCGCACCGGCCACCCTGGCGGCGGCGACGCCGGACCACATCCGGACCGCGGGGGCGGCCGGCGTCCGCTGCCCGGGGGATCGTGGATACTACCGGGGTGAATCCGCCGAGTGACCTGCGTGCCGCCTTCGAGGACGTGCTCTCCGACGTGCCCACCGGCCGGCTCGCCCAGGAGGTCGAGCGGCTGATCGCCAACTACCGCGGGGACACCCCCACCGACCAGCCGATACTGCGCGGCGGGCTCGACGTGGTCGCCTACGCCGCCTACCGCATGCCGGCCACCTACGCGGCGGTGCGGTTCGCCCTCGGCCAGCTCCAGCGGTCGGCCGCCGACTGGGCCCCCGCCACCCACGTCGACGTGGGCGGCGGCACCGGGGCGGCCTCCTGGGCGGTGGCGGACGCCTGGCCGGGGCTGCACCGGCAGACGGTGCTGGACTGGTCCGAGCCCGCCCTGGAACTCGGCCGCCGGCTCGCACGCTCGGCGGACCGGCCGGCGCTGCGCGGGGCGAGCTGGCAGCGGCGGGTGATAGGCCCCGGGCTGAGCCTGCCCGACGCCGACCTGGTGACCGTCTCCTACGTGCTCGGCGAGCTCACCGCGGCCGGCCGGGAGGCGGTGGTCGCCGAGGCGGCGGCGCGGGGGCGGGTCGTGCTGGTCGTCGAGCCCGGCACCCCGGCGGGCTACGAACGCGTCCGCGAGGCCCGCGACCGCTTGCTGGCGGCCGGACTGACCGTGCTGGCGCCGTGTCCGCACGACGGCGCGTGCCCGATCGTCGCGGGGCGCGACTGGTGCCACTTCGCGGTGCGGGTGAACCGTTCCGCCGTCCACCGGCAGCTCAAGGGCGCCTCGCTGTCCTACGAGGACGAGAAGTTCTCCTACGTGGCGGCGTGCCGCACGCCCGTGCCGGCGCGTGCCGCCGCCGACGCCGCCCCGGCCGCCGACGCCTCCACCGCCCCGGCCGCCGGCCCGGCGGGGCGGGTGCTGCGGCATCCCACGATCCGCAAGGGCATGGTCGGCCTGCGGCTGTGCACGGCCGAGGAGGGCATCCGGCCGGTGAACGTCACCAAGCGGCACGGGCAGCTGTACCGGGAGGCCCGCGACCTGGCCTGGGGCGAGTGCTGGCCACCGGTCGGCGGCGTGCCGGTCGAGGGCGTGCCGGTCGAGGGCGTGCCGGAGGACGCGGCCGGGCGTGCCGGGGACACCGGCACGCTCGGCCGTCTCGGGGAGACCCGGCCTGTCGGGGAGACCGGCCGCGTCGGCGGGGGCGGCGCGACGCCCACCGTGCCCGGCCAGCGCGGCCCGGCCGACTGAGCGCGCGTCCGCACCGGGCTCACCGCGAGCCGCCGCCCGGCTCCTCGGCCTCGGTGTCGTCCGGGCGCGGCTCGCTCCCCAGGGTGGTGTCCGCCAGCTCCTCCTCCGGCACGGGGGCGCCGGCGGGGCTGCCCACCCCGGTGCCGCCGGGCTGGCCGCCTCCGGTGGTGCCGTAGCTGCCGGAGGTGCCGGGCGGCATGTCGGCGTCGGCCGCCTCGCGGCTGATGTGGCGCACGGCGCGGATGCCCGCGTGGCGTTCCTCCTCCGGGTAGTCGAAGGGGCGACTGCGCTCGCGGTCCTCCTCCGGGAACTCGAAGGGCTGGCTCTCCGCGCGCTCCTCCTCGTACTCCGGACCCTCGCTCGACTTGTCCTCTTCGCGGTGGTTCATGCCCCGCCCCTACCTCGCGCCCCGTCCGCCATGCCGACCGCCGAGCCCTTCCGCTCCTGCGACGCCCCGTCCGTGTGACGAGGCCGTGGCGTGCCGCCGGTCGTGGGCAGTGGGCCCGTGCTGCGCCAGGGACATGCCAGGATTCTCCGCGCAGGGCCGCTCTCGCCCCGGGGGGACCCCCTGTTTCAGGATCCCATGAGGTGATGACGCCGCGCAGCCCCCCAATCGCAGCCTGTGGATAACTTCGGGCTCGTCTCTTCCCTGGCGGGTGAGGGCATGCGGCTGCCCGGTTGCCGCCGGGTTTGCGAGGCCCGGGTGAGCAAGTGAGCGGGCGAGCCGGTGAGCGGTGAGAGGCTTGGGGGCGAGGGGCCGCGAATGGCTCTGAGGGGCAAGGGCCAGGGACGAGCGGGGCGTGGGCCGGGCGTCAGTTGTCGAAGTCGTCGATCAGGGCCGGGCGGTCCGGGTGGTCCATCCGCACCGCGATGTCGGCGAGGCGGGCCGGGCCGGTCTCCTCCTCGTAGCGGGCGTAGGCGGGCAGGGTCCACCGCTCCGCGTCGGCGGTGCGCCGCTGCAGCGCGGCGGGGGAGAGCCACAGGTGGACGGCGAAGTCCAGTTCCAGGCCGCGGCCGAGCAGCAGCGGCCCGTCCAGCAGCAGGACGCCGCCCGGTGGTACGGTCACGTACTCCGCGCGGGTGGCCCGGTCCGTCACCGGGTCCCACAGGGTGGGCAGCACCCGGCCGGAGCCGCCGGCGCGGAGCGGTGCCAGCACCTCACGGGTCAGCCCGGGGTAGTCGAACCAGGCGTCGTGGAACTCGTCCGGGTCTTCCCGGCCGAACTCCAGCCGCAGCGAGGCCTGCCGCAGGAAGTCGCCGGCCGACACCCGGAGCACCGCGTGTCCGCGCAGCCGCAGCGGTTCCACCAGCGCCGCGGCCAGGTCGGAGGGGCGGGCCGCCGGGGCGCCGTCGACGGCCACCCGCAGCCGGGTGGGGGCCGGGCGGGCGGCCTCGGCGGCGTCCTTCGCGGCGTCCGCGATCCGGTCGGCGATCTCGCTGGTCAGGACGTCGGGGGTGACGGGGCGGGCACGCACGGGGGGCCTCCTCGCTACGCCGGGACGGTGGAGGGGGAGGCGGCGGTGCGCCCCGGTGCCACCGGGGCCGGCCGCAGGCGGGGGCGGCGTTCGGGCGGGCGTCGCGTCACGGACCCGAGGGTAGTCAGTCCTCGCGACGCCCCGTCAGCCGGCCCGGCCCCGGTGAGCGGCCGGCCGATCGGCCGACCGTGGGGGGCGGGGCGGGACGGGGGCGGCGCTCACACGTTGGGGACCGCGTTGCTGATCTCGGCCAGCAGGGAGCCGGGCTCCTTGGCCATGGCGAGGTCACCGATGGTGATCACGCCCACCACGGCGTTGTCGTCCACGACCGGCAGCCGGCGCACCGCCCGGTCCCGCATCTGGGCCACGGCCTGTTCCAGCGGGTCGTCCGGCGCGACCGAGACCACGTCGGTGCTGCACACCCGCGACACCGGGACCTCGTGCACGTCCAGATCGGGGGCGATGCCCCGAACCACCAGGTCGCGGTCGGTGAGGATGCCGACCAGGCGCCTCCCCTCCACGACGGGCACCTCCCCGATGTCGGCCTCCCGCATCAGCCGGGCGGCCTCCAGCAGCGTCGTCCGCGGGGACACGGTGGCGGGGTCGGCGGTCATCACATCGCGCACCAGGTTCGGCATGGCACGGTCTCCTCGCCCGATCGGCGGCGTTGGGTCGACGCCGATGGCTACCCGGAGCGACCCGGGCCATGCGTGGGCCGTCTCCGGGCAGCCGCGACGGGGCCGCGCCCGCGCCCGCGCTCCGGGGAGCGGCGGGCGGGGCCGGCCCCGCCTCGGGTCAGCCGGCCCCGCCTCGGTTCAGTGGTCGCCGCCGCAGCAGGGGGTGGGGTTGCGGACCTCCCAGGGCATCAGCCGTGTCGGGTCGGCGTGGCCGACCTGGAGGACCAGCTTCCCGCCGGAGTACTGCGGGCGCAGGAAGCCGCCCGCCACCACCACGGCGTCCTGCGCGTACCGGCCGTGGGTGCTGCGCACCACGTCGATCCCGGTCTCGGCGAGCAGGCGGGTCACCGTGACCTCGTCCGGCAGCGCGTCCTGGCCGGGGAAGACCACGGCCCGGCCGCCCGACCCGGTCGCGTGGGCGGTCGCCGCCTCGGTGGCGGCCGGCAGCAGCCGGGGCGCGCCGTGCCGCCACAGGGGCGGGAGTCCCGCGCCGGCCGCAGCGGTAACGTCGGCCGCCGCCGTGCCGGCCGACGCGTCGAGCAGGACCACGGCGATCTCCGCCGGCTCGGCCAGCGACTCGACCAGCTCCGCCCCGGGGAACCCGTCGGCGGCCTCCACCAGCACCGACACCGCCTCGTGCCGCCACGGCTCGCCCACCAGGTGGGTGCAGCCGGTCAGCCGGGCAGCCCCGCCGGTGGCGGGGTGCTCGGCGACCCGGCGCAGCAGCTCGTGCAGCAGGTGTTCGGCGTCGGCGCGCTTGGCGTGCAGCGCGGAGGCCCCGAGCACGTGGCGTCGTGGTGCTCCGGTCATCGGCGGGTGACGTCCACGAAGATCGGGTTCGCGTAGAACCACAGGTCCTTCCACGGGTCCGCGTTGCCGCGCACGTCGGCGGCCGGCCCGTTCGGGTCCACCTTGGCGCCCATCAGCCCCGGCATCGAGCGGTTGCCGTCGGTGCCGCGCAGCCGCAGGTAGAAGGAGTCCTCGGCGCGGAAGGTGGTGCGCAGCACGATGCGGCCGGTGCGTCCGCTGACGTCCACGGACTTCACCACCGAGGCGCGCGGCGCGGTGAAGGTGTCGCGGTCGGCGACGGGGCCGGTGACGGCGCCCTGGATGACGTCCACCCGGGCGAGCTTCGGCAGGTCGCCGTTGAGGTTCGGCCGGGAGGCCGTGTCGATGGTGATGACCAGCTCCACCTGCCGGCCGCGGCGCACGCTGAGGGTGCCGCCGAGCGGGACGCCGAGGACGTCCTTGCCCTTCTCCCGCACCCGCACGTCGAGGCCGTCGATGAGGTGCCCGTGGTCGACCCAGACCCGGCCGGCGCGCAGCGCGGCCATCAGCTCCAGGTAGCCGAAGCCGGTGACGCCCACGTTGGTGCGGCTGTAGTAGCCGGGGAAGAAGTCGTTCTCGCCGAGCCGCGGGGTGCCGCTGTCGACCGGGTCCGGGTACTGGCCGAGCGAGTTGAAGGTCTGGCCGGGCTCGAAGGCGCCGCGCACCAGCGTGTCGGCGTAGACCTGGTGGGAGTCGGAGTTGGCGGAGATCCACCAGGGCTTGCCCTCGGCCAGCAGCGAGTCCCACAGGCCGCCGACGGTGGAGGTCATCCAGTCGAAGCCGCCGTAGGTGATGTACGACTCCAGCGGGTAGCCGGGGAAGGAGGCGGCGGAGGGGGAGCTGTCGTAGAGGCCGCGGCCGCTGTCCTCGTGGCCCGGGATGGGCAGGGCGGCGGCCTGGTGGCCGGGGGCGCCCTCCATGCCGACGGCGATCTCCGGGGCGGCGTCGCGCCAGGCGCGGATCTCGTGCGGGGAGTCGATGCCCTTGCGCGCCGGGTGGTTGGCGAGCATCAGCGCGTCGCGCACGGAGGTGCCGCGCTCCTTGGCCAGGAACTGCAGGCCGGCGATGGCCAGGGCCTCGTTGCGGGCGGTGTTGGGGCCGCCGGGGGTGCCGTCGCTGGCGTTGTTGACGCTGCCGTCGTAGCCGAGCTCGAACGCCTTGAGGGTGGCCACCTCGTTGTCGCCGGGGGCGACGAAGACGGTGCCGTGCTCGGCGGCCGGGATGTTCCACTCCAGGCCCTGGAAGAGCAGCATGCGCGGGTTGGCGGTGCGCGCCTCGCGGATCTCCGGGTTGACCAGTTCGACGCCGAGCTTGGCGTGGGTGGCGCTGCCGTGGTCGGTGATCACCAGCCAGTCCAGGCCGTACTCGGCGGCGCGGCGGGCCTGGTCGGAGACCCGGTAGAGGCCGTCGCTGCTGAACTGGGTGTGCACGTGGTGGTCGCCGGCGAGGAAGATCAGGGGGGTCTCGTCGCCGTCCGACCCGTTGCCGGAGGTGGCCGTGTTCGGCTTGGCGGCGGCGGGGGTGGCGGCCAGGCCGGTGAAGGCCGCGGCGCCCGCGCCGAGCAGGCCGGCGTTGCGCACGAAGCGGCGGCGGGACTGCTGGGCCGGGCTGAGCTCGCGCTCGGGGACGCTGGTGTCGGCCCAGGCCGGGACCTCGACCGGGGGCACGTCGCCGGCGTGGTCGTGGTCGTGGCCCTCGCCGTGCTGGTGCCCGTGCGGGTGGGAGTGCCCGTGGTCGTGCGTGTGGGGATGGCTGTGCACCGTGGTCCTTAGGGGTGTCCGGAGGGGGGGCGGAGACGGCGCCGAGCGTAGGAATGGCTGGATCTGATCCGTCGTCGTGCCGATGGACGCCAGGTGAACCCTCGACGACACTTTCGCCGCAGGCGGGAGGCGTCCTCGCCGAGGGCTCCATGGCCGCCGGGGGCCTGCTGGCGGGAGCGGGCGGGGAGCGGGCGGGGATCAGGGGGCCGCCGGGGGACCAGGGGGCCGGCGGGGAAGCAACCGGGCGCCTGCGGTGTTGTGGCGGGCATGGCCACGTCGATCCCGCAGCAGCTCGCCGGCGCCACCGACACCGCCCGCGCCACCGCCACGGTCGACGCGGACGCGGACGCGGCTGCGGTCGCCGCGCCGTCGCGCGCCGTGGACGTCGTGGTGGTCGGCGCCGGGCAGGCGGGGCTCTCCGCGGCGCACCACCTGGGTCGCCTGGGCGTCGCCGCGCGCGCCGACTCCACCCCGGTCGCCGACCCGGCCCGGGACGCGGGGGCCGCGGGCGTGGGTGGCTTCGTGGTGCTCGACGGCGACGACGGGCCGGGCGGCGCCTGGCGGCACCGCTGGCCGACGCTGCGCCTGGACAAGGCGCACCGCATCCACGACCTGCCGGGCCTGACCCTGGCCGAGGCCGTGCCGGACGCCGACCCCGGCACGCCCGCCGCCGAGGTGATGACCCGCTACTTCGCCGCCTACGAGCGCCGCTTCGCGCTGCCGGTACGCCGGCCGGTGCGGGTCGGGGCCGTCCGGGAGGCGGGGGACGGGCGGCTGCTGGTGGAGACCGACACCGACGGGGTCTGGTCGACGCGGGCCCTGGTGAACGCCACCGGCACCTGGACCAGTCCGTTCATCCCCTTCTATCCGGGGATGTCGGAGTTCCGGGGGCGGCAGTTGCACACCGTGGACTACCGCACTCCCGACGAGTTCGCCGGGCAGCACGTCGTGGTGGTGGGCGGCGGGGCCTCGGCGACACAGCTGCTGGCGGAGATCTCCGAGGTGGCCGGGGGGACCACCTGGGTCACCCGTCGCCCCCCGGTGTTCAACGAGGGGCCGTTCGACGAGCTGGCCGGCCGCGAGGCGGTCGCCAGGGTGGAGCGGGCGGTGCGCGCGGGGCGGCCGCCGGCCAGCGTGGTGAGCGTGACCGGGCTGGTGATGACCCCGGTGCTGCTGGCCGCTCGGGAGCGGGGGGCGCTGCGCCGGCAGCCGATGTTCCAGCGGCTGGTGGCGGACGGGGTGGTCTGGGCGGACGGCCGCCACCAGCGCGCGGACGCGATCCTGTGGGCCACGGGTTTCCGGGCGGCCCTGGACCACCTCGCGCCGCTGGGGCTGCGCGGGCCGGGCGGGGGCATCGCGATGGACGGCACCCGGGTGGCGGCGGACCCGCGCGTCCACCTGGTCGGCTACGGCCCCTCGGCCAGCACCATCGGCGCCAACCGGGCCGGCCGCGAGGCCGCCCGCGCGATCGTGCGGTGGTTGGCCGGCTGACGAGGACGCGAGCGCGCGGCGACGGCCCGTGGCACCCCCGGCGTCCGGGGGCGCCACGGGCCGTCGGCGTCCGCCCCACCGTGGACCGACGGGCCGCGAACGGGCCACGAACGGACCGCGAACGGACGGCCGCGGACGGGCGGCGGCGGACGGGCGGCGGTCGGCGGCCCGCCGCTACCGCGGGGCCGTCACGACGGCGCGTGGGACAGCACCGTGGTGGAGTCCTCGGTGGTCCGCTGCGACGCCAGGGCCTCGGTCCTGCGGTGCGCCTCCACGCATCTGTTGAGGACGTCGCGGGTGGCGCACATGCGTTGCAGGGCGTCGGCCGTCGCCCGCTCGCCGAGCAGGGTGGGCTGGTAGACCTTCCTCGGAGGACCGGAAAGCGACTTCTCCTGCCGGTACTCCACCAGTCCGCGCCGGGTGAGCGAGTTCAGGCACCGGTAGACGGCGCCCGGGTCGTCGGTGAAGTCCATTCCCAGCTTCTTCAGGCGTCGCACCAGGTCGTAGCCGTGGCTGGGCTGCTGCCGGAGTGTCAGTAAGACGCCTGGCTCCAGAAGGTTGAGCGTGTAGTTCACGTCGTCTCCCTGATCGAGGAGTGCAGAACGTTCTCGACTGGGCCCCCGTGAGGAGATGAGCCCCCCGGACACGACGGGCCGCACACCTCACCCGCCACGCCATCCCCGCCCCTTGGGGGGATCCTGCGTGGATCGCTGGGCTGACGCCAGATCAGGTCTCCTTCCGCGCCGTGGCACGGGCGAGAATTCGCCAGCGAGATGGATCTACAAGCCGACAGTCGTTGTGTGCAAATATTGTGCTAGCGTCCTTTCGAGGGTCCATACTTTCTGTGACAGGAGTCCCGACATGCCCTTGGCCCTGTTAGCGCTGGCGGTGAGCGCCTTCGGCATCGGCACCACCGAGTTCGTGATCATGGGGCTGCTCCCCGAGGTCGCGAACGACTTCGGGGTCTCGATCCCCACGGCCGGATACCTGATCTCCGGCTACGCGCTCGGTGTGACCGTCGGCGCCCCGCTGCTGATCGTCCTCGGCGCCCGCGCGCCGCGGAAGACGATGCTGATCCTGCTGATGCTGATCTTCATCGCCGGCAACCTGCTGTGTGCCATCGCTCCCAGCTACGGCCTGCTGATGCTCGGCCGGATCGTGGCGTCCTTCTCGCACGGGGCGTCGTTCGGCATCGGCTCGATCGTCGCCGGGAGCCTCGTCGCCCCCGAACGGCGGGCCAGCGCCATCGCCCTGATGTTCACCGGCCTCACCCTCGCCAACGTGCTCGGCGTCCCGATGGGCACCGCGCTCGGCCAGGCGTTCGGCTGGCGCTCCACCTTCTGGGTGGTCACCGGCCTCGGCGTGATCGCCCTGATCGGACTCATCACGCTGGTGCCCCGTCAGCCCCGGCCCACCCACGGGCTGCGCCAGGAGTTCAGCGCCTTCCGCAGCGGGCAGGTGTGGCTCGCCCTGGGCGTCACCGTGCTCGGCTTCGGCGGCATGTTCGCCTCGTTCTCCTACATCGCGCCGATGATGACGGACGTCGCCGGCTTCTCCGAGGGGGCCGTGAGCTGGCTGCTGGTGCTCTTCGGCGTCGGCGCGGTCATCGGCAACATCGTCGGCGGGCGGATGGCCGACCGCAACCTCATGGGCAGCATGTACCTGATCATGGCCGTGCTGGCGGTGGTGCTGCTCGTGTTCGTCTTCACCGCGCGGTCCCAGATCCCCGCGGTGATCACCATCCTGGTGGTCTCCTCCGTCGGGTTCGCCACCATCCCGCCCTGCCAGAACCGGGTGCTGGACAAGGCCGGGGACGCCCCCGCGCTGGCCTCCGCGGTGAACATCGGCGCGTTCAACTTCGGCAACGCCTTCGGCGCCTGGCTGGGCGGCCTGACCATCGACGCGGGCCTGGGCTACACCTCCCCGAACTGGGTCGGCGCCCTGATGGCCGTCGGCGCCCTGGTCCTGGCGCTGGTCTCCGGGGCGCTCGACCGCAACCGTCCGAGCAGCGGCGGCACCACCATCGCCTCCGGCCCCGGCTCCGGTGACGCGCGGCCGGCCGGCGCCCCGGTCCCCGCCCCGGTCGACTGACCCTTCACAGACCCGACCGAGGAGGTACTCCCGTGTCAGCGCAGCACCCGGCCCTGAGCCGCCTGATCGCGGACGGCCACCCCACCATCGGCGTCCAGCTGCCGCTGGACAACGACTGGTCCGGCGCCCGCCGCCGGCGGACCCAGGAGCTCGGCCTCCCCTCCGGCGTGCCGGACCTGAGCCTGCACACCGAGCGGGCCCGCCTGGTGGACCAGCTCGGCTTCGCCAGCATCTGGCTGAGGGACGTCCCGCTGTACGACCCGCAGCGCTTCGGCGACGCCGGCACCGTCCTGGAGGCGTTCACGCACCTGGGACACCTGGCCGCGGTCACCGAGAACGCGGTGCTCGGCACCGCCGCCATCGTGCTGCCGCTGCGCCAGCCGCTGCTGGTGGCCAAGGCGGCGGCCACCGTGGACCACCTGACCGGCGGGCGGTTCGTGCTGGGGGTGGCCAGCGGTGACCGGCCCGTGGAGTACCCGCTGTTCGGGCGGGACTACGAGAGCCGCGGGGACCGGATGCGGGACTTCGTGGAGATGGTCCGCCGCGCGTGGGCCGTCCCCGAGCCCGGCGAGGGCATCGAGCTGCCGGTGGCCGGCCTGACCGCCGACCTCGGCCTCGACGTCCTGCCCAAGCCGCCGGGCGGCGAACTGCCCATGGTGGTCGCGGGCCGGGCCCGGCAGTCGATGGACTGGATCGCCACCCACGCCGACGGCTGGCTGACCTACGGCCACGACAACGAGGCGGTCGCCCTGCTCACCCGGCAGTGGCGGCGCCTCACCGCCGACGCGGACCGGTACAAGCCGTTCATCATGCCCATGCACCTGGACCTCACCGAGGACCCGGACACCCCCGCCACGCCCATCCGGGAGGGCTGGCGGACCGGCCGCAAGGGGCTCGCCGCCCAGCTCGACCGGCTGGGCGGGTTCGGCGTGGACCACGTCACCGTCAACCTGCGGCAGAGCGAACGACCGGTGGAGGAGGTGCTCCAGGAGCTGGCCGAGACGATCCTGCCGGCCTACCCGGCGCCCTCCGCCGAGGCCGCGCCCGCCGGCGTCCCCGGAGCCGCGGACGGGTGGGCGAAGGGCTGAGGCCACCGGCGAGCCAGACGGCGGCGCCGGGCGTGGGAGGCCACGCCCGGCGCCGTCTCGTGTGGGGGGACGCGCTACCCGCTCACTCCCGGTCCAGGTCGATCTCGTTGCGGAACAGCAGCAGCTTGGCGTCCTTGGCGACGAAGTACTTGGGAACCTTGTACGCGATGGTCGCGAAGTCCAGCTTCCCGTTCCCGTCGAAGTCCGCGATGGCGATCCGCGCCGCGGAGTCCTCGGAGATCCGCCACTTGGCGAAGACGCCCTGCTCCAGGTCGATCGCCTTGTAGTACATGACGCCCTGCCACGGGGCCGGCCCGCGCAGCGCGACCAGGAACTCCTCCTCCCCGTCGCCGTCGAAGTCGGCGGCCACCACCTGGTGGCCGACGCCCTCGCCGTTCTCGTTCGGGTCGCCGAAGACGTCCAGCACGTGCCGGCGCCAGGTCACCTCGGCGGGGTGCCCCGCGGACTCCTTGACGTAGACGGCCACGGTGTTGCCGTGGTTGGGCTCCACCGCCGCCACGTAGCCGAACGGATCGTCCCCGATCCGGCCGATCCCGACGTCGCCGCTGCCCTTGAAGCCGGTCTGCTCGAAGCGGGTCAGCTCGCCGGTGCCGATCAGCACCTTCTCCCAGGACCGCCGCGCCTCGTCGAAGTACAGCCAGGTCACGCCCTCGTCCGAGGCGATCAGCATCGAGTCCAGGTCGGAACCGGGGATCAGGCCGCTCTTCCGCTCAGCGCCGTGGGCGTGCCGGAAGGAGTTGTCGTCGATGACGGTCATCGGCCACTCGGCCGCCTGCTGGACGTCGTCGGGCTGGGTGAACAGCACGATCGGCAGCACCTTGTGCGGGCCGCCGGAGCCGGAGGCGACCACCGGCACGCCGATGATCTCCAGCCGCTCCCGCTGGGTGAAGTGCCCCACCCGCAGCCGGTGCATCCCCTCCATGCGCCCGATGTAGTGGCGCTTCCAGCGGGTGGTGACCTTGTCCGCGCCGCCGGGGTTCTCCAGCCAGTCGATCCTGCCGCCGTCCGGCTTCGGGTCGACGATGGTGCCGATGGGGCCGTACAGGTCGTAGCAGAGCACGATGTCCGGCAGGCCGTTCCCGCTGATGTCGGCGTAGTCGCCGCCGATCGGCATCGGGATCTGGTCGGCGACCAGCCGCCGGGTCCACTCCCCGTTGTTCTGGTACCAGTAGACCTCCCCCATGGTCAGTCCCCAGCCGAAGAGGTCCGGCTTGGAGTCGTCGTCGATGTCCGGGGCCTCCACCCAGTAGCCGTCGCGCAGTTGGTCGGCGACGAGTTCGCGCCGGAAAACCGGCACGCTGATCTTCGGTGAGTCGTACTTCGACATGTGTCTTGTCTCCCTGTGTTCGGCTCGTTCGGCTTGTTCGCTGGGGCCGGCGGCGCGGGACCGCCGGAGCTCGCCTGGCGGGGGCGCGCGGGAACGGCACGACGGAGCGGGAGGGGCGTGCCGGTGGCGGCGGGCGGGTGTGCGACCGGGGAATCTCCCCAGTCGCACACCCGCGGTTCGGCACACCCCATGACAGGCCGCGGCCGGCAGGGCGCCGCGTCGCGCGTTGCCGGGCCGGCGGTTCCGGCGGGCGGCCTGACGCGATAGTCGGCGCGTTCTGATGGGGTGTCAACGAACGGCCGGTCGCGCCGGGGCGGCCCCGGGCGCGGCCGGAGGTGCCGCAGTCGTCCGGCCCTAGTCGTCCAGCCCCAGGTGGGCGCGCACGTGGGCGGGGGTGACGCGGGCGTGCGCCAGCAGGGTGGTGACGAACGCGGCGGTCAGCGGCTCGAACGGGCCGCGGGCGTAGGCCGCCAGCTCCCGGCGGATCGGCGGGTCCGGTCGCAGCAGCCGCCCGTCGAAGCGCGGCGGGACGATGTTGGCCGGGACCAGGGCGGGGCCGAGGCCGGCGGCGGCGAGGACCGGCACGGTCGCGGCCTGTTCGGTGTGCACCGCCACGCGCGGCCGGAACCCCGCGTTCGCGCAGGCCCCGTCGACCACCTCGGCCAGTCCGGTCCCCGGGGCGTAGTGCACCCAGTCGCGATCGGCCAGCGCCCCGAGCCGCAGCCGCGTGCCCTCCGCCGCGGTGTCGTCGTCGGCGGGCAGCACGATGACGAACTCCTCGGTGCCCAGGGGGCGGATCGCCCCCTCCCAGCCGACCGGCGGCGGACCGACGGCGAGGTCGGCCTGACCCGCCGCCATCGCGGCCCGCATCTCCTCGCCGTGGTGGTACTCGAACAGCCGCACCCGGATCCCCCGGTGGGCCTGGCACCAGGCCCGCAGGACCGGGGGGAGCACGCCGAGGCTGACCGAGAGCAGGGTGGCCAGCTCCAGCGTGCCCGTTTCGAAGCCGCCCGCCTGACGGGCCGCGGCGACGGCCTGCTCGGTGCCGGCGAGCACGGCGCGGGCGTGCGGCAGCATGGCCCGCCCCGCGGTGGTGAGCCGCACCGACCTCGGGAGGCGTTCCAGCAGCTGGGCGCCGACGGCGCGCTCCAGCGCGCGCATCTGGTGGGACAGCGCCGGCTGTGTGACGTGCAGCAGCTCCGCGGCCCGGGTGAACGACCCGGCCTCCGCCACCCGCACCAGGCACTCCAGCTGACGTAACGTCACCATGAACGAATTTTATGGCTGCGGTGACAAACTTTCCTTGGATCCGCAAATTTTGACTGACGCATAATCAGATCAGATCAATCCTCCACCCAGCAGCACGTTGCCTGACGGCGGCGTCTGCGCGTCGCCATCGTGGAGGCACTCTCCGCGTCCGTTCGGTCGCGGAGGGTCGAAGGGGGAGCCGGGAACACGGGGGAAGCCGCGATCTCGACCACGCGATCTTCGCGAAAGGGGAGTTTCCATGACACATGGCGCGAGCGCTCTCATCGTCCCGAGTCAGGAAGGGCCAGGGCCGGACCCCGGCACGCGGGAGCGGGGGCACCGCGGGGTGCTCCACCCGGTGAGACAGACGGTGCCCATCAGCTCCCTGGTGCTGACCGACTCGCCCCGCCTGGACGGCGAGAGCGCCGAACACGTGCGCGTGCTCGCCGAGTCCGACGCCGAGCTGCCGCCGATCATCGTGCACCGGCCGACGATGCGGGTCATCGACGGGACGCACCGGCTGCGGGCCGCCGTGCTGCGCGGCCAGGACACCATCGCGGCGCGCTTCTTCGACGGCACCGAGGCCGACGCCTTCGTCCTCGCCGTGCGGGCGAACATCGAGCACGGCCTGCCGCTCTCGCTCGCCGACCGCAGCGCGGCCGCCGCCCGCGTGATGGCCTTCTACCCCCAGTGGTCGGACCGGGCCATCGCCGCCGTCACCGGCCTCGCCGCCAAGACGGTGGGCGCCATCCGCCGCCGCACCGCCCCCGAGGACTCCCCCCGCGCGCAGGTCAGGATCGGCCGGGACGGACGGGTGCGGCCGCTCAGCAGCGCCCGGGGCCGCACCGTCGCCGGCGAGTTCGTCACCAACAACCCGCAGGCATCGCTCCGCCAGATCGCCGAGGTCGCCGGCATATCCCTGGGCACCGCCCGCGACGTGCGGGAGCGGCTGCGCCGCGGCGAGGACCCCCTGCCGCCGAAGCTGCGCCCCGCCCACCGGCCGGCGGCGCGCCCGGCACGCGCCGCGGAACCCGGCGAGCAGCCGCGGGAGCGGCCGGCGACGGCCCCCCGGCCCGCCGGCGCGAGACCCTGGCGCGGCCCCCTCCGGGACCGCAACGCGATCGTGTGGGCGCTGCGCCGGGACCCCTCCCTGCGCTACGCCGAGACCGGGCGCACCCTGCTGCGCCTGCTGGACGCCCATCTGATCGGCCCCGAGGAGTGGAAGCGGCTGGTCGAGGGCGTGCCGCCGCACCGGGCCGACCTGGTGCTGGACGCCGCCCGGGAGTGCGCCGCCGCCTGGCAGGAGTTCGCGGAGCAACTGCAGCGCCGGCACCTGTCCCGGGACGCCGAGACCTCCCGGTGAACCGGCCGCGCCGTACTGGTGCACGTGCTCTTTCGTCGTCGCACTTACCGGCCGCGATCACGCCTGGCGACACTGCCGTGCAAGCTGACGGGCCGCAACGGCGCGACCTTTCCTTCCCGCCCCGCCGCGTCGGCGGGGTTCGCCGCCCTTGGCAGGGAGTTCACAGATGCGAGTGGACACACTGATCATCGGATCCGGACCGGTCGGGGCGACCTACGCCCGTGTGCTGGAGGCCGCGGGACAGCGCGTCGCCATGGTCGACGCGGGAGCCCAGCACTCCCCCCGGTTCGGCGAGCACCTGAAGAACGCCGTGGTGTACCAGCGGAACCGGAACCTGTTCTCCTCCGTCATCCGGGGCCACCTCAACCCGCTCTCGGTCTCCGTCGACCGGACGGCCCTGGACGTCCTGGACCCGGCCGCCACCGGCGTCAACCCGGCGGACTACGGCGGCGGCGCCGCCAACGGCCAGAACCCCGGGCAGGATCCGCACCTCAACATCCCCGGCGCCGCCGCCACCTACGCGGTGGGCGGCATGGCCACCCACTGGACCTGCGCGACCCCCCGGCACCACCCCACGGTGGAGCGCACCGACCTGATCTCCGAGGACGAGTGGGAGGACCTCTACCGGGAGGCCGAGGACATCCTCGGCACCAGCGTCAAGGAGTTCTCCGACTCCGTCACCCACAACGTGGTGCTGGACGTGCTCCGCGAGGAGTACGGCGAGCTGCCCGAGCCGTACGGCGTGCAGTCCCTGCCGCTGGCGGTGCGCAGACGCCGGGACAGCCCGCACCTGGTGCACTGGACCGGGACCGACGCGGTCTTCGGCAAGCTCGCCACCCCGGGCGCCAGCGACAACTTCACCCTGCTGCCGCAGCACCTGTGCACCCGCCTGGTGCGCTCCTCGGACGGCCACCACATCCGCTACGCCGAGGTGCAGGACCTGCTGCGCTCCCGGACGCTGCGGATCCGGGCGGAGAACTACGTGGTGGCGGGCGGCGCCGTGCTCACCCCGCAGCTGCTGTTCGCCTCCGGGATCACCCCGGAACCGCTGGGCCGGTACCTGACCGAGCAGCCGGTCGCGTTCTGCCAGGTGGTGCTGCTCGGCTCGCACCTGGAGGCCGTCCGGGACGACGCGCTCTTCTGGGACCGGGTGCGCCTGCACATGTCGCACAACCCCGACGACCCGGTGCCCATCCCGCGGGACGACCTCGACCCGCAGGTGTGGATTCCGGTGTCGCCCAGCCGGCCCTGGCACTGCCAGATCCACCGGGACGCCTTCCACTACGGCGACGGGCGGCCGAACGTGGACGAGCGGCTGATCGTGGACCTGCGCTGGTTCGGGATCGTCGAGCCGCGCCGGGACAACCGGGTGGTCTTCTCGGAGCGGCACCGGGACATGTTCGGGATGCCGCAGCCGACGTTCGAGTTCTCCTACTCGGCGGAGGACCGGCACCGCCAGCACGCCATGATGGCCGACATGCTGCGGGCCGCGTCCGCGCTGGGCGGCTTCCTCCCGGGATCCGAGCCCCGCTTCACCACCCTGGGGATCCCGCTGCACATCACCGGCACCACCCGGATGGGCGACGACCCGGAGACCAGCGTGGCGGATCCGAACTCCCAGGTGTGGTTCGTCGAGAACCTCTACGTCGGCGGCAACGGCGTCATCCCGCGGGGCACCGCCAGCAACCCGACGCTGACCAGCATGGCGTTCGCGCTGAAGTCCGCCCGCCACATCCTGCGCCGGTCCGACGGGGCCGCCTGACCACCCGGGCGCGCCCGCGCCCGCCCCGTCACCCCCGCCCCACCGCCCCCGAAAGGACTACAGGCGTGTTCGACCGCGAACGGGTCCACCTCGGCATCACCCCGACCGTGTGGACCAACGACGACTTCCCGCTCCTCGGCAACGACATCCCCTTCGAGCAGTGCGTCAGCGAGATGGCGCTGGCGGGCTTCGAGGGGACCAGCGTCGGCCACAAGTTCCCCCGCGACCCCGAGGTGCTGAAGGCGGCGCTCGACCTGCGCGGCCTGCGCGTGTCGGAGCCGTGGGCCAGCACCTTCCTCACCGTCCCCGGCATGCGGCAGCGCACCGTGGACGGCTTCGCCGAGCAGATGCGGTTCATCCGGGCGCTCGGCGGCGACACCGTCGTGGTGGCCGAGCAGGGCGGCGCGGTGCACCTCCAGCCGCTGCCGCTGGACGCCAACAAGCCCGTCCTGACCGACTCCGCGTGGGAGGAGCTGACCACCGGCCTGGACGAGCTGGGCAAGATGGCCGCGGCCGAGGGCATGCGGCTGTGCTACCACCCGCACATGGGCACCGTCGTGCAGACCCGGGCGGAGGTGGACCGGCTGATGGCCGGGACCGATCCCGAGCACGTGCACCTGCTGCTGGACACCGGGCACCTGTACTGGGCCGGGGACGATCCGCTGGCCCTCGCCCGGGAGCACGCCGCGCGCATCCGCCACGTGCACCTGAAGGACGTCCGCCGGGCGGTGCTGGACCGGGCGCGCGCCGAGGGGCTCACCTTCCAGGAGGCGGTCTTCGCCGGGGTCTTCACCGTGCCCGGGGACGGGGTGATCGACTTCGCGCCGATCCTGCGCACGCTGGCGGACGCCGGTTACCAGGGCTGGCTGGTGGTCGAGGCGGAACAGGATCCGGCCAAGGCCCATCCGCTGACCTACGCCCGCCGGGCGCGCTCCTACCTGCGTCAGGTGGCCGGCCTGTAACGGGCCGGACGGCCGGGCCGGGAGGCCGGGCGGGAGGAGGGACGACGACCCGGTGCCGCACCGCGGGCCCCACGGCCGCGGCGTGGCACCGGGTCGCCGTGTCCGCGGCGCGCCGCCGTGTCAGGCGCGCTGCGCGAGCTCGCCCAGACCGGCGGACTCCAGGGCGTGCACCAGGGGGGCCAGCTCGGGGACGGCGACCGCCTCGGCGAGCGCCTCGCGCAGCGCCGCGTCGTGCGTGGGGGCTGCCTCCTGGAGCACCCGGCGGCCCTTGTCGCTCACCTCGGTGTAGATGCCCCGCCGGTCGGTGGCACAGAGGTAGCGGACTAACAGGTCCTGCTCCTCCAGGCGTGCCACCAGCCGGGTGGTGGCGCTCTGACTGAGCACCACGGCGTTGGCGAGCTGCTGCATCCGCATGTGCCGGTCCTGCTGGCGGTTGAGCACGTCGAGCACGGTGTACTCGCTCACGCTCAGGCCGTGCGCGGCCTGCAGGGCCCGTTCGATCCGGATCTCGATCCTGGCGTGCAGGGCCGCGAGGGAGCGCCAGCCCTCGGCCCGGGCTTCGTCCTGGACACCGTCCCGAAGCGACATGGAACCCTCCTCATCGCGGGCTGCAACGTATTGTTAACCAGCATAAGTCGCAGAGGGGTGAGTACGGGCCAGTGCAAGAAGTGGCGCGTGCAATAATGTTCCCGTTTGCCGTGCCGCGGTGCCCCGAAGGCCGTGACGCCGGATGAGACCGTGTCCTACGTGAGGGCGGGCCCGATGTCCCAGGTTCCTCTTCTTCCGCTGAACCACGGCCCGTCCCTCCCGCGGCTGGGCCTCGGCGTGTACCAGGTGCCGCCGGAGCGGACCGCCGAGGTGGTCCGCACCGCGCTGGAGGCCGGCTACCGCTCGGTGGACACCGCCGCCGTCTACGGCAACGAGCGCGGCGTGGGCGAGGCCGTCCGGTCGTCCGGGATCCCGCGCGCCGAACTCCACGTCACCACCAAGCTGTGGAACACCGACCAGGGGCCGGACAGCGCCCGCACCGCGTTCGAGGCCAGCCTGGCCAGGCTCGGCCTCGACTACGTCGACCTGTACCTCATCCACTGGCCGGTCCCGGCCCTGGACAGGTACGTCGAGACCTGGCGGACCCTGGAGAAGCTGCGCGCGGACGGCCGGGTGAAGGCCATCGGCGTGTCCAACTTCCAGGTCCCGCACCTGCGGCGGCTGATCGAGGAGACCGGCACGGTCCCGGCGGTCAACCAGATCGAGCTGCACCCCTACCTCCAGCAGGCACGGCTGCGGGCGTTCCACGCCGAGCACGGCATCGCCACCCAGGCCTGGAGCCCGCTCGGCCAGGGCCTCCTGCTGGACGACCCGGTCATCACCGAACTCGCCGGCAAGCACGGCAGGACCCCGGCGCAGGTGATGCTCCGGTGGAACCTGCAGCTGGGCAACGCGGTCGTCGCGAAGTCGGCCGACCCGGGCCGGCTCCGCGAGAACCTCGCCGCCTTCGACTTCGACCTCCCGGCGGAGGACCTCGCGCTGATCGCGACCCTGCACAGCGACACCCGCACCGGTCCGCGCCCGGACACCTTCACCGGCTGAGGCCGCGCGGCCGCCCGCCCCCGCCGCCCGACGACGTGTTCCTTCCGTGGCTACCGGGCAGTACGTTGATGTTCCCGTGCTCGGCTCCCGACGGCCGGCGAAGGCGTCCGGCCGCCCGCGCCCCTGCCACTTCCTGGAGGTAGCCCCATGCCAGCCGCCCTGGACGCGGACGTCATCGTGGTCGGCGCCGGCCTGGCCGGGCTCGTCGCTGCCACCGAACTCGCCGACGCCGGACGCCGGGTCGTCCTGCTCGACCAGGAACCCGAACAGGCCGTCGGCGGACAGGCGTTCTGGTCCTTCGGCGGCCTGTTCCTGGTCGACTCGCCCGAGCAACGGCGGTTACGCGTCCGCGACTCCGCCGAACTCGCCCTCAGCGACTGGCTCGGCACCGCTGCCTTCGACCGCGAGGAGGACCACTGGCCCCGCCGCTGGGCCGAGGCGTACGTCGACTTCGCCGCCGGCGAGAAACGCGCCTGGCTGCACGCCATGGGGGTGCGCTGGTTCCCGTTCGTGCAGTGGGCCGAACGCGGCGGCTACACCGCCATCGGCCACGGCAACTCGGTGCCCCGCTTCCACATCACCTGGGGCACCGGCCACGGCATCGTCGAACCGTTCTTCCGCCGGCTGCGCGCGGCCGTGGCGCGGGGCCTGGTGAGCACCCGCTTCCGCCACCGGGTGGACGCGCTGACCAGCACCGGCGGCGTGGTGGACGGCGTGGCCGGCGCGGTGCTTGAGCCCAGCGCGGCCGAGCGCGGGGCCCCCAGCTCCCGGACGGTCGTCGGCTCCTTCGAACTGCGCGCCCAGGCGGTGATCGTCACCTCCGGCGGCATCGGCGGCAACCACGACCTGGTGCGCCGCAACTGGCCCACCGAGCGGCTCGGCGAACCCCCGGCCGAGCTGCTGTGCGGCGTGCCGGAGCACGTGGACGGGCGGATGCTCGGCATCACGGAGTCCGCCGGCGGACGGCTCATCAACACCGACCGGATGTGGAACTACGCCGAGGGCGTCGCCAACCACGACCCGATCTGGCCACGGCACGGCATCCGGATCCTCTCCGGCCCGTCCCCGCTCTGGCTGGACGCCACCGGGCAGCGCCTGCCGGTCCCGCTGTTCCCGGGGTTCGACGCGATCGGCGCCATGGAGCACATCGTCCGCACCGGCCACGACCACTCCTGGTTCGTGCTCAACCGGCGCATCCTCGGCAAGGAGTTCGCGCTCTCCGGCTCCGAGCAGAACCCCGACCTGACCGGGAAGGACGTCCGCGCCGTGCTGGCCCGGGCGCTGCCCGGCGCGATCGGTCCGGTGGAGACCTTCGCCCGGCTCAACCCCGAGTTCCTCACCGCCCCCGACGTCCCCGGCCTGGCGCGCGAGATGAACCGGCTGACCGGCAAGGAGCTGATCGACGCGGCCGAACTGGAGCGGGTCATCGTGGCCCGGGACCTCCAGGTCACCTCCGGGCTCGGCAAGGACACCCAGGTCACCGCGATCTCGGCGGCGCGGCACTTCCTCACCGACCGGCTGATCCGGGTGGTGCCGCCGCACCGGCTGGTCGACCCGGCCGCCGGACCGCTGGTCGCGGTGCGGCTGCGGGTGCTCACCCGCAAGTCGCTGGGTGGCCTGGAGACCGACCTGTCCGCGCGGGTGCTGCGCCCCGACGGCACCCCGTTGCCCGGCGTCTACGCCGCCGGCGAGGTGGCCGGGTTCGGCGGCGGCGGCATGCACGGCTACCGGGCGCTGGAGGGCACCTTCCTGGGTGGCTGCCTGTTCTCCGGGCGGATCGCCGGCCGCGCCGCCGCGCGGGCCGTGGGGTGAGCGCGCCATGACCGCCGGGTAGGACGCCCCCGCCGCCGTCCGCGGCGGCCGGTGTCGGGGGAGGACGCCCGGCCGCCGCGGATCCCGTGGCGCTCGGGCGCCACGGGACGCTGGATCAGCCGCGCCGCCAGGGGCGGGACAGCGCCAGCAGCGCGCCGAGCGCCACCACCGCCATGCCGGTCAGCGTCAGCGCCATCGGCAGCGCCGTCTCACCGCCGCCCATCGCGGCCAGCGGCGCGACCAGCGAGCCGACCAGGAACTGCGAGGTGCCGAGCAGCGCCGAGGCGCTGCCGGCCGCGTGCGGCGCCCGGTTGAGCACCTCGGTGGTGCAGTTCGGCATCACCAGGCCGGTGGCGGAGATCGTCACCCACAGCACCGGGACGATCACCCACAGGCTGGCTTCGGTGGCCGCCGTCAGCACCACCAGCAGGGCGCCGCCGCCCAGGATCACCCCGAGCCCGACCACGATCAGCCGGTTCGGCGAGAACCGTCCGACCAGCACCCGCCCGTTGACCTGGGTGAACCCCACCATGCCGAGGGCGACCAGGCCGAACAGCAGGCTGTAGGTCTGCGGGGAGGCGCCGTAGACCTCCTGGAGCACCACCGAGGAGGCGGAGATGTAGGCGAAGATCGACGAGAAGCCGAATGCGAACGCCAGCAGGTAGCCGAGGAGCGTGCGGTCGGCGAGCAGCCGCCCCATGGTGCGCAGGGTGTCGCCGAGGTCCATCGGGCGGCGCCGCTGCACCGGCAGCGTCTCCCGCAGCTTCCACGCCGCCAGCAGCGTGATGAACACGCCCAGCACCGCCTGCGCGACGAAGATGCCCTGCCAGGACGTCACCCGCATCAGCTGACCGCCCACGACCGGGGCGAGGATCGGCGCCAGGCCGCTGATCAGCATCAGCGAGGAGAACAGCCGGGCGGCGGCGACACCGCTGTAGTAGTCGCGCACCACCGCCCGGGCGATCACCACGCCCGCGGCGCCGGTCAGGCCCTGCAGCATGCGCAGCGCCGTCAGCGTCTCGATGTTCGGCGCGACGGCGCAGGCCGCGGTCGCCACCAGGTAGAGCGATATGCCGACCAGCAGCGGGCGGCGCCGGCCGACGGCGTCGCTCAGCGGCCCGGCGAGCAGCTGGCCGAGGGCCAGACCGATCAGGAAGGTGGTGATGGTCAGCTGCACCTGCGTGCTGGTGGTCCCCAGGGAGGAGGTGACCTCCGGGAGCGCCGGCAGGTACATGTCCATCGACAGCGGGGCCAGCGCGGTCAGCGTGCCCAGGATGAGCACCAGCAGCGGGCCGGGGCGCAGCCCGCCCGGCGCGGCGCCGGTGGCGGGGACGGTGACGCCGGCGGCGGGCCCGGCGGGCGCGGTGGGTGCGGGGGACGGCCCGGTGGCCGTGGACGGCGACGTCCCCGGCGGGGCGTCGTCGAGCGGGGTGCGCGCCGGGGGGACGACAGGGGCCCGGCGCTCGGTTGGGTCGGAGATCCCTTCGGACGGGGACGGTCTGCTGGCAGGTTGCACGGTGTGATGCCTCGTCGATCTGGTCGGAGGTGGCGGGGGACGAGGGTGTCGTCGCCGGGGCGACGGCACGACGACGCAGCGGTATCGCCTCGTGGGCGACCGCTGCGTCGCGTGGTGCTCGATGGTGGTTCCGTGGTGGTTGTGCCGCCATGGGGATCGGGTACCGGCCGGACTCGCGGACGAGCCCCATCGTCACCCGAGAACCACCCCCCATAAATACATGGTGTTTGCAAGCTTCCTCAACGCGATAACGTCCAACGGCTGTTCCCGCGCCTTGGCGGATGTCACCGGCGACGCCGCCGTGCGCGGGGTGGGGGAGGGGAAGAACGGGAGCCGGAACCGGTGCCTCCGCCGGCGCCGGGCGCGCCGGCCGAGCCGCCCGTCCGCACCCCATGCGAAGGAGTTGAGGCCATGCTGCAGGCGCTCGGCATCTCGGGCCCGGCGGAGGGCGCCTACCGTGCCCTGCTCCGCCTGCACTCCGCGACGGCCGCGGCCGTCGCCCGGGAGGTCGGGCTCGGTACCGCCGCCGCCCGGCGGGCGCTCGGCGAGCTCACCGAGGCCGGACTCGCCGAGTACCAGCCGGGGCGCCGTTCCTGGCAGCCGGTGGACCCCCGGCTGGCGGTGACCGCGCTGGTGCGCCTGCGCCGCCAGGGGCTGGCCCTCGCGGAACTCGCCGCCGCCCGGCTCGCCACCGAGTACGACGACGGCGTCGCCCGCATCCGCCCCTCCGGGCCCGCCGAGGCGCTGTCCGGCCGCGAGGAGATCGCCGCGCGGCTGCGGGAGCTGCTCGCCGGCGCCGAGAAGGAGATCCTCGTCATCGACGCGCCTCCGTACGTGGCCGCCGAGGACAGCCTGCGCTTCGGGGAGGCGGCGCTCGCCCGCGGTGTGAGCTGCCGCACCCTGTACACCGCGGAAGGGCTGGCGCTGCCCGGGGCGGTGGAGGAGGTGCGCCGGATGGCGGCCCTCGGCGAGCGGGCCCGGGTGCTGGACGCGGCGCCGGTGAAGCTGATCGTGGTGGACGGCGCGCGGGCGCTGCTGCCGCTGTCGGCCGCCTCCTGGGCGACGCTCCCGGACGCCGCCGAGGAGGGCCCCCGACCCGCCGCGGGGCCCGGCGGCGCGGCGGCGCCCGCGGCGTCCGGGGCGTCCGCGGCGTCCGGCACGCCGGAGGGGCCGGGCGCCGTCCTGGTCCGGCCGTCCCGGATCACCGACGCCCTCGTCGCCCTCTTCGAATCCCTGTGGCGACAGGCGGTACCCCTCTCGCCTGACGAGCCCGCCCGGGGCAGTACCCTCGACTCCACAGGTGAGCGTGAACTACGGGACCTCGCGATGCTGCTCGCGGCCGGCCTGAAGGACGAGGCCATCGCCCGCCAGCTGAGGATCAGCCAGCGCACCCTGCATCGGCGGCTGGCCAGGCTGCTGGCCGAGTTGGGCGCCTCCAGCCGGTTCCAGGCTGGAATCCAGGCCGTCCGCCGAGGATGGGTGCGTGACTGAGCCGAGCTCGGGTCACATCGAGCCCGGACGAGCCCGTGCCCGGGCGGCCGACTCACTCGGCGGTGACGCGCATCACGTCGGCGCCGGCCCGGTCTGTACGGCGTTCGCCCACACGCGGCCCGACCTCTTCGTACGGTTGGCGTACGACAGAGGTGATCTCCAGGAAAGGGGTTCGATGCAGCGGATGATCAAGGTGGCGGGCTGGCTGCGCAGGCGTCCGCGCGTGGACTCCGCCGACCCGCGGGCACTGCGGGACGCGCTCGTCCTGGAGACCGCCCGGCTCGGCTTCCCGGTCGCCCCCGCCGCCCACCCGGCCGGTTACGGCTGTTCCTGTGACCGCGTCGGCTGTCCGTTCCCCGGGGCACATCCGATCTCCTTCGCGTGGCAGACCCAGGCCACCACCGACGAGCAACAGGTCCGGCGCTGGCTGGACACCCTCCCCGAGGCGAACTTCGTCACGGCCACCGGGCGGGCGCACGACGTGCTGGACGTGCCCGCCGAGACCGGCCGCCGCGCGCTGGACGCGCTGGTCGCCGGCGGTGCCGAACCCGGCCCGGTCGCCGAGAGCGATCCGGGCCGTTATCTCTTCTTCACCGCGACCCGCGGCACCCCGGACGACGAGGACGAGTGGTGGCCGTGCGAGCTGGACTGCCACCCGGAGACCATCGACGAGCACCCCGGGGTGCGCTGGCACTGCCGCGGCAGCTACGTGCTGCTGCCGCCCTCGCTGCACCCCTCCGGCCGCCGGGTGCGCTGGGTGCACGGGCCGGAGAACCCGCTGCCCGACCCGCTGCGGATCCTGGAGGTGCTCAGCGACGTGGGCGCGCCGGTGGAGACCGTGCCGGAGAACATCTGGGGGCACTGACCGCCGCGGGGGAGGGCGGGGCCGGAAGGGGCGGGCGGGGGAGCGTCCGGGGCGGGAAGGGGGAATGCCGGGAACGGAGGGGGCGGGCGGGGCGGGAACGGGGGAGTCCAGCGGCGCGCCCACCCGGGGGACGGGGCGCGCGACCGCTCACTCGGCCAGGGCCGAGACGGTGGCCTGCTGGCGGTCCACGAAGGTCAGCTGCCCGGCCGGCGGCGCCGGCGAGCCGCCCGACGCGTCGTCCGAGCCGTCCGACGCCTCCGGGCCCGGCGCCGCCGGCGGCACCAGCACGGCCTGCTGGGCCACGTCCATCGTGGTCAGCACCTGCTGCCGCGCCTCGCCCTCCAGCAGGGCGCGGATCTCCGGGTCCTGGATGTCCAGCCGCCTGCCCTGCGCCATGGTCAGCTTGGACTGGTGCCGCGTGGCGAAGAACACCAGCGCCCCGCCGTCCTCGGTGCGCAGCGCGTACACCCCGTGCTCCGGCGCGGCCGAGTCCAGGTACTGCCGGACGTACTGCGTGCCACCGGCCTGCGCCTCGCGCTCGGCCAGCATGTCGGTGGTGAAGGCGCCCTCCGGGAAGAGCGCCGCCTGCTCCTCGGACGCCTCGCCCTGGAGCAGCGCGGTGTAGGCACCGGGCACCTCCTCGGGGGCGAGCAGCAGCGCGGGATCGTCGGCCGGCACCTCCTCCGCCAGACCGTCCTGGTCCAGGGCGACGGCGGGCACCGCGTCGCCGGCGGCGGCCATGTACGCGGCCTGCCACGGGCCGTCCTGCTCCGCCTGCGTGAACAGCAGCATCCAGCGCCCGATGGGCTCGCCGGCGCCCTGCTCGCCCTGCGGGGCGTCCTCGTGCTCCGTGGTGGTGCTGCCGTGCACGTCGGTGACGGCCACGAACCACTTCGGGTAGCCGTTGAGCCGGGGGATCCACAGCTGCGGGTCGCCCATGTCCAGCTGCGGCGCGGGCTCGCTGTTGTCCGGGTCGGTGGCGGCGGCCACCTTGAGCGTCGCCTGGTCGATGTCCCGCAGCGCGCCGGTCTCGATGCGGGCGTTCAGCTCCAGGTCGCGGTCGGCGTTGGCCTGGTTGTTCTCCTGCTCGAACCGCTCCAGCACCTCGGCGGCGGCGGCCTCGTCCAGCGGGGCCACCCACGCGGTCGCCCCCTCCACGGTCACGCAGCCGGGCAGCGCCACCACCGCGGCGCACAGCAGCGCGGCCAGCCGCGGTCGGCGCGGCCCGGCCACGGCGCCCCGCGGCGTCCGGCGGTCGCGGGCGGCCCGTGGGCCCCGGCGGGACGACAGTGACCGAATCGACAGACGTGGCCGTGGCGACCGGCGTGGCCCGTGCGACCGGTGCGCACCGGTGACCTCGTCGGCGATCTCGGTGGTGACGTCATCGGTGACGGTGACCTGGTCAGTCATCGGTCGGCTCACGCTCGCCTCGAACGCCTCGAACCTACGGTGGTGGCCCGAACCTACGGTGGGGACAGCTGGACAGCGCCACCTTACTGCCCGCCTCCGGCGCCGGTGTGAGCCCGGTGACTCCCGCCGTCGCCCGCACCCGGCCCGGGGGCGCGTCGTCCTAGACTCTCGGCATGGCAACTCTGGTTCCCGGCAGGATCTCTCCCCAGCGCGGCGTCCCGGCATCCATCGAGCGCCCCGAGTACGTCGGTCGGAAGGCACCCACCCCCTACCGGGGCCCGGAGGTGCAGTCCGCGGAGACGATCGAGAAGATGCGGATCGCCGGCCGGATCGCCGCCCAGGCCATGGCGGAGGCCGCCAAGCACATCGCCCCGGGCGTCACCACGGACGAACTGGACCGCGTTGCCCACGAGTACATGTGCGACCACGGCGCGTACCCCTCCACGCTGGGCTACCGCGGCTTCCCCAAGTCACTGTGCACCTCGATCAACGAGGTCATCTGCCACGGCATCCCGGACTCCACCGTGCTGCGCGACGGCGACATCGTCAACCTCGACGTGACCGCCTACATCCACGGCGTGCACGGCGACAACAACGCCACCTACCTGGTGGGGGACGTCGACGAGGAGTCGCGGCTGCTCGTCGAGCGCACCGAGGAGTCGCTGCGCCGCGCCATCAAGGCCGTCCGGCCGGGCCGGCAGATCAACGTCATCGGCCGGGTGATCGAGGCGTACGCCAAGCGCTTCGACTACGGCGTGGTGCGCGACTTCACCGGCCACGGCATCAACAGCTCGTTCCACTCCGGCCTGATCATCCCGCACTACGACGACCCGCGCGCGACCACCGTGATGCAGCCCGGCATGACCTTCACCATCGAGCCGATGCTGACCCTCGGCACCCACGACTACGACATGTGGGACGACGGCTGGACGGTCGTCACCAAGGACCGCAAGCGCACCGCCCAGTTCGAGCACACCCTGGTCGTCACCGCCACCGGGGCGGACATCCTGACCCTGCCGTAGCCGGCTGCTGCCCGGGGGCGTGGCCGCTGGCCACCGCCGCCGCTAGCGGATGATGGAGCGGAAGAACACCACCGCCGCGCCGGCGGCGGCCCCACCGGCCAGCACCGCGGCCGGGATCCCGGCCCCGCCCAGGCCGCTGAGCACCCCGGCGGCGACCCCGGTCAGGGCGCCCAGCAGGAAGACCACCGCGGCGCGGAGCGTCAGCAGCGGCTCCTCGGCGTCGCTGGGCGTCCGGCGGTCCTGCTCGGTCTCCACGTTGTCCTCCTGACGGTCCGTCGTCGGATCGAGGGGACCAGGATGGCCCTACCGTGGGTTGTCCACACCTGGAGCGGCCGTCCGCCCAGGTGTGTCGAGGACAACAGGGGGTTGTCCCGGGACACGGGGTGACGATGGGAACGCAAGGGTCCGAGCGAAGGCCGGGGCGGAAGTGGGGGCCGTTACGCGCCGTGTCACCGGAGGCGGCCGAGCTCACCAGCTACCTCCGCCGACGGATCGAGGCCTCCGGGCTGACGGTGCGGGAACTCGCCGAGCGGATGCCCTACAGCAAGTCCAAGATCAGCGAGAGCCTGGACGGGCGCGTCCCGGACCAGCACTTCGTCCGCACGCTGATCCGGGTCACCGCGCCGGATCCACGGACCCGCACCACCTGCCTGATGGAGGCGCTCCGGCTGCTCCAGGCGGCGACCCAGGCACCGGCGCGCGCCCCCGCCGAGCCGGAGGCCGCCGGGCGTCCCGGGGCGGAAGCCCCCGGCGGCGCCCAGCCGCACCTGGAGGAGCTGGTCCGCACCCAGCAGAAGGCCCTGGAACTGCACGACGCGCTGAGCCGCGCCGAGCGCGCCCGCAGCGAGAGCCAGCAGGCCCTGGCCGTCTCCCAGCAGGCGGTGTTCCTCCTGCTGACCATGCTGGCCCGGCTGGGCGAGCAGGTGGCCACCGTCCGCGCCGAGCGCGACGCGCTGCGCGCCGTGCACGGCGGGGCGACGGAGGGCGCCGTCCAGGCCGAGGACCGCCTCGCCCGCTCCGAGGACCGGGTCCGCCGGGCCGAGACGGAGCTGGAACGGGCCCGCCGGGACCAGGCCGAGGCGCTGCGCCTGCTGGAGGCGGCGAACCGCCGGATCTTCGAGTTGCAGCACAGGCTCGGCCAACCCGCCTCCGAGCCGCCCGGCGGCGCGGCGCACGGACCGCTCGGCGTGCCGGCCCTGGTCGATCCCCTGTTGGACGACGTGGACCGCGCGCTGGACAAGCTCGGCGGCGTCCTGGACGGTGAACGGAACCGGCTGGAGGAGGTCGGCGCGGAACTCGCGTTGTCCGCGGACAATCCGGCGGACGGCGCGGAGACTCCCGGTGGGGGCCCCGGCTCCCTCGTCGGCCGGAGCACGGTGGAACTCGTCGAGCTCCTGCGCCGGTCGGGCTCCGACCGGCGGCGGCTCGCCCTGCGGTGCGCGCGCGACCTCGGCCCGGAGAAGCTGACCGCCCTGGTGGTCCGCTTGGAGAGGTTCGGCCACCGGGCCTCGGACGTGGCCGAACAGATCGGCCGACGGCGCCCCATGACCGACCTGGTGATCGTCCTCGGGCTGCTGGAAGGGGAACCGGACGCGGCCAGGGCGCATGCCGTGGTCTACGAGACGGCGGCACGGGAGCGGCCGATGGCGGAGGTGATCGCGCTCGCCCGCGACCTGGTGACCACCTCCCCGCACACCCTGGTCGGGGTGCTGAGCACGGTTGCCGGCAGTCGTCCGCCCCAGGACGTGGCGGTGTTGTTCGACTCGCTGCAGCGAACCCCCCGTGGCACCGTCCGCCAGGCGATCGCGGCCGGTGTGTCGGGACATCCCGACAGCGCCGTCGTCATGCTGGTCAGCGCCCTGCAGGAGCACGGCTGGTTCGCCGAGACCCGTGAGGTCTTCGTGGAGCTGCGGCACGCCAGGTTGTCGGTGGCCTCGCTGGCCGGTCTGATCGAGACGTTCTGCCTCGGCGGGCACGTCGGCAGCGGACTGGCCCTGCTGCGCAGCCTGCTGGACGGCATGCCCGCCGGAGGCGTCATCCGCCTGCGCACGGCGCTGGAGCGGAGGCAGGGGATGCGCCGTTACCTCCCCGCGGTGGATCAGGTCTTCGCCGAGCGGTGGGAACCGGGCTGGGACCGCCTCCTGGCCAAGTACTCCGCCCAGGGATGATCATCCGCCGGGTGGGCATTCCCTACAGCAGGACGGGACGCGAGGAGGGCAGGAACGATGGCCAGGAACGAGAAGGCCACCGGCGCGGCCGGCACCTGGTACTACTGCCTCAAGCACCACACCGTGGAGGAGGGGCCGGAGTGCTCGGCGCGCAACCGGCTCGGGCCGTACGCCTCGCGGGAGAGCGCCGGCAAGGCCCTGGAGGTGGCGGCCGAGCGTGACGAGGCGTGGGAGACCGACCCGCGCTGGCGGGACGACCGGTAGCGGCCGATCGCGCCCCCGCCACGCCCCCGGCGCGCACCGATACCCGAGCGTGACCGGCGGTCCGGCACCGTGGCCGCCCGGCGTCGGCGACCATGGGGCCGTGGACATCGCACAGGCCGCGCTGCTGCGCGAGCTTCTGGACGGCTCGGACTGGGTCCGGCGGACCCGGGACTTCGCCGCCGAGCTGCGCGCCGCCGCGCGGCTGGCCCCGGCCGGCGCCGCCGGCCGCCCCGGCACGACCGGGCCGCTGCTGGTCGGCACGCCCTCCATCGAACCGTGGCACTTCGCCGCGCACCTGCGCGACGAGGCCGCCTGGTCGGGGCTGGACGAACTCCGCCCCACGCTGGTGCGCTGGCGGGTGCCGCCCGGCGCCCCGCCGCACCTCGCCGTGTCGATCGAGCGCCTGGAGTCGGTGCGCCGCTCCGAGACGGTGCTCGTCGCCGCGCCGGGGCCGGCCCCCGTGCCGCTGCTGGAACGGGTCGCGGACGCCCGTCGGGCCGGGGCGGTGATCCTCGCCCTGGAGGACGGCGACCAGGAGCTGCGCGGCCTGGCGCACCACGCGCTCACCGTGCCGGGCGGCGATCCCGGGGATGAGCCGGGCGGCGATTTCCGGCCACCCGGACGGAACGCGGAACCCGCCCCGGGGGGCTTCCCGTTCGAACTGACGGAACACCTGGTGTGCGCGGCGGCCGGCGAGGTGCCCTCGCTGGACGCTCCCGGCCCGGGCGGCCGGCGCCGGATCTTCCGGGACCGGCTCGCCCGCATCGCCGACGCCCTGATCTCCCCGCCGCCCGCCCGTTGGTGAGCGGCCGGGCCGCCAGCCGTCCAGCCGTCGCCCCGCCCGTCCCTGCCCGTTCGCCCGGTCCCCGCCGACTCCCGCCCGTCCGCCGACGTCGAGGAGACGCCGCATGTTCCCGCCCGCCGACTCCCGCCCCGCCTCCGCCCCGGACCCGGATCCGGATCCACGTTCTGCCGTCCGCCGGGTGGGCGTGGGCCGGGCCCGCGTGGCCGGGCGGCGGCCGAGCCCGGTGTTCTGGCTGATCGTGGCGGTCTTCCTGGGAACCGGCGCCGCGCTCTACGAGGGGGTGGGCGGGGCGGGAGTCGCCAGTGGCGTGCTGATCTTCGCCTTCGTCGTGGCCGGCTGGATGATCTCGCTCTGCCTGCACGAATACGCCCACGCACGGGCCGCGCTGCACGGCGGCGACACTTCCGTGGTGGGCAAGGGATACCTGACGCTCAACCCCGCCCGCTACACCCACCCGCTGCTCAGCTTCGTGCTGCCGGTGGCGATCGTGGTGATCGGCGGCATCGGCCTGCCCGGCGGGGCGGTGTACATCGAACGCCACCGCATCCCCGGCAGGCTGCGGCACTCCCTGGTCTCGGCGGTCGGGCCGGCGACCAACGCGCTCTTCGCCGTCGTGCTGTCGGTCGGTCTCGACGTCTGGGCCGGCCTGGTGGGCGGCTTGCCGGCGTCGGTGGCGGTGTCGGTGGCGGTGCTGGTCATGTTCCAGATCACCGCCACCCTGCTGAACCTGCTGCCGGTGCCGGGGCTGGACGGCTACGGCATCGTCGAGCCGTGGCTGCCGGAGCGGACCCGGCGGGCCGTGGCGCCGTACGCGCCGTTCGGCCTGCTGGCGGTGTTCGCGCTGCTGTGGCAGCCGGAGGTGGGGCGCTGGTTCTTCACGGCCGTCTACTGGCTGATGGAGCTGACCGGCATGCCCGCCTGGCTGGCCTGGGACGGCCTGGAGTACTTCCGGTTCTGGACGCTCTCGGCGGGCTGAGCGACCCCGGCGTGGGTGGACGACGCCCAGGCGGCCGTGGCCCCGGTCAGCCCTGCGGGGCGGACGCGGCGCCCCGGCGGGCACGGCGCGAACGGTGCACGTAGTACCAGGACATGTTGCTGGTCAGGCCGGCGAGGAGCACCCACACGATGCCGATCAGCCAGTTGCCCTGGGCGAAGGAGACGACGGCTGCCACGACGGTGAGCAGGCAGAGCGCGAGGATGAAGTAGGCGAGGCGGGGCATCGGGGTGCGGCTCCTGGGGGACGCGTGGTGACGCGGCGGGTGTGCTGTCCGGTACCCGTCCATTGTGGCGGACGTGCCGCGGCCGGCCGCGGGGGCCCTCGGTGGCGCTCCCGCGGCCGGCCGCCGTCCGTCGGCCCGGGTGGGGTCAGACGTCGGTGACCCGCAGCCCGGCGTGCGCCCGGTAGCGGCGGTTCACCGAGATCAGGTTGGCCACCAGCGCCTCCACCTGGTGGGCGTTCCGCAGCCGTCCGGCGTACACGCCGCGCATCCCGGGGATCCGCCCGGCCAGGGCCTGGACCGTGTCGGTGGCCGCCCGGTCGTCGCCCAGCACCAGCACGTCGGTGTCGATCCGCTCGACGTCCGGGTCGGCCAGCAGCACGGCGGACAGGTGGTGGAAGGCCGCGGTGACCCGGGAGCGCGGAAGCACCGCGGCGGCCTGCTGCGCCGCGCTGCCCTCCTCCGGGCGGAGCGCGTAGGCGCCCTGCTTGTCGAAGCCGAGCGGGTTGACGCAGTCCACCACGATCTTGCCGGCCAGTTCCTCCTCCAGGGAGAGCAGGAGGTCCCGGTGGCCCTCCCACGGCACGGCGACGATCACCAGGTCGCTGGCGGCGGCGCAGGCCGCGTTGTCCTCGCCGGTGAGTTCGCCGCGGCCGTCGGTGGTGATGGCGGCGGCGACGCCGGCCGCCACCTCCTGGGCGCGCTCGGCCTTGCGGGAGCCGATGACGACCCGCTGCCCGGCCGCGGCCAGCCGGAACGCCAGGCCGCGGCCCTGGGGTCCGGTGCCGCCCAGGATGCCGACGGTGAGGCCGGAGACGTCCGGCAGGTCGAAGGGGTCGCGCCGGGGCGGCTTGGCCGCGGTCTCCGAACCGGCGTTCGGGTTCTGATCAGCACTCATGCCCCGATCCTGCCACCGCCCGCCCGCCGGGGGCCCTCTGGCCTGCCTACTGCTCGGCCGTGGCGCGGCGGGAGGAGGGGGCGGGGCGGAGAGGAAGGAGGGGGTGAGGGCGATGGCGTGGGCGGGGGAGAAGGATGGGCCATGGCGGGGGAGAAAGGAGGGGCCATGGCGGGGGAGATGGCGGAGGGATCACGGGTGTGCCGCCCGGGCTCCTCCCAGGCTGCGCCGGGGCAACGCCTGCCAGGGCGCCCCGCTGGGGGCCCCCTGATTCCAGGATCCCACGGTGCGACTACCCACCGCAGCCCCCCACTGCCGACCTGTGGATAACTCCGCCCCCTGAAGGCAGGCCCATGGTTATCCCCAGGGGAAAAGTGGGGGCTGTTCCCGCTGAGTGCCGCGTGAAAGCCTGGAATTCGGGGGTCCCCCTGGGCCTCCTGCCGAGTGGTGCCCGGAAACGGCGGCCATCCGGGGGCGCCTGGGAAACGGGCGCGGCGGGTGCAGGGCGAGCAGGGGTGCACGGTGGAATCGGTCCACACTCCGGCGGGATGTGGGAGAGTACGGGCGGCGGCGACCGCGTGGGAGATTCCCCATCCGCCCGCGCGGTCGCCGCTTCGCCTTGCCGGAGCTCACCCGGGCATGGTGGCCATGGCGGCGTGCACTTCGCCGGCCGTGGGGCGGTCCCCGGGCTTGGGGCTCAGCATGGCATCGACCAGCGGGCCGAGCGGCCCCGGCACGGTGACGTCGCGGTATCGGCCTTCGACGATGGCCTGCCGCTGCTCGACCCGGGGCGCGTCGTCCGGGTAGACGACCGCACGCCGGCCGGTGGCGGAAATCAGGAGACTGGCGCCGAGCGCGTACACGTCCGCCTCGGGCGTGGGGACGGCGTGCCCGGTGTCCAGCACGCTCCGGGACAGCTCGGGCGCTTCGTAGTGCACCAGGCATCCCCGGAAGGGGAAGTCGACTTCCGGGGGGATGTCGCCGCCGAGGGCGAGGGCGAGGTCGATCAGATCGGCGCGGGTGGCGAGCACGAGCAGGTGAGCGGGCTGGACGTCGCCATGTGCCCATCCACGGGCGTGTAGTTCGGCGAGGGCGGCGGCGCATGCTGCGGCGTCGGCGAGCGGGGGAGGGGTGGCGGATTCGCGGACCGGTGCCCACCGGTCCCACAGGCTTTCGCCGGTGCGCCACGGTTGGACTCCCCAGGTACCGCGGTCCCAGCGGCCTTCGAAGACGTCTCCGCGGCCGAGGGCGCGCAGCACGGATACCTCGCGGGCGGGGGCTAGGGCGGTCCATTCGTGGGTGGGGCTCGCCGGGAATCCGAGCTTCAAGGCGTAACGCCCGGCGGCGGAGCGGACGTCCCACACGGTCGAGCCGCGCCGGTGCAGGACCAGGCGGGTGGAGGTCGGCGAGAGGAAAGCGGCGACGTGCGGAGGGAGGTCGTAGGGAGGGAGCTCGGTCACGGTGTCCTTCCGTGGTCCTTTCGTGGGCGTGGCCCCGCCCGAAGATCGGACGGGGCCACGCTGTTCACTTGATGGGGCCGGACGCTACTGGATCAGTAGTCGCGTCCGTCGTCGCTGTCGCACTGGAGCATGCCGCCCGGTTCGTGGGACCACAGCTTGGAGTCGACACGGAACCCGGCCTTGCGGATCGCCTCGACGGTCCGCGCGATGGCGTCCGCGGCCCGGCCGCCCTGCCCGGGGGTGGGGTTGTGGTGGATCATGCGGCCGGCGATCCGCTCGCAGAAGCCTGCGTACCACGCGGTGTGCAGGATCATGGCGTGCCACCCGGGGTCGACCGCGTCGGACGGCACGAGCGGGGCGCCGTCGTGCTCGGCGACGGCGCCGAGGAAGGCAAGCCCCTGGTCGAGCACGCGCTCGGCGTGCTCGGTGGTCATGCCGGTGTCGACCGTGAGGAAGGCGACGAGCTGCTCGAACTCGCCGTCGGGCACGAGCGAGCGGCCCGTGCGGAGGGTGGTCGTCGAAGAGGTCACGTGAACTCTCCTTGGTTGCGCTTCCGGCGCGCCGGTTGACGTGCCGGTCGTGCGCCCGCCCGGGGCCTGTGGGCGTGGCCGGGCGGGGGTCTGAGGCCGCCCCGGTCCGGGGCCGTGAGGTCGTCCCGGACGGGGCGGAGCGTGGGGCGGTCAGCGCGAGGCGGCGAGCGGGTGTGCGCCCGAGCGGGGTGCCGGGGGGTGCCCGCCGACCAGGTAGACGGTCTGCTTGGTGCTGACTGCGGCGGCGGCTGCCCGGATGCGCCGGACGTCGCCCGCGTCGGCGAAAGGAGCGAGGTCGCCGAGGTGCACCAGGGCGAACGTCTGGCCTCGCTTGATGAGCGCTATGTGCTCGTCGGCCAGCACGCCGCCGTCGAAGACGTACAGCATTCGGCCCGGCTGAGCGGTGTCGCGGCGGAACGGCACGTAGTCCACCACGAGCAGGCGGCCGACCGAGAGATCCAGGCCAAGCGTGGTGCGGACTCCGCGCATCGCCGCCCGGTGTGGTTCCTCCTCCGCGTCGGCGGTGCCGGTGGGCAGGGTGTAGGCGTCGTGGTGCGGGTGCCGCACGATGACGACGGCGCCGTGCCGGTCGGTGAAGAGCGTCGCGCAGTCGAGGCGCCGGCGCGGCGGGTCGCTGGGGCCCTGGTCGAGGCTCATCTCTCCACGCCCTCGTCTGAACCGCCGTTGTCGGCGCCGCTTTCGGAGGGGGGCGGCGGGGCGGGCGCCGGCGCGGGAGGTTCGAACACATGGCCGTTCGGATCCAAGAACTTCCCCATGGGGTGCCTCTCGTGCGTGATTGCCGGTGGGACTACGGCCGGCCGTGCGGCCGGACGGTGGGGCCCGCGCTGGTCGCCTTGACCGTCCCCAGGGGGCGACCAGCGCGGGAGCTTTTCAGCGGCGCGGCCGGCGGGCCCAGAGGCGCCACGGCCACGGCCACGGCCACCGACGGCGATGTCGGCCCCGCTGCCGGCGCTGGTTGGCGTCGGGAGCGGCCGGCGCGGCGTGGGGCAGCACCAGGGGGAGGGTGGTCTCCCACTCGGCCGCCGGCCATTCGTCCGCGTCTTCCGTGGGTGCGAGTGATCCGACGTACGGCCGGACGAAGCGCGGGCCGGGCGCCCAAGGGTCGATGCCGTCGCGGCGTGCGCGGTGAACCGTCAGGAAGGCGGGGTCACTCATTCGTCGCCTTCCCCAGCAGGTACGGGGCCGCGACCACGCCCGTGTACCGCAGGTGTGTCGGGTACTCGTCGGCGTGCCGGTAGGCCCAGCCGGCGGCGAGGCGCGGGTCGTGCTCGTCGGTGGACATGAGCCCGCACCCGTGGGCGAGACACTCGTATCGCGTCGTGGTGGGCGCCGCGTGGGTGGTGGTGTCGTCAAGCACTACCCACCGCGGCGGGGGCCCGTCCGTCGATTGGTGTTGTGCGGCGTAGCTCGCGGTGGAAGCGGGTTGCTCTGGTACGGGGCGGGCGTTGGCGGTCGGTGGTGGCGTGCTGTTCTCGGAAAGTGGCGTCACGAGATCCCCATCCCTTTGCGTGGCGCATGTTTGACGTTGCACCATCAGCTTCACCGCGTGTCGGTACGGTTACTACTAGCTGATGTCGCCACCTGGGATTGGTGACATGAAGAGGGAGGGTGCTCCATGCCGCAGAAGCCGCGTGAAGTGAGGCCCGGTCAGTCCGCCCGTCACTTCTTCGGTGCGGAGATCAGGGCCCGCCGGCAAGCGTTTGGGATGTCGCTGGAGGTCTTAGCGCACCAGCTCGGCTACAGCCGTCAGCAACTCTCAAGAATCGAGCTCGGCGATCGGGCGGTACAGCCGGACCTGCCGGCACGGCTCGACCAGGTTCTACGGACAGGGGGCACCTTCCAGCGATTGTGGAAGCTCGTCGAGTCTGAGGCTCATCCCGACTACGCCAGGCGTTTCTTCAAGATGGAGGAACGGGCTACGCGCATCGAGACGTACAGCAGCCATGCGATTCATGGGCTGCTCCAGACGGAGGGCTATGCACGCGCCATGATGCGAGCGTGGGCGCCGGAGGAGACGGACGAAGCCATACAGGAACGCCTCGCGCTGCGACTGGAACGGCAGAAGATCCTGACGCGGCCCAACGCGCCCGTGTTCTGGCTCATCCTCGACGAGGCGGTGCTGCGCCGGCCGGTCGGCGACGCAAGTGTCATGCGCGAGCAATGGGCCCGGCTGGTTGCGGCCGTCGGCCCTCGCCTCACTTTGCAGGTCTTGCCGTTCTCGGCGGGCGCACATGGCGCTATGGGTGGGAGCATGACAGTGCTCACACTGCCAGACGGGCCGGATGTCGCCTACATGGAAGGCTCGCATCGGGGTCACCTTGAAGAGACGCCGGCCACGGTCGCCAGACGGCGCGTGACTTACGATCATCTGCGGGCGCTGGCCCTTCCGCCGGCCGAGTCTGTGACCCTGGTCCGCTCACTGTTGAGAGAGAGCTACCCATCGTGTCTTCACACCCCGACCTGAGACGCGCCGAGTGGCGTAAGTCGAGCTACAGCAACGGCGGCGGCGGCGAATGCATCGAAGCCGCGACCAACTTCCCGGGCGTCGTCCCAGTAAGGGACTCAAAGGACCCGGAAGGGCCCGCCCTTGTGTTCCACGCATCTGCGTTCGCGGCGTTCGTCGGCGCGGTGAAGGCGGGGCGGCTTCACCCGTAGCCAGTGGTCGAACGCGAAAATGCGCCCCCACTACCGGCCGAAGCCGGTAGTGGGGGCGCATCACTGTGCGGGGATCCCTCCGGCACAGGAGCAGCCCCGGAAAGGCTCAGACGCTGGGGAGGTACTGCTCGGCCCAGATGGTCTTGCCGGTGGGGGTCTGCCGGGAGCCCCAGCGGCCGGTGAGCTGGGCGACGAGCATCAGGCCGCGTCCGCCCTCGTCGTAGACGCGGGCACGGCGCAGGTGCGGGGCGCTGCTGCTGCCGTCGGAGACCTCGCAGATCAGCGTGTGGTCGTGGATCAGCCGGAGCTCGATGGGGCCGCCGGCGTGGCGGATCGCGTTGGTGACGAGCTCGCTGACCACCAGCTCGGTGACGAAGGCGGCCTCCTCCAGCCCCCAGCGGGCGAGCTGGTCGGAGACGTACTTGCGGGCGTCGGCGACGACGACCGGGTCGTCGGCGAGCTGCCAGGTGGCGACCCGTCCGGGGCCGAGGGAGCGGGTGCGGGCCAGCAGCAGGGCGACGTCGTCCACTGGCTTCTCGGGCAGCAGGGCGGTGAGCACGCGGTCCACGGTGGCCTCCAGCGAGGGGGCCGGGGTGGCCAGGGTGCGGAGCAGCTCGGCGATGCCCTGGTCGAGGTCGCGTTCGCGCGAGGAGATCAGGCCGTCGGTGTACAGGGCGAGCAGGCTGCCCTCGGGCAGTTCCAGCTCGGTGGACTCGAAGGGGAGCCCGCCCATGCCGAGCCGTGGTCCGCTGGGCAGGTCGAGGCATTCGGCGCGGCCGTCCGGGGTGACCAGGACGGGGGCCGGATGCCCGGCGCGGGCCAGGGTGCAGCGGCGGGAGATCGGGTCGTAGACGGCGTACAGGCAGGTCGCGCCGGTCGGGCCGACGGCGTCGCCCGCGCCCGGTCCGCCGTCCTCCCCGGCGTCGGGCGCGCCCTGGGCGCCGGACGCGTCGGGGGCGCCGAGGGCGCCCAGGGCGCCGGGGCCGTTCGGCCGGCTGGCCGCGGTGGTGGCGCCGGTCTCGGCGGACAGGTGCAGGACGAGGTCGTCGAGCTGGGTCAGCAGTTCGTCGGGGGCGAGATCGACGTCGGCCAGGGTGCGCACGGCGGTGCGCAGCCGGCCCATGGTGGCCGAGGCGTGGACGCCGTGGCCGACGACGTCGCCGACGACCAGCGCCACCCGGGCCCCGGAGAGCGGGATGACGTCGAACCAGTCGCCGCCCACGCCGAACTGGGAGCCGGCCGGCTGGTAGTGCGAGGCGACGTCCACGGCGGCCTGGCTGGGCAGGTAGCGGGGGAGCAGGCTGTGCTGGAGGGTGAGGGCGGTGGCGCGTTCGCGGGTGTAGCGGCGGGCGTTGTCCACGCAGACGGCGGCGCGGGCGGCGAACTCCTCGGCGAGGAGCACGTCGTCCCCGGTGAAGGGTTCGCGGGTCTGGCGGCGGGCGAAGACGGCGACGCCCAGGGTGGTGCCGCGGGCGCGCAGCGGCACGGCCATCAGGGTGTGGAAGCCGTGGGTCTCGATGGCGGCGGCCTGGTCGGCGGAGCTGGCGACCCAGCCGGCGAAACCGGCGTCCCCGGCGTTGCTGAGCACGGTTCGGCCGGTGGTCAGGCAGGTGGCGGGGGGTGAGAAGTCCGGGTAGGCGGCAGCCTCGCCGAGCGGGACGGCGGCCTCCGGGGTGCCTTCGCGGGTGGACAGGTGCGCCGCGCGGCGCAGCACGACTGCGCCGGTGTCCTGGTGGGCGGCGGTCGCGGCGTCGGGTGGGCGCGCCGCGTTCGGCGGGCGGAGGTCGCGGAAGACGGAGTCGAGCAGGTCGACGCTGACGAAGTCGGCGAGGCCGGGCACGCTGACCTCGGCGAGTTCCTCGGCCGTGCGGGTGATGTCGAGCGTGCTGCCGATGCGCACGCTGGCCTCGTTGACGAGGGCGAGGCGCTGCCGGGCCCGGTGCTGCTCGCTGTTGTCGAGTGCGGCGACGGCGATGCCGCGCATGTGGCCGTCGGGGTCCCGCACCGGCCACATGCTGACGGACCAGGCGTGTGCCTTCTCCTGGCCGGGGGCCTGCCCGTAGTCCTCGAAGTGTTCCGGCCGTCCGGTGGCGAGGACCCGGTGCAGGCCCTCGGCGAAGGAGGCGAACATCGGGTCCGGCAGCGCCTCGGCGAAGTAGCGGCCGCGGACGGCCTCGGGGTCGAGGCGCAGGATGGCGGCGGTGGACTGGTTGAGCCAGCGGATGCGCAGTTCGCCGTCGTCGGTGTCGTAGATGCCGAGGAAGAGCGGGGCCTGGGCGAACGACCAGGCCAGCAGGGCGTGATCGTCCACGTGCCGCCCCGTGCCGCCCTCTTCGCTGCCCATCGACACCCATCCCTCGTGCGCGCTCGTCGGGGAGCCTGTCGCCGATGCGGCCATGGCCGGCCGGGAGGGCTCTCCCGGCCGGCGCATGATCGGCACCGTCGTTCAGTTTACGGCTGGATGTCCCGATATGCCGGGATGAGTGCGGGGGAACGGTGGCCTGTCGGGGTGGTCAGCGGGCGCGGAACTCCCGCACCGCGGGCAGGGCGTGGCCGTCGAAGTCGAAGACCGCCTGGTTCTCCCAGCCGTCCCCGGAGGAGGGGTCGGCCGGGTCCCAGCCGAGGCCGGGGACCGCCGTCCAGGTGGGTTCCCAGTAGAAGACGCCCAGGCCCATGCCGCCGGGGACGGCCTGCACGACGGACTGCACGTCGCGGAAGTTGGCGGCCTGCCCGGCCGGCGAGACGGGGTAGCCGTCGGTCACCGGGCTGCTGGGGTTGATCACGTTCAGCTCGTGGTCGGCCTCCTCCAGGGTGAAGGGGTAGGCGGTCTCCACGACGGCCACGGGCTTGCCGTAGCGGGCGGTGACGGTGTCCAGGGTGGTCTGGAGCTCGTCCAGCGAACCGTGCCAGTAGGAGTAGTAGGACAGTCCGATCACGTCGAAGTCGACGCCGCGCGCGGTGGCCTGGTCGAACCACCACTGGACGGTGTCCAGCTTCCCGGCGTCGGCGATGTGCAGCACGATGGCCGTGTCGGGGGACGCCTCCCGGGAGCCGGCGACGCCGGCGCGCAGGAAGGCGGCGAGCTGGTCCCAGTTGTCGTAGCGGCCGTCGGGCCAGAGCATGCCGCCGTTGATCTCGTTGCCGATCTGCGCCATGTCGGCCGGGGTGCCCTGGTCGGCCAGCGCCTTCAGCACGTCGTAGGTGTGGTCGTGGACGGCCTGTTCGAGCTGGTCGGGGGTGTGGGACTCCCAGGCGGCGGGCTTGAACTGCTTGCCCGGGTCGGCCCAGGTGTCGGAGTAGTGGAAGTCGACGAGCAGGCCCATGCCGCGGGCCTTGATCTCGCGGGCGATCCGGAGCGTCTGCTCCTTGTTGGTGTAGCCGTCGGCCGGATCCACCCAGATCCGCAGCCGGGCGTAGTTCATGCCGCCGGCGGCGAGGACGTCCAGCGCCTCCGCCTCGCGGCCGCGGGCGTCGGCGAAGGTGGCGCCGAGGTCCAGGGCCTTGGGCAGAGTGGAGACGTCGCCGCCGCGGATGGCCAGCGGGGCGCCGCCCGGGGTGAGGGTGACGTCGTCGAACTCGGCGACGGCCCCGGCCGTCCCGGCGCCGCCCAGCACGGCCGTGCACGCGCCGCCGCGCACGGTGGTGGAGACCACGACGCGCACCCACTCCTCGCCGGCACCGGCCGGCACGGCGGTGCGGCGCTCGGGGCCGCCGCAGTTCTCCAGGGCGATCCAGCCGGCCCCCTCGCCGCTGGCGCGGACCCAGGCGGTCAGCGTCCACTCGCCGCGGTCCAGGCCGCGCAGGCGCTGGCGGGCCTCGACGGGCGCCCCGCCGGCCGGCGCGGCGGCGGAGGAGGCCTCGCCGGTGCCGGTGCCGGCGCCGGCGTCGGCGTCGGCGGGGGCGGCGGGCAAGCCCAGGGTGAGGTGGTGGGCGCCGGAGTGGCCGCCGGCGGTGAGCCGGACGGCGTCGGCGGCCCGCCCGGGCCGGACCGTCCAGTCGGCGGGCCGGCCGGAGGCGGTCGCCTCCTCGAAGCCGCCGTTCGCCAGCCGGGGGAGGCCGGCGGCGTCGGCGCCGGGGGTGGCGGAGGCCGCCGGGGCCAGCAGGCCCACGGCGGTGAGCGCGGCGGTGCCGGCGAGCAGCCAGCGCGGGGCCGCTCTCCGGCCGGTGCGGTGGGGTGCGGTGCTGCGGCTCATGTCTTGCTTGCTCCTCGGGAGTGTCGTGACGCGGTGGACACGGGAGTTGCGGGACAAGCGGGGGCCGGGCCGCGTACCGCCGCACGACCCTCGGCGTGCGGCGGAACCCGCCGTCCCATGAGGCGGGTGTCGCGGTCCGGCCCCGACCCGTCCGCCCCGCGGTCAGGGGGACGGGGCGGACGGGGGAACCAGGGGAGGCGGAGGCCGGGGGTGCTACTCGGCGCTGCTCGGCGCGGTGCGCAGCACCCGCACCTCGCCGGCCGGCACCGGCAGGACGCCCGCGCACTCGGCGCCGGTGAACAACTCGGTGCCGCTGCCGGGCACCGTGGCGTCCTCGGCGGTGTGGTTGATGGCGAACAGGTACTCGGCGTCCTCGCTCCGGCGGCGGACCAGCTCCACGCCGGCGGGCAGCTCGGGGGCGGCGGGGAGGCCGGCGTCCGCGCCGGCGGCGGCCAGCACCGCGGCCAGGCCGGCGCCGTCCAGCCGGGTGGAGACGTACCAGGCGGTGCCCGCGCCGAGCCGGTGCCGGGTGACGGCGGGCAGGCCGGCGGCCGGGCCGCTGGTGTAGCGCAGCACGGCCTCGGCGCCCTCCAGGCGGAGCTCCTCGGTCCAGACGTCCGCGGAGGCGGCCGGGCCGCCGTCGCCGAAGCGGGCGAGGGAGGGGACGCCGTCGGCGCCGTCGGCGAGCGCCAGGCCGACCCGTTCGCCCTCCCGCAGCGGCGCCCACTGCTCCACGCTCAGGCCCAGCACCTCGCGCAGCGCGCCGGGGTAGCGGCCGGAGTGCACCGCGTCGTGCTCGTCGACGATCCCGGAGAAGTACGACACCACCAGGTGGCCGCCGCCCTCGACGTAGGCCCGCAGGCCGGCCGCGGCGTCCTCGCGCAGCAGGTACAGGCTGGGCACGACGACCATCGGGTAGCGGGCGAGGTCGGCCGGGTCGGTGTCCGGCCGGACGAAGTCCACCGTGCGGTGGTCGCGCCACAGCTGCTCGTAGTAGGCCTCGATCCGCTCGATGTAGCGCAGCTCCACCGAGGGCCGCCAGTCCAGCTCCAGCGCCCACCAGGAGTTCCAGTCCCAGACGACCGCCGCGTCCGCGACGACCCGGCTGCCGCGCACCTCGGTCAGCGTGCGCACCCGGTCGCCGAGGGCGACGACCTCCCGCCAGGTGCGGGTGTCGGTGCCGCCGTGCGGCAGCATCGCCGAGTGGAACTTCTCGGCGCCGGCGCGGGCCGCCCGCCACTGGAAGAACAGCACGCCGTCGGCGCCGCGGGCCACGTGGGCCAGGCTGTTGCGGTGCATCTCGCCGGGGCGCTTGGCGATGTTGCGGGGCTGCCAGTTGACCGCGCCGGTGGAGTGCTCCATCAGGATCCAGGGGGCGCCGCCGGCGAGGGAGCGGGTGAGGTCGGCGGCGAGCGCCAGCTCGATCTGGTTGTCCGGGCGCTCGGCGATCAGGTAGTGGTCGTTGGAGACGACGTCCACCTCCGGCGCCCACCGCCAGTAGTCGATGTTCTTGCAGGTGTTCGCCATGAAGTTGGTGGTCACCGGGACGCCGGGGGTGTACCGGCGCAGGATGTCCCGCTCGGCCGTGTAGTTGGCCAGGTGCGCGTCGGAGGAGAAGCGCATGAAGTCGAGTTGCTGGCAGGGGTTGACCGCGGTCGGGGTGATCCGGGGGACGTCGATCTCCTCCCAGTCGCCGTAGCGCTGGCCCCAGAAGGCGGTGCCCCATGCGTCGTTGAGGGCGTCCAGGGTGCCGTAGCGGGCCCGCAGCCAGCGGCGGAAGTCCGCGGCCGACTCCGGGCACCAGCACGCGGCGTTGTGGTTGCCGAACTCGTTGTGCGAGTGCCACATGGCCAGCGCCGGGTGGTCGGCGTAGCGCCGGGCGATCGCCTCGGTGATCCGGGCGGCGGCGGCCCGGTAGGCGGGGCTGGAGGGGCAGAACGACTGCCGGGAGCCGGTGCCCTGGCGGTAGCCCTCGCGGGTCATCGGCAGGCTCTCCGGGTGCGCCCGACTGAACCAGGCGGGCGGCGCGGCCGTGGGGGTGGCCAGGTCGACCCGGATGCCGCCCTCGTGCAGCAGGTCCATGATCAGGTCCAGCCAGCCGAAGTCGTACTCGCCCTCGCGCGGCTCCAGGCGCACCCAGGAGAAGATGCCGAGGCTGACCAGGTTGACCCCGGCCTCCCGCATCAGCTTGACGTCCTCCCGCCAGACCTCCTCGGACCACTGTTCCGGGTTGTAGTCGCCCCCGTAGGCGAGGGTGTCGGTGACGGGGTCGATGGGGCGCATGTGGACCTGACTCCTTGACGTCTCGGCGACGCGCGGCAGCGTGGCCGGTGGCGCGACGCGTGGCCTGCTGGCCGCGGGCGGTTGCCGGTGGTGGGTGCCGGTGGGGGCGCCGGACGGCCGCCGGTCACCGGGCGGATGCGGCATGTCCTGTGAACGTGCACAAGCCGCATCACGATTCATATCACCTGATGGCAGCCGGCGTCGATGTCTTGACAAGGGGGAAAGGGGCGGCGAGTCTTGGGCACGTTCACAACCGCGTTACCTGCGGATTTACCCGCTGTTCACGCATCATGGCGGTCACCGCGTGCCTCTCCGCCGCCCCGCCCCGTACCCCCACCCCCGACAACCCCGGAGGAGCGATGAAGCTCATCGGCATCCGGATCGCGGCGCTCACCACGAGCGCCGCCCTCCTCGCTGCCGGCTGCTCCGTGGGCGCCGGAGAGGACCGAACGGAACTCACCTTCTGGTCCTGGGCGCCCAACATCGATCAGGTCGTGGAGATCTGGAACGCCGAACACCCGGACGTCCACGTCACGGTCAGCAAGCAGGCCGCGGGCGACGAGCTCGTCACCAAGCTGCTCACCGCCTCCGGCGCCGGGAACCCGCCGGACCTCGCCCAGGTCGAGTACCAGGCCCTGCCGAACCTGGCGAGCAACGGCGCGCTCGCCGACATCTCCGGGTACGTGGGAGACCTCGGCGAGAACTTCGCGGACGGCGTCTGGCAGCAGGTCACTCTCGGGACCGACGCCGTCTACGGCGTCCCGCAGGACGCCGCCCCGATGATGCTCTACTACCGCCAGGACCTCTTCGCCGAGCACGGCCTCCAGGTGCCCACCACCTGGGAGGAGTTCGGCGAGGTCGCCCGGCAGGTCCGGCAGATCGACCCGGACGCCTACCTGACCACCTTCTCCTCCACCGACCCCGGCGCCTTCGCCGGCCTCACCCAGCAGGCCGGTGCCGAGTGGTGGAGCATCGAGGGGGAGAGCTGGCGGATCGGCGTCGACGACGAGGCCACCGTGAAGGTCGCCGAGTTCTGGGACCAGCTGGTCACCGAGGACGCGGTGGACGACGTGCCGATGTTCACCCCCGAGTGGAACAGCGGCATGGGCAACGGCACCTACTGGTCCTGGCCCTCCGCGGTGTGGGCGCCGGGCAACCTGGCCTCGATCGCCGCCGACAACGCCGGCGACTGGGCCGCGGCGCCGCTGCCGCAGTGGGAGGGGACGGCGCCCGCCACCGGCAGCTGGGGCGGCTCCTCCACCGGCGTGATGGCCGGCTCCGAGCACCAGGCGGAGGCCGCCGAGTTCGCCGCCTGGCTCAACACCGACCCGGTCGCCGTCTCGGCGCTGGTCGAGCAGGCCGGCATCTACCCGGCCGACCAGGCGGCCCAGCAGGCCCTGGAGGAGCCCCCGGCCTACTTCTCGAACCAGCCGGACTACTACGAGCTGGCCAGCGAGGTCGCCGACACCACGGCCGGCGTCACCTGGGGGCCCAACGTGAACGTCGCTTACAACGCGTTCAAGGACGCCTTCGGCTCGGCCATCACCCGTCGCACCCCGTTCGCGGACGCCGCCCGCGCCATGCAGGACGCGGTGTTCCGGAACATGGCCGACGACGGCTTCTCGGTGAACCAGTGACCACGCAACGGAGAACTGTCATGTCATCGGCCCCCACGGCGGGCGGCGTCGGGAGGAGAGTCTCCCGCACGGCCCCGTACGCCTTCATCCTCCCGGCGGCGGTGCTCTTCGTCGTCTTCATGCTGGTCCCGATCGCCTACACGGTCTTCCTCAGCTTCCGCCGGACGCAGGCGATCGGCCTGGGCCTCGGACCGAACTCCCGTGAGCAGGTCTTCGCCGGGTGGGAGAACTACGCCGCCACGCTCACCGACCCCGAGCTGCTGGACAGCACCGTGCGGGTGCTCGGCTACGGCCTGATCCTGGTGCCGGTCATGCTCGGGCTGGCGCTGCTGTTCGCCCTGCTGCTGGACACCCCGCGGGTGCTGCTCGCCCGGTTCGCCCGCATCTCGATCTTCCTGCCGTACGCGGTGCCGGTGATCATCGCCTCCCTGCTGTGGGGCTTCTTCTACCTGCCGTCGGTCAGCCCGGTCACCGCCGTCGCCGAGGCCCTCGGCCTGCCCGCCCCGGACTTCCTGGGCCTGGACAACATCCTGGTGTCCGTCGCCAACATCGGCGTGTGGGGCGGCGTCGGCTTCAACATGCTGGTGATCTACACCTCGCTGCGCTCCATCCCGCAGGAGGTCTACGAGGCCGCCCGGCTGGACGGCTGCTCCGAGGTGCAGATCGCGCTGCGGGTCAAGATCCCGATGGTGATGCCGTCGATCATCCTGACCAGCGTGTTCTCGATCATCGCGACGCTCCAGGTGTTCAGCGAGCCGAAGATGCTCTCGCCGCTGACCAACTCCATCTCCACCACCTGGACCCCGCTGATGAAGGTCTACCGCGACGCCTTCATCGCCAACGACATCTACTCGGCCGCCGCCACCTCGGTGATCATCGCCGTGGTCACCCTGGTGCTCTCCCTGGGCTTCCTGCGGCTGGTCAACAACCGCGCCTTCGGAGGTGAGCAGCGGTGAGCACGACCCTCGCCCCGGGGGCGACCCCGACCCTGACCGCGGGACCGGTGGGGGGCGCCCGCCGCCCGTCCGGCCGCCGCCCGCCGCTGCTGGCGAGCGCGGTGCTGCTGCTCGGCGCGCTGTACTGCCTGCTCCCGGTGCTGTGGGTGGTCACGGCGGCCACCAAGGACAACACCGAGCTGTTCTCCACCTTCACCTTCTGGCCGTCCGGCAGCCTGCTGGACAACATCCGGGAGCTGAGCGCCTACCGCGACGGGCTGTTCTGGCGCTGGATGCTGAACACGGCGGTGTTCGCCGGCGTCGGCGCGGTGGCCTCCACCCTGGTGTCCGGGATGTGCGGCTACGCCATGGCGAAGTACCGCTTCCGCGGGCGCAACGTGATGTTCAACGTGCTGCTGGCCGGCGTGCTGGTGCCGGGCGTGGTGCTGGCCGTGCCGCAGTACCTGCTGCTGGCCGAGCTGAGCATGACCGACACCTACTGGTCGGTGCTGCTGCCCAGCATCATCAGCCCGTACGGGATCTACCTGGCGCGGATCTTCGCCGCCGCCTCGGTGCCGGACGACGTGATGGAGGCCGCCCGCACCGACGGCGCGGGGGAGTGGCGGATCTTCACCCGGATCGCGCTGCCGGTGATGGTGCCCGGCCTGGTGACGGTGTTCCTCTTCCAGTTCGTGGCGATCTGGAACAACTTCATGCTGCCGTTCATCATGCTCAGCGACGACACCCGGTTCCCGGTGACGGTCGGCCTGTACAGCCTGCTGAACCAGGGCGCCTCGCAGCCCGCGCTGTACACCCTGGTGATCACCGGCGCGCTGCTGGCGGTGCTGCCGCTGATCCTGCTGTTCCTGCTCCTCCAGCGGTACTGGCGGGTGGACATGCTCGCCGGCGCGGTGAAGTAGCGGTACCGCCGAGGGAGAACCGCCCCGGGGGGGCCGGGCCCAGGCCCGGCCCCCCCGGGGTGCGGAAGGGGGCCCCGGACATCGGTCCGGAGGCGAACCGAGCAGCGAAGATAGGCTAGAGCTCGTGACAGCGCAGCAGTTCGGAGCCCCGGCCGGAACCCGGCCGGGCCGTCGGCGTCCGACCATCAAGGACGTGGCGGCGGTGGCCGGGGTGTCCCGGGGGACGGTCTCGCGCGTCCTCAACGGCGGCACCAACGTCAGTCCGTCGGCCATGGACGCGGTCAACCGCGCCATCGAGCGCACCGGCTACGTCCTCAACCGCAACGCCCGCAGCCTGGTGACCCAGCGGGCCTGGTCGGTGGCGTTCGTGCTGGCCGAGCCGCAGGAGCGTTTCTTCGAGGACCCGAACTTCTCCACCCTGCTGCGCGGCTGCACGGCCGAGCTGGGCAAGCACGACATCCCGCTGCTGCTGGCCACGGCCGGCACGCAGGAGGAGCGCGGGCGGGTGGTGCGCTTCCTCGGGTCCGGGCACGTGGACGGCGTGCTGCTGGTCTCCACGCACGCCGGCAACCCGCTGCTGGAGGAGCTGAGCCGGGGCGACCTGCCGGTGGTCGCCTGCGGACGGCCGATGGGCCACGAGCGGCGGGTGGCGTACGTGGCGGCGGACGACCGCGAGGGCGCCCGGGACGTGGTGCGCTACCTGCGCGAGCGCGGCCGGCGGCGGGTCGCCACGATCACCGGCCCGCTGGACACGCCGGGCGGCGTGCAGCGCCTGGAGGGGTACCGCGACGTGGTGGGCTCCGACGGGCCGGACCTGGTCGCGCACGGCGACTACACCCAGCGGTCCGGCGAGGAGGCCATGCGGCAGCTGCTGGAACGCGCCCCCGACCTGGACGCGGTCTTCGTCGCCTCCGACCTGATGGCGCTGGGGGCGCTGACCGCGTTGCGGCGGGCCGGGCGCCGGGTGCCCGAGGACGTGGCGGTGGCGGGGTTCGACGACGCCCCGATCGCGGTGGGCGCCGAGCCGCCGCTGACGACCGTGCGCCAGCCGATGGAGCGGATCAGCGCCGAGCTGGTGCGGCTGCTGATGGCCCGCATCGCCGGGGAGGAGCCCTCGGCGGTGATCCTGCCGACGGAGCTGGTGGTCCGCCGGTCCGCCTGAGCCGGGGCGGGCGCCGCCCCGGCTCGGGCGGGACGGCTCAGCGGTAGGTGTGCTCGGCGGCCGGGAAGGAGCCGGCCACCACGTCGTCGGCGAACGCGCGGGCCGCGCGGCCGAGGACGTCGCGCAGGTCGGCGTACTTCTTGACGAACTTCGGGGTGCGGCCCGGGGTCAGCCCCGCCATGTCCGGCCAGACCAGCACCTGGGCGTCGCAGTCCGGGCCGGCGCCGATGCCGATGGTGGGCACGGAGAGCTCCGCGGTCACCTTGGCGGCCAGCTCGGCCGGCACGGCCTCCAGCACCACCGAGAAGGCGCCGGCCTCCTGCAGCGCGTGGGCGTCGCGGAGCAGCCGGGCGGCGGCGGCCTCGTCGCGGGCCTGCACCCGCAGCCCGCCGAGGGTGTGCACCGACTGCGGGGTGAGCCCGAGGTGGCCCATCACGGCGATGCCGGCCTCGACCAGCAGCCGGACCTGCGGCAGCACCCGCTCGCCGCCCTCCAGCTTGACCGCGCCGACGCCGGCCTCCTTGACCAGCCGCACCGCGTTGTCGAACGCCTGGCGCGCAGACGCCTGGTAGGCGCCGAAGGGGAGGTCGGCGACGACCAGCGCGCGGCGCGTGCCGCGCACCACGGCGCCGGCCATCATCGCCATCTCGTCCATGGTGACCGGCACGGTGTTCTCGTACCCGAGGTGGGTGTTGCCGGCGGAGTCGCCGACGAGGATGACCGGTATCCCGGCCTCGTCGAAGACGCCGGCGGTCAGGGCGTCGTAGGCGGTGAGCATCGGCCAGCGGTCGCCGCGCTGCTTGGCGGCGGCGAGGTCGCGCACGGTGACCCGGCGGGTCGCCGGTGCCCCGCCGTAGAGCGTCATCTGCGGCGCGGAGGGCAGGCCGGCGGACGGGGCCGGCGATCCCTCCGGCCCCGGCTGTGCAGAGGTCGGCTGCCCCGAGGTCGGCTGTCCCGGCGTCGGCTGTCCCGGCTGTGCCTGAGGAAGGGCCATGGGTGTCGCATCTCCTGTTGTGGGTCTCGTGGCGCCCGGCGGCGCGGCGGTGGCCGCGCGGCGGGGACGTCCCCGGATGTCCTCATCGTGGCACGCGGTCCCCCGACCGGCCGAGGGGTGCCCGCTGTGGTGACCGTCACGACGTCGCCCGGTGGCCGCCACGCGGTCCGCCGGCCCTTCCGGCGCCGCGCCATGCCCGGTCCCGACCGACCCTTTGCCCGATCTTTAATTTCCGGAACGCATCCGTTCCGTAAAGGGGACTATGCTCCTCGTTCCGAGACGGCGCCGTATCGCAAATCGCCCGGCGTCGCTCCCGAACGGAGGAAACCTTGAGCTCGCAGCCATCCGGGCCGCCACCGCGCACCGTCCCCGAGGAGGTCCACCGCCGCCGCTGGGCGATCCTCGGCGTGCTGGTCCTCAGCCTGCTCGTCGTCGTGCTGGACAACTCGATCCTCAACGTGGCGATGCGGACCATCGCCACCCCGCCCCCGGTCGGCCTCGGTGCGAACCAGGCCGAGCTGGAGTGGGCGATCAACTCCTACACGCTGGTCTTCGCCGGCCTGCTGTTCACCGCCGGCATCCTCGGCGACCGGCTCGGCCGCAAGAAGGTCCTGCTCACCGGCATGGTGGTGTTCGGCGCGGCCTCGCTGCTGTCCGCGTTCGCCGGCTCCCCGGCCGAGCTGATCGCCTACCGGGGCCTGATGGGCGTCGGCGGCGCGCTGGTCATGCCGGTCACCCTGGCGATCATCACCAACGTCTTCGAGCCCCAGGAGCGGCCCCGGGCCATCGGCATCTGGGCCGGCGCGGTGGGCCTCGCCATCGCCATCGGCCCGATCACCGGCGGCCTGCTGCTGGAGCGGTTCTGGTGGGGCTCGGTCTTCCTGGTCAACGTGCCGATCGTGGTGGTCGCGGTGATCGCCATGTTCGTCGTGGTGCCGGAGTCGCGCGACCCCGCCCCCGGCCGGATGGACCCGGTCGGCGTGCTGCTGTCCATCGTCGGCCTGGTGCTGCTGGTCTTCGCGATCATCCGCGGCGGCGAGCTGGCCGACGTCACCGTGCCCGAGGTGTGGGCCACCGGCCTCGGCGGCCTGCTGGTGCTCGCCCTGTTCGCCTGGCACGAGCTGCGCACCGACCACCCGGCGGTGGACCTGCGGCTGTTCCGCGACCGGCAGGTCGCCGCGGCCATGATCACCATATGGCTGGCGTTCTTCGTGCTGATGGGCGTCGGCTTCTTCATGATCTTCTACCTGCAGAGCGTGCGCGGCTACACCCCGCTGCAGTCCGGCCTGATGATGCTGCCGCAGGCGGTCGCCCAGCTCGCCTTCGCCCCGCGGGCCTCGGCGGTGGTGGACCGGCTCGGCGCCCGCGTGGTGGCCGCCGGCGGGCTGACCCTGGTGGCGCTGTCCTTCCTGCTGTTCCTGCTGGTGGACGCCGGCACCCCGGCGTGGCTGCTGGCCGTGGTGTTCTTCGTCCAGGGCGCCGGCATCGCGCACGTCTCCCCGCCGGCCACCGTCGCCATCATGGCCGCACTGCCGCGCGAGAAGGCCGGCACCGGATCGGCCCTGTCCAGCGCCGTCCGCCAGGTCGGCGCCGCGCTCGGCGTCGCCGTGCTGGGCACGGTGCTCTCCACCAGCTACCGGGACGGCGTCGAGGCGCCGCTGGCCGCGATCCCGGCGGAGCTGCGGCACACCGCCGGCGAGTCGATCGAGGCCACCCTCGGCGTCGCCGCCTCCCTCGGCGCGCGCGGCCAGGCGCTCGTCGAGCCGGCCCGGGCGGCGTTCGTCGACGCCATGCACCTCACCTCGCTGGTCTCGGCCGCCGTCACGCTGCTCGGGGCCGTGGTCGTGTTCCGCTTCCTCCCCGGCCGGCTCGCCCGACCGGGCGGCGCCGACCGGGCCGCCGGAACGGGGCGGATGGGGCAGGCTGAGGGGACGACCCCGGTGCCCGCCGAGGGCGACCGGTCGCCGTCCGCCGCCCCGGCGTCCGGCGACCATGAGCCGAACGACCCTGTGAGAGTGTGACGCCATGACCCGACCGAGCCCTCCGCCGCCCCGCCCGCACCCGGGCGCCGGACCCGTGCGAGCCGAACCGGCGGGGGGACTCGGTCCCGGTCGGGCCGTCGGGCGGCCGGCCGCGGAGCCGTCGGCCGTGGAGCCGATGGCCGTCCAGGAGGACGGGCCCCCGCCGCCGTGCCCGGCCGGCGACCCGTACGACCCGGCCGGCGACCCGCCCTGCGACCGCCGGCGCGGCCGGCCGCGCAGCGCCGCCGCCGAGGCCGCCATCACCGACGCCGTGCTGGCCCTGCTGGCCGAGGGGCACGGCATCGCCGACCTCACCATCGAGGGCATCGCCCAGCGCGCCGGCGTCGGCAAGGCCACCGTCTACCGGCGCTGGCCCGGCAAGGACGCCCTGCTGGCCCACGTGGTCGCCCAGGTGGAGCTGCCCGTCCCGGAACTGCCCGGCGACTCCGTCGAGGACGACCTGGTGCGGCTGTGCGACCACATCCGCGAGCACGCCGCCGGCGAGGCCACCAGCGGCCTGCTGCGCTCGGTCATCGCGGACATGCGCTGCCACCCCGCCCTGTTCGCCCAGTACAAGCGGATCGTGGTGGACCGGCGCCGGGAGGCGCTGCGCCGGGTCCTGGAGCGCGGCGTGGCCAGCGGGGAGATCCGCGACGACGTCGACCTCCAGGTGCTCGGCCAGGCCCTCGCCGGCCCCATGCTGGCCGGCACGGTGCTGCGCGAGGGGACGGCCCCGACCCGGGAGACCGCGGCCCGGGTGGTCGACCTGGTGCTGAACGGCGCCCGCCCCCGCGGCTGAGCACGGCGGGGAAGGCCGGCGCCCGGACGCCCGCCGCCCCGGCCGGGCCGACGTATCGTCATGGACCCGTCAGACAGCCGGCGCCCGGCGGACGCCGGGAGAACACATTTGTGCGCGAAGCGTGGGGAAGGGGTGCGCGCGGGGCCGCCGCGCCCGTAGGCTGACCCCCGCTCCCACGCCCTCGCGGCGGACGCCTCGGGCACGCCTGCGCGGCCGCCGGCGGCGCCCGGCCGGGGGTGCGCGGTGGGTCTCCCACCCCTCGCCGTGCGGCATGATCTAACCGCCACATCTCGTGATCGCGTCATCGACGATTGTGGAACTTCTCGCCGCCCGGTGAACGTCCTACACGCCATGAGGACGGACGAACCACCGCGAAAGCGCGCGTTCCCGACGCCGTACCCCGGCGCCGGGCCGATCCCCTCCGCACGGTACGCACGAGCCTGAACGGACGACATGGCAACGGCAGACGACGGCAGCGGCCCCGACCGTGACCTGAAGACCCTGCGCCTGACCCGCCCCTCACCGGCGACCCTCCAGCGGCCGCCCGAGGAGCCCGAGTGGGGTGTTCCCGGCCCGCCGGAGGAGCAGGAGCCTCCGGCGCCGTCCGCCCCCGGGCCCACGCCGGGGCCGGCCGGCCCCGGGCGGCGCGGATGGCCGCTGCGGCTGCTGCTCGGCCGTCCCGAGGACACCCGCCGGTGGCGCCGGGGCTGGATCCTCGCGGTGCTGGCCGTGCTCTCCGCCCTTCCGATGCTGCTGCGCGACTTCGTCTCCAACAGCTTCGGCAACGTCGCCAGCCTGCTCGACACCGGCCTGCCCTGGGTCGGCACCGCCGTGCCGGTGCTGCTGCTCGGCGCCCTGCTGCGCCGGGCACGGGTGGCCCTGCTGGCCCTGCTGCTGCCGATCGTGGTCTGGATCGGCATGTTCGGATCCGTGCTGCTGCCCAAGGGCACCCCCGGGGCCGGCGACCTGCGGGTGCTGGCCCACAACGTCGGCGCCGCCAACCCCGACCCGACCGGGACGGCGCGGGCGCTGCTCGCGGCGGAGGCCGACGTGATCGCCCTGGAGGAGATCACCGACGAGGCGCTGCCCGTCTACCAGGAGGTGCTGGCCGCCGAGTACCCCTACAGCGTGCGGGGCGGCACGGTCGGCCTGTGGAGCCGCTACCCCGTCGGCGAGTCCGCCGACATCGACATCAGCATCGGCTGGACCCGCGCCCTGCGCGCCGAGGTGGAGACCCCGAGCGGCCCGCTCGCCGTCTACGTCGCCCACCTCGCCTCCGTCCGGGTCGGCGCCGAGGGGTTCTCCTCCGACCAGCGCAACGAGACCATCGAGGCGCTCGGCGCCACCATCTCCGAGGAGCCGCTGGAACGGGTCGTGCTGATGGGCGACCTCAACGGCACCGCCACCGACCGCAGCCTCTCCCCGATCACCGCCGGCATGCGCTCGGCCCAGGGCGCCGCCGGGGACGGCTTCGGCTTCACCTGGCCGGCCTCCTTCCCGATGGCCCGCATCGACCACGTGCTGGTCAAGGGCGTCGAACCGGTGGACTCCTGGGTGCTGCCGGCCACCGGCAGCGACCACCGCCCGATCGCCGCCGACCTCGACCTGTGAGCCGCCCGCCCCGAGGTGAGCCGGCGCCGTACCACCCACTAGGCTGATGCACGGCCCCGTCCGCCCCGGCGGACCGGGCCCCCGGGCGAAGGATCCACGACCAAGCCCACGTGAACCCTCCGCCACCACGGCACACACGACCGCCTCCCCGGGAATCCCCAGGAATCCCCGCGGAGGCGGTCGTGCTTTCCTTCACTGGCGGACACCGGCGTCCGTACCCCTCCCCGCCTGCCCGCGTCCCGCCGCGCGCCGGCCCGCCCGCGCACACCCCCACGCGCCGGCCGCCCGCGCGACCACTGGAGTCCCGCATGCCCCTGGCTCTCCTGGCCCTCGCCATCAGCGCCTTCGCCATCGGCACCACCGAGTTCGTCATCATGGGCCTGCTGCCCGACGTCGCCTCCGACATGGAGGTGTCGATCCCGCAGGCCGGCTGGCTCGTCTCCGGCTACGCCCTCGGCGTCGTCATCGGCGCGCCGCTGCTCACCGCCATCGCCGCCCGGGTGCCCCGCCGCACCCTGCTGATCGGCCTGATGTGCCTGTTCGTCGTCGGCAACCTGCTGTGCGCGCTCGCCCCCAACTTCTGGTTCCTCGCCGTCGCCCGCGTGGTGGCCGCGCTGCCGCACGGCGCGTTCTTCGGCGCCGGAGCCGTCGTCGCCACCGAACTGGCCGCCCCGCACCTGCGGGCCCGCGCCGTCTCGGTGATGTTCGCCGGGCTCACCATCGCCAACGTGGTCGGCGTGCCCGGCGCCACCCTGCTCGGCCAGCGCTTCGGCTGGCGCGTCACCATGGGCGTCGTGGTGCTGATCGGCGTCGTCGCCGTCGCCGCCATCGTGGCGCTCGTCCCCCACCTGCCCCGCCGCAGCGACGTCGGGCTGCGGCACGAGCTCGCCAGCTTCCGCAGCGGCGGCCTCTGGCTGGTGCTGGCCACCGTCATCCTCGGCTGCGGCGGCCTGTTCGCCTGCTACAGCTACATCGCCCCGATGATGACCGAGGTGGCCGGGTTCGCGCCCGGCTCCATGACGCTCGTCCTGGCCCTGTTCGGCATCGGCATGACCCTGGGCAACGCCCTCGGCGGCTGGATCGCGGACCGCGCGCTGCGGCCGAGCATCGTGCTCTCCTTCGGCCTGCTCGCCCTCACCCTGCTGGCCTTCTCCCTCACCGCCCGCGCCCAGTGGTCCGCCGCGGCCACCGTGGTCCTGATCGGCGCCTTCGCCTTCGCCGCCTCGCCGGGCCTGCAGACCCTGGTGATGGAGAAGGCCCACCGCGCGCCGGCCCTGGCCTCCGCCGCCAACCAGGCGGCGTTCAACCTCGCCAACGCCCTCGGCGCCTACCTCGGCGGCCTGGTGATCAGCGCCGGCTACGGCTACCTCTCGCCCAACCTGGTCGGCGGCGGCCTGGCCGGACTGGGCGCGCTGCTCGCCGCGCTGATCTGGTTCGCGGACAGCCGCCGCGGCGGAACCGGCCGTCCGGGAGCGGCCTCGCGCTCGAAGGTCCTCGCCCGCTCCGACGGCGCCGAGCACCCCGCCGACGAGCCCACCGCCGCCCGGGGCTGACCGCGCCCGCCCCACCGCCGGGCGGCGGCCGGCCCGGCCCGGCCGCCGCCCGGCGGCACCGCTGGTCACCGGCCCGGTGGCCGGTCGCCGCCGCCCCGCGCCGGTGACCTACGCTCGAATACGTGCCTCAACTTCGCCTCGCTCTCAACCAGATCGACATCACCGTCGGGGACCTCGCGGGCAACACGGACCGCGTCGTGGCGTGGACCCGCCGCGCCGCGGACGCCGGCGCCCACCTCGCCGCCTTCCCCGAGATGACCCTGACCGGCTACCCGGTCGAGGACCTCGCGCTGCGCCCGTCCTTCGTGGAGGCCTCCCGGGCCGCGCTGCGCGCCCTCGCCACCCGCCTGGCGGAGGAGGGGCTCGGCGACATCGCCGTCGTCGTCGGCTACCTCGGCCGCTCGGAGAACGCCGTGCCGCGGTTCGGCCGGCCGGCCGGGGCACCGCAGAACGCCGCCGCGCTGCTGTACCGCGGCGAGGTCGTCATCCGCTACCCCAAGCACCACCTGCCGAACTACGGCGTCTTCGACGAGTACCGCTACTTCGTGCCGGGCGAGCGGCTGGCGATCGTGCGGCTGCACGGCGTGGACGTGGCGCTCGCCATCTGCGAGGACCTGTGGCAGGACGGCGGGCCGGTCGCGGCCGTCGGCGACGCCGGCGCCGGCCTGCTGCTCACCATCAACGCCTCCCCCTACGAGCGGGCCAAGGACGACGTCCGCTACGACCTGCTGCGCCGCCGGGCGCGGGAGGCCGGGTGCGCGCTGGCCTACGTCAACACGGTCGGCGGCCAGGACGAGCTGGTCTTCGACGGCGACTCGCTGGTGGTCGACGCCGAGGGCGCGCTGCTGGCCCGCGCCCCGCAGTTCGAGGAGCACTGCCTGCTGGTCGACCTGGACCTGCCGGCCGCAGCCGAGGCGCCGGAGCGCCCCTCCGGCGCCGTGGTGGCCGACGGGCTGACCGTGGACCGCGCGGTGGTCTCCGCCGAGCCGCTGCCCGCCTACGAGCCGGAGCACCCCGGCACCGTGACCGAGCGGATCGGCGACGAGGAGGAGGTCTACTCGGCGATCGTGACCGGCCTGCGCGGCTACGTCACCAAGAACGGCTTCAAGTCGGTGCTGGTCGGCCTGTCCGGCGGCATCGACTCGGCGCTGGTCGCGGCGGTGGCCGTGGACGCCCTCGGGGCGGACGCCGTCCACGGGGTGTCGATGCCCAGCTCCTACTCCTCGGAGCACTCCAAGGGCGACGCGGCCGAGCTGGCCAGGCGCACCGGGCTGCACTTCCGCACCGTGCCGATCGCCCCGATGTTCGACGCCTACCAGGGGCAGCTGGGCCTGAGCGGGCTGGCCGAGGAGAACCTCCAGGCGCGGCTGCGCGGCACCACCCTGATGGCCATCTCCAACCAGGAGGGGCACCTGGTGCTGGCCACCGGCAACAAGTCCGAGCTGGCCTGCGGCTACTCCACCCTCTACGGGGACGCGGTCGGCGGCTTCGCCCCGATCAAGGACCTGCCCAAGACGCTGGTGTGGCGGCTGGCCACCTGGCGGAACACGGTGGCCGCCCAGCGCGGCGAGGTGGGCCCCATCCCGGAGAACTCCATCTCCAAGCCGCCGAGCGCCGAACTGCGGCCGGGGCAGCTGGACAGCGACTCGCTGCCGGACTACGCCGTGCTCGACGAGGTCCTGGACCGCTACGTGGAGCGCGACATGGGCCGGGACGAGATCGTGGCGGCGGGCTTCGACGCCGACCTGGTGGACCGGGTGCTGCGGCTGGTCGACACCGCCGAGTACAAGCGCCGCCAGTACCCGCCGGGCGCCAAGATCTCCCTGAAGGCGTTCGGCCGCGACCGCCGGCTGCCCATCACCAACCGCTGGCGCGAGGGCCGCTGACCGGCCGTCCGGCCCGGCGGGGTGGGTGACCCCCCGCCGGGCCGGGCGTGTCCGGCCGGTTCGTCCTCACGCGGCCGGGCCGGCTTCCGCGGCGGCACGGTCCCGGGCGGCCGGGAAGCCGTGGCGCCGCGCGGCGACCACCACGATCAGCACCGGTACCAGGAGCAACAGCACGCTCCACGGGAAGGAGCCCGGGCCGTACCGGTCGAGGAGGACGCCGCCGGCCACCCCGCCCCCGGCCATGGCCGCGTTCCACAGGGTCACCAGCATGGCCTGCGCCGCGTCGGCCGCCTCGCCGCCGGCGTCCGCCACGGCGGTCTGCAGCAGGGTGGGGGCGCCGCCCCAGCCGAGCCCCCACAGCGCCACCGCGAGGTAGACGGCGGCGGGGCTGTCGGCCAGCAGCGCCAGCACGGTGGCCGCCACGGCGAACAGCACGGTGCTGGCGATGGTGAGGGCGCGCAGCCGGCGGTCGATGTGGGCGCCCACCACCCAGATGCTCGCCATGGAGGCGGCGCCGAAGACCAGCAGCACCACGTCGGTGGAGCCGCCCATGCCGAACCGGTCGAGGAACGTGGCGATGTAGGTGTACAGGACGGTGTGCGCCAGCACGAAGACCCCGGTGACGAAGAGCACGGGCGCCACCCCCGGCACGGTCAGGGCCCGTGCCGTCGGGGCCCGGCCGCCGTCCGGTCGCCGGCCCGGCTGGTCCGGGACGGCCGCCAGGATCCAGCCGATCAGCACCACGGCCAGCACGGTGACGAGGGTGAAGGTGGTCCGCCAGCCGAGCGCCGCGCCGAGGAAGGTGCCCGCCGGCACCCCGAGCGACAGGGCGATCGGAATGCCCGTCATCACGATGGCGACGGCCTTGCCCTGGAGGTGGGGCGGCGCCAGGCGCCGGGCGTAACCGGCCAGCAGCGCCCAGGCCAGGCCGGCGGCCACCCCGGCGACGAACCGGGAGGCCATGGTCAGCGGGTAGTTCGAGGAGACGGCGGTGACCGCGCCGGCGACCGCGAACCCCGCCATCGCGGTCAGCAGCAGCCGCTTGCGGCGCCACCCGGCCGTGGCGGCGGACAGCGGGATCGCGGTGAGCGCGGTGCCGACCGCGTAGATGGTCACCGACTGGCCCGCCGCGGACTCGCTGACGCCGAGGTCGGCGCTCATCGCGGGCAGCACGCCGGCGGGCAGCGTCTCGGTCAGACTGGTGACGAAGACCGCCGTGGCCAGCGCGAGCAGCGCGGACACGGGGAGTTTCCGGTCGGCTGCCGGGGTGGTGTGCCCGGCGGGGGATGTGGTGAGGTTCGACATGCCGTTAGGCTCGAACCGTCACATTGATGTGAACGTCAACACGACTGGATGTGAGGTCGGTCACATGCGCATCGGAGAGCTCTCCGCCCGCACCGGCACGCCCCGGCGGCTGCTGCGCTACTACGAGGAGCAGGGGCTGATCGTCCCCGACCGCTGCGCCAACGGCTACCGCTCGTACGACGAGCGGTACGTGGACCGCGTCCTGCAGATCCGGGGGCTGCTCGACGCCGGCCTGCCGACCCGCATCATCAAACAGATCCTGCCCTGCCTCGACAAGCCCCGGACGATCTACTTCCCGGACGCGACGCCGGAGATGATCGCCACCTTGGAACGCGAACGCGACCGGATGACCGAGCGCATCGCCTGCCTGACCCGCAACCGGGACGCCATCGCCGAGTACCTCGACGCGGTGCGCGGCCACGCCCGCCCGGACACCGCCCGCGAACCGGCCATGGCGTCCTGACCGGAACCCCTAGCATGGGCCCCGGCCGGGCCGCCTGGCGGGGCGTCGGCCCGATGACGGACACGACGCGGGACGAGGGAAGCCATGGAGCACCACCAGCTGCGACACCGGTTCGCGGAGCTGACCACCGCCCACCTGGCGGACGCCTGCCTGCGCGCGGGGGCCGAGGTGCGCTGCGCTCCGGCGCCGCTGCGCGCCGTGACCCCCGGCGACCGGCTGGTCGGGCGGGCGTGCCCGGCCCGCCACGTCGGCAGCGTGGACGTCTTCCTGGAGGCCTTCACCGGCGCCGCCCCGGGCGACGTGCTGGTGGTCGACAACGGCGGACGGCTCGACGAGGCGTGCGTCGGCGACCTGGTCGTCCTGGAGGCCCGGGCCGCCGGGCTGGCCGGGATCGCGATCTGGGGCCTGCACCGCGACACCGCCGACATCCGGGCGATCGGCCTGCCGGTCTTCAGCCTGGGCGCCACCCCCACCGGTCCCAGGCGCCTCGACGCCCGTCCCGGGGACGCGCTGGAGGCCGCCACCGTGGGGGAGTGGACGGTCACCCGCGCCGACCTCGTGTTCGGCGACGACGACGGCGTGCTCTTCCTGCCGGCCGACCGGATCGGGGAACTCCTCACCCTCGCCGAGCGGATCCGGGACACCGAGCGCCGCCAGGCCGAACGCGTCCGCGGCGGCGTCGGTCTGCGCGAGCAGGTACGGTTCGACGCCTACCTCGCCGAGCGCCGGCGGACGCCGTCGCTGACCTTCCGCGAGCACCTGCGGAGGGTGGGCGGGGCCATCGAGGAGTGACCGCTACCCGCCCCGGGCGGGGCGGGACCACCGAAGGAGGCGTGCGGGGATGCGGCTGCGCGACGTGACGCTCGACGACGTGGACGCCTACGTCGCGATGCGGTGCGACCCGGTGATGATGCGGGAGCTCGGGGGCCCGCTCCCGCGCGAGGGCATCGAGGCCAAGGTGCGGCGGGACGTCCGCGACGCGGCCGGGGACGTCTCCTGGATCCGGATGATCGTTCCCGACGGGGCCGCGGACGACCAGGCGGCGGGAAGCGTGACCCTGTGGTCCCACCAGGACGATGACGGCGAGCGCCTCTCCGAGATCGGCTGGATGGTGCTCCCGGCCTTCCAGGGGCGGGGACTCGCCAAGCGGGCGGTGCGGGCGCTGCTCGACGAGGCCCGCGAGGACGGCCGCTGGGGCCTGGTGCACGCCTTTCCGGCGGTCACCAACGCCCCGTCCAACGGCATCTGCCGCTCACTCGGCTTCCGCCTGCTCGGAGAGCGGACGGTCGTCTTCGCCGGTCGTCCGCTGCGCGCCAACCACTGGGCGGTCGACACCGCGCGGACGGGCTGAGCGGCGGGCGCGGGCGGACGGGCCGACCGGGGGGCGTGCGCCCGGCGCGAACCCGCCGGGGCGCGCGGTCCCACCATGGGGGTAATTCGGCCGCCGTCCCCGTCGCCACCGGGCCCTCCGGGGCATGCCTTCACCGAGGGGCCACGCCCCGACAGTCACGGCGGGCGCTCCTCGACGGCCGGAACGCTGTGCGCATCGGAGGGACGCGGTGAACAAGACAGCCTGCTCACTGGGGGTGGGAGCGGCCCTGGTGGGGGCCCTGCTGACGCCCGGGACCGCCCACGCCTCGTGGCAGTCGGCGCACCAGGGCATACACGTCGTCTGGCACAACCAGACCTACTGCGATCTGCGGCTCACCGACGGAGAGGTGAGCGAGGGGCTGTGGGACGAGATCCCGCCCCTGGGCATCCTGGCCCGCAGCGACGCCATCTTCTCCGCCGAGTCGGTCTCGGCCGACGCCGGCGGCTCGGTGGGCACCATCGCCTACACGAGCGAGGACTGCGACAATCCCCTGCACGACAACCTCCAGCTGCGGTTCAACTGGGAGTACCTGGAGTCCGGCGAGGTGTCCCAGGACTTCACCGGCACGGCGCCGTCGTTCAACACCTTCTTCACCGGCGGCGGCCAGAGCAGCAGGGTCGTGCACGCCTTCTTCCAGGAGCTGTGACCCCAGGGCCGGGTGGCCCCGGCGAAAAACCGGGTGACCAGGCCGGCGACGGCGTGGTGCACTCCGCGCGGGAGGCGGTGGGGACGGGCCGCCGCGGACGCGTCGGGAGGAGCGAGCGTGGACGAGGTCCCGCGCCACGAGGTGCTGCTGATCGCCGGGCGCTCGGGGGTGGGGAAGTCCACCGTGGGGTGGGAGGTGTCCGCCCTGCTCCGGGCCGCCTCGGTGGCGCACTGCCTGCTGGAGGGCGACCTGCTGGACCAGATCCACCCCGCGCCGGCGGACGACCCGCACCGTTCGAAGATCACCGAGGACAACCTGACGGCGGTGTGGCGCAACTTCGCCGCCCGCGGGCACCACCGGCTGGTGTACACCAACACGGTCAGCGTCCTGGAGCCGGACATGTTCGTCCGCGCCCTGGGCGGTGCCCCGCGGATCGTGGGAGTGCTGCTCACCGCGGGGGACGACACGGCCCGGCGGCGCCTGGAGGCCCGGGAGATCGGCAGCCAACTGGACGCGCACCTGGTCCGCAGCGCCCGGATGGCCCGCCACCTGGACGCGGTGGCGCCGCCCTGGGTCGCCCGGATCGCCACGGACGGCCGGAGCGTGCCGGAGATCGCGCGGGACGTGGTCGCGGCGACCGGGTGGTGCCCCGGGCCGGAATGACCGGCCCGTTCCCGGTCGGCGTCGGGTCTTCCCGCGCCACCGCCGCACCCGGGCCCGGCCGGTGGCCGTCAGGCGCCGCCGACCCGCAGCACCAGCTTGCCGGTGGAGGCGCCGGACTCGATCCGCCGGTGCGCCTCGGCCGCCTCCTCCAGGGTGAGCTCCTCGACGGCCACCTGCACGTCCCCGGCGGCCACCACCCGGAGCGCCCAGCGCAGCGCGGCACCGGCCTGCGTCGGGTAGGCGGCGGTGAACGCGGCCAGGTTGAAGCCGGCCACCGCACGGTTGGTGAGCCAGAGTTCGATGGTGGACACGGCCACGTCGGCGGCGCCGGAGGCGTTCCCCATCACCACCAGCCGCCCGGTCGGGGCCAGCACGTCCAGGCTCTGCCGCCGGGTCGGCCCGCCCACGGGATCCACGACGACGTCGAAGCCGCGCCCCCCGGTGAGCCCGGGGGCCCGCTCGGCCACCTCCTCGCGCAGGATGACGTCGTCGTAGCCGAAGGCCTTCGCCACCTCCAGCTTGCCCGGGCTGCCGACCGTCCCGACCACCCGGCCGGCGCCGAGCAGCCGCGCCACCTGCCCGAGCTGGCTGCCGACGCCGCCGGCCGCGGCGTGCACCAGGACGGACTGCCCGGCCTCCACCCGCGCGATCTTGTTCAGCACGACGTACGCGGTGGTGGTGTTGGACGGCACCGCGGCGGCGGTGGCCAGGTCCAGGCCGGAGGTGGCACCGTCCCCGGACGGGGAGCCGCCGTCCAGCGGCACGACCAGCTCCGCCGCCGTGACCACCGTCCCCGCGTAGCCGCCGCTGTCCACGATGGTCAGCGCCGCCACCGGCTGGCCGACGGCCAGCCCCCGCACGCCGGGGCCCAGCGCCCGGACGCGGCCGGAGACCTCGATGCCGGGGACGAAGGGCAGCGGCACGTCCGCCATGCCGCGCCGGTAGAGGACCTCGGCGAAGTTGGCGCCGGCGTAGGCCACGTCCACGGAGACCTGGCCGGGGCCCGGCACCGGGTCGGCCAGCTCGACGAGGCGCAGCACCTCGGGGCCACCGAACTCGGGGATCGTGACGGCTTTCATGACGACTCCAGGAGCGAGGGAGGAACGGTCGTGCGGCTGATTTCGGGGAGGAGGGACGCCGGCGGCCTAGCGGTGCGGGGGGATGGAGCCGACCAGGCCGCCGTCCACCACGAGGTCCTGGCCGGTGATGAAGGAGGCGTCGTCCGAGGCCAGGAAGGCCACCGCGGCGGCCACCTCCTCCGGCCGGCCGAAGCGGCCGAGCAGGGTGCTCGCCCGGGCCAGCGCGGCCTCGGCCGGATCCACCTGGTCCTCCGGGTACATCGGCGTGTCGATGAATCCGGGGCTGACCGAGTTGACCCGGATCCGCCGTCCCGCCAGGGCGCTGGCGAGGGTCCGGGCCAGGTTGTGCACGCCGGCCTTGGACGCCGAGTAGACGGAGGCCTGCGCCATTCCGCGGTGCAGCGTCCAGGAGGCGTTGAGCACCACCGAGGCGCCCTCGGCGAGCAGCGGGAGGGTCTTCTGCACGGTGCGGAAGACACCCTTGAAGTTGACGTCGATGGTGGCGTCGACATCGGCGTCGGTCAGCTGCTCGAAGGGCTTGAAGGTGCCGATGCCGGCGTTGGCGAAGACCACGTGCAGCCGCTCGTGGGCCTCGCCGACCCGGCGCACCAGCTCGTCGAGGTCGGCCGGCTCGGCCACGTCGGCGCGGACGGCGAGGACGCGGTCGGGTTCCTTCTCCGGGTGGGCGAGCCCGTCGCGCAGCTGCGCCTCGGCCGCCGCCAGCCGCGCCTCGGACCGCCCGGTGATGACGACGCTGGCTCCCTCGTCGAGCAGCCGGCGGGCCGTGGCCAGGCCCATTCCGCTGCTGCCGCCGGTGATCAGGGCGGTCCGGCCGACGAAGCGGCTGGCCTGTCGCTCGGGGAGCCGGGCGGCGCCGGCGGTCGCGGGGGAGTGCTGCGGGGTTTCGGGCGTTGTGGTCATGACCAGATCGTCCTGGGTCGCCGCGCGATCACCCAGTGTCAGTTGATGCTGGTTCTGCCACCACCACCCACGGCGGGGGCAGGATGAGCCGGCTCAGCCGGCCTCGGCCCGCTCCCCGGCGGGGGAGGCGTCCGGCCGCGCCGTCTCCACCGCGGCCATCCAGCGCTCCAGCCGTGCGGCGGTGCCGGTGCCGGGGGCCGGGTTGTGCAGCAGCAGGCGGTCGTCCGGGCGGTGCGGGAGCGGCAGCGAGGTGTACTCGAAGGTCAGCTCCCCCGCCTCGGGGTGCCGCAGTGCCTTGATGCCCTGGGCCACTGGGCTGACGTCGTGCCGGGCCCACAGCTCGGCGAACTCCGGGCTGACCGCGGACACCCGCTCGGCGAGGCGGGCGAAGGCCGGGTCGTCGGGGTGGCGCCCGGCGTCGTGCCGGAACTGGCCGACGACCTGCGGGGCCATCTCGGCCCAGTTCCGGACGGCGCCGCGGTAGCGGTCGTTGGTGAAGAACGCGATCAGGCAGTTGTGGTCGCGGGAGGTGAGACCGAAGATCTCCCGCGCCGCGGCGTTGGTGGCGATGAAGTACCAGTGCCGGTCCAGGACGTACGCCGGCTTGGGTGACCAGCCGTCGAGGAGCCGTTGCAGGGAGGGCTCGACGGGCAGGCGCGGCGCTGCGGGCCGCACCTGCGGGGGGTTGAGCCCGGCGAGCCGGTAGAGGTGCTGGCGCTCGGGTTCGGACAGCCGCAGGGCGCGTGCCACGGCGTCCAGCACCTCGGCGGAGACGTTGATGTCGCGGCCCTGCTCCAGCCAGGTGTACCAGGAGACGCCGACCCCGGCGAGCACGGCGACCTCCTCGCGGCGCAGGCCGGGGGTGCGGCGGCGGCCCGCGGCGGGCATGCCGACGTCCTCGGGGGAGAGCCGGGCGCGCCGGGTGCGCAGGAAGTCGCGCAGTCCGTTCCGGCGCGCCGTCGACCCGTTCGATGCGTGTGGCCGGTCGGCCGCCGGCGCAGTCCCGTGGTTAGCCATCCCGGGGAGAGCGTACCCGTCGGGCGCCGGCCGGTCAGGAGGCCGCGTCCCCCTCCTCGCGCAGCAGCAGCTCCAGCAGGCCGGGCAGGCGGACCTCGATGTCCTCGCGGCGCAGGCGCACCACGGTCTGGTTGCCGAGGTCGGTCGTCCAGATCAGCCCGGCGTCGCGCAGCACCCGGAAGTGGTGGGTCCGGGTGGACTTGGCGACCGCCAGGTTGAAGGAGCCGCAGGACCGCTCGGTGCCCTCCGGCGCGCGTGCCAGCGTGGTCACGACGCCGCGCCGACGGGCGTCGGCGAGCGCGGCCAGCACGCGGCCGAGTTCGATCTCGTCGCGGTCGGGGTGTCCATCGGCGTCCGGCATCGGGCCTCCTCGCCACCAGGTCCTATTGACATCGTACCTGTGGGCCTCCTAGCGTCCGGCTAGGTACGAAGATGCTCGCACCTTCGATCATTATCGTACCTAGTTCCCGCCCGCCGGGCGCGAACCGCGCGAACCCCCACCCCGGAGGAAAAGACCGTCATGGAGTTGGCCGCGGAGCCGTCCCCAACCCAGCCCCCGAGCCCGGAACCGGCGCCACCGCCCGCGTCCCCGGCCGTCTCCCCGGCGGCGTCCCCGCCGGAACCGAGCACCGCGCCGGCGGCACGCGAGGCCGGCCCCACCGTGGTCCTGGTCGCCGTCCTGCTCGCGGTGGCCGTCGTACCGATGTCGATCTCCGGCACCGGCGTGGCCCTGCCCCGCATCGGCGACGACACCGGCGCCAGCCTCCCCGCCCTCCAGTGGGTGGTGAACGCCTTCAACCTGGCCTTCGCCTGCCTCACCCTGGCCTGGGGCTCACTCGCCGACATCATCGGCCGGGTGCGGGCCTTCGCCCTCGGCGCCGCCGTCTTCGCCGCCGCCTCCCTGGCCAGCGCCGCCACCAGCGACATCGTGCTCCTCGACATCGCCCGCGCGGTCGCCGGCGTCGGCGGCGCGGCGATCCTGTCCTCCGGCAGCGCGCTGCTCGCCGGCGTCTTCCACGGAGCCGCCCGGACCAGGGCCTTCGCCCTCTTCGGCACGGTCGCCGGCATCGCGCTGGCGCTCGGCCCCACCGTCTCCGGGCAACTCGTGCAGACCCTGGGCTGGCGCTGGATCTTCGTCCTGCACGCCCTCGCGCTGCTCGTGGTCCTCGCCCTGACGCCGGCCGTGGCCCGCCGGGACACCTCCGTGCCCAGGGGCGGCCGGGTCGACCTCGCCGGCACGGCGCTCTTCGTCGCCTCGCTCGCCGTGGCGATGACCGCCATCGTCCAGGCCTCCCGATGGGGCTGGGGGAGCGCAGCCACCCTCGGCATGCTCGGCGTGAGCCTGCTGCTGCTCGCCGCCTTCGCCGCCGTCGAACGGCGGGTCACCGCCCCGATGCTGGACCTGGCCGTGCTCCGCAACCGCCGCTTCCTCGGGGTCTGCCTGGTGCCGGTCGCCGGATCCTTCGGCTTCGTGACGCTGCTGACCTACCTGCCCACCTACCTGACGACCGTCACCGAACGGGACAGCGCCACCGCCGGCTGGGTCATGCTGCTGCTCACCAGCCCGGTGCTGCTGTGCCCCGTGCTCGCCGGACGCCTGGTCACCGCCGGTGTGCCCAGCACGGCGCTGCTGCTGGGCAGCCTGGTCTGCCTGGTCGCCGGGGACGCCGCCCTGCTGCTCAGCGGGCCGGAGGTGACGACGGCGCTGCTGGCCGTGCCGCTGCTGCTGGTCGGCGTCGGCTTCGGGCTGGCGGCCGGACTGGTGGACGCCCAGGCCCTGGAGATGGTGCCGACCCACCAGGCCGGCATGGCGGCCGGATTCCTCAACACGCTGCGGCTGGGCAGCGAGGCGGTCGCCGTGGCGGTCTACGCCTCGCTGCTGGCCACGCTGATCCGCGTGCGGATCACCGACGGCGTCGCCGCGGACAGTGCCGGAGCCAACGTCCCCACCGGAGCGGACCCGGCCGCGCTGGCCGAGCACGCCGCCGCCGGCGACGTCGCCGGCGCCACGGCGGACGGCGGGACCACGGCGGAGCTGACCCGCCTCCTGGTGAGCGGCTACGACGGCGCCTTCCACACGATGGCCTGGCTGCTGGCCGCCGTCTGCGCCGCCCTGACCGTGCTGATCGCCGTACTGCTGCGCCCCGAGCGCCCGGCCCGCCCCTGACGCGCCCCGGGCCGGCCCGAGACACGGCGCCCGCCCGCCGTCGGCACGACGGCGGGCGGGCGCTTGTCGGTTCGGGAGCCGTGGGACGAGGGCTACCGGACCACCGGTCCGATCCTGCTGGCGACGCTCCGGGAGTTGTCCACAGCCCCGAAAGGGTGACTGTGCCCGGCCCGTCGCCCCGTGGGATTCTGGAATCGGGGGTCCCCAGGGCGCTCTGCATCGTGGTGCCCGATTTCAGCCCACGCGCGCCGAACTGTCCCCAGGTCAGCTGGCCTCGGCCGGGACCTCGCCCGCCTCGTCCACCACGGCGCGGGTGAGTATCGCGTTGGAGGAGATCACCGTGCCCGCCGGGACGCCAAAGCTGTCGGTGAGCGCGATCTGGCGCTCACCGAGGAACTCCAGGGTCTCCTCGTCGAAGATCCACTCCACCCGCACGTTTCCGCTGTCCTCCACCCGTGCGACGGCCACGCCGCTCCGTCCCGCCGCGTCCTCCACGTCGTCGATCCGCTCCACGCCGGGGATCTGCGCGGCCGCCTGGTACAGGGCCGCGCTGAGCCCGGGGGGCGCCAGGGTGTCCCTCAGCAGGTCGCCGATGGTGCTGAACGCCTTGTCGCCCGGGGTGGTGCCATTACCTTCGTTGCCCTGGTAGATGAGCGCCAGCAGCTCCTCCGGGTCGGTCGGAAGCGACTCCAGGTAGCGGTAGTCGGGCGAGTTGAGGCCAGGGCCGAGCAGCTCCTCCGGATCCGGGTGCCGGCAGACGTCACCCTCCGGGGAACGAGTGCAGACCATGATGCCGCTGGTGTCCCTGGTGTCCAGCGGGTAGCGCGTCCCATCCTCCTCGATCAGCAGGCCCTCCTGGCTGCTGTTGACCGAGTCCCAGACCTCCCTGGAGCGGGGCTCCGGCACCGTGACCTGGCCGTCCTCGTGCACGGAGCCGCTGCCCAGGCTGGCGATGTACACGAACTGGTCGTCGCGCACCTCGACGGCCGGCTGCTCGGCCGCGGCCAGCGCGATGCGGTCGAGCAGCTCCACCGCCCCGTTCGAGTTCTCCGCGCCGACGGTGACGGAGGGGCCCGGCGCGTTCCCTCCCAGTGGGGAGACGCCGCCGGTGACGAGCACCCCCGCGACGGCCGCCGCCGCGACCAGCGGCGCCAGCGCCAGGGTGGCCAGCCGGCGCGGCCGGCGGGACGCCGCCGCGGTGGCCGCGCGGTCCTGATTGATCTCCTGCATCAGATGCTCCTTGAGGAGGCGGTGACGGTCGGGCGGGAGCTCCGGGTCGGCCGGGGCAGGCAGCAGCCGGCCCAGTTCCTCACGCTCGACCGTCTCCGGCCGCCGTCGCGGGGTGGCGTTCATCGGGTCTTCTCCTGGTTCGACCGGGCCGCGGTGGTGCGGCCGCCCTGTACCTGTCCGCTGCCGGGGAGCGGTTCCGGCTTCTCGCCGCCCCGGCCCAACTCCGCCTCGGTGAGTCTGCGCAACTTGCTCCTGGCGCGGGAGAGCCGGGAGCGGACCGTGCCGACCGGCACCCCCAGCGCCTCCGCCGCGGAGGCGTAGTCCAGCCCCGCCCACACGCAGAGGGTGAACACCTCGCGTTCGGCCCTGCGCAGCCTGCGCAGGGCACGCTGCGCGGCGGCCAACTGCTCGGCGTCCACCATCCGCCCGACCAGCTCGTCGGCGAAGTCCGGCACGATCTCCCGGGCGGGCAGGCGGGCCAGCGCCCCCTGGTGCCGACGCGCGGCCCGGGTGGTGTTGCGCAGCACGTTGGTGGCGATGCCGAGCAGCCACGGCCGAGGGCTGTCGCCCTCCGGGCGCAGCTTGCCCCGCAGCCGCCAGGCCTCCAGGAAGGTGAGGGAGACGACGTCCTCGGCGGTGCTCCAGTCGCCGGTCACCCGCACGGCGTGGGCGTAGACGGCCCGCGCGTGCGCGTCGAACAGCTCGGTGAACGCGCCCGGGTCCCCGGATATCAGCCGGGCTCTCAAAGACAGTTCCACACGTAGTCCTGTCCGCTCGGCCGGTCGCGTTCCCGTTGTGTGTCGATTGTCGTGCCGATCGTGGTGCCGACCGTACCGCCGGGTGCCGGGGTCGGGGGTGACCCGGTCACAGGTGAGGACGGGTAACGCGCGACTAGAGTGGGGCGGGTGGGCGAGCGGACGGCGGAACCGGAACGGGGAGCGGGACCCGAGGCGACGGACGAGGGGGCGGCGGGGCCGCCGACGGGCCTGCGGGAGCGCAAGCGGGAGCGGACCCGCCGGGCGCTCTCCGACGCGGCGATCACGCTCTTCCTGCGGCACGGCTTCGACCAGGTCTCGGTGGCCGACATCGCGGCGGCGGCGGAGGTGTCCAAGCCGACGCTCTTCCGCTACTTCCCCGCCAAGGAGGACCTCGTCCTGCACCGGATCACCGACCACGAGGGCGAGTACGCCCGCGTGGTGCGCGAGCGTCCGGAGGGCGAGGCGCCGCTGGCGGCCCTGCGCCGGCACTTCACCGCACGGCTGCGCGCCCACGACCCGGTCACCGGGCTCAACGACGACCCCGAGGTGCTCGCCTACCGCCGGCTGCTCTACGCCACGCCCAGCCTGCTGGCCCGGCTCACCCACTACACCAGCCGCGACCAGGACGCGCTGGCCGAGGCGCTGCGCGAGGCGGCCCCGGCCGTGCCGCACGACCTGCTGCCGGACCTGGCCGCCGCGCAGCTGATCGCGCAGCACCAGGTCCTGGCCCGGGCGAACTGGCACAGGATCGAGGCGGGCCGCACGGCGGCGGAGGTCCAGCCGGAGGCGGAGGCGGACGCCGAGCGCGCCTTCTCGCTGCTCGGCGACGGGCTGCGCCCCTACTACGGCTGAGCCGCCGGCCCCCCTCCTCGGCCGCCGACCGCCGGGCGGTCGGCCCCACCGAAGGTCGCCCCACCCGTCAGCCCGGGGGATGACCCCGCGGTGCCCCGGTACCCTCCGAGGGGCAGTCAGATCCCGACCTTGGACGGTGTTCCGGCCGGGTGATGCTCACTTAGCGTATTCGGCATGCACAGAACCCGACGGGCGCTCATCAGCGCCTTACTCGCCACGCTCACCATCGCCGGCACGGTCGGCGGCGCCACCGCGGCCACCGCGGCGACCACCCCCGGGGCGACCCCGCTCGTCACCGCCAGTGACGAGGCGCCGTCCACCCGGCTGTCCCTGCCGCGGCCCACCGGCCCGTATCCGGTCGGCACCTCCACGCTCCACCTCGTCGACCACGACCGGCTCGACCCGTGGGTGCCGGAGTCCGGCGACCGCCAGCTGATGGTGTCGATGTACTACCCGGCGGCGGTGGCCGTCGGGCGGCCCTCCCGGTACATGACGTCGGACGAGGCCACGGCGCTGCTCGGCGGCCTCGGCCTCGGCGACGTCGAGGCCGGGGCGCTCAGCGGCACCAGGACGCACGCCCTGGTGGACGCTCCGCCGCTGCCCCGCCCTCGGGCCCTCCCGCTGGTGGTGCTCTCGCCCGGCTTCACCCTCTCCCGCGCCACGCTGACCGGCCTGGCGGAGGACCTGGCCAGCAGGGGCTACGTCGTGGCGACCGTGGACCACGCCCACGAGACCTACGGCACGACCTTCCCGGGCGGGCGGGTCACCCCCTGCGTGGCCTGCGAGGTGGACGCCCCGGACCTGGGTGACCGGGTGACCGAGGGGCGTTCCGCCGACGTGTCCTTCGTGCTGGACCGGTTGACCGGGCCGAACCCGGCCTGGCACGGCAGCTGGCTGATCGACTCCTCGCGGATCGCCATGGTGGGCCACTCCGTCGGCGGTGCCAGCGCCGCGCGCACCATGCTGGAGGACGACCGGGTGGACGCCGGCGCCAACATGGACGGCAGCTTCTTCACCGACCTGACCGGGCTGGACCGGCCGTTCCTGATGCTGGGCGCTCCCGGCCCCGGGGGCGCCGACGACCCGTCCTGGGTGCGGGAGTGGGAGCACCTGACCGGTTGGAAGCGGTGGCTCGCCCTGACCGGCTCGGGACACTTCTCCTTCATCGACTTCCCCCTGCTCGCCGCGCAGCTCGGGGTCACGGATCCGAGCGTCCCGCTGGCCGGGGACCGGTCGATGGAGATCACCCGGGCCTACGTCGGCGCCTTCCTCGACCAGCACCTGCGCGGGCGCTCGCGACCGCTGCTGGACGGGCCGTCGGAGGCCTTCCCGGAGGTGACGTTCAAGCCGGCCGGGTGATCGGCCGGATGATCCGAGGGGACCGAGGGGACGCGCGTAGGGGGAGCGTGTGGTCCCGCGGCCGCGGGGTGGTGGCCCGCCCGGTGCGGGCCACCACCTCAGCCGGCCGCGCCGTCCGCCGGCCGGGGGGCCGGGACCGCGATCGCGGTCAGCACCAGTCCGTCGCGCGCCATCCACCGCCCCTCGAAGCCGGGGAGCCGGCGCCCGTCGACCACCGGCCCGGGCACCAGCAGCCGCGCGGTGAAGGTGCCGGCGTCCGGGGCGATGGTCAGCGCGGCCTGCTCGAACCCCAGCCACCGGCCGGTGAGCGGGAACCACGCCTTGTAGACCGACTCCTTGGCGCTGAACAGCAGCCGGTCCCAGCTCACCTCCGGACGGGCCTTCAGCAGCGAGTCGACCTCGGCCCGCTCCTCGGGCAGCGCGACGCTGTCCAGCACCCCGTCCGGCAGCGGCCCGTGCGGCTCGGCGTCGACCCCCACGGACGCCAGGTCGGCCGCCCGGGCCAGGACCGCCGCCCGGTAGCCGTCGCAGTGGGTGATGGAGCCCACCACGCCGTCCGGCCAGCGGGGCTCCCGCCGGGGGCCGGGCAGCACGGGGGCGGGCGGCAGGCCGAGGTGGGCCATGGCCTGCCGGGCACACCACCGGGCGGTGGTGAACTCGCGCCGCCGCTTGCCGACCGCCCTGGTCAGCAGGGCCTCCTCCTCGGGGAAGAGGTAGGCGTCGGCGGGGTCCTCCCGGCTCTCCGCGGCGGCGACGCAGGCCGGCAGCAGCTCCTCGATCACCGGCCACCGCCCCCGGGCGCGCCGGCCCCGCGCTCGCCGACCTGGGAAGGGCCGACCGGGGGAGTGCCGGCCGCGGGGGACGCCGCCGGGGTGGGGGAGGGCCGGCCGGACAGCAGCCCCTCGTTGACGCCGGTCGGCACGTGCCGCAGCACGTCCCGCAGCAGGCCCTGCGGCAGGCCGTGGCGGCGCCACTCGCGGGGGTAGCCGAGCGACACCTCCTCGAACCGCACCCCGTCGTACCAGGTGGTCCGCGGGATGTGCAGGTGCCCGTAGACCATCACGGCGGTGTCGAAGCGCAGGTGCCAGTCGGCCGTCGCCGTGGTGCCGCACCACTGGGCGAACTCCGGGTAGCGCAGGATGTCGGTGGGCTGGCGCACCAGCGGGTAGTGGTTGACGAACACCAGCGGTGGGCCGCCCTGCACGGCCTCCAGCCGCCGCTCGGTCTCCGCGACCCGGGCCCGGCACCAGGCGTCCCGGCTGGGGTACGGGTCGGGGTACAGCAGGTACTCGTCGGTGCAGACGATGCCGGCGGCCCGCGCCTGGGCCAGCGACTCCTCCTTGGTGGGGGCCGTCGGCGTCCGGAAGGTGTAGTCGTACAGCAGGAACAGCGGGGCGATCCGGACCGGTCCGCCCTCGCCCTCCCACACCGGGTACTCGTCCTCCGGGGTGACGACCCCCAGGCCCCGGCAGAGCTCGACGAGGTGCCGGTAGCGGGCCTCGCCGCGCAGCTGGACCGGGTCGGACTCCTGGGTCCACAGCTCGTGGTTGCCCGGAGCCCACACCACCTTCTCGAAGCGGGACGCGAGCAGCCGCAGGGTCCATTCGATGCCTTCGACCTTCTCCCCGATGTCGCCGGCCACCAGGAGCCAGTCGCCCTCGGACCGGGGCCGCAGCTCCTCGACGATCCTGCGGTTGTCGTCGTAGGAGATGTGCAGGTCGCTGACGGCCAGCAGGCGCCCGCTCATGACGCGTCGCCGGGGGCTGGTGTGTTCACGGTGTCCTCCTCCGGTACCGCGGGTCGGCGCCCGCCGCGGCCGGCGCTGGGGCGGCACGGCGACGGATCATGGTCCGACGGTACGTCAGGGGAGGTCGCCGGCGCGACACCCCCTTGGGCGGGTGTCGTCACGGGCGCGCCGCGGGCGGCGGGAGGGGCGGGCCTCGGACCGCCGCCGGGACGAGGCCCGCCGCCGCTCGACCGGCACGGGGGGAACCGGGAGCGGCGGCGGGCCACCTGACGCACCCGGCCGGTCGAGCGCCGAGCGGGCGTCCGGGGGGAGACGCCCGTCGCGGGCCGGCGGGGTGCGGCTCGCCGGTGCGCGCCGAGGGGGGGAAGCGCGTCACCGCGAGCGAACCGGGGGCGGGGGGAGGGTCCGTTCAGACGGCCTCGGACAGGGTGGGGCGGCCGACGGCGGCGTCGACGCTCGGGTAGACCACGAACACCTCGCCCAGCCCGGTCATCGCCAGCAGACGGGTGACGTTCTCGCTGGGCGCCGCCAGCTTGACCACGCCGTCGAAGTGGTTGTGCACCTTGTTGACGATGGTGACGAGGATTCCGATGCCGGTGGAGTCGATGAACCCCACCCCGGACAGGTCGAGGACCAGCCGGTCGGCTCCCGCCGCCACCAGCTCCAGCAGGGTCCGGCGCAGCAGCGGGCCGGCGTCGAGGTCGATGTCCCCGCGGAGTTCGACGACGGCGTGCCCGGCCTCCTGGCGCACCGCCGCGACGCTCGGGCTGAGCTGGGTCGGGTCCTGGATCTGGTTCACGTGACCACTCCTTCGTCGCCTGCCGTCGTGCCCGGGCCGAGGGCCGGTGCCGCGTTCCCTGGGGAACAGGTGAGGGATGGTGAGGTACCTGCCCTCAGCAACGATCCTTGCCGGATGTCCGGCTCTTACACCTGCCGGGTACGGAAAGTCTCGGTGCGGTCGCCCTGGCGCGACATCCCGCCCACCACCCCGGCCCGGGTGTGGGCGGGCGTCAGCCGGCGTCCGGCTGCCGGCGCAGCGCCAGCGCCAGGGTGTCGTCGCGGTGGTCCGCCTGGTCCAGCACGGTGGCGGCGAGCCGGCGCGGGAACTCCTCCAGCGGCTCCCGGCGCAGCCTGGCGGCGTGCTCGGCGAGCAGGTCCATGCCCGCGATGATGTCGCGGGTGGCCTCGACCAGGCCGTCGGTGTAGAGCAGCAGGGTGTCGCCGGGCGCCAGGTGGGTGGTGGACACCTCGTCGCTGCCCGCCCGGGGGTAGCCCACCGCCCGGCCGCGCGCCTCGACGTAGTGCGGCTCGCCGACGGCCGGGATGTGCAGCAGCGGCGGGTGGCTGCCGCCGGCGATGCGGGCCCGGCCGGTGTCCGGCTCCACCTGGGCGATCAGCACGGTGGCGACCAGCCCGGGGTTGTGCCGGGTGAGCAGCAGGTCGGCGTGGGCGACCAGCTCGCCGATCGGGTGGCCCTCCAGGGCGAGGGTGCGCAGCGTGTGGGTGACGGCGATGGCGTCCCGGGTGGACTTCACGCCGTGGCCCATGACGTCGACCACGCAGACGTGCAGGGTGCCGTCCGGCAGCACCAGCCAGTCGTAGAGGTCGCCGCCGGTGGGGAACTGGGGGTCCGCGGGCTGGTAGTGCACGGCGGTGCGCACGCCGTCCAGGTGGGGTGGCGGCGGGCGCAGCGCCTCCTCCAGCTCGTGGAAGACGGCGCGGTGGGCGCGGCGCAGCGCCTCGTCGCGCTGCTCCAGGTCGACGTAGAGCGCGAGCACCCCCCGGTTGGTCTCCTCCAGTTCGGCCGACAGCTGCGCGACCTGCTCGGTCTGCCGTTCGCAGCGGGCCGTGGCGAGCCGGAGGTGGTGCAGCAGGGCGGCCTGCGCGCTGGCCGGGGCGGGGTCGCCGTGCCCGGCGGCGGGCGGCGGGCCCGGTGGGGCGGCCGGCGGTTCCGCGCCGCGCGGCGCGGGCACCCGGGGGAGGGCCCGGCGCAGCCGGAGGGTGTCCGGCCGTTCGGCCGGGGCCAGGCCGGCGGCGCGGGCGGTGTCCGGGAGCGGCAGCGGGCCGTCGCCGCGGGTGGCGACCACCTCCACGGTGAGCGTCGCCGGGCCGTCGTCGTCCAGGCGGGCGCTGACGGCTGGTGCGCGCCCCTCCCGCAGCGCGGCCTCGGCGGCGTCGGCCACGGCCAGGGCGATCAGCGGCTGCTCGGACGCCGGCAGGGCGCTGCCGGTGGTGACCCGCAGCACCTCCCCGGCCACGCCGGGGACGTCGTCGGCGGTGGTCACCCGCCACCGGCCGGCCACGGGCGTGCTCACGCGGCCTCCCGGGGCGGGCAGTCGGCGACCAGCACGGTGGCGTCGTCCCGGCCGCGGGTGTGGTCCCGGAGCAGCACGGTGGCCATGACCGGGGGCGGGGTGCGCAGCAGGGCGGGGCGGTCGGTGAGGTTCCAGCGGGTGTTGAGGCCGTCGGTGTGCATGATCAGCCGGTCGCCGGGGTTCAGTCGCAGCTCCTGGTCGGTGGGGGCGGGGATCTGCCGGCCGAGCGTGCCGGGGCGGCCGACGAGCCGCCAGGGCCGGCCCTGCGCGGGCTGCACGGCGAGCACGACGTTGCCTATCCCGGCGGCGCGCAGCACGGAGCGCGCCGGGTCCAGGTGGGCGATGACGGCGGCGGCGCCCCGGGTGTGGCGGAGCCGCTGGTGCAGCGCGGACAGCAGGCGGGCGGGGGACGGGCCGGCGGCGGGGCCCGTCGGGGCGGCGGGGGCCGGTGGGGTGGCGCGTTCCGCCGCGGCGCCGGGTGCGGACCGGCCGGCGGACCGGCCGCCGGGCGCGGTGCCGGTGCCGGGCGCCGCGAGGCCTGCCGCGAGCTCGGGCAGGACGGCGGTGGCCAGCTCGGCCGCCTCGGCGGCGGCTGGGCCGTGGCCGAGGCCGTCGACCATCAGCAGCAGCGTGCCGGCACCGCCCAGGGTGAGGACGGCGACGGCGTCGCCGCAGGCGGTCTCCCCGGTGGCGGGCAGCCGGAGCACGGTGAGGTCCTCGGCGGGCCGGTCGGGGAGCGTGGCGCCGCCGGGAGCGGGGCGCGGGGCGCCGGGCGGGGCGAACCGGGCGTGCACCACGGTGCCCTCGCGCGGCTCGCTGAAGATGCTCGTGCCGGCGGACTGGCGGCGCACCGCGCCGAGCCCGGCGCCGAGGCCGCCGCCGGTGGAGTAGCCGTCGCGCAGGCAGCGCCGCACGTCCGCCATGCCGGGGCCGTGGTCGAGCGCCAGCACCTCCAGGGAGCCGTCCCGCAGGGCGGGCTGCAGGAGCAGCGACCCGCCGCGGGTGTGCTTGACGACGTTGCTGGCCAGTTCCGACACCACGATCGCGATGCGTTCCCGCTCCACCACGCCGTAACCCAGCCCGGTGGCGAGGCGCCCGGCCACCCGGCGGGCCTCGTGCACCGAGCTGGGGTCGTCCATCTCCACCCGCAGGGTCGGCTCGGGCACGGTCAGCGAGCCGGCCGGCGCGGGCTCCGGCACGGGGGAGGGCGGCACGGCGCTCACCGGCCCGCCCAGCGGACCGCCGTCACGGTGGTGCCCCGCCCCGGCGCGCTGTCCACCTCGAAGTCGTGCACCAGGCGGCGGGCGCCGCCGAGGCCGAAGCCCAGCCCGGTGCCGGTGGTGTAGCCGTCGCTGAGCGCGGTCTCCACGTCCGGGATGCCGGGGCCGGTGTCCTCGACGACCATGCGCACGCCGGCGCGCCCGACCGGGGAGCGCACCAGCTGGACCCGGATGCGCCCGCCGCCGCCGTGCACCAGGCAGTTGCGGGCGAGTTCGCTGGCGGCGGTGACCAGCTTGGTCTGCTCCACCAGGGAGAAGCCGGCGGCCACGGTGGCGGCGCGCACCGCCTGCCGGGCGCGGACCACGTCGGCGTCGGTGGCGATCGCCAGCTCCTCCGGGAAGGAGGGTGAGATGCTGTCAGCCACGGAGGGCACCGGGATTCTCCCCAGCCGTGTAGCGGGGCAGCTGGACCGGCTGGGCCGTGCCCGCGAGCTTGTCCATCGCCTGCTCGACGTCCAGGGCGGTCTCCACCCCGGGCAGCGGCAGGCCGAGCTCGACCAGGGTGATGGCGACGGCCGGACGCATGCCGGCGAGCACCAGGCGGGCGCCGAGCAGCCGGGCCATGCCGGCGATGTCCACCAGGGTGCGGGCGATGAAGGAGTCGACCAGCTCCAGCTTGCTGATGTCCAGCATCACGCCGCGCGCGGCGGTGTCCGCGATGCGCTGGCCGAGCTCGTCGGCGAAGGCGGTGGCGGTGGCGTCGTCGAGTTCCGTCTGCGCGGTGGCGAGCAGGTAGTCGCCCAGCCGGATGATCGGGATGCTGCTGCTCACGCCGGGCCGCCTTCGCCGGGGCGGGGCAGGGGGGCGGTGTGGGCGGTGGGCATCGTGCCGCCGACCAGGCCGACGGCGGTGACGAAGGCGTCGGCCAGGTTGGCGCGGGTGGTGATGCCGGTCAGGTCGACGCCGAGCTGCACCATGGTCTGCGCCGTCTGCGGGCGGATGCCGCTGATCAGGCATTCGGTGCCCATCAGCCGGGCGGCGGTGACGGTCTGCAGCAGGTGCTGGGCCACCAGGGTGTCCACCGTGGGCACCCCGGTGACGTCGATGATCGCGACGCGGGCGGCGTTGGCCTGGATCGACTCCAGCAGGGACTCCATCACCACCTGGGTGCGGCCGGTGTCCAGGGTGCCGATCAGCGGGACGGCCAGCACGCCCTGCCACAGGCTGATCACCGGGGTGGACAGCTCCAGCAGCTGCTCGTTCTGCCGGGCGATCACCGCCTCGCGGCTGGAGACGAAGGTCTCGAAGACCAGCACGCCGGCCCGGTTGATCATCCGGTCCAGCGCGATGACCACGTCGAAGTCCTCGTGCAGGGCGGACTTGCCCGGGTCGGTGGTGGTCTGCTGGGCGCGCAGCACGTGTACCACGGCCTCCTTCAGGCCGAGCACGGCGGCGGCGGTGCTGCCGGGCGGCAGGCCGTAGCGGGCCCAGCGCGCCGACAGCTCCACGATCAGGCCGCGCAGCGGCTCGTGACGCTCCACCATCTCGGCCAGCGGCACGTCCGCGGCCAGGCCGCCGAGCAGGGCGTCGAGGAGGTCGGAGGCCTGCTGGTCCAGTTCCTCCGTGCTGGCGCCCACGCCGTGTGGGTGGTACTCGGCCTGGAGGTCCGCCCAGGTGCTGACTATCTCGGCGCGGTGCGCGCCGAGGACCGAGGCGACCCGGTCTCGGATGTGGTCCGACTCCTGTGCAGGCATCGGCGGAAGGCTCCTCACCGCTTCGGTGGACCGGAAACGCCCGCAATGGTAGCGACCGGGTCGGTGAGGGAGTGCGGCGCGCCGACCGGGACGATCATCCGACCGTCGGCCCGGCGCGGCGAGGGTCGGGCCCGGCGTGGGCCGGGCGCCCGCTACCCGCCGACCGAGGCCAGCGCCTCCAGCCGGTAGGTGTCCGGGCGCATCGCCCAGGCGATCCGGTAGTGCCCGCGGGCCTCCGCCGGCCGGTTCTGCCGCTGCAGGGTCTTGCCGAGCAGCAGGTGGGCGTAGTCGTCGTCCGGCGCGATCTCGATCAGCCGGCGCAGCACGTCTTCGGCCTGCCGCAGTTGCGCCGAGTGGAAGTGGGCGCGCGCCTGGAGCAGCAGCACCGACGGCTTGTCGCCGTACGCGGCGAGCACCGGGCCGAGCGCCCGCAGGGCGCCCAGCGGATCCCGGGCCTCCAACAGGGCCTCGGCGTAGCGGAAGCTGCCGACCGGGTCGTCCTCGGGCTCCAGCCAGGGGGCGTCCGGATTCTGTGGGCCGGTCATGTCCTCTTCTCCCCTCCGGCGTCGCGCCGCCGTCCCGGGCGTCGTCCGCCTGGGAGCTACCACTCTACGACGGGCGTCGCTAAAACGTCGATCGTCGCACAATCAACTACTGTCGCCAAAACCCCAGCCGTCGCCTAAGCGGCGGGTGTCGACGACAGCCGGTAGGCTCCTCGGCATGGGACGGGACGGTGAGGTGATCACGGCGGAACGCCCGGCGGGCGGCGCCGGCTGGGCGGCGGTGGCCGGGCGGCGGGAGGACCCGCGGGTGCGGCGCACCCGGGACCTGCTGCGGCGCGCCGCGCTGGAGCTCGCGGCGGAACGCGACCCGGACGGGATCACCGTCGCCGACATCGCCGAGCGGGCCACGGTCAACCGGGCCACCGTCTACCAGCACTACGCCGACCGCGACGCGCTGCTGCTGGACGCCATGGGGGAGACCATCGCCGACCTCTCCCGGGCCTGCGCCCGCTGTCCGCTGACCTCGCCCTCCGAGCGCGTGCCGGCGGAACTGGTGGAGCTGTTCCGGCACGTGGAGCGGCACGCCGCGCTGTACGGCCGGGTGCTCGGCCCGCGCGGCAGCGCACGGGCCGCCGGCCGGCTGCGGGAGGTGCTGGCCGAGGAGATCTTGGCCCAGCTCACCGCGGCCGCCCCGGCGCCGGCCGTCCCCGGGTCGGCGGACCCGGCCCCGCCGGCGGTCCCGACGCCCGCCGCGCCGGACCGGGCGGCGGGGCGCGCCGGGGGCGTCGCGGCGGCCCCGGCCAGGGCGGAGGGCGTCCCGCCGGCGCAGCGGGCCCACTACCTGGCCGGCGCCCTCGCCGGACTGTTCGCGCACTGGCTCGGCGAGGGCGCCGAACGGAACGGCAAACCGGCCCCTCGGATGCCCGCCGAGACCATGGCGCGGCACGCGTGGAGCCTGCTCGGGGGCGCCGCCGCGCGCTGAGCACCACCCCCGCCGGGCGGGACGGCCGGTCGGGATGGGACCGTGCGGGGGGACGGCCGGCCCGGGAGGCGAGCTGGAGGTGGTCAGGCGGCTTCCGCCGGGTACCCTCCAGTTGCGATCATCGGACCGCGGAGCACCGGTGCGCCGCGACTCGCCGGAGCGTCCCACGCGGGGGCGGTCGTTAACGCCCCCGCAACAGTCTGGCCACAGACTGGGACATACCGGCCATGGCCGGTGCGCGGCCGTCGCGGTCCCCCGGACACGTCGACGAGCCCCGACGGACGCAGACCAGCATGAGACGGGCAGGGAAGAAATGGACAAGCAGCAGGAGTTCGTACTCCGCACCCTGGAGGAGCGGGACATCCGCTTCGTCCGCCTGTGGTTCTCCGACGTCCTGGGCTTCCTGAAGTCCGTGGCCGTGGCACCGGCCGAACTGGAACAGGCGTTCAACGAGGGCATCGGCTTCGACGGCTCGGCCATCGAGGGCTTCGCCCGGGTCTACGAGTCGGACATGCTCGTGCAGCCGGACCCGGGCACCTTCCAGATCCTGCCCTGGCGCGCCGAGTCCCCCGGCACCGCCCGCATGTTCTGCGACATCGCGATGCCCGACGGCTCGCCCTCCTACGCCGACCCGCGGTACGTCCTCAAGCGCACCCTGGAGCGCGCCTCCGACCTCGGCTTCACCTTCTACACCCACCCCGAGATCGAGTTCTTCCTGCTCCAGGACAAGCCGACCGACGGCAGCCGGCCCACCCCGGCCGACACCTCCGGCTACTTCGACCACACCCCGCAGCCGGTCGGCCACGACTTCCGCCGCCAGGCGATCACCATGCTGGAGTCGATGGGCATCTCGGTCGAGTTCAGCCACCACGAGGGCGGCCCCGGCCAGCAGGAGATCGACCTGCGCTACGCCGACGCGCTCTCCACCGCCGACAACATCATGACCTTCCGGCTGGTGATGAAGGAGGTCGCGCTGGAGCAGGGGGTGCACGCCACCTTCATGCCCAAGCCGTTCTCCGAGCACCCCGGCTCCGGCATGCACACCCACCTGTCGCTGTTCGAGGGCGACCGCAACGCCTTCTACGAGGCCGGGGCGGAGTACCAGCTCTCCAAGACCGGCCGCTCCTTCATCGCCGGCCTGCTCAAGTACGCCGGGGAGACCTGCGCGGTCACCAACCAGTGGGTCAACTCCTACAAGCGCATCTGGGGCGGCACCCAGCGCACCGCCGGCGCCGGCGGCGAGGCCCCGTCCTACATCTGCTGGGGCCACAACAACCGCTCCGCGCTCATCCGGGTGCCGATGTACAAGCCCGGCAAGGACCAGTCCACCCGGGTCGAGGTGCGCTCGCTGGACTCCGCCTGCAACCCGTACCTGGCCTACGCCGTCATCCTGGCGGCCGGCCTGAAGGGCATCGAGGACAGCCTGGAGCTGCCGGCCGGCGCCGAGGACGACGTCTGGGCGCTGAGCGACAGCGAGCGCCGGGCCCTCGGCATCCGCCCGCTGCCGCAGAACCTCGGCGAGGCCATCGACCTGATGGAGCGCAGCGAACTGGTCGCGGAGACCCTCGGCGAGCACGTCTTCAGCTTCTTCCTGGCCAACAAGCGCCAGGAGTGGGAGTCCTACCGCGCCGAGGTCACCCCCTTCGAACTGCGCAACAACCTGCACACGCTCTGACGGCCACCGGCGCCGCGCGGCCGTCCGCCCGCCCGAAGGCCCCGCGGGGGGCCCGACCGGACCGGCCGGCGCGGGCCCGCCCCGCCCGACCACCGGGCGGGGCGGGCCCGCGCCCGTCCTCAGAAGCCGTCCGGGCACCAGGGGCGCAGCGGGGTGCGCAGCAGCGGATCGGCGCGGCCGAGGGCGCCCGGCCGCAACTCCTCGACCAGCCCCGCCGCCTCCAGCCGGGCGAGGGTCTCGCCCCCGAGGTACAGCGAGCCCAGCACGCTCACGTCCAGCCGGAGGTCCGCGCGTTCGCCGTCGGCGCGGTCGCAGCGCGCGGCGCCGTCCGGCGGGGACTCCAGCGCGAACCGGCCGGCGGCGTGCCCCGAGCGGTCCTCCACCTCGATCACCACTCGGCCCGGCACCGGGTAGCGGCGGGCGGTGAGCGCCGCCGGCACGTCGAGGATCCGCAGCCACAGGAAGTCGCAGTCCACCTCGGTGGCCCGGGCCGCCCGGGGGTCCCCGAGCAGCAGGGGCAGCGGGTCGTCCGGCGCCACGTTGTCCGCCACGACGGTGGTCACCCAGTCCACCGACAGGCAGTGGTGCCACAGTGCCGCCGAGGCCGTCCAGTCGGCGGTGACCAGGTCCAGCACGACCAGCCGGCTCGCCGGCAGCCCGCCCTCCCATGCCTCCTCCACCCGGTAGGTCAGCAGCCCCGTCGGGGTACCCCCGGCGTCCCGGTACACGGCGCGGAACGGTTCCGGGGTGTGCCGCAGCGGATGGCGCAGTACGCCCGTGTCGGTCCGCCACCATGCCGGCGGGCGGGGGACGGCCCCGGGTTGCCGACGCCGGAACGCGTCGTGGACGCCCGGCCCGACGCGGGCGGCCGTCTCGGTGTCGACCAGTTCCACCCGCCCCCGACGGGCCGCCTCCGGCAGCCGGATCCCCCCGGCCCGGGGCACGGCGATCCGGTAGCCGGACAGCCGGGTGGCCGGACCGAAGCCGAAGCGGCCGTAGACGCCCGCCTCGGCCGCGACGAGGATGGCGACCGGCTCGCCCCGCTCCGCCGCCCCCGCGAGCTCGCGGCGCATCATGCGGGTGAGCAGTCCCCGGCGCCGGTGCGTGGGCAGGACCGCGACGTTGGCGATCGCGTCCGCCGGGAGCACCGCGCCGCCCGGCACGGTGATCGCGCTGGGGAAGCCGCGGGCGGTGCCGACGCAGCGGTCCCCGTCGAAGGCGCCGAGGAGCCGGCCGGGGGAGTACGGCACGTGCCGCATCCGGTCCGCGGCGTCGGCCGGGGGGCGCAGGAACCCGACCTGGACGGCGGCCTTCCAGCGCGGGAACTCGTCCTCCGTTATGTACCGAACCGCCACGCCGTCGGTGGCGGTGGCGAATCGCGTGGAATTCATCGGATCAGCCTACGCGGGCCCGCCGAGGCCGGGCGGGTTTTTCCGGAGGCGGCGAAAGTGGGCGCGCGGCCCGGTTCTGTTGCTTTCGGTTGACGAATGTGAACGCGCGTGTCGCCAGTGTTTCCGCGCATTACTTTTTCCCTGTGGTGCTTCCCAGCCGGCGGTGGGGTGTGTGCATGATCTGACCGCGATCCGTTGCTGCCCGTCCTCCTTACCCCGTTCCCGGAGAGAGGTTCGGCATGGTGTGGTCCCCCGATTCCACCGCCTACAGGTCCCTGGTCGAGGCGCACCGAGAACGTCTGCGGCTGCTTGAGCGCGACTTCGATCCGGAATACCTCGCGGCGCTGCGCGCGGAAAAGCTCGACAGATTATGGGACAGGCTCCTGCGAGTCCCCCACTTCCGGGATCTGCCCCAGGCGCGCCGGCGCCGGTTCGCGGACGCCCCGATCACCCGGAAGGCGCGGCTGAAAAGCGATCCGGGCCGCTTCGTGGCGGCCGGGGACGTCTACCACCGCTACTACGAGACCTCCGGATCCACCGGCCTCCCGACCCCCACCCCGCGACAGGTCCAGGACACCACCTGGAACACCGTCTCGGTCGCCGCCGTCTGGGGACGCCACCTGCGGGCCGGGGACCGGGTGGCCTCGCTGCTGCCCTCCGACGTCGTCCCGGTCGGCGACCTCGTCGCCGGCGTGGCCGACTACCTGGGCGCGACCCTGCTGCGCGCCTACCCCTTCGCCCAGGGCATCTGCGACTGGGACCGCCTGGAGGCGCTGTTCGCCGGGTACGCGCCGCGGCACGTCTTCGCCGCCCCCGGGGTGCTGCTCCAGTGGACCCGGCTGCTGAAGCAGCGCGGCCGGCTGGAGCGGGTCAGCGCCGGGGTCGAGTCGCTGCTGCTGCTGGGCGAGGTCAGCACGCCGCCGTTGCGCACCCGACTGGGCGAGGAGTGGGGCGCCCGCGTCGTCGACGTCTCCTACGGCAGCACCGAGACCGGCACGATCGCCGCCGCCTGCGAACACGACCGGCTGCACCTGCTGGCCCACAGCCACCTGGCGGAGGTGCTGGTCGACGGCCGCCCGGTGCCGGCCGAACCCGGACGCCGCGGGGAACTCGTCGTCACGACGCTGAACAACTACGCCCGGCCGCTCCTGCGGTACGCCACCGGCGACCTGGTCACCGTCGGGGACGCGGCCGACTGCCCCTGCGGGCTCAACCTGCCCACGCTCACCGTGCACGGCAGGGAGGCGGAGAGCCTGTCCGTCGGCGGCGTCCCGCTGAACGCCGGCGCGATAGAGGAGATCGTGTACACCACCCGCGGGATCACCGGGTACCTGGTGCAGCTCAAGCGGCCCGACGCCGCCGCGACCCGCCTGGTGCTGGAGCGCGACGTGGACCACGACGGCCCCGAGGACGCCCTGCACGCCGAGGTCGCCGACCGCTTCCGGGCGATCGGCGTGCACTGGACACAGGTCACCTCCGTGGCCCAGCTCCCGCAGCTGAGCAAGGCCGGCGGCAGCCAGAAGAACTGGAAGCGGACCAACGTGCAGTGGGTGGACTGACGATGCCCCTCGACGCGTACCGCACCGCGGACGGCGGGGCCCGCCAGGGGCCGGCCGACCTGTGGTGCACCTACGCCGCCGTGCGCACGCTGACCTGGCTCGGCGCCGCCCCGGCCGACCCGGAGGCCACCGCGGCCTTCCTGCGCGGACGCCAGAACGCCGATGGCGCCTTCGCCTGGCAGAAGGGGCTCCCCTCGGACGTCTGGGCCACCTACTACTGCACCCAGGCGCTGAGCGACCTCGGCGGCGAGATCCCCCGCCGCGGGGAGCTGGCCGACTGGCTGGCGCGCACCCAGCACCCCACCGGCGGCTTCGCCATGACCCCGGGGCAGCGGCCGGACGTCTGGGCCACCTACTACGCCACCCGCCTCTGGGACGAGATCCTGCGGCGGCCCGTCCCCGGGCCGCGGGCGCTGCGCCGCTGGCTCGCCGGCCTCCAGCGGGAGGACGGCGCGCTGGGGTGGTACCCGGGCGCCCCGGACTCCGACGTGCGCGCCTGCTACTACGGCGCACTGGCCTGGCGGGCGGCCTTCGCCGACCGCGCGGTTCCCTGGCGCCGCACCGACCTGCTCGGATGGCTGGGGGAGCGGCAGCGGCCGGACGGCGGCTACGTCTTCGACACCGCCTCCACCGCCTCCTGCCTGTGGGCCACCTTCCGCGCCGTGCGCGCCCTGGACGCCCTCGGCGCCCGGCCCGCCCGCGCCGCCGACTGCGCCCGCTGGATCTCCGCCCGGCAGACCGCCACCGCCTCCTTCACCCGCTGGGAGGGCTACCCGGATCCCGACGTCTGGGCGGCCTTCAGCGCCGTGGGGGCGGCGCAGACCCTCGGCCACCCGCTGCCGGACGCGGCACCGGTGCTGGCCTTCCTCAAGGAGTGCGAGCTGCCCGAGGGCGGCTTCACCTACCGTCGCGTCGAGGCGGCCGGGGACAGCCTGGCGACCTCGGCCCTGCTGCTGGTCGACGCCGCCGCCGGCGGCGCCGACACGCCGCGGGCGCGGGAGCGCGCCCGCTGGCTGCACGCCGCCCACCTGCCGTACGAGGGCGGGGTGATGTACATGCCCGGGCGGGGCGCGGAGATCCGCTGCACGCTGTGGGCGGTCGGCGCCCTCGCCGCCGCCGGGCGCCCCGCGCTGGACGGCGACCGGATCGCGGCCTGGCTGCGCCGGCTGCAGAACCGCGACGGCGGGTTCGGCTACTGGCACGGCCGCGCCTCCGACATGGTGGCCACGGTGTCGGCGCTGGAGATCCTCGCCGGGCTGGGCCGCCGCCCGCAGGAGGTGCTCGACGCCACGCGGCTGGCCGACTTCGTGGAGGCCTGCCGCGGCGCGGGCGGTTACGGCCAGGTGCCCGGCGCCGCCCCCACCTGCGCCGCCACCGCCCAGGCGCTGCGGGCCCGGCACCTGCTCGGCGAGCGGGACGAGGCCCGCCGCCTCGCCGCCGACACGCTCCCCGGGTACGCCTCCCGCCTGGGGGGTTACACGGCGGGCCGGCGCGGCGTGCCGGACCTCGTCTCCACCTACCAGGCCGTGCTCACCCGGCAGGTCCTCGAACTGCCGGTGGACACCGCCGACCTCGGCCGCCTCCTGGACAGGCTGCGGCCGGACGGGGAGGGCTACGCCTGGAGTCCGCTCGGGCGCCGCTCGGGGGGCCCGCTGGCCACCGCGCTCGGCACGCTGCTGAACGGGCCCGACCCACTCGTCCCGCTCAACCTCTGAAGGGCCGACATGCCGACCATCATCGTGGAGAGCACGATCGACGACGCCCGCGTCGAGCGCGGGTTCGCCAGGAACGTGAGCCTGTGGCTGCGCGGACAGGGAGTCGACGTCAACCATGTGATCACGCGGTTCACCACCGCGGATCCCGACCGGACGTTCAGCGGGCCCTTCCCGCTGGGCCCGGACGCCTTCGCCTTCGTCCGCTGCACCATCGACCAGGCCCGCCCGGACGGCTTCCGCGCCGCGCTGGCCGCCCGCATCGTCCGCGCGCTCTCCCCGAGCGTCGCCGCGCACCGGGTCTTCGTCCAGTTCGAACCGGTCCGCCCGGCGAGCCACTTCGTCGGCTCCGAGGTACCGGGGGAGGCGGTCGCCGATGCCTGAGACCGACGGCGCCGAGGAGATCACGCTGCGCTCCCGGGTGCGGGCCGCCGTCGCGGCGGTCCTGCGGGTCACGCTGGACCCGGAGCGGGACGCGGAGCCCCTCGCCGCGCTCTTCGAGCAGTACGACAGCCTCGCCGTGCTGGACACCGTCGGCGAGGTGGAGCGGGTCTTCGGCGTCGCCGTCGACCTGGTCGACGACGACCCGCGCACCTCGTTCGCCAGCGTCGCGGCCATCGCGGACCTGGTGCGGCGCAAACAGGCCGACGACGCCGTCCTGGGGGGCGGTTTCTGATGCCCACCGCCGCGCGTGGGCCCGGGACCGACCCGCGGGCCTGCCTGGAGGCCGCGCTGACGCACGGCCGGACACCGCTGGGCCGCTCGGTGGACTGGCGGGAGCTGGGGGTGCGGGACGCCGGCGACCTGCTCGCCCTGCTGCCCCCCGTGCTGCCCTTCGCCACCTCCGGCACCACGGGCACGCCGCGCAGGTGGTGGCGCACCCGGGAGCAGCTGGTCGCGGAGGCGGAGCGGCTCGCCGCCCTGCTGGCCCCGGCGCGCTCGGACGCCGTCCTGGTGCACGCGCCGCTGCGCCACCTGTACGGCCTGCTGCTGGGGGCGCTGGTGCCGGCCCTGCTGGGGCTGCCGGCGTACTACCGCGGCGCGGTGGAACCGCCGCGGCCCGGTCCGCACCGGCCGCTGGTGGTCGCGGTCCCCTCGACCTGGTCGCTGCTGAAACGTTCCCTCTCGGTGCTGCGCGGATACCGGGCCCTCACCGTCGTCCACAGCACCGGCCGGCTGCCCGTCGACTCCGTGCGGCGGGTGAGGCGGGCCGCGCCGTCGCTGGCCCTGTACGAGGTCCACGGCTCCACCGAGACCGGGATGATCGCGGTGCGCACCACCGAGGACGGGGAGTTCGCCCTGGCGGACGACGTGGAGCTGACCCCCGGCCTGGCGCCGGGCCGGACCGTGCCGCTGTCGGTGCGCGGCGCCCGCCTGGCCCGCCCCGACGGCGGCCCGCCCCCCGTGGACCACGTGCTGGACGACCTGGTGCGGGTCACCGGTCCGCGCGCCTACCGGTTGGTCGGGCGCGCCGGACGGATCGTGAAGATCGACGGGCGCCGCGCGGACCTGGCGGCGGTCGAGGCCACGCTGCGCGCCGCCGTCCCCGGGCTCGAACTCGCCTGCGTCCTCGTCCCGGATCCCGTGCGCGGGGAGTGGTACGAGGTGCGCGTGCGCGGGTCGCTCGAACAGCGACGGGCCGTGGTCGACGCCGCCGCGCGGCTGCTGCCGGCCTGGCAGGCTCCGCGCGCGGTGCTGACCGAGCCCCACCCGCCGCGGCGACGATCACGCGCCCTGTGACAGACGGGTTCGACGCGCCCGCCGGCCCGGCGAACCCCCGGCCCCCCTCGTCCACGCGCGGACGCATCCGCTGGAAGGACTCCGCATGACACTCGCCCACCCCGACGGCGCCCCCGCGTCCGCCTCCGCCCCCCGGCCGGCCGGTAGCGGCGAATGGACCCAGACCCGGGAGCTGCCCGCCGAGGACCTGCACCGGTTACTGGCCGAGGTCTCCCGCCTGCCCCGGCTGCGCCACCTCTACCAGGGGCTCGCGGAGCGGCCGGCGGGATCGGTGCGCCTCGCCGACCTCCCCGTGCTGACCAAGGAGCAGATCTCCGACGCCCTGGAGGACGTGGTGCTCCAGGCCCGGGGGCGCGGCCACGGCGCCTACGTCTACGGCAGCGGCGGGACGACCTCCGCGCCCCGGCTGAGCCTGGTGCCCACCAGCATGTTCGTGCCCGAGATCCTGCGGCACTGGAGCCCGCTGTCCCCCCGGGACGTGCTGGTCAACTTCAACACCCCGGGCCGGCTGTGGTCCTCGCACAACTTCTTCAACATGCTCGCCCACCACAGCGGAGCCGTCACCATCCCGCTGGGCTCGGTCGAGCGGCACGAGATGGCCGACTGGCTGGACTTCGTGGACCGGCTCGGCGCCACCGCCCTGGACGCCACCCCCAGTCAGATCGCGCACATCCTGGAGTTCTGCGAGTCGACCGGCCGACCGCTGCCGGGCTTCCGCACGCTGCTGTGGACCGGGGAGGCGTACGGCGCCCGGGCCGCCGAGGTGACCCGCCGCGTCATGCCGGACGCCCGGTTGCACGGCGTCTACGGCTCCACCGAGACCTGGGTCGTCGGGCTGAACTGGCCCTCCTGCCCCGTCGACACCTTCCACGTGCTCCCCTACCAGCACGTCGAGATCGTGGACGGCGCCGTGGTGGTCACCAACACCCACCCCGAGCGCCTCAACCCCATCCTGCGCTACCGGGTCGGCGACCTCGGACGCCTGACCACCTGCGCGTGCGGTCGGCCGGACCGGGCGCTGCGGCTGCTCGGCCGCGACGACCCGCAGCTGAAGTTCGTCAGCATCCTGCTGATGCCGGCGGACATCGCCGACGCGGCCCGCTCGGTGGAGGAGGTCCGCGACGTGCAGATCGCCCTGACCCGGCACGGGCGCCCCGACGAGCACATGGAGGTGCGGATCCTGGTGCGCTCCGGCACCGACCACGCCGACGTCGAAAGGCGCGTCCGCGACCGGGTGCTGACCAGGGTGTACCGGCTGGGCTGGGCGGTGGCCTCGACCCCGGACTCCTTCGCGGTCCGGGTCGTCAACCAGCTGGTGGTCAACCCCCGCACGCACAAGACCGCCCTGGTCCTCAAGACCGACCAGGGCACATCGGCGCACAGCGCCCGTTGAACGAGGAGATCGGACATGTCACGAGTCGTCGTGGTCAGTGGCGGCGGAACCGGGATCGGCCGCGCGGTCGCCGAGGCGTTCGCCGCGGACGGTGAGCGCGTGGTGCTGGTGGGCCGCCGCCCCGAGGTGCTGGAGGCCACCGCCGCGGAGATCACCGCGGCCGCGGACGGCGCCACCCCCGAGGTGGAGGCGGTCGCCGCGGACCTGTCGACCGCCGCCGGGGCCGACCGCGTCCGCGAGGTGGTCGGCGCGCGGGCCGGCGGCGTCGACGTCCTGGTCAACGCCGCCGGCGGGAACGTGGCACTGGGAGCGCCGCCGGCCGAGGGCAGCCCGGCCGAGCGCGCCGCCGAGCACTGGACGGGCAACTTCCGAGCCAACGTGCTCACCGCGGTGCTGCTCACCGAGGCGCTGCGGGACCTGCTGGCGCCCGGAGGCCGGGTCCTGCTGCTCAGCTCCATCGCCGCCTACCGGGGCTCGGGAACCGGCTCCTACGCCGGCACCAAGGCCGCCCTGCACCCCTACGCCTTCGACCTCGCCGCCGCGCTCGGCCCGCGGGGGATCACGGTCAACGTGGTCGCGCCCGGGTACGTCGAGCGGACCGAGTTCTTCCGTGGCGCCCTGTCGGCCGAGCGCGAGCGCACCCTGATCGGCCAGACCCTGAACGGGCGCGCCGGCACGCCCGAGGACGTGGCCGAGACGGTGCGCTGGCTCGCCTCCGCCGGGGCCGCGCACGTCACCGGGCAGATCGTGCAGGTCAACGGCGGCGCCGAGCGCGGGCGATGAGCGGGGAGCCGACCACCGCCGCACCCGCGGCGGGCGTACGAACCGATTCCCGGGAGACGGGTTGGACATGACCACACCACTGTTGCCGGACGCCGCGGCGCCGCCGCACGGCGCCCCCTCCGACACCGCGGTCTTCGAGCGGCACGAGTCGGACGTGCGCCTGTACAGCCGCAAGTTCCCCGTGGTCTTCACCCACGGCCACGGATCCTGGCTGGTGAGCGAGGACGGCCGCCGCTACCTGGACTTCTTCTGCGGCGCGAGCGCCCTGAACTATGGTCACAACCCGCCGGAGGCCAAGGAACGCCTGATCGAGTACCTGAGCCGGGACGGCCTGGTCCACGGCCTCGACATGTACACCGCCGCCAAGCGCGCCTTCCTCGCCCGCTTCCACGAGGTGATCGCCGCCCCGCACGGGCTGCCCCACAAGGTGCAGTTCTGCGGGCCGACCGGAACCGACGCCGTGGAGGCCGCGCTGAAGCTCGCCCGCAAGGCCACGGGGCGCCGCACCGTGGTGGCCTTCACCGGGGCGTTCCACGGCATGTCGCGCGGATCGCTCTCGGTGACGGGAAGCCGCCGGGCGCGGGCCGCCGGTGGCGTGGACCTGCAGGACGTGCTGTTCGTCCCCTACGAGGACGGCCCGGCCGGGGCCTTCGACTCCGTCGACTACCTGGAGCGGCTGCTCGCCGACCCGGCCGGCGGGGTGGACCCGCCGGCGGCGGTCATCGTGGAACCGGTGCAGGTGGACGGGGGCGTGTACCCGGCCTCGGCCCGCTGGCTGCGCCGACTGCGGGCGTTCACCGAGCGGTGGGGCGCCCTGCTGATCGCCGATGACATCCAGGCCGGCTGCGGCCGCTCCGGCGACTTCTTCAGCTTCACCCACGCCGGCGTCACCCCGGACCTGATCACCCTGTCCAAGTCGATCAGCGGCTACGGCCTGCCGCTCTCCCTGCTGCTGATCGCCCCGGGGCTCGACGTGTGGCAGCCCGGCGAGCACACCGGCACCTTCCGCGGCAACCAGCTCGCCTTCGTCAGCGCGACCGCCACGCTGGAGTTGTGGACCCGCCCGGAGTTCACCGCACGGGTCGCGGAGAACCAGCGCGTCCTGCAGGAGGAGGCCCGGCGACTCGCGGCCGGCCGGCCCGGCGTCACCGTGCGGGGACGCGGCATGCTCGCCGGTCTCGACGTGGGCGACCCCGGCCGGGCCGAGCGCGTCCAGGGCGAGTGCTTCCGGCGCGGGCTGATCCTCGAGCTGTGCGGACGCAACGACCGGGTCGTCAAGCTCATGCCCGCACTGAACATCGGCGAGGAGGACCTGCGCACCGGGATCGACGTCCTCCGCTCCGCCCTCGAGGCCACCGCCTGAACACCTCCGGAAGGGCACCCGGGCGGGCCGGGCGCGGGCCCCGCGGCCCGCCCGCCCCGCCCGGCGTGCCGCCAGCGCCACACGACCGAACCGACGAAGGAGCGCGCGAACGCCATGGACCGACGCACAGCGCCGACGCATCCCGCCCCCGCGCCCGCACCCCGCCGGGCGGCCACCGCCGGTGACCGCCCGGCCCCCACCCCCTCCACCGAGCGGACCGAGCCCCGCGCGCAGCTGCCCCCAGAGGGAACCAACGAGCCGCTGCGCCTCCCGGGAAACCTCGGCCTGCCGCTCCACAGCCGGGTACGGCTGATCACCCGTGGCAGCCTGCCCGCGATCGCCTGGCGCGCCGAGGCCAACGCCTGGGCCCGGGCCGCCGACGAGCGTTACCGGGCCACCACCGAACTGCGCGCGCTCGGACCGACCGACGGCGACATCCGGCTCGGAGTCAAGGACACCGTGGACGCGGCCGGTTTCGCCACCCGGCTCGGGCTGCGGCACCACCGGCACTACCCGGCGCGCTCCGCCGCCGCGCTGCGCGGCCTGCGCGGCGTCTCCGTCATCGCCAAGCTGGTCACCCCGGAGCTCTCCATCGGCCGCCGGCACGGCGCCCGCAACCCGCGCTTCCCGCGCGTGGACCCGGCCGGCTCCAGCACCGGCAGCGCGGTGGCGGTGGCCGCCTCCATCTGCGACGTGGCGTTGGGCACCGACACGGTCGCCTCGGTCCGCCTGCCGGCCGCGGCCTGCGGGGTCGTCGGCCTGCGGGCGACGCACCGCGCGGACCAGTTGGACGGCGTCTTCCCGCTCTCGCCGCCGCTGGACGCGCCCGGCTGGATCGCCCGCACCGCCGACGACCTGTCCTACTTCTGGTACCGCAGCGGACTCGGCGGGCCGTTACCGCCCGCGCTCCCGCCGGGGGAGACCTTCCGCGTCGGCGTGGTCGCGGAGGCGCTCGACGGACCGAACACGCCCGAGGTCCGCGGCGCGCTCGACACCCTGCGGGACGCGCTCGCCGACTCCGGCCACCGCCTCGTGACCGTCCGCCTGGGCCGGCTGTGGGAGCAGCGGGGCGCCGCCTACGAGCTGTGCGCGCGCACCGCGCTGGACGCCTACCGGCGGTGGCGGGCGGGCGCCGACGATCCGCTGGAGGACGCCACCCGGTCGGCGATCGAGGCGGGCGCCGAGATCGGCGACGCGCGCCACGCCGAGATCACCGCCACGCTCCGCGCCGTCCGCGGGACCGTCGCCGACCTGTTCCGCGGCCAGGGCGTCGACCTGTGGCTGCTGCCCCTGCACCCGGTGCCGCCCCGCGGGGTGGACTCCCCGCCCGCCGCGGCCTCGGTGATCCCGCGCCGCGGCGAGCCGGACTACGAGCGGCGCCTCGGATACGCGCCGGTCGCCAGCTTCGCCGGTCTGCCGGCGATCGCCTTCCCCGCGGGCGCGGATCCGGAGCGTGGGGCCCCGATCGCGGCGCAGGCCGTGGCGGCGCCCGGAGCCGAGGCGCTGCTGATCCGGTTCGCCCAGGAGGCCGCCCGCCTCCTCGGCGACCCGCTCGCCCCCGCCGCCCGCCCGGCACCACGGCCGCCGGGCGCGGGGCAACCGGTCGCCGGGGGAGAGGGACCGCGGTGAGCGCCGCCACCCCGCCACCCGGCGCCATCGGTGGCGACGGCACGCCGCTCCCGCCCACCCCGCCCGTCCCGTCCGACCCGCCGGTCCGGGGCGCCGTCCCGTTCCTGGCCGTCTGGCTGCCGAGCCTGCTCGCCGTGACCGGGACCGGCCTGAGCGTCTTCGTGCTCGGCTGGTGGATCGGCTCCGCCCCGCAGGGCGGTGCCCGGCTCGGCGCCGTGGTCGCCACCGCCAGCGTGGTCTCCCTGCTGCTGGTCACGCTGCTCGCCGGCGTCGTCGACACCGCCGACCGGCGCCGCACGCTGGTCACCGTGCTCACGCTGCTGCTGGTCCCGCTGGCCGTGCTCGTCGCGGTCCTGGAACGGCCGCCGAGCACCGCGACCCTGCTGGTCGCCGGGGCCTGCTACGTGCTCGTCCACTCTCTCCAGCAGCTGTACATGGCCGCCGTGGAGAACATCGGCGCGGACCTCGCCCCGTCGCACTGGCCGGAGACCAGGACGGCGCTGCTCACCCAGGTGCACACCCAGCTCTCCCGGGCGGTGGCCCCGCTGCTGGCCGGAGGGCTGCTCGCGGCCGGGATCCTGTGGGGCGTCACCCTGGCGGCCTTCGGGTTCGTCGCCGTCACCCTGCTCGCGGTGCACCGATTCCGGCGGCACGTCGACGCCCTGTCCGCCCGCACTGCGTCCGGCGCGGCACCCTCCACCGACCCGACCCGCCCGGGCACGGTCCGCCCCCGCCCGCCGCGCGGGGCGGGGCACGGTGGCGGCCCGCTCCGCGGCACCGCGCGCGACCTGGCGACCTCCGTCCGGCTGCTGCGCGGACACCGGGAGCTGTCCTTCCTCATCCTCTTCGGCGCCCTCGGCAACCTCGTCGTCTTCCCCTTCCACGCCGTGCTGCCCGCCTTCAACGCCGAGTACGGCCTGCCCACTCCGGCCGAGGCCACCCTCTACAGCGCCTCCTCCTCCGCCTACGGGGCGGGCATGCTGGCCGGCACGGTCGTCCTGGTGCGGCTGGGGCGCTTCCACGACACGCTGCGCGGCCTGCGCGCGGCCGCGGGCGCCTTCGCGCTGATCTGCCTGGTGCTGCTCACCGCCTCGGTCGCCCCGTGGCCGCCCACCGTGGTGGTGGCGATGGCGCTGACGGGCGCCCTCTTCGCCGTCCTGGTCGCGGTCGGCGGCGCGGTCTGGCTCCGCCTCACCCCCGCCGCGATCCGGGTCCGGGTCTTCAGCCTGCGCCGGCTGACGGTCTTCTCCACCATCCCGCTCGGCTCGCTGCTGATGGGCCTCGGCGGGGCGGAGTTCGGCTACCGGGTCTTCACCCGCGCACTGGTGCTGGCCGTGCTGGCCGCCCTCGCCGTCCTGTGGTGGGTCTACCTGCGCCGGGACGGGCACGGGGGGAGCGGCGCGGCATGACGTACCACTCGGCCCGCGACCTGGTGCGCTCCACCGAGCACGCCCGCCTGGTCCTCGAACCCGGTGCCCGCGCGCGGATGGACGCCAGCGCCGACCGCCTGGAGCGGGCGCTCGCCGATGGGGCGGAGGTCTACGGCCTCACCCGCGGGTTCGGACCGCTCGCCACCCACCCGGCCGGGCCCGACGACGCCGCGCAGGGCCTCGGCCTGATCCACCACCTCGCCGCCGGGCAGGGCCCCGCCCTTCCCGCCGCCAGCACCCGGCTGATGCTGCGGCTCCGCCTGGAGGGCATGACCCGCGGCTACTCCGGCGTCCGCCCCGCCACCTGGGCCGCCCTCGCCGGGGCGTACAACGCCGGCTTCCTGCCGGTGGTCCCGGCCAGGGGCAGCGTCAGCGCCAGCGGCGACCTGCTGCCCCTGGCCCACGCGGCCCTGGCGTTCGCCGGAGACGGCGAGGCGTGGCGGCGCGCGGCCGGCGGCGAGTGGCGGCGCGAGCCGGCGGCCCCGGCGCTCGCCCGGTTGGGGCTGCGCCCGGTGCGCTGGCGCGCCCGGGAGGCCCTCGCCTTCGTCAACGGCAGCAGCGCGAGCCTCGCGGTCGCCCTGGAGAACCACGTCGCCCTGCTGGAACTCGGCTGGCTCGCCGCCATGCTCACCGGGCGGGTGGTCGCACTCCTCGGTGCCACGGGGGAGCCCTACCTGGACGGCGTCACCGAGGCCCGCGGCGGCCTGGCCGGCCACCGCCACGCCGCCCGGTGGATCGTCGAGCAGGCGGGGCCGCCCCTCCCGGCCGCCGACGCCCGCGCCCTCCAGGAGCCGTACTCGCTGCGCTGCGCCCCCCAGGTGATCGGATCGGTGCTGGACCACCTGTGGGCCGCCGAGGCGCTGCTGCTGCGGGAGGCCCGCGGCTGCTCGGACAACCCGGTGATCACCGCCGACGCGGTGCTGCACGCCGGCAACTTCCACGCCGTCGGCGCGGGCGTCGCCTCCGACCTGCACGCCGTGCTCGCCCACCAGCTCGCCTTCCTCGCCGAACGGCAGCTCGCGCTGCTGGTGGATCCCGCGCGCAACGGCGGCCTGCCACCGCTGCTCGCGGCCTCGCCGGGGGCGACCAGCGGGCTGGCCGGCCTCCAGCTCGCCGCCTCCGCGATGGTCGCGGAGATCCGGCAGAAGTCCTTCCCCGCCACCGCCACCGCACTGCCCACCAACCTGTCCAACCAGGACCACGTGCCCATGTCGCTGGTCGGCGCGGTGCGCACCCGCGAACAGCTGGAGCTCGGCGGGCTGGTCACCGCCTCGCTCGCGGTGGCCGCGGCCCAGGTGCAGCACATCCTCGGCGCACCGCCGACGGACGCCTTGTGGTCCGCACTGCTCGCCCGCTCCCCGCGGCTCGTCGCCGACCGGCCGCTGGCCGCCGAGGTCCGCGGCGTCCGGGACCTGCTGCTGCGGGCGGCCCGCCGGCGCCGGCTCCCGGCGGCGGCCACCGCCGGGGGGAACGGCGCCCCGACCGGGCCCCGGGACCGGGCGGGTGTCGGCCCGCCGGACGGGAGACTACCCTCGGAGGGATGATCAACCGTGGCCGGCGACGCCTCGCGGAGGTGCGATGACGCAGCAGGACGCCCACCAGGTCCGCGGCACCCGCAGCACCAGCCGCACCGGCCGCCTGCTGCGCCGCGGCTTCACCGACCCGGACGCCGCGCTGCGCCAGCTGGCCACGGCCGCCCTGGCCCCGCTGCGCGACGACTCCGTGCTGCTCGACGCCCTCGGCCAGACCGCCGACCCCGACCTCGCGCTGCTCGGCCTCGCCCGGCTCGCCGAGGCGCTGGCCGCCCGCGACGCCGCGGACCACGACGCCCTGCTGCAGACGCTGACCGCCTCCAAGCCGCTGCGCGACCGCCTGCTCGGCGTCCTCGGCGCCAGCGCCGCGCTGGCCGACCACCTGGCCCGCCACCCCGGCGACTGGCACATCCTGGACACCTACGAGGTCGTCGACGTCGACCCGCACCCCGAGGACTTCCGCACCGCCCTGGCCGCCGCCGTCCGCGCCGACGGGCCGACCGACCCGCACGGATCCCCCGTGCCGGCCACCGCCGCCGACCGGCTGCGCGTCGCCTACCGGCGCTGCCTGCTCGGCATCGCCGCACGCGACGTCTGCGGCACCGTGGACGTCGCCCGCACCGCCGCCGACCTCGCCGACCTGGCCGCCGCCACCCTGCAGACCGCCCTGGAGATCGCCTCCGCCGAGTTCCCGGAGGACGCCGCCGCCTGCCGACTGGCCGTCATCGGGATGGGCAAGTGCGGCGGGCGCGAGCTGAACTACGTCAGCGACGTGGACGTGATCTTCGTCGCCGAACCGGCCGAGACGCCCGACGGGGCCGAGAGCCCGGCCGGCCGGGAACAGGCCGCGCTGCGCTCGGCCACCAAGCTCGCCGCCCGGCTGATGCGGCTGTGCTCCGACACCACGGTGGAGGGCACCATCTGGCCGGTCGACGCCAACCTCCGCCCCGAGGGCAAGAACGGCCCGCTGGTGCGCACCCTGGCCAGCCACCTCGCCTACTACCGCCGCTGGGCCCGCACCTGGGAGTACCAGGCGCTGCTCAAGGCCCGCCCGGTCGCCGGCGACGCCCGCCTCGGCGCCGCCTACTGCGAGGCCGTCGCCCCGCTGGTCTGGCAGTCCGCCGAGCGGGCCCCCGGCAGCGCCGGGGAGAGCTGGGTCGCCGAGGTGCAGGCCATGCGCCGCCGGGTGGTGGAGTCCATCCCGGCCGGGCAGGCCGAGCGGGAACTCAAGCTCGGGCCCGGCGGCCTGCGCGACGTCGAGTTCGCCGTGCAGCTGCTGCAACTGGTGCACGGGCGCAGCGACGCCACCCTGCGCAGCGGCACCACCCTGGTCGCGCTGCGCGCCCTCGCCGAGGGCGGCTACGTGGGCCGGGCCGACGCCGCCGCCATGGAGGACGCCTACCGCTTCCTGCGCACCGTCGAGCACCGCATCCAGCTCGTCCGGCTCCGCCGCACCCACCTCATGCCGGACGCCGAACCGGACCTGCGCCGGCTCGGCCGCTCCCTCGGCCTGCGCGCCGACCCCGTCGCCGAGCTGCACCGGGCCTGGAAGCGGCACTCCCTGGAGGTCCGCCGGCTGCACGAGAAGCTGTTCTACCGCCCGCTGCTGGACGCCGTCGCCCGGCTCGCCCCGGGCGAGGTCGGCCTCAGCCCCGAGGCCGCGCGCACCCGGCTGACCGCCCTCGGCTTCGCCGACCCCGCCGCGGCGCTGCGCCACCTCAGCGCCCTGACCGCGGGCCTGACCCGCAAGGCCGCCATCCAGCGCACCCTGCTGCCGGTGCTGCTGGCCTGGTTCGCCGAGTCGGCGGACCCGGACGCCGGGCTGCTCGCCTTCCGCCGGGTCTCCGACGCGCTCGGCGACACCCCCTGGTACCTGCGCCAGCTGCGGGACGAGGGCGCCGCCGCCGAGTACATGGCCCGCATCCTCGCCTCCGGCCGCCTCGCCCCCGACCTGCTGATGCGCGCCCCCGAGGCGGTGGCCATGCTCGGCGACCCGGACGAGCTGCGCCCGCGCGGCCGGGCGGCCCTGGAGGCGGAGATCCGCGCCTCAGTCGGACGGGCCACCGGGCCCGAGCAGGCCGTCACGGCGGCCCGCGGGGTGCGCCGCCGCGAGCTGTTCCGCACCGCCGCCGCCGACATCCTCACCGGCCTGGGCGCCACCGACTTCCCGGCGCCGGCGGAGCACGTGGGCGACGTCGTGGACGCCATCGGCGCCGCGCTGACCGACGTCAACGCCGCCACCGTCGCCGGCGCCCTGCAGGCGGCGATCGACGCCGAGGAGCGGTCCAGCGGCGCGCCGCTGCCCACCCGGCTCGCGGTGATCGCGATGGGCCGGTTCGGCGGGCGGGAGCTGGGCTACGGCTCCGACGCCGACGTCCTGTTCGTGCACGACCCGCTGGACGGCGTGGCCGAGGAGGACGCCTACCGGGCCGCCCTGCGGGTGACCAACGAGCTCCGGCGGCTGCTCCAGCTGCCCGCCACCGACCCGCCGCTGGAGGTCGACGCGGACCTGCGTCCGGAGGGGCGGCAGGGGCCGCTGGTGCGCACGCTGGCCGCCTACCGCGCCTACTACGAGCGCTGGGCGCAGGTGTGGGAGAGCCAGGCGCTGCTGCGGGCCGAGCCGGCCGCGGGCGACGCCGAGCTGGGCCGGCGGTTCATGGAGGTCGTCGACCCGGTGCGCTACCCGGACGGCGGCCTGCGGTCGGCGGACGTGCGGGAGATCCGCCGGATCAAGGCGCGGGTGGAGAACGAGCGCATGCCGCGCGGCACCAACCCGGCCACCCACACCAAGCTCGGCCCGGGCGGGCTGGCCGACGTGGAGTGGACCGTGCAGCTGCTGCAGCTGTGCCACGCCCGCGAGGTGCCCGAACTGCGCACCACCCGCACCCGCCGGGCGCTGGCCGCCGCGGTCGACGCGGGCCTGCTGACGCCCGAGGACGGGCGGGTGCTGGACGAGGCGTGGGTGCTGGCCACCCGGGTCCGCAACGCGGTGATGCTGGTCCGCGGGCGGCCGGGGGACACCTTCCCCTCGGACACCCGGGAGCTCACCGGCGTGGCCCACCTGCTGGGCTACCCGGCGGGGCACGTGGGCGACGCCATCGAGGAGTACCGGAGGGTCTCCCGGCGGGCCCGCGCGGTGGTGGAGCGGGTGTTCTACGGCGACGGGGGCGACTGAACGCCGTCCCCGCGTCCGGGCACCGGGCAGCGGCGGCCGCCGTTCACCGGCGCGACCTACGCTGACCGTCCATGACACTGTTACTGACGGACCATCGCGCCGGCCGCCGGGCGCTGGCCTGGGCGGCGGTCGTCCTGCTCGCCCTGACCTCCCTCGTGGTCGGCGCCCCCACGGCGTCGGCCGCGGTCCCCTCCGAGCTCTCCCGCCCGTTCGAGGTGGACGAGGCCGGCTACCGCTGCTTCCGGATCCCGGCCGTCGTCACCACCCAGGACGGGACCGTGCTCGCCTTCGCCGAGGCCCGGGTGGCCGACTGCGGCGACGTCGGCGACATCGACCTGGTGATGAAGCGCTCGTTCGACGGCGGGCGGAACTGGGGGCCGATCCAGGTGCTCCGGGGCCGTGGCGACACCGGCGGCTTCGGCAACCCCGTCCCGGTCGTGGACTCGGCCAGTGGGCGGATCTCCGTCCTGTTCGCCTACAACACCTGGACGCTCGACGCCGAGGGCAACCGGCGGCGGGGGCCCCGCAGCCTGCACGCCCTGCACAGCGACCGGGCGTCCGACGGCGAGGAATGGACCGCCGGGAGGTTCCTGGGCGACCTCAAGCCGTCCGACTGGACCTGGATCTCCGTCGGCCCCGGCCACGGGATCCAGCTCACCCGGCAGTCCTCCCTCGCCGAGGGGGCCTCCCCCCGGATCATCGTCCCCGGCGACCACGCCACCACCTCCGGGCTCGCCGGCGCGCAGCTGTACTACAGCGACGACGGGGGCCAGAGCTGGTACCTCGGCGCCCGGTACGACGTGCCGAGGTCGGGCGCCCACCCCGGTGAGACCACGGTGGTCGAGCGGGTGGACGGCTCGATCCACGTGAACTCGCGCAGCTCCGCCAACTGCGGCACCGCCGACCACCGGCTGGCGGCGACCAGCACGGACCACGGGGAGAGCTTCACCGCCGAGGGCTTCACCCCCGTCCGCCACCTGCCGGTCCCCCCGGTCTCCGCGTCGCTGCTGCGCCTGCGGGCCACCGACGAGGGCGACGCCGGCAACCGGGTGCTGCTGTCCGCGCCGGTGCGCCCCGGGGCGGAGGCCACGGACCGGCAGGTGCTCGCCATCCGCTCCTCGTACGACGAGGGGGCCAGCTGGGATCCGGTGGGGACGGTGGTCCACGCCGGCCGGGCGGGCTACTCCGACCTCACCGAACTGCGCTCGGGCGAGATCGGGGTGCTCTACGAGACGGGCACCCACACCTCGCACGGCAACATTGTCTTCACCGCCTTCACCGAGGCCGCGATGGACGCCGCGCGCACCGACCTGGCCTTCCCGCGGACCAGCGACACGAGCGGCAACGGCAACCACGCGGTGGTGCACGGCGGCGCGGTGCTCGGCACCGGACGCTCCGGGCAGGCGATGACGTTCGACGGGACCGACGACCACCTGCGGCTGATCAACTGCCCGGCCTCGCTGCGGTTCGGCGAGGGCGACTTCACCGTGACCGCCTGGATCCGGTACGGCGCCACCTCCGGCGCCCACCCGATCATGTGGGGGTACGGCCAGGACGCCGGCGTCCCGCAGTTCTGGCTGCGCGCCGAGCCCGCCGGCGGCCGGCTCAGGGCCTGGGTGGACACCGGCACGGCGTCGGCCGCGGTGAGCACCGCCGGGGCGTACAACGACAACGCCTGGCACCACGTCGTCCTCCGCCGCCAGGGCGGGACCCTGTCGCTCTCCGTGGACGGCGGCGCGCCGGCGACCGCCGCCGCCCCCACGGGCTCCCTGGTGCCGGGCGGCGCCTTCACGATCCACATCGGCGCCCGGCCGGACCTGGAGCAGCTGTTCCGCGGCGCGATGGACGAGGTGCGGGTCTACGGCCGCTCGCTGACCGACGCGGAGGTCGCGGCGGTCGCCGCCGGGGCCACCGACGTCCCCGACGCCCGGGTGCGGCTGGCCTTCACCACGATCTGGTGACCGGGGGCGGGTGGCGGGGGCGTCCCCGCCACCCGCCCGTCGGGGGAGCGGCGGGGCGACGGCGCGCCGCACCGAAACTATCCGAAACTTAGCGAGACCCATTGACGCTGTTTTCGGTGCATGACAAACATGTCTCCGCCGGTGTGTTCCACCGTGCAGGAGAGCGCTCTCGCGAGCGCTCGTCGCTCCACCTTTCTGTCCGGTGTCCCCGGGCCAGGGCGCCTCGTGGCGCCCCGGCCACACGAGAGGCAGTTGCAATGAATCGAACACCAGTACGGAGGCGGCGGCTCAGCGTCGCGGCGGCCCTCGGCACCCTCGTCGCCGCCCTCGCCCTCCCCGTCGGTCTGCTCGGCGCCTCCGCCCAGGCCGGCGAGAACGTCCCGGGCCAGGCCGGCCAGAACGCCCGGGCCCAGGCCGGCCAGAACGCCCGCGCCCAGGCCGGCGGCCTGCGCGACTACGCCGCCGCCGCCGGCGTGCACATCGGCACCGCGCTGAGCGAGGGACGGCTGGGCGAGACCGCCTACGCCAACACCGCCGCGAACGAGTTCAACGCGATCACCGCCGAGAACTCCATGAAGTGGGAGTCGCTGGAGCCCACCCGCGGCAGCTACCAGTGGGCCGGCGGCGACCGGGTGGTCCAGTTCGCCCAGGACAACGGCGCGATCGTGCGCGGCCACACCCTCGTCTGGCACAGCCAGACCCCTCCCTGGCTCACCCCCGGCGCCTTCAGCAACGCCGAGCTGCGCACCATCGTCCAGAACCACGTGCAGACCGTCGCCGGACGCTACGCCGGCGACGTCTACGCCTGGGACGTGGTGAACGAGCCGTTCAACGAGGACGGCACCCGCCGCAACAGCATCTTCCAGCAGCAGCTCGGCGACGGCTACATCGCCGACGCGCTGCGCTGGGCCCGCGCCGCCGACCCGAACGCGGCCCTCTACATCAACGACTACAACATCGAGGGCATCAACGCGAAGTCCAACGCGATGTACAACCTGGCGCGCGACCTGCTCGCCCAGGGCGTGCCGCTGGACGGCATCGGCATGCAGGCCCACCTGATCGCCGGACAGGTGCCGAGCGACTTCCAGGCCAACATCCAGCGCTTCGTGGACCTCGGCCTCGACGTCGCCATCACCGAGCTGGACATCCGCATGCAGCTGCCGGCCACCGCGGACAAGCTGCAGGCCCAGGCGGCCGACTACACCCGGGTGATGAACGCCTGTCTGAACGTGGACGGCTGCATCGGCGTCACCGTCTGGGGCGTCACCGACAAGTACTCCTGGGTCCCGGACGTCTTCAGTGGCTACGGCGCGGCGCTGCCGATCGACGAGAACTACGCGTTCAAGCCGGCGTACTACGCGGTGCAGCGCACCCTCGGCGGCCCGGGCAACCCGACCAACCCGCCGACCGACCCGCCGGTCGGCAACGGCTGCGCGGTGCGGTACACCGTGAGCAACCAGTGGAACACCGGGTTCACCACCTCGGTGACGGTCACCAACACCGGCTCCCAGGCGCTCAGCAACTGGACCCTGACCTGGACCTTCCCCTCGGGCCAGCGGATCACCCAGGCCTGGAACGGCACCGCCACCCAGAACGGGGCGAACGTGACCTTCACGCCGGCCTCGTGGGCCAGCACCCTGCCGGCCGGCGGAACGGCGAACTTCGGGTTCAACGGCTCGCACACCGGCACCAACACCGCGCCCACGCAGTTCGCGCTGAACGGCGTGGCCTGCACCACCGCCTGATCCCCTAGGCCCGTTCGGACCACCGTGGGCGCGGACCGCTGTCCGCGCCCACGGTGGCGGGCGGCTCCTCCGACCGGCCGGGCCGCGCCCCGGCCTCCCCCGGGGCGCCGGACTGCCGGGGGATCCGGGCCGTCAGCGGCTCCGGGCCCTGCTCGGGCTCGGGGCCCCGCTGCGTTGCCGGGACCGGCGCCTGCCCGCGCGCCTCCGTGCCGGTCCCGCGGCCGGCGCCGATCGGGAGGCGGCCGAGCAGCCTGGCGACGCCGAAGCCCAGCCCCACGCAGACCGTGCCGCCCACCGCGTCCAGCAGGAAGTGGTTGCCGGTCGCCACGATCACCACCAGGGTGGCCAGCGGGTAGCAGAGGGCGGCGACCCGCAGCCAGGTGCGCCGGACCACCAGCGCCACCGCCAGCGCGCACCACAGCGACCAGCCGATGTGCATCGAGGGCATGGCCGCGTACTGGTTGGACAGGTTCGCCATGTCACCCGAGGCCATCGACCCCCAGGTGCCGTGCTTGACCACCGTGTCGATGTAGCCGTAGGACTCCGGCATCAGCCGCGGTGGTGCCAGCGGGTAGAAGTAGTAGCCGATCAGCGCGAGGCCGGTGGTCGCGAAGAGCGCGCTGCGCAGCGGCCGGTAGCGGTGCGGGCGGCGCAGGTACAGCCAGACCAGCACCCCGATGGTCACCCCGAAGTGCAGGGTGGCGTAGTAGTAGTTCATCCCGACGATCAGCCACTCGACCGAGTCCGCGGCCTGGTTGATCCGCCGCTCGACGGCGATGCCGAGCGACTCCTGCAGGGAGAGCACCGCCCGGGCGTGCGCCTGAGCCGTCCGCTCCTGCTCCGGGACGAAGTTCCGGACCAGTGAGTACACCCAGTAGGAAACGGCGACCAGCACCACCTCCCACCACAGCCGGGGCCGTCTGGCTCCGGCCCGCCCCGGCCCGGCGGGAGCGCGCCCCGACGGTCGTGCGCCGCCGCTCGCCCGGCGGGTGGAGGAATCCGTGTCCCTCGCCGGCCCTTGGCCTGCTGGGTGGGTGGTGGAAGCGGCCATGGTCGAGATCCTGCCAGAGCCTGATAAGCGTCTGATCATCCCCCGGTTGGGTTCTGTTCACCCTGCGGTCCCTCCCGGGGATGATCCCGGGTACGCCGGCGCGGAAAGCGCCCCGGACGGGGCCCGACCCCTCCGAGGGGCGCCGGGCGCCGTCCGGGGCGCTGACGTCCGTACCCTTGCGGGCCGTCAGCCGCCGGTCACCGGCGGGGCCGAGGGCCCTCACAGCTCGTGCCTCAGAGCTCCTGCCTCACAGCTCGTGCCTCACAGCTCGCCGCGCCAGGCTCCGGTCTCGTGGCCACGTGCCTCGATGAACTCCTTGAAGCGCTTCAGGTCGCCCTTGACCCGGTGCTTCGTCACGCCGAGCAGGTCACCCGCCTTCTCCACGACGCCCTCCGGCTCGTGCTCCAGCTGGAGCATCACCCGGGTGTGGTCGGCGTCGAGCCGGTGGAAGGTGACCACGCCGGCCTGCTTGGGGCCGCTCCGGGAGGTCCACGCCACGCGCTCGTCGGGGATCTGCTCGGTGATCTCGGCGTCGAACTCCCGCTCCACGCCGCCCACCTTGGTCACCCAGTGGGTGTTGCGGTCACCGCGCTGCTCGATCCGCTCCACGCCCTCCATGAACCGGGGGAACTCCTCGAACTGCGTCCACTGGTCGTACGCCGTGCGCACCGGAACGTCGACCGTGACCGACTCCTCGATCGTCGCCATCCGTCATTCACCTTCGCTCGGGTTCGGCTTCGTCGTCTTGACGCTTCTCGCGCGATGACTCGCCTACCCGGGCACCCGGCACCCATGCGATTCGCCGGGACTGTTCCAGAGCGCGGCTTTTCTCCGCCTGGGCCGTGCGGTGGCTCAGTGGGCCATCGGGCACCCGGGGGCCGGCCGGGCCCCGTTCGCCGCCACGCCGTGAGCGAAGGCGCCGCCGGCCGCCATCGGGGCGCCGGGGAAGCCACCGGGCGACTCCGGCCGGGCCAGCGGCGGCAGCGGCCACTCCCCGGCGCCGCGCATCCGGGCCTCCGGGTCCAGGAAGAACGCCGGCCGCAGGTCGGCCTGGTCGTAGTAGCGGTGGTAGACGGGGGTGAGCCCACCGGAGACCGGGGGAACGATCCAGCTCCAGTCGGCGGGGCAGACCCGGCCCGCCGCCTCCTCCTTGCGCAGGTGCTGGAGGAACCGCTGTGACTCGGTGTGGTGGTCGGTGATCGCCACGCCCTGCTCGTCGAAGGAGTGCAGCACCGCCCGGTTCAGCTCGATCAGGGCGCGGTCCCGCCACAGCGTGCGCTCCGCCGACATGTCCAGGCCCATCATCCGGCCCAGCAGCGGCAGCACGTTGTAGCGGTGCGGGTCCACCAGGTTGCGCGCGCCGATCTCGGTCTCCATGTACCAGCCGTTGAACGGCGCGGCGCTGTAGGAGACGCCGCCGATCTCCAGCCGCATGTTGGAGATCGCCGGCACCGCGTGCCAGCGCAGGCCCAGATCGGCGAACCAGGGGAACTCCGGGTGGGACAGCCGCACCTCGGCGACCGCGTCGCGCGGCACCGGGTGCAGGCTCACCCCCTGCCGCGTCTCGATCAGCAGCGGCAGCACGTCGAACGGCGTCCCCGCGCCGCGCCACCCCAGGGCGCCGACCAGCGAGGTGAAGCGGGTGTACTGGCCGTCCCCGATCCGGTGCCCGTCCGGGGTGAGGTACCCGGCGTACCGGATCAGCTGATCGTTCCAGATGCGCACCAGCGGCCCGTCCGGGGCGTCCGCCGGGAAGATCGTGATCGTCGGGCGGATCCGGCCGCCCCGCCAGGCGCTGCGGAGGTGCTCCACGCACTCGGCGGCCACCTCGGCCGGGGTGTGCACCCGGCGCCGGTCCCGGATCTGCAGGCTGTTCCAGTACAGCCGGCCGATGCAGCGCGCGGAGTTGCGCCAGGCCACCTTCGCGCCCCAGGTCAGCTCCTCCGGGGTGTGCCGGTAGGTGCCCGTGCGGTCGATCTCCATGAGGACCTGGCGGACCCGCTCGGTCAGGTCGACGGCGGCGCGCGGGTTCTCCCGGGAGAAGGCCTCCAGGAAGGAGATGGCCTCACCGTGGTCCACCGGACGCCACTGGGGGTAGGGGCTCCGCGGCCGCTGGGGGGCGAGCGACGGATACGCCGGGAGGGGTGGGTGTGCGGGCGGTTCCGGGGTTGCTGCGGTGTGGGACATGTTCTCTTCCGCTGGAGCGCCGGATCGGGGACGGCGACGGACGTGACGGTGGTGACGGAAGTGCGTGTGCGGGACGCGTGGGGACGGCGTCTCCTCAGCGGTGCGGCCCGGGAGCCTGGACCGCTCTTCGCCAGTCCGGCTGTTCCTGTGACCACTCCTCGTGCGCCGCTTCCTGGGCGAGGCGGGACTCCTCGTGGGCGCGGGCGTCCGCGTACCCCCGGGCGGCCTCGTAGCCGCGGGCGGCCTCGTATCCCCGGGCCGCCTCGTAGCCCCGGGCGGCGGCGCCCGGCGCGGGGCCGGGACGCGGCTGGGGCGCGGTCGGTTGGCCCTGGGGCTGCGGCACCGGCTGCTGCCACTGCCGCGACTGCGCGGCCTGCCGTTCCCGGGACGCCGGCTGGGCCGGCTGGGCGTGCGGTACCTGCTGGGGTGGTTGGGCCTGCTGGGCCTGCTGGGGCGTTTGGACCTGCTGGGGCGGCTGGACCTGCTGGGCCGGTGCCGGCTGGGCGGCGGCCTCGCGGGAGCGCCGCGCCTGCTGGGAGCGTCTGCCCTGCCAGGCCTGGGCCGCCCGTGGGGTCCGCTGCGGCTGGGCGGTCTGCTGCCGGGCGGAGGGCGCGAACCAGTCGACGGGACTGCCATCGGCCGGTGCGGCCCCCTGGGCCGCCGGCTGCTGGGTCGCCGGCTGCTGGGCGGCCGGTTGCTGGGCCGCCGTGACGGGGCGGAACGGGGCCCGCGCCGGCTGCGGCCTTCGTTGCTGCGGCTGCGGCTGCGCCGGCTGGGGGCGCGGTTCGGCCGCGGGCCGCGCCGTGGGCACGTGGTGCGGCTGGGCCCGGCTCTCGCTCGGGGTGCGCACCGGCGGGTCGATGATCGGGTCGTGATGGATGTTGCGGCGCTCGACCCCCATCTGCCGCAGCACCTCGACGCTCTGCCGCACCATGTCCGGCGGGCCGCTGACGTACGCCCGGTAGCCGTAGGCGAGGCCGTACTCCCGGAGCACCGCCGGCAGCGTGCCGGCCAGGCCGTAGGTGTGGCCCTCGGAGACCACCGGGCGCACGCTCAGCCAGTGGTGGTGCTGGCTCAGCCGCAGCAGGTCGTCCAGCAGGTAGAGGTCCGAGCCGGTCCGGGCGCCGACGAAGAACTCCACCGGGCGGTGCGGGCCGGTGCGGGCGATCTCCTCCAGGATGGCCATCATGGGCGCCGCTCCGGTGCCGCCGCCGAGCAGCAGCACCGGGCTGCTGTCGTGCTGCGGGACCACCATCGAGCCCAGTGGCGCGCCCAGCCGGATGACGTCACCGACCCCGGCCCGCTCGGCCAGGGCGGTGCTCACCCATCCCGTCGTCACCTTCTTGACGTGGAAGGTCACCAGGTTGTCGGTGCGCGGCGCGTTGGCCATCGAGTAGTAGCGCCACACCCGGGGCCACCAGGGCACCTCCACGCTGGCGTACTGGCCGGCGAGGTAGGGGTAGGGCTCCTCCGGCCGGACCGTCACGGCCACCACCTCGGGGGTGCGGTGCTCGTGCGCCACGATCTGGGCCCGCCAGGTGGCCGGCCGTTCCCGGGCGTCGGCCTCGGCGGCCGAGATCATCAGCCCGGAGATGGTCCCGTAGGCCCTCCGCCAGGCTGCCGCGACCTCGTCGTTCCAGGCGTCGCCGGCGAACTTCGCCAGCGCGTCCACCAGCGCCGCGCCGACCGCCTCGTAGTGCGGGGCGAGCGTGCCGAACTTGCGGTGGTCCCGGCCCAGCTGACCGAGGAAACGTTCCAGCTCGGCGGCGTCGTCCACGTTCCCCACGACGTGTATGAGCGCCTGGAGCAGCCGGTCCCGCTGGAGGTCCATGGCGGCGGGGAACAGTTCGCGAACCTCGGGGTGCCGCAGGAACAGCAGGGCGTAGAAGTGGGCGGTCAGCTCACCACCGACCCCGGCCACCGCTTCGAGACTGCGGCGGATCAACTCGACGTCGCGTGGGGTCACAGCTGCCTCTGGGTAGGGGAACAGTCATGCCAACGTACCGTCGGAACTCTGCTGCGTGACGGTCGTTCGGTCAAGTGTGACCGGGACAGGACGGTGCGTCACAGAAACTCCACAACTCGCCGCCATCCTTCACAAGTCGCGCCCGGGCGACCCCGAACGGTGAGCGCTCTCAACCGACCCCGCCCAGCGGCCGGTTACGGCTCGGTGGCCGTCCGTGCGCCGGCCGCTACACGGAAACTGGCCGTACCTGGCCACTGACGCGGTTTCGATCCATCTCCGCGGCGGTCTCCAGGGCGGCCTCCCGGGCGGCGTCGGCGAAGGCGGCGACCGCGCCGGTGTGGTGGCCGGCCTGCCACACCAGGCCGTAGCGGTTCGGCTCCGCGTCGGCGAGGGGGACGTAGGCCACACCGGGGCGGGCGTAGTACGTGGCCGTGTGCGCGGGGGTGAGGCAGGCGCCCTTGCGGCCGGCGACCAGCATCAGGGCCTCCTGCGTGTTGGTCACGGCGGGGCCGCGCGGGATCGTCCGGCCGCCCGGGGTGCGCGCGGGGACGAGGTGGTCGAGCCGGTAGTCGGGGATCTCACCGGCGATGGTGAGCAGCGGCACGTCGGCCAGGTCCTCCAGGAACACCCGGTCCCGCGCTGCGAGCGGGTGCGCCGAGTCGATCGCGAGGACGCGTTCCTCGGTGAGCAGCGGCGGTCCGCCGGCCAGGTCCTCCTCCCGCACCGGGAGCTCCATGAGCTGGACGTCGAAGACGCCCTCGCGCAGCGGCCCGTAGGGATCGGTGAGCGGCGTCTCGCAGATCTCCACGGTCAGGCCGGGGTGGCCGGCGCGCAGCGCGTCCGCCGCCCTCATGACGATGTCGCCGGTCAGCGGGTTGGCGAAGCCGACGTGCAGCACGGCCTCGATGCCGCGCGCGGTGCTGATCGCGCGCCGCAGGGCGGCCTGGATCGCGCGGTGGTGCGGTTCGAGGTCGGCGCGCAGCTGCCGGCCGAGCGAGGTGAGCACGACGCAGCGGCTGGTGCGGATGAACAGCGGGGCGCCGACGCGGCGTTCCAGACGCTGCACCAGCTGGCTGACCCGGGCGCGGGACAGCCGCATCCGGGCGGCCGTGCGCCCGAAGTGCAGCTCCTCGGCCAGCAGCAGGAAGCACTCCAACTCGTCCCGTTCCACGGACGTTCCCCCAGGTCGGGTCGGTTCGGTAAGCCTGGCTGAACGAACGTTGCGCACTTCGCCGTTGTTCCCCCGCGCGCGCCGGTCGAGGGTGAGCGAAGCAAGAGAAACCCTTCCCCCTTCGAGGAGGCGACATGAGTTCACACCGGGAACCGGACGCCCCGCCCGCACCCGCTGGCCTGTCCGGCCGGGACTGGGGCGTGCTGCTCGTCCTGTGCGGAGCGATCTTCCTGGAAGGCATCGACGTGGCCATGCTCAACGTGGCCCTGCCCTCCATCCGGGCCGACCTCGGCCTGTCCACCGGCTCGCTGCAGTGGGTGGTGAGCGCGTACGTCCTCGGCTACGGCGGTTTCATGCTGCTCGGCGGACGCGCCGCCGACCTCTTCGGACGCCGCCGGATGTTCGTCCTGTGGCTCGCGATCTTCCTGGTCTTCTCCGGCCTGGGCGGCTTCGCCACCGAGGGCTGGATGCTGATCGTGGCCCGGTTCGTCACCGGGGTCGCCGCCGCCTTCATGACGCCGGCCGGCCTGTCCATCATCACCACCAGCTTCGAGGAGGGCCCGCGGCGCAACAGGGCGCTGCTGTTCTACTCCGGCACCGCCGCCGGCGGCTTCTCCATCGGCCTGGTCATCGGCGGGCTGCTCGCCTCGGTCGGCTGGCGCTGGGTGTTCTTCGCCCCGGTGGCGCTCTCCGCCGTGATCCTGGTCGCGGCGCTCGCCTTCGTGCCCAGGTCGGCGGACCGGGACCGCGACGGCCGGGGCTTCGACCTGGCCGGCGGCGTCACCATCACCGCCGCCATCGTGCTGCTCGTCCTCGGCGTGGAGCGCGCCACCCACACCAGCCTGGCCTGGACGCTGGGCACGCTGGGCGCGGGCGGCGTCCTGCTCGCCGTGTTCGTCGCCATCGAGCGCCGCTCGGCCTCCCCGCTGGTCCGCCTCGGCCTCCTGCGCAACGGCGCCCTGGTCCGCGCCAACCTCGCCGGGCTGCTGTTCGCGGCGGGCTTCTTCGGCTTCCAGTTCCTGGTGGTGCTCTACCTGCAGGAGCTGCGCGGGTGGTCGACCCTGCAGACCAGCTTCGCCATGATCGTCATCGGTATCGACGCGATCCTCTCGCCGCTGCTGACCCCCCGTCTGGTGGAACGTTTCGGCAATGCCCGGGTGATCTTCGGCGGACTGCTCCTGGCCGCGGTGTCCTACGCCCTGTTCCTGCCGGTCGGCGCCGACTGGACCTACCCGGCCATGTTCCCGAGCCTGATCCTCCTCGGCATCGCCTTCTCCCTCGCCTACGGCCCGCTCACCATCGTCGCCACCGAGGGGGTCGAGGAGGAGGAGCAGGGGCTGGCCGGCGGGCTGCTCTACACCTCGTTCCAGTTCGGCGCCGCGCTCGGCCTGTCCACGGCCACCGCGGTCAACGTCTGGGCCACCACGTCCACGTCGCCCGCCGCGCTGCTCGACGGCTACCACGCGGCCCTGTGGGTGCCCTTCGCGGCGGCCGTGCTGGCCGCGCTGATCAGCGCCTCCGGCCTGCGCTCGGGGCCGTCGGCGGTGGTGGCCGCGGCCGGCGGATCCGCCGAGCGGCACGCCCCCGGGGAGCTCCCCGCCTCCCGCTGACCCGTCGCCGCGCGGGGGAAACGCGGGCGGGGGCGCGCCCACGAGTTGCCTCGGGGCGCGCCCCCGCCCGCTCCGCGACGAGCGGCCGGCCGGAGCCGGCGCGGGTCAGATGATCTGGACCCGCTGCAGGTGCCGGGTGGTCGGCCCGGTGAACGCGTTGCGCCCGTGCAGCAGGGCGTAGTTGTCGGCGATCACCAGGTCGCCCGCCTGCCAGGCGTGCGCGTAGCAGTACTCGGGCCGGTGCAGCCGCTCGGACAGGGCGGCGAGGAAGTCGTCCGCCCGCTCGGCCTCGACGCCGTCGACCGCGACGTACACCGGGTTCTTGTACACCGCCGGGTCCAGCGGCTCGGCGTAGCGCAGGACGGGCAGGCCGGTGCCGGGGTGCTGGGAGAGCAGCTTCTCGGTGACCCGCCCGCCGTAGTGCGCCAGCTTCTCCGTGGTGTAGGTCATGGTGACCCGCGACCAGAGCTCCCGCAGTTCCGGCTCGGCGTCCCGGTAGACCGCGGTGGTGTCGCAGAAGACGGTCTCGCCGCCGGCGTCGGGCGCGGCGTCCAGGCACTGGAAGACGAAGAAGCGGGGGTTGGCCTCCACGAAGGCACCGTCCCAGTGGAACGGCACGTCACCGCTGGAGAAGACGTAGTTCTTCGGGTCGTCCTGGACGACCAGGTCGATCACCTCGCCGGCGTCCCACCGCAGGACCTCGCCCCACTGCCGGCAGTAGTCGGCGAACCGTTCCTTCTCCATCGGCGTGAAGCCGCGCAGCACCAGGACCCGCGACTCCTCCGTCCAGCGCGCCAGCGCCGCGACCGGGAGGTCGTCGATCGTGGCGCCCTCGGGCGCCTCGACGACGCGGCCGAACGGCGCCAGCGGAATGTGCGTCAGGGTCTCCAGCGCGGAGGCCGAACCGGTCATGTCACGCCTGCCTTTCTTCGGAGTGGGTGGTGAGCTGGGGGCGCACGAAGTGGCTGGGACGGCCGTTCCTGCTGACGACGGACGCGTCGAGCTCCTCCGCCTCCCACCGGCGCACCAGCAGGGGGGCGACGCCGTCGTCGAGCACCACGCCGTGCCACGGGGTCAGCCAGCCGTCCCGGGTCGGGAGCAGCCGCAGCCCGAACTTCTCCGAGTGCGGGGGCTGCGGGTGGATCGACAGGCGCACGGCCTCGGGGAACCGCTCGGCGACCACCCGGCTCCAGGCGTTGCTCCGCAGGATCGTCTGGTACGCCGCCTCCTTGGAGTCGTTGCGCAGCCTGGTCCGGGAGGCGTCCGCCCCCTGCCGGGCCACGGCGTCCTCGAACATGAAGCGGTGGATGCCGTTGAAGAGCGACAGCGCGGCCTGGTCGGTGCGGACGCTCTCCCTGAGCTCCTCGAGGGTCGAGGAGTAGTTCTGCTCCAGCAGCTGACGCAGCTTGGGGTAGTCCTCGCCGCCGAACGCGTCGTCCAGGCCGAAGAGGTCCAGGGACGTCCAGTTCGCGGCGCGGATCATCTCCGCGAGGGCCACCCGGTAGGCGGTCACGGTGTCGTCGTCCACACCCACCACGTCGCCGAAGACGTGGCCGTCCGAGCAGATGGTTATCCGGGCCCCGGGTCCGTGGAAGTGGCTCACGTGGTCGCACAGCGACTGCAGGAACGACAGCGCGAGGTACTCCCCGAGATCGGGCAGCGTGCCGAGCACCTTGTTGCGGTTGGGCGACTTCGCGGGGAACGCCGGGAGGACCAGGTGGATCGGTTCGTCCCGCCGCACGAAGCGCTCGATCTTCTGCTGACGTGCCTCGAAGCAGGCCGTGCAGGGTTCCTGCGCGGCCCCCTCCGGCGGCCGGCCGGACGGGGCTGCGTCGATCCTCCGGTAGCGGTAGAGGAGTTCCAGGACCTGGCGAGCCGTGCTGGTCGAGGACGGCGGGTTGGTCGGCTTGCTGCTCAACGTCTCTCCCCCAAGACGAATCGATTCTCCGGCGTGCGGCGGTTCAGGCGGCGGGCCGGGGACATCGGACATCTCCGGGGGAACGCAGGTGTCCCCTCGGAGGTGGTGAGCGGGTGGTCCGTCCGAACGGCGCTGTGCTGGACGGTGGCTCGGTCGGGTGGCTACTCGGTCGGCGGCAGGGCGCGGCATGGCGCGCCGGCGTGCGGGTGAGTGCGGGCGGGCACGGTCGACGTCGACTGTTGGCGCTCCAGCCCTCCGCGGGTGTCCCCACACCCCGTGCGGCTGGAGCCTCTCGGCATCCGCGCCCTTCGCGAGCGCGCCGGAGTTACCCCGTTGAAGCGTCTTCAGCTTGGCCGCGGGGAAGGGGCGCGGGCAACAGTCCGACGATGCGCATGTGACACGCACCGGTGCAGGGAAGGTTATGGATCCGTGCCCGGGCGTCCGGCTCAGCCGGCCGGTGCCACCAGGCCCGTCTCGTAGGCGAGGATCACCAGCTGCACCCGGTCACGGGCGTCGAGCTTGGCGAGCAGCCGGGTCAGGTAGGTCTTGGCGGTGGCCACGCTGATGGAGAGCTGCTCGGCGATCTCGGTGTTGGACAGGCCCCGGCCGACGAGGGTGAGCACCTCGCGTTCCCGGTCGGTGATCCCGTCCAGCCGCCGCGCCCGCCGGGGCGGCGTCGCGGTGGGGCGGCTCACGAACTCCTTGATCAGCCGGCGGGTGACGCTCGGGGCGATCAGGGCGTCCCCGGCGGCGACGGTACGGACCCCGGCCAGGATGTCGTCCAGGTCCATGTCCTTGACCAGGAATCCGGAGGCGCCGGCGCGCAGGGCCGCGTAGACGTGGTCGTCGTCGTCGAAGGTCGTCAACACCACGACGCGGGTGGAGCCGGCGCCCGTGGTGATCAGCCGGGTGGCCTCGATGCCGTCCGTGCCGGGCATCCGGATGTCCATCACCACGACGTCCGGGGCGAGTTCCCGGGTCAGCCGGACGGCTTCCGCGCCGTCCGAGGCCTCCCCGACGACCCGGACGTCCGCGGTGTCGGTGATGACCATCTGGAGGGCGGCGCGGACCAGGGGCTGGTCGTCGGCGAGCAGCACGCGGATGGTCATCCGGCTCCGCCCCCCGCCTCCGTGCCCGGGTCCACCGCTGCCGCCACCGCCGCCACCGCCGGCAGCGGCAGCCGGGCGGCCACCCGGAACCCGCCGCCCGGGCGCGGCCCCGCGGCGAAGTGGCCGTGCAGCAGCGCGGCCCGCTCCCGCATGCCGACCAGGCCGAACCCGGTGTCCGTGCCGGTGCCGCCGCCCCTGCCGCGGTCGAGCACCTCGACGGCCAGTTCGTCGTCGCGGTAGTCGACCCGCACCTCGCAGGAGGTGACGGCGGCGTGCCGCACCACGTTGGTCACCGCCTCCTGGACGATCCGGAACGCCGCCAGGTCGATCTCCGGGGGGAGCGGGCGGCGCGCGCCCCGCCACCACACCTCCACCCGGACACCGGCGGCGGTGGTCGTCGCGGCGAGCCGCTCGACGTCCGCCAGGCCGGCCGCCGGCCGCGGGGGCGCCTCGGCCCGCCCCCGCTCCCGCCCGCCGGGTTCCGGGGACCGGCCGGTGGAGTCCGGGTACCGCCCGCCGGGTTGCCCGTCCGGGGCGGCGGGGCCGGCCTGCTGCTCGGCCTGCCGCAGCGCCCCCAGCATGCGCCGCAGACCCGACAGCGTCTCGCGCCCGACCGCCTCCACGGTGAGCATCGCCTCGCGGGCCCTGGCCGGCTGGGTCTCGACCACCCGGGCCGCGGCCCCGGCCTGCAGGGCGATGATGCCGATGCTGTGGGCGACCGTGTCGTGCATCTCCCTGGCGATGCGCAGCCGTTCCGCGGTGACCGCCTGGGCGGCGGCCCGCGCGTGCAGCTCCGCGGTGTGGGCGCGGGCCTGGCGCACCGAGTCGCCGATCAGCCAGGCGATGACCACCGTCGCCGCCACGAACGGTTCCGAGGCCGTGCCGGCCTCGCCCCCCGTGGCCGCCCGCACCGCGAAGTGCCCGGCGAGCACGCCCAGGGCCGCCCCGGCGGCGGTCAGCGTGGCGCGCCGGGGCATGGTCGCCGCGGCGTAGCACAGGGCCGCGTCCACCCCCAGGAACTGCAGGGGCGGCACCTCGTCCTGCCGCCAGGCCGCCGCCGAGACGACCGTGCCGGCGAGCACCAGGCCGAACCCAACCGGGGGCCGGCGGCGCAGCCAGGCGCTCCCGGCCAGCGCCAGCACGAACGCGAGGGCGAGCAGCGCCCGGGCCGGCAGCGGGTCGAGGCCGTCCCGGGGGTAGCTGAGGGAGTAGCTGCCCCGTGGCGGCATCACGACGTACTCCACGATGGGCTGCACCGCCGTCGCGAACCACACCAGACCCGTCCACAGGCCCGGCGGCAGGCGCTTGGGAAGCGGCAGGGGCGGCGAGGCGGACATGCGGTGATCGTAGGCGGCCCCGACCCGGCCGGTCATCGGTCCCCGGTTGTACGACCGGGGCCGACACCGCTCCCGGCGATTGTCAGCGCCGGTCCGACGACGCGCGGGCCGCCCGCCGGCACCGTGGTCGCCATGATCGAAGTCCACGAGCTCACCAAGCGGTACGGCGGCACGACGGCCGTGCGGGACCTGACCTTCACCGTGCGCCCCGGCCAGGTGACCGGGTTCCTCGGGCCGAACGGTGCCGGCAAGAGCACCACGCTGCGCATGATCCTCGGCCTGCACGAGCCCACCGGCGGCACCGTCACCATCGACGGCCGCCCCTTCCGCGCCCGCTCCCGGGCCCTGCGCCACGTCGGCTCCCTGCTCGACGCGCACGACGTGCACGGCGGGCGCAGCGCGGCGGCCCACCTGGCGGCCCTGGCCCGCGGCAACCGGATACCCCGGCGCCGGGTGGAGGAGGTGCTGCAGCAGGTCGGCCTCGCCGAGGTCGCCCGGCGCCGGATCGGCGCCTTCTCGCTCGGGATGAAGCAGCGGCTCGGCATCGCCTGCGCGCTGCTCGGCGACCCGCCGGTGCTGCTCTTCGACGAACCGCTCAACGGCCTGGACCCGGAGGGGGTGAAGTGGGTGCGGGAGCTGCTGCGGCGGCTGGCCGCCGAGGGGCGCACCGTGTTCGTCTCCAGCCATCTGATGTCGGAGATGGAGCACACCGCCGACCAGCTGATCGTCATCGGCCGCGGCGAGCTGATCGCGGCGGAGAGCCTGGCGGAGTTCTCGGCCCGCGGGACCCGGCGCTCCGTCACGGTGGACACGCCCGCCCCGTCCACCCTGAGGGACCTGCTGACAGCCGAGGGCGCGGCCGTGTCCGTGGAGGGCGAGCGGCTGACCGTGACCGGCCTGACCGCCGCCCGGATCGGGGAGGTCGCCCACCGCGGCGGTGTCCCGCTGCACCAGCTCAGCACCCGCTCCGCCTCGCTGGAGGAGGCCTTCATGGAGCTCACCGCCGACCGCGTCCAGTACCTCGCCGGAGAACCCCGATGACCGCCACCTCCACCCCCGCCACCCGCGCCCCCGCCACCCGCGCCCCCGAGCCCCGCGCCCGCTTCCGGGACCTGGTCGCCGCCGAGTGGATCAAGCTCCGGTCGCTGCGCTCCACCTGGATCGGCTACGGCGTGACCGCCCTGGCCGTCGTCGGCTTCAACGCCGGAACCGCCTATGACACCTACGACCACTGGGCGGAGCGGAGCGCGGCGGACGGCGCCGAGTTCGTCGCCGCCGGGATTCCGCTCCAGGAGGCCTTCACCGTCAACGCCGCCATGATCATGGCGCTCGCCCTGGCCGCCATCGGCGGCCAGGTGATCGTCGGCGAGTACGGCACCGGCACCATCCGGACGACCCTCGCGGCCGTCCCGGCCCGCCGCTCCGTGATGGCGGCCAAGGCGGTGGTCGTCACCCTGGCCACCACCGTCTTCGGTACCGTCGTCGCCGGGGTGTCGTTCGCCGCGACCCAGGCGATCCTCGACCTCCGGGGGGTGGGCGCCTCCATCGGCGACCCGGGGGCGCTGCGCGTCGTGCTGGCCTCCGCCCTGCTCGCGCCGGTGTGCGCGCTCGCCGGCCTCGCCCTCGGCGCCGTCATCCGCCAGGTCGCCGCGACGGTGATCACCTCGGTCGCGGTCGTCGTCGTGCTCCCGCTGGTCCTCACCGACGGCCGCCACTGGTCGGCGGTGGTCGGCCACGCCCTGCCCGTCCAGGCCTGGCGCCGGCTCGTCGAGGTCGGCACCACCCCCGCCACGCCCTACCCGTGGACCACCGGCGGCGCCTGGACCGTCTACCTCGCCTGGGCGCTCCTCGCCTGCGCCCTGGCCGTCACCACCGTCCACCGCCGAGACCAGTGACCCCGGCCGCCCACCTCGTCACCCTGACCCTCGAACTGCACTCCAAGGTGCCGCCGCAGTACTTCGTGGTCACGGCTTTTCCCTCTGGCTCTGGAGGTTGATCCCATGAGTGTTCCCGACCACCTGCGTGCTCACGCGGCCAGGCAGCCCGCTTCGCCACTGGAGCAGGTGCGTTCGTTCCTCCGGGGGCACGTGGCGGACACCGGAGACCTCGGGGAACTGCGCAGCGACCTGGCGCGGCTGGCGGCGGTCAACACCCGCGGGATCCTCCAGGACCTCCAGGCCCTGGAGGACCTCCTCGCCGCGCCGCCGGCTGACGGCACTCTGGCACGGCTGGTGGCCTGGGACGCCAACTGGGTGCTCGACGACGAGACGTCCGACCAGGCGGCGGCGCGGTGGCTCGGCGAGGTGGCGGACCTCCTCCGTGAGGTTCTGGCAGAGGCGCAGTAACGACGGGGCACCATGCTCGGCGGTCCGGCCCGGCAGGCCATGGCCAGTCGCGTCCGGGGCGCCGTCGCCCGTGCTCCCAGGCAGCCATGGTCCCGGGCGACCTCCGTTCTCAGGGGTGTCTGGGAGCGGGGGTGTGCGGGCTTCGGGGACGTGCAGGGGGGGGCGGCGGTGTGGGTGGAGATGTGCTCGGGGGTGGTGCCGGGGGCGGTCTCGACCAGCAGCAGGCCGTCTCCCGGCATCCGGAAGGGCCCCCGGCGACGGGGATCCGCCCGGCGAACCATGATGAGGGCTGGCCGCCGACGCCTCCCACCGGACCGGCGACCCGATCGGGCCACGCGGGGAGGCGCGTGGCGCCACCACGCAGTCGACAACGGAGTGCTGCCATGTGTTCGCTCGCTTTCCCGACGCCCGCCGGGCCGGCCCGATGACCGCCCACCTGCGCGCCGCCCTCGACGCCGGGCCGATGAACCGCTTCCAGTGGGGGGCGGTCGCCGTCTGCGTCGTGCTCAACATGCTCGACGGCTTCGACGTCCTGGTGATGTCCTTCACCGGCCGGTCCGTCTCGCAGGAGTGGGGCCTGCGGCCCACCGAACTCGGCCTGCTGCTCAGCGCCGGCCTGGTCGGCATGGCCGCCGGGGCGCTGTTCGTCGCCCCGTGGGCGGACCGGATCGGCCGCCGGCCGATGATCCTCGGTGCCCTGGTGGTCTCCGGCACCGGCATGCTGCTGTCCGCGCTCAGCCAGTCCGCCGTGCAGCTCGGGGCGCTGCGGGCGCTGACCGGCGTCGGCATCGGCACGATCATCGCCGGCAGCAACGTGATCGCGGGGGAGTACGCCTCCCGGCGCTGGCGCGGACTGGCCGTCACCCTCAACTCCGCCGGATACGCGATCGGGGCGACGCTCGGCGGACTGATCGCCGTCGGCCTGCTCGACACCCACGGATGGCGCTCGGTGTTCCTGCTCGGCGGGATCGCCACCCTCGCCGCCGTGCCCCTGGTCGCCGTCGGCCTGCCGGAGTCGCTGGACTTCCTCGTCGCCCGCCGGCCGCCCCGCGCCCTGGAGTCGATCAACACGCTGGCGCGGCGCCTGGGGCAGCCACCGCTCGAGCGGCTGCCGGAGGCCCCCACCCCCACCGCGGGCGTCGCCGCCGGCTTCCGGGAACTGCTCTCCCCGCGCCTGCGCCGGCCCACCCTCACCCTGTGGGCCGCGTTCTTCCTCACCATGGCCGGCTTCTACTTCGTGACCAGCTGGACGCCGACGCTGCTGGTCGAGGCGGGCCTGTCCGGCTCCCAGGGCCTGACCGGCGGGACGCTGCTCAACCTCGGCGGCATCTTCGGCGCCACCGCCATCGGGGCGCTCGCCGCCCGCTACGCGCTGCGGTCCGTCCTCATGGCCTACCTCGCCGTCACCGCCGTCGGCCTCGCCGCCTTCGTCGCCGCCACCTCCTCGCTCGCCGCGGCCTTCGTCCTCGGGGCGGTCATCGGGGTCACCGCCAACGGCTGCGTGGCCGGCCTGTACGCCCTCACCGCCGTCGTCTACGAGCCCCGCATCCGCGCCACCGGGGTCGGCACCGCCATCGGCATCGGCCGGATCGGCGCCATCCTCGCGCCGACCGTCGCGGGCGGCCTGCTCGACGGGGGATGGACCCCGCAGCAGCTCTACCTGGCCGTCGGCGTGGTCTACGTCGCCACCGCGGCACTCCTGCCGGCCCTGCGCACCGGTCGGCCCGCCGCCCACCCCGGCGCGGCGACCACCGACGGCGCCCGCGAGGCCCCCAAGGCCGGCGAAACCCTCACAGCCCCCACGGCGAGGCCCGAGTCACCGTGAGCCCCCTCCCCGCGGCCGCCCGCATTCGACGGGGCACGGCGCTTCGAGACGGCCGGCGCAGGTCTTCTTCGGGCACCACCTCCGGCGACATCATGGTGGTGGGGACGCCGGTCCCCGAGGACGGCGAGGTCCTGCCGCTCCTGGACTCCGCCGACCGCGCCCGGCGGCACCGGGGCGCGGACGCCGGCACCTTCGACATCGGCCGTCGGGCCGGCGGCCCTATCGCCTTCGGCACGGGCGTGCACGGTTGCGTGGGCCGGCCTCCCGGCGCCGCCGTCCCCGCCTGGCCACTCCCGCACCCGACCACCTCCGCACCTGACCACTCCCGCACCCGGTCATCCCGGCGCCCGGCAATCCCGGTGCCCGGTCATCCCGGCACCCGGTCATCCCGCACCCGGTCACCACCGCTTCAGAAGGGAACCCGCACATGCCCCAGCACGTCCTCGGCGTCGTCGCACGCGCCGAGCACCAGCCCGTGAGCCTGGAGACGATCACCGTGCCGGACCCCGGCCCCGGCGAGGCCGTGGTGCGGATACAGGCCTGCGGGGTGTGCCACACCGACCTCCACTACCGCGAGGGCGGCATCAGCGACGACTTCCCCTTCCTGCTCGGCCACGAGGCCGCGGGCGTCGTCGAGTCCGTCGGCGACGCGGTCACCGAGGTCGCCCCCGGCGACTTCGTCGTCCTCAACTGGCGCGCCGTCTGCGGACGCTGCCGCGCCTGCCGGCGCGGACGCCCCCAGTACTGCTTCGACACCCACAACGCCGGGCAGCGGATGACGCTCGCCGACGGCACGGAACTCACCCCGGCCCTCGGCATCGGCGCGTTCGCCGAGAAGACCCTGGTCGCCGCCGGCCAGTGCACCCCGGTCGACCCGGCCGCCCGCCCCGCCGCCGTCGGGCTCCTCGGCTGCGGCGTCATGGCCGGCCTCGGCGCGGCGCTCAACACCGGAGGCGTCGGCCGCGGCGACTCCGTCGCCGTCATCGGCTGCGGCGGCGTGGGCAGCGCCGCGGTCGCCGGGGCACGCCTCGCCGGCGCGGCCCGGATCATCGCCGTCGACATCGACGAACGCAAACTCGCCGGCGCGCACCGACTCGGCGCCACCCACACGGTCAACGCCCGGGCCGAGGACCCGGTCCAGGCGATCCGCGACTTCACCGGGGGCTTCGGTGCCGACGTCGTCATCGAGGCGGTCGGCAGCCCCGAGACCTACCGCCAGGCGTTCTACGCCCGCGACCTGGCCGGCACCGTCGTCCTGGTCGGGGTACCGACCCCGCGGATGGAGATCACCCTGCCGCTGCTGGACGTCTTCGGCCGCGGCGGAGCCCTGAAGTCCTCCTGGTACGGCGACTGCCTGCCCTCCCGGGACTTCCCCGTGCTCACCGACCTGTACCGGCAGGGCCGCCTCGACCTCGACGCCTTCGTCTCCGAGACCGTCGCCCTCGGCGACGTGGAGGAGGCGTTCGACCGGATGCGCCGGGGTGACGTGCTGCGCTCGGTGGTGACCCTGTGACCGCCGCCGGGATCGAGCGGGTGGTCACCGCCGGGACCTTCAGCCTGGACGGCGGCACCTGGGAGGTCGAGAACAACGTGTGGATCCTCGGGGACGACACCGAGGCCGTCGTCGTCGACCCCGCCCACGACGCCGACGCGGTCGTCACCGCCCTCGGCCGGCGCCGGCTGACCGCCATCGTCTGCACCCACGCCCACGACGACCACGTGGGCGCCGCCCCCGCCCTCGCCGACCGGACCGGAGCGCCCGTCCTGCTCCACCCCGACGACCTCGACCTGTGGCGGCTCACCCACCCCGACCGCGCCCCGGACCGGTTCCTCACCGACGGCCAGACCCTCACCGTCGCGGGGACCCCGCTCACCGTGCTGCACACCCCGGGGCACACCCCGGGCGCGGTGAGCCTCCACCTGCCCGACCTCGGCGCCGTCCTCACCGGCGACACCCTCTTCGCCGGCGGCCCCGGCGCCACCGGGCGCTCCTACAGCGACTTCCCCACCATCATCCGCTCCATCCGGGACCGGCTGCTGACCCTGCCGCCGCGGACCGCCGTCCACACCGGCCACGGCGACTCCACCACCATCGGGGCGGAGGCCCCCCACCTGGCCGAGTGGATCGCCCGCGGCCACTGACGCCCCGCGGCGGCGGGCGGCCGGTGCGCGGAGCCGGTCCGCGGCCGGTCCGCCGCCCCGGTGGCTCAGCGCAGGGTGAGCGGGATCTCGGACTGCACGTGGGTCAGCTTCTCCGGGTTGCGGACGTAGTAGAGGCCGGTGATGCGGCCGTCCTCGACCCGGACCGCCATGATGCCGTCGAGCTCGCCGTCCAGGCGGACGAGGAGCGCCGGGCTGCCGTTGACCACGGTGGGCTCGGTGGTGAGCACGGCGTCGAGCCTGCCGATGCCGCCGCCGAACATGCGCACCACCTTGTCGGCCCCGGTGACCGGCCGCAGCGCGGCGTGCTTGACCCCGCCGCCGTCGCTCATCAGGACCACCTCGGGGGCGAGCACGTCCAGCAGGCCCTGGAGGTCCCCGGTCTCCAGCGCGCGCTGGAACGACGCCAGGGCCGCCCGGGTCCTGCTCGGGGAGGCCGTCTGGCGGGGGCGGCGGGCGTCGACGTGCCGGCGGGCGCGGTGCGCGATCTGGCGGACGGCCGCGGGGCTCTTGCCGACGGCCTCGGCGATCTCGTCGTATCCGACGTCGAAGACCTCGTGCAGCACGAAGACGGCGCGCTCGGTCGGCGCCAGCGTCTCCAGGACGAGCATCAGCGCCATTGACACGCTCTCGGCCAGCTCGACGTCCTGGGCCACGTCCGGCGCGGTGAGCAGCGGCTCCGGCAGCCAGGGCCCGACGTACGCCTCCTTGCGGCGCGTCATCGCCCGCAGCCGGTTGAGCGCCTGCCGGGTCGTGATCCGCACCAGGTAGGCGCGCTGGTCCTGCACCTGCTCCAGATCGACCTCGACCCACCGCAGCCAGGTCTCCTGGAGGACGTCCTCGGCGTCGGCCGCCGATCCGAGCATCTCGTAGGCGACGGTGAAGAGCAGGTTGCGGTGGGCGACGAACGTCTCCGTCGCCGGGTCACTGGTCCGGTCGCTCATGTCTCGACCCCTCTCTCTCGCGGCCTCGGCGACCGGCGGATCGCCGAGGGCCTCCACGCGCGCCCCTCCGGCACGGTTCCCCGAGCACCGGCGGCCGCGCGATCCGACCAGCTGTGCGGCGGCGCCCCCGGTGAGGGCGTCGCCGCACGAGCCGCGCTCCGGATCCGCCGCGGTCCGACCGGACCGACCAGGTCCGCCCGGCTACGCCGCGGCACGTTCCGCGGTGGCCGGCGCTTCGCCGCGCCCGGCCCGCAGCAGTTCCTGGCGCTTGCCGCCTCCCGAGACGCGGTGCAGGCGGTACGTGCCGGGCTTGTGCGCCTCCTCGGCCAGGTGCTTGACGATGCCCTGGCACACGAACTCCTTGAGCTTCGCACCGGGGCGGCCGTCGATGTGGAACCACAGCGCGACGTCGTGCCGGTGGGCGAACTGGAAGATGCCGGCGCGCCGCCCCAGGCTGATGCACTGGCCCGCGAACACCTGGTTGAGGGGCGAGGGCCGTTCGCCGTCGATCCGGCTGAGCACCGTGTCGGCGGCCCGCGCGCCCAGCGGCATCGCGGCCTGGCAGCTCATCCGCAGCGGCAGGTCGGACGGGGCGGCCGAGTCGCCGGCCGCGACGATGCGCGGGTCGTCCACGCTGGTCAGCGTCTCGTCGGTGAGCAGGCGGCCGACGGCGTCGGTGGTCAGGCCGCTGCGCGCGGCCAGGTCCGGCACGCCGAAGCCGGCGGTCCAGACGGTCACCGCGCTCGGCAGCTCGCGGCCGTCGGCGAGCCGCACGGCGTCGCGGGTCATCGCCGTCACCTTCGTTCCGGAGCCGTCGACGACGGTCACGCCGAGCTGCGCCAGCCGCCGCGCGACCGAGCGCCGGCCCCGGGTGTGCAGGTACGGTCCGAGGACGCCGCCGCAGACCAGGGTCACGGCGCGGCCCGCCTCCGCCAGTTCGGCGGCGGTCTCGATGCCGGTCGGGCCGGCTCCGACGACCGTCACCGGGGCCGTCGCGGGCACGTCGTCGAGGCCCGACCGCAGCCGCTCGGCCTCCTCCAGGGTGGCGATCGGGTAGGCGAACTCGGCCGCTCCGGGCACCCGCGGGTCGGCGCTGCCGCTGCCCACCGCGTAGACCAGGTAGTCGTAGCCCACCGTTCCGCCCGACGCCAGCTCCAGGCCGCGCCCGGCCGCGTCGATCCGGGTCACCGTGTCGACCACCAGCCGGACGCCCCCGGCCAGGACCTCCCGGTACTCGACGACGGCGTCGTCCGATCCGCCCACCAGCTGGTGCAGGCGGACGCGGTGGACGAAGTCCGGGCGCGGGTTGACCAGCGTCACGGTCACGCCGTCGCGAGCGGTCAGGCGGTTGGCGGCCATCACGCCGGCGTACCCGCCGCCGACCACGACCACCTCGGTGTTCTGGCTCATGGTGCCTCCCTCGTCTCGGGGTTCGCCCTGAAGACACCACGCGCCCGACCGCTGTGACAGGATGTGACGCGGATCACTTATCCGGCGCCGCCCCGCCACGGCCGCCCCGGGGTCAGATGTCGAGGAAGCGGACGTCCTTGGCGTTGCGCTGGATGAAGTGGCGGCGGGCCTCGACGTCCTCGCCCATCAGGACGGAGAAGAGGTCGTCGGCGACGGCCGCGTCGTCGAGGGTGACCCGGCCCAGCACCCGGTGGTCGGGGTCCATGGTGGTGACGCGCAGCTCCTCGGCGTTCATCTCGCCCAGGCCCTTGAAGCGCTGGATGGAGTCGTCCCGGACCCGGCGGCCGTCCCGCCGGCCCCGTTCCAGGAGCACGTCGCGTTCGCGGTCCGAGTAGGCGTACTCGACGTGCTCCCGGCTCCACTTGATCTTGTACAGCGGGGGGCGGGAGAGGTAGACATGGCCCTCCTCGACGAGCGGGCGCATGAAGCGGAACAGGAAGGTCAGCAGCAGGGTGTTGATGTGCTGGCCGTCGACGTCGGCGTCCGCCATCAGGATGATCTTGTGGTAGCGGAGCCTGGCGATGTCGAAGTCCTCGTGCACGCCCGTGCCGAACGCGGAGATGATCGCCTGGATCTCCTGGTTGTGCAGGATCCTGTCGATCCGCGCCTTCTCGACGTTGAGGATCTTGCCGCGGATCGGGAGGATCGCCTGGTAGCGCGGGTTGCGCCCGGATTTGGCCGAGCCGCCGGCGGAGTCCCCCTCGACGATGAAGATCTCCGACACCGCCGGGTCGTTCGACTGGCAGTCGGACAGCTTGCCCGGCAGCGCCGCCGTCTCCAGCAGGCTCTTGCGGCGGGTCAGCTCGCGCGCCCGGCGGGCCGCGACCCGGGCGGTGGCCGCCTGGATGGCCTTGCGCACGATGTCCGCGGCCTCGTTCGGGTTGCGGTCGAACCAGTCGGTCAGGTGCTCGTGGACGATCTTCTGCACGAAGGCGCGCGCCTCGGTGTTGCCGAGTTTGGTCTTGGTCTGCCCCTCGAACTGCGGCTCGCCGAGCTTGACCGAGATGATCGCGGTCAGGCCCTCGCGGACGTCCTCGCCGGAGAGGTTCGCGTCCTTCTCCCGCAGCAGCTTCCTCTCCCGCGCGTAGCGGTTGACCACGGTGGTCAGCGCCGTGCGGAAGCCCTCCTCGTGGGTGCCGCCCTCATGGGTGTGGATCGCGTTGGCGTAGGAGTACACGCTGTCGGTGTACTGGCCGTTCCACTGCAGGGCGACCTCGGCCGACAGCAGCCGTTCCGGGTCCTCGGCGGCGATGGTGATGACCGAGGGGTGCACCGGCTCGCCCTTGCGGGCGTTGAGGTGGGCGACGAAGTCGGTGATGCCGCCGTCGTAGCGGTAGGAGACGCTCTTCGCCGCCGGGGCGGAGGCGGGTGCGTCGGCCGCGGCCGTCGCGCGCGCGGAGGGCCGTTCGTCGGTGAGGGTCAGGGTGAGCCCGCGGTTGAGGAAGGCCATCTCCTGGAAGCGCCTGGCCAGCGTCTCGAAGGAGTACTCGGTGGTCTCGAAGATGTCGCCGTCCGCCCAGAACGTCAGCGAGGTGCCGGTCCGTGAGGTGGCCTCGTGGCGGGCCAGCGGGGCGGTGGGGGCGCCGCCCCGGTAGTCCTGCGTCCAGCGGTGGCCGTCGGTCCAGATCTCCGCCGACAGCCGGGTCGACAGGGCGTTGACCACCGACAGGCCCACCCCGTGCAGGCCGCCGGAGACCGCGTACCCGCCGCCCCCGAACTTCCCGCCCGCGTGCAGCACGGTCAGCACCACCTCGACGGCCGGCCGCTTCTCCACCGGGTGCGTCCCCACCGGAATGCCGCGGCCGTTGTCGACCACCCGCACGCCACCGTCGGCCAGGATCGTCACGTCGATCCGGTCGGCCACCCCCGCGAGCGCCTCGTCCACGGAGTTGTCCACGAGCTCCTGCACCAGGTGGTGCAGTCCTCGCTCTCCCGTGGTGCCGATGTACATCCCGGGCCGCTTGCGCACGGCGTCCAGCCCGTCCAGCACCGTGATCGCGCTGGCGTCGTACGACGCCGCCTCCACCTGGCCGGGCTGCTGGGATTCGGGGGAACCGGTGGCGACGCGAGTGTCGAAAGTGGTCACAGATGCTCTCTTTCGGGCACGCCGGACACCGCTCGGGCACCACGGTGCGAGAGCGGCCGGACAGCTGGCGGAGACAGGACGGGCAGCCCGAACGGGCCCGGAGGCTCGCGAGGCCTCGGACCGCTGACTGCCGGAACGCCGTTCAGAATACCGGAGGCGCCCCTGGTCGTAGGGGTGAGAACACCCCTATGTGGCTGTGTGCGCCCCTAACTCCGCCAGACCCAATCCCCCCTACCTGAACTCCCCGAAAATGCGACAGAGGGCCGCTCTGGAGCTTTCTCGGCACCTCCCCGCGCAGGGCTTCAGCCACTTTTTCCAGGTGGCCCTCTGCGGCCGCCTCCCGCCCCCTGGAGGAGGGGTGAAAGGCGTTCACGGCCGTTCTTGACCAACCCTTTACTGTTGGTGGGGTGTGTCCCCCTTGGCCGGCGGTGCCCCGTCGGTCTGACTGTGAGGAGTGACCCTTCCGACGATGCGTGACGATCTACCCCGAAGTACCGGCGCCCCGGGCGCCCGGCGCCGTGGCGGCGTGATGACGTGGGATCCGCGCCGTGCGGCGCGCGCGGCGGGGGCGGGCCGGTGACCGAGGTCCTGTTGTTGCTGCTGGCCATCGCGCTGATGGTCCTGTGCGGTGTCTTCGTGGCGGCCGAGTTCTCGCTGACCACGGTGGAACGGGCGGAGCTGGAGCGCGCCGCCGCGGCCGGCGAGCGCGGAGCCGCGGGGGCGCTGGCGGCGGTACGCCGGCTGACCTTCCAGCTCTCCGGCGCCCAGCTGGGCATCACCCTGACGTCGCTGATCATCGGGATGCTCGCCGAACCGTCCATCGCCAGCCTGCTGAACGGCCCGCTGGAGGCGGCCGGCCTGCCGTCGGCCACGGCGTCCGCCGTCGCGGTGCTGCTGGGCGTGGTGCTCTCCACCGTGGCGCTGATGGTGATCGGCGAGCTGGTGCCGAAGAACTGGGCGATCTCCCGTCCCCTGGCGGTGGCCAAGGCGGTGGCCGGACCGCAGCGGGCCTTCTCCGCCGTCGCCGGCCCGCTGATCGGCGGGCTCAACACGACCGCCAACTGGTTCGTGCGGCGGATCGGTCTGGAGCCGACCGAGGAGCTGAACTCCGTGCGCACCCCGCAGGAACTGGGTGCGCTGGCGCGGCACTCGGCCAAGGCCGGCACCCTGGAGCCGGGCACCGCCGAGCTGTTCGTGCGCACCCTGCGGCTCAGCGAGCGGACCGCGAGCAGCGTCATGGTGCCGCGGATACGGGTGCACACCCTCCGCGAGGGCGACACCGCCGCGGAGCTCGTCGCGCTGGCCGCGCGCACCGGGCACTCGCGGTTCCCCGTGCACCCCGGGGACCTCGACGACGTCAGCGGCGTCGTCCACCTGAAGGACGCCCTCGCCCTCCCCGAGGAGGAGCGGGACGTCCGCACCGTCGGCAGCCTGGCCAGCGAGCCGGTCCGGGTCCCGGAGACGGTGCCGCTGGACGAGCTGCTGGAGCAGCTGCGCTGGCGGCAGACCATCGCGGTGGTGGTCGACGAGTACGGCGGCACCGCGGGCGTGGTGACCCTGGAGGACGTCATCGAGGAGATCGTCGGCGAGGTGCGCGACGAACACGACACCGACGAGCAGCCCGGCGTGGTGGCCCTGCCGGACCCGGACGGGACCGGGCCGCGCTGGCAGGTGACCGGCGTCCACCAGGCGGACGACCTGTACGAGGCGATCGGCCTGCGGCTGCCCGAGGGCCCCTACGAGACCGTCGCCGGATACCTGGCCGACCGGCTCGAACGCATCCCGGTCGTCGGAGACACCGTCGACCTCGCGGGCTGGACCCTGACCGTGCGGTCGGTGGACCACCACCACGCCGCGAGCGTCCTGGTCGTCCGCACCGGCGACCAGGACGCCACCGCCGCGCCGGAGGACGAGGGAGCGGACCGTTGATCGCCTTCCAGCTGCTCCTCGGCGCGCTCACCCTGGTGACCAACGCCTTCTTCGTCGGCGCCGAGTTCGCCCTGATCTCCGTGCGCCGCAGCCAGATCGAACCACGCGCCCAGGCCGGCGACCGCCGGGCCCAGCGGGTCGTCCACGCGCTGGAGAACGTCTCCGCGATGATGGCCACCGCGCAGCTGGGCATCACCGTCTCCTCGCTGGTGCTGGGCGCGGTGGCCGAGCCGGCCATCGCCCACCTGCTGGAACCCGGCTTCGAGGCGGCCGGCATCCCCCACGCCCTGGTGCACCCCATCGCCTTCGTGATCGCCCTCGCCCTCGCCACCTACCTGCACATGCTCATCGGCGAGATGATCCCGAAGAACATCGCGCTGGCCGCGCCGGAACGCACCGCCCTCCTGCTCGGCCCGGCCCTGGTCACCCTCACCCGCCTGCTGCGCCCGCTGATCCACACCATCAACACCTTCGCCAACCTCCTGCTGCGCCTGATCGGCGTGCAGGCCAAGGACGAGGTGGCCTCGGTGTTCACGGCGGAGGAGATGACCCGCATGGTCGAGGAGACCCGCACCGCCGGGCTGCTCGACCCCCACGAGCAGGAGCGGCTCGCCGACGCCCTGGAACTCGGCAGCCGTCCGGTCACGGACGTCCTGCTGACCACCCAGCACACGGTCACCGTCACGCCCGAGGTCACGCCGCGCCAGCTCCAGCGGCTGACCGGCTCCACCGGCTTCTCCCGGTTCCCCGTGGTGACCGGGGACGGCCGCATCCAGGGCTACCTGCACGTCAAGGACGCCCTGACCGCGCCGGAGCAGGACGCCCCGGTCCCGCGCGCGGCCTGGCGTCCGATCCTGTCGATCCCCGCGGACGCCACCCTGGACGACGCCATGGAGACCATGCGCCGCGACGCCGCCCACATCGCCGCCGTGGTCGGCCCCGGCGGGCGCACCGCGGGACTGGTGACCATGGAGGACGTCCTGGAGGAACTCGTCGGCGAGATCAACGACCCCTCCCACCGCCGCGCCCTCCAGGCGACCCGGCGACAGGGGTGAACCGGTCGGTGTGCTGACCGCCTCGGACGGTGGGCACGAGATGAGGGGCCCGACCCGTCGGGCAGTGGGTTCCCGGGCAACTGCGCCGTCCCCACCACGACGAGCAGCCCCAGGCACAGTGTGCTGCACGCCGCCAGCACACACGCCAGGGCGGACAGCAGGCGGGTCGCGCCCCTCGGGTGCAGGTGCTGCGTGGCCAGTCGGGCGACCGGCCACGCGGTCAGCGGCAGCACCAGCGGCAGGAAGACGAACAGGCCCATGCCGTCACTGGTCCCCGTCGCCGTCCGCCTGGGCCAGCAGGTCGCGCAGGAGCCGCTCGTCGTCGGCTGACAGGGCGGTGACGAAGCTGGCGAGAACCGCCTGGCGATCCGCTTCGGCGTCCAGCACGCGGCGCATCCGCAGGGCGGCGAGCCCGGCCTCGTCGGCGATCGGCGTCCACGCGAACGACCGCCCCGCGCGTTCCCGGGCCACCGCCCCCTTCAGGTGCAGGCGGGTCAGGATCGTCACGACCGTGGTGTACGCGAGCTCTCCCCCCACCCGTTCCCTCACCCAGGCCGCGCTCACCGGCCCCGGCGCCTGCCGCAGGGCACCGAGCACCTGGGCCTCCAACTCCCCCTGGCCACGCCTCCGCGCCGAGCCGCGATCCCCCGGGTTCCGCCCACCCTCTCCCACCACCCACTCGCTCGCCCGCCACACCGACCGACTCCGGAGGATAGCCAGCCCCCGGTGGCGTGCCGGGTCCGGACGCCCCCTTCGGCGGGTCGCCTGCGAACCGGCGCGCCGACAGGTTCCGCGACCCGGGCGGCGGGTCGTGACCACAGGGAGCGAAGCGGTCCTTCTCGGCCAGCTCGACGTAGCTGGGTGCTCGCCGTGGAGACTGCCGGCGGGAGCCGGTGGGGGAGGGGGCCGCTCGCTCGGGTCGTGCTGGAAATGGCTGAGCCCTGCCACGTCCTTGCGGATGGTGGCAGGGCTCAGCAGTCCCCGGTGACCGGCCCGGGAGCTTCGCGCCCCGGACCGGCTCAGGCGAGTCCTAGATGTCGAAGTACATCTCGAACTCGTGCGGGTGCGGGCGCAGACGGATCGGGTCGACCTCGTTGGTGCGCTTGTAGTCGATCCAGGTCTCGATGAGGTCCTGGGTGAAGACGCCGCCCTCGAGCAGGTAGTCGTGGTCGCCCTCCAGGGCGGTCAGGACCGCGTCGAGGGAGCCCGGGACCTGCGGGACCGCGGAGTGCTCCTCCGGGGGCAGCTCGTAGAGGTCCTTGTCGATCGGCTGGGCCGGCTCGATCTTGTTCTTGATGCCGTCCAGGCCGGCCATCAGCATGGCGGAGAAGGCCAGGTACGGGTTGGAGGACGGGTCCGGCACGCGGAACTCGATGCGCTTGGCCTTCGGGTTGGCGCCGGTGATCGGGATGCGGATGCACGCGGAGCGGTTGCGCTGCGAGTACACCAGGTTCACCGGGGCCTCGAAGCCCGGGACCAGACGGTGGTAGGAGTTCACCGTCGGGTTGGTGAAGGCCAGCAGCGACGGGGCGTGCTTGAGCAGACCGCCGATGTAGTAGCGGGCGGTGTCGGACAGGCCCGCGTAGCCGACCTCGTCGTAGAAGAGCGGCGAGCCGTCCTTCCACAGCGACTGGTGGCAGTGCATGCCGGAGCCGTTGTCACCGAAGATCGGCTTCGGCATGAAGGTGGCGGTCTTGCCGTTGCGCCAGGCGACGTTCTTCACGATGTACTTGAAGAGCATCAGGTCGTCGGCGGCGGCGAGCAGGGTGTTGAACTTGTAGTTGATCTCCGCCTGGCCGGCGGTGCCCACCTCGTGGTGCTGGCGCTCGACCTGGAGGCCGGCCTTGGCCAGCTCCAGGGAGATCTCCGCGCGGAGGTCGGCGAAGTGGTCCACCGGCGGGGCGGGGAAGTAGCCGCCCTTGTAGCGGACCTTGTAGCCGCGGTTGCCACCCTCCTCGATCCGGCCGGTGTTCCAGGCGCCGGCCTCGGAGTCGATGTGGTAGTAGCTCTCGTTGGAGCTGGTGGAGAACCGCACGTCGTCGAAGACGTAGAACTCGGCCTCGGGACCGAAGAAGGCGGTGTCGGCCACGCCGGTGCCGGCCAGGTAGCGCTCGGCCTTCTTGGCGACGTTGCGCGGGTCCCGGCTGTACTCCTCATCCGTGAGCGGGTCGTGGATGAAGAAGTTGATGTTGAGCGTCTTGTCCCGGCGGAACGGGTCCAGGCGGGCCGTGCCGAGGTCCGGGCGCAGGGCCATGTCGGACTCGTGGATGGCCTGGAAGCCGCGGATGGACGAGCCGTCGAACGCCAGCGTCTCGGACGGGTCGAAAACCTCCACCGGGATGGTGAAGTGCTGCATGATGCCCGGCAGGTCGCAGAACCGGACGTCGATGAACTTGACGTCATTGTCCGCGATGTACCGCGACACCTCGTCGGCGTTCTGGAACATCCACATCCTCCTCGGCCCGTCCTGCGGCACGGGCGTGGTGTACGAATCGATGACCTTCCCGCGGGTCGTCGATGCGCTCGACCATAGACAGGGGCGGTTTCCCGGCCATGACTGGTTTGTTTCACCAGTGTTAACGGGGGTGTCGGCATCGTGTCGCTCGACACACCGCCGTCATCCGCCGTCATCCGCTGTGGTCATCCTGTCACGGGAGGGCGTCCCGCGTCCGCGGGGCCGCCCCGAGCCGCCGGGGACGCGCGGGTTACCGTTGACGCGTGGACAGCAGGAGAGCTCTGGGGACGTGGATCTCCGGCCCGCAGGCGGCGGCCGAGGAGATGGGAGTCGACTTCGGCTACCGGGGCGAGCGCCTCGGGCTGCCGCGGTCGGGCAGCGGGGCGATCGCGCCCAACGGGCGCCGGATCGGCGCCCTCTTCGTCGACTGGTGGGCGTGTTCGCTCATCGCCACACAGCTGATCTCGCCGGGCGACCAGATGACGGCCAGCCTCTGGGCGGCCGGGCTGTTCCTGGTGATGAGCCTGCTGCTGATCGGCACGACCGGCCTGACCGTCGGCAAGCGGCTGTTCGGGCTGCGGGTGATCCGGCTCGACGGCCGGCGGCCCGGGCCGGGGCGGGTGCTGGCCCGCACCGTGCTGCTGCTGCTCGTGGTGCCCGCCGTGATCTGGGACCGGGACGGCCGCGGCCTGCACGACAAGCTGGCCGGAACCGTCGAGGTGCGGCTGTGACGCTCCGCGCCTAGCCCGCCCGGGCGGCGGCCGCGGGGGAGGACGCGCGGGGGGAAGGGAACAGGAGAAGGGCTTGGCCCGGCCGGGAATCCCGGCCGGGCCAAGCCCTTCTCGTTGTTCGGGACGATTCAGCGGATCCGACCGCCGCGCGGCATCCGCATGTTCTTCGGCATCGGCCCCTTGGGCACCGGCATGTTGCTCAGCAGGTCGCCCAGCGCGCGCAGCCGGTCGTTGACCTCGTTGACCTGCTGCTTGGGCAGCGACCGGGGCAGCCGCAGCAGGTGCGACTGGAGCTTCTTCAGCGGCACCTGGCCCTCGTCGTCGCCGACCAGCACGTCGTACACCGGCACGTCCGCGACGACCCGGCCCATCTTGCGCTTCTCCGCCGTGATCATCGAGCGCAGCCGGTTGGGGTTGCCCTCACCGACCAGCACGATGCCCGCGCGGCCGACCGCCCGGTGGACGACGTCCTGGTTGCGGTTGGCCGCCACCGTGGGGGTGACCGACCACTGCCGCTCCATGGCACGGGTCTGCAGCACGGCCACCGCCGCGCCCGGCTGGCCCTCCATCTGGCTGAAAGCGGCCCGTTCGGCACGCCGCCCGAAGACGATGGTCATCGCCAGCACCGCGACCAGCACGCCCAGGAGGCCGGCGTAGATCGGGTAGCCGATGAGGAAACCGATGGCGAGGACCACCGCGAAGGTGATGACGCCGACGCCGAGGACGACGAGTCCCACCCTCGAGTCGACCCGCTTCGTCATCTGGTAGGCCAGACGGATCTGCTTCATCCGCCCGGGGGTGTCTGATTTTTCCTTCCTCGCCATGTGGCACAGGATACGTGGCGCCCCCCGCCCGCTTCCACGCGGTCACCGCACGTGGGGCGGTCGTTGCCGGACCGTTGCTCAGCCGCGGGGACGCGGGCTCAGGCCCGGGTGGGAGCGGAGCGCCGCCCGCTCCTCGGCCCGCACCCGGTCGGCGCGCACCGCCTCCCAGGCGTTGTCCCGGGCCTTGGCCAGACCACCGCCCCGCAGCAGCACCTGCTCCACCGTCCGCACGGCCCCGGCCAGCGCGGCGCGGTGCCACGGACGGGCGTCCGCCGACCGAACCGCGCGGGCCGTCTCCCGCGCCGGGACCATCTCGACCATCGTCACTCCTCCCCCGGCGGGCGCCGTCCCTCGGACCGGGCCCGCGACCGGTCCACCGCCCAGCCTGCCGCAGCAGCGTTACCGAGCGGTGGCCACACGGTCAAACCAGCATGAACGGCACCACAGGGAACCGGAAACGGACATCCCGCCCCGAAGGGCCTAGGCCACCACCGCGCGGGCCTGGCGCCGCTCGACGGCCTGGCGGTACAGCCGGCCCGCCCGGTACGAGGAGCGCACCAGCGGCCCGGACATCACCCCGGAGAAGCCGATCTCCTCGGCCTCCTGCTGCAGCTCCACGAACTCCTGCGGCTTCACCCAGCGCTCCACCGGGTGGTGCCGCACCGACGGCCGCAGGTACTGGGTGATGGTGATCAGCTCGCACCCCGCCCCGTGCAGGTCGCGCAGCGCCTCGCTGACCTCCTCCCGGGTCTCGCCCATGCCCAGGATCAGGTTCGACTTGGTGACCAGCCCGGCCTCACGCGCCCGGGTGATCACCTCCAGCGAGCGCTCGTAGCGGAAGGCCGGGCGGATGCGCTTGAAGATCCGCGGCACCGTCTCCACGTTGTGCGCCAGCACCTCCGGGCGCGAGGAGAACACCTCGGCGAGCTGCTCCGGCCGGGCGTTGAAGTCCGGGATCAGCAGCTCCACGCCGGTCGGTCCGTCCGGCAGGGAGGCGGAGACCGCGTGGATCTGCCGCACCGTCTCGGCGTAGAGCCAGGCGCCGCCGTCCGGCAGGTCGTCCCGCGCCACGCCCGTCACGGTCGCGTACTTCAGCCCCATGGTGAGGACGGACTCCGCGACCCGCCGCGGCTCGTCGCGGTCCAGGTCCTGCGGCTTGCCGGTGTCGATCTGGCAGAAGTCGCAGCGACGGGTGCACTGGTCCCCGCCGATCAGGAAGGTCGCCTCGCGGTCCTCCCAGCACTCGAAGATGTTGGGGCAGCCGGCCTCCTGGCACACCGTGTGCAGCCCCTCGCGCTTCACGAGCGACTGGAGCTGGGTGTACTCCGGGCCCATCTTCGCCCGCGTCTTGATCCACTCGGGCTTGCGCTCGATGGGGGTCTGGCTGTTCCTGACCTCCAGGCGCAAGAGCTTCCGTCCGTCCGGTGAGACAGCGGACACGCGCGGCTCCCTAACTCGTGTGTGCGGTACGTGCAAGATTACGCCCGGCCGGTGACCCCGCCCGGGGGCGGGCGGGCGCCGGTCAGGCGACGGCGGCGGAGGAGCGCGAGGGCATCCCCTCCGGCATCTCCTCGAAGACCGCGGCCAGGTGGCGCTCCACCACGTCAAGCGCCTCGGCGACGCCGATGTTCCGCCCCAGCTCCGCGGTGAGCGATGTCACGCCGGCGTCCCGCAGCCCACACGGGATGATCCGGTCATACCAGGTCAGATCGGGGTCGCAGTTCAGCGCGAAGCCGTGCATGGTCACCCCCCGGGAGACCCGCACCCCGATCGCCGCCAGCTTGCGGTCCCGGGAGCGCTGACCGGTGTTGGACGGGGCGTACTCCGGGCCGCGCAGCCGCGGGTCCAGCAGCTCGCCGGTCTCCGGGTCGATCTGCCGGCCGAACCGGGTGGTGATCGGCGCCGCCGGGGAGATCCTGGCGTCCAGCCGCAGGTCCAGCCCGCCGAGCCCGCCGCCGGCCCCCTCCGGCGCGGGCGCGTCGTCCCCCAGCACCCACACGCCGCTGCGCCCCTCGATCCGGGTGGTGGCCAGCCCGAACTCGGCGCAGGCCCGGATCAGCGCCTCCTCCATCCGCCGCACGTGGGCGACCACGTCCACCGGCTCCGGCAGGCGCACGATCGGATAGCCCACGAGCTGGCCCGGACCGTGCCAGGTGATCTTGCCGCCGCGGTCCACGTCCACCACCGGGGTGCCGTCCAGCGGGCGGTCCGCCTCCTGGGTGCGCCGCCCCGCCGTGTAGACCGGCGGGTGCTCCAGCAGCAGCACGGTGTCCGGCGCCTCGCCGGCGACCACGGCCGCGTGCACCCGGCGCTGCTCCTCCCACGCGTCGAGGTAGGGCACCGCCTCCGCTCCGAAGCCGACCCTGGCCATCCGCAGCTCGCCCACGATGTCCCTTCCTCGCCTGGTGGGGATGCCGTACGCCCAGGCGGCGCCGGCTGGTCCGTCCGCCACCATACGCCGCGCCACCGAGCCGTCGCTGCGTGGCGTATACCACGCTCGCCGGCATGACGGGCCGTAGACCGGTAACTCACGGAGTGTCATCACTCTTGCAGGCGATTCCGCCCGGCGGTCACGGAGTGTCGCCATGTATGAGCGCTACTGTCCATACACCGGAACGGACAGGCGCGCGGCACCCGGTCCGCCGCGCCGCGCGGCTCCCCGCGGGCGCGGGGACGGGAAGGGGAGGACCGGCATGGCCGAACGGCGTGGCAACAGGCAACTCGCGGCACTCATCGAGGAAGCGGGGTTCTCGCACACCGGACTCGCCCGCCGGGTCGACCAGGTGGGCGCCGAACACGGGCTGGACCTGCGCTACGACAAGACCTCGGTGACCCGCTGGCTGCGCGGCCAGCAGCCACGCGGCGCCGCCCCGGCGATCATCGCCGAGGTCTTCAGCCGACGACTGGGGCGCCGGGTCTCCCCGCAGGACCTCGGCTTCGGCGACTCCCCGCACGTCTACGCCGGCCTGGAGTTCGCGGCCTCGGCCGCCGAGGCCGTCGACATCGCCTCCACGCTGTGGCGGCGCGACGTGGACAACCGCTCCGCCCTCGGCCGGGTCGGCTTCGTGCCCGCCGGCCTGGTCGTGCCCAGCCGGGACTGGCTGATCGGCCCCGGCGAGGAGACGGTCGCCACCCTGCGCGAGGAGCGCGCCGGCTCGGCCGGGGGGCAGGGGCGCGGGCAGCCGGCCGGTGGTTCCGCGGCCGGCGGTTCCGTGGCCGGCGGGACCGGCGCGGCCCCGGACACCACCGCCCGGGACGGCCGCGGCCTCATCCCGCGACAGCTCGGCCCGGCCACCGCCCACCCCCCCGGCCCCGGAACCGCGGGCCGTCCGGCCACCCCCCGCACCCCGGGCACCCGCCCCCCCGGCACCCGTGCTCCCGCCCACCGGCAGGCCGGGGGCCTGCCCGCCGTACCGGGGACGGCCGGGGCTCCCGGCGCGCCTGCCGGTGGGGCTCCCGGTGCCGCGGGTGCGCCTTCCGGTGTGGCCGGGAGCGGCGGTGCAGGCGGCGCCGGGATCGTCGCGATCACCGGCGACGGCGGACTCCGCCTGTGGGCGCCCGACGCGCCCCCCGGGCGGATCGGCGCCGCCGACGTGGCCGCCGTGCGCACCGTGGCCGACGCGCTGCGCGCCCTCGACGCCGCCCACGGCGGCGGCCACGCCCGCCAGGCCGCCGTGCGGTACCTGGAGTCCGAGGCCGAACCGCTGCTGCGGTCCCGCTACGACGAGGCCACCGGCCGCCAGCTGTTCGCCGCCGTCGCCGAACTCGTCCGGCTCGCCGGCTGGACCTCCTTCGACATCGGCGCCCACGGCCTCGCCCAGCGCTACCTCGTCCAGGCCCTGCGGCTGTCCCAGGCCGGCGCCGACCGGCTGCTCGGCGCCTACATCCTGGTCGGCATGAGCCGCCAGGCCGTGCACCTCGGCCACGGACGCGAGGCCGTCCAACTCGCCCGGGTCGCCCGCCAGGGCGTCGCCGGACAGGCCCCGCCCCGGGTGATGGCGCTCATCCACGCCGTGGAGGCGCGCGGCCACGGACTGCTCGGCGACCCCCGCGCCTGCGCGGCCGAGCTGGTGCGCGCCGAACACGCCCTGCAGCGCGCCCAACCCGGCGACGAGACGCCGCCGTGGGCCGCCTTCATGGACGAGGCACAGCTGACCGACGAGTTCGCGCACTGCCACCGCGACCTGGAGCAGTACGCCGCCGCGGCCCGCTGGGCGCAGGAGTCGCTCCGGCTGCGCCGCCCCGAGTACGCGCGCAGCCGGATGTTCTGCTCCGCCGTGCTGGCCACCGCGCGGCTCGGCCTGGGCGAGGTGGACGAGGCCTGCGCGATCGGCCGGGAGGCGGTGCGCGCCGCCGCCGCGCTGCGGTCGGTCCGTGCCGCCGACTACGCCCGCGAGTTCCTGCGCCGGCTCGCCCCGCACCGCGCCGCGCCGGCCGTCCGGGCCCTGGACCGCGAACTCGGGGCCGCCGTGCCCTCCTGAGGGGCCGGGGCAGGTCTGCTGCGGGGCCGGGGGCGGTCAGTCCGTGGGGGAGTCGGTGGCTGCGCCCGGGAGCCGGACCGGGAAGGCCGTGACGTACTCCACGCGCGGCTGCGGCGGCAGCGGCTCGCCCGTCATCGCGTCCGTGCACTGGGCGGCGAAGATCTGCGCCTGGTCCAGCGGATGCAGCCGGCGGCCGGTGAGGTACCAGCCGCGCACCAGCTCCACCGTGCCGCCGAGCGAGGGGTGCGGACGGTTCGTCACGGAGCGCATCACCACCGCGCACTCGCCGAGCAGATGACCGGCGGCCAGCGCGGCGGAGAGGTACTCGGCGGCCTGGCCCTCGCTGCGCACGGTGAGGTTCTCGGCCGGTTCCTCCGGGGCATCCCACGGCCGCAGCTCGGGCTCTCGCGCCGGCGTGGGTCCCGGCTCCGGTTGCGGCTCCGCGGGGCGCTTCTCCCAGTCCGGCGCGGTGGGCTGGCGGGCGAGCACCCGTAGCCAGCCGCGGACCGCCGGGCCGTCCACCTGCGGCCCGCACGGCATGCAGGTCAGCTGGTGCGCCCCGGGGCCTGCGGTGAGCACCAGTTCCAACAGCAGGCTGGTGCCGAAGTCGTTCGCCGCGTGCACGGCCGCCGCCGGGTCGGCGTGCCGCGCCGAGGCCATCCGGATGAGGGTGAGCAGGGCGTCGCCCGGCTCGGCGGGATCCCGGCGTTGGTCGGGGGCGGGGCGAGAACGACCCTTACGCTGGAACATGCACCCATGGTTACCATTTCGGCGCTCTGCGTGTGGGATGTGTCGGGGGTGCACTCCCTTCGAGCGCACCGGGGGAGAAACGCTTGCGGCGCCCCCTGCGCTGTGCTGCCGGGGCGCGGGCCGGCGGCCGGCTGCGCTGATGTGGGGGTCGTGCTGCCGGGGGCGCCGCTGTGCTCTTGGGGGCTGTGGTGCCATGGGCGGTTCGGGCTGTGCTGCCGGGGTGACCTCGGCTGTGCTGCCGGGGGTGGGTGGTGGGTGCCCGGGGGTTAACTGTGCCGCTGCGTTACCGGGGTGATGCCGCTCTGGCAAGGGGGGTGTTCACCCTGTGGATAACGCCGAACCCCCTTGGTAGCCAGGGGTAGTGGATGGTCCGTGGTGCGCGCAGGTGTATGGGGGGTTCTTCACGCTGTGGATAAGGCGCGCTCCTTGTTAACCGGGCGTGAGTAGTTGAGGTACAAGAAATCCCGGCGCGTCGAGCTGCCGTTCGAGCTTCTGCCTGCCGGTCGAGACCCGGGCGTATCCGATCTTGCTCTGGCGGGGCGATCTTCAGAAAACAAAGGTCCTTTGGCGCCTGCCCTCTCGCGCGATGGTTCCGACGTGCGTGCCGCGTTCGGTGGTGAGGGCTAAGGTGCGCTGCCGTGGACGCTGCTGATCTTGACTACCGGGCCCGAACGTTGACGGGCTGCATTCCTCCGCTGCTGGTGACGCGCCTTCTCGAACTCGGTCATGAGCGGGAAGTGGAGTTCCAGGCCAGCCGCGGGGAGTGGTTCTGCGCGCTGGAGTGGGCACGGCTGCTCGGGCATCGGGGCCAGCGCGAGCAGGCGTTGGAGGTGCTCGCGCCGTACATCGCCACGAACTGGTGGCCGGCGGTCCAAGCGCGGGCGGAGCTGCTGGAGGGCTGGGGTCGGGTGGAGGAGGCGATCACGCTGTCCCGCCCTTTCGCGGAGGCCGGTGACCGGCCGGCGCTGGTTTTCTTCGCGCGCCTGCTGGCCCGCCACGGCCGCAGCGGCGAGGCGTTCATGCTGCTGCGCGCCGGGATCCAGGACTGGTTCCTCGCCGAGTGCTTGGTGGACGTCGCCGAAGCGGCAGGCATGGACGAGGAAGCGGCGGCCCTGTTGGAGGCCCGGGTAGAAGCGGCGGTCCCCGCCTGCAACGACCCGGACTGCAACAACCTCCGGATGGAACCGGCCAACGCAGTCGGCCTGCTCGCCACGATCAGGGAACGCCAGGGCCGGATCGAGGAGGCGATCGCCCTGCTGCACACCCGCGAGGTCACTTCCGTCAACGGCCGGGACCAGCTGGCCGACCTGCTGGCGAGGCACGACCGGATCACGGAACTGCGTGGGTACGCGGCGTCCGAGTACTACGGGCACGCCGTGCAGCGCCTTGCCGAAGTGTTGGAGGAACGAGGCGATGTGGAAGGCGCGATCGCTGCCTACCGCACGTTCGGTGCCACGCCGTCCGGCATGTGGCATGTGGCTGTACCGCTGTCCGAGCTCCTGGTCCGGCACGGACGGATCGAGGAGGCGATCGAGGTGCTGGGCGCGCTCGCCGAACACGGCGCGGAGGACTGGATCGTCCACACTCTTTGCACTCTGTACGCCGACCACGGCCGGCCCCGGGACGGCCTGGCCCACCTCGATGCCCTCAAGGCACGAAGCGACGGCAAGGAGGACTGGGACCTCTTCCAAATGCGGCTTCCGCTCATGGCCGACTGCGGCCTGCTCGATGAAGCGATCGAACAGGCGCGGGCGCACCCCGAGGGCGACACCTGGTACGCGGCCTGGGCCCTGTCCGACGTGCTCGCCAAAGCCGGCCGTACTGAGCAAGCCACCGCAGTCCTCGAACGGCACCCGACATTCAACAGCTCTCTCCGTGCCGAGCGCCTCATCGACCTCGGCCGCATCGAAGACGCTGTACGAGTCCTGCAGCAGCCGAGGACCAAACCGACCACACCCGCCTGGGACGGCGCCTACTCCACCGAACCACCGTTCTGACTCGGTGGCGGGACTCCTGCACGGTCAGCTGCCGGTTCTGGATCGGTGGTGCGCGCAAGGGGGTTCTTCACGCTGTGGATAACGGCGCGCCCCCTTGTTCACCAGGGGTAGGGGACGGCCGGGGTGGTGCGCAAGGGGGGCTTGTCGGGCTGTGGATAACCGCGGACCCCCCTTGTTCACCAGGGGTAGCGCTTGGTTCACGGCGGGCGCAAGGGGGCTGGTTGCTTCTGTGGAGAAACGTCACGGGGGCGGGGGTGGGGGCGGTGTACGAGGGCCCGGGCTCGGGCTTCTCCGCCCTGCGGGTGAGGCGGGGAGGTAGCTGGCGCCCTCCACTCCGACGGCGGGCGGGGGCGGGAGGAACTGCCGCGGGTCCGTTCCGACGGCGGGTGGGGGCGGGGAGGAGCCGGCACGGCGGGCAGGGACGGGAGGGAACTGGCGCGGGTCCACTCCGATGGCGGGCGGGGTCGGGAGGAAGCTGGCGCTGGTCCGTTCCCACGGTGGGGAAGGCGGGGGCCGGCTAGCGGAGCCGGCGGCAGGTTGCTAGCGCAGGTCCATTCCCACGGCGCGGGCGGCCTCGCGCCCCGAGGTGAAGGCTCCGGCCAGTCCGCCGGCGGAGCGGTGGTCGCCGCAGACGTACAGGCCCTGCAGCATCCGCACCGGCCGCAGCGGGCGGTACGGCGGCGGGGTCGCCGGCCACGCCCACGGGTCGGACACCACGGCCAGCAGCCTCTCGCCCGATCCCCGCAGCGCTACCGCGGCGGCGGTGCCGGCGGCGGGGACCGCCTCCGTGGCGGTGGCCACCGGGCCGTGCGGCGGGCAGACCCGCGCCGCCGGTGCCGTGCCGCCCAGCGCGCCGGCCCCCTCCTCGGCGGGGGCGTGGCCGTCCGGCGTCGGCAGCAGGTCCCGGAACTGCCAGCGCATCCCGGCGGCGGTCGCCTCGGCACCCGGGTCCGTGCCGAACGCCCGCGCGGCGCGGGGCACCGGCGGCTCGTCGCCCCGCGCCTCGTCGGGGCGGAACGGCGCCTCGGGGCGGAACGGCGCCATCTGGGCCACCAGCAACCTCCCCGGCGGCGCGCTCCCCGGGTCGGCGAGCGAGACGGCCAGCAGTGCGCTCGCCGGGCCGGCCAGCGGGGAGCCCTCGACGTGCAGCCGGTCCGGACGGCGCAGCCGATCGCCCGCGGCTGCCAGCGGCCACGTCCGGTAGGCGACCACGGCGCCGTGGAACCGCGGCAGCCGCAGCCCGGGGAGCAGGCGGGCCGCCGTGGGCGGGTCGGTGGCCACCACCACGGCGCGGGCCGGCCACCTCCCGTGGCGTTCGGTGGACACCCCGCCGGCTCGCACCGAGGTCACCCGGACCCCGGTGCGCACGGTGCCCGGCGGCAGCTCGGCGAGCAGCCGGTCGAGCAGCGCGCGCGGGCCGCCGCGCAGCGTTCCGGTCGTGCCGGCGAGCAGTGAGCCGAGCAGCGCGCGGGCCCGTTCGGCGGAGGTGGCGGTGAGGTCGGGGTCGCCGGCGAGGGCCCGCACCAGCGGCCGGACCAGGTCCTCCCCGGCGGCGCCGCGCAACCCGGGCAGCAGCGCGCCGGCCGCCAGGGCGGTGTCGGCGGTGACCTCCCCCAGCGGGTGCGGGCCCGTCCGGCCGGTCGGCCAGGGGCGGTCGCCCGCGCGGACGGCCGTGGCGCGGTTGCCGCCGAGGCGGTGCCGCTCCCCGGCGGCGAAGCGGCGCAGCGCCAGCAGTGCCCGTCGGCGCGGCAGGTTCACCGGGGCGGACGGGCCGGGCGGCCTGGTCGTCCCGGACGACCGCTCCTGCCGTCCGCCGGGGACGGGGCAGTACCCGCCGTCCAGGTGGATCAGGGCGTCCAGCGGACTGCCGGGGAGCCCGGCGGGCGCCAGGCCGGCGAGGTCGACCAGGTGGACCCCGGCGTCCAGCCGGAACCCGTCCACGTCGATCGGGGCCGCCCGTCCGCCGACGTGGTCGGCGGCCTCCAGCACGGTCACCCGCAGTCCCATCCGGACGAGTTCGGCGGCGGCGGCGAGGCCGGCCACTCCGGCGCCGACCACCAGCACGTCCCTGGCGACGGGGGGTGTGGTGGACGCGGCGGGTGTGGCGGAGGTGGTTGGCTCCGTCTCCGTCTCCGGCGCCGGCTCCGGGGCGGTTGCGCCTGCCGTTCGCCGCGCCGCGGGGCGTTCGCCCGGTCTGTCGTGGTGGGGTTCGTCGTCGCCGGGTCCGCGGGTGGACGCGTCGCGCGCGTCGTCACCGCATCCGGCTCGTCCGTCGTTGGCCCGTCCGACCATGCCGCCCCCTCAGCGGATCGGGTCCGGAGTCCGAACCATGGTGGTTGCACCCAGGGTGCCCCGGCCGGGTCGCGCTGACTCCGGCCGGGTGCGCGGGGGCGGGCGCACACCGGAGCGCTGACGAATAGTCAATGCGCCCCCGCGCGCGCCAAGTTGGGTGTTTGACGAACGGCCGGGAGGCATGGTGGGGCGGGTGCGTTCGGTGCGTCCGTGTCCCGGCGGTGCCCACGATGTGGACGGTGACCGCCGAGTCCGGCGGACACCGTCCCGACACCGTCCGGACGCCAAGAGGACACCTCACGGGGGCACGCCCGGGTCAGCGACGGCCCGGCTAGATGCGGCGCAGCCGGACCACCTCGCTGACGTAGTCCCCGCGGGCCTCGCGGAAGCGGGGGAGGGGCAGCCCCGCGGCCATCAGCACCCGGCCGTGGTGCCGCCGGCCCGTGCGGACGTTCTCGTAGACCGCGTCCGGCTCCAGGTCGGCCAGCCGCAGCGCGGCCGGCACCGCCAGCGGGGGCACCCCCGGGCCGGGGTGCGGCAGGTAGGCGAGGACCACCACCTCGTCCTCGTAGCGGTACTGCACGCCGGACAGCCCCGCCCCGGGCTCGGCGCCCAGCCGGTACTGCTCGCCGAGCTGGACCGCCGGCCGGATCTCCTTGTACTCGGCCACCAGCGCGGTCGCCTCGGCGATCTCCTCCGCGCTCCAGGACGGCAGGTCGCCGCCGACCCCGAGCGCCCCGGCCATCGCCACGTGGAAGCGGTAGCGCAGCGGGACCGCCCGACCGGTGACGGCGTTCGGCCGGTCGGTCACCGACGCGGCCATCACCACCGCCGGGTACAGCTGGCCGAACCCGTGCTGGATCGCCTGGCGGTGGAAGGCGTCGGTGTTGTCGGAGGTCCACACCTCGTCGGCGCGGCGCAGCACGCCCAGGTCCACCCGCCCGCCGCCGGCGGCGCGGGACTGCACCCGCAGCCGCGGGTGGCGGGCGCGCAGCTCGTCCAGCACCCCGTACACGCCGCGCACGTGGTCCAGCCACAGCCGGTCCTGGTCGCCGTCGCGCCCGCCCCGCTCCGGCCAGCCGGCCTGCGAGAACGGCCGGTCCAGGTCCCACTGGAGGAGGTCCACGTCGGCCCGGTCGACCAGCTCGTCCAGCCAGCCGAGGGCCCACTCGCGCACGTCCGGCCGGGCGAAGTTCAGCACCAGCCGGTGGCGACGGGCGTCGCGGCGGCGGTGCGGGTGGTGCAGCACCCAGTCCGGCCGGGAGCGGTACAGCTCGCTGTCGGGGTTCACCATCTCCGGCCCGACCCACAGGCCGAACAGCATGCCGAGGTCGTGGACGGTGTCGGAGAGCGGGCGCAGGCCGTTCGGGAACCGCTTGGGGTTCGGCCACCAGTCGCCGAGTCCGGACTCCTCCCCGCCGCGGTTGCCGAACCAGCCGTCGCCCAGCACGAAGAGTTCGGCGCCCAGGCGGGCGGCGCGTCGGGCCAGCTCCCGCCGGCCGCTCTCGTCGGCGTCGAAGCGGGTGGCCGCCCAGGAGTGGTAGGCGACCGGGCGCAGCTCGTCGGGCTGTGGCAGCACGTGCCGCCGGATGTGCCGGTGCCAGGCGCGGGAGGTGCCGCCGAAGCCCTCCGGCGAGTACAGGCCGAGCATCGGCGGGGTGGTCAGCTCCTCGCCGGGACCGAGCCGCCAGGTCACGCCGTCGTGGCCGGCTCCGCCGGTGACCGCCACGCCCGGGACCTCGGCGCGACGGCTGGCGGTCAGCCGCCAGCTGCCGCTCCAGGCCAGGGCCCAGCTCCAGACCGTGCCGTGCGACTCGGTGGCGGTGCCGTCGTCGAGCATCAGCCAGGGGTTGGCGGAGTGGCCGGTGATGCCCTGGCGGCTGGTGAGGGTGGTCTCGCCGAACGGCAGCGGGGCGCGGCGCGGCAGCGTCTCGGCGGCCCAGGCGCCGCCGGCGCCGGTCAGCCGGTAGTCGCCCAGCTCCGGGAGCACCCAGTTGGCGGAGTCGGCCCGGTGGATCCAGAACGCCTCGTCGGTGCCGGCGGCCCCCGCTCCGCCGGCGCCGCCGGGACCGGCCGCCGGGCCGGGAGCAGCCGCCGGGCCGGGCCCGGTCGCGCCGCCGCTTCCGGCCGCTGCGCCGCTCCAGGACGTTCCGGTGGTGCCGAGCGATGGGCGCGGGACGGCCGCCGCGCGAGCGGAGGGGACGGAGCGCGGGCCGGTGTGGCGCAGGGTGACCCAGCGTTCCACGGCGTCGGAGTCGTGCCGCAGCCGGTAGTGCAGGGTCACGGTGAGCGGGAAGTAGCGGTCGGCCAGCGTCAGGTCGAGGCGGACGGCGTCGATCTCCGGCTCCGGGTGGACGGTGTCGGAGAGGAACTCCAGCTCCAGCGAGCGCACCTGGCCGGGGCAGGTCACCTGGAGGGAGGGCACGCCCCAGCGGGGCCCGCCGTCGACGGGGAGCTGCTCGTCCGCGTCGGCGGGCGCGTCGGCGGCCCGGTCGCCGGGCGGGCTGTGGTCGTCGGCCGCCCCGGTCGCCTGTGCCGACGTCAGCCGTGGGCCCCAGTAGACCTGCACGAGGCGCCCGTCGTCGGTGAGCTGGACCACGTAGGAGGTGTTCGTGGTGGACAGCAGCCACAGGCGGTGCGGGCGGGGGGCCTGGATGGTGGCCGGGGCCGGCAGGGAGGCGGCGGTCGCGGTCGCGGGACGGGTGGGCAAGGGCGGGGGCTCCTCACGTGCGGCGGGCGGATCGGCCAACGCACGGCCTGGGCCGGGCGTGTGGACGGCGGGAGCCGCGGCCACTGCTGGCCGTTCGGCGACGCCGTCCGGTGGAGGGGGCGGGCGTAGCTGGCTGCTGCGTCGTGGGCGGTGCGGTGGTACGGGCGGGGCGGGCGTTGTGGTGGTACGGACGGGGCGGGTGGTGCGTGGAGCGGGTGGGCGTGGCGGTCCGGGGCGCCGGCGCGGCCGTTCGGAGGGCCGCGGGGTGGGTGGTCCGGCGGCGCGGCGCCGGGGCGACGGCCGCCGGTCGACCCCGCCCGGCCGCCTCTCCGGCCGGCCGGGCGGGCCGGCGGTCAGCCGTCGGCGAGGGCGGCCCGGATGGCGTCCCGGACGTCGGTGTGCCGGAAGCGGAACCCGCTCTCCAGCAGGGCGCGTGGTCGCACCCGCTGGCTGCCCAGCACGTCGTCCGCGAAGTCGCCGAGCGCCAGCCGGAGCGCCGGGGCGGGGACGGCCAGCAGCGTCGGGCGGCGCAGCACCTCGCCCATCGCGGCGGTGACCTCGCGGTTGGTGACCGGCTCGGGCGCGGTGAGGTTGACCGGGCCGTGCAGTTCGGCGGAGAACATCACGTGCCGGATGGCCGCGATCTCGTCGGCCATGGAGATGTAGCTCCAGAACTGCCGCCCGGATCCCAGGCGCCCGCCCAGGCCGGCGCGGAAGATCGGGAACAGCCGCCCCCAGGCGCCGCCGGAGCGGGAGACCACCAGGCCGGTGCGCAGGTGCACGGTGCGCACCCCCGCCTCCTCGGCCGGGCGGGTGGCCTCCTCCCAGTCCTGGCAGACCTGGGCGAGGAAGCCCTCGCCGGGCGGGTGGGTCTCGTCGACGGGACGGTCCCCGGTGTCCCCGTAGTAGCCGATGGCCGACCCGCTGGCCAGCACCCGGGGGCGGGGCTCCAGGGCGGCGGCGGCCTCCGCGATGGCGCAGGTGCCGAGCACCCGGCTGTCCCGGATCTCCCGTTTGTAGGCCTCGCTCCAGCGCCGGTCGCCGACGCCCGCCCCGGCCAGGTGGGCGATGGCCTCGACGCCGTCCAGCGCCGCGAGGTCCACCCACTGCCGCCGGGGATCCCAGCGGGCCTCCGTCGAGCCGTCGGGCCGGGGTCCGCTGCGGGGGTCCCGGCGCACCAGGCGGATCACCTCGTGCCCGTCGCGCAGGAGGGAGGTGGTGAGAGCGGTTCCGATCAGCCCGCTGGACCCGGTCACGGCGATGCGCATGACGATCATCCTGGCAGTGCGCCAGGTGGAAGGGAACCGGTACCGGGGAGTACGAGGCGCATGTTGCCGCGGTGCGCCACGCGACGGCAGGGGCACACCGCGGCACCCGGGGTGCCGCGCCATCGGTCCGGGGCGCTGGTCAGCCCTTCGGGATGAGCTGGGTGGCCCGGGCCGCCGCGGCGAGCGACGTCGGGTCGCCGGTGCGCGCGAAGACGTCGACGGCGGTGTCGGCGAGCTTGATCACGTGCTCGTCGCCGTGCTCGACGGCGAGCTCCAGCAGCTCGGTGGCGACCTCCTCGGGGGTCGCCGTCCCGGCGGAGGCGGTGATGGCGGCGATCACGCCGACGCGCGAGAGCTCCGCCGGCGCGGCCGGCTGGCGGGGGGTGTAGGCGGAGGTCACGGCGGCGCTGGCGGCCCAGGCCGCGGCCACGCTGGGCACCCACAGCCGGCGGGGGAGGGCGGGCAGGGTGCGCAGGACGGCGTTGGGCGCGGTGGCGGCGTGCACCAGCATCACGCCGTCGCCGTGGCCGTGGGTGAGGTAGCGGTGGGTGGCGGCGGTGACCAGGTCGGCCAGCAGCCGCCGGGCGTCCAGTGGGTCGGTCGGGGGCCGGAGCGCCGTCATCGATCCGGGCCAGCCGGGCGCCTCCGGCAGCTGCACCAGCCGGTCCCGGATGCCGCCGGCCTGGAAGGGGACGGGCGGCACCCGTTCCAGCGCCTCGGCGGGCTCCTCGGTGCCGCGCGGGTCGGTCAGGCCCGGCACGGCCTGCCAGCGGGCGGCCCAGTAGCCGAGGGCGTGCGCCAGCTCGTCGAGTCGGGGGCCGGGCGGGGTCACCTGGTCGGGGGAGGGCTGCGCCAGCTCGGGGAGGTCGGGCAGGTCGGGGAGCGCGGGGCCGTCCGCGTCCGGCCCCGGTTCGATGGCGGCGGCCCCGGCGGCCGGCTCGGGCAGCAGCTCGCGCACGGCGTGCCCCACCCGGATCACGCCGTGGGTGGCGCCGGCGGCGATGCCGGGCAGCAGCCGTGGCCACCACTCGGCCAGCACGCCCTGCCAGGGGCGGGTCCGGAGCCGTTCGGCGAAGAAGGAGATCCAGTCGGCGATCCGGCGGGGGTCGCCGAGCGCCCGCCGCCAGTCGGTCTCGCTGATCGGCTCCCGGCGCGCCGGCATGTCCTCGAGTTTGTCCGCGTAGGCGTCCAGCCAGCGGTGGATGTCGCCCTCGTGCCCGTGCCGGGCCAGCGCCTCCACCGCCATGGGCGCGTGGTTCGACAGCCAGCCCTGGTGTTCCGGCCCGGCCGCGTGCAGCCGCTGGTACGCCTCGTCGAGTGTTCCGCTCCATTGCCGCGTCATGGGACCGATCCTCCGACCTCCAGTGTGCTTGAGATCAAGCGCGGGGAACCAGCGGGCCGGCGTCGGCCGGGGCCCGGGCGGGGGAGGCGCACACGCCGCGGGGGCGGTCCGGCGTCGCGCCGGACCGCCCCCGCGGGCGAGTCCCGTCGGTCGGGCCCGTGGGCCCCACCGGGCCTAGAGGCCGAGGTCGGCCTCGAAGGCGCCCTCCTCCAGGCGGGCCTTCACGGTCCCCAGGAAGCGGGCCGCGTCGGCGCCGTCCACGATCCGGTGGTCGTAGGACAGGGCCAGGTACACCATGTCGCGGACGGCGATGGTGTCGCCCAGCTCCGGGTCGCTGACGACGACCGGACGCTTCACGGTCGCGCCGATGCCCAGCATGCCGACCTGCGGCTGGTTGAGGATCGGCGTGTCGAACAGCGCGCCGCGCGAACCGGTGTTGGTGACGGTGAACGTGCCACCGGCGACCTCGTCCGGCTTGACCTTGTTGTCCCGGGTGCGGGAGGCCAGGTCGGCGATCTTGCGGGCGATGCCGGCGATGTTCAGGTCGCCGGCGTTGTGGATCACCGGCACCATCAGGCCGCGCTCGGTGTCCACCGCGATGCCGATGTTCTCGACGTCGTGGTAGGTGATGGTGTCGTCCGCGTCGTTGACGCGGGCGTTCAGCACCGGGTGCACCTTGAGCGCCTCGATGGCCGCCTTGACGAAGAACGGCATCGGGGAGAGCTTGACGCCCTCGCGCTGCAGGAACTGGTTCTTCGCCTTGGCCCGCAGCCGCATGATGCGGGTGACGTCCACCTCGACCACGGTGGTCAGCTGCGCGGAGACCTGCAGCGAGTTGACCATGTGGTTGGCGATGGCCTTGCGGATGCGGGTCATCTTCACCGTCTGGCCGCGCAGCGGCGACGGCTGGACGGCGGCCGGCTTCGGCGCGGCGGCGGCCGGGGCGGCGGCCGGCTGGGCGGCCTGCGCGGCGGCGGCCTGAAGGGCCTCGGCCGCGGCGATCACGTCCTCCTTGCGGATGCGACCGCCGACGCCGCTGCCCTTCACGCCGGCGAGGTCCACGCCGCGCTCGGCGGCGAGCTTGCGCACCAGCGGGGTGACGTAGACCGGGGCGCCCGGCTCGGAGGGCGCCGGGGCCGGAGCCGGGGCGGCCGGAGCCGGAGCGGGGGCCGGAGCGGGCGCGGGCGCCGGGGCGGGGGCCGGAGCCGGGGCGGCGACCTCCGCGGCGGGGGCCGGCTCCGGAGCCGGGGCGGCCGGGGCGGGCGCCGGGGCAGGGGCGGGAGCCGGGGCCGGAGCCTCGGCCGGCGCGGGGGCCGGGGCCGGGGCGGCGGCGGCCGGGGCGGCACCCGGCTGGCCGATGACGGCCAGCTCGGCGCCGACCGCGACGGTCTCGTCCTCGCCGACGGTGATCTTCACCAGCACGCCCGAGGTGGGCGCGGGGATCTCGGTGTCGACCTTGTCGGTGGACACCTCCAGCAGCGGCTCGTCGGCCTCGACGGTGTCGCCCTCGGCCTTCAGCCAGCGGGTGACGGTGCCCTCGGTGACCGACTCGCCCAGGGCGGGCAGCAGGACCGGGGTGCCGGCGACGGCGCCCGCGGGCGCCGGGGCGGCCGGCTGCTCGGCCGGGGCGGCGGCCGGCTGGGCCGGGGCGGCGGGCTGCTCGGCCGGGGCGGGCGCCTCCGCGGCCGGGGCGGCGGCCGGGGCGGCCTCCGCGGCGGGGGCCGCCGGGGCGGCCGGGGCACCGGTGCCGTCGTCGATGACGGCCAGCTCGGCGCCGACCTCGACGGTCTCGTCCTCGCCGACGGTGATCTTGGCCAGGATGCCGGAGGCCGGCGCGGGGATCTCGGTGTCGACCTTGTCGGTGGACACCTCCAGCAGCGGCTCGTCGGCTTCCACCTTGTCGCCCTCGGCCTTCAGCCAACGGGTGACGGTGCCCTCCGACACGCTCTCACCGAGCGCGGGCAGTGTTACTGAGACCGGCATGGGGTTCAGTGACTCCTTCGTATCTGCGGATGACGCTGTGACGGAAGTGACCGACTCCGGGCCGGCCGGAAGGGCGTTCGGTGCCTGGGTGCGGTCCGGGCACCGGCGGACTGCTTCGCCCTCCGGCCGTCGCGGGGTCAGTCGTGCGCGTGCAGCGGCTTGCCGGCCAGGGCCAGGTGGGCCTCGCCGAGAGCCTCGGACTGGGTCGGGTGGGCGTGGATGAGCTGGGCGACCTCCGAGGGCAGCGCCTCCCAGTTGTAGATCAGCTGGGCCTCGCCGACCTGCTCGCCCATCCGGTCGCCGACCATGTGGACGCCGAGCACCGCGCCGTCCTTGACCTGGACGAGCTTGATCTCACCGGAGGTGCGCAGGATCTGGCTCTTGCCGTTCCCGCCGAGGTTGTACTTGTAGGTGACGACCTTGTCGTCGCCGTACAGCTCCTTGGCCTTCGCCTCGGTGAGGCCGACCGAGGCGACCTCGGGGTGGCTGTAGGTCACTCGCGGAACGCCGTTGTAGTCGATCGGGACGACGTCCAGGCCGGCCAGGCGCTCGGCGACCAGGATGCCCTCGGCGAAACCGACGTGCGCGAGCTGGAGCGTCGGGATGAGGTCGCCGACCGCGGAGATCGTCGGCACGTTGGTCTGGCAGTACTCGTCGACGAGCACGTAGCCGCGGTCCATCGCGACCCCGACCTCCTCGTAGCCGAGGCCGGCCGAGACCGGGCCGCGACCGACGGCGACGAGCAGCAGCTCGGCCTCGATCTGCTTGCCGTTCTCCAGCGACACCCGCACGCCGGCGTCGGTGTACTCGGCGCCGGAGAAGCGGGAGCCCAGCTCGAACTTGATGCCGCGCTTGCGGAAGGCGCGCTCCAGCAGCTTGGAGTTGCTCTCGTCCTCGGCCGGGACCAGGTGCGGCAGGCCCTCGACGATGGTCACGTCCACGCCGTAGGACTTCCAGGCGCTGGCGAACTCCACGCCGATCACGCCGCCGCCCAGGATCACGGCGGAGGAGGGGATCCGGTCCAGCACCAGGGCGTGGTCGCTGGAGATGATCCGGTTGCCGTCGATCTGGAGGCCGGGGAGGGACTTCGGCTGCGAGCCAGTGGCGAGAATCACATGGCGACCTTCGTATCGGACGCCGTCAACCTCGACCGCGGTGGGCGAAACCAGCCGACCGGTACCGGTCACGTAGGTGATGCCCTTGCTGCCGACCAGGCCCTGCAGACCCTTGTACAGGCGCGAGATCACGCCGTCCTTGTACTTGTGGACACCCTGGATGTCGATGCCCTCGAAGGTGGTCCGGACGCCGATGGCGCCGGCCTCGCGGGCCTCGTCGGCCACCTCGGCGGCGTGCAGCAGCGCCTTGGTCGGGATGCAGCCGCGGTGCAGGCAGGTGCCCCCGAGCTTGTCCTTCTCGATCAGCGCGACCTTCTTGCCCAGCTGGGCCGAACGGAGCGCGGCGGCGTATCCGCCGCTCCCGCCTCCGAGAATGACAACGTCGAAAACGGTGCCGGCGTCGTTCGCCACGTCACGTCCTCCATGCATGGGTACTCGTCTCGACCCGGGTCACGGGCCGCACGGCGGTGGCCTGACCCTTTGGCTGTCGGGACTCCTCGTCGTGCCGGTACACCATCTTCGCACCTGCCACGGGCCGCAAGCGGCCGGGTCGGCAAGCGCCGGGGGGTTCGCGGCGCTCCGACCGGGCGTGGCCGCCGCCCCGCCCGGGGGTGGCCGGAAACTCACCGTGGTGGGCGGGCGACTGTGCGCGTTCGCGCGCGCCCGCGCGCCCCGCCGGGGATCCGAACCCGCCACAGCCGTCCCGGGCCCGCCCGGGGGCCGGTGGCCGCCGGGGCGTTGCGGTGGCGGCGCCACGACCGGTTAGCTGGTCCCCTGACGGTGCGGCAGGAGGCGAGTGATGGGCATCTTCCGGCGCAGACGGGCGACCGGATGGGGCGTGGACGGCACGGCGCGCGGGCGGCGCTCCCAGGAGCGGCGCCGGGTGGCCGACGGCATCCGGCACCTGGAGGAGTTCGCGGCGGAGCGGACCGGCGTGGAGGCGTTCGTGGAGCCGCCGACCGCCGTGACATCCACCACAGTCGTCCTGGTGGCCCGCTCCGGCGAGTGGACCCGCCGCCGGGTGCCGGACGCCCGCGCCGCCCACGAACTCGGTTCCCGGCTCGGCATCCCGGTGTACGACGCGGGCGTGGTGGGCTACCCGCAGCGGATGCGCGAGTGGAACCGGCGCCGCGCCGAGGAGTCCTCGCGCGCCGCGTCGGAGGCCGGCGACGGCGACCCGACCGGCTGAGCGCGACCGCCTGAGCACGGTGGTCCGTGCGGGGCGGGCCGTGCGGGGTGGGCCGGAGGCCGACGGCGGCGTCCGGCCCACCCCGGGCGCCGGGCTCAGCCGAGCGGCAGCTCGCCGCCGGCGGCCTGCTCGGCCAGCGCCACCAGCGTGCGCACGGCGCTGCCGGTGCCGCCCTTGGGCGTGTAACCGAACGGCCCCGACTCGTTGAACGCCGGGCCGGCGATGTCCAGGTGCGCCCAGGTGATGCCGTCCGCGACGAACTCCCGCAGGAACAGGCCAGCCACCAGGCCGCCGCCCATCCGCTCGCCCATGTTGGCCAGATCGGCGACGGTGGACTCCACCATGCCCTTGCGCAGGTGCTCCGGCAGCGGCATCGGCCAGGAGGGCTCGCCGACCCGCTCGGCGGTGGCGTGCACGGCCGCGCGGAAGTCGTCGTCGTTGGCCATCACGCCGAAGGTGCGGGTGCCCAGGGCGAGGATCATGGCGCCGGTGAGGGTGGCCACGTCCACGATGACGTCCGGGCCCTCCTCGCCGGCCCGGGTCAGCGCGTCGGCCAGCACCAGCCGGCCCTCGGCGTCGGTGTTCAGCACCTCGACGGTCTTGCCGCCGTACATCCGCAGCACGTCGCCGGGGCGGGTGGCCGAGCCGGACGGCATGTTCTCGGCGAGCGCCAGCCAGCCGGTGACGTTCACCGCGAGACCGAGCCGCGCGGCGCTGATCACGGCGGACAGCACGGCCGCGGCGCCGGACATGTCGCACTTCATGGTCTCGTTGTGGCCGGCCGGCTTCAGCGAGATGCCGCCGGAGTCGTAGGTGATGCCCTTGCCGACGAAGGCCACGGTGCGCTCCGCGCCGGGTGCGGTGTAGGCCACCCGCACCAGCCGCGGCGGGCGCTGCGAGCCGCGGCCCACGCCGAGGATGCCGCCGTAGCCGCCCTCGGTCAGCGCCGCCTCGTCCAGCACCTCGACGTCCAGGCCGTAGGTCTGGCCGGCCTCGGTGGCGATCCGCGCGAAGACCTCGGGGTAGAGGTCGTTCGGGGCGGTGTTGACCAGGTCGCGGGCGCGGCACATCTCCTCGCCGATCACGGTGGCCCGGTCGACGGCCACCTTGACGGCGTCGTCGCCGGCGCCCGGAACGACGATGACCGCCTCGCCGAGCGGCGCCTTGCGGCCCCGGCCGGCGGACTCGTCCCCGCCGGCGGCGCGGTAGGTGTCGAAGGAGTAGGCGCCCAGCAGGGTCCCCAGGCCCACGGCCTCCACGGCCTCGGCGGTGGCGGTCGGCAGCGCCAGGACGGCGGTGGACCTGCCGGCCAGCGCGCGGGCGGCGCTGCCGGCGGCGCGGCGCAGCGTCTCCGCCGCGTACTCGCCGGGCGCCGTGGTGCCGGCGTCGGCGTCGTCGCCGCCGGGCGCCTCGCCCAGGCCGACGGCCAGGACCACGGGGGCCTTCAGCGCCTCCGCCGCCGGAAGGAGGGTGGTCTCCCCCTCGGCTCCGGTGGCGCCGAGGGTCTCCAGGACGGTGGCCAGCCGGCCGCCGAACGCCTCGTCGACGGACTCGGCCCCCGGGGCGAGCACCGGGTGCTGCTCGCCCTTGGCGAGGCCGACGACGACGACGTCCGCGGGCAGGCTGCTCGCGGTGGAGGAACTGAGGGTCAGTGTGGTCACAGTGGTCCTGTTCTGTCGTGAAGCCCCGGGCCGGCCGCTCTCGCCGCACGGGCGGGGCTCCCAGATCGAGTCCGGTGGGCGCCGCGCACACGACGCGGCGTCAGGGTCGGCGGCGGGCGTGTGCGGGGGGTCCGGCCGCGCCGGCGCGCCGCCGCCCCGGGCCCGCCGCACACCCGCCGTGCCGACGAGCCGATCGTAGCCGCGCCGGTGGCGCCCGGCCGGTGGCGCCGGGCCCGCGCCGCGCCGCGGGCCCCGCCGCCGGGGCGTTCAGCCGAGGGCCAGCACCAGCAGCGCCGCGGCGGCCGAGGTCTCCGCCATGGCCCCCAGCACGTCGCCGGTCACCCCGCCCAGCCGCCGGACGCAGCGCCCCAGCAGCGCCCGCGCCGCCACCAGACCCACGGCCGCCGCTCCGGCGGCCTGGAGCGCCGCCAGCGGCGGGGCCACCGCGCCGGTGGCGCCCCACACCTCGCGCCCGGTCAGCGCCGCCTCCGCCAGGCCCAGCCCCGCGCAGCCGAGCAGCCCGAGCGCGGTCGCGCCGACCACCGCGGGCCGGGACAGCGTGCCGGCCACCATGGCGCCCAGGCCGCCCGGTCGCGCGGACGGGACGTCCACCCGGCAGCCCCGGCTGAGGGCGGACCGGGCCGCGACGGCCGCCACCAGCACGGCGACCGCGCCGCGGCCGGTCCCGGCGTCGAAGGCCCGCCCCACCGCGGCCACCTGACCCATCAGCACCAGCAGCAGCACCAGCACCCCGAAGGGGCCGATGTCGGACGCCTTCATGATCCGCAGCGCGTCCTCGGCCGGCTTGCCGCTGCCCAGGCCGTCCGCCGTGTCCGCCAGGCCGTCCAGGTGCAGCCCGCGGGTCAGCGCCGCCAGGGCCGCCACCGCGACCACCCCGGCGAGCGGCGCCCCGCCGCCCGCGGCGTGGACCAGCGCCGCCGGCGCCGCCGCGCAGACCCCCAGCGGCACGCCGACCAGGGGCGCCAGCAGCATGGCCCGCGCGGCGGTGGGCCGGTCCCAGTGGGTCACCCGGGTCGGGAGCACCGAGAGCGTGCCGACCGCGAACCGCCACCCCTCGGCCCAGCTCCCCGAACGCGCCGCGCGGCCCGCGCGGGCGGCGGGACCGGGCCGCCCCGGGTGCCCGGCGCCGCCGGACGGCCCGCCGGACGGCCCGTCGGCCGGCGCGGACTCCCCGGACGCCCGCCCGACGCTCACCGCCCGCCCCACGGCGGCGGCGCCGGGATCGCCGCGCCCCGCCCCCGGCGCCCCGCCGGCCCGGTCGCACGCAGCGGCAGCACCTGCCCGGCGACCACCAGGCGCACGTCCTCGCAGGCGTCCGCCACGGCCGCGTTCAGCCGGCCCAGCTCGTCCCGGAAGCGCCGTCCGGCCGGCGTGGCCGGCACCACCCCGCTGCCCACCTCGTTGCTCACCAGCACGACGCGGCGGCGGGTGCGGCGCAGCCCGGCGACCAGCCCGCCCACCCGGGCCGCCACCTCCGCGCGGGCCGGCCCGCTCCTCCACCGGCCGTCGTCCCACGCGCCCGCCTCGTCCATCACGGTGGTCAGCCACAGCGCCAGGCAGTCGACCAGCAGCGGGCCGCCGTCGGCGGCGAGCAGCGGCTCCAGGTCGCAGGTCTCCACGGTGGCCCAGCCGGCGGGCCGCCGCTCCCGGTGCAGCCGGACGCGCTCGGCCCACTCGGCGTCGCCGTCGCGCCGGCCCGAGGTGGCCACGTACAGCACGCCGCGGCGGTGCCACAGCAGGCGCTCGGCCTCGGTGGACTTGCCGGAACGGGCGCCGCCGAGCACCAGCGTCCGACGCCCGGCCGCGGCCGGCGGGCCCACCCGGTCGGCGGGACGGGCAGCGCCGGCGGTCAGCGCGTGGCGGGTGAGCGCCCGGCCGGTGACGGAGTGGCGCGGGCTCATCGGGGCTCCCACCGGGTCGGCGAGGCACTCCGGCCGGGCCGGGCGGCGCCGGGCCGGGCGGTGTGGGCCCGGGTGAAGCGGGGCCGGGTGGAGTGCGGCCGGGTGAAGCGGGGCCGGGTCGTGCGGGGTCGGGCGGTGCTGCGGTTCACCGGGCCAAGGCTATCCGGGCGGGACCGGCCCTCCGCGCCCGGCGACGGCCGGCCGCGTCAGCTCCCGTGGCAGACGGCGGTCAGCGAGGCCAGCAGCCGCAGCGCCGTCTGCGACGGGGAGCCCTCCTCCACGGTGTAGGTGACCAGCGCCTGGTCCGGTTCCTCCGGCAGCCGCAGCGTCTCGTAGCCCACCTGGACGTCCCCCACCAGGGGGTGGTGCAGCGCGTAGGTCCCGTGGGTCTTGTCGCGGACCTGGTGCACCGCCCACCGTTCCCGGAACTCCGGGCTGCGCTCGCAGAGCTCCTCGACCAGCGCGGCGAGCCGGGGATCCCCCGGGTGCCGGCCCGCGTCCAGCCGCAGGTAGGCCACCACGTCGTCGGCCTTGTGCTCCCAGTCCCGGTAGCGCTCGCGCATGCCCTCGTCCAGGAACACCAGCCGCGCCTTGTTCCGCTCCGCCGGCGGCAACGCGCCGAAGTCCGCGATCAGGGCGGCGGCCAGCGGGTTCCACGCCAGCACGTCGGTGCGCCGGCCGACGACGAACGCCGGCACGTCGTGCAGCGAGTCCAGCAGGCGGCGCAGCCCCGGCCGGATCTCGTGCTGCGGCTCCGGCGCCCCGGCGGAGGGGCGGGCCAGGTTGTGCAGGTGCTGGCGCTCCACCTCGCTCAGCCGCAGCGCGCGGGCCACCGCGTCCAGCACCGCCTCGGAGAACTGCACGCCGCGCCCCTGCTCCAACCGCGTGTAGTGGTCCACCGACACGCCGGCGAGCATCGCCAGTTCCTCGCGGCGCAGCCCGGGCACCCTGCGCTGCCCGCCGACCTCCGGCAGCCCCACGTCCGCCGGCTGGAGGCGGGCGCGTCGCGACCGCAGGAACTCACCCAGTTCGGCTCGTCTGATCATCCCTCAAGTATTTCGCGCGCGGGCCGCCGTGAAGGTGGTCACGCGGTGCCCAGGCACGGCCCGGCCTTCCGGGGCGGCGGCCGCCGCACGCAGGGTGGATGCCCGCGGCAGGCGGGCGCGGCCCACCGAACGCGCCGGGCCGCAACGCGCGATGTGCGCGCGACGCGGCCACGGGGCCGGCCGCCGCCGCGCCCCATACCGATCGAAAGGGAACGAATCGGGATGACATCGTGCATCACGGACAGGCCGCCCGTTCGGCGGCTGGGCACCACCGACATGGAGATCTCCACCGTGGGCCTGGGCACCTGGGCCATCGGCGGCACCGGCTGGCGCTACGCCTGGGGCGCGCAGGACGACGCCACCTCCATCGCCACCATCCGGCGGGCCGTCGAGGCCGGCGTCAACTGGATCGACACCGCCCCGGTGTACGGCCTGGGCCACGCGGAGGAGGTGGTGGGGGAGGCGATCGCGGCGCTGCCCGAGGGCGACCGGCCGCTGGTGTTCACCAAGTGCGGGCTGGTCTGGCACGAGTCCGATCCGGGCGCGCCGCCGCGCAGGCTGCTGAGGCCGGAGAGCGTGCGCCGGGAGGTGGAGGCCTCGCTGCGCCGCCTCGGCGTCGAGCGCATCGACCTCTACCAGGTGCACTGGCCCGGGGACGGCCCGCCCCCGGACGACCCGGACGGGCAGGCCGTCCCGGAGGCCCCCGCGGACGCCACCGGCATCCAGGAGTACTGGCAGGTCATGGCGGACCTCAGGGCCGAGGGCAAGGTGCGGGCCATCGCCCTGTCCAACCACGGCCTGACCCGGCTCAAGGCCGCCGAGGCCATCGCCCACGTGGACGCGGTACAGCCACGGTTCTCCGCGCTCTCCCGGGAGGCCGCCGCGGAGATCGCCTGGGCCGAGGCGCACGGCACCGGGGTCCTCGCCCACCAGCCGATGCACTCCGGGCTGCTCAGCGGCGCCTTCTCGACGGAGCGGGTCGCCGCCCTGCCGGCCGACGACTGGCGCCGGCGCTCGCCCGACTTCACCACGGGGCTGGAGCGCAACCTGGTCGTGGTGGAGGCGATGCGCCCGATCGCGGAGCGGCTGGGGGTGCCGCTGCCGGCGGTCGCGGTGGCCTGGGTGCTGGCCTGGCCGGGGGTGACCGGGGCCGCCGTCGGCGCGCGCCGTCCCGAGCAGCTGGACGACTGGATCGGCGCCGGCGCGGTGGAGCTGACCGACCGCGACCTCGCGGAGATCGCCACCGCGATCGACGACGTGGCCATGGGGTCCGGTCCGGTGGGCGTCCCCGCCGAGCGCGCCCGGTGAGGCCGGTCACCGTGGTGCTCCTGCTGCGCGCCCGGCCGGGCTCGGAGGACCGTCTGCGCACGGCGCTGGAGGGGATGATCGAGCCGTCGCTGGACGAACCCGGGTGCCTGGCCTACCAGCCGTACGTCGATCCCAACCGACCGGACCGCATGGCGGTCTACGAGGAGTGGCGGGACGAGGAGGCGCTCCGGGAGCACTGGCGCACCCCCTACTTCCGGCACGTGGCCGCCGTGCTGCCCGGCATCCTGGCCGAGCCGATGGTGCTCCGCCGACTGGTGCCGGCCGACGAGGGCGGCTGAAACCGGGTTGGTGCACGGGGGAGGCCGTGCTACCACAGGCACGTGGCAGCCATGGCGGCAGGAGGTTCGTCCCGCGGCGGGCGCCGACGCGCGGGCGGACGGCGGCACGCGGACGGCTCGGCGCACCCGGGGGCCGAGGGGGACCCCGGGGGCACGGAGCCGGTCTGGCGGCGGACCGAGGAGTGGCTGGACCCGGAACCGGCGGCCGAGCTGATCCGGGCGGGCGCCGCCTGGGCGGTCCAGTGGTGCGAGGGCGACGTCGAGCCCGCCGACGCCCTGCCGGCGGACACCCTCCGCGCTGTCGTCCTGCCGCGCATGGTGTCGCGCCGGCGCGCGGACCGCCTGGCCCGCAAGCGGAGCGTGCCGACCGTCATGGTCGCCGAGCGCTGGGAGGACGGCGGCGGCCACACCCTCGTGGTGTTCCACGAGGGCGGCCCCTACCCCCGGGTGGATCCCGGCCCGGGGCGGTGGCCGACCGGCCGGTGAACCGTCAGGGGCGCCCGCGCCGGCCGGGCGCCCGTTCCCACCCGGTTCTCACTCGGTGACGGCCGCGCCGTCGGTACTCGTGCCGTCGGCGTCCGCGCCGTCGGGCGTCGGCGGTTCCTCCACCGCCGGCACGGCGCTGGCCAGGTCGGCCGCGGCCTGGATCAGTGGCAGGGCGATCAGGGAACCGATTCCCTCGCCCCGGTCCACGCCCTGGTCCAGCAGCGGCGGCTCCAGACCCAGCCGGGCCAGTGCCTTCTCCTGCGCCGGCTCCGCCACGGCCGAACCGACGACCCACCACTCCGGGGCGCGGAACGCCATCCGCTGCACCAGCAGCGCGCAGGCCGCCGAGGCGACGCCGTCCAGCACCACGGGCAGCCGGCGCACCGCCGCCTGCAGCAGGAACCCGCACATCGCCGCGTAGTCGGCGCCGCCGGAGGTGGCCAGCAGCTGGATCGGGTCGGACTGCACCCGGCGGGCGCGGCGCAGCGCGTCCCGGATCGCGGCGCACTTGTGCATCCACTGGTAGTCGTCGATGCCGGAACCCCGGCCCACGACGGAGGCCGCGTCGGACGCCGTGACGGCCGCGACCAGCACCGCGGCGACAGTGGTGGAGCCGCGCCCCAGGTCGCCGAGGAGCACCAGGTCCGTGCCGGAGTCGGCCTCCTCGTCGGCGATCGCCATGCCGGCGCGGAACGCCTGCTCGGCCTCCTCGCGGGTGAGCGCGTCGGCGACGTCCACCCGCCCGGAGCCGCGCCGCACCCGGTGGCGGGCGACGCTCGGACCGAAGGCGTCCGGCTCGGCGTCCACGGACATGTCGACGACGCGGAGCTCGGCGCCGAACCGGCGGGCCAGGACGGCCACCGGCGCGGTGCCGTCCAGCACCTGGCGGACCAGCAGCTCGGTGGCGCCGGGCGGCTGGGTGGAGACGTCCAGCTCGGCGACGCCGTGGTCCCCGGCGAACAGGATCGCCTTGGGCGCGGCGGCCGGCCGCGCCGGCACGGTGCCCCGGACGGCGGACAGCCAGCCGGCCAGGCGCTCCAGCCGGCCGAGCGAGCCGACGTGGCCCGGCTGGCGCAGCCGGTGGCGGCCGGCGGCGTCGCGTGCGGCCTGGTCGGGCCGGCCGACCAGGGCGGCGACGGAGTCCACGTCCAGCGGCTCGGAGGCGGCCGCGGCGGTGGACGGGGCACCGTCCACCGGGGTGGGGGTGGTGGCGCCCGCGGCGGTGTCGGAATCGAGGCTGCTCATCGCCCGCGAGCATAACGGCCCGGGCCGGCGGCGGCACCGCGCCGGGTTCGGCCTCCGCCCGGGCGGGGCGTGCCACGCCGGCACGGGGCGTGCCGCCGCCCACTCCGGTCGCGTACGCGCGTGTTCCGCCGTGCCCGGGGGTACGCTCCGGCGGGAAGCGGCCGCCGCGCCCGGGCGGTTGCCGGAGCGGAGGGAGCCCGTACATGGCGTGGACGTGGCAGTTCGAGAAGGCCGATGGCAGCCGCACGGAACCGCCGCTGGAACCCGAGGAGTTCACCACGCAGTCCGACGCGGAGTCCTGGGTCGGCGAGTTCTGGCGCGTGCTGCGTGACGGCGGCGTGGACCAGGTGGTGCTGTTCGAGGACGGCACGAAGGTCTACGGCCCGATGAGCCTGCACCCGGCGGAGCCGGAGCACGAGCCGGCCGGCGCCCCGCCCCGGCGCGAGCCGGGCGGCACCGCCGCCACCGGGGCCGACGACCCCGACCCCGACCCGGACCCGGAGCCGGAGCCGGGGGTGGCGGACGACGGTCCGCGGGGCGGCGTCGGCGTCGACGGCCTGGAGGGCTTCGGCGGCGTCACCGCCGATCCCGGGGCGGTGTCCGGCCCGCGGATCATCGACGGCGCCTGACCGGGACGCCGTCCACCGCTCCACCCACCGCACCTGCCGCGGCAGGCCCCGCCCGCCTGCCGCGGCAGCAGCGTGCCCGGCACGCGCCCCGGAGCCCGCGCCGCCCTTCCGACGGGCGCGTTCGCACGGGCTGGCCCCTGCGCGGTACAGTGCGCCGTATGAAAACTGAACGGCGCTCAATAATTCTGTGCCGCTTAGCAAGGGGGAGGCGTCGATGACGGCCGCACCTGTCGAGATCAGCCACCGGTCGATCACCGTGAACGGTCTGCGCACGCACGTCGCCGAGGCGGGCTCCGGGCCGTTGGTGGTCCTGCTGCACGGCTGGCCGGAGTCCTGGTACGCCTGGCGGCACCAGCTCCCCGCGCTGGCCGCGGCCGGCTACCACGCCGTCGCCCCCGACCAGCGCGGCTACGGCGGGACGGACGTCCCGGAACGCGTCGAGGACTACACCATCGTGCACCTGGTGGACGACGTCGCGGCGCTGATCGAGGCGCTGGGGGAGCGGCAGGCCGTCGTGGTGGGGCACGACTGGGGGGCCATCGTCGCCTGGAACACGGCGCAGATGCGGCCGGAGCGGGTCAGGGGCGTGGCCGCGCTGTCCATCCCGCACCGCTGGGCGGAGCCAACGGGCTCGCTGCCGCCGGTGGCCGGCATGCGCGCGGCCTTCGGGGAGGACTTCTACATCGTCCACTTCCAACGCCCCGGCGTCGCCGACGCGGACCTCGCCCGCGATCCCGCGGCGCTGTTCCGCCGGATGCTCGGCTACACCGGCCCGGCGTGGACCGGGATGCTCTCGCCCGGCGGAGGGCTGCTCGACTCGCTCCCCGAGCCGGACGTCCTGCCGGACTGGCTGACGGAGCGGGACATCGCCGCCTTCGCGGCGGAGTTCGAGCGGTCGGGGTTCACCGGTGGCCTGAACTGGTACCGCAACATGGACCGGAACTGGGAGCTCTCCGCCGGGTGGCGGGAGACGCCGGTCGCGGCCCCGGCCCTGTTCGTGGTCGGCGACCGCGACGGGTCCTACGCGTCACCGGAGGCCAGGGAGCTGATCGAGGGACGCTCCGCCGCCGTCCCCCGGCTGCACGGCGCCCTCGTCCTGCCGGACTGCGGCCACTGGACCCAGCAGGAACGCCCCGCCGAGGTCAACGCGGCGCTGATCGACTTCCTGCGCTCCCTGGAGGGCGGCCGGGCGGCCGGTGAGCCGGCCTCCGGCTGACCGGGGGCCGGGCCTTCCCGGACCGGGGAGTGCCCTCCCGTCGGTGGACGGCGCCCGCCCGCGCAGCCGGAGCCGCCGGGTGGGCCCGTTCCACCGCCGCTACCGCCGGCCGCTCTTCGCCGCGCAGAGGTGGAGCACCGGCGCCAGGGCCCGGTAGGGATCCAGGCGCCCGGCGGCGTCCTCCGCCAGGGCGACGGCGTCGGCGTCCCGCGCCGGCTCGCCCCGGTTCGGCCCGCCACGCCCCGGTCCGCCCGGGAGTGCGTCGTCGACGGCCACCGGACCGGTGCCCAGTCCCGCGAACACCCCCACCCCGTACCAGTCGAGCAGCGGCGCGCCGAGGGCGGTCAGGGTGCGGGCCAGCGCGTCCGGGCCGGCCCCGCCCGCCGCGGCGGCGCCCAACGCGGCCGCGGCGGCCGCCCACTCGCCCGCCGCGGCGGCGCGCAGGGGCAGCCAGGCCGCGTTGGGCAGCACGACGGAGAGCAGGCCGCCGGGTGCCAGCACCCGCACCAGCGAGGCGAGCAGGGCGTCGTGCCCGGGCGGGGTCACGGCGGCGTCCGGGGCTCCGGTCCGGCGGGGCGGCCCGTCCACGGCCGCCCGGCCCGTCGCGGTGGCCGGCACGGCGGTCGCGGCCGGGTCGTACGGGGAGCGGCCGGAGGCGAGCGGCGCGGCCGGGAACGGCGCGGTCGCGGGCGGGGAAGGGGGAGCCGCCGCCGCGGACGAGTGCGGCGCCGGGGCGTCCGCCGGGGTGAGCCCGCCCGACGCTCCGAACAGGCTCCACACGCCCGGCGCACCCCACCCGCCCGGCAGGCCGGGCACGCCCCACACGTCCGCCCCGGCGGCGCGGTCGAGGGGCCGCCGGACGGGCCGCGGCCAGTACGGCGGGGTGCCCGGGGCCGGTGCCGGGGCCGCCTCGGCCGTCGGCGCCGCGACCGCCCCCGCGGCCCGGATCCATCCGACCTGGTCGGCCTGGTCGGCCTGGTCGGCCTGGTCGGCCGGGGGGACGGAGGGCGGCGCGGTGTCGTGGTGCAGCACGAGGTCGAAGGAGGCCGGCCGGAAGCAGCGGCCGAGGTCCTGCGGGCCGCCGAACCGCAGCACCACCCGGGCACGCGCCTCGGCGGGCTGCTCGCGGGCCAGGTCGTCGGCGGCCCGCAGTGCGTCCGGGTCGGTACCGAGCCCGGTGGCGCGGTGTCCGGCCAGGGCGAGCAGGACCAGCCGTTCCGGGTCGTGGCAGCCGACGTCGAGGATCCGCAACGGGCGGCCGTCCGGAAAGTGCCGTGCCAGGTGCTCGCCGAGGCGCCGGTCGACCAGGCCCCGGCTGAGCGCCGACCAGCCACCCTCCGGCCGGGGACGGGTGGCGGGGCGGGGGCGCGCCCCGGCGGCGGGTGGGCGGTCCACCCGGTCGAGATCGGTCCGGCGCAGGTCGGCGGCGTCGAGGTCCTTGCGGCCGAGCGCCGGCGCGGGGCGCGGCACGTCCGTGAACGGGCGCGGGAGGTCCGGGGCCGGCCGGCGGGCGGGCGCCGGTCCGCGCGGCCCGTCCGGCGCGCTCCCTCCGGCGGCCACCGGGCCGGTGACCGGTCCGGTCACCACGGCCGCCGCCGGTCGGGGAGCGTGCGGGTCAGGGCCGCTCGCCCCGCTTGACCATCGCCTTGGGCAGGCGCAGCCGGCGCATCTGCATGGAGCGCGTCACGGCGTACCAGACCGCGCCGCGGGTGTCGGCGTCCGGGAACCGGTTGCGCAGCGTGCCGCGGAGCGTGACGCCCAGCCGGAAGAAGTCCAGCACGATCAGGATGATCGCCAGCAGCCACACGTACATCACGGTGGTGCGCACCGTCATGTCCGGGATGAAGCTCAGGATCATGAAGGCCACGGCGATGGGCAGGAAGAACTCCGCCAGGTAGAAGCGGGAGTCCACGTAGTCCCGCACGAAGCGCCGGACCGGTCCGGCGTCGCGCGGCGGCAGGTACGCCTCGTCCCCGTTCAGCAGCGCCTGGCGCTGCCGCTCCCGCTCGGCCCGCAGCCGCTCCCTGGCCTGGCGGGCCGCCTCCTTGCGATCCTTCGGCGCCCGCACGGTGGTGCGCCGCCTGGCCTCGGCCTCGCTGCGCTTGGGCGTGGGGCGACCCTTCTTGGCCTGGGGGTCACGGGACTGCTCTGCGCTCACGGAGGGGACGGGGGCCACATCGCCGGGCGCGTTCTTGGAACGACGTCGGAACACGCTGCACAGCGTACGTCGTCGGCGCGCGCGGTCCCAGGGCCGACCGCCCCGGACGCCGCCCGACGATTCCCCCGGGATCTATCCGGGGATCATCCCGGAACCACCCGGGGGCGTCCCAGGGGTGATCCCGGGAAGCCGCCGGAGCGGGCCGCGCCGGGCCGTTCCACCCCCTGCGGTGCGGGTGCCCGGGAACGTACGCTGGAACTCACCGGCGGTGCAGCCAGCTGTCCTGTCAGTCCTTGCCTGTCTTTTCGAGAAGGGGGCGCGCGAGGCCCATGAGCGGTGTCATGAAGCGGATGGGGATGATCTTCCGCGCGAAGGCGAACAAGGCCCTGGACCGGGCCGAGGACCCGCGCGAGACCCTCGACTACTCCTACCAGAAGCAGTTGGAGCTGCTGCAGAAGGTGCGCCGCGGCGTCGCCGACGTGGCCACCTCCCGCAAGCGCCTGGAGCTGCAGCTCCAGCAGCTCCAGGCGCAGTCGAAGAAGCTGGAGGACCAGGGCCGCAAGGCGCTGTCGCTCGGCCGGGAGGACCTGGCCCGGGAGGCGCTCACCCGCCGGCAGGCCGTGCAGCGGCAGGTCGAGGACCTCACGGTGCAGTACCAGACCCTGCAGGGCGAGGAGGAGAAGCTCACGCTGGCCTCCCAGCGCCTCCAGGCCAAGGTCGACGCCTTCCGCACCCGGAAGGAGACCATCAAGGCCCAGTACTCCGCCGCCGAGGCGCAGACCCGGATCGGCGAGGCGTTCTCCGGCATCTCCGAGGAGATGAGCGACGTCGGCCTGGCGGTGCAGCGCGCCGAGGACCGCACGGCGCAGCTCCAGGCCCGCGCCGGCGCGATCGACGAGCTGCTGGCCTCCGGGGCCTTGGAGGACGCCACCGGCACCAGCAAGGACGACCTCACGGCCGAGCTGGAGCGGCTCTCCGGCACGTCCGACGTGGAGCTGGAGCTGCAGCGGATGAAGGCCGAGATCTCCGGCGGCCCGGCGCCCCAGGCGCTGGAGCAGGGCAGCGGCGCCGCCGGGCAGCAGGCCGCTCAGCAGGGGCAGCAGGAACAGCAGCCGCCTCGCTACCAGAAGTAGTCCGTGCCGCGGAGGCCGTGGGGCGCCGCGGGCCGGTGCCCGCCCGTTCCCCGGGCCGCGCGGCAGGAAGCGCGCTACCCGGCCGTGGTGCTGCCGCGCCACGGCGTCACGGAGGAAGGTGCAGGCCACGTGATCGTCAGGATCATGGGCGAGGGGCAGTTCGACCTGCCCCCGGAGAGCCTGAAGCTGCTCGACGAGCTCGACGACCACCTGCTGGGCGCGGTGCGGCAGGGCGACGAGGCGGACTTCCGCGCGACGCTCAGCGCACTGCTGGCCGCCGCCCGGCAGTCCGGGAGGGCGCTGCCCCCGGAGTCGCTGGAGTCGTCGGAGCTGGTGCTGCCCGCCGAGGACGCCACCCTCGACGAGGTGCGCGAGATGCTGAGCGAGGACGGGCTGATCGCGGAAGGCGGCTGATCCGGGGCGGCGGCTGAGCCGGGCCGCGCTCCACCTCAGGGAGGAGACCGGCCCCCGAGAGGTCCCGGATATTCGCCGGGGCCCGCCCTGACGTGCCCCAGGGGCGGCCGGCCACCCCGCCCCCGTACCCACCCCCGCCATACACGCCGTATAGGAACTTTGTCCGAATGCTCCCGTAACGTGGAGGTAGTCAGGGCATCCGACTTCGGACACGGCGGAGGGCAGCCCCATGGCGAGAAACCGATTCGCACCCGACCGCGGGCTGACCTCGCGCATGGTCCTGACGATGTTCCTGCTCGGGCTGGTCTACGTGGTCTTCGTCGCCGTGCTGGTGGTGGTCCTCCGGGACGCCTGGCCGCTGGCGCTGGTGATCGCGGGTGGGCTGCTGTTCGTCCAGTACTTCTTCTCCGACCGCATCGCGCTGTTCTCCATGCACGCCCGCGAGGTCACCCCGGAACAGGCCCCGCAGCTGCACGCCATCGTGGACCGGCTGTGCGCCTTGGCGGACATGCCCAAGCCCCGGGTGGCGATCGCCGACACGGACATGCCCAACGCCTTCGCCACCGGCCGCAACAGCCGGCGGGCGGTGGTCTGCGCCACCTCCGGCATCCTGCGCCGCCTGGAACCGGAGGAGCTGGAGAGCGTGCTGGCGCACGAGCTGTCGCACGTGGCGCACCGCGACGTGGCGGTGATGACGGTCGCGTCGTTCCTCGGCGTGCTGGCCGGGCTGCTGACCCAGGTGGGCCTGCGGATCGGCATGTTCGGCGGGTTCAGCCGGGACCGGGACAGCAACACCGGCGCGGTGCTGCTCCTGGTCACGCTGGTCTCCACGGTGGTCTACGCGATCAGCTTCCTGCTCATCCGGGCGCTCTCCCGGTACCGCGAGCTGTCCGCCGACCGCTCGGCCGCGCTGCTCACCGGGAAGCCCTCCACCCTGGCGGCGGCACTGACCAAGATCAGCGGGCAGATGGCCCGGATCCCGACGCGGGACCTGCGCCAGGCCGAGCCGTTCAACGCCTTTTTCTTCACGCCCGCCGTCTCCGGCGGCCAGGGGCTGGCCACGCTCTTCTCCACGCACCCGCCGCTGCCGCAGCGCCTGGACCAGCTCGGCCGGATCTCCCGGGAGCTCGGCCGCTACTGAGAGCCGCTACTGAGAGCCGCTACTGAGAGCCGCTACTGAGATACGGGACACGCGCATGGGATGGCTGGACGTACTCCTCGGCCGCAGCAAGCCGGCCCGGCCCGACCTCGACCAGCTCTTCGGCCTGCCCTCGGCGGCGGTGACCCTGGAGGCCGCCCTCGGCATGCGGGCGACCGGCCTCGGCTCGGTGGCCTACGCCTCCACCGAGGGCGCCGCCTTCCTCCAGGTGCAGCAGGACCTGCGCGCGCTGCTGGACGCCGACGTCGGCCCGGCCGGCGGCCTGCCGGTGGAGATCAGCCGGGACGACTACGGCTACACCTGGCTGCTGCTCCGCCAGGAGCCCGGCTCCGAGGGCCTGCCGGCGCTGGTCAACGACGTCCACGCGGTGAACACCGCGCTGCAGGACGGCGGCTTCGGACCGCACCTGCTCTGCTCGCTGGTGGGCTTCACCGACGACTCCGGCCGCCGCCTGGCGCTGGTGTACCTCTACAAGCGCGGTACCTTCTACCCCTTCGCGCCGCTGCCCGCCCCCACGCACCGGCGCGACAACGCCCTGGAACTCCAGGTGCGGAGCCTGATCACGGACGACCTGCGCCTGGAGGACGACCTGACCCGCTGGTTCCCCCTCTGGGGCGCCCCGGGCCTGTAGCCCGTCCGGGTGAGGAAACGGCGAACGAGCGATGCTCTGGACCAGCGATCTGCAGCGGTTCCACCTGGCGCGGCGCCGTGTTCGCGTCACCTACTGGCTCGCATCGGGGCGTCGGATCGTCCTCCTGACCGTGTTCGGCAAGACCCGCGGAGTGGAGGCGGTGGAGGTGGACCGCGCGCATCAGGCGCAGAAGGTCTGCGAAGCGGAGCGCGACCCCGCTCACGTCACATACGAACGTTTCTCCAGGAGGGTGCGCGGATGAGCTCCCACGCTCGGATGAGGGAACCCGATCGGACCGCCGAGGGGTACTCCGCCGCGCGGCGCGCGTACGCGCTGGGGCGCGGGGTGCGCGACCGCCGGCGGGAACTCGGACTCACGCAGAGCCAACTCGCCCGGCGGGCGGGAATGACCCAGTCGGCCGTCTCCCGGATGGAGGCCGGGGGCACGACGCCCACACTGGACCTGCTGGAGAGGCTGGCGGTCGCGCTCGACGCGGACCTCGACGTCTCGTTCGTGCCCCGACGAGAAGTCGCCTGAACGCCCGCGGGCCGGCGCCGTCGGGGGCGCCGGCCCGCGGGGGTGGCTCGGGGGGCCGGGGTGGGGTTACGGGAGGGCGAGCATGCGCTCCAGGGCGGCCTTGGCCCAGTGCTCGGTCTCCTTGTCGACCTGGATGCGGTTGACGACCTTGCCGTCGGCCAGCGACTCCAGGGTCCACACCAGGTGGGGGAGGTCGATGCGGTTCATCGTGGAGCAGAAGCAGACCGTCCGGTCGAGGAAGACGATCTCCTTGTCGGGGAAGCGGCCGGCGAGCCGCCGCACCAGGTTCAGCTCGGTGCCGATGGCCCACTTGGAGTCGGCGGGGGCCTCCTCGAGCTTGTTGATGATGTACTCGGTGGAGCCCACGTAGTCGGCGGCGGCCACCACCTCGTGCTTGCACTCCGGGTGCACCAGCACGTTCACCCCGGGGACGCGGGCGCGCACGTCCTCCACGGAGTCCAGCGAGAAGCGGCCGTGCACGGAGCAGTGCCCGCGCCACAGGATCATCTTGGCCGCCCGCAGCTCCTCGACGCTCACCCCGCCGCCCGGCTTGTGCGGGTTGTAGACCACGCAGTCCTCCAGCGACATGCCGAGCAGCCGCACGGCGGTGTTGCGGCCGAGGTGCTGGTCCGGCAGGAAGAGCACCTTCTCGCCCTGCTCGAAGGCCCAGCGCAGGGCGCGCTCGGCGTTGGAGGAGGTGCAGATGGTGCCGCCGTGGCGGCCGGTGAAGGCCTTGATGTCGGCGGAGGAGTTCATGTACGACACCGGGACGGTGGTGTCGGCCACGCCGGCCTCGGTGAGGACGTCCCAGCACTCGGCCACCTGCTCCGCCGTGGCCATGTCGGCCATCGAACAGCCGGCCGCGAGGTCCGGGAGCACCACGGTCTGCGCGTCGGAGGTCAGGATGTCCGCGCTCTCGGCCATGAAGTGCACGCCGCAGAAGACGATGAACTCGGCCTCCGGGCGGGCGGCGGCGTCACGCGAGAGCTTGAAGGAGTCCCCGGTGACGTCGGCGAACTGGATCACCTCGTCGCGCTGGTAGTGGTGGCCGAGGACGAAGACCCTGCTGCCGAGACGTTCCTTCGCGGCCCGGGCGCGCTCCACCAGGTCCGGGTCGGAGGGCGCGGGCAGGTCGCCGGGGCACTCCACGCCCCGCTCGCTGCGCGGGTCGGAACCGCGGCCGAGGAGCAGCAGCGCGGTGGCTGACGGTTCGACCCCCGGCATGAGGTCCAGTTGCGAGGTGATGGTCACGGCGGCATCCTTTTCGTCCAAGTGACGTTAACTAATGGTAACCCGTTAACGTCACTGTGACGAATGCCAAACCCCCTCGTTGTGGCGCGACTCACGTGCCCGCCGCGGGCGGCCCGCCCGTCGCGGAGCGTCACAGGTAGGAGCCGTTCGGCAGGTAGGCCCCGGGGAAGGCGAAGCCGCGGGTGGCCAACCAGCCCTCGGCGCGCGGCACCAGACGCAGCCCCAGGCAGACGTCCACCGCCCACGCCTGCTCGCCCGCGACGAAGTTCACCGCCGCGTCGGTGCCCTCCGGAACCCCGGCCAGCGCCTCGGTCAGCACCGCCCGCGCCGCCACCGGGGTGGTGCCGGCGGCGCCCAGGATCCGCCCCGCCCGGCGGAGGGCGTAGCCGCTGCCGGCCGGGCCGTCGGTGACCACCAGGGCGGCGCCGCGCAGCAGCACCTCCGGGTCCCGCCCGCGACGGTGCCCCCGGGCGGCCAGGTCGACCCGTTCCACCAGGCCCAGGTCGCCGGCGCCGCCCTCGCGCACCGGCGCCTCCGGCCGGGCCGGCAGCCGGGTGCGGTCCACCGGGCCGGCGAACCGGGTCGTCGCCGCCAGGGCGAAGCCGGCCGAGTGGTAGCGCCGGGCCGCCCGCGGGTCCGCCGAGGAGATGATCAGGCCGGGGAGCGGGCGCCCGGCCGCCCCGCCCCCGGCGCCCGGTTCCGCGCCGTGGCCGAGCGCCCGCTCCAGCAGCGCCCGCCCCACCCCGCGCGACTGGCTCGCGGGATCCACCACCAGCAGGGACAGCCCCCACAGGCCGTCGCGGAGGGTCGCCAGGCACAGCCCGAGCAGCGCCCCGGCGGAGTCCTCGGCGGCCCAGGCGCCACCGGGATCCGTGGTGATCAGGTGGCGGTAGCGGGCCCGGGCGAGGGACGCCTCCTCGTCCGGCCGCTCCGGGGCCGGCGGGCGCCCCATGGACGCGAACAGGGCCGCGAAGGAACGTTCGGCCAGAGCGTCGGCGGCCGTGACGTCCTGGTCGGAAGGGGTGAGGGGGCGTATGCGCATGGGGGCATCCTGGGGTCGCCCCGGCGCGGCTGTCATGTGGTTTCGGTCCCTCCGCGCCGCCGGGCCGTTCCGTTCCCGCCGTGATATGCGAGCATGGGAAAGGCCGGACAGCCACCCGGAATACATTCGGGGAAGCGCCGGTTGAAGCCGGTTGCTGAAGTCGTCAAGACCCGGGAGTTTGCAGATGACCGTCCAGGAAGAAACCGTCGCGCAGAGCGGGGTCATCCTGACCGACGCCGCCTCGGCCAAGGTGAAGGCGCTGCTGGAGCAGGAGGGGCGCGAGGACCTGGCCCTGCGGGTCGCGGTCCAGCCCGGTGGCTGCTCCGGTCTGCGGTACCAGCTCTTCTTCGACGAGCGCTCGCTCGACGGGGACGTCTCCGCCGACTTCGGCGGCGTGAGCGTGGTGACCGACCGGATGAGCGCTCCCTACCTCATGGGCGCGACGATCGACTTCGTCGACACCATCGAGAAGCAGGGCTTCACCATCGACAACCCCAACGCCTCCGGCTCCTGCGCCTGCGGCGACTCCTTCCACTGATCCACCCCCCCGGCCCGCCCACGGGCCGGGGCGGCGGCGGTCAGCGCGCGCACGCGAACCGGGCCCGGTTCCACGACCTCGCGGTCGGGGAACCGGGCCCGTTGGCGTGGCGGCGTGCCCCTCAACCCGCCGCCACGCGGCCTGGGGGCGTCACCGGCCGGCCGGCGCGATCTCCCCGCCGGTCGCGGCGTCGACGACGGTCCGGTCACCCAGCGGGGCGTCCAGCTCGACGGTGACGGACTGCTCCTCGGCCACCAGGATGCAGACCTCCGCGCCCTCCTCCGGCTGCGAGGTGATCGTCACCCGCACCTCCTCCGCCGTCTCCTCGGCCGTGGCCGAGTAGACCGAGCAGACGCCGCCGTAGAAGGTGACCTCCAGCTTCCTGGCGTCCTCGGAGGCCACCTGGTAGGTGACCGGCGGCTGCGGGGCCTCCTCCGGCGCGGGCGGGACGTCCTGCGGCGCGGGCGGCGCGGCGCCCGGCTCGGAGTCCTCCCCGCCACCCGGCGCCGGGCCGATCTCCACGCCCTCCTCGGGCACCACCGAGCCACCGCCGTCCGCCGGAGCCAGGAACTCCTCCTCCACGGCCAGCTGGGCCACGGTGGCCTCGCCCCGGCCGGCCTCGGCCGGCTCCTCGACGGTGAACAGCCAGGACGGCACCAGGACCGCCCCGCCCGACGGCTCCCACTGCGCGGACAGCCCGAACTCCGCCCCGGTGACCGCCCGCGGCGCGACCTCGCCGCCGGCCGGGTTCCCGGGCTCCACGACCCCCGGCTCCGGGACGGGGAGGTCGGCGCAGCCCGGTGGTGCCGGCTCGACGACCGGTCCGCCGGGCGTCGGCAGGCCGGGGTCCTCCACCGGCCCGCCGGGGGTGGTGAAGCCGTTCGGCGGCTCGGCGACGGTCAGCTCGTCGGTGCCGGGCGCGGGCTCGGCCGCCCCGTCCCCGGGTACCGCGGGCTCGGCCGCCCCGTCCCCGGGGAGGGCGGGTTCGGCCGCGCCCGGTTCGGGCAGGGCGGGCTCGGGGAGGGCGGGTTCGGCCGCGCCGGGCTCGCGGGCGCCGGCCGGGGGCTCCGGAACCGTCGGACAGTCGGGCGCCCGGTACGTGGTGTACACCGGCTGCTCGTTCAGCCGCCGCAGCGCCTCCTCGGCGTCGACCACCGGGTACTCGTCGCCGGCGGCGAGGTCCGCCAGCTGGCCGCTGGCCGCCACGATCCCCTCGGCGTCCAGGGTGAACACCGTCTGCCAGCCGCTCGTCGGCAGGCCGGCCACCTCGGGGTCGAAGGTCACTTGGTGCAGGGGGCCGCCGGGGAAGTGTCCGATCCGCCCGGCGCCGCCCAATGCGTCCACGACCGGGCGCACCAGTTCCTCCGCCGCGTCCTCGTCCAGCGCCGCGTCCGGCGGCGCCGCCGGGGCCGCGCCGACGTCCGCGCCGACGTCCGTGCCGGCGTCCGGCTCCGAGCCGCCTCCCGCGCCGGGGCCCTGGCGGGCCGGGGCGCTCACCGGGTCGTCCGGGGAGGAGCCGTCCGGGTCCACCTCGGCGGGGTCGCCGGCCCGGTCGTAGGACCACAGCCCCTCCCCGCCCTCGCCGACCACCAGCCGTGCGCCGCCCTCCTCGCCGACCCGCCACACGCCGTCCCGCTCGGCGGGCTCGCCGCTCACTCCCAGCGCCTCGGCCAGGCGGACGACGTCCGCGCGGTCGACCTCGCCGGCGGGCCGGTGCACGGCCGCGCTCCCCGGGCCGTCCGGCAGCTCCACGGCGGCCTCGAACGGCGCCGACGCCGGCTGCCCGGCGGCGTCCCGGGCCGCGCCCTCGGCGGTGCCGGGCACGGCGCCGGCGGCGGCGGAGACCCCGGCCAGCCGCAGCGGTTCCGGTGCGCCGGCGTCCGGTCCGGAGGCGAACAGGCCGCCCCCGACCGCCGCGACGACCATGGCCGCGACCGCCGCCCCCAGCGGCAGCGCCAGCCGTCGCGCCCGGCTCCTGCCGGGTGCCCGCTCCGCGACCGCGACCGTGCCCGGTGCGCCGGCCCCGGTCGCCGCGTCGTGATCCTCGGATGACATGCCGTCCCTCCTTGGCGGTGAGGCGAATCGGCGTTCGACCGGCGCGTTTCGGTGTGCGCGGCCGGCCGGGCGTGCCCTGCGGCGGACGCCCCCTGAACGCCATTCACGCCTTTGACGTGACACCCGCCACCCCGGTTCCCCTCTCCACGGGGAGCCTGCCCGCCCGTCCGCCGTCCACGCCCGGCAGCGCGCCCGGCACCGCCTGCGCCATGACCGCCCGCGCCCTCCTCCTGGGCGCGGCGGGACGGCGCCGCCGCTCAGGAGAGCCGGCGCACCAGGTAGGCGCTGCCGCGGTCGGCGCCGTGCGCCCCGGCCGGCTCCTCGCCCAGGTACTCCTGCCGGCGCATCTCGCACCAGGCGGGCACGTCCAGCCGGGCCGCCTCGTCGTCGGAGAGCACGGCGAGCACGGTGCCCACCGGCACCGTCCCGATGCGCCGGGCCAGCTCGATCACCGGGATCGGGCAGCGCCGGCCCAGCGAGTCGACGACCACCACCCCGTCCGGGTCGACGCCCGCGGCGGCGGGGGAGGAAGCGGGGGAGGAGGGAGCGGGAGCCGGCGCCTCCGCCGGCCCGGGGATGGGGGAGGAGACCCCGGCGGGGTCGGCGGCGGCCGGGGCGGCAGCGGGGGCCGCCGGGGCGGTGACCGCGGCCTCCACCGGGGCGCCCAGGTTCTCCCGCACCCGCCGCACCACGTCCGGCAGCACCTGGAGGAAGCGCTCCACATCGGCCTCGGCCGTCCCCGCCGGCAGCGAGACCCGCACGTTCCCCTCCGACAGCACCCCCATCGCCCGCAGCACATGGCTCGGGGTCAGCGTGGAGGAGGTGCAGGAGGAGCCGGAGGAGACCGCGAAGTGCGCCCGGTCCAGTTCGGTCAGCAGCGCCTCGCCGTCCACGTACAGACAGGAGAAGGTGACGATGTGCGGCACCCGGCGCACCGGGTCGCCCACCACCTCGACCTGCGGCACCAGCCGCGGGACGGCCGTCCGGATCCGGTCCACCAGCTCCCGCAGCCGCGCCCCCTCCCGCTCCGCCTCGGCCCGCACCGCGCGCAGCGAGGCCGCGGCGGCCACCGCCGCCGGGATGTCGGTGAACCCCGGCGCCCTGCCGCCCTCCCGCTCGTCCGCGGGGTGCGGGGAGACGAAGCGGGTGCCCTTGCGCACCACCAGCAGGCCGATCCCGGACGGGCCGCCCCACTTGCGGGCGCTGGCGGTCAGCAGCGACCAGCCGTCCGGCACCGGCGCCCGGCCCAGGCTCACCGCGGCGTCCACCAGCAGCGGCACGCCGGCCTCCCGGCAGATCCCGGCCACCTCCCCGACGGGCTGCTCCGTGCCCACCTCGTGGTTGGCGCTCTGCAGGCAGGCCAGGGCCGCCGGGCCCGGCGCCTCCCGCTCACCCTCACCCCCACCGGGCCGGTCCGCCTCGCCGCGCACCGCCGCCGCGAACGCCTCCACCGCGACCCGGCCGGAGCGCTCCACCGCGACGGTGGTCAGCGTGCCGCCCGCCGCGACGTGGGTGTCGGCCGCGTGCAGCACGCTGGAGTGCTCCACCGCGGAGACGACAAGCCGCCGCCCGGCCCGCCGCCGCCCGGCGAGCGCGCCGAGCACCCCGGTGTGCACCGCCTGGGTGCCCGAGGAGGTGAAGGAGACCTCGTCGCGGCGCACGCCGAGCTCCTCGGCCACCGTCTCCCGGGCGGCGTCGAGGAGCATCCGGGCGCGCCGCCCCTCCCGGTACAGTCGCGCGGGATCCGCCCACCCCTCGTCGATCGCGGCCAGCAGGGCCTGGCGGGCGACGGGGTGCAGCGGGGCGGTCGATGCGGCGTCGAAGTAGGGCACGTACTCACCGTACGACTCGGGCCGCCCGCCACCTACCTCGAACGGGTGACGCGGCGACGAGGGCGCCGGGGCGGGAGCCGACGCGGGCGCCGGGGGTGGGCCTCCGGGGCGCCGGCGCGGCGGCGGGAAGCCGTCCGGAGGGCGCGGCGGCGCGTTGGGCGGACCTCCCCGCAGCAGCCGGAAGGGGCTGCGGTAGCGTTTGCCCGCAGAAACAATCAGACCCTGTCCGCGAAACGGGTCACCCGGCCGAATCGTTCCACGGTGACGCCGGGGGACGCCGTATCGCGGGCGAGACTTCGGGAAGGCGCGCTACGTGAGTCCGAACGGCTCCGACCGATCGCCGCGGCGCTTCATGCGGCGCAAGCTGCCGCAGGCGCTGGCTCTGGGCCTCGTCATCGCGACCGCCACCGGCTGCTCGTCCGAGGACCTGCCCAGGCTCGGTTTGCCCGCCCCCGCCACCGAGCAGGCGCCGCGGGTACTTTCGCTCTGGCAGGGATCCTGGGCCGCGGCGCTGGTCGTGGGCGCGGTGGTCTGGGGCCTCGTCATCTGGTCCGTGATCTTCCACCGGCGCAGCCGGCACAAGCAGGAGATCCCGGTCCAGACCCGCTACAACATGCCCATCGAGGCGTTGTACACCGTGGTCCCCCTGATGGTGATCTCGGTCCTCTTCTACTTCACCGCCCGGGACGAGTCCGAGCTGCTGAAGACCTCCGACCAGCCCGACCACACGATCGAGGTCGTCGGGTACCAGTGGAGCTGGGGCTTCAACTACCAGGAACAGGTCGACGGCGTCGACGGCGTGTGGGACACCGACACGCCGGGCGGCAAGCCGGTGCTGTACCTGCCCGAGGGCGAGTCCGTGCGGTTCGTGCTGAACTCGCGGGACGTCATCCACTCCTTCTGGGTGCCGAACTTCCTGTTCAAGATGGACGTCATCCCCGGGGTCACCAACGAGTTCGAGGTCACCCCGAACCGCGTCGGCGAGTTCGAGGGCAAGTGCGCCGAGCTGTGCGGAACCGACCACTCCCGGATGCTCTTCGAGGTCCACGTGGTCACCCCGGACGAGTACCAGGCCAAGCTCCAGGAGCTGAAGGACGCGGGCCAGACGGGGGCGCTCCCGGCGACGATCCCGGCGATGGCCGACGAAAACTCGGGAAGTGAGCAGTGAGCATCCTCAATGAGCCCATCGGCGGCACCGCCGCCGTGCCGATGGCGGTGGAGCGCCGGCGCACGTCGCCGGGTGCCACCGTGGTCAAGTGGCTGACCACCACCGACCACAAGACGATCGGCAGCCTGTACCTGATCACGTCGTTCGCGTTCTTCTGCATCGGTGGTCTGCTGGCGCTGTTCATGCGCGCCGAGCTGGCCCGCCCGGGCACCCAACTGCTCTCCAACGAGCAGTTCAACCAGGCGTTCACCATGCACGGCACGATCATGCTGCTGATGTTCGCCACGCCGCTCTTCGCGGGGTTCGCGAACTGGATCATGCCGCTGCAGATCGGCGCCCCGGACGTGGCCTTCCCGCGCCTGAACATGTTCGCCTACTGGCTGTACCTGTTCGGCTCGCTGATCGCCGTGAGCGGCTTCCTCACCCCGCAGGGTGCGGCGAGCTTCGGCTGGTTCGCCTACGCGCCGCTGTCCGACGCCGTGCACTCGCCGGGCGTCGGCGGTGACCTGTGGATCATGGGTCTGGCCCTGTCCGGCTTCGGCACCATCCTGGGCGCGGTCAACTTCATCACCACGATCATCTGCATGCGCGCCCCCGGCATGACGATGTTCCGGATGTCGATCTTCACCTGGAACGTCCTGCTCACCAGCGTGCTGGTGCTGCTGGCCTTCCCGGTGCTGGCCGCCGCGCTGTTCGCGCTGGAGACCGACCGCCAGCTGGGCGCCCACATCTTCGACGCCGCCAACGGCGGCGCGCTGCTGTGGCAGCACCTGTTCTGGTTCTTCGGCCACCCCGAGGTCTACATCATCGCGCTGCCGTTCTTCGGCATCATCTCGGAGATCGTGCCGGTCTTCTCCCGCAAGCCGATGTTCGGCTACGGCAGCCTCGTCGGCGCCACGATCGTCATCGCCGGCCTGTCGCTGACCGTGTGGGCGCACCACATGTTCCCGACCGGCCAGGTGCTGCTGCCGTTCTTCTCCTTCATGTCGTTCCTGATCGCGGTCCCGACCGGCGTGAAGATCTTCAACTGGGTCGGCACGATGTGGAAGGGCTCGCTGTCCTTCGAGACGCCGATGCTGTGGACGATCGGCTTCCTGACCACCTTCACCTTCGGTGGTCTGACCGGTGTGCTGCTGGCCTCCCCGCCACTGGACTTCCACGTCTCGGACAGCTACTTCGTGGTGGCGCACTTCCACTACGTGGTCTTCGGCACCGTCGTGTTCGCCATGTTCGCCGGCTTCCACTTCTGGTGGCCGAAGTGGACCGGCAAGATGCTCGACGAGCGCCTCGGCAAGATCACCTTCTGGACGCTCTTCGTCGGCTTCCACGCCACCTTCCTGGTGCAGCACTGGCTGGGCGCCGAGGGCTTCCCGCGCCGCTACGCGGACTACCTGGCCGCCGACGGCTTCACCACGCTGAACACCATCTCCACCATCGGTTCCTTCCTGCTCGGCGCGTCGATCCTGCCGTTCTTCTACAACGTCTGGAAGACCGCGCGGTACGGCAAGCGGGTGGAGGGCAACGACCCGTGGGGCTACGGCCGTTCGCTGGAGTGGACGACCTCCTGCCCGCCGCCGCGGCACAACTTCACCTCGCTGCCGCGGGTGCGCTCCGAATCGCCGGCGTTCGACCTGTACCACCCCGAGGTCGCCGCGCTGGACTACCTGGAGAACCACGACGAGGGCAAGGTACTGGCCTCCGTCGGTGGGTCGGCTGATCCGGCGCAGGCCGGCGGGTCCGGGGAGGCCGCCGAGGGCGGCTCCACGGGCTCCGGGAAGGAGTGAGGCGTCGTGAGGTTCCAAGGCAAGCTCTTCCTGTGGCTGGCGGTCTTCCTGGCCGTGATGGTCGGCATCTACGCCTTCTGGGCCTACCAGGCGGAGGGTGAGGTCGAGCCGGTCGGCACGGTGGCGCTCACCCTGGCGTTCTGCCTGTGCCTGATGGTCGGCTTCTACCTGTGGTTCACCGCCCGGCGGGTCGACGTCATGGCGGGCGACCGCAAGGACGCCGAGGTGTCCGACGACGCCGGCGAGCAGGGCTTCTTCAGCCCGCACAGCTGGCAGCCGCTCTTCCTGGCCCTCGGTGGCGCCTTCTCCTTCCTCGGCATCGCCGTCGACTGGTGGGTGCTGGTGCTGGCCGCGCCGTTCGCCTTCCTGGGCCTGTTCGGCTGGGTCTTCGAGTACTACCGGGGCGAGGACCAGCGGTACTGACCCGCAGCCTCCCGCTCCAACGCCCGCGGCCCCCCACCCGACCCCGCGTCGGGTGGGGGGCCGCGGGTTTTTGCCGCGTGTGGTGCTGCACCTCATGCAGCTGGCAGTGCGGCATCGAGCGAGGCATATTGGGGCCGTGAACGATGCACAAGAGCGTCACTCAGGGGGAGGGGAAGCTGGGGATGATCGATCAGCCCTGGAGCCAGGGAACGCGCCAGCGGAGGTTCTGCGACAGGTGGCGGATATAACGGTCGCCGTGGACGCCGAGGTGCCTAGGGCCCCGCTGCGGGTGGGCGGACAGGTCGTCGTGGAGGGTGTGATGGACGAGGGGTACGCCGCACTCGCCGCCGCGGAGGACGACGAGGACAGGGCCGCGAGGCGCGCCATTCGGGCGCGCCCGATTCCTGGAGGACTGAGCGGGACTGCGGGAAACCTGTTGACGCCCGTACACGATCGCTCCCGCATGGGGGACGAGGGCCACACACACGCTCGTTGGTTGCGTCGCACAACGCGCGCACCGGCCTCGTCAGCCGCGTTGGCCCTCTGAGAAGGGACCGAGGCCCACGGGGCGCCGCGTTCTCGGTGGCCACTTCGGTGAAAGGTGAGGGGCCCGCCCCCGGACTCGTGTCCGGGGGCGGGCCCCTCAACCGTGTGGCTGTGTGGCGATCAGCCGGGCCTCAGTGGGCCCCGGGGCGGTTCAGTGACCGCCCTCGCCGTGCCCGTGCTCCAGGGCGCGGCGGTACTCCTCCGTGGTGACCTTCGGGACCTGGCTGGCCTCCGAGAAGTACCAGCGGCTCAGCCGGGCGCGCAGGCGCTGGCCGCCGCTGACCTTGCGGGCGACGCCGCGCTCGTCCACGGCCGGGCCCAGCTGGAGCGGCTGCGGCTGCTCGTGCTGGGTGAGCTCCCAGCGCTTGGCCTGCGGGAGCTGCTCGTGCACCTCGCTGTACTCGCCGTCCGGCGAGCGGCGGATGATGCCGGTCTCCCGGCCGTGCAGCACCTTGTCGCGGTCGCGCCGCTGCAGGCCCATCGCGATCCGCTTGGTCACGATGAACGCCACCACCGGCAGGATGAAGAAGCCGAAGCGGAGCGTCCAGGTGATCGCGTTGATCGACAGGTCGAACTGGTCCGCCAGGATGTCGTTGCCACCCGCGACCCACAGGACGCCGTAGGCGGTGATCCAGGCGACGCCGATGCCGGTGCGGACCGGCATGTTGCGCGGGCGGTCCAGGATGTGGTGCTCGCGCTTGTCGCCGGTGATCCACTGCTCGATGAACGGGTACGCCGCGATGAACATGAACATGATGCCGGGCAGGACCAGCGACGGCACCAGGACGTTCAGCGTCAGGTTGTGCCCGAAGGCGACGATCTCCCAGTTGGGCATCAGCCGGAGGCTGCCCTCCAGGAAGCCGATGTACCAGTCGGGCTGCGAACCGGCGGTGATCTGGTCCGGGGCGTAGGGGCCGTAGGCCCAGATCGGGTTGATCGTCGCGACGCCGCTGAGCACCACGAGCACGCCGAAGACCAGGAAGAAGAAGCCGCCCGCCTTGGCGGTGTAGACGGGAACCAGCGGCAGGCCGACCACGTTCTTCTCGGTGCGGCCAGGACCACCCCACTGGGTGTGCTTGTGGTAGAAGACCAGCATCAGGTGGAGGACCAGCAGGCCCACCATGATGGCCGGCACCAGCAGCACGTGGATCGTGAAGATCCGCGGGATGAAGTCGTGGCCCGGGAACTCCCCACCGAAGAGGAAGAACAGGATGTAGGTGCCCACCAGCGGAATGGCCAGGATGACGCCCTCGGCGATGCGCAGACCGGTGCCGGAGAGCAGGTCGTCCGGCAGCGAGTAGCCGGTGAAGCCGTTGACCATGGCCAGTATCAGCAGCAGGAAGCCGAACAGCCAGTTGATCTCACGCGGCTTGCGGAACGCTCCGGTGAAGAAGATCCGGAACATGTGCACGAACAGCGCCGCGACGAAGATCAGCGCCGCCCAGTGGTGGATCTGCCGGATCAGCAGACCGCCGCGGACGTCGAAGCTGATCTCCAGGGTGGAGGCGTACGCCTCCGACATCATGATGCCCTGGAGCGGGGTGTACGAGCCGTCGTAGACGACCTCCACCATGCTCGGCTTGAAGAACAGCGTGAGGAACACGCCGCTCAGCAGCAGGATGATGAAGCTGTACAGGGCGATCTCGCCCAGCATGAAGGACCAGTGGTCCGGGAAGACCTTCCGGACGTTGGCCCGCGCCACGCCGTAGATCCCGAGGCGGGAGTCGGCGTAGTCGGCGCTCGCCAGGGAGGCCTTGCCCAGGCGGGTCTTCGGCTCGGGGACCACCGGGGTGGTCTCGGGGGGTGTGGTGGTGGTGCTCATGGGTTATCCACGCTCCCAGAAGCTCGGGCCGACCGGCTCGGCGAAGTCCTGGGCCGCTTCCAGGTAACCCTCGGAGTTCACCTGGATCCGCAGCTGCGGCAGCGAGCGGGAGGCGGGGCCGAAGATGACCCGACCGTCGTCGCTGAGGTCGAAGGTCGACTGGTGACAGGGGCACAGCAGGTGGTGCGTCTGCTGCTCGTACAGGCCGACGGGGCAGCCGACGTGGGTGCAGATCTTGGAGAAGGCCACGATGCCCTCGTGGGACCACTCCAGCTCCTGACGCGACTTGATCTCCTCGGGAGACAGCCGCACCAGCAGGATGGAGGCCTTGGCCAGCTCGTTGAGCCGCTCGTGGTTGGGGTGCTCCTCGGTGCCGTCGATGCCCTCCGGCTTACCGAAGACGAGCGAGCCGCGGATGATGTCCTCCGGGCGGATCGGCTCGTTGGTGTTCTCGCTGATGATCAGCTTGCCGGGCTCCCAGACGGTGCTGCGCAGCTTGCGCTCCGGCAGCGGGCCGAGGTCGCGCAGCAGCACCACGCCGGACAGCGGCACCAGGGCCACCGCGCCGATCAGGGTGTTGCGGAGCAGGCCGCGGCGGCCCATGCCGCTCTCCTTGGCGCCCACCTGGAAGGCCGCGATGGTCGCCGCGCGGGTCTCCTCGTCGGCCGCGGCCGGGTGACGCTCGTCGACCAACTCCTCGTCGGCCATCAGGGTCCGCGCCCAGTGCACGGCGCCGGCGCCGATGAAGAACAGGGCGAGGCCCAGCGTCACGCCGAGCAGCAGGTTCTGCAGCCCCACGTCGCCCAGCGGGAAGACGTACTCGATCCGGTCCTTCGGGACGCCCACGTAGACCGCGATGAAGGCGATGGTGGCCAGCATCGACAGGACGAACAGGAGCGAGATCTGGCGCTCCGCGCGACGCTCGGCCCGCGGGTCCACGTCGGTCGGACGGTGTTCGTGGGGCGGTAGGCCCGGGTCGCCGAGGGGGTCCTCGACCACCGTGGCGACCTGCCCGCCTTCGGGCGTGGTGCCCGGCAGGAGTTCTTCAGACATGTCCTGGCTACTCATGACTTGGTGGCCTTCGGCGTGCGGGCGGCGATCCAGATCGCGACGGCGATCAGCCCACCCAGACCGACGATCCACGCGAACAGGCCCTCGGAGACCGGGCCGATGCTGCCCAGGCTGTTACCGCCGTAGCTGGGCTCTTCCTCGGTGGTGTAGGTGATGAACGAGATGATCGCCTGCTTGTCCTCCTCCGGCATCACGGTGTCCGGGAAGGAGGGCATGTTCTGCGGGCCGGTCAGCATGGCCTCGTAGATGTGCTTCGGGTCCACGCCCTCCAGGGAGGGCGCGTACTTGCCGTCGGTCAGCGCGCCGCCCTGACCGGCGAAGTTGTGACACTGGGAGCAGTTGGTGCGGAACAGCTCGCCACCCTCGACCAGGTCGCCGCCAGCCGGGTCGAACTGGCTCTCCGTCGGGATGGAGGGACCGGCGCCGAGGGACGCCACGTAGGCCGCCAGGGCGTCGATCTCGTCCTGGCTGTACTCCCCGGGCTTGCGGGGGGCCTGCGCACCGGGCTGCTCGGCGGGCATGCGGCCGGTGCCGACCTGGAAGTCGACCGCGGCGGCACCGACGCCGACCAGGGGAGGACCGTCGGTGGTCCCCTCGCCGTTGATGCCGTGGCAGCTGGAGCAGCCCACGGCGAACAGCTTCTTGCCTTCCTCGATCTGCGTGGAGGAGGCGGTCTCGGCCACGGCCTGGTCCGTGGGGGCGAACGCGGCGTACAGCCCCCCGGTGGCCGCCAGCGCGAAGAGAAGGACGACGAACGCCGCCAGCGGATGGCGCCGTCGTGCGGAGAGCTTTTTCACGGATAACCCCGAAGTCTGGTTCGTCAGCGTGACTGGATGTGCGCGGACCGTACACGCCCGGGGTGGGCGTCCTCCGGTCCGACCCGGTTGCCGCGTGCTACTGCAGCAGGTAGATCGTCCCGAAGAGGGCGATCCAGACGACGTCGACGAAGTGCCAGTAGTACGACACGACGATCGCGCTCGTGGCCTGCTCATGGGTGAAGCGCTTGGCCGCGTACGTCCGTCCCAGGACCAACAGGAACGCGATCAGACCGCCGGTGACGTGGAGGCCGTGGAAGCCGGTGGTCAGGTAGAACACCGAGCCGTAGGCGCTCGACGAGATCGACAGTCCCTCGTGCAGCACCAGGGATGCGTACTCGTACACCTGGCCGCCGATGAAGAAGGCGCCCATGATGAAGGTGATCACGAACCACAGCCGGAGCCTCTTGACGTCGCCGCGTTCGGCGGCGAAGACGCCGAACTGGCAGGTCACCGAGGACAGGACCAGGACGATGGTGTTGGCCAGGGAGAACGGCACGTTGAGCGTGTCGGTTCCCTCGGCCCACACCTCCGGTCCCTGGACCGAACGGATCGTGAAGTACATCGCGAAGAGGGCCGCGAAGAACATCAGCTCCGATGACAGCCAAACGATGGTCCCGACACTGACCATGTTCGGCCGGTTCACCGCAGCGTGTGTGGGTGCGTGCCCGGTCTGAAGAGTTGCTGTCGCCACGCGCGACATTATGTCGGTCACCTATTCCGCCGCTCTCGCGGGGGTCCATCGTCGGAGTGTCAAGGGTCGATGTCGCCCCGTGTCGGCCCTGCCGGCGCGCCCGGAGCGGGGAGGAAGGGGAGGAACGGCGGGGGCGTCGGCGCGTGCCCTGCCCAGGGCGGCCGCCTGGGAGTAGCATCCGGTGTTGTCCAGGTCACACACCGACTTCCCGGCGGGAGCGAGCCATGACCGAGCAGGCCCACGAGCTGTCGCAGTCCACCGCCCCAACCGTCGCCCGCCAGCCCGCGCCGGCGGAGGGCGCCGGCGCGTCGCCCCGGGGCACCGCGCGGGTCCTCCTCTACAGCGACGACTCCGGCACCCGCCGGCGGGTGCGCACCGCGGTCGAGGGCAGCGCCCGGTTCGCCGAGGCCGGGCTGGCGGTGGAGTTCGTCGAGTGCGCCACCGCGCCGGCCGTCCTGGAGCGGCTGGGCCGGGGCGGCGTCGACGCCTGCGTGCTGGACGGCGAGGCCACCCCGGTCGGCGGGATGGGGCTGTGCCGGCAGATCAAGGACGAGATCTTCCAGGCGCCGCCGGTGCTGCTGCTGGTCGCCCGCCCGCAGGACGCGTGGCTGGGCGCCTGGAGCAACGCCGAGTCGGTGGTGCGCTTCCCCGGGGACCCGGCCGTGCTGGCCGGCGAGCTCGGCGGCCTGTTGGAGCGCTCGGCCTCGCTGCCCGCCTGACCACCCGCCCCCGGCCCCTCCCGTCCCCGGCCCCTCCCGTCCCCGCGCCGGTCGCCCCGCCGCCGGCGGCCGGCGGAAGCGGGGCATCTCACTCCCACTCCGGGTGGGACGACCCCTCCCGGACGCGCCCGTCTTCAATAAGGTGGGATCCCCGACGTTCCGGGGATCTGTGGGGGCGCCCGCGCGGCGCCCCGTTGTCCGGTGGCAGGAGTTGATCAGATGAGCGGCAGGGAACACGCAGGCGTCCGCGATCAGGGCCCCGTGCGGGCCTGGCCCGAACTGCTGACCGCGCTGCTCCAGCGCCGTGACCTGTCGGCCGAGGACACCGCCTGGGCGATGGACCGCATCATGCTCGGCGAGGCCACCCCCGCGCAGATCTCCGCCTTCCTGGTGGCCCTGCGGGCCAAGGGGGAGACGGTCGCCGAGGTGAGCGGCCTGGTGCGGGCCATGTACCGGCACGCCACCGTCATCGACGTGCCCGGGCCGGCGGTGGACATCGTCGGCACCGGCGGGGACCGCGCCAAGACGGTCAACATCTCCACCATGTCGGCCGTCGTGGTCGCCGGCACCGGGGTGCGGGTGGTCAAGCACGGCAACCGCGCGGCCTCCTCGGCCTCCGGGGCGGCGGACGTGCTGGGGGCGCTCGGCGTCAACCTCGATCTTTCACCCGAACGGGTGGCCGAGGTCGCGGAGGAGGCCGGCATCACCTTCTGCTTCGCCCAGAAGTTCCACCCGGCCATGCGGCACGCCGCGCCGCCCCGCCGCGAGCTGGGCATCCCGACCGCGTTCAACATCCTCGGTCCGCTGACCAATCCGGCCAGGGTGGGCGCCCAGGCCACCGGTGTGGCCGACGCCAGGCTGGCCCCGGTGGTCGCCGGCGTGCTGGCCGAGCGGGGCGTCTCCGCCCTGGTCTTCCGCGGCGACGACGGCCTGGACGAGCTGACCATCACCACCACCTCGCGGGTGTGGGTGGTGCGCGACGGCGCGGTGCGCGAGGAGACCGTCGACCCGACCGCGCTCGGCATCGAGCGGGTGGGCATCGAGGCGCTGCGCGGCGCCGACGCCGAGTACAACGCCGAGGTGGTCCGCAAGCTGCTGGCCGGGAAGACCGGCCCGGTTCGGGACGCCGTGCTGCTGAACGCGGCGGCGGCCCTGGTGGCCGCCGGCCCCGAGGAGGACGCGCCGCTCCAGGAGCGGCTGGCCGCCGGCATGCGCCGGGCGGCCGAGGCGATCGACAGCGGGGCCGCCCAGGCCGTCCTGGAGCGCTGGGCCGCCGCCACCCAGCGGTGACCGGCCGCTGAGCACCCGCCGGCCGCGCGAGCCGTCCCGGAATGTGGAACGGCTTGCACGGCCGGCGGACGGCCGGCAATAATCCCGGCACAGGTCACGAGTGACAGCGCGGAAAGCCCCGGCTCGCTGTCCGGCAACCCTCCCTCCGCGGCGGGGTGCCCCGGGTGATGACCAGGTCTCAGGTAGCACCTGCGGCAAGCGCGGACCCCTCGCGAAGTCCTCCAGGGGTCCAGACCCGAGGAGTACTTCCATGCAGATGATGCGTTGACAGCGGAAGCGACCTGCCCCGACCGCCGCGCGCGCTAGCCGCGCGCACGGGCCCGACGGCCCGAGCGGGGCGCAGACACCGCGTCGCACACGGTGTGCCGGGCCGTGACGCCCGGCGAACTTCCCCCTCTCACCGAACGCCCTCTCCCGCCGCGCGCGCCGATCGCCGCGCCGCGGGGACGGCGCGGCGATCCGCGCGCCCGGACGCCGGCGGCACCCCGCCGCCGCGCCCCGGAGCATCGGCGCGGTCGCCGGCGACCCCTCACGGAGCCTTCGATGTCCGCTGCCCGCAACGCCGCCACCACCTGCCTGACCGCCCCCGCCCCGGCCGCCGCGACCGCCGCGACCGCCGCGACCGCCGCGACCGCCGCGATCGCCACGGCCACCGGACCGGCCGCCGTCGCCCCCGCGGCCTCCCGGGCCGCCGCGCCGGCCGAGGTCGGCTCGCCGCTGCCGGTGCTGGGGGACGACGTCCGGGTGCCGCTGGCCGGCGGGGGGACGGCGCCGTACGCCGCGCTGGACTACGCCGCCAGCGCGCCCGCGCTGCGCGCCGTCTGGGACGACGTGGCCGCCTACGCCCCCTACTACGGCAGCGTCCACCGTGGCACCGGCCACCTCTCGCAGCTGTCCACCGAGCTGTTCGAGACCGCCCGCGCCACCGTGGCCGAGTTCCTCGGCGCCCGCGACGGCGACCAGGTGGTCTTCACCCGCTCCACCACCGACTCGCTGAACCTGCTGGCCGCCGCCCTCCCCGCGGACACCCGGGTGTTCGTCTTCGAGACCGAGCACCACGCCGCCCTGCTGCCCTGGCGCCGGGCCGGCGGCGGGGTGCAGCACCTGGCCACCCCGGCCAGCCCGGAGCGGGCGGTCGCCGTGCTGGACGCCGCCCTGGCCGCCCACCGCCGGCAGCGGCCGCACGCCCCCGCGCTGGTCTGCGTCACCGGCGCGTCCAACGTCACCGGCGAGCTGTGGCCGGTGCGCGAGCTCGTCGAGGCCGCCCACCGGCACGGCGCCCGGCTGGTGCTGGACGCCGCCCAGCTCGCCCCGCACCGCGCGGTCTCGCTGCGCGAACTGGGCGCCGACTGGGTGGCGCTGTCCGGGCACAAGCTCTACGCGCCGTTCGGCGCCGGCGTGCTGGCCGGCCGCGCGGACTGGCTGGACGCCGCCGAACCGTACCTGGCCGGCGGCGGCGCCACCGCCACCGTGCGGCGGGGCACCGCCGAGGACCACCCCGACGCCGACCAGGTCGGCGACCTGGCCGTGCGCTGGCACCGTGGACCGGCGCGGCACGAGGCCGGCTCCCCGAACGTCATCGGCGCCTACGCCCTCGCCTCGGCCTGCCGGGCGCTGGCCGCCGCGGGCCTGGAGGAGCTGACCCGCCGCGAGGAGGCGCTGCTGCGCCGGCTGCGCGCGGGCCTGGCCGCGGTGCCCGAGGTCCGGGTGCTGAGCCTGTTCGGCGACGACGCGCCGCGCGTCGGCGTGCTCTCCTTCACGGTGCGCGGCTGGGACAGCCGGCGGCTCGCCGTGGCGCTGTCCGAGCGCTACGGCATCGGCGTGCGCGACGGCCTGTTCTGCGCCCATCCGCTGGTCGGCGCGCTCCTGGGCGACCAGCCGGGCGAGCCGGCGCCGTGCGCGGTGCCGGACTCCGGCGGCGCGGAGACGGCGCTGCGGGCGGTGCGGGTCAGCTTCGGGGCCGGCACGCCGGTGGAGCACGTCGACCGGCTGGTGCGGGCCGTCGCCGAGCTGGTCCGGGAGGGCGACCCGGCCGCGGCGGCTCCGGGCTGCTGACCCGCCGGCGCCGCCCGGCGCGGCTCGGCGCGGGTGCCACCGCCGTGGCGGGCGCGTTCGCCCGCCCGGCCCGGTCTTCCGGCCCGGCGGGCTCTGCCCTCAGCCCTCCAGGCCGATGGCGAAGGCGGCCTCCAGGTCGTGCCGGGAGTACGTGCGGAAGGCGATGTGGGTCTCGGTGTGCTCCACCCCCGGCACGCGGTTGAGCCGCCCGGGGATCACCTCGGCCAGGTCCTCGTGGCGCGGCACCCGCACCATGGCGACCAGGTCGAAGGAGCCGGTCACCGAGTAGACCTCGCTGACGCCCTCCAGTTCGGCGATGGTCTCCGCCAGCTCCGGGATGCGGTCGACGCTGGTCTTGATCAGGACGATGGCGGTGATCACGGGGCACCTTCCCTGTGGGGACGCGTGGTTGGCGGGGACGTGTGTGGCCGTCACAGTAGTCCAGCCCTTCCGGATCGCCTCCGACCAGCCGTAGGGTGGCGCGCGTGCCGCTCGCCCCCCACCCCGCCCTGACCGCCTTCACCACCGAGGCCGAGGCGCTGGCGGCAGCGCTCTCGGGACTGCCGGAGGAACGCTTCGACGCGCCGACCCGGTGCGTGCCGTGGACGCTGCGGGACCTGCTGGGACACGTGCACATGACGATCGGCCGGGTGCCCGGCATGCTGGCCGCGCCCGCGCCGGCCGACGGGGACGGGGCGCTGGTCACGGCGGCCGGCTACTACCGTCCGGACGAACGGTTCTCCGCGGCGACCAACGCGGTGCGGGTGGACGGCGCCCGGGAGCTGGCCGCGGGCTTCGGCTCCGGGCGGGAGCTGGTGCGGGAGCTGGCGGCCGGGTGCGCGCGGGTCGCCGCCGCGGTGGCCGCCGAGCCGGCCGACCGCCGGGTGCGCACCCGGCACGGCGACCCGATGACGCTCGACGACTTCATGACCACCCGCGTGGTGGAACTGGCCGTGCACGGGCTGGACGCCGCGGAGGCCCTCGGGCGGCCGGCGTGGCTGACCGACCGGGCCGCCGAGGTGGTGCTCGGGCTGCTCTTCGCGGGTGGCCAGCGGGCCGCCCTCGCGGCGACCGGCTGGGATCCGGTGACCTGTCTGGCCAAGGCCACCGGCCGCGCCGGGCTGAACGACACCGAGCGCGAAATCGTCTCGGTGCACGGCATCCGCTGGCTGGCGCTCGGCTGACCGTGGGGGGCCGGCCCCCACGCGGGAAAACCACGGGCGGAGCGCCGGCGCGGCGCGCTACCGTCGACCCGTGGCGGCCGTGGGGGTCGCCGCCTCGGTGGTCGTCGATCGACGGGATCGGACGTCATGGTCTGGACGGTGGGGGCGCGAGCTAGCCGCGCCGAGCTGGGGAACTGAGGACGCGCGCTCGGTTCCGGTTCTCGGCCCGGCTCGGCGTGTGTGCCTCTCCCACCTCCCACGACCGCTCCGTGAGGGCCACCACCATGCGCTCGACGCAGATCCGCTCCGTCTTCACCGACTTCTTCACCGCGCGCGGGCACCAGCCGGTGCCGTCCAGCCCCCTGGTCCTGTCCGATCCGACGCTGCTGCTGGCGAACGCGGGCATGAACCAGTTCAAGCCCTACTTCCTGGGCGAGGCCACCCCGCCGTACCCGCGGGCCACCAGCATCCAGAAGTGCGCGCGCACCTCCGACATCGACAACGTCGGCCGCACCGCCCGGCACGCGACGTTCTTCGAGATGATGGGCAACTTCTCCTTCGGCGACTACTTCAAGGCGGAGGCGATCGCCTACGCCTGGGAGCTGCTCACCGAGGGCTACGGCCTGGACGAGGACCGGCTGTGGGTCACCGTCCACCACGAGGACCACGAGACCGAGCGGCTCTGGCGGCGCCTGGGCGTCCGCGCCGACCGCATCCAGCGGCTCGGCATGGCGGACAACTACTGGTCCATGGGGGTGCCCGGCCCCTGCGGCCCCTCCTCCGAACTCGCCTACGACCGCGGTCCCGCGTTCGGCCGGGAGGGCGGGCCGGCCGTCGACGGCGAGCGCTACGTCGAGCTGTGGAACCTGGTGTTCATGCAGTCGCGGCGCGGCGAGGGCGGGGAGAAGACCGACTTCCCGATCCTCGGCGACCTGGCGACCAGGAGCATCGACACCGGCCTCGGCCTGGACCGGCTCGCCGCGATCCTCCAGGGCGCGGAGAACGTCTGCACCACCGACCTGCTGCGCCCCACCCTGCAGGTGGTGCAGGAGCTGGCCGGCCGGGAGTACCCGGGCGGCGCGGAGGAGAAGGTCTCCTTCCAGGTCGTCACCGAGCACGCCCGCTCCATCGCCTTCCTCATCGCCGACGGCGTGCTGCCCGCCCGGGACGGCCGCGGCTACGTGCTGCGCCGCCTGGTGCGCCGGGCGATCCGGCACGCCCGGCTGCTCGGTGTCGAGGGGCCCGTCCTGCCGGCCACCACCGCCTCGGTGGTGGCCAACCTGGGCGGGGCCTGGCCGGAGCTGGCCGCCCACGCCGCGCTGATCGAACGGGTGGTCACCGCCGAGGAGGAGTCCTTCGGCCGCACGCTCGGCCAGGGCACCCGGCTGCTGGACGCGGCGATCGCGCGCACCCGCGCCGCCGGCGCCACCCGGCTGCCCGGCGAGACCGCCTTCGAACTGCACGACACCTACGGCTTCCCGGTGGAGCTGACCGTCGAGGCCGCGCGGGAGGCGGGGCTGACCGTGGCGGAGGACCGCTTCGCCGCGCTGCTGGAGGAGCAGCGCCGCCGGGCCAAGGCCGGCGGGCGGGCGCGGACCGCCGAGGCGCTGCGCCGGGCGGACGCCTACCGGGAGCTGTCCGCCCGGCACGGCCGCACCGTGTTCGTCGGCTACGAACGCCTCACCGCGGAGGCCACCGTGCTGGGGCTGGTCGACGACGGCAGGGTGGTCCCCGGGGCGGCCGAGGGCGCCACCGTGGAACTGGTGCTGGACCGCTCGCCGTTCTACGCGGCCTCCGGCGGGCAGGTCGGCGACACCGGCACGGTCCGCACGGCCGGCGGCGCCCTGCTGGAGGTGGTCGACACCCGGCCCGGCCTGGAGGGGTTCCACGTGCACACGGTGCGGGTGGCCTCCGGCGAGGTGCGCGCCGGCGAGGTCGTCGAGGCCCGGGTCGACGGGCCGCGCCGGGAGGCCGTCGCCCGCTCCCACTCGGCCACCCACGTGCTGCACGCCATGCTCCGCCGCACCCTCGGCGAGCACGCCCGCCAGCAGGGCTCGCTGGTGGACGCCGGACGCCTGCGGCTGGACTTCGCCCACCTCGGGCCGGTCGACCCCACCGCGCTGGCCACCGTCGAGACGCTGGTCAACGACTACCTGCTGGACGATCCGGAGGTGCGGGTCTGGCACGCCTCCCGCGCGGAGGCCGAGGCGGCCGGCGCCACCGCGCTGTTCGGGGAGAGGTACGGGGAGCGGGTGCGGATCGTCGACATCGGCGACGCCTCGCGCGAGCTGTGCGGCGGCACGCACGTCGGGCACGGCTCCAACGCCGGGCCGGTGCGGCTGCTGGGGGAGTCCTCCGTGGGCTCCAACCTGCGCCGGATCGAGGCGCTGACCGGCCGGGACGCGCTGCGGTACCACGACGGGGAGCGCCGGCTGCTCCAGGAGCTCGCCGGGCTGCTGGGCACCCCGGTCGGGGACGCGCCCGAGGCGCTGCGGGCGCGGCTCGGCGAGCTGGCCGCGGCCCAGCGCGAGCTGCGCCGGCTGCGGGAGGAGGAGCTGCGCGAGCGGGCCGCGCTGCTCGGGGCCCGGGCCCGGCGGGTGCCGGGCGGCGGCGTGGTCGCCGAGCGGCTGGAGGACGTCACCCCCCGGGAGCTGCGGGCCCTGGCGGCCGACGCGGCCGGCCGGCTGCCCGGGGGCGGCCCGGCCGTGGTCGTCCTCGGCACGGCCAGCGACGGCAGGGCGTCGCTGGCCGCCGCGGTCTCGCCGGACCTGCTCGACCGGGGCGTCCGGGCCGGCGGCGTGCTGGCCGAGGCGGCGCGGGTGGTCGGCGGGGGCGCCGGCGGCGAGGGGGCGGTGGCGAGCGCCGGTGGGCGGCGGCCGGAGGCGCTGGACCAGGCCCTGGCCGTGGCGGCCGGGGAGGCGGCCCGGCTGCTGGGCGGCGGCTGATCAGGCGTCGTGGGGCGGGGCGTCCGTCGGCGCGGTCGGCGGCGGGGCCGTCGGCGCCGTGCCGGCGGCCCCGCCCCCGATCCCCTCGGGGCGGGGCGGGGGCGGGCCGTCGGACATCCGCCCGCGCTCGCCGGGCGGGGCCGGCCCGGGCGGGAACAGCGCGACGGCGGACGCCGCCGCGGGCCGCTCCACGGCGCCCGGCGGCGCCCCCGGTGCGGCCGGTGCCGGTGCCGGCGGGACGACCGGTGGCCCAGGGACGGTTGGTGTCGGCGGTACGGCTGGTGCCGGGGGGACCGCCGGTGCGGGCCACGCGTCCCCGCGGCGACGGCGCGCCTCCCAGCAGGCGTGGCCGAACCCCACCGCGAAGCCGGCCAGGTGCGCCAGGTAGGCCACCCGGTCCCCGTCCGCCCGCGGCCCCCGCGCCTGCGCGACCAACTGCCCGGCCAGCCAGAAGCCCAGCACCGCGCCGGCCGGCAGCCGCAGCGGCAGGAACAGCAGGGAGGGGAACAGGCTGACCACCCGGTGGCGCGGGAACAACCGCAGGTACGCGCCGAGGACCCCGGCGATCGCCCCGGAGGCGCCCACCAGCGTCTCCCGGGATCCCGCGTTGGCCAGCGCCCACAGATAGGTGGCGGCGTACCCCCAGCCCAGGTAGCCCAGGGCGAAGCGCGTCCGCCCCATCCGTTCCTCCAGGCGGCCGGCGAACACCCACAGGCAGAGGAGGTTGCCCACCAGGTGCGCCCAGTTGGCGTGCACGAACAGCGCGGTGAGCACCGACAGGGCCGGTGTCTTCCCGGTCGGGTCGGCGGGCCGGGGACAGCCGGTCGTGCGCGGGTCCTCCGGAGTCGGCAGTTCCCGGTTGGTCAGCAGTTCGACCGGCACCGCCCCGAACCGGCGCACGTGCTCCGCCTGCGCGCAGACCACCGCCGCCGCGCCGTCGCGGCCCCGGCCGCCACCGGCCTCGGCCGCCGGGAACCCGGTCATCGGCCCGGCCAGGAACACCACGACGTTGATCGTCAGCACCGTGACGACCACGGCCGGTGGGCGGCGGAGCGGGCTGGTGTCGCAGACCGGGATCACCATGAGCCGATGATCGCCCGAACGGACATTTCCGGCGTGTCGGAGCGGGCGAACAGGTGTTCCCGGCTGTCGCTGCTCCGATCGGGGCAGGTGTGAGGCCGTAGGCTGCTGCGCAGCAAGGACGAAGCCGCGGCTTCGGACGATCCCGCGGCTTCCGCTCCGGGCGACTCCGCGGCCTTCGAGGAGAGGAACGAATCAGCATGTCCGTGCCCGAGCCGACCCCGGCCACCCGGTGGCGCTGCGCCCAGTGCGGCAATCTCACCCGCTTCGACGTCACGCGCACCACCAGGGCGGTGGAGTACGTCCACGTCGACCTGGCCGGCGAGGCGAAGGTGGAGGAGCGGAAGATCCTCCGGGACGAGCTGGAGTCCGTCCGCTGCCGCTGGTGCAACACCGCCGACCAGGTCGAACTGGTGGAGCGGCCGGGCGCGGAGCCGTTCAACGAGAGCGACGATCCCGGTGCGGACACCGCTTCCCGCACCTCCGGCGAGGCTTGACCGACCACCCTCGCGCAACACCCGTCTCCGCCGTGCCCCGGTACGGCGGACGGGTGAGAATCGGAGCAGGTGGCGGTGGGGCGGACAGGCCCCAGGTACGCCGGTGCCCGCCGTGTCGCCGCCGAGTCCTCTCCGGTGGGGTCGACGGGTGGTGACCCGGCGCCCCGGCGGGGAACGAGGATCGGAGCAGTGACGTGGTGAACCAGACGGATGAGGGCGCGGGTAGAGGATGGGCGGGACACCCGGGTGGTGTGCCCGCCACCGAGCCTGACGCCGCTCCGCGGTGCGCCACACCGGACGGTCCACCACCGCTGAGCGACACGGGCGCGGCGGGCGGCGCCCTCGACCGGGGCGCGCGGTACGAGGCCGGCCCCGCCGACGGCCCCGAGGCGGACGACGCCGAGGAGGACGACGTTCGGGACGACGCCGACCCGCACCACGCCGACCCGGAGGACGTCGACCGGGACGACAAGGACCAGGACGACGCCGACCGGGACGGCGAGCACGCCAAGGCCGAGGACGACGGCGCCGGCGAGGGCGGCGACCGGGCCGACGGACACGCCGAGCCCGAAGGGCTGGAACGCCTGGAGCATCCGCTGCCCGCCCCGGTCCGCCAGCGCGTCGTCGGCGTGGCGGCCGACGCCCTCGGCTCCATGCCCGGCCAGGAGGTGCCGCCGGCGCTGCGCCGCTACGCCCGGTTCACCCCCAGCCGCCGCGCCCGCCTCGCCGGGACCCCGATCGCCGCGGCGCTGGAGAGCGACGCCACCTTCCGCCACCGGATAGCGGAACGGCTCAGGGCCGGCCAGCCGGAGCTGGCCGGGGCCCTGGAGACCGGGTCGGCCCCGCCGGCCGCCGACCCGATGGACGTCGCGGCCGCCGCCTACCTGCTCCGCCCCGCCGGCTGGACCCGGCTGGTCGCCGAGTCCGGCCGGGCCGCCGAACAGGCCGAGAGCGAACGCACCACGGCCGAGGCGCTGCGCACCGCCGAGCAGCTCAGCGCGGAGCTGGCCGCCGCCAAGGCCGCCGCCCGCGCCGACGGCGAACGGCTGCGCGCGGAGCTGGAGGCGCTGCGCCGCGAGTCCGACGGGGTGCGGCGCAAGCTGCGCAGCGCCGAGGCACAGGTGAAGCGGGCCGAGGCGGAGCTGCGCAAGGTGGTCGCGGAACTGGAGCAGGTCCGCTCGGCCGCCGCCGCGGCGCAGGCCCAGGCGGACGGCGACGCCCGCCGGCTGCGCAACCGGCTGGCCGACGCCGAGGCAGCCCTGGAGGCCAGCCGGCGCGCCTCCCGCGAGGACCGCGGGGTGGCCGACATGCGGCTGCGGCTGCTGCTGGACACCGTGCTGGACGCGGCCAACGGGCTCCGCCGCGAGCTGGCCGTGCCGCCCACCACGCAGCGCCCGGCCGACTCGGTGGAGGCGGTCGAGCCGGTGCCGGCCAGCCCGCTGGACGTGGCGGCGCGCGCCCTGGCGGCGGACGACCCCGAGATACTGGAGCAGTTGCTGGCGCTGCCGCACGTCCACCTGGTGGTGGACGGCTACAACGTGACCAAGGCCGGCTACCCGGCGCTGCCGCTGGAGAAGCAGCGGGAACGGCTGCTGTCCCAGCTGGCGATGCTGGCGGCGAGCACCGCGGTCGAGGTGACCTGCGTCTTCGACGGCGCGGACCTGGGCGGGCCGGTGCCGCTGGCGGCGCCGCGCGGGGTGCGGGTGCTGTTCAGCCGGCCGGGGGAGACGGCGGACGAGCTGATCCGGCGCCTGGTCCGGGCGGAGCCGCGGGGGCGTCCGCTGGTGGTGGCCTCCTCGGACCGGGAGGTGGCCGACGGCGTGCGCAAGGCGGGGGCCCGGCCGGTGCCCTCCTCGATGCTGCTGCGCCGGTTCGCCCGGGGCTGACCCCCGGCCGTCCGGAACCGGCCCGGGGGCCGGGTGAACGGAGCACGCGCCCGCCCCATTCCGGAAGCCCACAGTAAAGATTTCCCTACTATAGGTGACATCGCCCGGCGTGTCGCAGATCATTTCGTGTGCAGATCGTTAGTCTCCGCGACGAACCCCCGCACGGCCGTCCACCCACTCGGGGTGGCGGCGGAGGGCTCCCGCCTGCGCGGCGGGTCGTCGTCCGGCGTCCTGGTGGCGCCGCGAGAACCGTCGGCTCGTCCGGCAGGTGGTGGAAAGGAAGAAGGAGTTCGCCTGCGTGGCGTCCCACCATCGTCCCAAGTCATCGAATCGAGCTCGGATCGGCGCGCTGGCCGTCGCCGCGGCCACGGTCGTCGCCCTGTCGGCGAGCGGCGGTGCCCAGGCGGATCCCGGTCCCACCGCGGAGGAGGTCCGGGAGCGGATAGAGGAGCTGCGGCACGAGGCGGCGGTCGTCACCGAGGAGTTCAACGGGGCGACGGAGCAGCAGGACCGGCTCCAGCGCGAGGTGAACGAGCTGCAGGACGACGTCGCCCGGGGGCAGGCGGAGCTGACGCGGATGCAGTCCACGCTGGGCGCGGTGGCCAGCGCCCAGTACCGCTCCGGCGGGGTGGATCCGTCGCTGCGGCTGATGCTGTCGGGGGATCCGGAGGAGTACCTGGCGAAGGCCGCCGCGCTGGACCAGCTGTCGGCGGAGCAGGCCGAGTCGCTGGAGGAGGTCTCCGCCCACAAGCGCGCCCTGGACCAGCGGCGCGCCGAGGCCGCGGCGAAGCTCCAGGAACTGGAGACGGTGCGCACCACGGCCGTGGAGAAGAAGGAGGAGATCCAGGAGAAGCTGCGGGAGCAGCAGGAACTCCTGGAGCGGCTGACCGCCGAGGAGCGCGCGGCGCTGGCGGAGGAGGAGCGCCGGGCGGCCGAGGAGGCGGCGGGCCGCGCCTCGCGTGACGACGTCCGCGGGGCGCTGGACGCCGCGGCAGCCTCGGGGCACGCCGCGGCCGCGGTCGCCGCCGCCCAGAGCGCGCTGGGGCTGCCCTACGTCTGGGGGGCCGAGGGGCCGAGCAGCTTCGACTGCTCGGGGCTGACGAGCTGGGCGTGGGCCCGCGCCGGGGTGACCATCCCGCGCACCTCGCAGGGACAGCTCGGCGCCGGGACGCCGGTGAGCCTGAGTGAGGCGCTCCCGGGCGACCTGGTGATCTTCTACGGGGACGCCAGCCACGTGGGCATGTACGTCGGCGGCGGCGTGATGATCCACGCGCCCTACACCGGCGCGGTGGTCCGCTACGAGTCCGTCGACACCATGCCGGTCCACTCCGTCATCCGGGTCTGAGTCGCCCCCTCCTCCTCGGGGAGGAGGGGGCGACGGTACGAGTGGTACCTGCGATGCAGGGGAGTGTGAGCTGCGTCACCCATATGGTCGTATTCCGGGCCCAAGATGGACAGAGAGTCAGGGTGACGGCACCTCGGGTGTCACCGATCGGAAAAAATGTGACTCGCCAACGAGAATTTTCGTCGAAGGATTTGAAGGGATCACGAACGGGTCACTAAGGTCAGCTCCGAACCTCCGCGGGTCGCTCACCCAACCCGGGTGACGGCGGAGGTTCCCGCCGAGTTCGAACCGGCGTCGCCCTTCCGCTCCACCCCCGCGACGGGGGACCGGGTCGGGAGGCGGACGTCACTCGGAGCCGGGGACCCACCATCCTCGGGGTGAATCGGTGTGTGGGCCCTGGGCGCCCGCCGTGACGGCGTCACGTCACGGCGAGCCACTTGGCCGAGCACCGTAGGGCTGTCTTCCGGCCCGAACCCGTCAGCTCACCCGGTAGGCGGTCGGAGGAAGAAGGAGTTCGCCCGCGTGGCGTCCCACCGTCGTCCCAAGTCACCGAGTCGTGCTCGCATCAGCGTGCTCACCGCCGCCGCGGCCACCGCCGTGGCACTGTCCGCGAACAGCGGTGCCCACGCCGATCCCCGTCCGTCCAAGGACGAGGTCAAGGAGCAGATCGATCAGCTCCAGGAGCAGGCCGAAGTCGCCACCGAGGAGTTCAACGGGGCGACGGAGCGCCAGGAGCAGCTCCAGCAGCAGGTCAACGAGCTCCAGGACCAGGTCGCGCAGGGCCAGGCCGAGCTGACCGAGATGCAGTCCACCCTCGGTGCCGTGGCCAGCGCCCAGTACCGCACCGGTGGCATCGACCCCTCGCTCCAGCTGATGCTCTCCGAGGACCCCGAGGCCTACCTCGACAAGGCCTCCGCGCTGGACCAGCTGACGGCGGAGCAGACCGAGTCGCTGGAGCAGATCGCGGCCAAGAAGCGCGAGCTCGACCAGCAGCGGGCCGAGGCCTCCGCGGCCCTGGAGGAGCTGGAGAGCGCCCGCGCCACGGCGGCGGAGAAGAAGGAGGAGATCCAGGAGAAGCTGCAGGAGCAGCAGGCCCTCCTGGACCAGCTGACCGCCGAGGAGCAGGCGGCGCTGCAGGAGGCGGAGCGGCAGGCCGCCGCGGCCGCCGCCGCCGAGGCCGCGGAGGCCGCGGAGCGCGCCTCCCGGGACACCGGTCGCGAGTCGCTCAACACCGACACCGGCACCGCCGTGGACGTCGCGGTCTCCGGCCACGCCGCCGCCGCCGTCGCCGCCGCCGAGAGCGCCCTCGGCAGCCCGTACGTCTACGGGGCCTCCGGACCCAACAGCTTCGACTGCTCCGGCCTGACCAGCTGGGCCTGGCGGCAGGCCGGCGTCACCATCCCGCGCACCTCGCAGGGCCAGCTCAGCGGCCTCACCCAGGTCAGCCTCTCCGAGGCCCAGCCGGGCGACCTGGTCATCTTCTACGGCGACGCCCACCACGTCGGCATGTACGTGGGTGACGGCATGATGATCCACGCCCCGCGCACCGGCACCGTGGTCCGCTACGAGTCGATCCACAACATGCCGATCAACGCGGTCGTCCGGGTCTGAACCGGCCAGACCTGAGCGGCCAGCGCCCTCCGGCGGCCGGACACGCCACCACCCGCCGCGGCGGGCCCGCACCCCGGGCCCGCCGCGGCGCCGTGCTGACCGCGGGCGGCACCCTCGCCCTGCTCCTGCTGCTCCCTCCGCTGCTGCTGCCCTCGCCGCCCTCCGCGCCCACGGCCTCCGCGCCGACGGCCGCCCCGGGGCCGTCCGCCGGCCCGCCCGGCGACACCCCCGCGCCGGACCCCCTGGGGCCGGCCGCGCTCCAGGACGCCCTGGACCGCTGGGACGGCCCCGCCCGGACCGTGCGCGGCACCCACGCCCTCGTCGTCGGCCCGCCCGGCCGCCGCGCCGCCCTGGAGGCGTACGCCGTCCTGGCGGACGCCGCCGCCGAGGACGTCGCCCGCCTGCTCGCCCTCCCCGCGCCTCCACCTCTGATTGTGTACGCCCCCACCGACAACGCCGCCCTGGCCCGACTGGCCGGCGGCGAGCCGGGCGCGCACGCCCACGCCGCGGCGGTCACCGTCACCCGCGACCCCACCGGCGGCACGCCGCGCGTCCTGCTCGGCCCCACCGCCTTCGACGCCCTCACCGACGACGGCCGGCGGTTCGTGCTCACCCACGAGGCGGTGCACGCCGCGCTCGCCCTCCGGGACGGCGGCGGCCCACCCGCCGGCATGCCGCGCTGGCTCGACGAGGGGGTGGCCGACTGGGTCGCCGTCGTCGCCACCGGCCTGACGGAACGCGAACTGGCCGCCCCGCTGGCCGAACGCCTCGCCCGCCAGGGGCCGCCCGAGCGGCTGCCCGCGGACGCCGCCTTCGACTCAGCCTCGGCCGACGCCGACCTGGCGTACGCCGAGGCGCGGCTGGCCTGCGCCATGGTGGTCCGGGACCACGGCCCCGCCGCCCTGCCGGCCCTGCGGACGGCGACCGCCGAGGCGCTGCGGGCCGGACAGGACGGCGCCGCCGCCCTCGACACGGCCATGCGCGCCGTACTGGACACCGACCCGGCGACCTTCACCGAGCGCTGGCAGCACTATCTGACCAGCGAACTGCTGCCGCGCTGAGCGGCGGCCAGGGGGCGGGGCGGTGAGCGGGTGGGCCGTCAGCGAGCGGGCAGCTCAGCGGGCACCGAGGTCGTACGCCAGCTGCCGCGCCTCCTGCTCGTCCAACGTGCCGCTGATCTGCAGGCGCCCGCCGCTGATCGCGCTGTAGACGGCGGGCGCGCTCAGCAGCCGGTCGCCGAGGAGGATGGCCATCTGCTGGGGCGGCGGTCCGCCGGCCACCTCGGCGGTCAGCGCGCTCAGCCGCGGGGCGTCCTCGGCCTCCACGGTCAGGTCGACCACCCACCCGCCCACCTCGTCGTGCCTGGCGCGCACGTCGACCAGGCGCTCCACATCCAGCCTGCTGCCGCCGGTGCTGAGGGTGGCGCAGTAGGAGCCGTCGTGGGAGGTGTAGGAGTTCGGCTCGGCCGGGGTGGGGCACGCCCCCGCCACCGTGTTGGAGACGGGCACGAAGCTCAGCGGCTCGCTCGGCGCCACCGTGTACGGATCGTCCCCGCCCCAGCCCCGCAGCAGGGCGGTGGCGCCCACGCCGCCCAGGGCCAGAACCACCACCGCCGCCCCGGCGACCACCAGCCGGATCCGCCCTGCCCGCCGGCGGACGGGGCGGTCGCGGCGGGTGGGGTCGTGGACGGGGCCGTGGCCGGAGTCCCGGACGGGGCCGGAATCGCGGACGGCGCCGCTGCGGGGGGCGGGGTGGTCGCGGCGGGTGGGCTCGTGCACCGGCAGGGCCGTGGTGGGCGGCGACGGCGGGACGGGGCGGGTCACCGCCGCCGGGTCGACGCGCCGCCGGGCCTCGTCCGCCTCGCGCGTCCTGCGCTCCCGGTACCGCTCGATGGCCTCGACCCACGAGGGCGGCAGCCAGTCCGCGGCCCCGTGCGCCTCTGGGCGGGCCGCGAGGTCGGCCGCGCACCGGTCCAGCACCTGCCGCGGCGTCGGCCGGGCCGTGGGGTCGAGGGACAGGCAGGGGGCGATCAGCGGGTGGAGCTCGCCGGGCAGGCCGGCCAGGTCCAGTTCCCCGCGTGCCACGCGCAGCAACTGCTCCACGGCCGGCCCGGAACCGCTGTCCCGGTAGGGGCTGCGCCCGACGGCCAGGTAGAAGAGCGTCGCGCCCAGGGAGAAGACGTCCGAGGCCGCCGTGGTGGTCTCGCCACGCGCCTGCTCGGGCGCGGTGAACGCGATCGTGCCCAGGGCGGCGTGGGTGCGGGTGACGTCGGCGGCCTGGGAGATGCCGAAGTCGATCACCCGGGGGCCGTCCGCCGGCAGCAGCACGTTCGAGGGCTTCACGTCGCGGTGCACCAGGCCGGCGGAGTGCACGCTGACCAACGCCTCCGCCACGCCGGCCGCCACCCAGGGGACGGCGGGGGCGGGCAGCGGGCCGCACGCCTGCACCAGGTCGCGCAGCGAGGGCGCGGCGATGTACTCCGTCGCCATCCAGGGCAGCGGTGCCTCGGCGTCCGCGTCGACGACGCTGGCCGTGTAGGCGCCGCGTACCCGGCGGGCGAGGGCCACCTCCCGGGCGAAGCGGCGCCGGTCCGCCTCGGCGACGGTGCCGTCGGACCCTTCCGCCAGCAGCGTCTTGACGGCCAGGGTCCGTCCGCCCGGCGAGCGCGCGAGGTACACGCACCCCATCCCGCCGCTCGCCAACTCCGCCAGCACGGTGTACGGCCCGACGCGCTCCCCCGGACGCAACCTCACCGTTCCCCCACCCCGCATCTTTCGCCCTCGACGTGTCAGACCCCCGGCCCCGGCCCCACACGGCGTCACTGTAACGGCGATCGATGGCGATGCGGTGCGCGCGGGGGTGGGCGGTGCCGGTAGGGCGAACTGCCGTGGTGGGGGAGCCGGACGGTGCCGGGGGAGCCGGATGGGGGTGAAGGAGCCGGACGGGGTGGAGCCAATGGTGGTGGGGGAGCCGGACGGGGCGGCGCCGGATGGGGGTGGGGGAGCCGGATTGGGGTGGAGCCGGATGGCGGTCGGAGTTATCCACAGGTTGCAGGTGGAGGGCTGCGGTGTGTGATGGCTGCGTGGGATCCTGGAATTGGGGGGGCCCCAGGGGGCTCCCTGGAGGCATGTGCGCGGGAGTACGCCTGGTGAAGGGCTGGTCCGTCGGGTTGGCGGTCGGGTCGCATGGGGGGCGGTTGGGAGGGGCCGGGGGGGGGGAGTTATCCACAGGTTGCAGGTGGGGGGCTGCGGTGTGTGACGGTTGCGTGGGATCCTGGAATTGGGGGTCCCCAAGGGGCTCCCTGGAGGCGCGTGGGCGGGAGTACGCCAGGCTGGGGTGAGGCGGCCAGCCGGTCGGCAGCCAGGCCAGGGGGCGGTCGGCAGTCGGGCCGGGGCCGATCGGCGATGGTGATCTGCCGGCCGCCATCAAGGCTCGCGGTCCACGTACTCGGCTAAGCTCCCGAGCCCTCGCGGACCCGTCAGCGGGAGCCCGTCAGCGGAAGCCCGCCAGCGGCCCGACCACCAACGCCTCGCCGCCCCCCAACCCCACCCGACCCAGGCTGCCGCCGACCCCGCCGCTACCTAACCAACCCACCGGCCGCCACCCGACCCCCCAACGCCCAACCAACCTCCCAACCCCCCAACGCCCAACCAACCCACCGGCCGCCACCCACCCAGGAGACGCGATGACCCGGCCTCCCGTCCCCCGACCCGAGCCCGTGCCGGGCGCCAGCCACCCGGGAGCGGGGGAGGAGGTCCGCGAGCCGGGCGGGGCGCGCGCGGTCGACGCGGCCGATCCGGCGCTGGACTTCACCCCGGAGGAGCGGGCCCGGGGTCGCCGGGTCGGCAGGCCGGCCCGGCGCGTCGCCGTCGCCGCCACGCTTGTCTCGCTCGCGGCCACGCTGTCGCTCGGCCTCACCCCGGCCGGCGCCGGCCTCCTGCGGGCCGTCACCGGGGCGTTCCCCGGCGGCGTCGTGGTCGACGTCCCGATCGCCGCCGTGCTGCTCTGCGCCGTGGGGACGGTCGTCCGGCTGCCCTTCGCCGCCGCCCTGCACCGCCTGCTGCGGCGCCACGGGCCGGTGACCCAGGGCTGGGCCGGCTGGTGGGCCGACCGCGCCCGTTCCTTCCTGCTCGCCGCCGCCTTCCAGGCGGCCGTCCTCGCGGTGGTCTACACGCTGCTGCGCGCCTGGCCGGAGCGCTGGTGGCTGCCCGGCGCCGGGATCGCCGCGGTCGCCGCCGTGCTGTTGTCCGCCGCGTATCCGCTGGTCGTGGAGCCGGTCTTCAACCGCTTCCGTCCCCTGCCGGCTGGGCCGTTGCGGGAGGCGCTGCTGGATCTGGCCGCGCGGGCTCGGTTGCCGCTGCGCGACGTGCTCGTGGCCGACGCCTCGCGGCGCAGCACCGCGCTCAACGCCTACGTCTCCGGGCTGGGCGCCACCCGCCGGGTGGTCGTGCACGACACGCTGGTGGAGGCCGCCCCGACCCGCGAGATCGTCTCGGTCGCCGCGCACGAGCTGGGGCACGTCGCCCACCGTGACGTGGCCGTCGGCACGGTCCTGGGGGCCGTGGGGGCGGCGGCGACGGTGGTGTGGACGGGGCTGCTCCTCGACGTGGAGGCGGTCCGGGCCGCGGCCGGGGTGCGGGACGCGGCCGGACCGGAGTCGGCGGCGCTGCTCCTGGCGCTCGTCGCGGTGCCGGGCGTGCTCGGCGGGCCGCTGGGCGCCGCGATCAGCCGGCGTGCCGAGGCCCGTGCCGACCGCTACGCGCTGGACCTCACCCGGGACCCGGCGGCGTTCGTGGCGATGCAGCGCCGGTTGGCGGTGGCCGGCTACGCCGACCTCACGCCGAACCGGCTGCTGCACGCCCTGCTGGGCACCCACCCCACGACGGTGCGGCGGATCGCCGCCGCCCGCCGCTGGGCCGCCCGCAACGGCGTTCCGGTGCCGCCGCCGCTGGTCGGCGGCGGCTGACCCGGCTCAGGCCGAACCCTGCACCTGGGGTGCGGCGGACGAGTCGTCCGCCCGGGCGCCGAGACGGGTCGCGCCGCCGCGGCCCGCCCGGTCCCCCTCGACATCCAGTTCGTCCCGCTCGTCCGCCTCGTCGAGCTCATCCGTGCCGTCCGCGTCGGTGAGGTCGTCGGCGAGGTCGTCGGGGAGACCGCCGTCGGCGTCGCCGCGCGAGCCGCGCCACAGCCGGACGCAGGACAGCAGCGTGGCCGCGATGAGCAGCGCGTTGCGGGTGAACAGCACGGTCAGGCCCGCCGGGTCCTCGGACATCACCCGGTTGAACCAGATGGGGAACTCCCAGTGGGTGAGCACCGAGGCCACCATCACCAGCACCACGACCGGCCGCTGCGTGGTGGCCCGCACCGTCAGGCAGACGGCTCCGAGCCCCAGCAGCCAGATCATGTACTGCGGGCTGATCACCCGGCTGGTCACCACGAACAGCAGCATCACGGCCATGGCAGCGTCGAACGGCGTGGCCGACGTCCAGCGCCGCGCGGTCAGCCGCCACGCCACCACCCACACCGTCGCGACGACCGTGGACAGCAGCGCGAGCCGGGAGACGACGTCGATGTAGGGGCCGAGGAACTCGATCGACCCGTAGTTCATCTGCGCGTGCCCGGACCAGCCGTTGTGGATCGCGATGTGGAACGGCATCGCCCAGATCGACTCCACCTCGATCCCGCGCGCCTCCTGGTAGCGCAGGAACGACAGGGCCCCCGGCATCAGCAGCACGTAGGCGGCCACCAGGCCGAGCGCGGTCCCGATCCCGGCCAGCCAGGCGCGGCGGGTGCGCGGGCCGGGCGGGGTGCCGATCAGCGCCAGCGCCGGCCAGACCTTCAGCACCGCCCCGAGCCCCAGCAGCATGCCGGCGCCGCCGGCCGAGTGCCGCAGGGCGAGCAGCCCGGCCACCGCGACCGCGGTGACCAGCAGGTCGTAGCGGGCGTAGATGGTCGGGCCGAGCAGCGGCACCGCGGCCACCCAGACCCAGGCGCCGGCGAACCGCATCCGGGGCGCCTGCTTCGAGCCCGCCGCGACGGACACCAGCATGGCCAGCACCGCGCCGTCCGCGACCAACGTGAGCAGGTAGAACGAGAGGCTGTAGTCGAACGGCAGCAGGGCCGGCGCCAGCATCACGGCGGCGGCCCCCGGCGGGTACTGCCAGGAGACGTCGTCCATCGGGAAGACGCCGGTGGCCAGCACCTGGTACCAGCCCTGGTAGTACTGGCCCACGTCGGTGGTGACCCAGTGCCAGGGGTAGGGCAGCACCCCGGTGGTCAGCAGCATCTGCAGCAGTCGGGTCACCGCCCAGGCCACCACCACGACGACGAGCGCCTGACGCCGCCCCTCCGGGGCCGTCGGCGGTGCGGAGGTGGTGCGTGCGGTGGGAGTGGAGGCGACTTCCATCAGACGGTCTCGGCCTTCCGAGTCGGGGGCACGGCGGGAACCGGGGCGGGGCCGACGCCGCTCCGGTGATCGTATCCGGGAGCCGCTGGTCGAACGCCCTGCGGGTCGTCACGCTTCCTCGGACGGCAAAGCCTGGTACTCGCGGGTGGCCGCCCGGTGAACTCCAGGTTCCGGACGCGCGGCGGGTACCCTCGGGCGGGCGTCCGACGCATCCGGATCGGGCGGGTCCGGTCGAGCCGGGGCCGTACCGTCCGAAGCTGTGACTGTCCGACCGGGGTGATCGGTTCCCTCCGCCGTCACCCGGCCCCGGCGAACGGCGGCGGGACGGCACGCGGCGGACGGCACACCAGGGCACACACCCGGCACACACGGCACACACCCAGGCACACCCAGCACACACGGCACACACGACACACCCAGGCACACCCACGGCGGACCACGGCGGATCGGGCAGGAACGACGCGGCATGGACAGGACCCTCATCGTCACCAACGACTTCCCGCCGCGCCCCGGCGGGATCCAGGCGTTCGTGCACAACATGGCCACCCGGCTGGAGCCCGGTTCCGTGGTCGTCTACGCCTCCACCTGGAAGGACGGCTCCGAGGTGCGCGCGTTCGACGCCGCGCAGCCCTTCCCGGTGGTCCGCGACCGCACCTCCGTGCTGCTCCCCACGCCCCGGGTGACCCGGCGGGCGGCCGAGATCGCCCGCGCCGAGGGCTGCACGTCCGTCTGGTTCGGCGCGGCGGCGCCGCTGGGCCTGATGGCGCCGGCGCTGCGCCGGGCCGGCGTGCGGCGGCTGGTCGGCACCACGCACGGCCACGAGGCCGGCTGGGCGCAGCTGCCGGCGGCCCGGGCCCTGCTGCGGCGGATCGGCGAGGGCACGGACGCCCTGACCTACCTCGGCGAGTACACCCGCTCCCGGATCTCCCAGGCGCTCAGCCCGGCCGCGGCCGGCCGGATGCGGCGGCTTCCGCCGGGCGTCGACGAGGTGGCGTTCTCCCCCCGGTCGGCGGCTGGCGGCGAGGAGATGCGGGCGAGGTACGGGCTGGTCGGACGGCCGGTGGTGGTCTGCGTCTCGCGGCTGGTGCCGCGCAAGGGGCAGGACACCCTGGTCCGGGCCATGCCGGCGGTGCTCCGTGCGGTGCCGGAGGCGGTGCTGCTGATCGTCGGCGGCGGGCCGTACCGGGCGGAGCTGGAGAAGCTGGTGGACCGGGTGGGGGTGCGCGCCGCGGTGCGCTTCACCGGCTCGGTGCCGTGGGAGGAGCTGCCCGCGCACTACGCGGCCGGCGACGTCTTCGCCATGCCCTGCCGCACCCGGCGGGGCGGCCTGGACGTGGAGGGGCTGGGCATCGTCTACCTGGAGGCGTCGGCGACCGGCGTGCCGGTGGTCGCCGGGGACTCCGGCGGGGCGCCGGACGCCGTGCTGCACGGCGAGACGGGCTTCGTGGTGCGCGGCACGTCGGTCACCGAGACGGCCCGGCGGGTGGTGGAGCTGCTGCGCGACGAGGGACTGCGGCGGCGCATGGGGGAGCGCGGCCGCCGCTGGGTGGAGGAGTCCTGGCGGTGGGACCTGCTGGCCGGACGGCTGCACGGGCTGCTCGCCGAGCACGACCCCCGGCCGGAGACCACCGGCCGCCGCGAGTGAGCGCGGCGCGGCCCGGCGGTGCGCCCTGGCGGCGAGGCGGCGGTCAGTCGCCCAGCAGCAGCTCGGCCAGCACCGGTCGGTGGTCGGTGGCGGCGGCCAGGTCGGCGTCGGTGACCCCGCCGTCGCCGGTGGCCGCTCCGAACCCGCCGACCGGGACCCCGCAGCCGGCCACCGTCACCCCCGGCGAGACGAAGACGGCGTCGATCCGCCGCACCGGCGCGGCGGAGGGGAAGGTGTGCTCGCCGCCGCGGGGCGCCTCCGCCCGCGCGTCCCGGTAGCGCTCCAACAGCCGCCGCCACGCCGCCCCGCCCGGCGGCTCGTTGACGTCCCCGGCGAGCAGCACCGGCGCGCCCCCGGCGAACGCCTCCAGCTCGGCCCGGATCCGGTCGGCCTGGGCGGCCCGTTCGGCGGCGTCCAGGGAGAGGTGGCAGCTGGCCACCACCGCCGGCGCGCCGGCGACCTCCACCCGGGCCATGGCCAGGCCGCGCTGGTGCAGTCCCGGGGTGCGCGGCAGCAGCAGGGTGCGGGTGTCGCGGATCCGCACGCGCAGGCTGGCCAGCAGCAGCGGGCCGGCGGCGGCCTTGCCGCCGGCGACCGTGACGAGGCCGCAGGCGCGGGCCAGCCGGGCGGCCTTGAGGCCGGCGCCCCAGAACCTGGGCGCCTCCTGCACGCAGAGCAGGTCCGGCCGGCAGGCGCGGACCACCCGGCCGATCGCCGCCACGTCGTCGCGCATGGAGCGCACGTTGTAGGTCATCAGCCGCAGCGGCACGGCGCCGGTCGGGGCCGCGGCCCCGCCGTCCGCCCGCGTGCGGTCCTGCCCGCTCACCACGTCCGTCCCACTGGTCCGGCCCCTTTCGCTCCCCGCGACGGTTCCCGGTGCGAGGCACCCGGTCCGAAGCCTCGTTCCCCGCTCCGGTGGTGTCCCAATCCGGTGGTGTCCTAATCCGGTGGCGTGCGCCCGTCGCGGCCGTCGTCGGCGGGGGACGCGGCCGGGGGGCGGCGGGCGTCGGCCAGCACGGCCCGCCAGGCGGCCAGCAACTCGCCGCCGGCCGCGGTCAGGTGGCGGGCGACCTCCGGGTGGCGCTGGCGCACCGTGTCGGTGACCGAGTCGAGCAGCCGGGTGGCCTCGCCGGCCAGCGGTCCGGCGACCGCGCCCAACCGGCTCCCGGCGGCCTCGGCCAGCCGGAGGAACTCCTCGCCGACGGTGCCCACCGGCTCCCACTCGCCCCGCCGGTCCCGCCCGCGCTCGCCGTGTCGGTCCCGCCCGCGCTCGCCGTGTCGGTCCCGCTCGTCAGGTCCGTCCCGCTCGTCCCGCCGGGCGCCGGGGTCCTCCGCCGCCGGCACGGCTCAGCCCTCCACCCGCGCGCGCAGGCCGCTCAGCGCGCGGTCCACGATGCGCTTCTCGGCCTTGCGGCGCAGCATGCCGAGCATCGGCACGGCGGTGTCCGCGGACAGCTCGTAGACCACCTCGGTGCCGGTGGGGGTGGGGCGCAGGGTGTAGCTGCCGTCCAGGACCCGCAGCATGCGGCTGGTCACCAGCGTCCAGCGGACCTCCGCGGCCCCGGCGGGCTCCTTCTCGCCCTCCGCGGGCGCCGGCACCGAGAAGGTGTAGGCCAGGGTGTGCTCGTCGCGGATCGCCCCGGCGTCCAGCACGAAGCGCACCCGCTCCGGGTAGCCGTCGTCGCCGCGGCTGAGCACCTCGGCCTCGCGTATCTCGCCGGCCCACTCCGGGTAGCCCGCGAAGTCGACGATCACCTTCAGCACCTGCGCCAGCGGCGCCGCGACGACAGTGCTCGACCGGGTGCTGTCCGCCATGGGGTTCGTGCCTCTCCTCGGGTCCGGCCGGGGGCCTCGCCCCGGCTCCGCCCCGACGGTACCGAGCGCCGAACAGCCGTCCGGCACCGGGCCCGCCCGCCGCCCGGCCGGGCCGACCGGGGCGATCGCGCCGTCGCCCCCGACCGTAAGTTACCCGGCGGTTACCCCTTGGGTTACTCGCCGGTCACCCTCATGCTGTTCGGTGGCTCGTTCCCCGGCATCGATCGAGCACCGCCGCGCGCCCACGCGCCCACCGGTCCCCACCTGCGGGAACCGTCCGGGCCCGGCGCCGGCGTCGTGGCCATGGCCGTGCGGCCGCGGTGTCGGCGGGTTCTGCGCCGGGTATGTCACCCATGTGGGCCATTGGCCCGGGTTAGGATGCATCGCCCCGTTTCGCGGTGTGACCCAGGAAACACCTGTCGCCAGGGGCTACCCCTCCCACCTGGGGCGGTACTAGCGTCCCTGCGGTCGATGTGATGCCGCCGACGAGGAGCCTTCTCTTGCGCGAGTTCAGCGTCCCGGCCCTGTACGAGGTACCCGCCGACGGGAACCTCACGGTGCCGATCCACACCAACGCCTCCGAGGTGCCGGACGCGCCGCTCGTCAGCCGCAAGGTCGACGGGCGCTGGGAGCAGGTGACGGCCGAGCAGTTCCTCGCCGAGGTCTACGCGGCGGCCAAGGGCCTGATCGCCTCCGGCGTCGGCCCCGGGGACCGCGTCGGCCTGATGTCGCGCACCCGCTACGAGTGGACCCTGCTGGACTTCGCCATCTGGTGCGCGGGCGGCGTGACCGTCCCGGTCTACGAGACCTCCTCCGCCGAGCAGGTGGAGTGGATCCTCGGCGACTCCGGGGCCGTGGCCTGCGTGGTGGAGAGCGCCACCCACGACAGGACCGTCGCGCAGGTGCGCGACGCGCTCCCCGCGCTGAAGAGCGTGTGGCGGATCGACGCCGGCGGCGTCGAGGAGCTGGGCCGGGCCGGCGAGGGCGTCCCGGACGAGGAGGTGCGCGAGCGCTGCGCGGCGCTCACCGCCGAGACCCCGGCCACCATCATCTACACCTCCGGCACCACCGGGCGCCCCAAGGGCTGCGTGCTCACCCACGGCAACTTCCTGGCGGAGATCGGCAACGTCGTCCGGCGGCTCGCCCCGCTGTTCCAGCCCGGCCGCTCCTCGCTGCTGCTCTTCCTGCCGCTGGCGCACGTCCTCGGCCGGATCATGCAGATCGGCGCCGTGATGGGCCGGATCAACATGGGCCACTGCCCGGACACCAAGCAACTCACCGAGGAGCTCGCCGGCTACCGGCCCACCTTCGTGGTGGCCGTGCCCCGCGTCTTCGAGAAGGTCTACAACAGCGCCCGGGCCCGCGCCCAGGCCGACGGCCGGGGGCGGATCTTCGACGCCGCCGCGGCCACCGCCATCGCCTACAGCCGCGCCCTGGACCACGGGCGCCCCGGCCCGCTGCTCCGGCTGCGCCACGCGCTCTTCGACCGGCTGGTCTACCGCCGGCTGCGCGGGGCGCTCGGCGGGCGCTGCACCCACGCCATCTCCGGCGGCGCCCCGCTCGGCGAGCGGCTCGGACACTTCTTCCGCGGCATCGGCTTCACCGTCCTGGAGGGCTACGGCCTGACCGAGTCCAGCGCCGCCACCACCTTCAACCCGCTGGAGCGGCAGAAGGTCGGCACGGTGGGTCAGCCGCTGCCCGGCTCGGCGGTGCGGATCGGCGACGACGGCGAGGTGCTGCTGAAGGGCGGACACATCTTCACCGGCTACTGGAACAACCCGGAGGCGACCGCCGAGGCGCTCACCGACGGCTGGTTCCACACCGGCGACCTGGGCGCGCTCGACGAGGACGGCTACCTGCGCATCGTCGGGCGGAAGAAGGAGATCATCGTCACGGCCGGCGGCAAGAACGTCGCCCCCGCCGTCATCGAGGACCGGGTGCGCGCCCACCCGCTGGTCGGCGAGTGCATGGTGGTCGGCGACGGACGCCCGTTCGTCGGCATGCTGATCACCCTCGACCCGGAGTTCCTGGACCGCTGGAAGCGCGACAACGGCTTCCCGCAGGACGCCTCGGTGGCCCGGCTGGCCCGCGAGCCGAGGCTGCGCGAGGCGGTGCAGGAGGCCGTGGACGAGGGCAACAAGGCCGTCTCGCACGCCGAGCAGGTCAAGCGCTTCCGGATCCTGGACGTGGAGTTCACCGAGGCCGGCGGCCACCTGACCCCGTCGCTGAAGCTCAAGCGGAGCGTGGTGCTGCGGGACTTCGCCGCGGACATCGAGTGGATCTACGGCGGGGACCGGCCGTCGCCGAGCGGCGCCACGGCGAGCCGGAGCAGGGCCGGGACGCGCTGAGCCGCCGGCTCCCGGTCCCGACCGGGAGTCCGCTTCCCGCGGGACACGCACCGGTGCCCCCGCCCGATGGCCCAGGACACGCTCCCGGCACCGGGCGGGGGCACCGCCGTGTGCGCAGGGGACGCCCCGCGGCTCGGACCACCGCGCCCCCGGCTCAGACCACCGCGCCGCCGCCCGGGCGGTCCTCGTCCTCGTCCGAGTCGTTCATCCGGGCGACCAGGGTGATGAAGCCGCCGATGAAGGCCAGCACGCCCAGCCCCCACATCCAGGTCGGGGCGTCGCCGTTGAACATGTAGAGGAAGACCAGCCACACCGGACCGCCCAGCGCCCCCGCCCAGGCGAACCGGGAGACCGTGTCGCCCTCCGGGATCGGCGGCGGGGGCGGCGGCACGTAGTGCTCCTCCAGCGGCTCCAGCCGCCACCGCGGCTTGTCGTCGCCCTCGGAGCGCTCTCCCCCCGCGCCCCCCGCGCCCCCCGCGCCCCCCGCGCCCTCCGGGGACCAGTCCCGGGGGCCGGGCGCCGGGGGCTGGTGGCGCAGGGCGGCCTCCGGGTCGTCGCCCTCCTCCGCCTCGTCGTCCGCCGCGTCCCCCGGCTCGTCGTCCGGCTCGACGTCCTCGGGGTCGTCGGACGGCCGCCGGGCACCGGAGCCGGCCGGGCGGTCCCCCGGGCGGGTGGCGGCGGGGGCGTCGAACGCCGCCACCAGCTGCCGCCAGACGGCCTCCTCGTCCAGCTCGCCGGCCGCGTCGTCGGCGCGGCCGGCGTCGCCGCCCGTCCGCGCCGGGCCCGCCGGCGCCACCGCACCGCGCCCCGCGTCCGGCTCCGCGTCCGGGTCCGTCCGCGCGTCCGCGTCCGACCGCTCCCCGCCGCGCGCCTCCCCGGTGCCGGAGCCGTCCCCGGCGCCACCGGAGCCGGTCGGTTCGCCGTCGTCCCCGGCGTCGCCCGCCCCCTCCTCCGCGCGCCGCTCCGCCTCCGGCGCGGCCCGCTTCCCGGCCGGCTCCGCGGGGGGCGCGGCCTCCTCGCGGGGCGCCTCGGCCGGAGCGACCGGGGCGGCGTCCTCCGGGCGGTCGCCGGAGTGTTCCTCGCCGCCCGGGTGGTTCGCGCGGCCGGTGGGCTCGACGTTCCTGTCAGGCACGGTGGGCTCATTCCTCACGGCGGTGACGGGGCGCGTCGGCGAGCGGGGCCGACCCTCGCCCCGGCACGCCGTACCGCTCGCCATCGTCCCACGCCCCCCGCGTGCCCGTACAGCGCCGGCGGACCTGCCGGTGCCGCGCCGGCGGCCCGGCCCGCCCCGGCGCGCCCGGCGGCGCACGGACGCTGGCCGAGAGTCGCCCACGGCCGCGGGCGGACCCTCGACACCGCCCGGAAGGCGACTGGAATACTGCCGCTACCGGGAGCGCGGGTCCCGGAGGTTCCCAGGGAGGGTGAGACGTGCGATTCCCAGCAGTCGGCGAGGCGGCGGCCCGGTTCCGCCGCTCCCCGAACTCGTCGGTACGGGCCCCCCGGTGGCCGTCCGTCGAACACTCCCTCTGGCACGCCGTCAACATCTACCGGTTCCTGGCCCTGGCCTACGCCGTCGGGCGCTACAGCGCCTCCTTCGAGGAGTACCGCCACCCCGTGCCGGGCTGGGGGTACATGATCCTGCTGACCGCCTGGACCTGCGGCAGCGCCGTGCTGCTGCTCCGGCCGGCCCGGCGCACCTGGCCGCTGCTCTGGATCGACCTGGCGGTCGCGGTCACCGGGGTGGTCGCCACCCGCTACCTGGCCGACCCGGTCGAGGTCGCCGCGGGCGCCATCACCCTGCCGACCGTCTGGTCCGCCTCGGTGGTCATCGCCTTCGCCATCAAGGGCGGCTGGCGGCACGCGGCCCTCGCGGCGCTGATCGTCTCCGCCTCCAACGTCTTCGAGCGCGGCCGGATCGCCGAGAGTGTCATGCACAACGCGGCCCTGCTCATCCTGTCCGGGCTGGCCATCGGGTTCGTGGTGGAGCTGGCCCGCAGCAGCGAGCGGACCCTGGTGCGGGCCCTGCAGATCGAGGCCGCCACCCGCGAGCGCGAGCGGCTGGCCCGGGACATCCACGACGGCGTGCTCCAGGTCCTGGCGATGGTGCGGCGGCGCGGCGACGAGATCGGCGGCGAGGCCGCGGAGCTCGGCCGGCTGGCGGGGGAGCAGGAGGTCGCGCTGCGCGCGCTGATCACCCGTGAGCACACCGCCTCGGTCGCCGCCTTCGAGGCCGGTGAACCGTCCGCCGCGACCCGCCCGGGCCGGCCCGCGGGCCGGCAGCCGGCGCGCGGACGGCGCGGGGCCGCCCCGGAGCCCCCGCGGCCGGCGCCGATCGACCTGCGCACCCTGCTCACCCCGCTCGGCGGCTCCACCGTCTCCGTGGCCGCGCCCGGAACGCCGGTGCTGCTGCCCGCCGAACACGCCGAGCAGATCGCCGCCGCGGTGCAGGCCGCCCTGGACAACGTGCGGCGGCACGTCGGCGAGGACGCCCGGGCCTGGGTGCTGCTGGAGGAGGACCCGGACCTGGTCACCGTCAGCGTGCGCGACGAGGGGCCCGGGATCGCCGAGGGCCGGCTCGCCGAGGCGGCCCAGCAGGGCCGGCTCGGGGTCGCCCAGTCCATCCGGGGCCGGATCGCCGACCTGGGCGGCGAGACCCTGATCGACTCCCGGCCCGGCCAGGGCACGGAGATCGAGATGCGCGTCCCGCGCCCGGACCTGCCCGCCGCCCCGCCGGCGCCGCGGGCCGGTCAGCGGGCCACCGGCGGCCGGGCCCCCCGGACACCCGAGCTCACCGCCCACCGCGAGTGAGCCGAAGGACCAGCGCAGGACGCCGGTCCCCGGACCGGCGGTGAACGAGCCGATCACAGAGCAGGAGACGTACGGGGTGCACGAGCAGGAGACGGCAGCGGGGAGCGCGCCGGACGGCGGCGTGGTGAGCGTGATGGTGGTGGACGACCACCCGATGTGGCGCGAGGCGGTGGCCCGGGACCTCGCCGAGGCGGGCTTCGACGTGGTCGCCACCGCCGGCGACGGCCCGGAGGCCGTGCGCCGGGCCCGCGCGGTCCGCCCGGCGGTGGTGGTGCTGGACCTCAACCTCCCCGGCCTGCCCGGCGTCGAGGTGGCCCGGCGGATCCTGGTGCACGAGGACTCCACCCGCATCCTGGTGCTCTCCGCCAGCGGCGAGCACGAGGACGTCCTGGAGGCGGTCAAGTCCGGGGCCACCGGCTACCTGATCAAGTCCGCCGGGCGGGAGGAACTGCTCGACGCGGTCCGCCGCACCGCCCAGGGGGACCCCGTCTTCACCCCCGGCCTCGCGGGCCTGGTGCTCGGCGAGTACCGCCGCCTCGCGGTCGCCGGGGAGCAGTCCGGCGGGCAGACCGAGGCGCCGCCCCGGCTCACCGACCGGGAGACGGAGATCCTCCGGCTGGTCGCCAAGGGCCTGTCCTACAAGCAGATCGCCGAGCGCCTGGTGCTCTCCCACCGCACCGTGCAGAACCACGTGCAGAACACCCTCGGCAAGCTCCAGCTGCACAACCGGGTGGAACTCGTCCGCTACGCCATCGAGCGCGGACTGGACGGCTGACCGCCGCCGTCCGGGACCCGGCCCGGACGGCACCGCCCGCGCGTGGGCGCCCCGCCGAATCCGTGAGAATGTGTACGAGAACCGTCTGCCGGTCGTGCGCAGCGCCGCGCCCGGTCCGTTCGCGGCAGGCGCGGTGTTCCCACGGCAGGCACAGGCGGCGTTCGTTCCCGGCTGGGTCCCGGAAAGGAAAGATTCATGCGGGTTGGAGTGCTCACCGGCGGCGGTGACTGTCCCGGTCTGAACGCGGTGATCCGTGCGGTGGTTCGTCGGGGCGTACGCGACTACGGCTTCGAGTTCGTCGGTTTCCGGGACGGCTGGCGCGGCCCCCTGGAGGGCGACGCGGTGCCGCTGGACATCCCCGCGGTCCGCGGCATCCTGCCGCGCGGCGGCACCATCCTCGGCTCCTCCCGCACCAACCCGCTGGAGCGCCCGGACGGGGTGGAGCGGGTCAAGGCGAACATCGCGGCGCTCGGGGTGGACGCCGTGATCGCCATCGGCGGCATCAACACCCTCGGCTACGCGCGGGCGCTCTCCGACGAGGGCGTGCCGATCGTCGGCGTGCCGAAGACCATCGACAACGACATCCCGGGCACCGACTACACCTTCGGCTTCCACACCGCGGTGGACATCGCCACCGGCGCCATCGACCGGCTGCACACCACCGCCGAGTCGCACAAGCGGGTCCTGGTGGTCGAGGTGATGGGCCGTCGCGCCGGCTGGATCGCGCTGCACGCCGGTCTCGCCGGCGGCGCCAACGTGATCCTGGTGCCGGAGCGCCCGTTCGACCTCGACCGGGTCTGCCAGTGGGTGGAGACCCGCTTCGAGGCCACCTACGCGCCGATCGTGTGCGTCGCGGAGGGCGCCGTGCCGGCCGACCCGTCGGTGATCCCGCCGCTGCCGGAGGGCGTCAACACCGACGTGCCGTTCCCGGGCGTGGGCGAGTGGCTCTCCCGCGAGATCGAGAAGCGCACCGGCCACGAGTCGCGGGCCACCGTCCTCGGCCACACCCAGCGCGGCGGCACCCCCAGCCCCTACGACCGGTGGCTGGCCACCCGGTTTGGCCTCAACGCCATCGAGGCGGTCAAGAACGGCCGCTTCGGCCAGGCGGTGGTGCTGCGCGGCGCCCGGATCGAGCTGGAGGAGCTGTCCGTGCTCACCGGCGGGCTGAAGCTGGCCGACCCGGAGCTGTACGAGGAGGCCGAGGTCTTCTTCGGCTGACGCGCCCCCGCGCGTCGGCCGCCGCGCCCCGTCGCCGTCCCGGAACCCGGGCGGCGGCGGGGCGCGTCCGCGTCCCCGGCCCGGCCTACCGGCGCGCCGGCGCCCCGGTGGCGGCCGGCTCGCACAGCTCGCGGACCGCCCGCGAGACGATGTCCACCCCGTGCACCGTCAGCACCGACTCCGGGTGGAACTGCAGGCCGACCAGACCGGGCCCGCGCAGCGCGTGCACCTCTCCGGTGGCCGCGTCCCGGCTGACCTCGATGCCGCGCAGCGCCAGCCGCTGCGCCCGCTCCTCGTCGCACACCGCGGTGAAGCTGTTGTAGAAGCCCACCAGCTGGCGCTCCCCGAACACCTCCACCGGCAGCTGCGCCCCCTGGTGCGGGGTCCGCCTGCGGCGCAGCGGCAGGCCGAGCTCGGCGGCGAGCATCTCGTGGCCCAGGCAGACGCCCAGCAGCGGGCGGCGGCGGGCCCGCGACTCGGCGGCGGTGAACCCGCCGGCGGGCAGGCCGCCGGCCAGCAGGTGACGGGTCAGCCGCCGCATCCGCGCCATGCGCGGGTCGTCGGCGTCCTCCGGGTCGCCGGGGCCGGGGCCGAGCACCACCAGGCCGTCGTGCTCGGCCAGCGCCCCCGGCAGCCGGCGGTCGTCGAACCGCAGCACCCGGGTGCGCAGGCCGAGCGAGCGCAGCAGGTGGGCGAGCATGGCGGTGAAGGTGTCCGCGCAGTCCACCACCAGCGCCGGCTGCCCCACCGCGGCCGGCCGCACCGTGGCGTCGTCGCGCAGCCAGAACGGCGCCAGCACCTCGCGGCGGGCGGCCAGCGCCGCCGCCACCCGCGGGTCGGCGGCCAGCGCCGCCCCCGGGCCCGTCGCTCCCGGGCCCGTCGCTCCCGGTGCGCCGGGGACGCTGCCGGCCGCGCGGGCGGCCGGGACGCGCGGCTGGGCCGCCGGTCGCCCGGCGACCGCCTCGGTGGGGACCGGCACGCCCAGCGCGCGCAGCACCCCGCTGGCCTTCGCCCAGGTCTCGGCGACCTCCCCCTCGGGGGTGGAGTGCCGCACCAGGGTCGCCCCGACCTTCACGGTCAGCCGCCCGCTGGCGTCGATGTCCGCGGTGCGGATCAGGATCGGCGAGTCAACGGTCTGCCGGCCGTGCTCGTCCCGTCCGATCAGCGCCAGCGCCCCGGCGTAGTAGCCGCGCCCGGTGGGCTCGTGACGGGCGATCACCCGGCAGGCGTTCTCCACCGGGCTGCCGGTGACCGTCGCGGCGAACATGGTCTCCCGCAGCACCTCCCGGGCGTCCAGGGTGGTGCGCCCGACCAGCTCGTACTCGGTGTGCGCCAGCCGCGACATCTCCCGCAGCCGGGGGCCGACGACCCGTCCGCCGAGGTCGCCGACGGTGCACATCATCTTCAGCTCCTCGTCGACCACCATCGACAGCTCGTCGATCTCCTTGGGGTCGTGCAGGAACTCCAGCAGGTGCTCGACGGTCGGGCCGCCGGCCGGGTAGCGGTAGGTGCCGCTGATCGGGTTCATGGTGACGGCGCCCGCGGTCATCCGCACGTGCACCTCCGGGCTCGCCCCGACCAGGACCCGGCCGCCGCCGGCCCGCCCGGTGTGCACCAGGTGGGTCCAGTAGGCGCCGCGCTCCTGGAGCAGCAGCCGGCGGAAGAGGGTCAGCGCGACGGCGGGGGAGTAGCCGCGCAGCGTGCCGGTGAAGTCGCGGCGGACGACGAAGTTGGCGCCCTCGCCCTGGGCGATCTCTTCCTCCAGCACCCGGCGGACGGTCGCGGCGTAGGTGTCGTCGGGGATGTCGAAGGCGCCGTCGGCCAGCTCCACCGGCTCCACCGGCAGCGCCGCCACGGCCTCGGCCAGTGGCAGCGCGAGGTGCTCGCGCACCCGCAGGACGTACAGCGGGGTGCCGTCCTCGCGCACCTCGAAGCCGCGCTCGCGGATCTGCCGGAAGGGCACCAGGGCCAGCACGTCCGGGACGGCGCCGCCGGTCCCGGGCGCCTCGCCGGCGGCCGGCAGCGGGATCCCGGCCAGCGAGTCGACCTCGGTGAGCTCGCCGATCAGCACCTCCACCCGGTCGGCGGCGCCGGGCGGCAGCTCCGGGTTGCGGCGGTGCAGCAGGGCGAACGGCGGCGCGTCCTCGGCGGTGAGCCGGGCGAGCAGCGCCCGGGCGTCCTCGGCCGTGCGGCCGGCGGGCGCCGCGGGCGCCGTCGGTGCCGCGGGGGGCGTCGGTGCCGTCGGGTGGGAGGGCTGCGGGGAGTCGGGGGTGGTCGTCATCGGGGCCTCGCCTCGTCGGTCGCGGATGTGCGGAGCGTGCGGTGCGGTGCCGAGCTGGGGTGCCGTGGTGCTGCTCGGTCGGGTCGCCGCCGGACGAGTCGGCCCGGGAAACGCGACGGCCGCCTCGTCGAGGCGGCCGGTGTCGCGTGGGTGTACGCGCGGATCAGTGGGCCGCCGTTGGAGCGGTCCACCACCAGGAGTTCGGGCGCGAGTACATGTCCGGAACGTTAGCGGATCGGACGGCCGGAGGTAACCCGGCGGGCGCACCGCGGTCGCCCGTCACCCGAACGGGTGCGAGATTGGTCCGGAGGTGTCGGCTCTGTCTCACTCACCGGGCGGGGGTGCCGGCGCGCTCCGTGGACCCCGTAGCCTGTGTTTCGTGACCGTGAACGCTGACACCACCACGAGTGGCTACTCCTGGCGATCCCTTCCCGCGGCGCAGCAGCCCGAATGGCCGGACTCCGAGGCTCTGCGCGCTGTGCTCGCGGACCTCGAAACCTATCCGCCGCTCGTCTTCGCCGGCGAGTGCGACCAGCTCCGGGACCGGCTCGCCGCGGTCGCCCGTGGAGAGGCGTTCGTCCTCCAGGGCGGGGACTGCGCGGAGACCTTCGACGGCGTCTCGGCGGACGCGATCCGCAACAAGCTCAAGACGCTGCTCCAGATGGCGGTGGTGCTCACCTACGCCGCCAAGGTGCCGGTCGTGAAGATCGGCCGGATGGCCGGCCAGTACTCCAAGCCGCGCTCCAAGCCGACGGAGACCCGGGACGGGGTGACCCTGCCGGTCTACCGCGGCGACTCGGTCAACGGCCTGGAGTTCACGCCCGAGGCCCGCACCCCGGACCCGGAGCGGCTGCGCCGGATGTACCACGCCTCCTCGGCGACGCTGAACCTGGTGCGCGCCTTCACCACCGGCGGCTACGCCGACCTGCGTCAGGTGCACGCCTGGAACCAGGACTTCGTCGCGCTCTCGCCCTCCGGTGAGCGCTACGAGCGGCTGGCCCGGGAGATCGACTCGGCGCTGGCCTTCATGCGGGCCTGCAACGTGGACCCGGACGAGTTCCGCACGGTCGAGTTCTACGCCAGCCACGAGGCGCTGGTGCTGGACTACGAGACCGCGATGACCCGCCGCGACTCGCGCACCGGCCTGCTGTACGACGTCTCCGGCCACATGGTGTGGATCGGTGAGCGCACCCGGCAGCTCGACGGCGCGCACGTGGAGTTCGCCGCGCAGGTGCGCAACCCGATCGGGGTGAAGCTCGGGCCGACGACGACGCCCGAGGAGGCGCTGGCCCTCATCGACCGGATCGACCCGAACCGGGAGCCGGGCCGGCTCACCTTCATCACCCGGATGGGCGCCGGCCGGATCCGCGAGGTGCTGCCGACGCTGGTGGAGAAGGTCACCGCCTCCGGCGCCCAGGTGGCCTGGATCTGCGACCCGATGCACGGCAACACCTTCGAGGCGGCCAGCGGCCACAAGACGCGCCGGTTCGACGACGTGCTGGACGAGGTCAAGGGCTTCTTCGAGGTGCACCAGGCGCTGGGCACCCACCCGGGCGGCATCCACGTGGAGCTGACCGGCGACGACGTCACCGAGTGCGTCGGCGGCGGCGACGAGATCTTCGTGGACGACCTGCACCAGCGCTACGAGACCGCCTGCGACCCGCGGCTGAACCGCAGCCAGTCGCTGGACCTGGCGTTCCTGGTCGCGGAGATGTACCGCAACGGCTGACCGGCGCCGGTCGCCGCTCCGGTGCCCCAGGGCGCCGGAGCGCTCCCGGTGACGCGGCCCGAGGCCGCCGGCACCGCCCTCGTGGCGGGCCGGCGGCCTTCGTCCTTCCCGCCGTGCTTCCGCCGCCCCGCCCGCCCTCGCCGCGCCGAACGGCCGAATGAGAGCCGCGCCACGTCCCGGGAGGGGAGCCCGGCCTGGATCCGCCGCCCCGCGGGTAGGTAAGGTGTGCCTGACCTTACCGATCGAGACCTCAGCGGGGTGGCGGTGTACGTCTGCATGTGCTTCGGCGTGACGGAGTCCGACGTCACCGACGCCGCCTGCCAGGGGCACGACACGCCGCGCAAGATCGCGGCCGCGTGCGGGGGCGCCGGAACGGACTGCGGCAGCTGCGTCCGCCGCATCCAGGCGCTGCTCGGCCGCGCCCCGGCCGACGGGCCCGCCGCGCCCCGGCCCACCGCCGGCGTGCGCCGCCGCCCGGTCGTGGTCAGCCAGGAGGCGTCCGCCCCGGCGGTGGCGGTCCCCGCGCTGGTGGCCGCGGCCCCGGCCGCCCCGGCGACGGCCGCCCCGGCCGTGCTGGCCGCCGTCCGCTGACGGCGACGACGGGGCCGGCCGCGCCGACCGTCAGGTCATCGGCGGCGCGTCCTCCTGCTCGACGAGCTGGGCCAGGTAGAGCTGCTCACCCAGCTTGTCCACCAGGTCGATCTGGGTCTCCAGGTAGTCGATGTGCTCCTCCTCGTCGGCCAGGATGTTCTCGAAGAGCTTCGCCGAGGTGATGTCCTGCTTCTCCCGCATCACCCGGATGCCGCGGCGCAGCCGGTCCACGGCCTCCACCTCGACCTGCATGTCGGCCTCGAACATCTCCCGCACCGACTGCCCGACGCGCACGTGGAACAGCCGCTGGTAGTTCGGCAGCCCTTCCAGGAACAGGATCCGGTCGGTGAGCAGCTCGGCGTGCCGCATCTCGTCGAACGACTCCGCCCGGGTGTGCCGCGCCAGCTTCGTCCAACCGAAGTTCTGCTGCATCTTGGCGTGCAGGAAGTACTGGTTGATCGCGGTCAGCTCCGCGGTCAGTTGCTCGTTGAGGAACTCGAGGATCTCCGGGTCGCCGCGCATTGGCGCCTCCTTCGGTCTGGAGCGGCCGGACGGTCGCGGTGCAGCGCGGTCATCGTGACACGCGTCACATCCGCTTTCCAGCAGGCAGGGCCCGCCCGCCGCCCGCTCCGACCTGCGGTTTCCCCCATTCGCCGGTCGGCGGGGGAGGGGGCCGGCCGGCCCGCCCCCCGCTGCGCCGTCCGCGCGGGCGGGTGCGACGATGGGGGTATGGACCACCGGACGAGCACAGGGGAACGGCGCTGGACGCGGGAGCCCGGCCGGTGAAGGAACACGACGAGGACCTCCTCGACCTCCCCGGCGACTGGCTGTCCGCCGAGGACGGCCCGGGGCGCGGTCCGGGGGGCGGGGACGACGTGCGAGCGACCAGCGAGACGCCGGCGGAGGGCGAGACGCCGACGGAGGGCGAGAGGCAGACGGGGGGCGAGAGGCCGACGGGGGGCGAGAGGCCGGCGGAGGGCGAGACGCCGACGGACGGCGGGACGCCGGCGGAGCAGGAGTCGGCGCGCGGCGCCGACGACCGGGCCGCCGCCCGCGACGACCGGCTGCCGCCCGGCCAGAAGCTGCGCCGCGGCTGGCCCGTGCTGCACTACGGCCCGGTGCCCCGGTTCAAGCCGGACACCTGGTCCTTCCAGGTCTTCGGGGCCACCGCCGACGGCGAGAAGCACAGCTGGGACCACGCCGCCTTCTCCGCCCTGCCGCGCGCCGAGGTGCACGCGGACTTCCACTGCGTGACCCGCTTCAGCATGCTCGACAACGAGTGGGGCGGCGTGCTGGCGGCCACCATCCTGGAGCTCGCGCCGCCCGCCCCCGAGGTCACCCACGTGATGGTGTGGGCCGAACTCGGCTACGGCTCCAACCTGCGGCTGTCCGACTTCGCCGCGGCGACCACGATCTTCGCCACCCACCGCAACGGCGAGCCGCTGACCGCGGAGCACGGCTTCCCGGTCCGGCTCGTGGTGCCCCACCTGTACGCCTGGAAGGGGCCGAAGTGGGTGCGCGGCGTGGAGTACCTCACCGCCGACCGCCGCGGCTTCTGGGAGGAGCGCGGCTACCACAACATCGGCGACCCCTGGCGCGAGCAGCGCTACTCCTACCAGGAGGGCGAGGGCGAGGGCCCCGCGCTGTAGGCGGCGCGGCCCGCGCCGCCCGGGCGCCCGCGCCGCCTGGGGGGCGCGGGGCCGCGTGGCGCCGGCCCGGACTACCCGGCCGGCGGGAGCGGGGGCGTCGGCAGCTCCTGCTGCTGGGCGGTGAGGGCGAGCAGCACGGTCGCCGCCGTCCAGCCCAGCGGCGAGGTCGAGGAGGGGCTGCCGTCGGGGTTGACGTTCTCCGGCAGCGAGCCCAGCGCGGTGCGGTGCTCCATCAGCCAGCGCAGGTGGCGGTCGGCCCGCGCGTCGTCGCCGGTGGCCGCCGCGTTCAGGGCGAAGAGCGCCACCTCCGGGGTCCAGGCCATGCCGTTGTCCAGCGGCCACTCCTCGCCCGGGTACATCCCGCCGTTGGAGAGCGCCTGCGCCCGCTCGGCGTCGGCCACCGCCGCCGCCACGGCCACCGATCCGGGGGCGAAGGGCGGCGCCAGCAGGGTCACCGCGGTGTCCGTCCCGCCGTCCGGCACGGTGCGCGGATAGCCCGCCGCGCCGAACGTCGCGGTCGTCGCCTCGTCCAGGCGGCGCGCGGCGTCGCCCCAGGCGGCGGCCTGCTCCGGGGCCCGCCCGCCGTCGGCCGCCAGCGCCGCCGCCGAACGCAGCCCGAGCAGCAGCGGGGCGACCGTGCCCAGGGTGACCTCGTCCTCCTCGCGCTCCCAGTAGTCCGAGGAGGCGGGCGGCAGGCCGCGCAGGTCCAGCGAGGCGGCGGCGGCCTCCGCCGAGGCGGCGACCATCGGCCACAGCTCGTCCAGGGTCCGGGCGGCCAGCTCCCGGTCCGGCTCCGTGGTGTACCAGAACCACACCGCCCAGGGCGTCCAGCCGCTGCCGTCGAGCTGCGGGCGCCGGTCGTCGGGCACCCCGCCGGTGCCGTCCGGCAGGTAACGCGCCTGCCAGCGGCCGTCCGCGGGGTGGATGGCCGCCAGGTGGGACAGGATCGCCCGCGCCTCCGCGTGGTGGCCGGTGACGGCGTAGGCGGCGACCGCGAAGCTGGCGTCCCGCGGCCAGACGTAGCGCCAGCGGTCGTTCCACGAGGCGACGAACGCCCCGTTGTCCAGGGTGAGCACCCGCAGGTCCAGCAGCGCCCGGGTGGCCGTCTCCCGCTCCTGTTCGTCGTCGCCGGGTATTCGCCCGGCCGCCAGCCAGGCCCGCGACTCGGCGACGGCCTCCGGGGTGGGCGCGGCGGCGTCCGGCAGGCCGGCCGCGGCGGGATCGGCCAGCAGGCTGGTGCCGGGGACGAACGCGGCGTCGGCGCCCGCGGGCACCATCAGCGGCCGGCCGTCCGCGGTGACCGTCACACCCGCGTTGTACAGCGGCGGCGGCGCCGGCGGCAGCACCAGGTGCACCACGACCTGCCACACCGCGATCGCCAGCACGGTCAGCAGCGCGAGCGCCGCGACCCAGCGGCGGCGCCACACCGGGGGACGGCGGCCCGAGCGCTCGCCGCGCACCCGGCGCCGCTGGGGTGTCGGCGAGCCGCTCGATGCCGCAGGTATGACTGTCACCCTGCCATCCTCCGGTCAGCGCGGGTCCGGCGATGCCGCAGGGCCCCGTGGAACGGCCGAACAGGGGGTGTCCGGCCGGCGAACTCCGGATGAAACGGACCTTTCGTTCGCGTGATTCACCTCACAGGCGATCCGCGCCGCCCCGCCGCCGCCCGCCCCCACGAGGCACGTAGACGCACGCCGACGCACGTAGACGCGTGCCGACGCCGGCCCACCGCCGGCCGGTCAGCCGACGGCGTCCCCGCGCAGCCGCTTCAGCGCCGCCACGTCCGAGGCGTGCCCCTCCTCGCCGCCCGGCGTCTCCACCACCAGCGGCACGCCGGCCGTCGCGGGGTGGTCGAACAGCGCCGCGAACGGCTCGGCGCCGATCCGCCCCGACCCCACGTTCTCGTGCCGGTCCCGGTGGGCGCCGGCCACGTCCTTGGAGTCGTTGGCGTGGATCAGCCGCAGCCGGCCGGGCCCGGCCACCCGCAGCAGCTCGTCCAGCGTGCGGCGCACCCCGTCGGGCGCGGCGAGGTCGTGGCCGGCCGCGAAGGCGTGGCAGGTGTCCAGGCAGACGCCGACCCGCGGATGGTGGTCCAGCGCCTCCAGATACGGGCCGAGGTCCTCCATCAGCGAGCACAGCGTGCTGCCCTGCCCGGCCATCGGCTCCAGCAGCAGCCACGGCACCGTCGCGGCGGCTCCGCCCGGGCCGGCGGGGCCGTCCCCCGCCCCGCCGCGCTCGGCCAGCGCGTCCAGCTCCTCCAGCAGCGGCAGCACCCCGTCCCGCACCTGCCGGTAGGCGGTCGCCCGGTCCAGCCCGCCGGTCGCCGAACCGGTGTGCACCACCACGCCGCGCGCCCCGATCTCCGCGCCGCGCAGCAGCGAGTGGCGCAGCGAGACGGCGGACCGGCGCACCGTCTCGGCGGTGCTCGACCCGAAGTTGATCAGGTAGGGGGCGTGCACCCACGCGCTGATCCCCCGCTCGGCGCAGCCCGCGCGGAACTCCTCGTCCTGCGCGGGGTTCCCCGGCCCGGTGGCCCAGCCGCGCGGGTTCGCCACGAAGACCTGCACCGCCTCGCAGCCGGTGCGGTCCGCGTAGCCCAGCGCGGCGGTCGCCAGCCCACGGGCCACCGGCGCGTGCGCGCCGATCGGGTTGCGCACGGCGGCCGGAGTGGGCGCGGCGGGCGTGGCGGTGGCGCGGGGGCGAGGGGCTGGTGCGACGGGAGCGGGTTCTGCGGCGAGCATGTCCACGAGGATGCCACCAACCCCCCACGCGACGCCGCGCCGGTGGCTCCCCGGGAGCGGCCCCGGCCGGAGACCGGATCGCCTAGAAGGCGAAGAGGCGGACGGTGCTGCCCTGGCGGGCGCGCTGGCCGGCCTCGGGGGACTGGGTCTGCACCGAGCCGTCGCCGAACGGCCGCAGGTCGACCACGTCCACCGAGAACCCGGCCTCCTCCAGCGCGGCCCGGGCCTCGGGCACCGACCGCCCGACGACGTCCGGGACCTCCACCGTCTCCGGGCCGTCCGAGACGGTCAGGGTGACCGTGGAGCCGCGGGGCGCGGGGCCGTCGCCGGACGGGTCCTGGCGGGCCACCGCACCGGCCAGCACGTCGGTGTCCGACACCCGCTCCGGGGCGACCTCCACCTCGAACCCGGCGTCCTCCAGCGTCTGCCTCGCCTGGAGCAGCGGCTCGCCCACCACGTCCGGCACGTCCACCGGAGCCGGGCCCCGGGAGACCACCAGGGCGACCGGGGAGTCCGGCCGGACCTGCTGACCGGGCTCCGGGTCGGTGCCGATCACCGAACCGGCCGGCACGGAGTCCGAGTACTCCTCCCGCTCGGTGCCCGGCACCAGCCGGGCGTCGGTGAGCGCCTGCCGGGCCTGCTCCAGCGGGCGCCCGGTGACGTCCGGCACGGTCACCCGCTCCGGCCCGAGGGACAGCACCGCCGTCACCTCGCCGCCGGACGGCACCCGACCGCCAGGCTCCGGATCGGTCTCGATCACCAGGCCCGCGGGCACGTTCTCGCTGTACGCCTCCGCCCAGCTCACCGACAGGCCGGCCTGGTCGAGCAGCCGCTCGGCCTCGGCGCGCTCCACCCCCAGCACCGCCGGGGTGGTCGTGTAGCGGGCGACGCCGAACCACCAGCCGCCGACGGCCAGCACCCCCACCAGCAGCACGGCGAGGACCCAGGTGAGCGGATTGCGGGCGAGCGACCGGGGGCCGGCCGGGGCGGTCGGCACCACCGGGCCGCTCGTCGCCGCCCCGGCGGTGCCGAGGGTGGGCACCGGCCGGGTGTGGTGGGTCTCGCCCCCGGCCACCGGCAGGCTGGCCGAGCGCGCCACCACGGTGGTCGGCGCGTCCGGGGCGTGCCCGGTCGCGGTGACCGCCTCCGAACCCGGCGACGCGGCGGAGTCCGCGCCGTCCGGGACGCCCTCCGGCGCGGACCGGCCGCCCGTAGCCGCCCGGTCCTCCCCGAGCTCCCCGCCGGGCGCGGCGTCCCCGCCGGGCGCGGCGTCCCCACCCGGCGCGGCGTCCCCGTCCGGAACGGCCGCCCCGTCCGACACGGCCTCCCCGGCCGGCCGCGCCTGCGGCACGGCGTCCCGGACCGGAGCCGGCAGGTCGAGCTGCGCGTCCGCCAGCCCGGCGCGGACCCGGCGCAGCGCCGCCAGCATCTCGCCGGCGTCCGCCGGCCGGTCCTGCGGGTTCCGGGCGGCGGCGGCCAGCACCAGCGCGTCCAGGTCCGCGGCGAGGCCCGGCCGCAGCGCGGACGGCGCGACCACGTCCTCGTTGAGGTGCTGGTACATGATCCGCACCGGGGTGGTGCCGTCCCGCGGTGCGCGCCCGGTCAGCAGCTCGAACAGCAGTACCCCGCAGGCGTAGACGTCCGCGCGGGTGTCCGCGGTGCCCTGCTGGATCTGCTCCGGGGCCATGTAGGCGACGGTCCCCAGCACCAGGCCACCGGTGGACGCGGTGGTGGCCGTGGAGACGGCGCGGGCCAGCCCGAAGTCGGCCACCTTGACCCGGCCGTCGTCCGCGATCAGCACGTTCTCCGGCTTGATGTCCCGGTGGATGAGCCCCGAGCGGTGCGCCGCGCCGAGCGCCGCCAGCACCGGCTCCACGAGGTCCAGCGCCTCCCTGGGGGAGAGCGGCCCGCGCTCGCGCAGCACCTCGCGCAGCGTGCGGCCGGGCACCAGTTCCATGGCGAGGTAGACGGTGTCGCCGTCGGTGCCCTGGTCGTAGACGCCCACCACGTTGTCGTGGGACAGCCGCGCGGCGGTCTTCGCCTCCCGGATGAAGCGCTCCACGAAGGAGGAGTCACCGGCCAGTTCGGCGCGCATCACCTTGACGGCGACCGGTCGCTCCAGCCGTACGTCCACGCCCCGGTAGACCGTCGCCATGCCGCCGAGCGCGATCCGCTCCTCGATCCGGTACCGGCCGTCGAGCAGTCGGCCCAGCAGGGGGTCCCGTAGGGTCGCATCCACGGGCCCGAGTGTACGCAGCGGCCGGTCACCGGCCGGCCCGTTCCACCCGTACGGGTACGGAGCGGTGGCGGGCCCGTGGCCAAGCCGTGACGTACCGGCGGGCCGCCCGACCACCGGTCACCGCCCGTCACCCGCCGCCCGGGCCACGCCCGCCGGACTCAGAACGCGGGGACCTCCGCGGCGCCGTCCGCCGCCCCCGCCGCCATCAGCCCCTCCGTCGGGCTGGACGCCTCGGCGAAGTGCCGACGCGGGATGCGCCCGGCCCGGAACGCCGCCCGGCCGGCCCGCACGGCGTCCCGCATCGCGCCCGCCATCAGCTCCGGATCCCGGGCCCTGGTCACCGCCGAGGCCAGCAGGACCCCCGCGCAGCCCAGCTCCATCGCCAGCGCCGCGTCCGAGGCCGTGCCCACACCGGCGTCCAGGATCACCGGCACCGACGCCCGCTCGGTGATCAGCAGGATGTTGTGCGGGTTGCGGATGCCCAGTCCGGAGCCGATCGGGGAACCCAGCGGCATCACCGCCGCGCAGCCGACGTCCTCCAGCTTCGCCGCCAGCACCGGATCGTCGTTGGTGTACGGCAGCACGGTGAAGCCGTCGTCCACCAGCCGCTCCGCCGCGTCCAGCAGCTCCACCGGATCCGGCAGCAGGGTGCGCTCGTCGGCGATGACCTCCAGCTTCACCCAGTCGGTGCCCAGCGCCTCCCGGGCCAGCCGGGCGGTCAGCACCGCCTCCCCGGCCGTGAAGCAGCCCGCCGTGTTGGGCAGCACGGCGATGTCGTGGCGCGCCAGCACCTCCAGCACCGACCCCTTGGTGGCCGGGCTGATCCGGCGCATCGCCACGGTGGTCATCTCGGTGCCGGAGGCGACCAGCGACCGCTCCAGCACCTCCAGGCTCGGTGCGCCGCCGGTGCCCATGATCAGCCGGGACCCGAACTCCCGCCCGGCGATGGTGAGGGTGTCGTCCGCCATGCCTTCTCAGCCTCCCTGCACTGCGGTGAGGATCTCCACGCGATCGCCGTCGCGCAGCTCGGTGTCCGACCACGCCCCGCGGGGCACCACGGACTCGTTGACCGCCGCGGCCACCCCGGACCGGGCGGCCGTCAGCGACGCCACGACCTCGGCCAGCCCCGTCCCGGCCGGCAGCGACCGCGGCTCGCCGTTCACCGTCACCGTGATCACGCGACCACCTCCCGAAGGGCCGGGCCGGCCGGGGCGGCACCGGCGGCCGACGGGGCGCCGGACCGGCGGAACCGCCGCGCGGTGAACGGCGCGGCCACCTCCGGCAGCCGCCCCGAAACCAGGTACTCGGCCAGGCAGTCGGCGGTGACCGGCGTCAGCAGCACGCCGTTGCGGCCGTGCCCGGTGGCCAGCGCCAGCCCGTCCAGCCCGGACGGCCCGAGCACCGGCGCGTTGTCCGGACTGCCCGGCCGCAGCCCCGCCGACGTCTCCACCAGCGGCAGCTCGGTGATCCCGGGGACCAGCTCGTGCGCGTCGCGCAGCAGCTCGTAGACGCCCCCGGCGGTCACCGTGGTGTCGTACCCCATCTCCTCCTCGGTGGCGCCGACCACCAGCTCGCCGTTCAGCCGCGGTACCAGGTACAGGTGGACGCCGCGGACCACCGCGCGGACCGTCCGCCCCAGGAAAGCCCCGGGCGCCCCGGCCCCCGACGGCATCCGCAGCCGCAGCACCTGGCCCTTGACCGGGCGCACCGGCGGCAGCACCTCCTCCGGCACCCCCTCCAGCAGCGCCGAGTGGCTGCCGGCCGCCAACACCACCTGCCCCGCCGTCAGCTCCGTGCCGTCGTCCAGCCGCACCCCGACCACCCGGCCCCCCGCCGCGCCACCGGCCCGGCCGCCCGGGGAGCCGCCCGCGCGCAGCAGCCGGCGCGCCGACCCCCGCACCACGTCCACCCCCAGGCGCCCACACGCCGTCAGCAGCGCCGCGCACAACCGGCGCCCGTCGACCTGGTGGTCCCCCTCGGCCAGCAGCGCCCCGCGCACCGAGGCGGCCAGCATCGGTTCCAGCCGGCGCGCCTCCCGCCCGGTCAGCCAGGACACCGGCAGGCCCAACCGCCGCTGGTGGGCGTACACCTCGCGCAACTCGGCGCGGTCGTCGGCGTCCAGCGCGACGGCCAGCGTGCCGCACTCCCGGTAGCCGACGTCCTCCCCGGCGGCCTCCACCAGCTCGGCCACGAAACCCGGGTAGCGGCGCTGCGACTCGAGGTTCAGCGCCAACAGCGCCTCCTCGCCGTACTTCACCTCGGTGACCGCCGCCAGCATCCCGGCGGCCACCCGCGCCGCCCCGCCCCCCGGCGCCGGATCCACCACGCCGACCCGCAGGCCCCGCGCGGCCGCCCGCCAGGCCACCGCCAGGCCGACCAGGCCGCCGCCCACCACCAGCACGTCCGGCGAACCACCGGACGAGCCGGCCGCCGACACACCCATGCCCAACAACTCCCTTCGCCGGCATGACCCGGATCAGGTTCGGACGGTCGAAGGCCGCCACAGCCTTCCTCTCAGCCCGGTGCGCCGGGCTCCCGTGTTCCTCGGGCCGTTCCGGCGCCGCGCGCGGCACGGCGGAAGACCCGTCACCGCCCACCATACAAGGGCCCGCCGGGCCGCCCGCCGCGCGGTCCACGGCCCCGCACGCCGCCCGCGGCGTCGCACGACCACCCCCGCGCCGGAAGCGGCCTACAGTGACCGGGTGAGCGACAAGCATCCGGACACGGTCATCGTCGGCGCGGGCGTGGCGGGCGTACAGACCGCCGTGGCCCTGCGCGAACGCGGCTTCACCGGCCGCGTGACGCTGGTCGGCGAGGAGATCCACCCGCCCTACGACCGGCCGCCGCTGTCCAAGGAGGTGCTGCTCGGCGCGACCGACGCCACCACCCTCGACGTGGACTTCGCCACCCTCGGGGTGGACCTGCTGCTCGGTCACCGCGCCGTCGAACTCCGCCCCGACCCGGACACCGCCACCCCCGGCGGCACCCTGACCCTGGAACCCGCCGGCCCCGCGCCGCAACCGGCCGGGGGCCCTGGGCCGCAACCGGCCGGGGGCCCTGGGCCGCAACCGGCCGGGGGTCCTGGGCCGCAACCGGCCGGGGGCACCGCGCCGTCCCACCCCTCACCCCGCACCCTGCGCTACGAACGCCTCGTGCTGGCAACCGGCGCCAGCGCCGTCCCGCTGCCCGGCACCCCCGTCGACACCCCCGGACTCCACCTGCTGCGCACCCTCGACGACGCCCTCACCCTCCGCGCCGCGCTGCGCCCCGGCGCCCGGGTGGTCGTCGTCGGCGCCGGCTGGATCGGCGCCGAGACCGCCACCGTCGCCGCCGAACTCGGCTGCTCGGTGACCGTCCTGGAAGCCGCCGACCACCCGCTGGCCGGCGCCCTGCCCAGCGAGATCGGCGAGGTCACCCGCGACTGGTACGCCGGCGCCGGGGTGGACCTGCGCACCGGCACGCCCGTCGGCTCCGTGGAGCCCGGCGCCGTGCTGCTGGCCGACGGGGAACGCCTGCCGGCCGACGCCGTCGTGATCGGCATCGGGGCGCGGGCCCGGACCGGCTGGCTGGCCGGCTCCGGCGTGGAACTCGCCGAGGGGGGCGCCGTCGCCGCCGACGACCGGCTGCGCGCCTCCGTGCCCGGGGTGTGGGCGGTCGGCGACTGCGCCTCGTTCCCCTCCGCCCGCTACCGGCGACGGCTGCTGGTGCACCACTGGGACAACGCCCTGCAGGGCCCGGCCACCGTCGCCGCGGACCTGATGGGCGAGAGCGTCGAGCCGTACGACCCGGTCCCGTACTTCTGGTCGGAGCAGTTCGGGCGCTACCTCCAGTACGCCGGCCACCACCCGGGCGCCGACCGCGTGCTGTGGCGCGGCAGCGTGCGCGAGGACGCCTGGACCGTGTGCTGGCTGCGCGAGGACCGACTCGTGGCGCTGCTCGCCGTCGACCGTCCCCGCGACCTGGTGCAGGGCAGGCGGCTGATCGAGCGCGGCGCCCGGATGGACGAGCGGGCCCTGCTCGACGCGACCGTCCCGCTGAAGAACGCGACCCGGCGCCCCTGAGCGCCCCGGCCGGCCGAGGCGGCGCCGCCCCAGCCGGCCGCGGCGCCGCCATCGCATCGGCGAGCGGCCGGGCCGCCACCCGCACGCCCAGGCCAGGCGGTGTGGAGCACTGTCCGGGACAGGTGGCAGTCTTGGGAACGTGACCGAGATCAACCCTACGATCGACTCCCTCGTCCGCGAGTGGCTGTACCTGCCCGACATCGCCGAAATGTTCGGCGTGGAGGTGACCAAGGTCCGCCAGCACATCAAGGAGGGCAGGCTCATCGCCGTCCGGCGCGGCGAGAACCGGGCCCTCCAGGTGCCGGCCGACTTCTTCCTCGACGGCCGCATCGTCAAGGGCCTCAGCGGCACCCTGACCCTGCTGGCCGACGCCGGCCTCACCGAAGAGGAGGCCCTGGAATGGCTGTTCACCCCTGACGACTCGCTGCCCGGCACCCCCGTGCAGGCGCTGCGGGAGAACCGCGGCACGGAGATCAAGCGCCGGGCCCAGGCCCTGGCGGTCTTCTGACCGACGGCCCGGACCCGAGGCGGCCCCTCACCGGGCCGCCCGCCCGACCACCCTCCGTCCCGGAGGGCGGCCCCGTCCCGGGCCGCCCTCCGGGGGCGGGGCCGGCACGACATACAGTCCTGCCATGACCATCGCCGCCACCCCCGCCGCGTCGCCCGCCGCCGATCTCCGTGCCCGGCTGGACGGCGCGCTGCTCTACCTGTGCACCGACGGCCGCCGCGCCCGCGGTGACCTGCCCGAGTTCCTCGACGCCGTGCTGGCCGCCGGCGTGGACATCGTGCAGCTGCGCGACAAGGGCATCGAGGCGGCGGAGGAACTCGAACTCCTCCAGGTCTTCGCGGACGCCTGCGCCCGGCACGGCCGGCTGCTCGCCGTCAACGACCGCGCCGACGTGGCCCACGCCGCCCGCTCGGACGTGCTGCACCTGGGGCAGGGCGACCTGCCGGTGCCCGCGGCCCGCGCCATCATCGGCGACACCCCGCTGATCGGCCGCTCCACGCACGCCGAGGCGGAGGTCGACGCGGCCATGACCCAGCCCGGCGTCGACTACTTCTGCACCGGACCGGTGTGGCCCACCCCCACCAAGCCCGGACGCCACGCCCCCGGCCTGTCGCTGGTCCGGTACGCGGCGGCCCGCCGACCGCGGCGGCCGTGGTTCGCCATCGGCGGCATCGACGCCGGCAACCTGGACCAGGTGCTCGACGCGGGCGCCCGCCGGGTCGTCGTGGTCCGTGCCATCACCGAGGCCACCGACCCCGGGGCGGCCGCCGCCGACCTGGCCCGCCGCCTGCGCGAACGCCGTGACGCCGAGGGCCCCGACACCGAACGGGCGTGACGCCGGGGGCCGTGTGCCCCCCCCAGAACGGGCGGCCGGACGCGGCGACCGCTACGGCCGCCCCCCGCCCCCGCTCAGCTGCTGCGCCGCGTGGCCACCTCGGCCAGCCGGCGCAGCACCTCGCGGGCCCGGGGCAGCACATCGGCCTCGTCGAGGGCGTCCAGCGCCTGGTCGGTGAGCCGCTGGATCGTCCGCTCCACCTCCTCCAGCGCCCCGCTGCGCCGGATCACCTCCTGGAGCGTCGCCACGCCGGCGGCGTCCAGCGCCGGATCGCCGAGCAGCTCGGTGACCAGCCGGGCGTCCCGAGCCGTCCCCTCCTGCTCGGCCAGCGCGACCAGCAGGGTGCGCTTGCCCTCCCGCAGGTCGTCGCCGGCCGGCTTGCCCGTCTGCGAGGGGTCGCCGAACACGCCGAGGACGTCGTCGCGGAGCTGGAACGCCTCGCCCAGCGGCAGCCCGAAGGCGCTGTACGCCTCCAGCAGGTCCTTGCCCGCCCCCGCGAGCACCGCGCCGACCTGGAGCGGACGCTCCACGGTGTACTTGGCCGACTTGTAGCGCAGCACCCGGCCGGCCCGCTCCACCGAGCCGCCGCCCACCGCCTGCTCCAGCACGTCCAGGTACTGCCCGGCCATCAGCTCGGTGCGCATGAGGTCCAGGTGCGGCCGGGCCCGCAGCAGCGACTCGGCCGGCAGCCCGCTGCTGAAGTACAGCTCGTCCGTCCACACCAGGCACAGGTCGCCCAGCAGGACCGCCGCGGCCTCGCCGAACCCCTCGGCCGAGCCGTGCCACCCCCCGGCCCGGTGCAGGCCCTCGAAGTGCCGGTGCACCGAGGGCCGGCCGCGGCGGGTGTCGCTGCTGTCCATGAGGTCGTCGTGGATCAGCGCGCTCGCCTGCAGCAGCTCCAGGCAGGCCGCGGCCGCCACCGCCTCGTCGCAGTCCGCGCCGCCCGCCCCGCGCCACCCCCAGTAGCAGAACCCCGGCCGCAGGCGCTTGCCACCGTCCAACAGGAACTCCCGCACGGCCTCGGCCACCGGCAGCAGGCTCTCCGCTATGTCGGCGAGCACGGAGTCCTGGTGGGCGAGGAAGGCGGCGAGCGCCGAACCGACGCGGTCGCGCAGGTGTTCCTCGTCGAGGGGATGACGGGAGGAGAGAGCTGCGGCGGTCACGGTCACGGGGTCTCCGGCGGCGGGCAGGCGGTCCCTCCTGCCCGTTCGGGGCGCGGGAGGGGGAACTGTTCGGCACGGGGCCGAGGTGCGTACCGGCGCACCGGGCGGGGGCGGGGCGGCAGACGGACGCGTCGGCGAACGTACCGGGGGACGTTCCGGGGGCCATCCGAGCCTATACGGGGGCGCCCGGGCGGGTGGAATCGAACGTACGGCGGCGGTCGTGTCGCGGCCAAGCACGGACGGATGGCCCGCCGACGACGGTGTGCGGACAGTTGTGTGGGATCACGGAGGGGCGGACGGTGGCGTTCCGGTCCGCGCCGCGGCACACCGCCGAGCCGGCCGTGCACGCCCTGCAGCCCTCTGACAGCCCACGGACAGCCCTTGCCGCCCCATGGATCTCCGGCGGATCCCTCGCGGATCCCTCGCGGATCCCACGGACGGGACCCATGGGCGTGACCCACGGGCGACCCACCTGACCCACGGCGCGCGCCGGGGCCCCGAGGGCGCTCCGCCGCCTCCCCGAGACGTCCCACATGGCGGCTTCCCACGCCGCGGACCTGGCCCGAAGCAGGCGGCCGACTGGTCGCATGCTGGGACGCACTTGTCAGCGCGCGGACCCGTCTGGCTACCCTTTCGGGCATGTCACTGGGCATCTCCACGACGCGAACCGGCCGCGCGGCCACCATCCGCGAGCAGCTCGCGGCGGGGACCACGTCCTCCTTCGAGTTCTTCCCGCCGCGGGACGACGCGGCGGAGCGCAGGCTCTGGGAGGCGATCCGCCGGGTGGAGATGGCCGGCCCCGACTTCGTCTCGGTCACCTACGGTGCCGGCGGCTCCACGCGCGGCCGCACCGTGCGGGTCACCGAACGCATCGCCTCGGAGACCACCCTGACCCCGGTGGCGCACCTGACCGCGGTCAACCACTCCATCGCCGAGCTGCGCAACATCGTCGGCCAGTACGCCGACGCCGGGATCCGCAACGTGCTGGCCGTGCGTGGGGACCCGCCCGGTGACCCGCGCGGCGAGTGGATCCCCCACCCCGACGGCGTCACCTACGCCCACGAGCTGGTGAGCCTGATCAAGGGGTGGGGCGACTTCTGCGTCGGCGTCGCCGCCTTCCCCGAGGCGCACCCGCGCTCGACGGACATCGACGAGGACACCCGGCACTTCGTGGCCAAGGTGCGCGCGGGGGCGGACTACGCGATCACGCAGATGTTCTTCGACGTCGACCACTACCTGCGGCTGCGCGACCGGGTTGCCGCCGCGGGCTGCGACGTGCCGATCATCCCGGAGATCATCCCGGTCACCAACATCCGCCAGATCGAGCGCTTCGCCCAGCTCAGCAACGCCTACTTCCCCCCGGAACTGGAGCGGCGGCTGCAGGCCGTGGCCGACGACCGCGCGCAGGTGCGGGCCATCGGCATCGACTTCGCCTCCCGGATGTGTGAGCGGCTGCTCGCGGAGGGCGTGCCCGGGCTGCACTTCATCACCATGAACAACTCCACGGCGACCCTGGAGATCCACCAGAACCTCGGCCTGCGCCGGACGATCCCGGGCAGCTAGGCGTGTCGTGCGCGTAGGCAGTGCCCGCCTACGCGCACGGCACCACCGTGCGCGCTCCAGCCCGCCGCCGGGGTCCGCTGGCCTCACCCGCTGGCACTCGCGTTGGCACTCGCCGGGGCCGCTGGCACTTGCGTTGGCACTCGCTGGGGCGCGCTGGTACTTGCGTTGGCACTCGCTGGGGCGCGCTGGCACTCGCTGGGGCGCCGCAGAAGGACGCGTCCGCTCCGCACACTGAGTTGACCCAGTGAGCCATTGCTGAATCCCTCCGCAGAACCCCGCCGGGGCGTCGCGAGCATGCTCCACCGGTGGCGTCGGGAGCATGCCAGGTAATTCCGGATATTTCCCCACACGCTCTGGGGGGACCCCCTATTTCAGGATCCCATGGCTTGATTGCGGACGGGAAGCCCTTGTCTGCGCCCTGTGGATAACTCCTGTCGTGTGCATGCTGTTCGTGGTCATGTCAGTTGAATGGGTGTGCCGGATTTTTCCGAGCCTCCGCGCCATGGAAGTCCTGAGGGGGACCCCCTAATTTCAGGATCCCATGGGCGCAATACGGAGTGGAAGCCCTCAATTGATCATGGCACTGCGGAACAGCGTCGCACGTCCTGCCGCACGGCTGCCTCATCAAGTGGGATAAGGACCGGCGCTACTGCACAGCCTGCCTTGAAGGAGGGGGCCGACCTTCCCGGTCACCGCGGTTTTTGACCTTAGGAGTTCTCGGATGTGCCTGTGGAGGGCATCTGCCACGGGTGGACGCATGCGACTAGTTCGGGGTGGAACAGCGTGCCCGGTCCGCACTGGAAGTCGAAGCGGGTGAGTTCCTTGCCGTCGCCGTTCATGTCCACGCAGCGGTAGAACTTGGACTGATCCTCGGAATCGGGAAAGAAGCCCTCTTCTGTGCAGGCCGGAGGAGCTGCGGCAGCCTGTGTGGTGGGCGAGCATGCGAGACCGGCGAGAGCGAGCAGCAGAGCGGCTGCGGTGCGACGTGTGCGATTCATGACATGTAAACGCTCTGCACGGGTCCTGGGGTGTTCACCACTTCGGGTGGGGCAACACGCCCTCGGGGCAGAGTGTCGGAAGGCGGCTGCCCTGGTCTTCGGGGCGGGGGCCGGGGTCTTCGCTGAGCCGGCGGTGGGTGTGCTGGGAAACCGTGGTGTCTGACCGGCGGCCTTGTCGTTGGACAGACCATGATCGGGAAAACTGCCGTTCTTGCCCTGCTGGCGGCCTCCGTGGTAGCCCTCGCGGCCGCCCCCACACCCGCCAGCACCCCTCACGCGGTCATTGCCGCCTCGTCGTCCGGAAAGACGGTGACCAGGGCGCCGCTGCCGCCGGCAGGGGTGGAACTCCCGCACAGCGCGTACGCCGCCAATGTTCCGTTGAAGCTGAACATCCTCGGCCGTCTCACACTCGACTTCAAGGGTGGCTTCACCCTCGGTGTCCAGACAGCCGACACCGACCGCACCACGATGAAGTTCAAGGAGCTGCGCATGGAGGCGGACACCAGCCCGTCCACCCCCGGCTCCGGAACGCTCATCTCCCTCGCCTCGGCCGACATGGCGGACACACCGCTCAGCACTCTGAACTCCTCCCGGGAACTGCGCCTCCATACCACCCTGATCCTGAAGGTCACCGACAAGGAAACTGGGGAGACCCTTCTCAGGCTCTCCACCGCCCCGGGCAAGTACGCCACGTTGAAGGCCGACAACGTCCAGACCTTCCCCATGGTCAACCAGCTGCTCACCCTCCAGGAACCGGTGCACCTCTTCGAGGTGTCCTCGGACGGCACCGTCCAGACAGACCAGTCTGTCGGCGCCCTGGAAGGATTCGACGTCATCGCCAACCAGATCACCTGAACCCGGGCCCGAGCGACACAGCGCCGACGTCTCCGCTCGCCGGCACGGCCATCGCCCGGATGGCACCGAAGTCACCGACTGCGACAGGAGCCAGGGTCCGCCTGCCGAAGCCGCATGGCCGTCTCGGCCGGTCTCCCCTCCAGGCCGGAGGAGATCTCGGTGTCCGGTGGCGGGGGTGGATCGTTCTTGCTGCAGCGATGGCCGGCCGGGCCGTCCTCCACGAAAGGGATCCTCTGTTGGCGACCGAGCCCGTCCGCGTCGTCTTCCGCTCTGCGCGGTCGGCAGCCGGCAGGCGGTGGAGTACAACCTGGAGCGCCGCGAGGGCCCCCTCGATCGAACGTGCCCGGCTGGCGGGCAAGGAGAACGGCCTGGCCGTGGTTCTGCCGTATCCCGAACGCGACGGCGTCGACTTCTACGACTCGATCAGTGTGATGGCGCCTGACGGGCTGGTGGCGGCGAACTACCGCAAGACCCATCTGTACGGGGCCGCCGAGCGGCGTAACTACTCATTCGGGCAGGACCTGCCGACCGTGGTCACAGGGCGGCAGGATACCGACCTCCTCGCCCGCAAAGCCTGACCCGGGCCCTGCGCGAGGCCGACGCGGAGTATGTCCTGGTCGATGGCACCCTCGCCGAGTGCGACCGCGTCGGCGACGGGCGCGCCGACTACTCGGGCAAGCACCACCGTCACGGCGTGGACCACCAGGTCATCACCAGCCCGACAGGCAGGCTCGTGTGGATCTCCCGCGCCCCGCCCGGCCGAACCCACGACCTCACCGCCGCCCGCACCCACCGCATTGTGAAGACCTGCGTCCGGCTCCGTGTTCCCGCTCTGGCCGACATGGCCTACACCGGCGCAGGCGGCACATTCGCCGTCCCGACCAGACGCCCACCCCGCGAGGAACTCAGCGTCGGACAGAGATCCCTGAACCAGGCCCACGCCCGGCTCCGCCACCCGGGCGAACGCGGCGTGGCACGCTCAAGCGATGGAGGATCTTCCGCCGTTCCCGCTGCAGCCCGAACTGGCTGTCGTCAGCAGCCAAGGCAGTCCTCACCCTGGAGCTCCAACGCTGAAAAGGCTCAATTCTTTCCGTGGCCTTTTGCCGAGGAATGCTCGAGGGGGGACCCCCTGTTTTCAGGATCTCATGGAGCGACAGCGTAGCGCAGCCCTCCACTTCCGGCCTGTGGATAACCCGCGAGGGCTCTCGCCGGGCCGGGGCGCTCACCGACACGCCGCGGGGCGCCGCCGCGGGCCACCCGCACGCTGACGGCGCGTTCGACGGTAGGTTCGAGGCGCCCGGGGCGTCGGCCGCCCTGAGGGGCGGCGAGATGCGGAGGGGCCGGCGTGCCGATCATGCTCGTGCTGAACGTGGCGTTCGCGGCGGTTGCGTTGTGGCTGCTGTGGGAGGTCCTGGCGCAGCACCGTTCACCACTGCTGTGGAGAGTGCTCACCCTCGTCGGCTTCCTCGGCGTCGTCGCCGGGGTGAACGGCGGCTCCGCCGAGGGCATCGTGGTCGGCGTGCTGGTCTTCGGGGCGGGGCAACTGCTGGTCACCCGTGCGGTGAACAGCGGCCGGCACAGCGGTTGGTCGCTGATCGGGCCCGGGCGCCGGCAGCCTCCGGCGGGCGGCGCCGGTCGCCCGGCCGTGCCGGCCGCCCGTGGTGGCGGTCGCCGCCGCGCCCCCAGTGGGCGGCGGCGCCGCGGTCGCTGACGGGGCCGCCGGCACCGCGGTCCGAGCCGTGCCGGCAGCGAACCCCGCTGTCAGGGCGTGCCGATGAGTTCGGCGGTGACGGCGGCGGACATGCCGACGTGCGGCAGTCCGCCGCCGGGATGCCGTGAGGCACCGACCAGGAACAGGCCGCCGGGCCCGCCGCGGTTGCCCGGCCGGACGAACGGGTCGGCGTAGTCGGCCGGCTCCCGCACCGCCGATCCCAGCGAGAAGCTCCGCCCGCCCAGCAGCGACGGCGGGTGCACGGCGCCGCCGGGGGCTCCGGTGGCCTCGGCGACGTCGGCCGGCGTGCGGACCGCCCGCCACAGCAGGCGGGGGCGCAGGTCCAGTCCGCGCTCCGCCAGCACCGTGAGGAGCCGGTCGGCGTAGCCGTCGGCCAGTCCCGGTGTCGTCCAGTCCACGGTTCCGCCGCCGGCGCCGTCGGCCGCGTGGCGCGGGACGAGCACCCGGAGGGTGACCGCCTCGTGGCCCGGACCGGGCACGGCGGCCGGGTCGGTGGAGCGCAGCAGGCGGATGGTGGGATCGTCGGGGGGCGCCGCGTCGGGGCCGAAGACGCGTTCCGGTTCCGCCTCCGGATCGTCCGCGTACCAGATCTCCTGTTCGAGCCCGCCGGTGCCTTCGAGCCCGCCGGTGCCGGCCGCGGCGGAGCCGCCGTTCGGGCCCAGTGCCAGGTACACGTCGAGGAACGCCCCGGTGGCGGCCAGCGCGCCGCCGGTCGTCGAATCCCGTCCGGCTGACGGCCCGGTCGACGCCCGGCTGGACGCCCCGTCGCCGCCGGGGAGCAGCCCGGCCGCGGCGCCGCCCGGCGAGGTGTCGGCGGCGCACACCACCACGTCGGCCGGCAGGGTGCCGCCGTCGGCGAGCCGCACGCCGGTCACCTTGCCGCCCTCCACCAGCACCTCGGTCACGGCGGTGCCGAAACGGACGTCAACCCGTCGCTCCCGGCAGCGGTCCAGCAGCGCGTCGGCCAGGGTGCGCATCCCCCCGGCCAGGTACCAGGTGCCGAAGGCCTGCTCCATGTAGGGCAGGACGGTCAGCGTGGCGGGGGCGCGGCGGGGGTCCAGGCCGGCGCCCGTGGCGTAGCCCTCCAGCAGGGCCCGCATCCGCGGGTCGCCGCCGAGCCGGCGCCGGGCCTGGGCGCGCAGCGAACGCCAGGGCGTCAGCAGCCGGAGGGCGGCCAGCCGGGACGGCTGGCGCAGCAGCGACTCCAGCTCGGCCGGGTCCCCGAGCGGGTCCTCCAGCAGCGGGCGCCGGGTCGCCGCCCAGATCCGTCCGGCGTCCTCCAGCAGGTCGTGCCACCGCTCGGCGGCCCGGTCCCCGGCCAGGTCCCGAACGGCCGCGAGGAAGCCGGCCCGGGAGGCGTTCGGCACCAGCGCCTCCCCGCCGCCCCCTCCGCCGAAGCGGTGGCGCACCACCGGGTCCAGCGGACGCATGGCCACGGCGTCCTCCAGCGGCGCGCGTCCGGTCTTGAGGAAGAGGTCCCGGTAGACGGCGGGCAGCTGGAGGACGACCGGGCCGGTGTCGAAGGCGAAGCCGGCACGCTCCAGCCGGCCCACCGCGCCCCCGTGCACGGTGGCGCGCTCGACCACCCGCACGGAGTGACCCACCGTGGCGCACCGCGCCGCGGTGGCCAAACCGCTCATTCCGGCACCTATGACGACGATCCGAGCCATGGCGCGACTCTATCCACCCACCGGGCCCGGTTCGGCGGCCGGCCCGGCCCCGGAGCCCGACCGAGGCCGGACGGCCAAGGCCCCGGGAGCCCGGGCCGCCGAGCCAGACCGCCACGGGCGGGCGGCGGGCGGCGGGCCCGCGCCCCCGGCTACTTCAGCAGCCGTTGGAGCCGGTTGCGGGTGCCCCGCCGGAAGGCCCGGACCCTGCGTTGCATCTGGTAGAGCGGGTTGCGGGGCGGCATCTGGGCGTGCCTGTCGAGTTCCTCGGCCAGCCACTGGGAGCGCCGTTCGACGTCGAGCTCGTTCAGCAGCCGGTCCACGTTCGCCAGCAGCGCGCCGTGCAGTTCCCAGCGTTCGGCCTCGCGCTCGGTCTCCACGCGCAGCAGCTCCGAGATCCGCGCCCGGTCCTGGCGTCCGTCGGCGAGCGCCTGGGCGAGTTGTTCCTCGGCCTGCTCGGCGCTGGCGGTGACCTGGGCGGTGATCAGCCGCCCGAAGCTGTCCACGGCCTCCGCCAGGTGCCGCAGGAGCTGGGCCAGGGCGGTGGCCACCTCCCCGGAGTACACCGAGCGGTCGTCGCGCTCCTGGGACAGGTCGGTCAGCGACCGGCACAGTGTGCGCAGGACGACGGCGCAGATCTCCAGCGTGTCCAGGCCACTGCGCAGCACCAGGCGGGTCAGCAGGCCCTGCCGCACCCGGGGGTTGAACCGCAGGCTCTCCTCGGCGGTGGACAGGGCGCCGTCGACCCGGGCGATCTCGTGGTCGAGCCGGCGGGCCTCCAGCAACCAGGATCCGGTCTGCTGGAGGGTGGCGCCCCGATTCAGCTCCCCGCCGATCCGCAGCAGCAGCTCGCGCATCCGCTCGGCCAGTTCCTCGATGGCCTCGCCGGCCGGTTCGACGAACACCGGGGGAGCGAACAGCGCGTTCAGCAGCACGCCGACCACGGCGCCGATCAGGGTCTCGGCCACCCGGCCCCAGGCGACCTCGCCGACGTGCGTGACGCCGAGCACCAGCATGGCGCTGATCGCCACCTCGGGGACGAACTCGTCGACCCGCAGTATGTGGCCGATGACCAGGCTGGCGAGGATCAGCAGGCCGAGGCTCCACCAGCTCAGACCGACGATCTCGCTGAAGGCGACGGCGATCAGCACGCCCGCGACGACGCTGATCACCCGGCGGATGCCGGTGGTGAGGGTGGCGTACAGGGTGACCTGGACGACGAGCAGCGCGGTCAGCGGGGCGAGCAGCGGCGGACCGTGGTCGGTGAGCCACACCGCGACGATGTACGCGAAGACGGCTCCGACGGTGGAGCGGAGGGTCTGCACGACGATGGGTTCGCGCCGTCGCCGCCTGACGATTCCGGCCAATTCGGTCACTGCGGGCACCCTGCCACTATCCCCGGATGGGTGGCGGGGGAGGGGGAGGACACCCCGAGCGTCCGTCGAATGTCCGAAAAAAAGCCTATATGGGTGTTGGATGTGCGGCGGGCCCGGCTACCGGCCGGAAGGTCCCGCGCCGCCGGGAGTCGGAGCCGGGGCCGCGGTGCGGGCGAGGGCGCGCTGCGCCCGGCGCTCCCGGAGGATTCCCCAGAACCGCCGGATCCGGCTCGCCAGGAAGAACAGCACCAGCCCGCCGGCCACCAGCAGGACGGCGGCCACCACCGCCGCGGCCGTCGGGTAGACGATGGCCAGCACGATCACCCCGGCCACGGTGACGTCCTCGGCGGCGGAGACCACCATGTTGCTCGCCGGCTCCGGGCTGCTGTTGACGGCCATTCGGGCGCTGGCCTTGATCAGGTGGGAGACCAGCGCGGTGACGCCGCCGACGGTGCCCGCCGCGATCTCGCCCAGCGACCCGTCCTGACCGGCGATCAGCGCGGCGACGGTGGCGCCGGCGACGGGGCGTATGACGGTGTGCAGCGCGTCCCAGACGCTGTCCACATAGGGGATCTTGTCGGCCACCAGCTCGATCAGGAACAGGACGGTGGCGACGATCAGCACGTCCGTGCGTTGCAGGGCGTCCGGCGTGGCGTCCGCCCAGCCGACCCGGCCCATCAGGCCGAGGAGCAGCACCACGGCGTAGGCGTTGATCCCGCTGGCCCAGCCACTGGTGAAGACGAGCGGTACGAGGTCCATGCGGGAGCGGTCCCTTCGGAGAGCGGTGCGGTGAGTGGCGGACGGCGTCGCAGGGAAGGACGCTCGTGAGGGCCCGGGGGTTTCCACCGCCCCGTGGTCATGCCCACGTCGCTCGGTGGCCGGGACGGGACGGAGGGTCACCGCGCCGGGGCCACGCGCCGCCGGACCGGCTCCCGGACCGCCGCCCCCCCCCGGACCCCCCGGACCGTTCTCGGTGTCCCGAGTACCCGGGTACCGCGCACCGTCTGAGTAGCCCTACTCAGCACGCCTGATGAGTAGGGCGGATGAGTAGCGCAGCGGATGTCGACGGCGCTCCCGTGCCGGCACAGTGGTGCCACCGGAACCCGCCGGGGGCCGAGAGGCGGCGGCGGGGCCCGGTGGGGGGAACGGTTGGCGATGCCCGCGGCGACGCGGGTGTCGTGGCAACGGAGTGCCGACACGGGGCGGCACTACGGCGCCGGTCCATCCATGGCCGGGGGGCGGCCGTGGCGGGCGCAACCAGCGTGGCCGGTGTCGGGGGGCACCGGCCACGTGGGGGGCACAGACGGGGGGGAGAGGGGGGTGCGGGGCCGGCCCGGACGTCACCCGAGCCGGCCCCGCGCTACCGTCACCAGCGGGGTGCCGGTGCCGGGGCGTCACCAGCGGGGTGCCGGTGCCGGGCAGGTGCCGTGGTACCGGCGCCGGGCCGCGGCCGGCAGGGCGTCACCGCCGGCGTCAGCTCCCCGCCGCCACCCGCCCGCGCACCAGCAGGGAGAGCGCGGCGTGCACGTCGTCCAGGCTGCGCTCCGGCTGGAAGGCCAGCCAGTCCAGCGCCGCCACCAGCACCATGCCGAAGATCGCCGACGCGGTCAGGGCGACGTCCAGCTCCTCGCTGAACGCCCCGTCCCGCACCGACTGCTCCAGCACGCCCACGACCACGCTCACCGCCTGCCCGCGCACCAGGGCCAACGTCTGCTGCCACGCCCTGTTGGTGCGCCACACCTCGGCCACGAAGAGCTGGGCGAACGCCGGGTAGCGGGCGATGAACTCCAGCCCCGCGCGGATCATCGCGTCCAGCGCCTCCACGTCCCGCCGCCCCTCGGCGGCGGACCGTAGTCGCTCGGTCAGCAGGTCCACGCCGTGTTTGAGCAGTTCCTCGAACAGCTCGGCCTTGCTGGCGAAGTTGTAGTAGACGGTGCCCTTGGCCACCCCCGCCCGGTCCGCGATCTCGTCCACGGTGGTGGCGGAGTATCCCTGTTCGGCGATCAGTGTCACCGCCGCGTCGTAGAGCTTCTGCCGGGTCGCGGCACGCCGCGTGTTGGTGGTCATGGGTGCAGTCTGGCGGTCCGAGGTCACAGCGTCAGCTCCGGGTGCAGGCGCTTGACGCTCCACGTCCGGCCACGGCGCGCGGCGACGGTGGTGAGCGCCAGGGCACCGAGCAGGAACGCGGCCAGCACCGCGCAGTCCGTCCACAGCCGGCCGGTCACCCCCTCGGTGAGCAGCCGGCGGGTGCCCTCGACGACGTAGGTCATCGGCAGGTAGGGGTGGATCGCCTGGAAGAAGCCGGGGCTGGTCTCCACCGGGTAGGTGCCGCCGACGGAGGTCAGCTGGAGCATCAGCAGGGCCAGCCCGAGCAGCCGGCCGGGCGCCCCGAACCGGGCGTTCAGCCACTGCAGGACGGCCGCGAAGGTGAGCGCCGCCAGGGTGAGGAAGGCTGCGGTGGCCAGCGGGGCCGCGGCCCGCAGGCCGATCGCCCAGTGCAGCACGGACAGCAGCGCCAGCACCTGGAGCACGCCCACCGCGGCGGCGGGCAGCCAGCCGGCCAGCGCCGCGCGCCAGGCCGGCACGTTGGCGGACAGCAGCCGGGGGCTCAGCGGGCGCAGCAGCATGTACGACACCATGGCCCCGACCCAGAGCGCCAGCGGGACGAAGTAGGGGGCGAGCCCGGTGCCGTAGGTGGCGGCCGGGTTGAGGGACTCGCGGGCCAGCCGGACGGGGTCGCTCATCACGTCGCTGCGGGCGTCCCGCTCGGCCTCGTCGTAGTCCGGGATGGCGTCGGCGCCCTGGTGCAGGCCCTGGCTCAGCTCCTCGGCGCCGCCGCTGAGTTCGGCCAGCCCGCCCTGCAGGGTGAGCGCGCCGTCGGAGAGCCGGTACAGCCCGGAGGACAGGGTTCCGGCGCCGTCGTGCAGCCGCCCGATGCCCTGGTCGAGGCTGCGGGCACCGCTGAGCAGGGCGGGGGCGCCCTCGTGCAGCGCGGCGGCCCCCTGGGCGACCTGGTCGGCGCCGTCCCGCAGCTGGTCGAGCTGTTCCACGCGGTCGTGCAGCGCGGCGTAGGGGTCGGGGACCGCGGCGATCTCCTCGGCGACGGCCGCGACGGCGTCGGCCTGCTCGGCCAGTTCGGTCAGCCGGCCGGCGCGGTCGTCGAGGTCGGCGGCGACGGCGGCGGTCGCGTCCGCGGCGTCCGAGGCGGCGGCGCGGGCGGTGTCCAGGGCCGCGCAGCCGGCGGCGTCCAGTCCGGACGGGGCGGCGGAGGCGGTGGGGGCCGTGGTGGGGGACTGCTGGTCGGGCGTGCCGGCGCCGTCACCGGCGGTCTCCCCGTCGGGGGTCCCTTCCTCGGCGGCGGCCCGGGCGGCGGACTCGGCGGCGGTCTGGTCGGTGGCGGGCTCGGCCGTCGTGGCCCCGCCGTTCGCGGGCCGGCTGTTCGCGGGCCGGTCGACGGAGGCGAGGTCGGTGCCGGTGGCCGGACCGGTCGGACACTGCTCCCGGTACAGCTCCTCCAGGGTGTCCCGGGCCTCGGCCGCCCGACCGGCCGCCTGGTCGGCGTCCGCCGGCAGGTCCTCGGCGCCCTGGGAGACGGCCTCGGCCGCCTCGGCCACCAGCCGGGCGCCCTCGCGGATCTCGTCCCCGTGTTCGCGCAGCGCTGCCCCGTACTCCTGCTCGACGCCGTCCGCCGTCTCGGCGATCGCCCGGGTGCCTTCGGCGACCCGAGCGGCCCCGTCGGCCAGCTGGCCGGTGGCGGCGTCGAGTGCTTCGAGGCCGTCGACGAGCTGACCGCTGCCCTCCTCGGCGTCGCCGAGGCCCGAGTCGAGCTGCTCGGAGCCCTCCCGGGCCTCGGCGCTGCCGTCCGCGAGCGCCGCCGACCCCTCCTCGGCGTCCGCGCTGCCGTCCGCGAGCCGGCCCGCGCCGTCGGCCGCCTCGGCGGTGCGGTCGTGCAGGTCACCGAAGGCGACGAAGATGTTGTCGTAGTAGTCGTGGGAGGCGCTGGCGGAGGCCGCCGCGCGGATCTCGGAGAACACGCTGCGGGAGATCTGGCCGACGATGTAGTTGTTGGCGTCGTCGGTGGCCACCCGGATCGTGCCGGCGCGCGGGTCGTCGCCGGAGGCGGAGGCCAGCGAGGAGCTGAAGTCGGCGGGGATGGTGAGGGTGAGGTAGTAGCGGCCCTCGCTCAGCCCTTCCGCGGCGTCCTCGGCGTCGGTGCGCCGCCAGTCGAAGGTGGCGCTGTCCTCCAGCCGTTCGGCCAGCTCCGCCCCGGCGGCCACCCGCTCGCCGTCCGCCTCGGCCGGGCGGTCCTCCACGACCAGCGCCACCGGGAGGCGGTCCAGCCTGCCGTAGGGATCCCAGAAGGACCACAGGTAGAGCGCGCCGTAGAGCAGGGGCAGCAACAGCAGGGCGACCAGCGCGGCCCGGGGCAGTCGTCCGCGGGTGAACCGCTTGATCTCCAGGGCGGCGAGTCTAGGCGCGCGCACCGGTGGCCTCCTGGGCGCTCGGGGTGGTGGGGGTGGTCGGGGTGGCGGGGGCGAGGCGTACCAGGAGGTCCGCCGTGCCGCGCCACTCGGCGGCGTCGCTCCGGGCGACGACGACCGTGGTGCCCTCCGCCCGCGCGGCCTGGAGGACTCCCAGCGCCGTGGCGCGGTCGGCTGGGGGCAGCGGATCGAGCACCGAGTCGACGCAGAGCAGTCCGGGCCGGGCGAGCAGGGCCGCGGCGGTGCCCAGCCGGAAGGCGTCCAGGGCGTCGAGCCGGTGTGCCGGGGTGCGTTCGCTGAGTGGCAGCCGGTCCGGCTCCAGGCCGACCAGTCGCAGCGCCCCGGCCACCCGCCGGGCCCGGTGGCGGCCGGGGAGGAGCCGCTCCCGCATCAGCTCGTGGACGGTCAGCGCCGGTTCGGGATCGTTGACGCCCGGAACGGGCCCGAGCGCGGCGATCCGCCGCACCGCGCCCGCGCGCTTCGGCAGCGGGTGGCCGCCGATCCGGGCGGTGCCGGTGGTCGGGCGCATCCGTCCGGCGAGGGTCAGCAGCAGGCAGGTGCGCCCGGAGCCGGGTGGCCCTTCGACGACGACCAGGGCGCCGGGTGGGGCGTCGATGTCGATGTTCCGGTACACCCAGCCGCGCGGCCCGCGCAGTCCGAGTCCTTCGGTCTGGACACGGACCCCGCGTGCGGCGTGGTCGTCGCTCCCCGCCTCGTTCACCGCTGACTCGTCCCTCCATTTTTGAACTGACTGGTCAGTTCAAATAGTAGGGCGTGGGGAGGGAGGGGCGTGAGTCGGGGAGGCCGAGGGCCTTCGGTGGGGGAGGAAGGGGGGTGCGCGAGGAGGGGGAGGCGAGGGGGAGTGGCTGGTGGGAGGGGAGGGGCGAGGCGGCATGGCCCCCGCTCCGAAAGCTCCCCAACCCCCGGTAGGGGGGCGCGAAGGCCCCCTTTCTCAGGATCCCATCGGCGGGCCCCTCCCCGGCAGCCCCCTCCGCGGACCTGTGGACAACTCCGGGAACCGGCCGCTCAAACCTGGTGCCCGTGCTCCTCCGCCACCCGGGAGACCAGGGCGCGCAGGCCGTACTCGAAGGCGGCGTCCCCGGCGATGGCGTTCACCACGGTGTCCAGCGAGCCGGCGAGGTGGGGGAACTCCTCCGGCGGCAGGGCCGCCAGCGCAGTGCGGGCCTCGCGGCGCGCCCCCTGCGGGTCGGCGTGGTCCACGAAGGCGGCGCAGCCGAGGGTGTGCAGGTACACGGCGCGGTAGGCGGTGATGGCCGCCGTCTCGTCCAGGCCCCGCTCGCGCAGCAGCTCCAGCGCCCGCTCGGTCAGGCGCATCGCGCCCGGCGTCAGGAAGGGCCGGCCCAGGCGGACCCGGGTGAGCACGGGGCGGGCGGCCAGGGTGCGGTACAGCCCGCGGAAGAGGTCGGCGAACCGCCGCTCCCACGGTTCCCCCGGCGCCGGGTCCAGCGGGAGCTCCTCCAGGGCGCGGGTGACCATCGCGTCCAGCAGTTCGTCGCGGGAGCGGACGTGCCGGTACAGGCCCATGGCGCTGACGCCCAGCTCGGCGGCGACCGCGCGCATCGTGACGCCCTCCAGCCCTCCGCGGTCCGCCAGCGCCAGGGCGGCGTCGGCGATGCGTTCCACCGTCAGCGGCGTCTCCCGGTTCCGTGGCGTTCCCATGCGGAACACCGTACGCTACAGGCTTGTTTACATCGTACGCTACGGCGTAAACACGTGGCCTTCGGTGAAGGAGCCCTCGATGATCAGCTCAAGCGACGTCCATGCCGCCCGTTCCCGGACGGCCGGTCACGTGCGCACCACGCCCACCGTCGCGCTGGACGGCGGCGGCCTCGCCGGGCCCGCCTGGCTGAAGCTGGAGTACCTGCAGCACACCGGCTCGTTCAAGGCGCGGGGCGCCTTCAACCGCCTGCTGGCGGCGCGGGAGCGCGGGGAGCTGACCGGCGCGGGAGTGGTCGCCGCCTCGGGCGGGAACGCCGGCCTGGGCGTCGCGTACGCCGCCCGCGCGCTGGCCGTGCCGGCGGACGTGTTCGTCCCCGTGGCGGCGCCCCGGGTGAAGGTGGAGCGGCTGCGCCGGCTGGGTGCCACCGTCCACCTGGTGGGAGAGCGGTACGCGGAGGCGTACGACGCCGCGCTGAAGCACCAGGCCGACAGCGGGGCGTTGTTCTGCCACGCCTACGACCAGGTGGACGTCTGTGCCGGGCAGGGCACGGTGGGCCTGGAGCTGTGGGAGCAGACCGGCGGGGTGGACACCGTGCTGGTGGCGGTGGGCGGCGGCGGGCTGATGGCCGGGGTCGCCACGGCGTTGGCCGAGCGGGGCGCGCGGGTGGTGGCGGTCGAGCCGGTGACCATCCCGACGCTGCACGACGCGCTGCGCGCCGGCCGTCCGGTCGAGGTCGCGGTGTCCGGGATCGCCGCGGACTCGCTCGGTGCCTCGCGGGTCGGTGACATCGCCTTCGCGGTGGCCCGCGACACCGGGGTGCGCTCCGTGCTGGTGCCGGACGAGGAGATCGTCCGGGCGCGGCGGGCGCTGTGGGAGGAGCGCCGCGTGGTGGTCGAGCACGGCACCGCGGCGGCGCTGGCCGCGTTGACCGGCGGGGCCTACCGGCCGGCGGACGGCGAGCGGGTCGCCGTGCTGCTCTGCGGCGCCAACACCGACCCGGGCGACCTGGTCTGAGTCCGTGGCCGGCGGCGGGACGCCCCGCCGCCGGTCGCGGTGTCGGACCAGGTCAGCTCGGAGCAGGTCGGGTGCCGGACCAGGGATGGGCGTCGGACCGGGGCGGGGGCGGAGCCGGTCGGGAGCCGGACCGGGTCAGGGGGTGGTGGGGCGGTCGGCGGTGCCGGAGGGCTCGGCCGCCGGCGGGGCGTAGGCGGTGATCCCGGCGATGAAGACGTCCAGCGCGAACTCGAAGTGCTCCACCGCGTCGCCCCCGCGCATGGCCGGACGCAGCGCCGTCAGGTGCGGCAGGCGGTCGGCCGGCAGCGAGTCGAGGTAGTCCTCGATCTCGCCGATCCGGCGCGTCGCCTCCTCCTGGCCGGCCTCGCCGCTCGGCCACAGGCTTGCCTCGTAGGCGTAGGCCGTGCTGTACAGCGCGAGGGCGTCGCTGGCCCGCAGGGCGACGTGGTCCGGGAAGCCGGCCGCGCGCAGGATGCCGAGCGTCGCGTCCATGATGACCAGCAGTCCGGGGGTGGTCGGGATCAGCGTCCGCATCAGGATCTGGGCCGTTCCCGGGTGGTCCAGCAGCACCTGGGTGGTCGCCAGGGTGACTTCCTTGAGCTGTTCCCGCCATCGGCGCGGATCCGGCTCGGGGGCCCGCACGTCCTTGAAGACCTCGTCGAGCATCAGCTCGTGGAGGTCCTGCTTGTCGCGCACGTGCGCGTAGAGCGACGCCGGCCCGGTGTTCAGCGCCTGGGCGACGCGTCGCATGGTCACCGCGTCCAGGCCCTCCTCGCCCATGATCCGCAGGGCCGCCGTGACGATCGCCTCCCGGGTGAGCTGCTGCCGCGGCCTGCCCGGGCCGCGCCGCCAGGGCGGCGGTGGCAGGTCGGGGAGGCCGTCGGAGCCCGGGGTGGGCCGCCGGTCGCTGGGCGGGGGCGGTGCTGCCATGACGAACACCTTACTTGTCGCGAACGTCGTTCGGTAGTAGAACGGTGTTCGTTGACGAACGTCGTTCGTCAAGCGAACGCGATTCGAGAGAAGGGTGTCGACGATGACCACCACACACGGGGGCGAGGACGCGGACGCGGCCTGGGACGAGCGGGTGCCGGTCCTGATCGTGGGGGCCGGGCTGGCCGGGACCTCCACCGCGATGTTCCTCGGCCTGCACCAGGTGCCGTCGCTGCTGGTCGAGCGCCACCCCGGCACGTCCAACCAGCCCAAGGCGCGCGGGCAGTCCTGGCACACCATGGAGGCCCTGCGCATCGCCGGCGTCTCCGAGCGGGTGCGCGCCGCCGGATACGACGTCGACCGCGGCATGCCCATCGTGATCGCCCGCAGCGTCACCGGGCCGCGGCTGCACGAGGTGCTGCCCGAGCGGTGGCCGGACTGGTCGCACATCACGCCGGAGCGGATGGGAATGGCCAGCCAGGAGCGGGCCGAACCGATCCTGGCCGACCGCGCCCGGGAACTCGGCGCCGAACTGCGGTTCTCCACCCGCCTGGAGACCTTCGAACAGGACGCCCACGGCGTCACCGCCGTGCTGCGCGACCTGCGCACCGACGCGGTGAGCCGGGTCCGCGCCGACTACCTGGTGGCGGCCGACGGCTGGCGCGGCGGGATCCGGCGGCGGCTCGGCATCGGCACCCACGGGCGCGGGACGCTCGAACACTCGGTGGCCGTGGTGTTCGAGGCGGACCTCCGGCAGGCCCTGGCCGGCCGCGAGTTCGCGCTGTTCTACCTCCAGAACCCCGAACTGGGCGGCGGCTCCGGCGCCTTCGTGACCACCGACACCCCCGGCCGCTACGTGGTGACGTTCGGGTACGACCCGGACGCCGGCGGCGGCTACGCGGACGTCACCGACGAGTACTGCCTCGCCCAGGTCCGGATCGCGCTGGGCGTGCCCGACCTGGAGGTCGAGCTGGTGGACCGCGCTCCCACCGGGCTGGCGCACCGGATCGCGGACCGCTTCAGCTGCGGCCGGGTGCACCTGGTCGGCGACGCCGCGCACACCATGCCCCCGCACGGCGGCCAGGGCGGCAACACCGCTGTGATGGACGGCTTCCACCTCGCCTGGAAGCTCGCCGCGGTGGTGCGCGGCCACGCCGGAGCGGCCCTGCTGGACAGCCACGACGCCGAGCGCCGCCCCTACGGCGAGCTGATCGCCGGGCAGCAGTACACCAACATGATCCACCGCGCGGCGCCGCACCTGGCCGACGGCACCGAGGACGCGCCCGTCCCGTGGGAGCGGCTGCTGCTCGGCTACCGCTGTGCCGCCGGCGCCGTGGTGCCCGAGCCCGACGAGGACGGCGCGCTCCACGAGGATCCGGCCCGGCCGACCGGGCGCCCCGGCTCGCACGCCCCGCACGTGTGGCTGATCCGGGACGGGGAGCGGCTGCCCGTCCTCGACCTGCTCGGCCGGGAGTTCGTGCTGCTCACCGAGTCCGCCGGGTGGGCCCGGGCCGCCGACGAGGTGGCCGGCCGGCTCGGCGTGCCGCTGCGGGCCGTGCTGATCAACGGGGAGGGCGGCCCGGCCGACCCGGAGGGCCGGTGGCGGCGGGCCTACGGAGTGGGCCCGGACGGGGCGTCGCTGGTGCGCCCGGACCGCCTCATCGCCTGGCGGTCGCCGGGGGCCGGCGGCGCCGACGCCCTGGGCGAGGCGCTGTGCACCGTGCTGCGGCGCGGGCCCCGGAACGCCGCCTGATCCTCCTCCCGGCTGCGCCGCCCCCTCGCGCGCCGCGTCCCCCGCTCCCGAGTCCGCCCCGCCCCGCGCCCCGCGACAGGCCCGTCCGTCGCGGGGCGCGGGCGTTCGGGGGTGGTGATCACCGGGCCACTGTCAGTGGCGGGGAGGACGATGGAAGCGTTCGGGATCCGGCTCAACCGAGTTGTTCGAACGGGCAGTTGGAGTGCCGGAGGGATGCTCCGCCGCAGGTCGCGGCGGGTATCCCGTTGACGGGGACGGCTGCGGCGGGGGTACTCTGAATGTGTTCGAACCGGTGTTCGAACAATTGGTGGTCGGCCGGACAGGTGTGGGGAAGCACCGGTCCGGCCGGCCTCCGGCTTGGCGGAAGGAGGAGGCAGGTGGCACGTATCGCGGCCGATCCGGTGGAGGTCCGCAGCTCGCACGGGCGCCCGGAGTACTTCCTGTGGCGGGACCGCCTCTACGCCGTGCGCGGCGTCCTCGACCACTGGAAGGAGAGCGGTGCCTGGTGGCGCGACCTGGCCGGCGCCCGGCCCGCCACCCCCGCCGACCAGCCGGCTGCCGACCCCGGCGCGCCGCTCGCCCACGGCACGGCACCGGAGGCGCCCGCCCCGATCGACCGCACCGAGCGGGAGGTCTGGCGGGTGGAGGCCAGCCCCGGCCGGTACGCCACCCCCGGCGTCTACGACCTCAGCCTCGATCCGGCACGGGGGCGCTGGACGCTCACCCGCACGGCCGACTGACCACCGGCCGCACGGCGGCACCCCCGGGAGCGCCCGCAACGGCGCCGGACAGCAGCCCGGACGGCCCGGACGGCTCGGACAGCACCACCCGAACACGCGGAACGGAACCTCGGAAACGACCCATGACCCCACCGAACTGACCGGATGCCGCCCGAAGCGGAAGACCAGGGCCGATCCGGGGGAAGCGAGACCTCCCATGCCCGGAACCACGACCCGCCGATTCGCCGACAGCACCCACCCCGGCGCCGCCGCCCGCCTGCCCAAGGCCCGGGCGCACGCCCCCGAGCCGCGCCCGGCCGCCACCGGCCGCCCGGCGCACCGCCCGTCCGCCCCCGCCTCGCCGGTCGCCTCCGGTCTGCTCGCCCACGCCCGCCGCATCCTGGCCCGGGCCGAGGCCGCCGAACTGCCCGAGGAGCGCTACGCCGCCGCGCACTACGCCGCGCTGCGCACCGCCGCCGCCGTGCTCTCCGCCACCACCGGACCGGGCGCCGAGGCGGGCGGCACGGTCCGCCGCCGTCGCCCGGCCATCCGCAGCGCCTGGGAGATGCTCCCCGAGGCCGCCCCGGAGCTGGCCGGCTGGGCCGCCGTCTTCGCCGCGAGCGCCACCAAGCGCGCGGTGGCCGAGGCCGGCGTCCCCGGCTCCGCCACCGCGCGGGAGGCCGCCGAACTGCTCCGGCACAGCACCGAGTTCCTCCACCAGGCGGAGGACCTCCTCGACCTCCACCCGCAGCCCGAACTGCCCGAGGCACCCCCCGACCCCGACCCCGCCGGCCCCGCCGGCCGCCCCGTACCGTGACCGCTCCCTTCGCCCACCTCCACGTGGCCTCCGGCTTCTCGCTCCGCCACGGCGCCTCGCTGCCGGAGGCCCTGGTCGTGCGCGCCGCCGAGGCCGGGCTGGACCTGCTCGCGCTGACCGACCGGGACGGCCTCTACGGGGCCGTCCGGTTCGTCCAGGCGTGCACGGCGGCCGGCATCCGGCCGGTGCTCGGCGCCGACCTCGCCGTCGAGGAGGAGGACGAGCCGGGCGGCCGGGCGGACGGCGGGCGCGGTCCGGCCGACCGCGCCGCCGCGCGCCGCGCCGGACACGCCGCGGCCCTGGCCGCCGCCCGTGGCCCGGCCGATCCCGGCCCGGCGCGCGGCGGGCGCAGCGTGGACCCCCGGCTGCCCCGGGTCACCGTGCTGGCCCGGGGCCGCGCCGGCTGGGGCGCCCTGTGCCGGCTGGTCAGCGCCGCCCACGAGCGCGGCGCACGGCGGCTCACCGCCTCCGGTGCTCGGCGCCACCCCACCATCACCCCCGAGCTCGTCGGCCGGGTCGCCGCCGCGGCCGGCGAGGGATCCCTGGTCGTGCTGCTCGGCCCGGACTCCCCGCCCGGCCGGGCGGCCGCCGCCCGCGGCACCGAGCGGGCGCGGGCGCTGCTGGGGCACTGGCGGCGGGCCGCCGCCCCCGCCGAGGTCGTCGTCGAGGTGGTCTCCCACCTCGGCCCGCCCGGCCTGCCCTACTCCACCGGGCACGCCGCCCGCATGCTGGGCCTGGCACGGGAGGCCGGCCTGCCCGCCGTGCTGACCAACCAGGTGCGCTACGCCCGCCCCGAGGACGCCCCGGTCGCCGACGTGCTGGACGCCGCCCGCCGCCTCGTCCCGCTGGACCTGCGGCACCGCGACCGGGTCAACGCCGAGGGCCACCTGAAGGACAGCGCCGCCATGGCGGCCGTCGCCGAGGAGGTGGCACGGGCCGCCGGCACCGCCGGGGACGCCCCCCGGCTCCTCGCGGCCACCCGCCACCTGGCCGAGTCGCTCGCCCTGGACCCGCTCGCCGACCTGGGCATGGGCTCGCTGCACATGCCGGAGCCGTCCGTGCTGCTGGGCGGCGCCCACGTGCCCGGCGGGCCGGAGGGGCAGCGCCTGGCCGCCGCCGAGCTGCGCCACCGCTGCGAGGCCGGCCTGACCCGCCGCTACGGATCCGCCCCCGCGCCCGCCGTCCTCCACCGGCTCGACGAGGAGCTGGCGCTGATCGACCGGCTCGGCTACCACGGCTACTTCCTCACCGTCGCCGAGGTCGTCGACCTCACCAGGGCCATGGGGGTGCGCTGCGCCGCGCGCGGCTCCGGCGCCGGCAGCCTGGTCAACCACCTGATCGGCATCTCCCAGGTGGATCCGATCCGGCACGGCCTGCTGATGGAGCGCTTCCTCTCCGACCGCCGCGCCGCCCTGCCCGACATCGACCTCGACGTCGAGTCCGCCCGCCGCACCGAGGTCTACCGGGCGGTGCTGGACCGCTTCGGCGGCCGGCGCTGCCTGTGCGTGTCGATGCGCGAGACCTACCGCGCCCGGCACGCCATCCGGGACGTCGGCGCGGCCCTCGGCCTGCCCCCGGAGGAGATCGACGCCGCCGCCAAGGCGTTCCCGCACATCCCCGCCCGGGAGGTCCGCGCGGCCCTGCGCGAGCTGCCCGAGCTGCGCTCCTCGCGCTTCGGGGACGCCGCCGGCGGGGCCTTCCCGGTGCTGTTCGACCTGGTGGAGCGGCTGGACGGGCTGCCCCGGCACATCGCGCTGCACCCCAGCGGGGTGCTGCTGTCCGACAGCACGCTGCGCGACCGCACCCCGGTGGAGGACAGCGCGGCCGCCCCGCCGCTCGGCCCGTTCCCGATGAGCCAGTTCGACAAGGACGACGTGGAGGAGCTGGGGCTGCTCAAGCTCGACATCCTCGGCGTGCGGATGCAGTCCGCGATGGCGCACGCGGTCGCCGAGGTGGCCCGGGTCGGCGGGGAACGCGTCGACCTGGACGCCGTGCCGGACGACGACCCGCGGACCTTCGAGCTGATCCGCTCCACCCGCACCCTGGGCTGCTTCCAGATCGAGTCGCCCGGGCAGCGCGAGCTGATCGGCCGCTTCGGCCCGCGGACCTTCGAGGACCTGATCGTGGACATCTCGCTCTTCCGGCCCGGTCCGGTCAAGGGCGACATGGTCACCCCGTTCCTCCAGGCCCGCCAGGGCTGGGAGGCCCCCCGCTTCCCGCACCCGGACCTGCGCGCGGCGCTGGCCGAGACCGAGGGCGTGGTGGTCTACCACGAGCAGGTGATCCGGGTGATCGCGGTGATGACCGGCTGCGACCGGGCCCGCGCCGACGAGGCCCGGCGCGCGCTCGGCAAGGCCGAGGGGCAGGAGCGGGTGCGGGACTGGTTCTGCACCGAGGCGGACCGCCGGGGCTACGACCGCGCCACGGTCACCCGGGTCTGGGAGGTGCTGGCGTCCTTCGGTTCCTTCGGCTTCTGCAAGGCGCACGCGGCGGCCTTCGCGGTGCCGACCTACCAGTCGGCGTGGCTCAAGGCGCACCACCCGGCCGCCTTCCTGGCCGGCGTGCTCACCCACGATCCGGGGATGTACCCGAAGCGGCTGATCCTGGACGACGCCCGCCAGTTCGGCATCCCGATCCTCGGCCTGGACGTCAACCGTTCCGCCGGTGAGTACCGGGTGGAGGAGGTGGCGGACGCCGCCGCCGAACAGCGGGACGCGGCCGAGGCCGGCGCGACGGAGGACGGCGTGGCCGAGGACGGCTGGTCCGGGACGGGGCGGCTGCTCGCCATCCGGATCGGACTGGCCGACGTGAAGGGCATCTCCGAGGCGGAGGTGCGCCGGGTGGTGGAGCGGCGGGCGGAGGAGCCCTACCGCTCGCTGGAGGACTTCCAGCACCGGGCGGCGGTGTCCCGCCCGGTGCTGGAGCGGCTGATCCTGGCCGGGGCGCTGGACTCGCTGCACGGCATCGGCCCGGAGGACACCCCCGGGCCGGACGGGCTGACCCGCCGCGACCTGCTGCTGCGGGTCGGCGAGACGGCGCGCGGCGGTGCCGGCCGGCGCCGGGCGGAGCAGGGCGGCCAGCTGTCGCTGGCCATGTCCGCGGAGCAGCTGCTGGCGGCGCGGTCGGCCCGGGGCTCCGGACCGGGCGGCCCGCCGGCGCGCTCCGGGCTGCCGTCGATGACCGCCGGGGAGCGGGTGCGGGCGGAGCTGGAGGTGCTCGGCCTGGACGTGAGCCGGCACCTGATCGACTTCTACGGGGCCTTCCTCGACGAGCTCGGCGTCACCCGGGCCCGCGACCTGCACCGGGCCCGAAACGCCTCCGAGCACCTGGTGGCCGGGGTGAAGGTGGCCACCCAGACCCCGCCGGTGCGCTCCGGCCGCCGGGTGGTCTTCGCCAGCCTGGACGACGCCACCGGCCCGGTGGACCTGGCCTTCTTCGACGACATGCAGGAGCTGGGCGCCGCGGCGACGGTGTTCCACTCCTGGCTGCTGCTGGCGCGCGGGGTGGTACGGCGCACCGGGCCGCGGGGGCTGTCGCTGCGGGCGACCGGCTGCTGGGAGCTGACCGGGCTGCACCGGCTGTGGCGGGAGCAGGGGATCGAGGCGGTGCGCCGGCTGATCGACACGGCCCCGCGTCCGGAGCGGGAGACCGCCGAGGAGCGGCGCCGCCGGGTGCTGGTGCACCCCAGCGGCTTCCGGCAGTCCCCGTACGCCGACCTCGTCCCGCCCGGGGAACCGGTCGGCAACCTGCGGCACCACCTGCCGAAGGGCCGCCTGTGGCATTCCAGTCCGGGCAGCGCCGGGTGACCCGGGCCGGGTGTCGCCGGGCGCGGTGAGGGGCCGGGCCCAGCGGTGAGCGGGCCCCGGGCTCAGCCGGAGCACTGGGCGCGTTGGGACTCCTGCCACTCGCAGACCGGGCAGAGCGGCATCCCCGGCACCGAGGCCGGGAACTCGGTGGGCTTGCCGCAGAGCACGCAGTCCGCGCGTGGCCCCTGTTCGTCGCCCGCCTCGGCTCCGACAGCGTCCCGGGGGCCGGGACGGGTGGTGGGGGTCGCCGGGGCGCAGTAGGGGGCCTCGGCGGCGGTGGCGTTCTCGCTCTCGTCCATGCCCCCATGATCCCTCTCCCCGGTGCACCCGCGCGGCCCGGCCTACGGGGCCGGCCGCCGGCCCGCGAGGGCCCCTTGTGTTCACACGAGCCACAGGGATCCCAGAAGTCACACGAGACCTATAATCGAACACAAGTTCCATGCGGGTTGTTCTTCCCCCTCCCACATCGGACGTCTCCGTCGTGAACCCACGACCGAAACGCGACCGAAGTAAGGAAGGCGAGGGAGTGACCGCTCCGACTCCCCACAGGTGCGACACCACCCCGGTGACGGACGCGCGGCGGCGGGTGAGGCGCCCCGTACAGTTGGGGCGTCAAGGCAGCCCGCGCCGAGGAGTAGACCCGTGTTCGACCGTCCCCGCCCCGGCTCCCTCCGCACCGCCGTGGTCTGGGAGGTGCTCAAGGAGGCCCTCGAACGGCAGGCGGCGATGGGCGGTGGTCCCGCCGAGTCGGACGAGGCCGTGCTGCACGTTCTCGACACCGGCGGCGGCACCGGCACCTTCGCCGTGCCCGTGGCCCGCCTCGGCCACTGCGTCACCGTCGCCGAGCCCAGCCCCGACGCCCTCGCCGCGCTCGACCGCCGCGCCGCGGAGGCCGGCGTCACCGACCTGGTCCACGGGGTCCAGGCGGACACCGGCGGCCTGCTCGACGTGGCCGAGCCGGAGAGCGCGGACGTGGTGCTCTGCCACGGCGTCCTGGAGTACGTCGACGACCCCGCCGCGGCGCTGGCCAACATCGCCACGGTCCTCCGTCGCGGCGGCACCGCCAGCCTGCTCACGGCCAACCGGCACGGCACCGTGCTGGCCCGCGCCGTCGCCGGGCACTTCGCCGAGGCGCGCGGAGCCCTCACCGATCCCGACGGCCGCTGGGGCGACGCCGACCCGCTGCCGCGCCGCTTCACCGTGGAGGGCCTGTCCCGGCTCGTCTCCTCGGCCGGCCTGCGGGTGGGCGCGGTGCACGGCATCCGGATCTTCTCCGACCTCGTCCCCGGCTCCCTCGCCGACACCGACCCCGGCGCGGCCGAGGAGCTCCTCCGGCTGGAGCGGGCCGCGGCCGAGCAGCCGGCCTTCCACGCCATCGCGACCCAGCTGCACCTGCTGGTCCACCGGGACTGACGCCCCGACCGGCACCGGTCCGTCCGGCGCTGGTCCGTCCGGCACCGGTCCGTCCGGCGCCGCCGGGTGGCCCGGCCGCCTGCCCGGGAACGGCAGGCCCGGCGGGCACGGCGGGAACGCGGGGTGGGCGCGATGAGCCCGCGCACCACCCCCCGCCCCGCCGTCCCCACGCTGCCCCCGCGCGCCGCCGGCCACTCCGGGGCGCCCGGCGGCCGACGGCCGCCGGTGCCGTCCGGCCCCCTGCCCACCGTGATGCACGTGGACATGGACGCCTTCTACGCCTCCGTGGAGCTGCGCCGCCGCCCCGACCTCGGGGACCGGCCGCTGATCGTCGGCGCCACCGGTCCCCGGGGCGTGGTGCTCAGCGCCAACTACCCGGCCCGGGCCCGCGGCGTGCACGCCGCCCAGCCGGTCTCCCGAGCCCGCCGGCTGTGCCCGGACGCCCTCGTGGTCGCCCCCGACCCGGAGGAGTACGCCACCGTCTCGGCCGGCGTGATGGAACTGCTGCACGCGCTGTGCGCCCGCGTCGAACCGCTCCCGCCCGACGAGGCCTTCCTCGACCTGCGCGGCCTGCCCGGCGTCGGCGGCCGCGCCGACCTGCTCGCCTTCGGCGAACTGGTGCGCGCCCGGATCGCCGACGAGCAGGGCATCCCCGCCTCGGTCGGCATCGCCGCCAGCAAGCTCGTCGCCAAGACGGCCGCCAGCCGGGCCAAACCGGACGGCCTGCTGCTGGTCGAACCCGCCGAGACGGTCGCCTTCCTGCACCCGCTGCCGGCCGCCGCACTCCTCGGGGTCGGCCCCCGCACCGAGGAGCTGCTGGCCCGCTACGGGCTGCACACCGTGGGTGAGATCGCCCACACCCCGCTCGGCACGCTCCGCCGCATCCTGGGCGCGACCGCCGCCGACCGGCTGCACGAGGCCGCCTGGGGACGCGACGACCGGCCGGTGGTCCCCGAGCGGAGGGAGCGCAGCGTCGGCGGCGAGCACACCTACCCGCGGGACGTCGACGACCCCGAGGTGATCCGCCGCACCCTGCTCGCCCTCGCCCAGCGCACCGCCGCGACCCTGCGCACCCACGAGGCCCGCGGTCGCACCGTCGTGCTGAAGATCCGCTTCGCGGACTTCACCACCATCACGCGCTCGCGCACCCTGCCGCGCCCCACGGACCTGGCCCACGAGCTGTACGCCCAGGCCGTGGCGCTCTTCGCCGGCCTCGGACTGCAACGAGCCCGGATCCGGCTGACCGGGCTCCGGGTGGAGGGTCTGGTGCACGGCGAGCAGCCCGAGCAGCTGCCCATCGACGGCCTCGACGGGGGCCGCGCGGGCAGCCCGGACACCCGGTGGCGGCAGGTGGAGCGGGCCATAGACCGGGCCGCCGAGCGCTTCGGGCGGGACGCCGTGCGGCCGGCCTCGCTGCTCCGCCGGCCGCCCGGTTGACACGCCGGTCGAACGCCCGGCTGACCTGCCCCGCGGCCCGCCGCGGAGGTGCGCCGGATCCGGTCCTCCACGGCGGCCCCGTCAGCCCGTTCGGCGCCTTATCATCGGAAGCCACCGGGGGTATGAGACCCCGGTGGGCGGGGAAGAGTTTCGAACATCGGTACCGCCGGTGGCATCCCTTCGCGTGTCGGTGGGGCGGGCGCCGGCGCGCCGTGGTGGCGATGTCCAGCGGGGCGGGTTTTACGCGGGCGATTCCCTGCCTATCCTGAAAGGGGTCGCACCAGGTCGCCCCCTGCGACCGACGAGTAGGAGGACTCCGTGCCGCTCTCGGAGCACGAGCAGCGAATGCTCGAGCAGATGGAGCGAGCTCTGTACGCCGAAGATCCCAAATTCGCGTCAGCGCTCGATGGAAGCGGGCTGCGCACCTACACCCGTCGGCGGGTCTACCAAGCGATCGCGGGGTTCGTGCTCGGCATCGTCCTGCTGATGACCGGCATGGTCGTGCAGTCCGTCTGGTGGATCAGCGTGGTCGGCTTCCTGATCATGCTCGGTTGCGCCCTGCTGGCCGTCACCGGCTGGCGCCGGGGGCCCTCCGGAGAGGGCGAGGGCGAGGCCGGCGGCGGTGCCCGATCAGGCCGTCCCGGCCGCGGCCGGGGCGGGCGGCGCGAGCGCCAGGGCTTCGTCGACCGCATCGAGCAGCGCTGGCAGCGCCGGCGCGACGAGCAGAACTGAGCTGAGCCGCGGTCAGCGGACCGCGCTCGGCATCGCCACCACCCACCCCCTTTGAGTCCGCACACCTCCGGAGGTCCGCCCCCGCTACGGCGGCCCGGCGACCGAACCACCGGAGCGTGGTCCTCCACTCCTGACGGGCCCCGTTCCCTCCCAGACGCACACGACGTCCGGGAGGGAACGGGGCCCGTCGGCATGCCGCCGGCGTCCGGCGTCCGGCCTCAGGCGGGCTCGGCCGGCTTCCCGGAGCCCCCGGGCCGCGCCGCGTCCCGCCGCAGCGCGCGGCGCAGCCGGCCCAGCCACGCCTGGCGGGCCGCGGCGAACCGGTCCGCCGCCTCCCGCAGCGTCCGCGCCGACGAGCGCGGCAGCAGCACCGCCCGCACCCGGGTGCCACGGCCCACCGAGGCCAGCATGCCGGCGCGGATCCGCTCCACGTCCTCGGTCAGCGGCCCCAGCCGGTCGGCCAGGCCACGCGCCGATGCCCCGTAGCTGGCCTGCTCCGTCGCCCGGACCAGCCGGTCCACCGCCGCGCCGTAGGCGTCCGATCCGGCCGCCGCGCCGGCCGGCCCCATCGAGGCCCACCGGCGGCCGGCGTCCCGCGGCGTCTCCTGCGGCCCGGGCGGACTGCCCAGGTCCCAGGCGCTGTCGGAGACCTCACGCCACAGCTGCAGCACCTGTCCGCGCAGCCGGCGCTCCTCCGCCACGGCCTCGTCCGCCCGCGCGGCCGCGCCGGCGGCCGTGAGCGCGCCGCCGAGCCCCGGCCCGGCGCCCGCGCCGCCGCCGGCCCCGCCGCGGGCCCGCCGCCCGCGCCACCGCGAGCCGAGCCGCGAGGCCCACCGCGGGCCGGAGGCGGCCGAGCCCAGCCGGCTGCGCCGGGCCCGCAGCCGCAGCAGCATCGGCGCCACCGCCAGCGCCACGGCCAGCACCGCCGCCAGCACCGCCAGCACCGTGCCGAACGGGAAGGCGCCACCGCCGCCGCCGCTTCCCGCGCCGGCCGGCTCCGGCACGCCGCAGTCGCCGCGCTGCTGCCGCTGGACGTCGCAGTCCGGCGAGGCCGAGGCGGACGCCGACGCCGACGGCAGCGGCTGGCTCTCGGCCGGCGCCCGGGTGGAGTCCGGCGCCGGGTCCGTCTGCGGCTCCAGCGACCAGTCCGGCGGGTTGCCGCGGCTCGGCGTCGGCTCGAAGCGCACCCACCCGGCGCCCTCGAAGTACAGCTCCGGCCAGGCGTGGGCGTCGCTCACCGCCACCGTGTAGTCCCCGGAACCGGTCGCCGTGCCCGGCACGAAGCCGACCGCCACCCGTGCCGGGATGCCCAGGTGCCGGGCCATCGCCGCCATGGTGGAGGCGAAGTGCTCGCAGTAGCCCTCCCGGCCGTCCAGGAAGCGGGCCATCGCCTCCCCGCCGGTGCCGCCGTCCACGGCGGTGCTGTACTCGAACTCCCCGGAGCGGGCGAACCACCGCTCCAGGGCCACGGCCCGCTCGTAGGCGTTCGACGCCCCGGCGGTCACCTGGTCCGCGTACTCGCGCACCACCTCGGGCAGGTCGTCGGGGAGCGCCAGGTACTCCCGCCGGATCTCATCCGGCGCGGGCCCGGCCCGACGCAGCTGCTCGCCGGTGGGCTCCACCTCGACCATCCGCACGCCGTAGGTCTCGCCGCCCACGTGCATGCCGTTCTCGCCGATCACGGTCCGCCCGGCCGGCTCGAACCGCCAGCGGTCGGGCTGGGAGACCCACACCGCCGTGGCCGGGTAGGGCATCGGCAGCCAGCCCTGCTGGTACCAGGGGGCGGCGGTGATCTCCACGGTGGCGGGGTTGGTGGAGACCTCCTCGGCGTCCAGGCCGGCCGGCGCCGGCAGGTCGTCCGGGTTCGGCGGCCAGCGGGTCGGCGGCAGCCGTTCCACCGGGCGGTTCGACGGGGTCCACGCCTGCCCGTCGAACTGGTCCAGCGCCACGATGCGCAGGTACATCTCGGTGTTGCGGACCTCCCCCTCCAGGAACCGGTACCGCAGCGCCGTGCGGTGGTCGTTCTGGGTGAGGTTGTCCTTCATGGTCACCATCGGGTTGACCGCGGTGATCGTTGAGCCGGTGCCGCCCCCGGAGCCGCCCCGCGGCCCCTGGAGGAGTCCGTCCCCCGGCCCGGGCACGGCGAGCGGCAGCAGCACCGCCGCCACCACCGCGCCCACCGCCAGCAGGCCGCCGCGCGGGCCGGCCCCCACCGGCCGGGGCTCGCCCGGGCCCGGCGTGCCGGCCAGCAGGGTGCCCCAGCGGGCCGACCGGCTGCGGGCGTCCTGGAAGAGCAGCAGCAGGTAGCCGAAGGCGCCGGCGGCGAAGTAGCCCCAGCGGGAGCCCACGTCCCCGGCGATGCCGGCGACCACGGAGTGCACCGCCAGCAGCGGCAGCCCGGCCAGCGCCGGCCGGGACCAGGTCACCGCGAAGGCGTCCACGGCCAGCGCCACCACGCCGAGGCCCACGGCCAGCAGCAGCCCGATGCCGGGCGTGGCCGGGGCCGGCACGGCGTACAGCCGCACGTCGGCCGAGCCGGCCGACAGCAGCTCGCCCAGCACCGGCAGCGTCCCGCCCTCCGGCAGCAGCCCGAGCGCGCCGGTGCCGGGGGCGAACAGCTCCGCCACCACGACCAGCCCGACCAGCAGCTGCACCACGGGCACCAGCCCGAGCCCGAGCCGCGGCACCGGCGCGGGGAGCGCGCCGAGGGCGGCCCGGGCCGCCATCCCGGACAGGGCGAGCGCCGCGACCACCAGCACCACGTCGCTGAACCAGACCCGGCTGTCCAGCAGCGGCACCAGTGACAGCGCGTTGAGCAGCACGGCCAGCGCCGCGATCAGCGTCATCCGCGCCCCGGGGCCGCTCACCGCACGCCTCCGGCGGCGGTGCCGGCGGCCGGCCCGGCCGCCGCGCGCGCCGGATGGCCGGCGGCGTGCCGGTCCGCGCCGCCCCACAGCGACGCGAAGTCCGCGCCCCGTCGCACCGGCACCACCGTCCACCCCCGATCGGCCAGCATCGGCACGGACACCTCGTCGCCGAGCAGTTCGGTCATGGCGGGTGCCGGCGCCGGCCCCGCCTCGTGCCAGGTCTCGTCGTCCAGCGTGAAGGCCACCGAGCCGGCGCAGTGCCGGCGCAGCGCCGCCACCTGCTCGGCCCGCTGCTCGTCCAGGGTGCCCAGCAGGGCGATCAGCACGCCGTTCGCGCCGCCGGAGCCGGACCGCAGCACCTCCTCGACCCGGGCGAAGCCGGTGCCGTCCGAGGGGGTGATCACGGCCAGGGCGTCCAGCAGCGGGTCGGCGAGCTCGCCGGGGGCCAGCGGCCCGGCCGTGCCGGGGGCGCCGTGGCCCTCGGGCAGCAGCGGGCCGGCGTCGGTGAGCAGCCGCACGGTCCAGCCGCCCGCGGTCAGGTGGGCGACGGTGGAGGCCGCCGCGGAGACCAGCCACTCGAAGGAGGAGTCCGGGCCGGTGCCGCGGTGGGCCAGCGCCCGGGTGTCCAGCAGCACGGTGCACTGCCGGTGCCGCGGCTGCTCCTCCCGACGGACCATCAGTTCACCGTAGCGCGCGGTCAGCCGCCAGTGCACCCGGCGCAGGTCGTCGCCGTGCCGGTACTCGCGCGGCACCACGTCGTCCTCGCCGACCGCCGCCATGGCGTGCTCGCGGCCCTCCCCGTATCCGGAGCCGTCGCCGTCCAGCCGCACCGGCGGCAGCGGCTGCACCCGGGGCAGCACGGTGAGCAGGTTCTGGTGGCTGAAGGAGCGGACCATCTCGCTCATCCCGAACGGGTCGGTCATCCGCACCTGCAGCGGGCCGACGGCGTAGCGGCCGCGCAGCGTCGGCCGCAGCCGGTAGACGACGTCGCGCCGCTGGCGCGGCCGGACCTGGTCCAGGGCGAAGCGCGGGGCGGCGCCCAGGCTGGGCGGCACCTGGTCCTGCAGCATCAGGGTGCCGCTCGGCGACCAGGAGACGTTCTCCACGGCCAGGTGCATCCGGGCCTCCTGGCCGGCGCTGATCCGCGCCGGCCACAGCGAGCGGGCCGCGGTGATCCGGTGCCGGGTGGCGTACACCGACAGCGCGCACAGCAGCGGCAGCACGGTGAGCAGCACGCCGATCCGTACCAGGTCGTCCTGGCCGAACAGCCAGGCGCAGACCACGGAGGCGAGGCCGGCGGCGACGAAGGCCCGGCCGCGGGTGGTGAGCAGGGCGGTCAGCCGGGTGCCGCGCGCGGTGGCGACGGAGGTCTCGCCGGCGGTGGTGGGTCCCTGCCGCGGCTCCCCGGCGGCGGCCGGGGCCGGGGCGGGGGACGGGGCCGGGGGAGGGGGAGGGGGGCCGCCGGGCGGCGGGGACGCCGTCCCCGCGGGTGGGGGAGTGGGCGCCGGGCGCTCCATCAGCGCCCCCGCGTGCTCGCGCCGGTCTGGGCGGCCGGGCCGAACGCCGACGGCGCGGGGGCGGGCGCCATGCCGTTCGGCACCGGCACCCGGTTCAGCAGGTCGTACATCACCTGCTCCGCGGAACGGCGCACCAGCTGGCTCTCCGCCGAGGGGAGCAGCCGGTGCGAGAGCACGGGCACGGCCAGCGCCTTGATGTCGTCGGGCAGCACGTGGTCGCGGCCGTCCAGCGCGGCGGCGGCCTTGGCGGCGCGGACCAGGTGCAGGGTGGCGCGCGGCGAGGCGCCGAGCCGCAGCTCCGGCGTGGTCCGGGTGGCGCCGACAACCGCGACCGCGTACGCCGCCACGGCGGGGGAGACGTGCACCGCCCGCACCGTCTCGATCAGCTTGAGCATGTCGTCGGCGTGCGCCACCGGCCGCAGTTCGTCCAGCGGCGAGGCCCCGCCGTGCACGTCCACCATGCGCAGTTCGGCGTCGGTGGAGGGGTAGCCGAGGGAGATGCGGGCCATGAAGCGGTCGCGCTGGGCCTCGGGGAGGGGGTAGGTGCCCTCCATCTCCACCGGGTTCTGGGTGGCCACCACCATGAACGGCGAGGGCAGCGGGTAGGTGGCGCCGTCGACGCTGACCTGCCGTTCCTCCATGCTCTCCAGCAGCGCGGACTGCGCCTTGGGGGAGGCCCGGTTGATCTCGTCGCCGATGACGATCTGTGCGAAGACCGCGCCCGGCTTGAACTCGAAGCCGCCCGTGCCGCGGTTGTAGATGCTCACCCCGGTGATGTCCGAGGGCAGCAGGTCGGGGGTGAACTGGATGCGGTTCACCGAGCAGTCCACGGAGCGGGCCAGCGCCTTGGCCAGCATGGTCTTGCCGACGCCCGGGACGTCCTCGATCAGCAGGTGGCCCTCGGCCAGGAAGACCGTCAGGGCCAGCTGGACGGCCTCCGGTTTCCCCTCGATCACCGAGGCGACCGAGTCGCGGACCCGCGCCACCGTCGCTCCCAGGTCGTCCAGCCGTACCGCGCCGCCGTCGATGGTGGTCACCTGGGCCCTCCCGCCCTCAACATGTTCCCGCCCGCGGTGGTGGGGGCTGGTCGGGGGTGGGTCGGGGTCGCCCGATCCGCCCGTGCCCGCCGTACCGCTCCCCGCATTGTTGCCCGACCGACGCCGTTCCGTCACTCGGCGGCCGGACCGGCCGCGCTCCCCGGCGGCGCGCCGCGGTGGTTTCACGCCGTTACGCCGGAAGTGTCCGGCCGTGGTCGGCCACGGGGCGGGCGCGGGGCGGTCCCGGACCGGCCACGGGCGGGCGCGGACCGGGCAGTGCCCGGGGTGGGGTGGGGCCGGGACGCGGCGGGACGGCGTTGGCCCGCCGCGCGTGAACGGGATCCTGCCCCCGCCGGGGCGGGGCCATCCGTCCGGGATGTGGCCCGATCAGGCGGTGACCTCGCGCAGGGCGCCGGTCTCCACGTCGTAGACGAAGCCGCGCACCTGGTCGACGTGGGCCAGGAAGGGGGAGCGGCGGATCCGCTCCACCGACTGGCGTACCTCGCCGTCCAGGTCGCCGAACGCCTCCACGGCCCAGGACGGCCGCACGCCCACCTCCTCCTGGAGGTCCCGGCGGAAGTCCTCGGTGAGGGTCAGCATGCCGCAGGCGGAGTGCTGCACCACCATCACCGCGCGCGTGCCCAGGGCCCGCTGGCTGATGGTGAGGGTGCGGATGACGTCGTCCGTGACGACGCCGCCGGCGTTGCGGACCACGTGCGCCTCGCCGAGCCGCAGGCCGAGCACGGCCAGCGGGTCGATCCGGGCGTCCATGCAGGTGACCACGGCGACCTGCCGGCTCGGGCGGCCGCCGGCCTGGCGGTCCGGGCTGGAGGCGAAGGCCGCGGCGTACTCGCGGTTCGCGGCCACCAGTTCGTCGATGACATCACCGCCGGGCACGGGAGCCTTCGGCTCGGCCGGCGAGGCGGCGAGTGGGGTTTCGTTGGACATGCGCATACCGTATGCGCCGGGGGTGGACGGCGTTTGACCGAACCCGGGGCAAAACTTTGAAGGATCCCCACGGTCGCCGCGTCCGGCGCGGGTACGGCGGGGGCGCCGGCGGCCCGATCGGCGCCGGAACCGCTGGATTCCGCCTGGATTTCGCCCGGTCGGCCCCGTGGGTGGGCTCCGCCCGGCCGTGGCCGTGGAGTAGAGTGGCCGCGCATCCGCGGCGTCGGAGCGCGCCGGCGTCCGGCGTGGGTTCGGCGTGGCGGTGCAGCACCGCTGATCCCCGTCGCCCGTCGTCGCCGTACGCGGGGCGGGGCCTCCACCCGCTCACCGCTCGTCTGACGCTCCTTCCCCGGCGCCAGACGGCATCCTTCCCCAGCGAGCGGGCGGGGACCCGGCCGCGTGTCCGGCGCGGCGTGCCACGCGGCCGCGGGCCGCGAGCACCCGCCGCCCGGGACCTCCCCGGCCGGGACCGCTTCCCACCCGGCGCACCGCCCCGGTGCCGCCCGCGCCCGCGACCCGCAGGAGAACCCCCGTGCCGCAACACGTCCCGGTGATGCTCGACCGGTGCCTGGACCTGCTGGCACCGGCGCTGGCCGCGCCCGGCGCGGTGGTGGTGGACGCCACCCTCGGCCTCGGCGGGCACAGCGAGGAGATGCTGCGCCGCTTCCCCGAGGTCCGGCTGATCGGCATCGACCGCGACCCGGAGGCGCTGCGCCTGGCCGGCGAGCGGCTGGCCCCCTACGGGGAGCGGGCCCGGCTGGTGCACGCCGTCTACGACGAGCTGCCGGCCGTGCTGGCCGCCGCGGGCACGCCGCGCGTGCAGGGCGTCCTGTTCGACCTGGGCGTGTCCTCCATGCAGCTCGACGAGGCCGACCGCGGCTTCGCCTACGCCCAGGACGCCCCGCTGGACATGCGGATGGACCCCACGAAGGGGATCAGCGCCGCGGAGGTCCTCAACACCTACCCGGCCGCCGAGCTGGCCCGCGTCCTGCGCACCTACGGCGAGGAGCGGTTCGCCCGCCGGATCGCCGACTCGGTGGTGCGCGAGCGGGAGAAGGAGCCGTTCACCACCAGCGCCCGGCTGGTCGAGCTGGTGCGCGCGGCCATCCCGGCGGCCACCCGGCGCCAGGGCGGCAACCCGGCCAAGCGCACCTTCCAGGCGCTGCGCATCGAGGTCAACGCGGAGCTCGCCGTGCTGGAGCGGGCCGTCCCGGCCGCCGTGGAGGCGCTGGCGGTGGGCGGCCGGATCGTGGTGATGTCCTACCAGTCGCTGGAGGACCGCCTGGTCAAGCGGGTGCTGGCCGCCGGGGCCGCCACCACCGCCCCGCCCGGCCTGCCGGTGGTGCCCGAGGAGCACCTGCCGCGGCTGCGCCTGCTCACCCGCGGCGCGGAGCAGGCGAGCGAGGAGGAGATCGCCGCGAACCGCCGCGCCGCCCCGGTCCGCCTCCGCGCCGCCGAACGCGTCCGCGAGGGCTGAGAGGCCGATGCCGGCTGGCATGCTGGGCGGCATGAAGAAGGTGACCGTCCGCCTGCCGGAAGACCTCCCCACACGTGACACCGCGCCGCCGGTACCCGTAGGCACCACATAAGCACGTGTCGGGTGTGCGCGTCGGCACGGGGGCACGTACGGTCGATGCCGCCAGGGCTGGGAGACTGGTGGACCGTCAGTGGTCGGCGCGATGCGAGGTGACAGATGAGTTCGGCACGGACCCGTGGGGTTCCGGCCGCGCAGCGGCGTTCCCCGGCGAACGACCCACGGCCCCCACGTCCCCGGCCGGACTCCGGAGCCGGGCGCTCCGCCTCCCGCTCGACCGCCGCCCGCCCCGCCCCCGCCGGTTCGGCCCGGGGGCGACGCGGCGGACAGCCCGCGCGGGCGCCGTTCGTCGGCGTGGTGGTCGCCCTGCTCACCGCCGGCCTCCTCGCCCTGCTCACCCTCAACACCGCCCTGAACCAGGGCTCCTTCGAGCTCGACGAGCTGGAGCGGGAGAACCGGCGGCTCGCCGAGGAACGGCAGGCGCTGCGCGGCGAGGTCGACGAGCGCTCCGCGCCCAGCGCGCTCGCCGAGGAGGCCGAACGGCTGGGCATGGTGCCCGGCGGCGGGCCGCTCTTCCTCGGCCCGGACGGCGAGCTGCTCGGCGACCGCTCGGCGGCCGTCGCCTCCGCGCAGCCGGAGGCGTCGCCCGAGGCATCCCCCGAGACCTCCGCCTCGGGCGGCGCGGCCTCGCCCGAGTCCTCCGGCGCGCCCGCGCAGGGGGGTGAGTGAGCCGTGCCCAGCGAGTCCGACGAGCGCCGCGGCGACGGCGTCCGCCGCACCGGCCGCCGTGCCGGCACGGGCGGCCGTGGAGCCGCCGACGGCCGTGCGGCCGCCAACGGCCGTGGCAGCGGCGGCCAGCGCGGCGGCGACCGCGCGCCCGCCGGCCGGCGCGCCTCGCGCCCGACCGGCGCCTCCGGCGCACCGGTCCGCGCCGGCGACGGCACGGCGCGCCGGCCGCGTCCGGCCTCCGCCTCGCGCCAGCCGCGCGACCGGCGCCGGGAGGAACTGCGCAGCCGCACCGGCCGCCACCCGGTGCCGGGCGCCCGCCAGGCCGCCGCCGGGCGCCCCCGGCCCGCCACCGCCGGCCGGGGCAGCACCGACCGCACGGCCCGACCGCCCCGCCCGACCGGCCGGCCGGCCGGTCGGGCGGGGCGGCCCACCGCCCCCCGGCGCCGTCCGGTCGCCCGGGTGCGGCTCGGCCGCCCGCGCCGCCGGCTGCACATCGTCGGCGTGCTGCTGGCGCTGGTGCTGGTGGTCTTCACCGGCCGTCTGGTGCAGATCCAGGCCCTGGACACCGCCACCTACGTCGACCGCGCGCAGAGCGCCCGCGCCGGCTCGGAGTCCATCACCGCGCCGCGCGGCGACATCACCGACCGCAACGGCACCGTCCTCGCCACCACCCGCACGGCGTACGACATCACCGCCGACCCGACCATGTTCACCGAGGAGCTGACCGGAGACCCGGACGCCCCGGCCACCGCCGCCGCCCTGCTCGCCCCCATCCTGGGCACCGAGGCGGCCGACCTCGAAGCCCTGCTGCGGACCCCCGACACCCGGTACGTGCGGCTGGCCGGCCAGGTCGACCCGCAGACCTGGAACCAGATCCGCGAGCTGCGCGCCATCCTCGCCGAGCAGAGCCCCGACGGCTCCCGGAACGTCCTCGTCGGCCTGTTCAGCGAGGAGAACGGCCAGCGCGAGTACCCCGGCGGGGACCTCGCCGCCTCCGTGCTCGGCTACGTCAGCGCCGACGGCCAGGGCGGCGGCGGCCTGGAGTACCAGCTGGACGACACCCTGACCGGCCAGGACGGCCGGATCGACTTCACCCGCGCCGGCGCCTACCAGGTGCCCACCGCCTACGGCGAGGAGTCCTCCGCCGTCCCCGGCAGCGACGTCACCCTCACCCTGGACAGCCGCATCCAGTGGTTCGCCCAGCAGGCCATCACCGACCGGGTCGCCGAGGCCGGCGCGCAGTCCGGCTACGTCATCGTGCAGGACACCGCCACCGGCGAGATCCTCGCCATGGCCAGCACCCCCGGCTACGACCCGGGCGACCTGTCCAGCGCCAGCTCCGAGCAGCTGCGCAACCCCGCCGTCCAGGACGTCTACGAGCCCGGCTCCACCGCCAAGCTGATCACCATGGCGGCGGTGCTGGAGGAGGGCGTGGCCGCGCCGGACACCCACGTCACCGTGCCCGGCACGCTGCGCCGCGCCGACCGCGTCTTCCACGACGACGTCGAGCACGACACCTGGCACCTGACCCTCGCCGGGGTGCTCGCCAAGTCCAGCAACATCGGCACCATCCTGGCCGCCGAACAGCTCGGCGACACCCAGGCCGAGGCCAACGAGGTGCTGCACGACTACCTCACCCGCTTCGGCCTCGGCCAGCAGACCGGCCTCGGGTTCCCCGGCGAGTCCCCCGGCCTGCTCGCCGCCCCCGAGCAGTGGAACGCCTCGCAGCAGTACACCATCCCCTTCGGCCAGGGCCTGTCCCTCAACGCCGTGCAGGCCACCTCGGTGTTCTCCACCGTGGCCAACGGCGGGGTGCGGGTGGAGCCCACCCTGGTGTCCGCCATCACCGGGCCGGACGGCCGGGTCCAGCCCGCCCCCGAGCCGGAGCGCACCCGGGTGATCAGCGAGGAGACCGCCGACACCCTGATGCGGATGCTGGAGACGGTCGTCCACGACGAGGAGGGCACCGGCACCCGCGCCAGCATCCCCGGCTACCGCATCGGGGGGAAGACCGGCACCGCCAACCGGGTGGACGACTCGGGCAGCTACAACGGCTACACCGCCTCCTTCATCGGCGTCGGACCGGTCGACAACCCCCGGCTGACCGTCTCCTGCACCATCCAGGACCCGGTGGGCGACCACTACGGCGGTTCGCTGTGCGGGCCGGTGTTCAAGGACGTGATGGAGTTCGCCCTGAAGACCCTCCGCATCCCGCCGAGCGGCGAGGCCCCCTCCGACATGCCGGTGACGTGGTGACCGGCCACCACCCGGCGGCCCCGGGCGGCGGCGACCACGCCGGACACTCCCCTCTTTTTCCCGCCCACCCCGGGGCCCGGTAGCCTCACACACCGTGCGCATTCCAGATCCATCACCCTCCCCCCGAGCCGAACCGGGCGCCCCCGCCCCGGCGGAGCGCCCGGGGATGCCCCGCCCGGCGGTGGTCCGCCCCAAACGGGTCGAGGACCTCGCGGCCCACCTCGGCGTCCACGTGCGGGGGGTGGCCGAGCAGCCGGTCACCGGCATCACCCACGACTCCCGGGCGGTCCGCCCCGGCGACCTGTACGCCGCGCTGCCCGGCGCCCGGGCGCACGGCGCGGACTTCGCGGCCCAGGCCGCCGCCGCCGGCGCCGTCGCGGTGCTCACCGACCCGGCGGGGGCCGCCACGGCCGGGGCCACCGGCCTGCCGCTGCTCGTGGTGGACAGCCCCCGGGCCGTGATGGGCGACCTCGCCGCCCTCGTCCACGACCGCCCCGGCGACGCGCTCACCCTCGTCGGGGTCACCGGGACCAACGGCAAGACCACCAGCGCCTACCTGCTGGAGGGCGGCCTGCGCGCCGCCGGCCGCGCCACCGGCCTGATCGGCACCGTGGAGACCCGCCTCGGCGAGGAGGTCGTCAAGAGCTCCCACACCACCCCCGAGGCGACCGACCTCCAGGCGCTCTTCGCCACCATGCGCGAGCGCGGCATCGACGCCGTCGCCATGGAGGTCTCCAGCCACGCCCTGGTGATGGGCCGGGTGGACGGCGCGGTCTTCGACGTCGCCGTCTTCACCAACCTCAGCCAGGACCACCTCGACTTCCACGCCGGCATGGAGGACTACTTCCGGGCCAAGGCGGAGCTGTTCACCCCGCGCCGCGCCCGCCGGGGCGTCGTCAACATCGACGACGCCTACGGCCGCCGCCTCGTCGCCCGCGCCACCGGGGCCGGCCTGCCGGTCACCACGTTCTCCGCCGCCGGTGACCCGGCCGCCGACTGGCGGGCCACCGAGGTGCGCACCGGCCCGCTCGGCTCGACCTTCGTGGTCCTCGGCCCGGACGGCGCCCGCGCCGAGGGCGCCGTCCGGCTGCCCGGCGCGTTCAACGTGGCCAACGCCCTCGGCGCCGTGGTCGCGCTGGTCGCCGCCGGCGTCCCGCTGGAGCGGGCCGCCGCCGGCGTCGCCGCCACGCCGGGCGTGCCCGGCCGCATGGAGCGGATCTTGGCCGGCCAGGACTGGCTGGCCGTCGTCGACTTCGCGCACACCCCCGACGCGATCTCCTCCCTGCTCCAGGCGCTGCGCCCGGTCACCGCCGGCCGGCTGATCTCGGTCGTCGGCGCCGGCGGCGACCGCGACCCGGCCAAGCGCCCGCACATGGGCGCCGCCGCCGTGGGCGGCAGCGACGTGACCATCCTGACCAGCGACAACCCCCGCTCCGAGGATCCGCTGGCGATCCTCGCGGCGCTCCGCGAGGGCGCCGAGAAGGCGCTCGTCGGGCGCGCCGGCGGCGAGGCCGGCCCGACGGTCGCCGAGCTGCCCGCACCGGGCCCGGACGCCCCACCGGACCCGCCGTCTGCCGGCGCCCTGCCGGCCGGCGCCCCGCTGGCCGAGGAACTGCCGGCCGAGGCCCGCTCGGCGCCCGTCCTGGTCCAGCCGGACCGGGCCGCCGCCATCGCCACCGCCGTGGCGCTGGCCGGCCCCGGGGACACCGTCGCGGTGCTCGGCAAGGGGCACGAGCGCGGCCAGGAGATCGCCGGAACCATCCATCCCTTCGACGACCGGGAGGTGCTGCGCGAGGCCATCGCACGGCACCGTGCCCGGCTGCAGGCCGCCGCCCCGCAGGAGCCGGGGCAGCGGCCCGCGCCGCACCACGAGGAGAGCGCGCAGTGATCCCCCTCACCGTCGACGAGATCGCCCGGGCCGTCGGCGGAACCCTCCACGACGTCCCCGACCCGACGGCCCGGGTCACCGGACCCGTCGTGCACGACTCCCGCCAGGTCGCGCCCGGCGGCCTGTTCGCCGCCGTCGTCGGCGAGCGGGTGGACGGCCACGACTACGCCGCCGCGGCCGTCGCGGCCGGCGCCGTCGCCGTGCTCGCCTCCCGCCCCGTGGCCGGCGAGGGCGGCGCCGGGGTGCCGGCCGTGCTCGTCGACGACGTGGTGGCCGCCCTCGGCCGGCTCGCCCGCGCCGTCACCGACCGGCTCACCGACACCACCGTCATCGGCCTGACCGGCTCCTCGGGCAAGACCAGCACCAAGGACCTGATCGGCCAGATGCTCGGCCGGCTCGGCCCCACCGTGGCCACGCCGGGCTCCCTCAACAACGAGATCGGGCTGCCGCTCACCGCGCTGACCGCCGAGCCCAGCACCCGCCACCTGGTGCTGGAGATGGGCGCGCGTGGCATTGGCCACATCGCCTACCTCACCGGCCTCACCCCGCCGCGCATCGGCGTGGTGCTCAACGTCGGCACCGCGCACATCGGCGAGTTCGGCGGCCGGGAGGCCATCGCCCAGGCCAAGGGCGAACTGGTCGAGGCGCTGCCCCCGGGCGACGCCGCCCCCGGTCGCGGCGGCGTCGCCGTGCTCAACGCCGACGACCCCCTGGTGCGGGCCATGGCGAGCCGCACCCGGGCCCGCGTCGTCCTGTTCGGCGAGTCCGCCGACGCCGAGGTGCGCGCCGAGAACGTCCGGCTCGACCCCGCCGGACGCCCCCGGTTCACCCTGCGCACACCTGAGGGTTCGGCAGATGTGGGCTTGCGGCTGTACGGTGAGCACCACGTGTCGAACGCGCTTGCTGCGGCCGCAGTGGCCCGCGAGTGCGGAATGACCCCCGATGACACCGCCGCCGCTCTCGGCGAAGCGGGTGCGCTCTCCCGTTGGCGCATGGAAGTCGTCGAACGCGCCGACGGCGTCACCGTGATCAACGACGCCTACAACGCGAATCCCGACTCCATGCGGGCCGCGCTGCGCACCCTGGCCACCATGGCCGGCGGCAGCCGGACCACGTGGGCGGTCCTCGGGGCGATGCGGGAACTCGGCGAGGCGTCCCTCGCCGAACACGACGCTGTCGGGCGGCTCGCCGTGCGGCTGAACGTCACCCATCTGGTGGCGGTCGGCGGCCAGGAGGCGGCCTGGCTCGACATGGGTGCCAGGAACGAGGGTTCGTGGGGTGAGGAGTCGGTGCTCGTGTCCGACGCGCAGGCAGCCGTCGACCTGTTGCGCAACGCGGTACGGCCGGGAGACGTGGTGCTGGTGAAGGCGTCACGCTCCGAAGGGCTGGAGAAGGTCGCCGACGCGCTGCTGGCGGACGTCCCGCCGGCCACCGCCACGGCGGCGCACGGTGAGCTCGCGGATTCGGCCGGGGACGGTGCGACGACCCGATGATGCGGCAGATCCTCTTCGCGGGGGCCATCGGACTGTTCCTCTCGCTGATCGGCACCCCGCTGTTCATCCGCCTGCTGGTGCGGCGGGGCTACGGCCAGCTGATCCGTGACGACGGCCCGACCTCCCACCACAGCAAGCGCGGCACCCCCACCATGGGCGGCGCCGTGTTCATCGTCGCCACCCTGGCGGCCTACTTCGTCACCAAGCTGATCGCCGGCACCACCCCGACCGTCTCCGGGCTGCTGGCGCTGTTCCTGATGACCGGCCTCGGCGTGGTCGGCTTCCTGGACGACTACATCAAGATCTCCAAGCAGCGCAGCCTCGGCCTGCGCGCCGGGCCCAAGATGATCGGCCAGACCCTGGTCGCCGTCGTCTTCGGCGTCCTGGCGCTGAACTTCCCCGACGAACGCGGCATCACCCCGGCCTCCACCCGGCTGTCCTTCGTCCAGGACTTCGGCTGGGAGCTGCCCGCCGTGCTGATCGTGATCTGGATCTGCCTGCTCATCGCCGGCACCTCCAACGCGGTCAACCTCACCGACGGCCTGGACGGCCTGGCCACCGGCGCCACCGTGCTGACCGCCGGCGCCTTCACCTTCATCGGCGTGTGGCAGTACTCGCAGAGCTGCGCCAACGTCGTCACCGCCGGCCCGGACTGCTACGAGGTCCGCGACCCGCTCGACCTGGCGATCATCGCCGCCGCCCTGATGGGCGCCTGCGCCGGCTTCCTGTGGTGGAACACCTCGCCGGCCAAGATCTTCATGGGGGACACCGGCTCGCTCGCCCTCGGCGGCGCCCTGGTGGCGCTGGCCATCCTCACCCGCACCGAGCTGCTGCTGGTGGTCACCGGCTTCCTGTTCGTGCTGATCACCCTCTCGGTGATCATCCAGGTCGCGTCCTTCCGCACCACCGGACGCCGGGTGTTCAAGATGGCGCCACTGCAGCACCACTTCGAACTCATGGGCTGGAGCGAGGTCCTGGTCGTGGTCCGCTTCTGGATCATCCAGGGCATCGGGGTGGCGGTCGGCCTCGGCATCTTCTACGCCGGGTGGGCGGCCCGATGAGCGCGGCCGTCCCGGGCTGGCTGGCCGCCGCCGACCGCACCAGCCCCTGGCAGCAGCTGCACGCCACCGTGGCCGGCCTCGGGGTCTCCGGGGCGGTCGCCGCCCGCGTGCTGCTCCGCCTCGGCGCCACGGTCACCGTGCTGGACGGCGGCACCGGACCCGCCCTCGACGCCCGCGCCGAGCAGCTCCGCGCGGCGGGAGCCCGGGTCCTGACCGGACCGGACGCCGACACCGCCTCCGGCCGGCTGCCCGAGGGAACCGGCCTGGTGGTCACCTCCCCCGGCTGGCGCCCGGACGCTCCGCTGCTCAAGGCCGCCACCGCCGCCGGCGTCCCGGTCTGGGGCGACGTCGAACTCGCCTGGCGGCTCCGCCCGGCCGAGGGCGCCGCCCCCTGGCTGTGCGTCACCGGCACCAACGGCAAGACCACCACCGTGCAGATGCTCGCCGCCATCCTCGGCGCCGCCGGGCTGCGCGCCGCCGCGGTCGGCAACGTCGGCACCCCCGTGCTGGACGCCGTCTTCCCGGAGGACCCCGACGCCGAGCCGTACGACGTGCTCGCCGTCGAGCTGTCCAGCTACCAGCTGCACTGGTCCTCCTCGATCCGCGCCGAGGCGTCCGCCGTGCTGAACCTGGCGCCGGACCACATCGACTGGCACGGCTCCATGGAGGCGTACGCCGCCGACAAGGGCCGGATCCACCACGGCGCGAAGGTCGCCTGCGTCTACAACAGCGCGGATGCGGCCACCCGGCGCCTGGTCGAGGAGGCCGACGTGGAGGAGGGCTGCCGCGCCGTCGGCTTCACCCTCGGCGCGCCCGGCGTCGGCGAGCTCGGCGTGGTCGACGGCCTGCTGATCGACCGCGCGTTCATCAAGGAGCGCTGGACCTCCGCCGCCGAGCTGGCCTCCGTCGAGGACATCGACCCGCCGGCCCCGCACAACGTGGCCAACGCCCTGGCCGCCGCGGCCCTGGCCCGCGCCCACGGCGTGCCCGCCGCGGCGGTCCGCGACGGCCTGCGCGCCTTCCGGCCGGACGCCCACCGCATCGCGCACGTCGCCACCACCGGCGACGGCGTCGCCTGGGTGGACGACTCCAAGGCCACCAACACCCACGCCACCGCCGCCTCCCTGGCCGCCTACCCCTCGGTGGTCTGGATCGCCGGCGGCCTCGCCAAGGGCGCCGAGTTCGACGACCTGGTGGCCGGTGCCGCCGGCCGGCTGCGCGGCGTCGTGCTGATCGGCCGGGACCGCGACCGGATCCGCGCCGCCCTGCGGCGACACGCCCCCGAGGTCCCGGTCGTCGAGGTGGCCCGGACCGACACTGGGGCCATGGAAGAGGTCGTCGAGGAAGCCGGCCGGATGGCCCGGTCGGGTGACACCGTCCTGCTGGCCCCGGCCTGCGCCTCCATGGACATGTTCGCCAACTACGGCGAGCGCGGGGACGCCTTCGCCGCCGCCGTGCACGCCCGCCATGGCCAGGGCTGAGGCACCGACGCCGCCCGGGCGGCCCCCGCGGACGGGATCCGCGGGGGCCGCCCCCGCCGCCGGCGCGGCCCGCCCGGCGCGGCCCGCCCGCGCCGCCGCCGGCGAGAGCGACCGCGCGCCCGCCTGGTACCGCCGCGGCCGGCGCGCGCTGCGCCGCACCCGCCGCACCCTCGGCCGCCCGCTCACCCCCTACTACCTGATCCTCGGCGCCACCGCGCTGCTGCTCGTGCTCGGCCTGGTGATGGTCTTCTCCGCCTCCCAGATCGAGGCCTACGACAACGGCCTGCCGCTGCAGTACTACTTCACCCGCCAGCTCTTCGGCGTGGGACTCGGCCTGGCGCTGCTGCTGGTCGCCCTCCGGCTGCCGGTGACCGCGCACCGGGCCATCGCCTACCCGCTGCTGCTGGTCGCCCTCGGGCTGCTCGCCCTGGTGTTCGTCCCGGGCATCGGGCTGACCGTCAACGGACAGCGCAACTGGATCCAGTTCGGCGGCCCCTTCCAGTTCCAGCCGTCCGAGTTCGCCAAGCTGGCCCTGGTCGTCTGGGGCGCGGACCTGCTGGCCCGCAAGGAACGGCTGGGCACCCTGGCCCAGTGGCGGCACCTGTTCGTGCCGCTGCTGCCGGTCGGCATGGTGCTGATGGTCCCGGTCATGCTCGGCGGCGACATGGGCACCACCATGATCATGGTGGCGATCCTGTTCGCCCTGCTCTGGCTCTCCGGCGCCCCGATGCGGCTGTTCGCCGTCGTCCTCACCGCCGCCGGCCTGCTCGGCTGGTACTTCTTCAACGCCGAGTCGCACCGGGTCGACCGGCTCGCCTGCGTGGGCAACCCCAGCGACGCCGACGGCTGCCAGCAGGCCGTGCACGGCATGTACGCCCTGGCCACCGGCGGCATCTCGGGCAGCGGCCTGGGCGCCAGCGTGGAGAAGTGGGGGCAGCTGCCCGAACCGCACACCGACTTCATCCTCGCCGTCATCGGCGAGGAACTGGGCCTGGCCGGTACCCTGTCCGTCCTCGTCCTGTACACGGCGATCGGGTACGCCGGCCTCCGCGTGGCCCTGGGCACCCGGGATCCCTTCGTGCGCTACACCTGTGGCGCGGTGGTGATCTGGATCATGAGCCAGGCCACCGTGAACATCGGCTCGGTGCTCGCCCTGCTGCCGATCGTCGGGGTGCCCCTGCCCCTGGTCTCGTACGGCGGCTCCGCGATGCTGCCTACCATGTTCGCCCTGGGGCTGCTGCTGGCCTGCGCGCGCGGCGAACCCGCGGCGCGCCGGGCGCTGGCCGCGCGGGGCCCCGGCCTGCTGGGAAAGACTGTCGCGCGGCTTCGGCCGCGGAAGCGGAAACGGTGATTGATTCGGTGCATGTCGTGCTCGCCGGCGGTGGGACCGCCGGCCACATCGAACCAGCGCTGGCCCTCGCGGACGCGCTGCGCCGCCGGGACCCGTACACGGGCGTCACCGCCCTGGGCACCAGCCGGGGGCTGGAGACCCGGCTGGTCCCCGAGCGCGGTTACGAACTCGCGCTGATCCCCGCCGTTCCGCTGCCGCGCCGCCCCACCCCCGAGCTGATCACGGTGCCGAGCCGGCTGCGCGGCACCGTGCGGGAGGCCCAGAACGTCCTGGAGCGCACCGGGGCGGACGTGGTGGTCGGCTTCGGCGGGTACGTCGCGCTGCCCGCCTACCTCGCGGCCCGGCGGGCCGGGGTGCCGATCGTGGTGCACGAGGCCAACGCCCGGCCGGGCCTGGCCAACCGGATCGGCTCCCGGTTCACCGACTTCGTCGCCGTCTCCACGCCGGACAGCAAGCTGCACGGCGCCCGCTACGTCGGCATCCCGCTGCGCCGCTCGATCGCCACCCTGGACCGCGAGGCGACGCGCGCGGAGGCCCGCCGCTACTTCGACCTGGATCCGGCCAGGCCGACGCTGCTGGTCACCGGTGGCTCGCAGGGGGCCCGCCGGCTGAACGAGACGGTGCAGGCGGTGGCCCAGCGGCTGCAGTCGGCCGGGGTGCAGATCCTGCACGCGGTGGGCCCGAAGAACGAGCTGCCGCAGGTGCAGGACGCCCAGGGGCGGGCGCCGTACCGCCCGGTGCCCTACCTGGACCGGATGGACCTGGCCTACGCCGCCGCCGACCTGATGCTCTGCCGGTCCGGCGCGATGACCGTCGCGGAGCTGGCCGCGGTGGGGCTGCCGGCCGCCTTCGTGCCGCTGCCGATCGGCAACGGCGAGCAGCGGCTGAACGCCCAGCCGGTGGTGAAGGCCGGCGGCGGCCTGCTGGTGGACGACGCCGAGCTGACCCCGGAGTGGGTGCTCTCCGAGCTGCTGCCGGTGCTGGTGGACGCCTCGGCGCTGCAGCGGATGAGCCGGGCCGCGGCGGAGTTCGGCCGCCGCGACGCCGACGAGCTGCTGGTCGCCATGGTGGACGAGGCCATCGCCGCCGCGCGGCGGCCCTGAGGCGGCCCGGGTGAGCGAGCCTCGGTCGCCGTCCTGGCTGGGCTACTGGGTCCGGCGGCTGCTGCCGGCCTCCGCGGCGGCCCGCTGGGCGCTGCTCGCCGCCGGTGTGGCCCTCGCCGGCGGCGCGGTGTGGCTGGTCGCCTTCTCCCCGGTGCTGGACGCCCGCCGGGTGCAGGTGGTGGGCACCGAGCTGCTGACCGAGGAGCAGGTGCGCGAGGCGGCCCGGGTGCCGCTGGGCGGGCCGCTGGCCCGGGTGGACACCGCCGCCGCGGAGCGGGCGGTGGCGGAGCTGAGCCGGGTGGACTCCGTCCGGGTGAGCCGGGTGTGGCCGCACACGGTCCGGGTCGAGGTGGTGGAGCACCGCACGGTGGCCCTGCTGGACGAGGACGGCCGGCTGCGCGAGGTGGACGAGCACGGGGTGGTCTTCGAGGAGGCCGCCGGGCCGCTGCCGGGCGTCCCGGTGGTGCGGGTGGCGCCGGACGGCGGGCCGTCCGGCGCGGCCTTCCCGCGCGCCGAGCTGCTGGCCGGGGCGGCCGAGGTGGCCCTCGCGGTGCCCGAGGAGCTGCGGGAGCGCACCGAGGTGGTGCGGATGGACTCCTGGGACGACGTCCGGCTGGAGTTGACGGACGGTTCGGTGGTCGTCTGGGGCTCCCCGGAGGACTCCGCGCGCAAGGCGGAGGTGCTGACGGACATGCTCGCGCACCCGGCCGCGGTCTATGACGTGTCGGTACCGGAGCAGCCGGCCCTCGGTGGCCTGGAATAGGCCGATCTGACCCTCCCTCAGGCTTCGGCCGATCCGCCCGGTTGCGCTCCCTGGCGCGCGATCACTTAGAGTTCCCCCTGCGAGGGGGCGTCCGGAACACCGGACGGTCACTCACACCAAAAGAAAATCGGGAGGTTCGGCGTGTTCGTTGAACGGGGACGCCGTGCGATTTAGGCTCGTCATAGCACTGGACAGCACCGGGTCGACACGCGACTCGAACCCTAAACCTCAGGGTTAGGGTTGGGGCGGCTCCGGGATGCGGAGGCCGTCCGCCGGCCGGCCACCCGATGTTCCTTTCCGATCCGGCAGTAGTCGGCACGGCGCAGCCCGCGCCGCCGCCGGCCCCGTAAATCGAGGCGAGAGGGCTTCGACGTGGCAGCACCGCAGAACTACCTCGCAGTCATCAAGGTCGTCGGCATCGGCGGCGGTGGCGTCAACGCCATCAACCGGATGATCGAGGTCGGGCTCAAGGGCGTCGAGTTCATCGCGATCAACACCGACGCGCAGGCCCTGTTGATGAGCGACGCCGACGTCAAACTGGACGTCGGCCGCGAGTTCACCCGGGGCCTCGGCGCCGGAGCCAACCCGGAGGTGGGCCGCAAGGCCGCCGAGGACCACCGCGAGGAGATCGAGGAGGTCCTCAAGGGGGCCGACATGGTCTTCGTCACCGCCGGTGAGGGCGGCGGGACGGGCACCGGCGGCGCCCCCGTGGTGGCGAACATCGCCCGCTCGCTGGGTGCGCTCACCATCGGTGTGGTCACCCGCCCGTTCACCTTCGAGGGCCGCCGCCGGGCGACCCAGGCCGAGGACGGCATCGCCGCCCTGCGCCAGGAGGTCGACACCCTCATCGTGATCCCCAACGACCGGCTGCTGTCCATCTCGGACCGTCAGGTCAGCGTCCTGGACGCCTTCAAGTCGGCCGACCAGGTGCTGCTCTCCGGTGTGCAGGGCATCACCGACCTGATCACCACCCCCGGTCTGATCAACCTCGACTTCGCCGACGTCAAGTCGGTGATGTCGGACGCCGGTTCGGCGCTGATGGGGATCGGGCACGCCCGCGACGAGGACCGCGCGGTCGCCGCGGCCGAGATGGCCATCTCCTCCCCCCTGCTGGAGGCGTCCATCGACGGCGCCCGCGGCGTGCTGCTGTCCATCTCCGGCGGCTCCGACCTCGGCCTGTTCGAGATCAACGAGGCCGCCCAGCTGGTGAGCGAGGCCGCGCACCCGGAGGCCAACATCATCTTCGGCGCCGTCATCGACGACGCCCTCGGCGACGAGGTGCGGATCACCGTGATCGCCGCCGGCTTCGACAACGGCCAGCCGACCCCCACCAACCGCTCCGTGCTGGCCACCCAGGCGGCCGAGCGCGCCGAGCGGGAGCGCGGTGCCCGCGGCTCCCTCGGCCCGGCCGCCGGCGGCCTGGTGGAGCAGCGTCCGCCGGCCTCCTCGCGGCTCGGCGAGCTGCCGGCGTCCCGGGCGGAGAGCGGCCGGCCCGCCGGCGACGCCCTCCCCGGCGCCGGAGCGGAGGGCCCGGCGGAGGGCGCCACCCCGGTGGTGCCGCAGCCGGTGCGCGAGGAGCCGCACCGCCCCGAGCCGGAGATCGAGCTCGACGTCCCGGACTTCCTGCGCTGAGACGCCGGTACGAGGCCGGGAACGACACACGGTGATAGGTCAGCGTTTCGACGTCGCGGGTGCTCACTTCGCCTTCACGGACCGTTGGGGCGGGGTGAGCACCGCGCCGTACGCGGAGCTCAACCTCGGCGGGCACGTGGGCGACGACCCGGCGCGGGTGCGGGCCAACCGCGCGGCCGCCGCCGGCGCGCTGGGGCTCGACTCCGCCCGGGTGGTCTGGATGAACCAGGTGCACGGTCGCGACGTGGCCGTGGTGGACGCCCCCTGGCCGGCCGCGGCCACCGCGCTGCCGGAGGTGGACGCCCTGGTCACCGCGGAGCGCGGGCTGCCGCTGGCGGTGCTGGTCGCCGACTGCACCCCGGTGCTGCTGGCCGATCCGGAGGCGGGCGTGGCCGCGGCGGTGCACGCCGGCCGACCGGGACTGGCCGCCGGCGTGGTGCCGGCGGCGGTCGCCCGGATGGTGGACCTCGGGGCGCGCCCCGGGCGGATCCGGGCCGTCACCGGCCCGGCGGCCTGCGGCTCCTGCTACGAGGTGCCGCGCGCGATGCAGGACGAGGTCGCCGCCGCGGTGCCGGGCTGTCGCTCGGTCACCTCGGCCGGCACCGCGGGCCTGGACATCCCGGCGGGGGTGCGGGCACAGCTGGCCGGGGCCGGGGTGACCGACGTGGAGCAGGTCGCCACCTGCACCATCGAGTCCCCGGACCACTTCTCCTACCGGCGGGAGGGCCGCACCGGCCGGCTCGCCGGCTACGTGTGGCTGGACTGAGCGGCGCGTTCCCGCAGCGGGGAGCGGGGCGGCTCGGGCGGGTGCTCCGCGCGGGTTCCCCCACTCACCCATTCACCGGACAATTCCGATGAAATGCGACACGTCGAACCGGTGGCAACCGATTTGTCGACGGGATCGTCTTATCGATCGGATATTCTGATCATGAAATCCACCGGGATGTCCGCCTCTGGCGCCCGGTACCCATTCCCACCACGGTGAACGGCGGCGAGACGGTGCAGGAGACAGCGGTGCCCGGAGCGGGAGACTCCGCTCGGGTGCGCGCCCGCGAACTGGAGGCGAACCTCGCCCTGGTGCGCTCCCGCATCGCGGCGGCCGAGCGGGCCGCCGGCCGCCCGGCGGGCAGCGTCCGACTCGTCGTCATCACCAAGACCCATCCCGCTCGGGATGTGCGCATTCTCTCATCCCTCGGTGTGACCGACGTCGGCGAGAACCGCCTGCAGGAGGCCGCGCCGAAGGTGGAGAGCTGCTCCGATCTGGAACTGACCTGGCACTTCGTCGGCCAACTGCAGACCAACAAGGTCCGTCAGGTGGTCGAGTGGGCTGGCTACGTCCACTCCGTGGACCGCTCCCGGCTGGTGGACGCCCTGTCCGCCGCCGCGGTGCGGGCCGGCCGGGACCAACCCGGCCGTGAGCTGGGCTGTCTGATCCAGGTGAACCTCGACCCGGATCCGGGGCGGGGTGGGGTGGATCCGGACGGCGTCCCGTCGCTCGCCGACGCGGTCGCCGGGGCTCCGGGACTGCGTCTGGACGGCGTCATGGCCGTCGCGCCGCTGCGCGGACCCTACGCGGGGAACGCCGCCGCGGCCTTCGATCGGGTTGCGGATATCGCATCCCGCATGCACGAAGCCCATCCGACTGCGAACATGGTCTCGGCGGGGATGAGCGCGGACCTCGAGGAAGCCGTGGCGGCGGGTGCGACACACGTACGCATCGGCTCCGCGGTACTCGGCGTCCGCAAGCCGCTCGGGTAACGTCACCAAGAAGTGGATCGTAGGACCACAGCACTGGGTGGCGGGACCGATCCACCGTAGACCGGGAGGACAGGAGCATGGCCGGCGCAATGCGCAAGATGGCGGTCTACCTCGGCCTCATGGAGGATCCGGAAGAGTACGACTACGGCAGCGACCGGGACCTCGACGACGAGTTCGACGTCGACCGCACGGACCGTCATGAGCGTACCGAGCGCCCCCGGGAGCTCAGGGACGGCCACGACGACGACGCGGACGGCGTGGCCAGCGTGGTCACCGAGGTCCCCCGGCGCGAGACGGCCCGCCGCGAGGACGCTCCGCCCCCCCGGATTCCCTCGGTCCGCGAGGTCCGCGACGAGGAGTACCGGGACCGGGGAGGGACGGTCTCTCCCATCACCCCCGTCCGTCGAGTAGAGAAGAACGCTCCGGTGATCATGCCAAAGGCTGTGCCCGATCGGGAGTCCTACCCACGTGACTCCTATCGCATCACGACGCTCCACCCCCGGACGTACAACGAGGCCCGTACCATTGGGGAGCACTTCCGCGAGGGCACCCCGGTCATCATGAACCTCACGGAGATGGACGACACGGACGCGAAGCGCCTCGTAGACTTCGCGGCCGGACTCATCTTCGGCCTGCGCGGGAGCATCGAACGGGTGACCCAGAAGGTCTTCCTTCTGTCGCCTGCTAACGTCGATGTCACGGCGGAGGACAAGGCCCGGATCGCCGAGGGCGGGTTCTTCAACCAGAGCTGAGGCGAGAAGGCAGGGGCGGAACCGATGCGGGGACATGGGCAGGACGGTCGGGGAGAGGGAGTGACGGCGCGGTGAGCGTGGTGATCGCGGTGCTCGACTTCGCGCTGTGGATCTACTTCCTGATCCTGATCTTCCGACTGGTGATGGACTACGTGTTCCAGTTCGCCCGGTCGTACCAGCCAGGCAGGGCCATGGTGGTGCTGCTGGAGGCCACGTACACGGTGACGGATCCTCCGCTGAAGCTGCTGCGGAGGGTCATCCCGCCACTGCGCCTCGGGGGCGTGGCGCTCGATCTGTCCTTCTTCGTTCTGATGATCATCGTTCTCATCCTGCGGGCGTTGGTGGCCCAGCTGTGAACGATACGGTCTGTCGATACGCCGACGATCACGTTGAGGTGAAGAGATGCCGTTGACCCCCGAGGACGTTCGGAACAAACAGTTCACGACCGTCCGTCTCCGCGAGGGCTACGACGAGGATGAGGTCGATGCCTTCCTCGACGAGGTCGAAGCGGAACTGACCCGGCTGCTGCGGGAGAACGAGGACCTGCGCGCCAAGCTGGCCGCGGCCACCCGTGCGGCGCAGCAGAGCCAGCAGGCCGCGCAGCGCAAGGAGCGCGAGCAGCAGCAGCAGCGTGCCGAGGCTCCGGTTCCGGCGGCCATATCAGGACCCAACCCCCAGGCCCAGCACCCCATGGGTGGCCCGCCCCAGCTGCCGGGCGGTCCCTCGGGCCCGGGTGGTCCCGGAGCGCACCCGCTCGGCGGTCCGCCGCAGCTGCCCGGTCCGGGCGGTCCCGGCGGTCCCGGTCACGGCCCGCAGTTCGGCGGCCCGCCGCCGCACCTGCAGCAGCAGGGCCCCGGTGGCGACAGCGCCGCCCGCGTCCTGGCGCTGGCCCAGCAGACCGCCGACCAGGCGGTCGCCGAGGCCCGCTCCGAGGCGAACAAGATCGTCGGTGAGGCGCGCACCCGCGCCGAGGGCCTGGAGCGGGACGCCCGCGCCAAGGCCGACGCCCTGGAGCGGGACGCCCAGGAGAAGCACCGGGTCGCGATGGGGTCGCTGGAGAGCGCCCGCGCCACCCTGGAGCGCAAGGTCGAGGACCTGCGCGGCTTCGAGCGGGAGTACCGCACGCGGCTGAAGTCGTACCTGGAGAGCCAGATGCGGCAGCTGGAGTCGCAGGCTGACGACTCGCTGGCCCCGCCGCGCGCCTCCGCCGCCCCCTCGCTGCCCCCGTCCTCGCTGGGCTCGTCCTTCGGCGCGGGACTCGGAGCACCGAACGGTTCCTCGATGGGTCAGTCGGCCCCCGGCGGCTTCGGCGCCGGTCCCGGCATGGGCCCCGGCCCCGGTGGCCACGGTGGGCCGACGGGGCAGCACCAGCAGATGGGCGCGCCGTCGATGACCCAGCCGATGGCACCGGTACGGCCGCAGGCACCGCAGCCGCAGTCCCTCCAGGCGCCCACGCCGATGCGTGGCTTCCTGATCGACGAGGACCCCGACAACTGACGCGCGGCCGCCGCGACCCCCTGTCGCGGCGGGCAGTCTCCCCAGGTGGCCGCCCACGAGCGGCGCGACCGGCCGGGGAGTGCCCTCCACCACCAGTGGAGTGACGTTTCTGCGAGCGAGTCAGTCGGCGCCTCATCAGGAGCGGGGCACTACTTCACCCAGTGTGAGTAGTGTCCCGCTCTCGCATTGCGAGCCGGCAACGCCGCGATGGACTTTGTGCAACGGTTCCGTGACCAAGCGTCCGGCCCGCCCCGGGGCGCCGACGCGTGGGGGCGGTCCCTCCCCGGGGAGGGACCGCCCCCACGCGCTTGCCCGGGCTTGGCGGGCCGCCCGGAGGCGGCCCGCCGGCCCTCAGGCCTTGCGCAGCCAGAACCGCAGGGCCAGGCCCTCGTCCACCACCGGCGCGCCGAAGCCGTCGCCGTCGGCCGGCGCGCCCTCGGCAAGCTCCACGGCCAGCACCTCCTCGGCGACCAGGCCGCCGTGGGCGGCCACCGCCTGACCGGTCAGCCGGCCGGCCTCGGAGTCGGCGTCGGCCGCCCACCGCAGCACGATCCGGTCCGAGACGTCCAGGCCGCTGTTCTTGCGCGCCTCCTGGACCAGCCGGACGACGTCCCGGGCCAGCCCGGCCAGCCGGAGCTCGGGGGTGATCTCCAGGTCCAGGGCAACGGTGGCGCCGGACTCCCCGGCCACCGCCCAGCCCTCCCGGGGCGTCTCGGTGACGATCACCTCGTCCGGGCCGACCGTCACCTCCTCGCCCTCGACCAGCACCGTCGCGCTGCCGTCGGCCCGCAGCGCCGCGGACAGCGCTGCCGCGTCGGCCGCCGCGATGGCCGAGGCCACCGTCGGCGTCCGCTTGCCGAACCGCTTGCCGAGCGCCCGGAAGTTTGCCTTGGCCGTGGTGTCCACCAGCGAGCCGCCGACCTCCGCCAGCGAGGCCAGCGCGGCCACGTTGAGCTCCTCGGCGATCTGCGCGCGCAGCTCCTCGCCGAGCGACTCCCAGCCGGCCGCGGCGATCAGCGCCCGGGACAGCGGCTGGCGGGTCTTCACCCCGGAGTCGGCGCGGGTGGCCCGGCCCAGCTCCACCAGCCGTCGCACCAGCGCCATCTGCTCGCTCAGGGCCGGGTCGATCAGCGCCTCGTCGGCGACCGGCCAGGACGCCAGGTGCACCGACTCCGGCGCCTGCGGGTCCACCGGGCGCACCAGGTCCTGCCAGACCCGCTCGGTGATGAACGGCACCAGCGGGGCCATCAGCCGGGTGACCGTCTCCAGCACCTCGTGCAGGGTCGCCAGCGCGGCCGGCTCGCCCTGCCAGAACCGCCGCCGGGAGCGGCGCACGTACCAGTTGGACAGGTCGTCGACGAACGCCGACAGCAGCCGTCCGGCGGCGTGGGTGTCGAACCGCTCCAGCGCCGCGTCCACGTCCCGCGCCAGCGTGTGCAGCTCGGACAGCAGCCAGCGGTCCAGCACCGGCCGCTCGGCCGGCGCCGGGTCGGCGGCCGACGGCGCCCAGCCGGCGGTGCGGGCGTACAGCGCCTGGAAGGCGACGGTGTTCCAGTAGGTGAGCAGCGTCTTGCGCACCACCTCCTGGATGGTGCCGTCACCGACCCGCCGGGCCGACCACGGCGAGCCGGAGGCCGCCATGAACCAGCGCAGCGCGTCCGCGCCGTGCCGGTCCATCAGCGGGATCGGCTCGATGATGTTGCCCAGGTGCTTGGACATCTTCCGGCCGTCCTCGGCCAGGATCAGGCCCAGGCAGACCACGTTCTCGTACGACGACCGGTCGAAGACCAGCGTGCCCACGGCCATCAGCGTGTAGAACCAGCCGCGGGTCTGGTCGATCGCCTCGGAGATGAACTGCGCCGGGTAGGTGCGCTCGAACACCTCCCGGTTGCGATACGGGTAGCCCCACTGCGCGAACGGCATCGAGCCGGAGTCGTACCAGGCGTCGATCACCTCCGGCACCCGGCGGGCCTGAAGCCCGCAGTCCGGCTCCCCGGGGCAGGCGAAGGTGACGTCGTCGATGTACGGCCGGTGCGGATCCAGGTCGCTCAGGTCGCGGCCGGCCAGCTCACCGAGCTCCGCCCGGGAGCCGACGCAGGTCAGGTGGCCCTCCGGGCAGGCCCAGATGGGCAGCGGGGTGCCCCAGTAGCGGTTGCGGGACAGCGCCCAGTCGATGTTGTTGCGCAGCCACTCGCCGTAGCGGCCGTGCTTGACCGTCTCCGGGTACCAGTTGGTGTTCTCGTTCTCCCGCAGCAGCGCGTCCTTGACCACCGTGGTGCGGATGTACCAGGACGGCTGCGCGTAGTAGATCAGCACGGTGTGGCAGCGCCAGCAGTGCGGGTAGTTGTGCTCGTACGGCACGTGCTTGAACAGCAGGTCGCGCCGCTCCAGGTCGGCCACCAGCGGCTCGTCGGCCTTCTTGAAGAACATGCCGCCCACCAGCGGCAGGTCCTCGGCGAAGGTGCCGTCGGAGCGCACCGGGTTGACCACCGGCATGCCGTACCGCCGGCACACCCGCATGTCGTCCTCGCCGAACGCGGGGGACTGGTGCACCAGGCCGGAGCCGTCCTCGGTCGTGACGTACTCGTCCACCACCACGAAGTTGGTGGGGGCGCCCTCCGGGAAGGACACCAGCTCGAAGGGGCGCTGGTAGCCCCAGCGCTCCAGCTCGCGCCCGGTGAAGCGCTCGCCGGTGGGCGTCCAGCCCTCGCCCAGCGCCTTGCCGATCAACTTCTCCGCGACGACCAGCCGCTCCGTGCCGTCGGTGGCGACCGCGTAGGCCTCCTCCGGGTGCACGGCGACCGCCGTGTTCGACACCAGCGTCCACGGCGTGGTGGTCCACACCAGCAGCGCCGCGTTCCCGGCCAGCGGTCCCGAGGTGAGCGGGAACCGCACGAAGACCGACGGGTCCACCACGGTCTCGTAGCCCTGGGCCAGCTCGTGGTCGGACAGCCCGGTGCCGCAGCGCGGGCAGTACGGCGCGACCCGGTGGTCCTGCACCAGCAGGCCCTTGTCGAAGATCTGCTTCAGCGACCACCAGACGGACTCGATGTACTCCGGGTCCATGGTGCGGTACGCCTGGCCGAGGTCCGTCCAGAAGCCCATCCGACGGGTGAGCTGCTCGAAGGCGTCCACGTGGCGCAGCACCGACTCGCGGCACCGGGCGTTGAACTCGGCGACGCCGTACGCCTCGATGTCCTGCTTGCCGGAGAAGCCCAGCTCCTTCTCGACCGCCAGCTCCACGGGCAGGCCGTGGCAGTCCCAGCCGGCCTTGCGGGCGACGTGGTAGCCCTTCATCGTGCGGTAGCGCGGGAAGACGTCCTTGAAGACCCGGGCCTCGACGTGGTGGGTGCCCGGGCGGCCGTTGGCCGTGGGCGGGCCCTCGTAGTAGACCCACTCGGGGCGGCCCTCGGACTGCTGGAGCGAGCGCTCGAACACCTTGTTGTCGGCCCAGAAGTCCAGCACCTGGTGTTCCAGGGCCGGGAGGTCAACCTGGGCGGGAACCGGGTTGTAGAGCGGGCGCTCGGGTGGTGGCGCGGTCGACATGCTGGCACTTCCTCCGGCGGACGGGCGTACGTATCCGGCGGAGGGACGAGCCGGTCGCGGCCCGCGGTACCACCCTCCTTGGCCGCCGCCGGGCGGCGGCCCCCTCATTCGCCGACACTGCCGGTTCTACTCGGCCGCGCTCGCGCGGCCTTTCCTCCGACGGCTCCGGGGTGATCTTCCCGACGCGCGCACCCCCGGGCTCCCACCGCCCCCGGGTCGCTGGCGGCCGCTGGACCGCCGGTACTCGTCCCCATCCTCGCCTTGTGTCTGCCGGCTAGTGTACGGGCGCCGACCGGCCCGCCGCGCCCGATGTCCCCGGCGCCGACCCGGCCCGGCCCCGGCGGCCGGGGGAGGTCCTCCGGGGCGCCCGTGGGCGGCCGGTGATTACCGCGTGACGAACTGGGCACACCTTCACCGGGCGATTGCCCTCAATCCGGACGGTCGGGACCCGACCGGAGGGACCGGGGCGGTCGCCCGCGACCACTTCGCCGCACCCCCGGGCGTCGACCGGGAGAAGGGATCGGAGCGATGGCGGAGACCACGAGGACCACGAGGGCGCAGGACGCGGCGAGCGGCACCGGGACCCTGGACGTCCCCGTCCCCGCCGCCGCCCCCGTCGGCCCCGAGACGCTGCCGGTGCGGAGCGGCGAGGAGCCGTGGACGGCGGAGGAGGTGGCCGAGGTCCGCGCGGAGCTGGAGGCCGACCGGGAACGGCTGACCGGGGAGATCGCCTCGGCGGACGCCGAGATCGACGGCCTGATCGGCGACTTCGGCGGGGGCGCGGGCGACGACGAGGTCGACACCGGCACCAAGAACATCGAGCGCGAGCACGCCATGTCGCTCGCCAACGGCCTGCGCGAGCGCCTGCTGCAGACCGAGGAGGCGCTGGCCCGGCTCGGTGCGGGAACGTTCGGCCAGTGCGAGAACTGCGGCCAGCCGATCGGCAAGGCCCGGGTCCAGGCGTTCCCGCGGGCCACCTGGTGCGTGGCCTGCAAGCAGGCGGCGGAGCGCCGCTGAGCCCCGCCCTGGACCGTCCCCCCGGGGCACCCGCGTGCCCTGGGGAGGAATCCACCGGTGCCGTAGGCTTCCCTGCGAGCCCGTGCAGCCGCGAGCCTGTGCGGTACGGCACCGTCGGACGAGGGAGACGACCATCAGTACCGAAGCGGACGAGTCCGCCGCGACGGCCCCGACCTCGGGCGAGGGCGCGGCCGGCGCCGAGGGGCAGGAGCGCCCCCGTGCCACCGTGCCGGCCCCGGCCGGCGCGTCCGCCCTCGGGGCCGGCGCGCGCGACGCCGAGCCGCCGGCCGAGGCGGGAGACGACACCGGGGACGGGAGCGAGCCGGAGGCCGAGGCCGGGCCCGTGGCGGATCCCGCGGGCCGGCGCCGCCGCCTGCTGGTGCTCGGTGTGCTCGCCGCCGTGGTCTACCTGTTCGACCTGGCCACCAAGACCTGGGTGGTGCGCAGCCTGGAGGGGCGGGAGCCGATCGAGGTGATCCCCGGCCTGCTGCGCTTCCAGGCGCTGCGCAACCCGGGCGCGGCCTTCGGCATCGGCGAGGCGTACACCGTCTTCTTCACGCTGGTCGCGACGGTCGTCCTGGTGGTGATCATCCGGCTGGCGAGGAAGCTGTACAGCACGCCGTGGGCGGTGGGCCTGGGGCTGCTGCTCGGCGGCGCGCTCGGCAACCTCACCGACCGGGTCTTCCGCTCCCCGGGCCTGTTCCAGGGGCACGTCGTGGACTTCATCGCCCCCACCAACTTCGCGGTCTTCAACATCGCCGACTCGGCGATCGTGTGCGGCGGCATCCTGATCGTGCTGCTCTCGTTCCGCGGCAGCGCGCCCGACGGAACCACCGCCAAGGACTGACCGGGAACCGGGGCGGGGCGGGGGCGGCGGCCCTCGGAGCCGGCCCGGCAGGGCATACTCGGACGGGTGAGTACCGTTCCGCAGACCCGTTCCCTGCCCGTTCCGGACGGCCTGGAGGGCGAGCGTCTCGACGCCGCCCTCGCCCGCATGTTCGGCTTCTCCCGCACGAAGGCGGCCGAGCTCGTCGCCGGCGGCATGGTCCGGATCGACGGCGCCGCAGCGGCGAAGTCGGACCGGGTGACCGGCGGCGCCTGGCTGGAGGTCGAGATGCCGGCCCCCGCCGAGCCCGTCCGGGTGGTCGCCGAGCCGGTCGAGGGCATGCGGATCGTGTACGACGACGACCACGTCGTGGTCGTGGACAAGCCGATCGGGGTGGCCGCCCACCCCAGCCCGGGCTGGACCGGGCCCACCGTCGTGGGCGGTCTGGCCGCCGCCGGCTACCGCATCTCCACCTCCGGCGCCGCCGAGCGGCAGGGCGTGGTGCACCGCCTGGACGTGGGCACCTCCGGCCTGATGGCGGTCGCCAAGTCGGAACTGGCCTACTCGGTGCTCAAGCAGCAGTTCCGCGAGCGCACCGTGGACAAGCGGTACCACGCGCTCGTCCAGGGGCACCCCGACCCGCTGCACGGCACCGTCGACGCCCCCATCGGGCGCCACCCCAGCCACGACTACAAGTGGGCGGTGACCGCCGCCGGCAAGCCCAGCGTCACCCACTACGACGCGGTGGAGGCGTTCCGCGCGGCGAGCCTGCTGGACATCAAGCTGGAGACCGGCCGCACCCACCAGATCCGGGTGCACATGGCCTCGCTGCGCCACCCGTGCGTCGGCGACCTCACCTACGGGGCCGACCCGGTGCTGGCGCGCCGGCTCGGCGTCTCCCGGCAGTGGCTGCACGCCGTCCACCTCGGCTTCGAGCACCCCGCCGAGGGCACCTGGGTCGAGTTCGACAGCCCCTACCCGGACGACCTGGCCCGGGCCCTGGACCGGGTGGCCGCCGAGAGCTGACCGCCGCACCGCCCGCCGCCCCCACCCTGCACCCATCCCCCCGCCGCGCCCGCGGGCGGGCCGCCCCCGCCCCGCGCCACCGCCCCGTGGAGCCCCGTCATGACCAGCACCCCGCTCGCCGACGTCCGACCCACCGACGACCCCCAGCGCGACGGGGCCTTCCGGGTGCGGGAGGAGGTCTTCGTCGAGGAGCAGCGGGTGCCGGCCGAGGAGGAGTGGGACGAGTACGACGCGCGCTGCGCCCACTTCGTCGCCCACGACGCCGGGGGCGCGGTGGGCACGGTGCGGATGCTCACCGGCGCGGACGCCGTCGCCCAGGGCGGGACGGAGGACGGCGCCGTGCTGGGCCGGCTCGCGGTGCTGCGGCGGGCCCGGGGCACCGGACTGGGCGCGGCCCTGGTGCGGGCCGTCGAGGCGGAGGCCCGCCGCCGCGGCCTGGTCCGGGTCGACCTGCACGCCCAGGTGCAGGCCCTCGGCTTCTACGAGCGCCTCGGCTACACCGCGCGGGGGCCGGAGTACCTGGAGGCGGGCATACCGCACCGCTCCATGAGCAAGCGGCTGGACGGCGCCGAGCCCTCCGCGTGAGGACTCCGCCCCCGCGGCGCGGCCGGCGGCGCGGGGGCGGACGGGCTGGGGGGTGGAGGGGGCGCGGTCAGCGCCGCCGGCGGCCGTCGCCGTCCCGGTCGTTCGGCTTGGCGAAGGAGGCCAGCGCGGACACCCGGGCGAACTGCGCGGCCATCTCCGCCTGGCTCGGCCGCTCCGCGTCCGCCGCGCCGTCCCCGGAGTCCGCGCCGTCGCCGGCCCCGCCCTCGGCCCCCGCGGCGGCCTCGGCGGTGGAGCCGGTGGCCTGCGCGGGCAGCGGGACGGACGGACCGCTCGGGTGGCCGGACAGCTGGAGCCGCGGCAGGGCGTAGGGGTGCTCGCGGGTGAGGAAGGTGAGCAGCCGCTCCCGCACGTCGCAGCGGAGCGTCCAGATGGCGTCCGCGTCGGCGGCGGTCATCAGGGCGCGCACCACGATGGTGGACGGGGTGGTGTCCACCACGACCAGCCCCCAGGCCTCGCCGTCCCAGTGCGGGGACTCCTTGACGATCCGGAACAGCTCCTCGCGCATCTCGGCGATGGGCGCCGAGTGGTCGAGGTGGAAGATCACCGTTCCGGTCATGTTGGGGTCGGTGCGCGACCAGTTCTCGAACGGCTTGCTGGTGAAGTAGGACACCGGCATCACGATCCGCCGCTGGTCCCAGGTGCGCACCACCAGGTTGGTCAGGCTCAGTTCCTCGACGTTGCCCCACTCGCCGTCGACCACGACGACGTCGCCGATGCGGACCATGTCGCTGAAGGCGATCTGCAGCCCGGCGAAGAGGTTGCCCAGGGTGGACTGCGCCGCGACACCGGCGACCAGGCCGATGATGCCGGCCGAGGCCAGCAGCGAGGTGCCGATGGTGCGGGCGGCCGGGAAGGTCATCATCATGGCCGCGACGGCGATCACGATGATGGCCGCCACCGTGACCCGGCGGATCACCGCCACCTGGGTGCGCACCCGGCGCACCTTGTAGCTGTCGGTGTTGGCGAGCTGGAAGCGGTGGTAGGCGGCGTCCTCCACGGCCGTGGCGACCCGCGCGGCCAGCCAGGCGCCGAGTCCGATGGTCAGCAGCAGCAGCACGTGCCGCACCGCGCCGCGCGGCGGGTCGCCGAGCCGGGCCAGTGGTTCCCAGGCCAGCAGCAGCGCGGTGGCGGCGAAGGCCTGCAGCGGGGGACGGCAGCGCCGCAGCTGCGGCCAGACCACGGCGTCCGGGTGACGGCGGGCCACCTGGCCGAGCAGTCGGTCGACCAGGAAGCCGACCACGGCGGTGAGCAGTAGGGCACCCACCAGAACGGCGGCGGGACGCAGTACCGTCCACGGATCCACGGTCGAGGCTCCCTTCGGTGGCGGCTGGGGACGTGGGGCGCCCGGGCACCCCTCAGGCGTCTGCCCAGTCGGTGGCCGCCGGAGTCGTTCCGGTTCGGCGCCCGGTCCACCGTACGGGATGGGGGTGGCCACCGGGGGGTGACGGGGGGCCGGTTCCGGGGCGAACGGCCGGTGGCGTGAGCCGTCTCACGGCGCGACGCGCCCGCCGCCCAGCGACCGCGCACAACTGGCGCACTCGGTCGCCGCCGGCGCCTTCCCGGTGCCGGCGCCCCGCGTGGCCGGGTCCGCGCCGGTGCGGCGGCCGGCGGCCCGCCCGGCCGCCCGGGCGGCGGTGCGCGGCGGGGAGTGGGTGCTGACGCGGCGGCGCCGGTGCGCCCACCACACGTGGAGGGCGCTGCTGCCGAGCAGCGCGGCGACGGCTCCGAGCAGCAGCATCGGCCCGCCGGAGCCGCGGATCACGAGCTTGGCCACCAGGTCGGCCAGCAGCACGGCGGTGAACATGGCGGCCAGCTCGACGGCGTCACGCCGCCAGTGGTGTCCGGCGCCGGGGGAGGCGTGGACGCCGCCGGCGGCGGGGGGAAGGGCGCGGGGCATGGGATCCGTGGTCATGCTCCGACTGTGGCGGAGCGGTGTTTCCTGACCATGAATGAGCGGTGCTGGATAGGTAAATACCCATTCGCCCGATATAAGTGTTCGAACGGCGTGGCCGGCCGATCGGGGCGCGGGCGGCCGGCGGCGGGTGCCGCCGGCCGGGCGCCGCCCGATCAGCGCACCGGGGCGTCCGCCCGACGCACCCGCTGGCTGCCGGTGTCCACCGCGTAGGAGCGCAGCCACTGGGCGCCGGAGTCCGGCCGGGTGCGGTCGTCCAGGGCGTAGTAGTCCATCTGGGCCCGCTCCGCCCGCACGTCCAGCACGCCGAAGCCGTGCGAGTCCAGGTCCACCCACTTCACGTGCGGGTTGGCCGTGCGGATGATCCGGGCGGCCAGCGAGGAGACCGTCCGCGGCGGCACCTTCAGCATGTCGTCGATGTTGTCCGAGGTCACCGAGGTGACCACGAACTCCGTGGCCAGGCTGCCCGAGGTGGAGTAGGTCGCCGCCTCGCCCGGCACGTCGCTCGCCCACGCCGAGTGGATGTCGCCGGTGAGGAAGACCGTGTTGCCGATCCGGTTCCGCCGCAGGTGCTCCAGGAGCTCCCGCCGGTCGGCCGTGTAGCCGTCCCACTGGTCGGTGTTGACCGCCAGCCCCTCCTTGGGCAGGCCCAGCAGCTCGGCGAGCGGGCGCAGCAGGTAGGCCGGGAGCTTCAGGAACGCCACCGGGGAGATCATCACCGAGTTGCCGACCAGGTGCCAGGCCGCGTCGGACTCGGCGAGCCCGCTCTTCAGCCACTCCATCTGGGCGCGCCCGGTGAGCGTGCGGTGCGGGTCGTCCACCCCGGCCCGGCCGCCCTGGTCGCCCGGGGCGGAGCGGTACGACCGCAGGTCCAGCAGGGACAGGTCGACCAGGCGGCCGAACCGCAGCCGCCGGTAGACCTCCCCGGCGTCGGACTGGCGGACCGGCATCCACTCGAAGTACGCCTGCTGGGCGGCGGCCACCCGGTCCGTCCAGTCGCCCTCGGTGTCCGGCTGGTGGTTGACCGCCCCGCCGGCCCACGCGTTGTCGGCGAACTCGTGGTCGTCCCAGATGGCGACGATCGGCAGCGCGGCGTGCAGCGCCCGCAGGTCCGGGTCGGTCTTGTACTGGGCGTGCCGGGCCCGGTAGTCGGCCAGCGTGACGATCTCGTGCGCGGGCTCGTGGACCCGCACCACCCGGCCGCGCGCCGCGTACTCGCCGGTGCCGTACTCGTACAGGTAGTCGCCGAGGTGCAGCACGGCGTCCAGGTCGCCCCGCGCGGCCAGGTGCCGGTAGGCGCTGAAGTAGCCGGCCTCCCAGTTGGCGCAGGAGACGACCCCGAAGCGCATCCGGGTGACCTCCGCGTCGTGGGCCGGGGCGGTGCGGGTGCGGCCGGCCGCCGAGACCACCTGGCCGCAGCGGAACCGGTACCAGTAGTCGGTGGCCGGGGACAGCCCCCGGACGTCCGCCTTGACGGTGTGGTCGCGGGCCGGCCCGGTCACCGTGGAGCCGCTGACCAGGACGGAGGAGAAGTCCGGGGCGGCGGCCACCTCCCAGCTCACCTCCACCTCGCCGCCCAGACCGGATCCGGGCCCGGCGCCCGGATGGGGGGTGACCCGGGTCCACAGCAGGACGCCGTCCGGCAGCGGGTCACCGGAGGCCACGCCGTGCAGGAAGGCCGGGGCGAGGGCGGTGGTGGCGGGGGCGGGCGCCGGGGCGCCGCCCAGGGCGCCGGGCGGCGGGGGCGGCATGGTCGTGCCGGCCGCCGCGGCCGCCCTGGCGAACGCCCGGCCGGGCGGCGGAACGGTGATCCCGCCGGCCTCGCCGGGGGCGGCGGGCTCGGATCCGGCGGGGGGCTGCGGCGCTGTCGGAATGTCAGTCACGCGGTGACGCTAACGACTGCGCGGCGCCCGGCGCATGCGTCTTGCGGACGGTTTTCGCCCCCGCCCGGCGGCCACCCCTCCCCTAGGGGAGCGGCCGGCCCCGGACGGGGGCGCTCAGGGGCGGCGCCCGGCGCGGGCGCCGCCCGGAATCCCGCTCAGAGCCCGGCGATCCGCCCGTTGCGGAACAGGTCCACGAACAGCCGGTGGTCGGCCCGGGTCCGGGCGCCGTAGCCGTGCGCGAAGTCCACCAGCAGCGCGTCGAAGCCCTCCGGGTCGCGGGAGACCGCCTGGTGGATCGCCTCCTCGGTGGAGAACGGCACCAGCGAGTGCCCCGACTCGTCGTCGGCCACCGCGTGCATCGCGGCGGCGGCGGCGCCCAGGTACTCCACGACCGACCGGATCTCGGCCGGCTCGTTGATCTCGTCCCAGTCCAGGTCCACCGCGTACGGGGAGACCTCGGCGACCAGCTGGCCGACCCCGCCGATCGTCGTCCAGCCCAGCCACGGGTCGGCGTGCGCCTGCAGCGCGCGCTGCGAGACCACCGTGCGGTGGCCCTCGTGCGCGAAGTACTCCCGCACCCGCTGGTCGGTCACGAAGCGGCTCACCGCCGGGGTCTGCCCCTGCTTGAGGTAGATGATGACGTCGTTCTCCAGGGCCTCGCTGTGCCCCTCCAGCAGGATGTTGTACGACGGCAGGCCGGCGCTGCCGATCCCCACGCCGCGCCGGCCGCAGACGTCCTTGATCCGGTAGCTCTCCGGCCGCGCCCGGGTCGCCCGCGGCAGCGTCTCGTGGTACGACTCCAGCGCCGCCAGCACCTCCTGCCGGGTCGCGTCGTCCAGCCGGAACGCCCCGCCGCCCAGCGTGAAGTGCCGCTCGTAGTCCTCCACCGTGGTCTGCGAGTCCAGCAGCCCGATCCGGGTCCGTGAGCGGGCCCGCTGGAGCACCTGGAGCAGCGGTCCGGTGGCGGTGTCCAGGGTCAGCCGGCCGGCGCGCTCCGCGGCCGTGCCGCCCGCCCCGTCCCCGGCCAGCTCGGCGATCCGCCGCCGGTAGGAGCCGGCGCAGGAGCGGACCAGCTCGGTGATCACCGCGTCGCTCAGCGCCTTGGCGTGGCCGAGCAGCGCCAGGCTGGCCACCAGGCGCAGCACGTCCCACAGGTAGGGGCCGACGTACGCCTCGTCGAAGTCGTTGACGTTGAACACCAGCCGGCCGCGGGAGTCCATGTAGCTGCCGAAGTTCTCCGCGTGCAGGTCACCGTGGATCCACACCCGGCTGGTGCGCTCGTCCAGGAACTCCGCGCCCACCCCGCCGCGGCCGTCGCCGCCGACAGCGTCGAGGTCCGCGTAGAACAGGCAGGCCGAGCCCCGGTAGAAGGCGAACGGCGACGCCGCCATCTTCCGGAACTTCCCGCGGAACGCGGCCGGGTCGGCGTCCAGCAGCGCGCGGAAGGCGGAGTCGAACACCTCCAGGATGGTGGCGCCGCGCTCCTCGTCCCCGGCCGCCAGCCGCCCCGAACCCGTCACCGCACTCGTGCTCATCCCTTGGGCTCCATATCGCGAGGTATCGAGAGATATCGAGAGATATCGAGATGGTCCAACCGCCACGCGGCCACGCCGCCAGTGCACCGTACGCCGCCGCGGCCGGACCGCCGGAACCGGGGCGCTGTCCACCGCCCGCCGCCACGGCACGCGGCGGCGCACGCCCTCCCAGCCTGCCTGCCGCCGGACGGTTCCGGCACCCGCCCGCCGCCCGCGTTCGCCGAGCCTTCCGGGAACGTTCCCCCGGTGTTCGCCCACCCGACCCGACGCGACCCGACGCCCCCGGCCGGCACCCGCGACCCGTCCGTCGCGGTAGTCTCGGACAGGCCCTCCCCGCCCGCTTCCGGGCAGGGCCGTCGGGCCCCGTCGCGGCCCTCCCCGGCCCCGCGACCGCCGCGACCCGACCGCCGCCGTCCCGTACCGCCGCCGCTCGAAAGGCCCCAGGTGTCCGACCCCTTCGTCCACCTCCACGTCCACACCGAGTACTCGCTGCTGGACGGCGCCGCCCGGCTCAAGGACATGTTCAAGGAGGCGGACCGGCTGGGGATGCCCGCGGTGGCCATGACCGACCACGGCAACCTGCACGGCGCGCACGACTTCTACACCCAGGCCACCAAGGCCGGCATCACCCCGATCATCGGCATCGAGGCGTACGTCGCCCCGGAGTCCCGCACCAACAAGAAGCGCATCCTGTGGGGCACCCCCGCGCAGAAGCGCGACGACGTCTCCGGCTCCGGCGCCTACACCCACAAGACCATCTGGGCCCGCAACAAGGAGGGCCTGCACAACCTGTTCAAGCTCTCCTCCCGCTCCTACGCGGAGGGCTGGCTGGTCAAGTGGCCCCGGATGGACCAGGAGATCATCGCCGAGCACGCGGCCGGCCTGATGGCCACCACCGGCTGCCCCTCCGGCGTCGTGCAGACCCGGCTGCGCCTCGGCCAGTTCGACGAGGCGCTGAAGTCCGCCGCCGAGTACCAGGACATCTTCGGCAAGGACAACTACTTCCTGGAGCTGATGGACCACGGCATCGAGATCGAGCGCCGGGTCCGCGACGGCCTGCTGGAGATCGCCAGGAAGCTCAAGATCCCCCCGGTGGTCACCAACGACAGCCACTACACGTACGCCGAAGAGGCCACCGCGCACGACGTCCTGCTGTGCGTGCAGACCGGCAAGACCCTCGACACGCCCGACCGCTTCAAGTTCGACGGCTCCGGCTACTACCTGAAGTCCGCCGACGAGATGCGCGCCATCGACTCCTCCGACGCCTGGCAGGAGGGCTGCCGCAACACCCTGGTGATCGCCGAGCGCGTCGACACCACCGGCATGTTCGAGTTCAAGAACCTCATGCCGCGGTTCCCGGTGCCCGAGGGCGAGACCGAGGAGTCCCTCTTCCGCGCCGAGGTCTGGCGCGGCATGGAGCGGCGCTACCCGGACGGGATCGACGAGGCCCACCGCAAGCAGGTCGAGTACGAGATGGACATCATCGTCCAGATGGGGTTCCCCTCGTACTTCCTCGTCGTCGCGGACTTCATCATGTGGGCCAAGAACAACGGCATCGCCGTCGGCCCCGGCCGGGGCTCCGCCGCCGGCTCCCTGGTCGCCTACGCCATGGGCATCACCGACCTCGACCCGCTCCAGCACGGGCTGATCTTCGAGCGGTTCCTCAACCCCGAGCGCGTCTCCATGCCCGACATCGACATCGACTTCGACGAGCGCCGGCGCGGCGACGTGATCCGCTACGTCACCGAGAAGTGGGGCTCCGACAAGGTCGCCCAGATCGCCACCTACGGCCGGATCAAGGCCAAGAACGCCATCAAGGACGCCGGCCGCGTCCTCGGCTACCCCTACGCCATGGGCGACAAGATCACCAAGGCGATGCCGCCGGACGTCATGGGCAAGGGCATCCCGCTGTCCGGCATCACCGACCCGGAGCACCCCCGCTACAACGAGGCCGGCGAGGTCCGCGGGCTCTACGAGAACGAGCCGGACGTCAAGAAGGTCATCGACACCGCCCGCGGCCTCGAGGGCCTGGTCCGCCAGATGGGCGTGCACGCCGCCGGCGTCATCATGTCCGCGGAGACCATCACCGACCACATCCCGGTCTGGGTGCGCCACACCGACGGCGTCGTCATCACGCAGTTCGACTACCCGACCTGCGAGTCGCTCGGCCTGCTGAAGATGGACTTCCTGGGCCTGCGCAACCTGACCATCATGGACGACGCCCTCAAGAACATCGAGAAGAACAAGGGCAAGAAGGTCGTCCTGATGGACCTGACCCTCGACGACCCGGCCACCTACGAACTGCTCTCCCGCGGCGACACCCTCGGCGTCTTCCAGTTCGACGGCGGCCCCATGCGCTCCCTGCTGCGCCTGATGAAGCCCGACAACTTCGAGGACATCTCCGCGGTCGGCGCCCTGTACCGCCCCGGCCCGATGGGCGTGAACTCGCACACCAACTACGCGCTGCGCAAGAACGGCCAGCAGGAGATCACCCCCATCCACCCGGAGCTGGAAGAACCGCTCCGGGAGGTGCTGGAGCCCACCTACGGCCTGATCGTCTACCAGGAGCAGGTGCAGCGCGCCGCCCAGATCCTCGCCGGCTACACCCTCGGCCAGGCCGACCTGCTGCGCCGCGCCATGGGCAAGAAGAAGAAGGAGATCCTGGACAAGGAGTTCATCCCCTTCCGGGACGGCTGCCGCGAGCGCGGCTACTCCGACGAGGCGATCCAGGCCGTCTGGGACGTCCTCGTGCCCTTCGCCGGCTACGCCTTCAACAAGGCCCACTCCGCCGCCTACGGCCTGGTGTCCTACTGGACCGCCTACCTCAAGGCCAACTACCCGGCCGAGTACATGGCGGCGCTGCTCACCTCGGTCAAGGACGACAAGGACAAGATGGCGCTCTACCTCAACGAGTGCCGCCGCATGGGCATCCAGGTCCTCCCGCCGGACGTCAACGAGTCCGACGCCGACTTCACCCCGCAGGGTGACACCCAGATCCGCTTCGGCCTGACCGCCGTGCGCAACGTCGGCGCCAACGTCGTCGACTCGATCATCCGCACCCGGAAGTCCAAGGGGAAGTACGCCTCCTTCCCCGACTTCCTGGACAAGGTCGAGGCCGTCGTCTGCAACAAGCGCACCATCGAGTCGCTGATCAAGGCCGGCGCCTACGACTCCCTCGGCCACACCCGCAAGGGCCTGGTCGAGCGGTACGAGCCGATGATCGACAACGTGGTGGGCGTCAAGCGCAAGGAGGCCGAGGGGCAGTTCGACCTGTTCGGCGGCGACGTCCAGGAGGAGGACACCCCCGCCTTCGGCCTGGACGTGGAGTTCTCCCCCGACGAGTGGGAGAAGTCCTTCCTGCTCGCCAACGAGCGCGAGATGCTCGGCCTATACGTCTCCGACCACCCGCTCCAGGGCCTGGAGCACCTGCTCGCCGACAAGGCCGACTGCGCCATCGCCCAGCTCGGCGAGGAACGCCCGGACGGCGCCGTGGTCACCATCGGCGGCATCATCTCCGGCCTCCAGCGCAAGATGACCAAGCAGGGCAACGCCTGGGCCATCGCCACCATCGAGGACCTCGCCGGCTCCATCGACGCGATGTTCTTCCCCGCCTCCTACCAGCTGGTCTCCACCCAGCTCACCGAGGACGCGGTGGTCTTCGTCAAGGGCCGCCTGGACAAGCGCGAGGACGTGCCCCGCCTCGTCGCCATGGAACTGATGGTCCCCGACCTCACCGACTACGGCACCGACCAGCCGGTCGTCATCACCATCCCCACCGTCAAGGTCACCCCGCCGATCGTCGCCCGCCTCGGCGAGGTCCTGGCCAGCCACCCCGGCAACACCGAGGTGCGGGTCAAGCTGCTCGGCTCCACCAAGACCACCGTGCTCCGCCTCGACCGCCACCGGGTCACCTCCGACCCCGCCCTCTTCGGCGACCTCAAGGCCCTCCTCGGCCCCTCCTGCCTGGCGGGGTGACGCTCAGTGCCCGACCAGTCACTAGACTTGCTCTACGGCGGCCGCCCAGTAGGGGCGGACGCGGAGCAAGGAGGACCAGCCATGAGCGCCATGGCGCTGGAACAGGTCCGCTCGCACGTCCTCGCGGCGCACGCCGCGATGGACGTCCCCGAGGGTTTCCGGGCCGAGGTCATCGGAGGAAAGATCGTGCTGGCGCCGACGGCGGCGATGGGGCATGCCCGCATCGTCAAGTGGCTGGAACGGGAACTGCCCGCCGTCGGCGGCTGCGGTTCCTACCAGGCCGTCACCATCGACCTGCCGTCGACCGGGGAGCGGTACATCCCCGACCTCGCCGTGCTGCGGGACGACGGGCTGCCGGACGACGAGTGGCTCATCCCGGCCCCATCGGTGGAACTCGTCGTCGAGGTGGTCTCGCCGGGCAACGCCGAGACCGACCGGGTCCGCAAGGTCCGTGGCTACGCCCGCTCCGGCATCCCGCTGTACCTCCTGGTCGACCCGCTGGAGCGGCGCCTCACCCTGTTCTCCGAGCCCAGCGACGGGCACTACACGGTCAACCTGGGCGTTGACCTGGGTAAGGAGATCACCCTGCCCGAGCCCTTCTCGCACACCCTGGACACCAGCGGCTGTCCCGGGACGTAGCGCCGCACCGAGGAGACGCCCATGCCCGCCCTCACCAGAATCGCCCGCACCGCCGGCAAGGTCGGCTTCGGCGCGGCCCGCGGCGGGTGGCGCCTGCGGCGCGCCGCCGTGGCGGCGGAGGAGGCCGAGCGCAAGGGCCTCGTCGTCGACGTCGAGGCGGAGAACGAGGCCGCCGGCGAGCCCGCGCCGCGCTTCACCACCGGCCAGGCCGTCCTGCTCGTCCGCTACCTCGCCGGCAAGCTGGTGCTCGGCCGGCTCGAACTCCTCTTCCTGGTCAAGTACGCCGTCGGCGGGCTCGGCGTGCTGCTCCTCCCGTGGGGCGTCACCACCCCCATCGGCATCGTCCTGCTCGTCCTCGCCGTGCTCATGGCCGGCGCACAGTGGGTCGTCAGCCGGATCATCGGCCGCCTCGGCGGCTTCTCCCGGATGCGCGGCGCCGAGACCGAACTGGAGGAGGCCACCACCGTTTGGTGGCCCAATCTCAAGCGCGAGATGCGCCGCGTCGGCCTGCCCGACCGGGCCTGGCCGATGCTCCAGCTCGCCGCCCGACACGCCGGCCGCCGCACCACCGAGGAACAGCGCGCCGCCCTCGCCGACATCCGCTGGCGCTCCGTCCTGCCCGCCCGTCAGCTGCGCGCCGCCCGCCGCGCCCTGGCCGAGGACGCCCGCCGGCGCGGAGAGCCCACGCCGCCCCCCACCGCCTGACGCCGCCCCCACCGCCTGACCCTCCCGAGTCCCGCGCCCGCCAGCGCCCGCCGGGCCGGTCACCGCCCGCCGCAACCGATCTCGTCGTCACGACGCCCGCGGCACGCCGAGGATCGCCGATCCGCCATGGATCGGCCACGCATCGGGCAGACTCAACGCATGCGCCCGACGAGACCGTGAAGAGGTGGAACATGGACCGCTGTGTCGTTCTCGTCGACGCCGGATACCTGCTGGGTGCCGCCGCCAGCCTGCTGGCCGGCGACCCGGCACGCTCCCGCATCGCCGTGGACCACCAACTCCTGGTCTCCTCACTGCGCGAACGCGCCGAGTACGAGACCGGCAGACCCCTGCTGCGCATCTACTGGTTCGACGCCGCCCCCGATCGCGTGCCGCAACCCGACCACCGCCGACTGCGCGTGCTCCCCCGGGTCACCGTGCGCCTGGGCGCGCTGACCCGCACCGACGGCCGCTGGGCGCAGAAGGGCGTGGACGCCGCCATGCACGCCACCCTCTCCGAGCTCGCCCGCAACCAGGCCTGCTCGGACGTGGTGCTGGTCACCGGGGACGGCGACCTCCTCCCCGGCCTGGTGGCCGCCAAGGAGCACGGCGTGGCCGTCCACCTGTGGGCCGTGCAGGCCGCCGACGGCGACTACAACCAGTCCGAGGACCTCGTCGCCGAGGCCGACGAACGCCGCGTGCTGGACCGCACCTGGATCACCCGCTCCATCCGTGCGCGCGAGGCCGTGTGCGGACCGGAGACCCTCCCCGAGTACGCCGCGCTGCTCGCCGCCCCCGGCCCCGCCGGCAGCCCCTCCCTGCTGGCCGCCCACGCCCCCGCCGGGCCGTCAGGTCCCGCCGGCCGGGACGGCCGGGTGGGCGCCGGCATCATCCCCGGCGTCGTCGCGGACACCGGCGGACCGGGCGGAACGGCGGCCTCCGCGGAGACCGCCGGCCGCGGCACCGCCTCCCCGGGCCCCAACGGCGGCGACGAACGCTCCACCGCCCCCTCGGTGGCGGGCGGCCCGCAGCGCCCACCCGCCCCCCACCGGCCCTCCGTGCCCACCCCCAAGGACCTCGCCGGCCTCGCCGCCGGCCGGCTCGCCGGCACCTTCGGCACCGGCAACGGCTCCTCCGGCCCGGGCACCGCCGGCGCGTCCAACGGCGCGTCCAACGGCGCTTCCAACGCCGCGTCCAACGGAGCGTCCAACGGAACGGGCGGCAGCGGAGCGGGCGGAACCGGCGCCCCCGGCGGCACGACCACCACGGCAGGCGGCTCCGGCACCGGCACCGCCGGCGGGACGCTGCCCACCGCCAACGGCGTGCACGTCAACGGCGCGTCGCAGGCCCACTCCGCCGTGCTGCGGTGGTCCTCCGACCGCGGGCTGGTGGACCGCGTCCCGGCGGACGTCGACGGCGGCGGCAACCTCCCCACCCTCGCCCAGATCACCACCAGCGCACAGCGCTGGGCCGACCGCGAGGAGGACATGACCAGCGTCGGCGGTGACCCCCTGGAAGTCGGCCAGGTCTTCGCCCGCCGCTGGAGCGAACGCCTCTCCGACCGCGCCCACCTGCGCGAGATGTGGAGCCACTACCCGCGCGTCCCGCACCGCATCGACGGGGAACTGCTGCGCTACGCCGCCCACTTCGGACTGCTCGGCCACAAGGACGACCAGATCGACGAACAGGACCGGTACGCCATCCGCGCCGGCTTCTGGCGCGAGATCGGCCGCCGGGTGGACAGCCTGGCCGAGTGAGCCGCCCGCCAGGCCGCCCGCCGCGCCGGCTCGGCCTAGGCCGCTCGCCGTGCCCGCTCGGCCGTGCGCTGCGCCCGGCGGGCGGGCCAGCGGCCGCTCGCTGCGCCGGCTCGGCCTAGGCCGCTCGCCGTGCCGGCTCGGCCGTGCGCCGCGCCCGGCGGGCGGCCAAGCGCCGGCCCGGCCCGGCCGACCGCTGTCCACAGACGGCAGGACCCTCCTTTCGCTGTTCCCCCTGCCTCCTATACCTCTGGGAGAAAAGGGGCGCCGCAGTTTTCCACAGTCGGGTAGTACCCCCTTGTGGTGGCTCCTCTGCCCCTGGTACCCCTGGGTGAAAAGGGGCGCGGCAGTTTTCCACAGGCGGCGGGACCCTCTTGTGCCGGCTCCTCTGTTTCCGGTACCCGTGGGTGAAAAAGGGGCGGCGGGGTTTTCCACAGTCGGGCAGAACCTCCTTGTGGTGGCTCCTCTGCCCCTGGTGCCCCTGGGTGAAAAGGGGCGCGGCAGTTTTCCACAGGCGGCGGGACCCTCTTGTGCCGGCTCCTCTGTTTCCGGTACCCGTGGGTGAAAAAGGGGCGGCGGGGTTTTCCACAGGTGGCCGGACCCCTCTTGTGCTGGCTCCTTTGTCTCTGGTACCCGTGGGTGAAAAAGGGGCGGCGGGGTTTTCCACAGTCGGGCAGAACCTCCTTGCGCTCATCGGCCGCCCGCCGCACCCACCAGGCCGCACGCCGCACCCACCCCGAGCGGTGGGCGCCGGGTGGGTGCCGCGTAATCTTGCGCCGTGAGCACGCGTAGCACCATCCCGCCGGGACACGTCTCGTGACCGACCTGGCGCCCACGCCGGCGCCCCACGCGTTCCCGGCTCCGCGTGCCCAGGCGGACGATGACCGCCCGGCGCGGCAGGAGGGCTGCTGCACGGTCCGCGGACTCGTCCGCACCCACCGCCGCGGGCGGGGACGCCGCGCCACGGTCGTCCGCGCCAACGACGGCATCGACCTCGACATCGCGCGCGGCGAGGTCTTCGGGCTGCTCGGCCCCAACGGCGCGGGCAAGTCCACCCTGGTCCGCCAGCTCGCCGGCCTGCTGCGCCCGGACGCCGGCGCCATCGACCTGCTGGGCCACGACCTGGTGCGCAGCCCTCACCTCGCCTCCCGGCTCATCGGCTACCTCGGTCAGGAGTCCACGGCGCTGGACGAGCTACCGGTGGCGCTGGCCGTGGAGACCACGGCGCGGCTGCGCGGGCTGGACCGGGCACGGGCCCGCGCCGAGCGGGACGCCGTGATCGAGGAGCTGGGACTGGCGCCGCTGGCCGACACCCCGCTGCGGCGGCTCTCCGGAGGCCAGCGCCGGCTGGCCTGCGTGGCCGCGGCGCTGACCGGCGACCGGCCGGTGCTGATCCTCGACGAGCCGACCACCGGCATGGACCCGGTGGCCCGCCGCGCCGTCTGGGCGGCGCTCGGCCGCCGCCGCGCCGAGCAGGGCACCACCGTGCTGCTAGTGACCCACAACGTGCTGGAGGCGGAGTTCGTGCTCGACCGGGTGGCCGTCGTGGACCGCGGCCGGGTGATCGCCTGCGACACCCCCGGCGGTCTGAAGGCACTGGTCGCCGACGACGTCCGGCTGGAACTGGTGTGGCGGGACGAACCGCCGGAGGACCTGCCGGTGGTGGCCGGCCTGGCGGCGCGCGCCACCCGGGTGGGCCGCCGGTGGACGCTGCGGATGCCGGCCGGGGAGGCGCGCGAGTTGCTCGGGCGGATCACCGGTGGCCCGGCACTGGCGGCGCTGGACGACTTCCGGCTGACCACGCCCAGCCTGGAGGACGTCTACCTGGCGCTCGGCGGGCGCGGCGAGGGACTGGTACGGACGTGAGCGGGCGGAGCGAGGAACAGGCATGAGTGTCAGCGAGGCCCCCGCGAGCCAGGCCGCTGCGAGCCGGGCTCCCGCGGGCGACGTCCCCGCCGGTGAGGTCCCGCGCGGCTCGGGGCCGGTGGGCGCTGGGCCGGTGAGCGCTGGGTCGGTGGCCGCGGGCGGTCGCCGCGCGGACCGGCCGGCGGAGCTGCCGCCGCCGGCCGGGCTGCTGCCGGCCATGGCCGCCGTCTACCGCGCCCAGCTCTCCCGCGTGCGGGTGGCCCGCATGCCCCTGCTCTTCGTGGCCACCTTCCAGTCCGTCGGGATCATGGTGATGATGCGCGGCGTGGTCTCGGCGGGCGACTCCGCCGCGGCCCGCGCCGTGGTCGCCGGCTCCAGCGTGCTGGTGGTGGCGTTCGTCGCGCTGAACCTGCTGGCGCAGTACTTCGGGGCGCTGCGCGCGTCGGGCGGACTCGACCACTACGCCACGCTGCCGGTACCGCCCGCCTCGGTGGTGCTCGGCACCGCCGCGGCGTACGCGTCGTTCACCGTGCCCGGCACCGTGGTGACGGCGGTCGCCGGGAGCCTGCTGTTCGCCCTGCCGATGGCCCACCTGTGGGTGCTGGTGGCCGTGGTGCCGCTGGCCGGGGCCGCGCTGGCCGGGCTGGGGGCGGCGTTGGGCCTGCTGGCCCCGCGCCCCGAGTTCGCGACGCTGCTCGGGCAACTCGGCATGTCGGCGGCGCTGCTGCTGGGCGTGCTGCCCACCGAGCAGATGCCGGCCCCGGTGCTGTGGCTGCGCGACCTGCTGCCGTCGACCTACGGGGTGGAGGCGTTCGCCGGCACCTTCGACGCGGCGCCGCACTGGCCCGGCGTGGCGGCCGACCTCGCGGTGTGCGCCGGTGTGGGCGCGGTCGCCCTCTGCATCGCCACCCTGGCCTACCGCCGCGCCGCCACCCGCTGAGACGGCCGCCCTCCCACGCCCCGGATTCCCGGCCTCAGACCGGGCTCCGACCCCTCTCTCGAAGATCGCCCCGCCGATCGGGCTGCCGGCGCCGCGAGCATGCCAAGAAATCGATTCCACATCCCCCTCGCCGCTGGGGGGACCCCCGATTTCAGGATCCCATGTGGTGATCACGGAGCGCAGCCCCCTTCGTGCGCCTGTGGACAACTCGGCTTCGCCCCTACTCCCGGGACCCGGCCTCGCTCGCCCTCCCGGGTTGCTGGGCGGCGGGATCGCGCGTCTCCTCCTCCCGGGGCCCAGGTTCTCCGTCCCGCCGTCCACCGTCGGGGATCCATGGCGCGGTCTCACCGGCCGCGCCATCCGGAAGGACGCCGTCACTGCGGCCGGGTCGGGTCGGTGAAGAGCATCGACGCGATGTCCCGGAACGCGTCGGCGGGGTCCGGCTCCGGCTCGCCGGGGGCGGCGCGCAGGTTGCCGGTCAGCCACAGCGTCGCGAAGCCGTGCGCCAGGGACCACGCGGCCCGGCCGGCGCGCTCCGGCGCGGCGTGCTGCAACCGCTCCGGCAGGCCGGCGCGCAGTGCCCGCCCGCTGTCGTCCTGCGCGGCGCGCAGCTCCGGGTCGTCGGGCCGCAGGAGCTCCGTGCGGAACATCACCTCGAAGTGGGCCGGGTGGTCGATGGCGAACCGTACGTAGCGGACGCCCAGTTCTCGCAGGTCGGTCGGGGTGGTGGCCAGTGCCTCCGTGAGCGAGGTGGCGAGCAGGCGGTACCCCTCGGCGGCGATGGCGGTGAACAGCCCCGCCTTGTCGCCGAAGTGGTGGGCCGGTGCGGCGTGTGAGACGCCGGCCCGGCGAGCGAGGTCGCGGAGGCTGACGGCGCTGGTGCCCCTCTCGGCGATCAGTTCGACGGCGGCGCGGAGCAGCGCGCGGCGCAGGTCGCCGTGGTGGTAGCCGCGGGCGGCGGGGCGGGTGCTCGGGGTGCTGGTCATGGAGTGAGCCTACGTCGGGACTTGTCATTGACAAGTTGCCGTGGCGTGGCGGTATCTTGTCATCGTCAAGATGGGTGGGCGGGAGCGGCGCCGGCCCGAGCGCGACGCACGGGAGGAACGTGACCATGTCCGACGAACTGGCCCAGGTGCGGCAGCTGTGGCACCTGCTGGAGCCGCTGCACGCCGCGCTCTACTACGCGCCCGAGGCGACCGGGGAGGCGGCGGCCCTCGGCTACCCGACGGAGAGCAGATGGCCGCGCTACTTCGCCTACCGTGCCGCGCCGCTCGGCGCCGCCGGGCCGGAGCTGGTCTCCGCCGCGTTCTACAGCTTCAGCCCGCGCATGGTGCGTGAGCACGTCCCGGCGGTGTGGGAGGTGGCCGCGCCGGAGCGGGTGCTGGCGGCCCGCCGGCGGGCGATGGACCGCGCGCTGCGCGCCCTGCTGGGCGACCGGATCGACAGCCCGGAGCTCGCCGAGGCGGCGACGCTCGCCCGCCGGGCGGCCGAGGCCACCGACACCGCGGGCCGCCCGATGGCGGCCGCCAACGTCGACCTCGGTTGGCCGGACGAACCCCACCTGGTGCTGTGGCACGCCGCCACCGTGCTGCGCGAGCACCGGGGCGACGGCCACCTCGCGGCCCTGCTGAACGCCGGCCTCGACTCGGTCGAAGCCCTGGTCTCCTTCGCCGCCGTGGGCGCCGCCCCGGTGGAGGTGTTCGCCAGCCGTGGCTGGAGCGAGGAGGAGTGGGGCGCCGCCCGGGAACGGCTGGCCGCCCGGGGATGGGTGGACGAGACCGGCCGGGCCACCGAGCGGGGGCGGGAGGGCCGGGACGAGGTCGAGCGGCGCACCGACGAACTCGCCGCCCGCCCGTGGCGGGTCATCGGCCAGACCGCCGCGGAGCGCCTCGGCCAACTGGTCTTCCCGATCATGTGGCCGGTGGTCGAGTCGGGCATGCTGCCGACGCGCAGCACGCTGGGAATCGTGCGCGATCCCGAGGAGTGAGCCGGCCCGGTCGGCGCCGTGCGGATGCGCCGGCGGGCGCCGGGGCGCCGCTTCGGCGCCGTCATCGGCGGGTCGGTCCGCCGCCGTCGTGACACCGCCGGCACGGGCCTCGGGGCCGTGCGAGGATAGCGGCGTGATCGATTGGAGCGGGACGACCCGGCGGGGGAGCGTGGCCGGCACCAGCCGGTCGGAACGGAGCGGAGGGATCGCATGAGTTCGCCGATGCCGTCGCCGCCCCCCGGCCAGCACACGTCCGGCCGGCCCTCGCCCGGCCAGCCGCCGTCTGGTCAGCCGGGGCCCGGTCAGCCCGTGTTTGGTCAGCCCGTGCCGGGCCAGTCGGCGTCCGTCCTGCCCGGCGCGTACGCCGCCGCGCTCCAGGAAGCGACCGCGAAGGCCTCGCGCCGTGACACGCCCGCGCAGGCCCTGCGCACCGGAGGCGTGATCGCCGGCGCGGTGGCCCTGCTGGGCCTGCTCCTCGGCGTGGCCTGGTGGTGGCTGGCGCCCGCCGTGCCGCTGTACAGCCTCGGGGCGGACGGAGCGGTGGGCGCGGACCCGGAGAGCGAGCGCGCCATCGCCCAGGACGGCTGGTTCGTGCTGCTCGCCGCCGCGGCCGGCCTGGTCAGCGGCTGCGCGGCGCACTGGTACCGGCGTCGGGGCGCCGCCGCGGTGCTCGGCCTGGCCGTGGGGTCGTTGCTGGGGTCGCTTCTCGGCTGGCGCCTCGGCGTGTTGCTGGGGCCCGGTACGGACGTGGCCGCGCGGGCGGCCGAGGTGGGGGAGGGGGAGCTCTTCGACGCGCCGCTGGAACTCCACGCCCCGGGTGCGCTGCTGATCTGGCCGGCCATCGCCGTGGTGGCCTTCCTGATCCTGACGGCGGTGCTGCTGGAGCCGGAGGAGGCGGAGCTGAGGCGGCTCCTCGCCGAGTGGCCGGAGCACGCCGCCGAGCATCCCGCGCCCTGGGCCGGCCCGGCCCCGGAAGCGCCGCACCCGGCGACGGCCGCCCCCTCTCCGCCGACGTCCGAGGCGCCTCCGCCCCCCGGCGCTTCCCCCTCCGCCTTCCCCAGGAAGACCGACGAGCAGTCCGGCACTTAGGGCGTATCAGGCCATCCGCTGCCGAGGCGTGTTCCGGCGCATCCGGCACGTCCGGCGCAACGGGTGCGAGGGGGGGGCAACGGGGCAATGGGTGCGAGGGGTGCAACGGACGCAACGGGTACATAGGCCGCAATGAGCACAGCAGCCGTATAACCCGACAAACACCCCCAGGGGGCCCGAAGGGGGACCCCCTTGTTTCAAGGTTTTCATGGAACGATCACCCGGCGCAGCCCCCTTCTGCAGCCTGTGGATAACTGGAGCCGGGCACACGGGGAGAACCCCGCCAGCGGCGCCCCGGCCCTGCGCGCCGGCGAATCAGGGCGGCCAGCGGCGCCCCGACCCGCGCACGGCCGATCGGCGATCACCGGCCGGTCAGGGCGATCACCGGCCGACCGAGGGGGCACCGGCCGATCGAGGGGCCACCGGCCGACCGAGGGGGCACCGGCCGCCCAGGTCAGGCCGGTCAGCGGCGGATCGGGGCGGTGACGGCGCCGGTCAGGGCGACCAGGTCGGTGGGGGACAGCTCCACCTCGAAGCCGCGCCGGCCGCCGGAGACGAACACCGTGGGGTGGTCCAGCGCGCTGGCGTCCACCACGGTGGGCAGCCGGCGGCGCTGCCCCAGCGGGCTGATCCCGCCGCGCACGTAGCCGCTGCTGCGCTCGGCCGCCGCCGGGTCCGCCATGGTGGCCCGCTTGCCGCCGGCGGCCGAGGCGAGCGCCTTGAGGTCGAGCTGGCCGCCGACCGGCACCACGGCCACCGTCAGCCGCCCGTCCACGTCCGCCACCAGCGTCTTGAACACCCGCTCCACGGACACGCCCAGCGCCTCGGCGGCCTCC